>CAWHFY010000024.1:0-152392 GCA_963828755.1 uncultured Solirubrobacterales bacterium | reverse complement strand
ATGAGCGCGCAAGGTTCAGAGCCCCCGGCCGGCGCCGAAGCGCCCTCCGAAGAGGAACTGCAGCGGCGCCTCGAGGAGCAGGTTCGCAAGCTGCGGGTTCAGGACCTCCTGACCGAGAGCGTGGTCAGCATCCTCAACCTGGCGGCGCGGCGGATCGCCAAGGAGGACGAGCGCGACCTGGAGCAGGGCCGGATCGGGATCGAAGCCGTGCGCGCGCTCGTCGACCTGCTCGACGAGGCCCCGCGCGAGCAGGTCCGCGAGGCGCTCTCCCAGGTTCAGATGCTGTACGTGCGCGAGACCCAGGGCGATGGGGAGCCGGATGAGGTCGGCGACGGCGCGGGTGGCGAACCCCCGCAGCCGCCGCCGGGACCGGGACCCGGTGGTCCGGAGCCGCCGCCGCGGCTGTGGACCCCGGGGTCGTCATAACGCCGCCGGTTCCTCTACAGTTCCCGCCGCCTCGCGGCCGGGCGTTTCCCGGCCGCTTCTGACTGATTAGAGCCAAACGGAGGACCTGTCTTGACCGATTTCCTGACCGATTACGGCGTTGTCATCGCGCTCGTCTGCGCCGGTGCCGCCGTCCTGTACGGAGCGCTGGTGACTCAGCGGCTGCTGCGCCGCCCGCCCGGCAACGACCGCATGCAGGAGATCTCCGAGGCCGTCCAGCAGGGCGCCAAGGCCTACCTCAACCGCCAGTACCTGATCATCGGCGTGGTCGCCATTCCGCTCGCGATCCTGCTCGCGATCATCCAGGACCCGGTTACCGCGATCGGCTTCGTGATCGGCGGGGCGCTCTCGGGCGCGGCCGGCTTCATCGGGATGAACCTCTCGGTCCGGGCCAACGCCCGGGTCGCCGAGGCCGCCCGTGGCGGGGTGCCGCCGGCGCTCGACGTCGCCTTCAAGGGTGGCTCGGTCACCGGCCTGCTCGTCGTCGGCCTGGCGCTGTTTGGCGTCGCCGGCTACTTCGGCATCCTCGTGCTCACCGACCACACCGACAAGGAAGCCGTTGACGCGCTCATCGGCCTCGGTTTCGGTGGCTCGCTGATCTCCGTCTTCGCCCGGCTCGGCGGCGGCATCTTCACCAAGGCGGCCGACGTCGGCGCCGACCTGGTCGGCAAGGTCGAGGCCGGGATCCCGGAGGACGATCCGCGCAACCCGGCCGTGATCGCCGACAACGTCGGCGACAACGTCGGCGACTGCGCCGGCATGGCTGCCGACCTCTTCGAGACCTACGCGGTCACCTCGGTCGCGGTGATGCTGCTCGGCGTGCTCACATTCGCCGAGGACTTCGCCCGCGAGGTCGCGCTGTTCCCGCTGGTCATGGGCGGCGTCGCGATCCTCGCCTCGATCGTCGGCGCGCTCGCGGTGCGGACCAGCTCCAACCGTGTTGAGGGCGCCTTGTACCGCGGGCTCATCATCTCCGCGCTGATCTCCGCAGCGGCCTTCTACCCGATCACCGACTGGCTGATGAGCGACGCGCTCTCGAGTGGCTTCCTCGCCGCCAGTGCCGACGTCGTCAGCGTGAGCGACCTGTGGCTCTGCGCCCTGATCGGGCTCGTCGTCACCGGTGGCCTGTTCGTGATCACCGACTACTACACGTCGACCCGGTTTCGCCCGGTGAAGACGATCGCGTCGGCCTCGCAGACCGGCCACGCGACCAACATCATCCAGGGCCTCGCGCAGGGCTTCCAGTCGACCGCCGCGCCGGCGCTGCTGCTCGCGATGGCGATCCTCGGGGCGAACGAGCTCGCCGGGATCTACGGGATCGGGATCGCCGTGATGGCGCAGCTCTCGCTCTGCGGCCTGATCGTGGCCCTCGACGCGTTCGGCCCGATCACCGACAACGCCGGCGGCATCGCCGAGATGGCCGAGCTGCCCGAGGACGTCCGCAACGTCACCGACCCGCTCGACGCGGTCGGCAACACGACGAAGGCCGTCACCAAGGGCTACGCGATCGGCTCCGCCGCGCTCGCAGCCCTGGTGCTGTTCGCCGCCTTCAAGGCCGAGCTGGTGCCGGAGGCGCCATCAGGCTTCGACCTCGGCGGCCTCTTCAACCTCTCGAACCCGGACGTGCTGATCGGCCTGCTGATCGGCGGCATCATGGTCTACCTGTTCGCCGCGCTGGCGATCGAGGCGGTCGGCCGCGCCGGCGGCGAGGTGGTCGAGCAGGTCCGCAAGCAGTTCCGCGAGAAGCCCGGGATCATGGAGGGGACCGAGAAGCCCGACTACGCCGACACCGTGGCGATCGTCACCGCCGCGGCGCAGCGGGAGATGATCCTCCCGTCGCTGATCCCGATCGTCGTCCCGGTGGTCGTCGGTCTGCTCTCGGTCGACGCGCTCGGCGGCCTGTTGATCGGCGTGATCGTGGTCGGCCTGTTCATGGCCCTCTCGATGACCGCCGGCGGCGGCGCGTGGGACAACGCGAAGAAGTTGATCGAGGACGGCGCGTTCGGCGGCAAGGGCTCCGAGGCCCACGCCGCGTCGGTGACCGGCGACACGGTCGGCGATCCCTACAAGGACACCGCCGGCCCGGCGATCAACCCGATGATCAAGGTCGCCAACATCGTCGCGATCCTGATCATCCCGATCGTGCATTTCTAGTTCGAGTGACGCGGGCCGTCAGGCCGCGCTCGAGGATCTCGATCCGATACCCGTCCGGATCGCGCACGAAGCACAGCCTCGAGCCGCCGTCGCGGATCGTGTACGGCGGTCGCTCGGGCTCGATCCCGAGCTCGGCGAGCCCGGCGAGGGCGCCGTCGAGGTCGTCGGTGGTGATCGCGATGTGGCCGTAGCCGGTGCCCAGCTCGTACGCATCGGTGACCCCGTGGTTGAAGGTCAGCTCGAGCCGCGGCCCGTCGCCCGGCAGGCCCATGAAGACGTTGGTCGCCTCGTCGCGAATCGGCATCCGGCGCAGCTCCTCGAAGCCGAGCTTCTCGTAGAAGGCGACCGAACGGTCGATGTCGGTGATCCGGTAGCAGGTGTGGATTAGCTCGCTCATATCGCTCAGCCTAAGGCTTACGTTCGTCCGTATAGTCGCGCCGTGCCCGAGCCCGAGCCGATCAACGTCGCCGACTACGAGCGCCTCGCCGCCGAGCGACTCGAGCCCGGCGTTCATGGCTATTTCGCTGGGCGGCGCCGGCGACGAGCGCACGCTGCGCGACAACGTCGCCGCCTTCTCCCGTCACACCCTGCACCCCCGAGTGCTCGTCGACGTCAGCGAGGTCGACCTGACGACGACGGTGCTCGGCACCGAGATCTCGATGCCGCTGCTGGTGGCCCCGGTCGCGTTCCAGCGTCTCGTCGATCCAGACGGCGAGGTCGCGATGGCGCGCGCCGCGGCTGCGGCCGAGACGATCATGTGCCTGTCCACGATCGCGACCTCGCACCCGGCCGAGATCGCCCGCGAGGCGCCGGCGTCGCCCCGCTGGTTTCAGCTCTACTGCTTCAGCGACCGCGGCGTCACCACGGCGCTGATCGACGAGGCGGTCGAGTCGGGCTTCGACGCGATCGCGCTGACGGTCGACGCGCCGCGGGCGGGCCGGCGCGAGCGCGACTTCCGCACCGGATTCGTCGTCCCGCCGGACGTCACCGCGCCGGCGGTCGCCGCGGCGGTCGGCTCCGAGCGGCCGATCAGCGTCAAGGAGGTCTTCGAGCTCGTCGACCCGACGCTCACCTGGGACGCGCTCGAGTCGCTCGCGAGCGAGTGCTCGCTGCCCGTCGTGCTGAAAGGCATCCAAACCGGCGCCGACGCGGCGCTCGCGGTCGAGCACGGTGCCGCGGGGGTGATCGTCTCGAACCACGGCGGCCGCCAGCTCGACGGGGTCCCCGCGACGCTCGACATCCTGCCCGAGGTCGTCGACGCCGTAGCCGGGCGCTGCGAGGTGCTGATGGACGGCGGCATCAGGCGCGGAACCGACGCGCTGACCGCGCTGGCGCTCGGGGCCCGCGCCGTGCTCGCCGGCCGGGCGCCGCTCTGGGGCCTCGCGGTCGGCGGCGAGCAGGGCGCCCGCGACGTGCTCGAGATCCTGCGCGCTGAGCTCGAGCTCGGGATGGTCCTGCTCGGCTGCTCGAAGCCCGAGGAGATCGGCTCTGAGCACGTCCGCGGCGGGCCTAGACTCGCTTGAGCAAGTGCCCCGTCAACCGATGACCACCCGTCCTGCCGCTGCAAGGCTTCGCCTGGCTGCGTGCTCAGTCGTCCGAATAGCGCTGCTATTCGGACTCCCCGCGTCCTTGCCATCCGCGCCTCTCGCGCGGCAGATCCGGGCGCTCATCACTGGACGGGGCACTGATGGCTGAACGGCATCCACGCGAGGCGGCGCTGCGACGCGTCCACGGTTCCGGCGCCCTGTTCTCAGCCGCCTACGGGAACGTCGGGTCGTCCATCTACTACGCGCTCGGCCTCGTCGCCCTGTACGCGCTCGGCCTCACCCCGGTCACCTTCATCATCGCCGGCGCGATCTTCGCCTTCACCGCCGCCACATATGTCGAGGCGACGGTGCTCTACCCGGAGGCGGGTGGGTCGTCGAGCTTCGCCCGCCGCGCCTTCAACGAGTTCGCGTCGTTTCTCGCTGCGTGGGCGCAGATGCTCACCTACATCGTCACGATCGCGATCTCGGCGTTCTTCGTCCCGCATTACCTGGCCGTCTTCTGGGAGCCGCTCGGTCACGGCCCGGGCGACGTCTTCTTCGGGATCGCTCTGGTCGGCCTGCTCGCGCTGCTCAACATCAAGGGCACCGAGGAGTCGGCGCGGCTCAACCTCGTGCTCGCGATCGCCGACCTGCTGACCCAGATCGCCCTCGTCGGGATCGGCCTGTTCCTGGTCTTCAACCCGGACCTTCTCGTCAGTCAGATCGACCTGGGCACCGCCCCGACCTGGGGCGACTTCGCGCTCGGGATCGCGGTCGGGATGGTCGCCTACACGGGGATCGAAACGATCTCGAACATGTCGGAGGAGGCGCGCGAGTCGTGGCGGACGGTGCCGCGGGGGACGGGCCTGGTGGTGCTCGCGGTCGTGGGCCTCTACGCGCTGTTGCCGGCGATCGCGCTCTCGGCGATGCCGGTCACCCCGGACGGCGCCGGCGGCTTCACGACCGAGCTGGCGACGACCTTCAAGGACGACCCGGTGCTCGGGATCGTCGAGAACATCGGCCTCAGCTCCGGGCTCACCGACGCCCTACGCGTCTACGTCGGGATCCTCGCCGCGGTGATCCTGCTGATCGCCACCAACGCCGCCCTGATCGGGCTCTCGAGGCTCACGTTTTCGATGGGCCAGCACCGCCAGCTGCCCGAGATCCTGCGCGCCGTCCACCCGAAGTTCAAGACTCCCTACATCGCGATCCTCGTCTTCTCGGCGGTCGCTGCGATCGTGATGCTGCCCGGCCAGGCGACGTTCCTGGGCACGATCTACGCCTTCGGCGCGACCCTCTCGTTCACGGTCGCCCACCTCTCCCTGATCAGGCTGCGCAAGCTGAGACCGCTCGACGAGCGCCCGCTGACGCCGGACGGGACCCGGATGTGGCGCTCGCCGGGCAACATCAGGATGGGCGGGTTCTACCTGCCGGTGCTCGCGGTGCTCGGCGGGATCGGCACCTTCGGCGCCTTCGTCGTCGCGATGGTGCTCGACCCGGTCGTGCTCGCGACCGGCGGTGGCTGGATGATCGCCGGGACGCTGCTCTACATCGGCTACCGGCGCTACAAGCAGTTGCCGCTGACGGAGACCGTGATGGTCGAGACCCTGACCCCGCTCGGGGTCGAGGAGGTCGAGTATCGAAGCGTGCTGGTCGCCTTCGACGAGGACGACCCGTTCTCCGAGGAGGCGGTGGCGACGGCAAAGGCGCTGGCGACGAAGCGAAGCCGCGCGATCCACGTGCTCTCGCTGGTCACGGTGCCCGCCAACCTGCCGCTCGACGCCCCGCTCGACGGCGCCGAGGCCGGGGCCCGGGGCAAGCTCGAGCGCGCGAAGCTGATCTGCGGGCGACGGGTCAGCGGCTCGGTCGAGCGGGTCCGCCAGGGCGGCTCGGGGAAGGCGATCGTCGAGGAGGCGCGCCTGATCAACGCGGCTGCGATCGTGATGCCGCTGCGCTACCGCGGCGGTGCGCCGCTCTACGGCAAGACCCTGCAGACGGTCCTCGCGAAGCGCCCCTGCCGGGTGATCGTCGCCGCCCACCCGGCCGAGACCGCGACCGACGGCGCGCCGCCGCGGCTGGAGGCGACCGCCGTATGACCGAGCAGCCGCCGCCCAGCGAGATCTATCGCGGCGTGACCAAGACGTTCGGCGTGATCATCGCCTGCTTCGGTGCCGTGATCATCATCGTCACCCTCGCTCACGGCGGCAACGCGGGCGCCGGCGGGCTCTGGATCGGGCTGATCTTCCTCGGCCTGGGCCTTGGCCGCCTCTACATCGCCCTGAAGGCGGATCGCCGGTGATCGACCCGTTCAGCTCCGGGGTGAAGCGCTTGCCGCTCGGGCGCCGCTGGCTCGGCGTGCCGTTGCTGTTCGCGGTCGCCTACTCGGCGGTCGGCTTCTCGCTCTACTTCGCCCTCGGCTTGGTCGCCGAGCGCGGCCTCGGGTTGACGCCGCTGATCCTGCTCGGGGTCGGGCTCGTCTTCGTCCTCAACACGCTCACCTACGTCGAGGGAGAGGCGATGGTGCCCGAGCGCGGCGGCTCGGCGACCTTCGCCCGCCACGCCTTCAACAACGAGCTGATCAGCTTCATCGCCGGCTGGGCGATCCTGATCGATTACGTGATCGTGATCGGGCTCGCGGCGCTCTCGGTGCCGCATTACCTGACGCCGATCTGGTCGGGCTTCGCCGACACGGCGCCCGAGGTGATCACCGGGCTCCGTCGTGATCGCGCTGACCGCGGCGCTGACGATCGCCGGCATCACCGGAGCCGGGCGCCAGCGGCTGCTCGGCGTGATCTCGATCGCCGGCGTCGGCCTGCTGCTCGCGGTGATCGTCGTCGGGCTGATCACCTCGTTCGATCTCTCGGCGCTGACCGCCGAGCTCGATCCGTTCGCGAGCCCGACCCTCGAGGACGTGATCTACGCCGGGGTGATCGCGACCGTTGCCTTCGCGGGGATCGAGGCGGCCGCCAACCTCGCCCCGGACATCGAGAGCGCCCCGGTCGACCTGCGCAAGCTGGTCGTGGTCGCCGCGACCCTGGTGCCGTTGATCTACGTCGGCGTCTCGGTCGTCGCGCTGATGGCGCTGCCGGTTCATCCTGCTCCCGGCGGGCCCGAGACGGACCTCGGCACGACCTACCTGGAGAACCCGGTGCTCGGGGTGGTCGAGAACTTCTCGCCGGCCTGGGTCTCCGACGTGATGCAGGCCGCCGTCGTCGCGGTCGTTCCCGCGGCGCTGATCTGGGCCGCGAACACGGCGATGCTCGGGCTCTCGCGCCACGTCTACGTGCTCGCGACCAACCGGCAGATCCCGAGCTGGCTCGGCAAGCTCAACCGCCGTTTCCGCACCCCGCACGTGGCGATCCTCGGCGCCGCGATCGCCGCGATCGCGCTGATCATCCCGGCCGATGTCGCGCTGCTCGGCGGCCTGTTCGCCTTCGGCGCGACGATCGCGTTCACGATCGCCCACCTCTCCGTCATCCGGATGCGGATCACCGACCCGGACCGCGAGCGGCCGTTCCGGATCCCCTTCGACGTGACCATGTTCGGAGCCCGGGTGCCGCTGCCGACGGTGGTCGCGGCGATCCTCACCGCGCTCGCCTGGGTCAGCGTGATCATCTACCACGACACCGCCCGCTGGGTCGGCGGCGGCTGGATGGTGTTCGGCCTCGTCTCCTATGTGATCTACCGCAAGGGGATCGAGGGGACGACGCTGACCGAGCGGGTCGAGGTGCCGGCCGAGGCGCTGGTCAAGGACCAGGTCGCGGTCGAGTCCGGCGACATCCTCGTCCCGGTGTTCGGGACGAACCTCGACGACGACATCGTCGGCACCGCCGGCAGGCTCGCCGACGCCGTCGAGCGGCCGGGAAAGCTCGCCCCGCGGCTCGAGGTCGTCTACGTGCTCGACCTGCCGCTCACCGTGCCGCTCGACTCGCCGCCGCCGCCCGATCGCGCCGCCGCGGCCAACGCGGCGCTGGAGCGCGCCAAGCAGGTGGGGGAGGAGTACGAGACGGTCGAGGTGCACCTGTCGGTGATCCGGGCCCGCTCGGTCGGTGGCGGGATCGTCGCGGCCGCCCGCGACCGCGGGGTCGAGATGATCGTCATGGGGGCCGAGCCCCCGACCCGGATCCGCGGCGGCGCCGTGCTCGGCGGGATCGGTGGCTCGCGGCCGGCCGAGATCGGCCCGGTGACGGAGTACGTGCTGCGCCGCGCTCCCTGTCGGGTGCTGGTGACCGCCCCGCGCCACCGACGGGTCGCGCCGCACCAGGGCCGGATCGCGCGCCACCGCGCCCGAGGAGTTGATCGGCCGCGAGGCCTCGCTGCCGATCCCCGAGTAGCCGCGGCGCCGCGGCGACTAAGATCCGCCGCATGTTCGTGCTCATCGTCGGGGCGGGTCGGGTCGGTTCCTCGGTCGCTCGCAACATGCTGGCCGAGGGCTATGAGGTGTCGTGCCTGGACGAGGACCCGGAGTCGCACGCGCGGCTCGAGATCGGACTGGACAAGCCCTGGGAGGACCTCGGCGGCCACTTCACGGTCGGCACCGCGCTCGAGCTCGAGGCGCTGACCGCCGCGGGGATCGAGCGCGCCGACGTCTTCGTCGCCTCGACCGACGGCGACAACACCAACATCGTCATCGCCCAGCTCGCCAAGCGCCGGTTCCACGTCCCGCGGGTGATCGCTCGGATCCTCGATCCCTACCGGGCGAAGTGGTACGCCGAGCAGGGCCTCGACACGATCTGCCCGACCAAGGTTGCGATCGAGATGCTCGAGCAGGAGATCCGCGACACCGCCGAGCGCGGCACGTCGGGCGTCCCGCCGGCCGGCGCTGTCGACCACGAGGACGCGGACCTCTAGATGCCCGAGCGGCAGTACATCATCATCGTCGGGGCCGGCAAGGTCGGCTGGAACCTCGCCCGCGAGCTGATCGAGAAGGGCAGCGAGGTCACCGTGATCGAGTCGAACCGCGAGCGATACCTGACGGTCGAGCAGGAGCTCGAGCACAACATCCAGTACGGCGACGCCTCGGAGCTCTGGGTGCTCGAGCGCGCCGGGATCTCGCGCGCCGACATGGTGATCGCGGTCACCGGCGACGACGAGGACAACATGCTGATCTGCCAGGTCGCGAAGGAGAAGTACCTGGTCGCGCGGATCATCGCCCGGGTGAACAACCCGCGCAACCGCGAGCACTTCGACCTGCTCGGGATCAAGCCGGTGGTCTCGGCGACCGACCTGATCCTGCGCCTGATCGAACACGAGGTGCCCGAGTACGGGCTCGTCCACCTGCTCGACCTGCCCGAGCAACGGCTCGAGATCATCGAGATGGAGCTGCCCGCGAACTCCCGCGCCGCCGGGACGCGGGTCGGCGACCTCTCGATGCCCGAGGGCTCGCTGCTGATCTCGGTGCTGCGCGAGGGGACCGGCTTCGTCCCGAACGCCGAGACCGTCCTGCAGGCCGGCGACGAGATCCTCGCGGTCCTCGACCCGCGGGTCGAGGAGGATCTGACCGCGTACTTCGGGCCCAACGGTTCGTCGGGCGAGTAGGGGTAGGCGGCGGGATGCCCGATCGCACGATCGACTTCCTGATCGTCGGCGGCGGGCTCGCTGCCGCCTACTGCGCCTCGGAGCTGCGCAAGCAGGGCGCCGAGGGCTCGATCCTGCTCGCCGGTCGCGAGGCGGAGCCGCCGTACGAACGCCCGCCGTTGTCGAAGGAGTACCTGCGCGGGGAGGCGAAGCGCGAGGACGCCTATGTGAACCCGACCGAGTGGTACGAGGAGAACGACGTCGAGCTGCGCACGCGCACCAACGTGATGGCGCTCGACATCGAGGAGCGGACCGCGAAGCTGCAGGGCGGGGAGGAGGTCGAGTTCGACAAGGCGCTGATCGCCACCGGCGCCAACGTCAACATCCTGCGGGTCGAGGGCGCCGAGCTGGAGGGGATCCACTATCTGCGTGCGTTCGGCAACGCCGACGCGATCCGCGAGCAGGCTGCGGCAGGCCGAGCGCGTCGTCCTGATCGGAGGCAGCTACATCGGCGCCGAGGTCGCCGCCTCGCTGCGCGCCAAGGGCGCCGAGGTCGCGATCGTGATGCTCGAGGACGTGGCGCTATCGCGCACCTTCGGCGAGGAGGTCGGGCGCTTCTTTCACGATGCGCTCGCCGAGCACGGGGTGGAGATTCACGGCGGCGAGGAGCTCGAGGCGTTCGAGGGCGACGGCAACGTCCAGGCGGTCGTCACCAAGTCCGGGCTCACGGTCGAGGGCGACATGGTCGTCGTCGGCGCCGGGGTGCGCCCGGATCAGATGCTCGCCGAGCGCGCCGGGCTCGAGGTCGACGACGGGATCGTCTGCGACCAGCGGCTCGAGACCTCGGCCGCGGGGATCTTCGCCGCCGGGGACGTCTGCAGCTACGACAGCGTCGTCCACGGCCGCCGGCTGCGGGTCGAGCACTGGGACGTCGCCCTTCAGCAGGGCCGCCACGTCGCCAGGGCGATGCTCGGCTCCGCGGAGCCGTACCGCGAGATCCCGTACTTCTTCAGCGACCTCGCCGACTGGGCGTCGATGGAATACGTCGGCCCCGCCTACGAGTGGGACGAGGTGATCTGGCGCGGCGAGCGCGAGGCCGGGCGAGTTCAGCGCCTGGTTCCTCGAGGGCGGCGTGGTCAGGGGCGCGCTCGCCGTCGGGCGCTCCGAGGACCTGATCCACGCGCGCACCCTGATCGAGACCGGGGCGGACATGTCGGCGCACACGGAGGCGCTTGCGGACCCGGATTCAGAGCTCGAGTCGATCGGGCGATAAGGGCCACCGGCCCGCTATGTTTTGCCCGGGCCGCGGGCCGGCCCGCCAGCGTTGCGCCCTGGTGTAACGGCAGCACGCCTCGCTCTGGACGAGGTAGTTGGGGTTCGAATCCCTGGGGCGCAGTCACCACTTCCGGCCTCCGCGGGCGGTGAAAACGCCCGCCCAGGAGGCGTTCTTCCCCTCTGAAACGGCCAATCGCCCTGTTACTTTGAGCGCGTATGGACGTTTACCAGCGCAGGCGCCTCGTGGCGCTGAGCGCGATCGCGGTGATCTTCATCATCTTCGTCCTGTTGATCCGCAGCTGTGGCGGCGACGACGAGCAGACGCCGGTGACGCCGGTGGCGGGGGCGTCTGGGCTCACCGGCGTGACGTCGCTGACGCAGGCCGACTACATCGATCAGGCCGACGCGATCTGCCTCGAGGCCAACACCTCGCTGGCTGGCGTCGACGAGTCCGACCCGGCCACCGCCGCCAGCGACCAGGCGGACATCATCGCCGGCGAGCTGCAGCAACTGCAGACTCTGCCCGCGCCCGACGACGGGACCGACAAGCTGAACAAGTTCCTGTCTTCGCTCGAGAAGCAGTCGACCGCCTACCAGGACAAGGCGACCGCCGCCGACCGCGGCGACGACGCCGCCGCGGCCGAGCTCGATGCGACGATCGACGAGGCGGCGGCCGACGCCGCCGATTCCGCGAAGGCCTTCGGGTTCAAGGTCTGCGGCGACCCCTCGAAGACCGGCGACTCCTCGAGCGCCAGCTCGTCGACCACGACCGACTCCGCCTCGACCACCGACTCGGGCGGGACCGTGAGCCCGACGACGACGCCGGTCGCGCCGGCGACGACGACGCCCGCGCCGGTCACCCCCGCGCCGACCGACGGCGGCGGCGCGACGCCGGCCGCCCCGGCGCCGACCGACGGCGGCACCGACACCGGCGGCTCCAGCTCCGGCGGCGTCAGCCCGTAGCGCGCCGGCACGCTACGCGGCCGCCGACTCCGCCCAGCTGCCGTAAAGCTCGGCGTAGCGGCCGCCGGCGTCGATCAGCTCGTCATGCGTGCCGGACTCGATGATCCGGCCGTGCTCGAGGACGACGATCCGCCCGGCGCGGCGGATGGTCGAGAGCCGATGGGCGATCACGATCGCGGTGCGCCCGGCGAGCAGCCGTTCGAGCCCGTGCTCGATCACCCGCTCGGTGCGGACGTCGATGTTCGAAGTCGCCTCGTCGAGGATCAGGATCCGCGGCTGGGCGAGCAGGGCGCGCGCGAACGCGACGAGCTGCCGCTGGCCGGCCGAGAGATGGGCGCCGCGCTCGCCGACCTCGGTGTCGAATCCGCCCTCGAGCCGCTCGATGAACTCGAGTGCCCCGACCGCCCGCGCGGCGTCGCGGATGTCCTCCTCGTCGGCGTCAGGGCGGCCGAACGCGATGTTCTGGCGGATCGAGCCGGAGAACAGGAAGCTCTCCTGCGGGACGATCCCGAGCTGGCTTCGCAGGCTCTCCGAGCGCAGCGCGCGCAGGTCGTGGCCGTCGACCAGCAGCCGGCCGCGCTGCGGGTCGTAAAAGCGCGCGATCAGCTTCGCCAGAGTCGACTTGCCGGCGCCGGTCTCGCCGACGAGGGCGACCGTCTGACCGGCCGGGATGCGCATGTCGATCCCCTCGAGTGCCCAGCCTGGTTGCTCGCCGAGCTCGTCCGCGGTCGCGTCGCCGCCGCCCGCGTAGGAGAACCAGACGTCGTCGAGCTCGATCTCGCCGCGAAGCATCCCCGGGTCGATCGCATCGTCGGCGTCGACCATGTCCGGCTCGGTGTCGAGCAGGTCGAAGATCTTGTCCAGCGCAGCCATGCCCTGCTGGTAGGTCGTGTACAGCTGCGAGATCTGCTGGATCGGGTCGAAGAACTGCGATAGGTAACCGATGAACGCGACCACGACGCCGATCGCGATCTGCCCCTCGATCGCCTGATACCCGCCGTAGAGGACGATCGCCGCGGTCCCGATGGCCGAGAGCAGCTCGACCGCCGGGAAGTAGGCGGCGTTCAGGTAGATCGTGCGCATGTTGACCTCGCGGTTGGCCTCGTTGAGCTCGGTCATCCGCGCGACGTGGCGATCCTCGCGCCCGAACGTCCGCACGACGCGGATCCCCGACAGCGTCTCCTGCAGATAGGCGGTGATGTCGGCGATCCGCTCGCGGGTCATCCGGTAGGCGCCCGCCGAGGCGACCCGGAAGATCAGGCTGCCGATCAGCAGTAGCGGGAAGGTGACGAAGGTGACCAGGGCCAGCTCGACGTCGAGCGCGAGCAGGATGCCGACCACCCCGAGCAGGGTCAGGGTGCTCGAGAACAGCGTGATCACGCCGTCGGTGACCAGGCTGTCGAGCGCCTGCACGTCATTCGTCATCCGCGAGATCAGCACCCCGGGCTTGCGCCTGGTGAAGAACCCGATCGACATCTTCTGGATGTGGACGTAGATCCGCTCGCGTAGGTCCTGCAGAGCGCGCTGGCCGACCCAGCCGACCAGGTAGGTCTGGGCGTAGGACGCGGCCCAGTACACCGCCACCGAGGCGATGAAGACGAGCACGATCACAGTCAGCGCGCTCTCGTCGCCGGCCTGGATGCCGTCGTCGATCGCGCGGCCGGCGAGGTATGGCGGAGCCAGGGCCGCCGCGGTCGCGATCAGCAGGGCGATCGACATCAAGATCACCTGGAGCCGATACGGGCGCAGCAGGCCGATCAGCCAGCGCACCTTGCGCGCTCGTTCGTCCTCGCCGCGCAGCAGCCGCCAGACGTCGCGGAGCATCAGCAGCGTGCCCGGCGAGCCGCCCGGGCTGGTTCGCCTGGTCCTCCGTCTCGTCGGCGACGTCGGAGCGCTGCGCCTCGGGGTCGGCCTCGGTCACGGCGTCGACGTCCGAGCGGCGGCGTCTCATAGCCGGGCGAGCTCCTCGCGCTCTTCCAGGTCGCGCTGCAGGAAGAGGACGTCCTCGCAGCCGAACTCGGCGATCTCCGCGTACAGCGGGCAGCGCTCGAGCAGCTCCTCGTGGGCGCCGCGGTCGACGATCCGCCCGGACTCCATGACCACGATCTCGTCGGCGAGTGAGATCGTCGAGAGCCGGTGAGCGACGACGAAGGTGGTGCGGCCGGCCATCGCCTCGCGCAGGCCGCGCTTGATCGCCTCCTCAGTGGTCGCGTCGACCGAGGAGGTCGCGTCGTCGAGGATCAGGATCCGCGGCTCGGCGATCAGCGCCCTGGCGATCGCGATCCGTTGGCGCTGACCGCCGGAGAGCGTGAGACCGCGCTCGCCGACGACCGTCTCGTACCCGTCGGGCAGGGCCTCGATGAACTCGTGCGCCTGCGCCCGCCGCGCCGCGAGCTCGATCTGGTCCGGGGTCGCGTCGGGGCGGCCGTAGGCGATGTTCTCGGCCACCGAGGCCGAGAACAGGAACGGGTCGTCGGCGACGAAGGCGATCTGGCGCCGCAGCGAGGAGACATCCACCGAGCGCAGCTCGGCTCCGTCCACGTGAATCTCACCCTCGGTCGGGTCATACAGGCGCGCCAGCAGCGCGACGAGGCTGGTCTTTCCGGAGCCGGTCGGCCCGACCAGCGCGACCGTGCTTCCCGCCTGGACCTCGAGGTCGATCTCGCTCAGCGACGGCGCACCGCCGTCGTAGCGCAGGCCCACGTCGCGAAACTCGACTCGGCCCGGTCCCGGCGGGAGCGGCGGCGCATCCGGCGGGCTGACGATCTTCGGCGCGCGGTCGAGGATCTCGAACAGGCGGTTGCCGGAGGCCACGGCGCGCTGGGCCATCCCGAGCGCCATCCCGAGCATCCGCATCGGGCCCACCAGGATCGTCAGGTACGTATAGAAGGCGGTGAAGTCGCCGAGCGACATCGACCCCTCGATCACCTCGCGCCCGCCGACGAAGAGCACGATGGCGAGGCCGAGGCTGGGGATGAAGCCGAGCATCGGCGAGTAGAAGGCGCGCAGCCGGGTCGAGTACACGTTCTGGTCGAAGACCCGGGTCACCTGGCGGCGAAAGCGCCACAGCATGTGCTCCTCGCGCGCGAACGCCTTCACGACCCGGATCCCGGAGACGCTCTCCTCGGCCTCGGCGGTCAGTTCGGCGATCCGCTGCTGGATCTCCTGCACCGCCGGGCGCGAGAGCCGGCTGAACCGGGCGGCGGCGTAGATGACGAACGGGACCGGGAGCGAGCGCGAGGACGGCGAGCGGCGGGTTGAGCGCCACCATCACGATGCTCGCGAGCACGATCGTGAGCGCGTTCTGCGTCAGGAAGATCAGCCCGTAACCGAGAAAGAAGCGGATCGACTGCAGGTCGACCGTCGCGCGCGACATCAGCTGGCCGGTCTGCTGTGAGTCGAAGAAGCCGAGCTCGAGCTCCTGCAGGTGCTGGTAGACCCCCTCGCGCAGGTCGAACTCGACCGCCAGGGAGACCTTGCCCGCGATCAGCCTGCGGACCACGGTGAGTCCGAGGCGTAGGAAGCCGGCGCCGACGAGCCCGAGCGCGAGCGGCAGCAGGACGCTGCGATCGCCCGTGTTGATCGCGTCGACGGCGCTGCCGATCAGCAGCGGGATCGTCACCGTCATCACCATCGCCAGCCAGGCGAACACCAGCGACCAGATCACCGTGCGCCGGTACGGGCGCAGGAATCCGAACAATCGCTTCAGGGTCGCCATGGCGCTCGACTATACAAAGTGAAGTAGCGAGCTCCGGCGCCTGGCGCCGCGATACTGAGGCGATGGCGAAGCCCCCGGCCGGACTCTGCGACGCGTGCGTGCACCAGCGCGTGATCCGAAATACGCGCGGCTCGGAGTTCTCCCTCTGCGAGCGCTCGCGCAGCGATCCCGCCTATCCCAGGTACCCGCGCCTGCCCGTGCTCCACTGCCCCGGGTTCGAGGCCCGAGGCGAGCCGCCGCCCGATTAGACACGCTCCCCGCTCATCGCGGGCCCTGAAGCTCGCGAGAGTCGTCTCAGGCACGGCTCCCGGGTCTCAGACGACACTCGAAGGCCTCGGCACGACGCGTTCGCGAGGGCGCTCCGTGCCTGCGGCGCAGCGCAAGCGCTTTGCGTTGCGGGCGCTCAGCAATTGGGCAGCTGCCGCGCCTGGCCCTGGCAGGCGAGCCCGCCCTCGGCGGACTTCGGCGACGCGTACCACTGCTCGACGAACGGCTTGATCACGGACGTGTCGACCACGTCGCAGGTTTGCAGCGCTCCCCAGGCGCTGAGCGCGAACGGCACGTCGAGGTCCGGGTTCTCGACCACGGCGACCTGGTAGTAGCCCGCCTGGAAGACCTCGTTGAAGGCGTCCTCGACCTGCTTCTGGTCGGCCGCCGAGAGGTCGTTGGTCCAGCCGATCACGGCGCCGTGCTCGAGCAGGTGGACCGCCTCGCCGAGTCGCGGCGGCTTGGTGTAGAAGCGACCGGCCTGCAGCGGGGTGGGGTTGTGGTCGCCGCCCGTCGGCGGGTTCGTCGCATAGTCCGCGGCGGTGAACTCCGTGTCGCTGTGCTGGCCGGCGAGCTCGACGTCGACCTCCTGGATCTCGCCGCACGCTCCGTCCGCGGTGGTGGAGGCGGTCGCGGAGGAGTCGCCGACGCTGGTGTCGTCGCCGGAGTCGCGCGCCGCAGGCGGCGAAGCGCGAGCACGAGGGCGGCCGAGGCGCAGGCGATCGCTGACTTCGCGGCGCTCATCGAGGGCGGCAAGCTAACGATCGAGGCCGACGCCGCGGGTGCCTCAGCCCTCGGCCGGCGGCGGCGCGGCGCGCAGGGCCCCGGCGCTGGCGGCGACGACGAGCACGATCGCGACCACCTCGCTCGCGGCAAGGCCCTGGTCGAGGCCGACGAAGCCGACCAGGGCCGCGACCGCTGGCTCGAGGCTCATCAGCACGCCGAACGTGCCCTGGGGCAGACGGCGCAGCGCCTCGAGCTCGAGCGAGTAAGGCAGCGCCGAGCTCAGCACGGCGACCGCGAGCCCCACGCGAGCACGGTCGGGTCGAGCAGGTCGTCGCCGGCCGCCGCGACCCCTGGGATCAGCAGCACCGCGGCGGCGACGAGCATCGCGAGCGCCAGCCCGTCGCCGCCGCTGAAGGCCCGGCCGATCCGCGCGGAGAGGACGATGTAGGCGCCCCAGAAGGCGCCGGCGAGGAGCGCCAGCCCGGCCCCGAGCGCGTCGAGTCCGTCGCCGAGGCCCGGCGACAGCAGCACGATCCCGGCGGCCGCGAGCCCGGCCCAGACGAAGTCGGCGCGCTGCCGAGAGGCGGCGAACGCGACCCCAAGTGGGCCGACGAACTCGAGCGTCACCGCGATCCCGAGCGGGATCCGGTCGAGGGCCAGGTAGAAGCTCGTGTTCATCCCGGCGAACGCGATCCCGAAGGCGAGCACGTCGCGTCGCGTGTGCGCCGCGCAGCGCCGCCAGTGACGGCCGCCAGATCGCGACCAGCAGCAGCGCCGCAAAGGCGAGCCGCAGCATCACCGTGCCGACCGGCCCGACCTCGTCGAAGAGCTCGGTCGCGAACGCGGCCCCGGTCTGGACCGAGACGATCCCGCCGATCACCATCGCCATCGAGGTTGCGCGCCCGCCGGAGCTCATCCGGCACACCGTACGAGGGGCTCGTCGATCAGCGACTCGCGGAGCCAGTGGTGATCGCGAACCGGACCTGCCGCGCCTTGCTGGTGTTGTCGTCGCGGTCGGTGGCGCGCAGCTCGGCCACGTAACGTCCAGGCTTCGCGCGGAAGTGCTTCCCGCGTCCGCCGAAGCGGATCTCATTGAGGCCGACGTAGGCGTTCCATTTCGCCCAGCCCGCGAAGTGTCGCTTGCCTCCGGCGTCGATCCGGTAGTAGTCGGCGTCGACCTTGGCCCGGTCGTCGAGGGCGAACGAGAGTTGGCCGCCGCGGCCGCGGATCGGGTTCTTGTCGAGCGCGATTTGGCGCATCTTCGGGGGCCGCAGGTCGACCTGGCTCTTCGGCACCGGGTCCTGCTCCGAGGCCGGATCGCCCGGGGTGTCGGAAACGGTCACCGTTCCGCGCACCGTGCTGTGCAGCTTGCAGACCAGGTCGTAGGTGCCCGGGTTGTCGAAGTCGATCCGGTAGCTGTCACCGATCTTGTGGTGGGGCAGTCCGATCCCGGCGTCGGAGTCCCACTGGAGCGCGTTCGGCGACTCGCCGGTCACCGAGTGCATGGTGTCGGGGCCCGACCCAGTACCAGGTCACGTGCTCTCCCAGGTCGAGCTCGATCGACGGGTCCGACCACTGGTAGTTGGAGATCGAGATGCGCCGGTTCGAGGCGCTCGCCGCCGGTGTCAACGCGAGCGCGACAGCGACCACCGCCGCTGCGATGAACGCCGCCCGGCGGCCTAGTTGACGAGATACCAACCGTTCATCCCCTCGTGCAGATGGGAGAACACATGGCAGTGGTAGAACCAGCGGCCGGGGTTGTCCTCGGTGAACGCGGCGGTGAACGAGTCGCCCGGGCCGAGCGTCTTGGTGTCGACCACCGTTCCGTCCGGCTCCGTCCAGCGATGGCCGTGGATGTGGAACGTGTGGAAGTCGTTGTCGATCGCGTACACGTTGAACGCGACCGTGTCACCGACCACCGATTGCAGGGTCGGCGTGTTGCCGGCGTAGGAGCGCCCGTTGATGCAGGAGAAGCTCCGGCTGAACCCCGTCACCGTCGGCGTGAAGGAGTGGAACGCGACGTTGAACTCCCGCGTCGGGCGCGGGGCTCCCGGCCTTGCGGATCAGCAGCGGCCCGAACAGCCCCTTGTAGACGGGCATCGGGTCCATCGCCCCATGGTCGTGATAGAGCCAGGCGCCCTCGGTGCCCTCGCGCGCCTCCCAGACGTACTGGAACGTCTGCTTCTTCTGCACGAAGCCGCCGGGGTCCGTGTGGCGCCCCTTGTAGGCGCCGTCCATCTCCTGGCTGTAGAAGACCCCGTGCGGGTGGATCGTCAACGGCGCGTCGATCTTGTTGCGGAAGTTGACCACGATCGCGTCGCCGGTCTCGGCCTCGATCAGCGGCCCCGGGATCGTCGCCGGCCCGAGCGGCGCGGCGAATCCGGCGGAGTAGGGCCGATACGCGTACGCGCTGAACTTGGTCGGTCCCTTGACCTTCTTGTCCATCATCGCGTCGCGTCCGCTCGGCACGATGTTCCACTTCACCGGCTCGGCCTGGATCCAGTACTCGCGACGCGCCCCGGTCGTGCCCTGGGTGAGCACCGCCTCGGCGGCGGCGCGCTTGTCCGGCGCGCTCGGCGGCGGCGACCTTCGGCGGCACCGGGACCTCGCTCGCGAGCTGCTCGACGTTCGCCTTCTCGCCCGTCAGGACCTTCTGGCCGGCGAGCGTGCACAGGAACAGGCCACCGGCGCCGGCGAACAGGTCCCGGCGGCCGAACGGATCGGGTCCCATGACCGGCCTACTTCTTGACCGTCAACGTCTGCTTCATCTCGCTGCGGTGGTACGTGCAGATGAAGCCGTACTTGCCGGGCACCGTGAACTTGCGCTTGAAGACCAGCCCGACCGCGCCCGATGAGGAGCTGAAGTCGGACGGCTTCACGCCCTTCGGGTGAGTCGAGGTGAGCTTGACGTTGTGGGTGTCGGTGTTGTCGCTCGCCCAGACCCACTTGACCTTCGAGTTCTTCGAGATCTTCGACGTCGGTCGGGGCGAAATAGTCGTCGGCGACCGTCACCTTGGCCGTCTTGTCGGCTGTCTTCACGGCCGAGGCCGGGCCCGCGACCGCCGCGAGGGCGGTCGCGGCCAGCGCGCAGCCGATCAGGCTCCGTCGCCGCCTCAGCATGTCGGCCCCGGCGTCACGGTCGAGCGGCGTGAACTGCTCGAACGCTGGGTGGTCGTGGACCGCCCACGAGCACTGCTGCGTCTCCGGCGGGTTGGCCGCGACGTAGGCGACGAGATCGGCGAACTGGCCACCGTCGGCCGCGCTGGTCCCGGTGCCCGGTCGCCGGCGCCGGCGCCGCCGGGCAGGTGGCGGGTACAGGACCGAGTCGGGCGCGGTGCCCGGATCGAAGGTCGAGCTCGAGTTGCCCTGGAAGCAGTTGCGCGCTGCCGGAGCCGTCGTTGAAGAAGTCGACCTGGTTGGTGTCCGTCCCGCCCCGGCCCATCTGGTTGTCGATGAACTGGTTGTTCTGCGAGATCGCGTTGTCGCCCTCGTTGAACGGATCCGAGATCGTCCAGGCTCCGGTCTTGAAGTTGCCGAAGATGTTGTTGTTGCGGACGATCCAGCCGTCGGCGCCGAGCAGGACGATCCCGACTCCGGTCGGGAAGTTGATCGTGAGGTCCCCGATCTGCCCGAGCCCGTTCGAAACGGTCTTCACGCTCGAGTTGGGCAGGAAGTAGTTGAAGTTGTTCCAGAAGATGTTGTTGTTCTCGATGATCCCGTCAGCGGTCGGCTCGAAACGCTCCGAGTCGAGCGTGTTCGGGACCACCCCGGCGCCGTTGTTGTAGAAGTTCGACTTCGTGATCTTGACGTACTTCGAGTTGGTGCCCGAGTAGCCGAGCACGTTCTCGTGGCCGTCGAGGTGGTCGAGCTTCGTCCACTTCGGCTTGCTCTGCGCCGGCGTCTCGCCGACGTAGTAGGCGGAGTCGCCCTGGCCGTAGCCGACCGACTTCGTCATCCGCCCGCCCTTGCAGTCGAACGCGAACAAGCCGTAGGCGCGGTTGAACGAGGCGCGGAGATTCTTCATCAAGTAGCCGTTGCAGTCGTGGATGAAGATCCCGTTGGCGAGGTAGTTACGAGCCCAGAGGTTGAGCACCCGCATTCCATCGACTCCGTCGCCCTCGATCCCGTTATTGGCCGGCTGGCCGTCTGGGGCCTTGGCGTTCTTGCCCTCGAGGATGACCTTCTTGGCGTTGCTCTTGGTGCCCTGGATCGTGAGGCCGTCGTGCTTGGCGCCTGAGACCAGCACGCCCTCCTTGTACTTGCCCGGGTGAACGTTGATCGTCGCGTTCTTCCCGGTGTGGTCGACCGCGTCCTGGATCGTTCGGTAGTCACATCCGTGCTTGCAGACCTCGACCGTCTTGTTCTTCGGCTTGGCCATCGCGCTCGCCGGGACGGCGACCAGCGCCGCGACCAGCGCGAGCAGTCCGATGCGGATCCAGGAACTCCGATTCATCCGTGATGCCTCTTTCTGAGAAAAGTGTCGTAGGCGCCCCCAGCGGGGGAGCTTCGGACTCTAAACCACCCAGAGCTACGAGAAGTTGCGGTGTCGCGCGCCCGCCACCGCCGCAAGCGTCGCTGTGGCGCTTGCCGGCGGTTCCGCCCAGGCCGATGTGTATGCTGCCCAGCGTTCTTGGACCCGTTGCCTAATCCCGGTCCGTACGCGGACTGGGAGCGGGGGAACCAAGTCGTTGGGGCTAACCCACCGCGTTTCGGTGGGGGCGCTGCTCCTTATGAGCGCCAGCCCGTCAGCTAACCCCGCAGGCAGACAAAGGAGAACGGATCAGTGCTCAGGTCATCGTTTGCCCGCAAGCCCGCAGCCGCGATCGGCGCCTGCGCGGTCGTCGCCGCGCTCGCCCTGTCCGCCTCGGCCCTCGCCAGCTCCGGCGGGGTCGGCCCGTCTTCCGCGCCGCCGCCCCCGGTCGCCGGTAGCAAGGCGAAGCTGCTCCGCAGCGGCCTGGCTCGCCCGCCCGCGGACGCTCCGGTCGAGGTCCAGCGCGCGATCGAGGCGGCGAACGAGATCGACGACACCGGCTACTGCACCGGCGGCGGGCACCGCACGATTCACTCGCGTTGCTACGACTGCTCCGGCGCGGTCAGCTACGTGCTCGGTCCCGAGGGCGCCGACATCCTCGACTCGCCGCTCGACTCGGGTTCGCTCGAGCGCTGGGGCGAGCGCGGCAAGGGCAGCTGGATCACCGTCTACACGAACGCCGGCCACGCCTACGTGGTCGTCGCCGGCCTGCGCTTCGACACCTCGATCCCCGATGACGGCCAAGCGGGCCCGGGCTGGTCGAAGGACGTCAAGGCCGGGCTCGTCAACGGCCCGTTCCGCAAGCGCCACTTCGAGGGCCTCTAACCCGGCGAGGGCGATCGGCGCGCGCCGGCGCCGGCGCTCGACGGGTTGATTTCGCTAGAGGGGGCAACGGTTTCAACCCGTCGGCGCCCGCCCGGGCTGACCGCGCCTACGGGTTGAGGCGGACCGGCAGCGTCTTCAGCTGGTTCAGGAACATCGACCGCGCCTTCGACGGCTCGCCGGCGAGCTCGATCCGCGGGAAGCGGCGCAGGGTCTCGCTCAGCAGGGTCCGGATCTCGAGCCGCGCCAGCGCTGCGCCGAGGCAGAAGTGGCGGCCGCCGGCGCCGAAGGCCTGGTGGTCCGGGCGTCTCGTGACGTCGAGGCGCTGTGGATCCTCGTAGACGTCCTCGTCGCGGTTCGAGGCCACGTACCAGAGCAGCACCTTGTCGCCCTCGCGGATCGTCTCGCCGTGCATCTCGACGTTGCGGGTCGCGGTGCGGCGGAAGTGCGCGAAGGCCGGGTACATCCGCAGCAGCTCCTCGACCGCGTTCGGGACGAGTTCGGGATCGGCCCGCAGGAGGTCGAGCTGGTCGGGGCTCTCGAACAGGCCGAGCATGCCGCTGGTGAAGACGGAGCGAGTGCTGTCGTTGCCCGCGGCCCCGAGCAGCCCCAAACCCATGAAGATCTCGGTGTCCGAGAGCTTCTCGCCGTCGACCTCGGAGTGCACGAGCACGTCCATGAGGTCGTCCATGCCCGGGCGTCTCGCGGCGCTCGGCGATCATCTCCATGGTCTCGTCCCAGGCGCGGGTCATGACCTCGATCACCGCTTCCTCGGACGGGCGCAGGTCGTCGTCGCCGAACCCGAGCACCAGGTTCGTCTCCTCCATGTGGCGCTGGTCGTCCTCCTCGGGAGTGCCGATGAACGAACCGATCACCCGCGACACCACCGGCCCGGCGACCTCGTTCACGAGGTCGACCTCGTCGCGGTCCTCGACCCGGTCGAGCACCCGGTTGACGATCCCGCGGATCCGCTCCTCGTGTTCGGCGATCCGCCGCGGCGTGAAGCCGCGCTGGAACAGGGCCTTGATCCGGTCGTGGCGCGGCGGGTCCATCGAGATCATCTGCTGCTGCTGGCCCTCGAGCGGGATCCCGAAGTCGTCGAGGACCATGATCCCGCCGACGTAGGAGGAGAAGGTCTGCCAGTCGAGGCTCACGGCCCGCAGGTCGGCGGCGCGAGTCAGCGACCAGAAGCCGGCCTCCTTGGGATACTGCTCGAGCGGGCTCCAGTGGGCGGGCGCCTCGCGGCGCAGGCGGGTGAAGAGCTCGTGCGGCGGGCCGTCCTCCCAGAGGCTCGGCTCGCCGAGGTCGATCCGGGTGAGGTCGGGCTGCGCGGTCGCGCTCACGTCCGCCATACTACAGATGTAGTGGAGACGACGCGAGACCCAGGTTCCCGACCGCAGGGCGACGCTCGCCGACGCCGCGCTCGCGGTGCTCGAGACCGAGGGCGGGCGCGGGCTGACCCACCGCGCGGTCGACCGCCGCGCCGACCTGCCGCAGGGCTCGACCAGCAACTACTTCAAGACCCGCGAGGCGCTGCTGACGGCGGCGCTGCTGCGCTTGGTCGAGCTCGAGCGTCCAGCGGTCGAGGCGATGGAGGCGCTCGTTCCCGACGGCCCGTACGCGCCTCACCGCGCCGCCGAGCTCGTCGCCGAGGTGCTGCAAGGCTGGCTCACCCCGGACCGCGCCGGGCTCGCCCTCGCCCGCTACGAGCTCTTCCTCGAGGCGCGCCGCCGACCGCAGTTTCAGCTCGCGCTCGACGAGGTCCGCCGCGAGTACCTGCTGCTCGCCGAGCAGCTGTTGCCCGCCGCGGGCTGTCGCGACCCGCACCGTCACGCGCCGCAGCTGCTCGCGCTACTCGATGGGCTGATGCTCAACCAGCTGCTGCAGCCGGCGACCGAGCTCGCCGACGACGGGCTGATCGAGCAGCTCGAGCGCTTCTTCTCCACCTGCTGAGCGGGCCCCGGCGCGCCTAGACTCGGCGCGCGTGAGCGCGCCGGCCCGAACGACCGCGAGCCCCGCATCCTGGCGCGGGCGCGGGCGGTTCCGGTCGGCTTCGTCGCGACCTACTCGGACCTCTGCCCGGAGGCGCCGCGCAGCGCGGGCCGTGCCCTCGCCCGCGCCGACGACCCCGAGTTGCCGTGGCAGCGGATCGTCCGCGCCGACGGGTCGCTTGCGGTCGGCGAGCGCCAGCGCCGCCTGCTCGAGGCCGAGGGCGTGCCGTTTCGCGGCTCACGGGTAGACATGGGGGTGGCGCGGGTGCCGGTCGAGGCGCTCGACGACCTGATCGACCAAGACGAGGACGACGCGAGGAGACAGATGAACCGGGCGAACATCGCCAACCCGAAATTCGAGTACGACGCCGAGGACCCGGAGGGCTTTCGCGCGGGTCTGGCCCGGTTCGGGCCGGCGCTGGGCGCCAAGGAGACCGGGACCAGCGTCTATGAGATTCCGGCCGGCGAGGCGCTGTGTCCGTATCACTACGAGGCCGGCGAGGAGGAGTGGCTGCTCGTCCTCGAGGGCAATCCGACCCTGCGCGAGCCCGGCGGCGAGACGCGGCTCGAGCCCTGGGACCTCGTGTTCTTCACAACCGGCGCCGACGGCGCCCACAGCGTCCGCAACGAGACCGACGAGACGGTCCGGCTGATGATGTGGTCGTCGGTCGTGCACCCGGGGATCACCGTCTACCCGGACAGCGACAAGGTCGGGGTCTGGCCCGGCAACGACGAGGACGGCATGCTGCTGCCGCGTTCGGCCAAGGTCGACTACTACCACGGCGAGGTCTGAGCCGACGGCGCCGAGGTAATACGCTCCGCCCGCGATGGGCTCAGGGACTCACCGCCGGTTTGCGGCCGCGTTCGCCGCGTTCCTCGCGCTCGCGCTCGTCGGCGCCGGCTCGGCCTCCGCCGCGAAGGACAACACGGTGTGGCTGTGCAAGCCGGGACTCGCCGACAATCCGTGCAAGCCGGGTTTCGGGACGACGACGATCTCGCCGACCGGCGAGGTGCTCGGCACCGAGACGCCCAAGGCCGATCGCAAGCCGAAGGCCGACTGCTTCTACGTCTACCCGACCGTCTCCGACGATCAGACGGTCAACTCCGATCTCTCGATCGACCCGGAGGAGCGTTCGATCGCGCTCTACCAGGCGGCGCGCTATTCACTGCACTGCCGGGTGTTCGCGCCGATGTATCGCCAGGTCACGCTGCAGACGCTGTTCGGCGGCGGGATCACCGACGAGGCCGGCCAGCTCGCCTACGACGACGTGGTCAGCGCCTGGAAGACCTACCTCGCGAAGTACAACAAGGGCCGCGGCGTGATCCTGATCGGCCACTCCCAGGGCACCTTCGTCCTGCGCCAGCTGATCCACGACCGGGTCGACCCGAAGCCCGGGGTCCGCAAGCGCCTGATCTCGGCGATCCTGCTCGGCGGCAACGTCGTCGTCGACGAGGGAGCCAAGGTGGGCGGCGACTTCAAGCACATCCCCGGCTGCACGAAGCCGAAGCAGATCGGCTGCGCGATCGCGTTCTCGACCTTCAACGCGCCGGTTCCGGCCGACGCCGTGTTCGGGCGCCCGAGCGCCGCGCTCAACCCTGACCTGCCGGCGACCGGCGATGTCCTCTGCACCAACCCGGCGGCGCTCGGCGGCGGCTCCGCGCAGCTGCGCTCGGTGTTCCCGAGCGCGCCGTTCGCGCCCGGGACCACGATCGGCCTTGCGACCGAGGTGGTCGGCGTGCCGCGCCCGCCGGTGACGACGCCGTGGACGCAGGCCGACGCCTACACGGGCGAGTGCTCGTCGGCCGACGACGCCGACGTGCTCGAGATCAGCTCGGTCGGCGGCGCGCCGGTCCTCAACCCGGTCCCGGACGCGACCTGGGGCCTGCACCTGGTCGACGCGAACATCGCGCTCGGCAACCTGACCTCGGTCGCCGCCCGAGAAATCAAGTCATACCTGAAGGCCGGCGCCTAGAGCCGCGCTGCGTCGGCGGCGCCGAGCAGGCCGGCGAGGCCGCGCTCGAGCTCGTCGGTGCGCGGCCAGGCGAAGCCGAGCCGAAACGACGTCCGCGATTGCCCGAACCAATGCCCTGGCCCGACGTAGGTCCCGTGCTCGGCGAGCAGCGACTCGTAGAAGCGGTCGGGATCGAGGTCGACGCCCGGCCGCGGGCGCGGGAAGCCGACGACCCCGGCGGCCGGCTCGACCCACTCGAACGTCTCCTGGCTGCCGATCCAGTCACGGACGACCGCGAGGTGGCGGCCGACCTGGTCGCGAACCGTGGCGAGGATGCGCTCGCGCTCACAGAGCACCCGGAAGGCCATCTCCTCGTCGACGGTCGAGCCGCAGATCAGGATCTGCTCCTTCGCCGCGAGCAGCGTCTCGGACAGCTCCGGGTCGCGGCAGGCGAGCCAGCCGATCCGCAGGCCGGGCAGGCCGTAGGTCTTGGACATCGAGCCGACGCTGATCGCGCGCTCGGACAGCGATGCCGCCATCGGCAGGGCCTCCCCGTAGGAGAGGTCACGGTACGTCTCGTCGACGAGCAGCCGGGCGGCGCTCTGGCGCTCGACCAGCTCGACCACCGCTGTGAGCGTCGCCGGGTCGATCATCGCGCCGGTCGGGTTGTGCGGATAGGTGAGGCTGACCAGCCGCGTCTGGGGCCGCATCGCGGCGGCGAGCCGGTCGACGTCCAGCGCCCAGCCGTCCTCGAAACGCAGCTCGACCGGCTCGAGGTCGGCGTCGAGCGCGAGCGGCGTCTCCAGGTTGGTGGCGTAGTTCGGGCTCTCGATCAGCGCGTGGCCGCCCTCGCCGAGCAGCGCGGTGGAGACGGCGAAAAGCGCCGCCGCGGCGCCGGCGGTGACGATCACATCGTCGGGCCGCAGGGGTGGCCCGGCGGCCGCGATCAGCTCGCGCAGGCCGGGGTGACCCCGGTGGTCGCCGTACTGGAGCAGCAGGTCACCGACGTCGGACTCGATCCCGTAGTCGGCCAGCCGCATGTCCGAGAACGAGCTCTCGGAGAGGTTGTTCGTGATCGCGTCGTAGCCCAGCTCCTCGGGCGACTCGATCTCGATCGGCATGCGGCGGTATCGCATCGCGGCGATGCTATTCCGGCCGGCGCCGCAGCCGTCGGCGCAACCTTCGTCGGGCGTCGGGGTTTTCGAGCCTGATGTCGACTGCCGCGCGCGTCGTGACCGCGATCCTGCTTGCTCTCGCCGCGGCCGTGTTCGCGGCGCCGTCCGCGGTAGCCGCGAGCCCGAAGCTGAAGCTCTCGGTGCTCTCGAGCAGGGCCGACATGGTCTCCGGCGGTGACGCGCTGGTGGCCGTCGACGTGCCGAGCAAGGTGAAGGTGTCGAAGGTCGAGATCCGCCGCAACGGCCGCGACGTCACCGGGGCCTTCGCGCCATCGGCGGCGAACGCGCGCCGCCTGGTCGGCCTCGTCGCCGGCCTCGCGGACGGCGCCAACCGGATCTCGGCGCTCGCCAAGGGCGCGACCAAGGCCTCGGATCTGACCCTGTTCAACAGCGCGCCGAGCGGGCCCCTGTTCTCGGGCACCCACCAGACCCCGTTCATCTGCACGACCGAGGCGGGCGGGCTCGGCCCGGCGACCGACCCCGACTGCTCGGCGGCGACCCGGGTCGAGTACCGCTACATGTCGACCAACGGCAACTTCAAGCCGCTTGCCGACCCGACCGAGCGCCCGGTCGACCTCGCTCAGACCACGACCCGCGACGGCCAGACGGTCGACTACGTGGTCCGGGTCGAGTCCGGGGTGATCAACCGCGCGATCTACCGCTGGGCGGTGCTCGCCCCGGGCGGGGTCACCGGGCAGGGCTGGAACCGGCGCCTCATCTACGGGTTCGGAGGCGGCTGCGGCGCCGGCTACCAGCAGGGCTCGAGCGGGATCGGGACCGTGCTCGACGACCGCCAGCTCTCGCGGGGCTACTCGACCATGTCGTCAAGCCTCACCGTCCTCGGCACCGCCTGCAACGACGTGCTCTCGGCTGAGACCGTCTCGATGGTCAAGGAGCACGTGATCGAGAGCCTCGGCGAGGCGCCGGCGTGGACGATCGGCGAGGGCGGCTCCGGCGGCTCGGTCCAAGCGCAAATGATCGGCCAGAACTATCCGAAGCTGCTCGACGGCCTGCTGCCGTCAGCCAGCTTCCCCGACAACTCCGCGCCCGACTATCCCGACTGTCGCCTGCTCAACAACTACTACGCGTCCGCCGACGGGTCGAGCCTGACCGACGCGCAGCGCATCGCGATCAGCGGGCTCGCCAACCCGAACGGGTGCTTGGCGCTCGGCGCCGGCGCCGACGTCGTCAACGCGACCGAGGGCTGCGACGAGTCGGTCGTCCCGGCCTCCCTGATCTTCGACCCGGTCACCAATCCTGGCGGCGCCCGCTGCACGGTCTGGGACAGCATGGTCAACATCTACGGCCGCGACCCGTCCACCGGTTACGCGCGCCGCACCCTCGACAACACCGGCGTGCAGTACGGGCTCCGCGCGCTGCAGTCGGGAGACCTCAACCCGGGCGAGTTTCTCGACCTGAACGAGGGAATCGGCGGGTACGACGAGAACGGCTTGATCGTCAACCGGCGCACGGTCGCCGACGACGGCGCGCTCGCGATCGCCTATCAGACCGGGCGCATCAACCAGGGCATGGGCGGGATCCCGACGGTTCCGATCATCGACACCCGGGTGTACGTGGACGACGAGGTCAACGTGCACCAGTACTTCAACACGTACCGGTTCCGGGCCCGCCTGCAGCGCGCCAACGGCACCTACGCCAACCAGGTGATGTTCCGCGCCCAGGGCGGATCGAATACCGGCCCGATGAACGATACGGCGATCGACCTGATGGGCGCTTGGCTCGACGCCATCGCCGCCGACGACTCAGGGCGCAGCGACGCCGAGAAGGTGATCGCCGACAAGCCCGCTGCCGCGGTCGACGCCTGCTGGGCGAACGGCGGCCAGCGCACCAACGGCGCCGCGATCATCGGCGACGACAACTTCTGCGAGAACACCTATCCGCCGCACTCGCTGCCGGCCAACCAGGCCGGCAAGCCGGTCGACTCACTGGTCGCGAAGTGCCAGCTCAAGCCGGTCGACCTCGGCGACTACCCGCCGCTCAACAACGCCCAGCAGAACCGCCTCGCGGCGACCTTTCCCGACGGCGTGTGCGACTGGGCAAAGCCCGGGGTGGGGGAGCAGGCGGTCAACGGGACCTGGCAGTCCTTCGGGCCCGACCATCGCGTGAAGGCGCGCAAGCGGACGCTGAAGCTCAAGGCCTCGCCTCGCCACCCCGCCGACGGCAAGCGCACAACGCTGAGCGCGAAGCTGCGCCCGTGCCCGGCGACGACCTGGCAGCGGATCTCGTTCGAGCAGCGGCGCCGGGGCAAGTGGCGCCAGATCGACGCCGACGTCGCGACGGGCTCGAAGTGCAAGGCCACGCTGCGGTTGCGGGTCACGGGCCCGATCAAGGTCCGCGCGAGCGCCAAGTCGGTGGAGGGCTTCGCCGGCGCGCACTCGAAGCGCATCAAGCTCGGCGGCGGCTAGGCCATCGGCGACAATGGGCCGGTGCCCGGGGTCGTCAAGCAAAAGCCGGAGTGCCGCCACTGCGGGGCGGTGCTCGATCACGCGCTGCAGAAGTGCCCGCGCTGCGGCAAGCGCTCGTGGCTGAGCCTGGTGCTCGGCGGGATGGGCAGGCGGTACTGACGTGATCCGCTACATCGTCGACGGCATGAACGTGATCGGGACCAGGCCCGACGGCTGGTGGAAGGACCGCGACCAGGCCATGGCCCGGCTGGTCGACCGGCTCGAGCGCTGGTCGGCGCACACGGGAGCCGAGGTGATGGTGGTCTTCGAGCGCAAGCCGAACCCGCCGCTTCGCTCGACCGTGATCGAGGTTGCCCACGCGCCGCGGCCGGGGCCCAACTCGGCCGACAACGAGATCATCCGGATCGTCCGCGCCGACGACGACCCGGGCTCGATCCGCGTGATCACGTCGGACCGGATGCTCGAGAACGCGGTCTTCGCGGCCGGGGCGTCGACCGAGCCGGCCGCGTCGTTTCGCGACCGCATCGACTGAGCCGCGGCGAGGCTTGTGCGGCCCGCCGTCGAAGGGGCGGGTGTGGCGCGCGTCTATGCGATCGAGCTCGCCGCCGGCGCCGGGCGCCGGCGTGACCCGCGGATCCCCTGGGTCTACGTCGGCTCGAGCGCCCGCGAACCGGAGATCCGCTTCGAGCAGCACCGCCGCGGCTACAAGTCGGCGCGGCTGGTCAAGCGCTTTGCCGTGCGGCTGCGGCCTGACCTGTACGACGACCTCCCGAGCTACCGCGGGTCGGGGGCCGCGCGCGAGGCGGAGGAGCAGCGCGCTCGCGACCTGGCCGAGTGCGGCTTTGTCGCCCACTGCGACGGCGTCGCGCACGGCGCCCGAGCCGGTGCCTGGACCGAGTGGGGTCCGGAGCGGCTCGCCGCCGTCGGCGAGCACGTCGACGCGGCGATCGGGGCGCTGGTCGAGTCGGCGTTTGAACCACTCAGCCCGCACGTGTGCGCGCGCCTCTTGCACGGCGAGCGCGGCTTCTGGGTCGGCGACTTCCTCGACCAGGACGACCCGCCGCCGGCCTACGGCCTGTTCCCGCACGTCGCGCTCGAGGCGCTCGAGCAGCGCGCGGCGGCGCTCGCGGTCGGGGCCCGATAGGGCCTTACCTCCGGGGGCGAGCGGCGTTGTGTTGGCGTGCCCGCTCAGAGCCAGGCGCGGCTGACCGCGATCGTCCCCGCGTACAACGAGCAGGAGACCGTCGCCAACACGACGCTTGCCGCAGGACGCCGTGGAGAAGCTGCTCGCCGCGCTCGACGACGACGCGAACGCGTTTGAGCGCTGATGGAGGCCGCGATGCAGGACAATCATGACCATGAGCGAGGGCACCGGCAGGCTGCCGCGAGAAGTCCGGGCGTCGGGTCCGTCGCTACCGTTCGGAGACGCGCGCCTGGCTCGACGGGCGGCGGCGGGCGACGAGCGCGCGTTCGCTGCGATCTACCGCCGCTATCACCAGGATCTCTACCGCTACTGCTTGGCCCTGCTGGGCGATCGCGAGGACGCCGAGGACGCCCTGCAGGCGACGATGGTCAAAGCGCTGCGGGCGCTGCCGGGCGAGCCGCGAACAATCGAGCTGAAGCCGTGGTTGTTCCGGATCGCCCACAACGAGGCGATCTCGCTGGTTCGCCGACGGCGCCCGACCGACGAGATCGACCCGGAGCTGCCGGAGCTGGGCAACGGGCCCGAACAGCGCACGGTCGCGCGCGAGCAGCTGCGCGACCTGGTCGCGGATCTGGACCACCTGCCCGAGCGACAGCGCGGGGCATTGGTCATGCGCGAGCTGAGCGGGCTCGGCTTCGAGCAGATCGGCGCGGCGCTCGGGGCGAGCCCCGCGGCCGCCAAGCAGGCCGTCTACGAGGCGCGGGTGGCGCTCCAGGAGATGTCTGACGGACGCGAGATGGAATGCGGGCCGATCCGTGAGGCGATCTCGGCCGGCGACCGCCGGGTCCTGCGCGGACGCCGGATCCGGGCTCACCTGCGCACCTGCGAAGGGTGCCGCTCGTTCGCGGCGGCGATCGGGGACCGCCGCTTGCAGTTGGCGGCACTGGCGCCGCCGCTCGCGGCTCCGGCCGCGCTCGCGACCTTGCACTCGGTGCTCGCCGGCGGGACCGCGGGGTCTGCCGCGGCCGGCGCCGGCCTCGCGGGAATCGGCTCCGGGCTCGGCGCCGGGGCCGCGGTCAAGGCAGCGATCGCGGTGGTCGCCACCGCTGCGATCGCCGGCGGCGCCGCTGAGCTCGGAGGCGTCATCGACGTGAACGGCTCAGACCGCGAGCCGACGCCCCCGGCGGCTCCCGCGGATGCGCAGCCGCAGACAGCACCCGGCGAGGGCTCGGGAGCCGCCGGGCCAGGTGACTCCGCGCAGGCTCGCGGCAGCGGAGCGCAGGGGTCGTCGAACGGCGCGACCGGTCGCGGGCGCCCCGACGGGGAGGGACATGGAAACGCGCACGGCCATAAAAACGCGCATGGATCCCGAGGCCGTGGGCCCGAGGGCGCACCCGGCCAAGCGACCGCGCCGGGGCAAACCTCCAACCCGGGCAACTCGCCGGCGACGCCTCCCGGCCAGAGCACCACGGCGCCTGGCCACAGTGCCAGCGCCCCGGGGCAGACCGGCGCAACGCCCGGGCAGTCGAGCTCCCCGGGTCCCAGCTCGCAGGCGTCCACCACCGGCCAGACACACGGTGGGGGACCGGCCGCCGCTCCCGGCCAAACCGGAGCTCCGGGCAACTCCGCGGCCGCTCCCGGCCAGACCGGTGAGCCCCGGCAATTCGGCCGCGGCCCCTGGCCACCAGTAGACCCTGACTTCGCCGCGCCGCGGGCGTTGATTGCACGAGGGGCGCCTGTCGGTGCTCGCAACGAAGTGCAGGAGGAAGCTCACCGATGACCGTAAGGACGACCGTTCTGGTCGTGGGAATCTGCGCGATCGCTGCGCTGGCGCCGGCGAGCGCGCTGGCGGCGACCGCCGACCTCGCGATCGACAAGACCGACAGTGCCGATCCGGCAACCGTCGGCACGGAATTCAGCTACCGGCTGGCGCTCTCCAACGAGGGACCGGAGAACGCGAACGGGGTCCAGGTCGTGGACACGCTGCCGAACCAGCTCGACTTCATCGGCGCGAACCCGTCGCAGGGGTCGTGCAAGCAGTCAGGCAAGAAGGTGACCTGCGAGCTCGGCACGCTCGCCAACGGCGCGAATGCGACCGTGACGGTCCGGGTCAGCCCGCGCAAGGCGGGGCAGCTCGTCAACACGGCGACGATCAGCACGACCGACACCGACCCGGTGAGCGCGAACGACACCGACACCGAGACGACCAACGTGGTCGAGCCGGCGGCCGCGGAGTGCGCGGGCCAGCAGGCGACGATCGTCGGCACCACCGGCGACGACCAGCTCACCGGGACGGCGAAGAAGGATGTATTCGTCGCCCTCTCGGGCAACGACGTGATCCTCGGCCTCGGCGGCGATGACCTCGTCTGCTCAGCGGCCGGCAACGACACGATCACGGGCGCGGCCGGCAACGACGAGGTCCGCGCCGGCGGCGGCAACGACGCGCTCAAGGGCGGCGACGGCAACGACCTGCTGCGCGGCGGCGGGGGAGCTGACCGCCTCGGAGGCGGTCGGAGGTCGCGATGCACTGCGCGGCGGCGGCGGGCCGGACACGTGCAAGGGCGGGCCCGGCAAGGACACCGAGCGGGGCTGCTGAGCGCTCGCGCGCTCCCGGCGCTCGGCTGAGCGCGGGAGCGGCGCTCAGGCAGCCTCGGCGGACTCGATCTCGGCGCCGAGCTCCGCGAGCCGCTGGGCTCCGAGCCCGGCTTCGATCAACGGAAAGAGCTCGCGCTCCTCGAATCGGACGTGGCGTTCGAGCAGCTCGCCGACGGCCCGGATCCCACTCGCGTCGAGGTCGCGCTCGCGCAGTCGGCGTGCGGCCGCGCGAAGCCCGAGATGCTCGGCGGCGACCCGCTCGGCGAGAGCGCGGTCGGCTCCCGGGTCGGAGGCGATCCAGGCGGGGAGGAGGATCTCCTCCTCGATCCGGAAGTGGTCGCCCCCGTGAGCGGCGATGAAGCCGAGGAACGCCTCGGCGCCGTCCGCCTCGGCGCGCTTCAGCTTCATCGCGACGAACAGCGCCTGGTGGTGGTCGCGCGAGAGCGGCGCCAACTCGTCGCTGCGCTTCATCGGCGGGCGGGCTCCACGGTGGTGACGGCGTCGGCCGGGCGCCGGCGCTTCGGCCGCCGGCTCCGGCTGCGGTAGAGCACTGGGCTGCGCCGCGGGTAGTCGACCGGCACGCTCCAGGCGTGCACCAGCCGGCTGAAGGGCCAGAACGCAACCAGTAGCCAGACGACGGTCACGTGCGCCTGGAAGATGAACGTCACGTGCTCACCGGTCATCAACTCGGGCTTCGGGTTGAGAATCATCAGATTGCGGAAATACGGGCCGACCGACTCGCGGTAGTGGACGACGTCGCCGATGTTGGTCAGCGTCGCCAGCATGCCGGTGACGATCCCGAGGCCGAGCAGTCCGAAAGTGACGACGTCGGCGCGGGTGGTCGTGACGCGAACGCGGGCGAAGCGCAGCCGCCGGTAGACGAGCAGGGCGAAGCCGACGCAGACCGCGCTGCCCGCCGCGATCCCTCCGATCACGGCGATCACGTGGTAGGCGCTGTCGCTGAGGCCGAGGGCCTCGGTCCACGACTTCGGGATCAGGATCCCGAGCACGTGACCACCGATCGCGGCCAGCACGCCGAGATGGAAGATCGTGCTCGCGTACTTGAGCACGCGGCTCTCGAGCAGCTGGGTCGAGCGCGCCCCCCAGCCGTACTGGTCGCGGCGATAACGCCACAGATGGCCGATGAAGAAGATCGCCAGGGCCGCGTACGGGAGGACGACGTAGAGCAGCAGCTCGCCGCGGCTCACGTGGCCTCCCAGCCGCCGACCATCGGTCGTGCCGATGCCGGATCGCCGATCGGCATCACCTCCGGCGGGGCGAAGGGCTCCAGCCCCACCTCCTCGGCCGGCGGGCCCTCGATCGCGAGGCGGCGGATCCGCGCCACCTTCGCCGGCCTCAGTCGGCCAAGGCCGGCGACGACGACGTCCAGCACGGGCTCGAACGGGCTGTGGTCACGCTTCAGCCCGGCTCGGACGAGCTCGATCGCGACCCGGTGCTCCTCCAGCAGCTCGGTGCCGACATGATCGGGCGCGAGCGCGGCAAACTCGAGCATCAGCGGCAGATAGTCCGGGAGCTCGTCGCCGGGCGGATCGAACCCGACACTGCGATAGCTCTCCTTGAGCGCGAGCATCGCCAACCCGCGCTGGCGACGATCGCCATGCACGTGGTAGGTGAGGTGGAGGCTGCATTGCTTGCTGAAGTCGAATGCCTCGACGTAGAGCCTCTGGAGAGCGGGAATCGGCCGCGCCGCATACCAGCCGCAGAACTCGTGCAGCTCGAATGACTGGCGACGGCCGGCCGGGCCGATCTCGAGCTCGCGAGCGGCGGCGGCGGCGTCACGCAGGGCGAGGCTCGGATACTGAAGCAGGACGGACGCCAGCTTCAGCGGATGGACCGCCTCGGTCATTTCCCGCGCCCCTTGCGGTGCACCACCAACTGGTCGCGCAGGTCGAAGTCCGAGGCGACCGCATCCGCATCGTAGTTCTCGAGCCCGTTGTCGTTCGCGGCCGCCGGGGAGACCGTCGCGGTGACCCCGGAGAAGTCGATCCCGCACGAACCCTGCTCGGCGAACGCGTTCGGCGAGGTCTCGCCGTGGCGTTTCGGGATCACGTAGCGATCGTCGTAGTCGCCGATCGCGACCATCTGGAACATCGCCTCGATCTCGGCCGGCTCCATGCCGACGTCCTCGGCGATTGCCGTATCGACTCGGCCGTCGACGTTGGCCGCTCGCATGAACCGCCGCATCGCCGCGAGTCGCGCCAGCGAACGCCGCACGGGATCCGGGTCGCCCGCGGCCATGAACGAGGCCAGGTACTCGACCGGGATCCGCATCTCGTCGACGGTTGCGAACAGCCGCTCGGGGTCGAGCTCGCCGTCGTCGTCGGTGACCATGCTCTCGACCGGCGACAGCGGTGGCACGTACCAGACCATCGGCATCGTGCGGTACTCGGGATGCAGCGGCAGCGCGATCCGCCAGCGCTTGCACATGGCGTAGACGGGAGAGCGCCGCGCCGCCTCGACCCAGTCAGCCGGGACCCCGTCGTCGAGCGCGCGCTCGCGGATCTCGGGGTCCTCCGGATCGAGGAAGAGGTCCAGCTGGGCCTCGAGCAGGTCCTTCTCGTCGGCCACCGAGGCGGCCGCCTCGACGCGATCGCTGTCGATCAGCACGATTCCGAGGTGGCGCAGGCGGCCGACGCAGGTCTCCGAGCAGACGGTCGGCAGCCCGGCCTCGATGCGCGGGTAACAGAAGTTGCACTTCTCGGCCTTGCCCGTGTTCCAGTTGAAGTAGACCTTCTTGTAGGGACAGCCGGAGACGCAGAAGCGCCAGGATCGGCATGCCTCTTGGTCGACGAGCACGATGCCGTCCTCCTCGCGCTTGTACATCGCGCCGGAGGGACACGAGGCGACGCAGGACGGGTTGATGCAGTGCTCGCAGATTCGCGGCAGGTACATCATGAACGCCTGTTCGAACTCGAGCTTGACCTTGTCCTCGAGCCCGCGCCGGTTCGGGTCCGCGGCCGCGGAACTGCTCGAAGCAGCGAGGTCGTCGTCCCAGTTCGGGCCCCACTCGAGTTGCAGATCGTCGCCGGTGACCAGCGACTTCGGCCTCGCCACCGGCTGGATCTCGGACGATGGGGCGTTGATCAGGTGGTCGTAGTCGTAGGTCCAGGGCTCGTAGTAGTCGTCGAGCGAGGGCAGGTCGGGGTTCCAGAAGATGCTCGCGAGTTTCTTCAGCGGTCCGCCGGCCTTCAGCTTCAGTTGCCCGCGCCGGTCGAGCTTCCAGCCTCCCTTCCAGCGCTCCTGGTCCTCGTAGTCGCGCGGGTAACCGCGTCCCGGCTTCGTCTCGACGTTGTTGAACCAGACGTACTCGGTGCCCGGGCGGTTGGTCCAGACGTTCTTGCACGTCACCGAGCAGGTGTGACACCCGATGCACTTGTCGAGGTTCATCACCATGCCCATCTGCGCGCGGACCCTCATCCGTAATCGACCTCGCTCTGACGTTTGCGGACGATGATCAGCTGGTCGCGCTGGGGGCCGGTCGGGCCGTAGTAGTTGAAGCCCCAGGAGAGCTGGGCGTACCCGCCGATCAGGTGGCTGGGCTTGATCTGGATCCGGGTCAGGGAGTTGTCGGTGCCACCTCGGGCGCCCGAGATCTCGGAGACCGGCACGTTCACGTGGCGGTCCTGCGAGTGGTAGAAGAGCGCCACCCCGGGCGGGACGCGATGGGAGACGGCGGCTCGGCAGGCGACGTTGCCGTGGCGGTTGTAGACCTCGAGCCAGTCGTTGTCGGCGACCCCGATCTTGGCCGCGTCGACGTCGGACAGCCACATCGCCGGACCGCCGCGAAACAGGGTCAGCATCGTCAGGTTGTCCTGGAACTCGGAATGGATCGACCACTTCGAGTGCGGGGTCAGATACCGGACGGTGATCTCGAGGGCGTCCTCGGCGGCCGGCTCGCCCGCGAGCCCGATCAGCTGCCCGGCGTCCACCGGGGGACGGTACGCGGGCAGGCCCTCACCGAGGTCGAGCATCCATTCGTGGTCGACGAAGATCTGCTGGCGGCCGGTCAGCGTCCGCCATGGGATGAGCAGTTCGAGGTTGGCGGTGAAGGGCGAGTAGCGGCGCTCGCGCGACTCGAGCCCCGACCACTCGGCCGAGGCGATCACCTTGCGCGGCTGAATCGAGATCTCGCCGAAGGTGAGGCGCTCGTCGACTCGCTCGGCCGGGACCTGCGCGAGTTCGCGGCCCGTCTGGCGCTCGAGCGCTCGGAAGCTCTCCACCGCGAGCCGCCCGTTGGTGGTCCCCGAGAGCGCCAGGATCGCCTCGCACACGTCGATGTCGCGGCGCAGCGACGGGCGTCCACCAGCCTGGCCACCGCCGTTCGATCGACCGTTGCGGCGCGCGAGCTCAGCCACCTCGCGCTCGGGCTTCCAGGAGACCCCTTTGGCGCCGATACCCGCGCCCTCGACGAGCGGGCCGAGCGCGGTCATCTTCTCCGCAACCGCCGTGTAGTCGCGTTCGACCGCGATCAGCTTCGGCATCGTCTTCCCGGGGATCGGGTCGCACTCGCCCGCCTTCCAGTCGCGGACCCGTCCCATCGGCTGGGCGAGTTCCTCGGGCGTGTCGTGGAGCAGCGGCGCCGCGACCAGGTCGGTGCGGGTCCCGAGGTGCTCCGCGGCGAGGTGGCTGAATTCGGCGGCGATCCGGTTGAAGGCGTCCCAGTCGGTCTTCGCCTCCCAGGGGGGCGGGATCGCCGCGTTGAACGGATGGACGAACGGATGGAGGTCGGTGCTCGACAGGTCGTGCTTTTCGTACCAGGTCGCCGCGGGGAGCACGACGTCCGAGTAGATGCACGACCCGTTCATCCGGAAGTCGAGCGTCGTGAACAGGTCGACCTTGCCGATCGGCGCCTCGTCGTGCCATTCGACCTCGTTCGGGCGTTGCTCGGGGGGCGACTCGTTCGAGCGCACGGCGGCGTCGGGAACGCCGAGGATGTGGCGGAGGAAGTACTCGTGCCCCTTGCTCGAGGAGCCGAGCAGGTTGGCCCGCCACAGCGACAGCACCCTGGGGAAGTTGGCCGGGTCGTCGGGGTCCTCGCAGGCAAAGCGCAGGCGGCCCTCCCGCAGCTCGGAGACGACGTGCTCGCCTGGCTCGACGTCGCGCTCGCGCGCCTCGTCGCAGAGATCGAGCGGGTTGCGGTTGAAGCTCGGATATGACGGAAGCCAGCCGAGCCGCGCGGCGAGCGCGTGGCAGTCGGCGGTGTGGCGGTCGCCGAGCGAGCCGTTGCCGGCCGGCGAGGTGAACTCGTCGGCGCCGAAGGTCTCGTAGCGCCACTGGTCGGAGGCCAGGTACCAGAACGGGGTCGCCGGCTGCTGGCGGGGTGGTCGCGACCAGTCGAGCGCGAAGGCGACCGTCGACCAGCCGGTGATCGGGCGGACCTTCTCCTGGCCCACGTAATGGGCCCAGCCGCCACCGTTGACGCCCTGGCAGCCACAGAAGAGGACCAGCGCGAGCATCGAGCGGTAGGTCTGGTCGGAGTGAAACCAGTGGTTCGTGCCGGCGCCCATGACGATCATCGAGCGACCCTCGGTGCGCTCGGCGTTGTCGGCGAACTCGCGGGCGATCACCGCGCAGCGCCCGCGGTCGACGCCCGTGATCGCTTCCTGCCACGCCGGTGTGTAGGGGGACGAGGCGTCGTCGTAGCCGCTCGGCCACTCGCCCGGCAGACCCGCGCGGGCGACGCCGTATTGGGCCAATGCCAGGTCGTAGACGGTGGTCACGAGCCGCCCGCCGACCCGCTTCGCGGGAACGCCGCGAACCATCGTCGTGCCGCCCTCGGTTGGGCCGCCTTCGAAGCGTGGCAGGGTCACCTCGACCAGCTCGTCAGCGACCTCGAGCAGGGTCAGCGCCGGGTCGACATCCTCCAGGTCCAGGTTCCACCGCCCGGCTCCCTCCTCGCCCCACCGAAAACCGATCGAGCCGTTGGGAACGACCGCTTCGCCGCGCGTTGCGTCGTAGACGACGGTCTTCCATTCCGCGTTCTCGCCGGCGTCGCCGAGGTCGCTGGAGCGCAGGAACGAATCGGCGACCACGGAGCCGTCCCCGCGCTCGCGCAGGGAGACCAGCATCGGCATGTCGGTGTAGCGGCGCGCGTAGTCGCGGAAGTACGGGACATCGCGGTCGACGTAGAACTCCTTCAGGGTCACGTGGCCCATCGCCATCGCGAGCGCTCCGTCGGTACCGGCGGTCGCGGGCAGCCACTGGTCCGCGAACTTGGTGTGGCCGGCGTAGTCGGGTGAGATCACGACGACCTTCTGGCCCTTGTAGCGAGCCTCGGTCATGAAGTGGGCGTCCGGCGTCCGGGTCTGAGGGATGTTCGAGCCCCAGAGGATCATGTAAGAGGAGTTCCACCAATCGGCCGACTCGGGAACGTCGGTCTGATCGCCCCAGATCTGCGGCGAGGCTGGGGGCAGGTCCGCGTACCAGTCGTAGAAGGAGAGGCAGACACCGCCGATCAGCGACAGGAAGCGGGTCCCGGCCGTGTAGGAGACCATCGACATGGCGGGGATCGGCGAGAACCCGGCGATCCGGTCGGGCCCGTACCGGCGGATCGTGTGGACGTGGGCCGCGGCGACCAGCTCCGCGGCGTCGTCCCACGACGCGCGCACGAAGCCCCCCTTGCCGCGCTGAGACTTGTAGGCGCGGGCGCGTTCGGGATCCTCGACGATCGACGCCCAGGCCTCGACCGGATCGCCCAGGCGCTCGCGCGCCTCCAGATACATCTCGAGCAACACCCCGCGCACGTACGGATACTTGGGCCGTAGCGGCGAGTAGACGTACCAGGAGAACGACGCCCCGCGCGGGCACCCGCGCGGCTCGTAGTCCGGCGTGTCGGCGCCGTTCGAGGGGTAGTCGGTCTGCTGGGTCTCCCAGGTGACGAGCCCGTCCTTCACGTGGATCTTCCACGAGCACGACCCGGTGCAGTTGACGCCGTGGGTGGACCGGACGACGCGGTCGTGCTGCCAGCGGCGCCGGTACGCGGCTTCCCAGTCGCGCGCGTAAGTCGATGCCTCGTTCCAACCGTCCGCGGAGCGCGCCCGCGGGCCAAAGAACTGGCGCGCCCGCAGGAGGGCGCGGCCGTCGCTCACGACTCCGATGATCTGATCGCGGCCATCAGGTCCAGCTCTTCGGATCCCAGCGTGTCACGCCGCCGGTCCGCGATCAAGCCACCCGCCCCTGAGGGATCGATGCGGTGCCGCCGACCGGCGCCGGGCTCGACCGACCCACGGAGCGCAGGACGATCAGGGCGATCGCGGCGACCGCGGCCATCAGGACGAAGCCGAGCGCGTAGGCACCCGTCTGAGACTTGACGAGGGCCATCACAAGCGGCGGGAAGAAGCCGCCGAGCCCACCGGCTGCCCCGACCACCCCGGTCACTGCGCCGACCTGGTCGGGGAACCACTCTGGGACGAGCTTGAAGACGGCTCCCGTCCCCAGGCCGAGGAAGACGGCCATCGTCAGGCAGGCGGCCGTCAGCGGAACCATGTGCTCATAGGACGCGGCAAGGACGAGAGCCAGCGCCGCCGTGCCGACGAACGAGGCGGTCAGCACCGTCCGTGCTCCGACTCGGTCCGAGAGCGCGCCCCCGACCGGTCTCGCGACCACGGCCAACAGGGCAAAGCCGGCGGCACGGGCGCCGGCGTCGGTCTTGCTCAGGTCGTGGACGTCGACCAGCAGCTTCGGCAGGTAGAGGAACATCGCCACGAAGCCGCCGAACGCCATGAAGTAGAAGAGGGTCAGAGCCCAGGCGCGCGCGCTGCCCTTGCCGCGGAAGGCCGACAGCGCCGCGAACATCGAGCTCGTCTTGCCCCGGGCCGACCCCGGAGCGTCCTCGGCCAGCGCCCAGAAGGCGATGGCCATCGCGGCGACCACCGCGGCGGCGATCCAGAACGGAGCGTCAAGGCTGGTCGCATCCACGATCCGAGGCGCGGTGAGCGCTCCGAGCACCGTGCCGCCCATGCCGATTCCGTAGATCCCGAGCGCGAAGCCCTGGCGGCCCGCCGGGTACCACTTGTTCACGAACGGCACCCCGACCGCGAACGAGGCCCCGGCGAACCCGAGCAGGAAGCCGCAGACCAGCACCGCGCCCCAAGAGTCGTTGAAGAGCGCCAGGCCGACGAGCGGCAGCGGCGTGAACGCCATCAACGCGGTGAACACCCGGCGTCCACCGTGGCGGTCGGTGAGCACGCCGAGTGGGATTCGCATGAGCGAGCCGAGCACCACCGGGATCGAGACGGTCAGCGCGACCTGTGAGTCCGACAGCCCGAGCTGATCCTGAAGATCGGGGCCGAGGGGGCCGAGCAGGGCCCAGGCGTAGAAGCAGATTGCGAACGCCGTCGTCGCGAGGGTGAGCTCGCGGGCGTTTCCGCGCGGGTCAGCTGTGGACATGGCGGTTCCTTTCGGGGGCGGATTCGATTTCGATCAAGCATCCCGCTGCGTCCGCATCCTTGATCTCGAACTTGCTCAGCCTCGCGCCCGGTTCGATCGCGTCGACCAGCCCCTTGGCGATGCCCCGGTGAAGGACGCAGACGATGCCCGGTTGGGCCTTGGCGACGGCGCGGTACGGGCAGTTGCCGAGCGTGAAGGTGGTTCGCGTCCCGCGCCGCTCGCAGCTCGGGCTGAAGCCCATCGCCGCGAGCGCCGTCTCGAGCACCTCGGCGCTCGAGCGGGCGCCGTCGACCGGCGCCTCGGCGCGGCCGATGGCGACCCCGGCGGCCTCGACCTCGCGTGGACCGAGCCCGCGGGCGATCAAAGCTTCGCCGAGCCAGCCGGCGAGCTCGCGGTAGGCAACCGGCGACTCACCTTCGACCAGTGCCCCCGGGGCGACCGACCACTCATAGTGAGGACGGCCGGTGCCGGAGCTGGCGCTCGCGCGCCGGACGAGGCCCGCGTCGGCCAGTCGGCCGAGGTGAAGGCGGGCGCTGTTGGGATGGACCCGCGCGCGAGCGGCAAGCTCCGTGGTCGTCAGGCGCCGCCGCGACGAAACGAGGAACGAGAAGAGTCGCGCCGCGGTCGGTTGGTCCAGCGGATCGCGCTCGTCGGGGGTCGGGGCGTCCACGACTCCGGACTTTTTCACTGGCCGATTGTGAAAACCCCCGTACTCACTACGCAACGACCTCGGCCGTGACCACCCGTTCGAGTTCAGCGCTTCGGCTGCCAGAACGCGAGGTCGCCGCCCGCCGGAGCGCTGACGACGCTACGCCATCCGGCCGGCCCCTCGCGCGCGTTGAGGAGCACGGTGGCCCCGAGCTCCGCGGCCCGGACGGCGGCGATCCCGGCGTCGGCCACCTCGACGTAGGGAAGCCACATCGGGTGGGACGTCTCGCACTCGACCACGCCGCCGCTGATCTCGCCGCCTGGGTCGAGCGACCGATACGTTCCCGCATCGGTCTGGATCCGCTCCGTGCTCCAACCGCACAGTTCGGCGTAGAACGCGCATGCCCCGGCGAGGTCGTGGGTATGGAGCTCAAGGTGCACCACGGGATGCTGCGTCGCCGCCATCACCCACTCAGACCGTCCCGCCCGCCCAAACTAATCGGTCGGTAATGATCCGTGGCCGATTAGATCCGAGCCGGTCGCCGTGTCTTAATCTCCGACCGATGAGCGCGACGGTTCCCCCGATCGAAGAGAAGGACTTGCTCCAGCGCGCCCAGGCGGGCAGCGAGGACGCGTTCGCGCGCCTCGTCGAGCCCTACCGCGGCGAGCTTCACGCGCATTGCTACCGGATGCTCGGCTCGGTCCACGACGCGGAGGACTCGCTCCAGGAGACGTTGCTGCGCGCTTGGAAGGCGCTCGATCGATTCGAGGGCCGCAGCTCGCTGCGCTCGTGGCTGTACACGATCGCGACCAACAACTCCCTGAACGCGATCTCGAAGCGGCCGAAGCGCGTGCTGCCGATCGACTACGGTCCGGCCGCCGACCCGCACGCCGGCCCGCGCGAGCCGCTGGTGGAGTCGGTCTGGGTCGAGCCGTACCCCGACGAGACGCTCGCGGTCGAGGACGGCTACGCGGCCCCCGAGGCCCGCTACGAGCAGCGCGAGAGCGTGGAGCTCGCGTTCGTCGCCGCGCTTCAGCACCTGCCGGCCAACCAACGGGCGGCGCTGATCCTGCGCGAGGTGCTCGGCTTCTCGGCGAAGGAGTGCGCGGAGACGCTCGAGACGACGACCGCCTCGGTCAACAGCGCCCTGCAGCGGGCGCGCAAGACGGTCGAGGACCGCCTTCCCGAGCAAAGCCAGCAGCAGACCCGGCGCGCGCTCGGGGACGAGCGCATGCGCGAGGTCGTCGACGAGTACGTCGACGCCTGGCAGCGTGGCGACGTCGACGGCGTGGTCGCGATGCTGACCGAGGACGCCTGCTTCTCGATGCCGCCGATGAGCACCTGGTTCGGCGGCCCAGACGGCGGCCACCAGGAACTCCGCGAGTTCCTGGCCGGCTATCCGCTCAACGGAGTGTGGCGCTGGAAGCCGCTCCCGGTGCAGGCCAACGGTCAGCCGGCGCTCGCCTTCTACGCCTGGGACGACGACGAGGGCTGCTACCTGCCGTTCGCGCTCAACGTGCTCACGCTGCGCGGCGACAAGATCAGCGACGTGACCGCGTTCATCACCCGCTCGATCGAGGATCCCGATCCCGAGCTGATGGCGCGGATGCCCGAGCAGGCGTTCGACAACAGCCGCCTGCAGGCCGCGTTCGGGAACTTCGGCCTTCCGGAGCGCCTCGACTGAAGCCGGTCCGGGTCGGCTGCGCGGGCTGGGCGTACCGCGAGTGGCGCGGCGAGCTTCTACCCGGAGAAGATGCCGCAGCGCGAGTGGCTCGGCCACTACGCGCGCGCCTTCGACACGGTCGAGGTCAACAGCACCTTCTATCGGCTGCCGAGCGCCGACGCGGTCAAGACGTGGGTCGCCGAAACACCGCGCGGATTTCGCTTCGCGGTCAAGGCCAGCCGCTACATCACCCACATCAAGCGGCTCAACAACCCGGAGAAGTACGTCGAGCGCTTCCTCGAGTCGGTGAAGCCGCTCGCCGAGGCGCGCAAGCTCGAGGCGATCCTCTGGCAGCTGCCGCCGAGCTTCAAGCGCGATGACGATCGACTCGACGCGGCCCTGAGCGTGATCCGCGAGCGCGCCCCGGGGCGCCACGCGGTCGAGCTGCGGCACCCGAGCTGGTTCGTCCCGGGTGTCTACGAGCTGCTGCGCGGCCATGGCGTCGCGCTGGTGATCGCCGACGACCCCGATTTCCCGTTCTCGAAGCGCGAGCTGACGACCGACTGGACCTACGTCCGCATGCACCGCGGCAGCCGCGGCAACTACACGCCCGCCGAGATTGCGACCTGGCGGCGCCGGATCGCGGCCTGGCGAGCGCGCAGCGAGGTGCTCGTGTACTTCAACAACACGGCCGAGGCCTCGGCGGCGATCAACGCGGCGCAGCTTCGCGACGGGCTCAGCTGATCGCCGGCGCCGCGAGCGCGGCGATCCCCAGGCAAAGGGGCGCGTAGATCCGCCGGTCGAGCTCGCGAAACCGCTTCGAGGTCGATCCCGGCGAGACGAGGTCGGTGCGGCCGGCGAGCCCGAGGGCTCCGCGTGTGCCCAGCACCGTGACGACGCCCGCGGAGCCGATGCGGCTCAGGGCCGGGACCTGTCGCGGTCGCCCGGCGACGAGCGCTGCTGCGGTGGTGAGCAGACCGGCGACCGCCAGGCAGGCCGCGGGGCCGGGCGCCTTACCGGCCGGGCGGCCGGCGATCGTCTCGGCGAACTGATCGCGGTCGGGCAGCGGCCAGCGCGACCCGGTCGCCCAGAGCACGTGCAGGCCGCCGATCGCGAGCAATGCGGCGGACGCGGTGCGGGTCGACGCGGTGCGTGGACTCACGGCCCGGACCTTCGCACACGCGCGGCTGGGCTGGACGTGGGCTTGCGCGGCGACGCGCATCGATCGCTCTGCGGTGCTGTTGAAGCCAACATGAAGGGCATGCGACCCGGCTCGAAAGCCGTGCCCCGACGCCGCCGCGCGCGTCTGCTGTTGGCGCTCGCGACGGTCGGAGCGTGGGCGTCGATTCCGGCCGCGAGCAGCGCCGCGGTGCAGGACCCGCCGCCGCTCGAGCCGGTCGCCGACGGCGTCGCCTTTCGCGGCGACGGGATGTGGATCTGGTACGTCTCGAAGGCCGAAGGGGGGAGCCCCGCGCGGATCGCCGCCCGGGCGCGCAAGCGCGGCGTCGAGACCGTGTTCATCAAGGCGGGCGACGGCGACGACACCTGGAGCCAGTTCACTCCCGAGCTGGTCGGCCAGTTGAAGTCGCGCGGGCTCAACGTGTGCGCTTGGCAGTACGTCTATGGCAACGACCCCGCGGGCGAGGCCAGGGTCGGCGCCGCGGCGGCCGACGACGGCGCCGACTGCCTGGTGATCGACGCCGAGTCCGAGTACGAGGGCCGCTACGCCTCGGCCACGCTCTACATCGAGCGCCTGCGGGCCGCGGTCGGCGCCGACTTCCCGCTCGGGCTCGCCGCGTTTCCCTACGTGCACTACCACCCGGCGTTCCCGTACTCGGTCTTCCTCGCTCCCGGCGCGGCCGAGTTCAACCTGCCGCAGGTCTACTGGAAGGCGATCGGAACCAGCGTCGACAGGGCGATGAACGACGACCTACACCTACAACCGCGTCTACGACCGGCCGATCGCGCCGATCGGTCAGCTCTACGAGAACCCTCGCGGGCGCGACGTGCGCCGCTTCCGCCAGCTCGCCAAGGCGAGCGGGTTCGGCGGCGTCTCCTGGTGGTCGTGGCAGCACGCCTCGCCGAGTGGCTTCCGGGCCGCGACCAAACGCCGCGTCGGCCGCGCGCGTGGCTACCGGCCGAGCGTCACGTATCCGGAGCTCGACCGCGGCGCCACCGGCGACCTGGTCGTGTGGGCGCAGCAGTACCTCGCCGGCGGCGGGTGGTTCGACGAGGAGATCTCCGGCCAGTACGGGCTGCTCACCTCGCGTGCGGTGCGCGAGTTTCAGGGCTCGGTCGGCCTCGAGCCGACCGGCCTGCTCGACGCGCGCAGCTGGCGCAAGCTGCTCGCGAGCGCCGAGCCGGTGACGGCGCGGTGGGGGAGCGGCGCCGCGGCACGGGGCGACGCGTTCGCCGACGCGCCGCGCTCGGCGCGGCTCCCGGCGGTCGAGAACGAGCTCGACCGCCGCTGAGTGCGCCCCGGGTCTAGCCCGGCGTCGCGCGCCCGAGGACGAGCTCGACGTTCTCGCGGTGAACGGCCTCGTAGGGCTCGAACCAGGTGATCCATCCCTCAGCGAGCGGTCCGGCGACGAGCTCGCGCAGCGGCGTCGTCTCGAGCTCCGGCTCGTCCGGCGAGGCGCGAGAGCGCGTCGATGTACTGCTGGGTCGCGTCGATCAGCCCGATCGGATAGCCGCCGGCGGCGATCAGGGCGGGCTCGCCGTGGTTGGGGAGGATCCGCTGCGGCCCGAGCTCGCGGAGCCGGTCGAGCTCCTCGCGGTGAACGGCGAGCCGGCCCGGCTCGGTCACATAGGTGACCGTGTCCTCCATCGTGTCCCCGGCGAACAGCAGTCGCTGGTCGGGCAGCCAGAGGACGGTGGCGTCATCGCTGTGGATCTCCGCGTGGATCAGCTCGACCTCGACCGAGCCGACCTCGATCCGCTCACGGCCGGTGAACGTCCGCGTCGGCAGCACGAGCGGGTCGATCGGCGGCGGGCCTGAGCTGGTGCCGGCCTCGATCTCGGTTCGGTGGCCGGCGAGCAGCTCGGCCGTGCGCTCGTTCGCGATCACTTCGCAGTCGGCGAACGCCTCGGTCCCGGCGACGTGGTCGAGGTGCCAGTGGCTGAGCACGACCGTGATCCGGCGAACGCCACGCCGCTCGAGCTCGGCACGGATCGCCCGCGCGTGGGCGACCGAGACGTGGGTGTCGTAGACGAGCGCCTCGTCACCGTCGACGATCCCGAAGCTCGCGATCCCGAGCGAGAGGGCTCCGTCGTCGACCCAGTTCGGACCGTCGGCGAAGCGGTATCCCTCGACCCGTCCGTCGTAGAAGGCGAGCACGCCGGGCGCGGGGTTGAGGGTGCGCGGCTGGATGCCCGCGATCCTAGAGCGAGGTGCCCGGCGCGTTCGACCTCGCTGCCCGGTCCCGGGATCCCCGCGGCGGCCAACGTGGAGCCGGCGAGGGCCTGAGGCGCTCGCGAAGATGAGAGAGTGACGGCGGGCCGGTGATCGGCCCGCCGCCGCACGAAAGGCAAAGACCATGGAAAACACTCAGAACACCCCGACCCCGCCGCCGCCACCGCGCTTCGACCCCGCCCGCCCGCAAGGGCGGTGCTGGCCGGATCATCGGGATCATCCTGGTCAGCATCGGGGGGCTGATCGGGATCGCGATGGCCCTGGGGGGAATCGGGCTCGTCATCGCACATGGCGTGCTCCGCGACGACGACGGCTTCTACACCACCGACACCGAGCGCTTGGTCAGCCGCGGCTATGCGGTCACCTCGGACGGGATCGACCTCGGCCGGGAGTCGATCGGATTCAACTCCGAGGACCTCGGGGCGACGCTGCGCTTCAGCGCCGAATCGGTCGGCGGCAAGCCGGTCTTCGTCGGCATCGGCCCACAGAGCGACGTCGACGCTTACCTGCGCGGCGTCCCCCACACCGCAGGTCGATGATTTCCGCGACCGGGGCCCGGTCTACACGCAGGTTCCGGGCAGATCGCGGCCGCGCGGTGAGCCCGCCGCCCAGGACTTCTGGGTCGCCCAGAGCGAGGGCACCGGGGTGCGAAACGCCGATTTCGACCTCGAGAACGGCACCTGGACCGCGGTCGCGATGAACGCCGACGCCTCCCGGCCGGTGGCGGTCGAGGGCGAGGCCGGGGTCAAGATCGGCTGGTTGATCTGGGTCGGGGTCGGTGTCGGGCTGGCCGGTCTGGTCATCGCCGGATCCTGCGCCTACGCCATCATCCGCATGGCCGGTGACGGGCGCTCGCGGGAGGACCCCGCGCCGGCGGCCTGATGAGCCCCGCGACGCGCAGCGCCACAGTGATCGGGGGCGGGATCGGCGGCCTCGCCGCCGCGATCGCGCTGCGGCGCGCCGGGCTCGAGGTCGAGGTCCACGAGGCCGCCGACGAGATCCGCCCGCTCGGCGCCGGGCTGTCGATCTGGCCGAACGGGGTCCGGGCGCTGCGCGCGCTCGGGCTCGGCGACGTGGCCGAGGCGCCCGGGGTGCAGCGCGGGGGAGGGGCCCTGCGGCGCGCCGACGGCTCGGTGCTCGCCGAGTTCGAGCCGGACGCGATCGCGGCGCGCTACGGCGCGCCGCTCGTCGGCGTCAACCGCGGCGACCTGCATGCGGCGCTGCTCGCCGGCCTGGGCGACGAGAGCCTGCGCCTCGGTTCGCGTCTCCTCGATCTCGACGACGGGACCCTGCGGTTCGCCGACGGCACCGAATCGCGTCCCGCGCTGATCGTCGGCGCCGACGGCCTGCGCTCGATCGTCCGCGAGCGCCTGGTCGGTGACGGCGAACCGGTCGATTCGGAGATCGTCGCCTTCCGTGGTCTGGCCGCCTGGGAAGCTGAGGTGCCGGCGGGGGAGTGGTGGGCGACAGACACCGTCGCGGGGCTGCTGCCGCTCGCGGGCGGGCTCGTCTACTGGTACGTGGCCTGCCGCTGTGACGCCGACCCAGCTGAGCTCGAGCGCCATCTCTCGCACTTCTCCGACCCGCTGCCGCCAATTGTCGGTGCGACCGCGCCCGCCGACGTCCTCTGCCATCGGCTCTATGACCGCCAGCCGGTGAAGCGCTGGGGCGACGGGCGCGCGACCGTGCTCGGCGACGCGGCGCACCCGATGCTTCCGTTCCTGGGCCAGGGCGCCTGCTCGGCGCTCGAGGATGCGGTCGCGCTCGGTGAGGCGGTCGCCGAGGCGCCCGACCCGCGCGCCGCGCTCGGCGCGTACGAGGGGCGCCGGATCGGTCGCACGACCGCCCTGGTGCGAGGCTCGCGCCGCGCCGCCTCGGTCGCCCTGCTCGGTGCCGCGGTCGGCCGCCGAGTGCGAAACGCGCTCGTCGCCCGGGCGCCGGCGTCGATGCGGCTGCGCCAGCTCGACGCGGTGGTCGGCCGCTAGAGCGGGTCGTCACTCGACCACGCGCAGCGTCGAGGGGAGGTCCATGCGACGGATTCGTCGCGCGGTCAGCAGCGGCGCGACCGCGACCGCGATCACCCCGACGAGCGCCGCGACCAGGATCGAGCCGCCGCTGATCGAGACCACGAGGCCGAGGTCCGGCAGTGTCTCGGGCAGGGTCTCATTGACCACCCAGCCGATCACGAGCAGGCCACCCCCGATTCCGAGCAGCGTGCCGAGCAATCCGATGATCAGGCTCTCGCCGACGGCGAGCCCGACCGCGCCACGCACCGGGACGCCGAAGGCGAGCATGGTCGCGTTCTCTCTGGCGCGCTCGTCGGTGCTGATGCTGGTCGAGTTGAAGGCGATCAGCAGGGCGAGCGCGAGCGCGAAGCCCACGGTCAGTCGGATCACGCCGATGAAGTCGTCGAGGCGGTCGCGGACGAAGTCCGTCGTCGCCAGGGCTCGCTCGACGGCGGCGATGCCGGGGGTGCCGAAGAGCTCGCGGGCGAGCTGATCCGCCGTCGCTCCGGGCCGTGGTTCGACCGCGAGGTGGTTGGTGAGCCCGGTCATCCCGAGCGCCGCCGCGGCGGAGCGGTCAGCGTACGCGAAGATCCGGAACGGGTTCGGGTGCAGCCCCGTGACCTCCACTGGGGTCGAGGCCTCGGCGAAGCCGCCGCCGGGGGCGCGCACGGGGTGGACGAGCGTGACCCGGTCGCCGATCCCGACGCCGAGGTCGCGGGCGGCCTCCTCGGCGATCACGATCCCGCTCTCGCCCGGGCCGGGGGCGACGCCCTCGCTGACCGTCGGGTGCCAGACCGGCCCATCGAAATCGAGCAGCGTGACCGAGCCGTCGAACGAGTCCTCGGAGGACTCGAGCCGCACCGGGAGGTCGAGAGACGGCTGCACGGTCGCGACGCCATCGGCGCGCTCGACCGCGCGCACCGCGACCCCGTTCTCGCTCTCGAAGCGCTCGAGCGAGACGTCGATGCGGTCCGGTGTCGTCTGCGACACCTCCGTCTCGCTGCGGTCGATCGTCGCCAGGAAGGAGTCGACGAAGCCGAGGAACGCGACGACGACGGTGACCACCGCGGCGATTCCGAGCGCCGTCATCAGAGTCCGACGCGGGGCGCGCAGGACGTTGCGCAGCGGCAGCTGAGTGAGCGTCGATCCCGGCAGGTGAAGGCGGGTGCCAAGTGCAGCGGCCCCACTGGACTTCGCTGAGCGGAACCCAACCCGGATCGCGTCGATCGGCGTCAGCCGCACACCGCGCCAGACCGGGATCGCCGTCGCGACGATTGGCAGCAACAGCCCGAGCAACGCACCGCGTGCGAAGACGCCGAACTCGAACGGAGTCACGGTGACCGGGAGGGGCAGCAGGTCCTCGAGCACGCCCCGGAAAAGGTCTCCCGAGAGGAGACCGAGCACCGTTCCGAAGATAACTCCTGCGACGGCGATCTGGACGCCGAGCAGCAGCGGCCTGATCGCGAGCTCGCGGGCCGGGACGCCGAGTGCCATTCCGATCCCGATTTCGCGCCGTTGCGCCTCGACGATGCGCGTCGCCAGGTTGAAGGTCGCGAGCGCCGCGCCGGCGAGGATCAGCACGGCGAAGATGTTGAACAGCTGCTGGTCGCCTTCGGCGTCCTTGTAGAGAATCCGGTGAGCGGTCTCGTCCGCCTGGGTGGTGACCGTTCCAGTGAGGCCGCTCGCCTGGAGCGCGCCGCTGAGTTCGTCGGCCACCGTCGCCCGGTCGGCGCCCGGGGCGAGATCGAGGACGAGGTCGTTGACCGCGCCTGGCGCGCCGATGGCGTCCTGCGCAGTCTCGAGCGAGGTGAAGACGACGGCGAAGCTCGCCTCCGCGCCGCCGAACTCGCCGCCGCCCGGGCGCGTGACCAAGAAGTACTCCGGCGACGTTCCCTCGCCGACATACCGCAATCGCCGACCGTCGCCGAGGCGCATACTCCCCTGCGCGGGGAGGTCGTGGGAGGCAGCGAAGCTCGCCTCGAGCACCGCCGTTGGTCGACCGGCGTCTGCCGGCGTCAGGGCGCGCCCGCTGTCGACATGGACGCCGTCGATCGCCCGCCCGTCGCTCGGGCTGACCGAGCCGACGACCTGGCCGGGGACCAACAGCAGCGGCTCGCCGCGACGCTCGATCGCGACCTGGGTCGGCGCCACGAGGCGCTCCTCGGCGGCGTCGATCCGGTCGTGGCCGGTCACCGATTGCGCGATCCGGGCGAGCTCACCGCGATCGGCGAAGGTGCCCTCCGTCAGCGAGATCTCGAGGTCGTGGGCGTTGAGGGCGGCGAAGCTCGCGTCGTTCGACGCCTTGCGCCAATTCTCCATGCTGCCGAGCCCGGAGTAGATCCCGGTGCCGATCGCGATCACGAGCGCGATCGCAACGACCAGGACCCAGCGGCTGCGCAAGTCGCGGGCCGACCAGCGAAGCCAGAGGCGCAGGCGCGTGCATCGGCTACCAGTGCAGGTCGGAGATCGCGACCGGCCCGCCGACCACTGGGGCGTCGGAGACGACTCGACCACTCGAGAGCTCGATCACCCGGTGGGCCACGCGGGCAATCTCGCGATTGTGGGTGACCACGAGCACGGCGGTCCCCTGCTCGTGGGTCTGCGCGTGGAGCAGCTCGAGGATCTGAACGCCGGTACGGAAGTCGAGCTCGCCGGTGGGCTCGTCGGCGAGCAGGATCGGGTTTCGGGTCGCGAGCGCGCGGGCGATCGCGACGCGCTGCTGCTCGCCGCCGGAGAGCTCGTGCGGAAAGTGCCGGGCGCGATCTGAGAGTCCGACCCGACCGAGCATCTCGGTCGCGAGCGCGCGAGCGTCACCGCGGCCGGCGACATCGGCGCCGAACTCCACGTTCTCGAACGCCGACAGCGCCGGAAACAGGTTGAAGGTCTGGAAGATGAAGCTGACCGTGTGGCGGCGAAACTCGAACAGCTCGCGCCGCGATGCCTGGGTGAGTTCGCGACCGGCGATCCGCACCGTCCCCTCGGTGGCTGAGTCGAGCGCGCCGATGATGTTGAGCAGGGTGGTCTTGCCGCTGCCCGAGGGACCGAGGACGACGGTGAACTCGCCTGGCTCGACCGTCAGAGTCACGTTCTCGAGCGCAGTGACGGTGCTCTCGCCCATGCGGTAGCGGCGCGCCACGCCTTCGAGCGCGACGAGTGCCTTACCACCCGAACCGTCCCGCGCGCTCGGCTCGACCGTTGCCGCGCCTTGGTTCATGCCGTGACGCTAAGCGGTGACCGGTCAGAGATCGTCGGCACTGAGCACGGCGGTGGTGTACGTGGTGACCCCGGAGCCGCGCTGGCGCTAGACGCGCCGCCGAGCGGGTACAGCGCTTCGCGACCAACCCCCACCAAGGAAGGCGCACATGATCGGATTGATCATCTACCTGCTCGTGATCGGCGTGATCGCGGGTTATCTCGCCCGGCTACTCGTTCCCGGCCCCGACCCGATGAGCTTCTGGCAGACCGCGGCGCTCGGGATCGTCGGCAGCTTCGTCGGCGGGCCTGCTCGGCTACGTGCTCTTCAACCACGACCTCGACGAGGGCGCACTACAGGCGTCCGGCGTGATCGGGTCGATCATCGGCGCGGTAATCGCGCTGCTGATCTACCGGGCGATCACGCGGCGCGGCGGCAGCGCCCCCGTTCGCCGCTGAACGAACGCTGACGGCCAACCTGCGCGCCCGCCGATCGGATAGAACTCAGGGTGGGCGCGGAGGGAGTCGGCGCTTGTGGTTCAGACAGAGGAGAGAGAGATGCAGGGACGTTCCGTGTTCGGGCGATGGGGCGCGGCGGTCGTCTGCGCGCTGGCGATCGGCGTCGTGGCAGCGCCGGTCGCACAGGCCGAGAAGGGCGGGGGGCTGAAGGCCAAGATCACCCGCAACAAGCAGGGGATCCCGACGATCGAGGCGGATTCGTACAAGGACCTCGGCTTCGGCTACGGCTACGCCTTTGCCTCCGACGACATCTGCGTGATCGCCGACACCTACCTGACCGGCAACGCCGAGCGCTCGAAGTGGTTCGGTCCTGACGCGAAGAGTCCCGAGGGCTTCAGCAATCTCGACTCCGACCTGTTCTTCCAGCGCCTCAAGGATCGGGGCACGATCCAGGAGGTCTACTCCCGCAAGCCTCCGGTCGGGCCCGAGCCCGAGGTCAAGCAGGTGATCAAGGGATACGTCGCCGGCTACAACCGCTATCTGAAGAAGACCGGGGTCGCAAACATCCCCGATCCGACCTGCGCCGGCCAGCCCTGGGTTCGCCCGATCACCAAGATGGACGTCTACCAGCGCTTCTACGAGCTGACCGAGTACGCGAGCGGCGGCGTCGCCATCGATGGGATCGCCGAGGCGCAGCCGCCGGCGGTCGCGCCGAAGCGCGACTACGACGCCGACGCGGCGGCGGCCGAAGCGATCAGCCCGGAGGAGAGCGCTCAGGCAGCCGACCTCGCCGACGCGCTCGACATGTCGGAGGACACCGGCTCGAACGGCTGGGGGATCGGCTCGGACGCCACCAAGTCCGGCGGCGGCATCGTGCTCGCCAACCCGCACTTCCCGTGGCAGGGGCCGCGGCGCTTCTATCAGTCGCACCTGGTGATCCCGGGCAAGCTCAACGTCACCGGCGCGAGCCTGTACGGAGCCCCGGTGATCAACATCGGCCACACCGAGAACCTCGCCTGGACGCACACCGTCTCGACGGCGTTCCGGTTCACGCCGATGCAGCTCAACCTCGATCCGAGCGATCCGACCAGCTACATCGTCGACGGGCAGTCGAAGAAGATGGAGCAGAACACGGTCACGGTTCAGGTCAAGCAGCCCGACGGGTCGCTGGCGCCCGGTCTCGAGGACCCTCTACACGACCGAGTACGGGCCGATCACGAACACGATCCAAGGCCAGTCGGTGTTCGGGTGGACGAACAGCACCGCCTTCGCGATGTTCGACGCGAACGCGGCCAACTCGCAGTTGCTCAACCACTACTTCGACACGAATCGCGCGCAGTCCACCAAGGAGCTGCTGAAGATCCTCAAGAAGTACCAGGGGATCCCGTGGGTGAACACGATCGCCTCGGACTCCAAGGGCCGGGCGCTCTACGCCGACATCGGCGCGATGCCCAACGTCGACGACGCGAAGGTGGCCGAGTGCCTGTCGGCGTTCGGCCAGGTCGTCTTCCCAGCGGCCGGGTTGCCGGTGCTCGACGGCTCGCGCTCGTCCTGCGCGCCGACCACCGAGGAGGGCTCCCCGGGCCCCGGCCTGATGCCGGCCTCGAAGCAGCCGTACCAGTTCCGTCGTGACTACGTTGCGAATTCCAACGACTCGTACTGGCTCACCAACCCCGAGGCGCCGCTCGAGGGTTACCCGCGGATCATCGGGGCCGAGCGCACGCAGCGCTCGCTGCGCACCCGGCTCGGGCTGCTGATGATCCAGGGCCGCCTCGCCGGCACCGACGGCTTCGCCGGCAACACGTTCACGGCCAACAACGTCCGCAAGCTGGTCTTCCAGGACCGCCAGTACGCGGGCGAGCTGTGGCGCCAGCAGTTGGTCGACTACTGCAACGCGCACCCGACGATGACCGGCGCCAGCGGCCCGGTCGACGTCAGCGCAGGCTGCGCGGCGCTCGCCGGCTGGGACGAGCACGTCAACCTCGACAGCCGCGGGGCGCTTCTGTTCGAGCGCTTCCTCGACAAGTTCGGGACCTCGGCGAGCCGGTTCACGACCCCGTTCGACGTCAACGACCCGGTCAACACCCCGTACGGGCTCGACACCTCGAACCCGAACCTCGAACCCTCGTTCGTGGCGGCGGTCACCGACCTGCAGAACGCGGGGATCCCGCTGGACGCGCCGTTCGGCGACTTCCACAGCGAGTCGCGGGGCGCCGAGAAGATCCCGATCCACGGCAGCGAGGGCGGCCAGGGTGTGTTCAACGCGATCGCGGACGTCTGGGATCCGACCGCGGGCTACAACGATGTCACCGCCGGCTCGAGCTTCGTGATGGTGACCGAGTTCGACCCGAAGGCGAAGTGCCCGAAGGACCGCTCGATCCTCACCTATTCGGAGTCGGCGAGCCCGAGCTCGAAGCACTACGCCGACCAGACCCGGATGTTCTCGCAGAAGAAGTGGGTCGACCCGCCCTTCTGCGCCGGCCAGGTGAAGCAGACCGCGAAGAGCGTTCAGGTGGTCCGCGCCAAGTAGGCCGCTCGTGTGACGCCGCCCGGTCGCGCCCGATCGGCGCCGCCGGGCGGCGTTGGCATGTGCCCCCTAATCCTCCCGTACGCGGCCCCGTTTGCGTCGGCGGCGAGGGTGGGGGAGGATGGCGTCGCTATGCCCAGGTGCGCCGAATCCCCTGACTGGTGAGCTCGCCAACCGTGACCCCGGTGAGCGCCCCGGCGATCACGTCGCCGGGAAAGTGGACACCGGTGTGCACGCGCGAGTAGGCGACCACGGCGGCGAGCGCCCGCAGCGGGATTGCGGCGGCGGGGGAGATGTCGGCGACGCCGGTCGCGAACGCGAACGCTGCAGCGCTGTGCCCGGACGGGAACGAGCGCGAGGTCGGCATCGGCACCTGGCGGGCGAGCGGAACTTCGCCGTGTGGCCGCCGTCGACGGGCCGCCAGTTTGAAGCCGAGGTTCACGACCGCCGAGGTGGCGGCGAGCGAGGCGAGCCCGGTCCCGGCCGCGCGCCGTCCCGCCGGACCACCCGCGAGTCGCGAGCACCGCGGCGGCGGCCAGCGAGAGCTTCGAATGATCGGCGGCCCGCGTGAGCCGGTTCATCGCCCGGTCGAGGGTCGGGCTCGGTGTTGCCGCGATCGCCTCGTACACCGCGAGGTCGAGGCGGGTCACGTCGGCGAGCCACGCGGGTCCGCGCCCGGGCTGCGGGCTCTCGATTGGACGCTCGGCGAACGGGCTCATCCGAGGGCGATCATATGACCAGGGCTCGGGTAGCGGCGATCGTCGCCCTCGTGCTCGGGGCGGCGGCGATCGGCTTCGCCATCTACGCGGCGATCGAGGGCTTTCCCGGGAGCCTGATCGTCGTCGTCCTGCTCGCCATCGCGGCGGGCGCTGGGACCTACGCGCTCCTGCACCGCGGTGCGCCGCGGGCGCTGGCCGCGGCCGTCGCGGTTGCGGCGATCGGCGCGACCGTGCTCGTGGTCATCCTCGACGGCAGGGGGCTGGAGGCGGCGGTGCTCGCGGCGATGCTGCTCGGCACCCTCGCGGCGAGCAAGGCGGCGTACGCCGTCCGGACCCCGCTGCCCCGCGCGCCCGCGCCTGAGCGCCCGGTCCTCTTCTACAACCCGAAGTCCGGAGGGGGCAAGGCGACCACGTTCCACCTCGCCGACGAGGCTCGTGCGCGCGGCATCACGCCGATCGAGCTGACCCGGGGCGCCGACCTGCGCGAGCTCGTGCAGGCGGAAATCGATGGCGGCGCCGACGCCCTCGGAATGGCCGGCGGCGACGGCTCGCAGGCGATCGTCGCGGCCCTCGCCGCCGAGCACGACCTGCCCTATGTCTGTGTCCCGGCGGGGACCCGCAACCACTTCGCACTCGACCTCGGCGTCGATCGCGACGACGTCGTCGGCGCCCTCGACGCCTACGCGGGCGGTGAGCGCCGGGTCGACCTGGCGGAGGTCAACGGTCTCGTCTTCGTCAACAACGTCTCACTGGGCCTGTACGCCGAAGCGGTTCAGCGCGAGGGCTATCGCGACGCGAAGCTGCGCACGATCCTCGACACGCTGCCGGAGGCGCTCGGGCCCGAGGCCGAGCAGGCGCCGATGCGCTGGACCAGCCCGGGCGGTCACGAGCACTTGGGCGGCCTCGCGATCCTCGTCTCGAACAACCGCTACCGCCTTGGCAGGGCGGTTGGCTCCGGAACCCGGCCGCGGATCGACGACGGGCTGCTCGGGGTCACGGTCGTGTCGACGCCGGCGGTGCGCGGCGATGGGCGCTTCCTGCAGCGCCCCTGGCGCGAGTGGTCGGCGCCGGACTTCGAGGTCGAGGCGGACGGCTCCATCGCGGCCGGTGTCGACGGCGAGGCGATGAGGCTCGAGCCCCCGCTCCGGTTCGCCATCCGCCCGCTGGTCCTGCGGGCGCGAATCGCGCCTGCGCACCCCGGCGCCTCGCCCTCCGCGGCGATGCCGGACGGCGTTGCGGACGGCGTTCGCACGCTCGTTCGGATCGCCGCCGGCCAGCGTCCCGATGCGGCGTCGCAGCGGCGCCCCCACAAGCCGTCAACCGGTCACTGACACAACCCACGGAAGGAGTCCGTATGGACATCATCGAAATCGAGCGCAAGGAGACCCTCAAGCGCGAGGAGGCAGCGGCAAAGCTGCACGCGCTCGCCGACATGCTCGCCCGCAACAACGAGGTCGAGTTCGAGCAGGGCGGGATGAGGATCACAGTCCATGTCGCCGACGAGGTGCAGATGAAGGTCGAGCTCGAGGTCGAGACGGACGAGCGCGAGCTCGAGATCGAGCTCAAGTGGTGAGCGGGCGCTGACCGCTCTGGCTCGCGCCGGCCCCGCTCAGCCGGGGTCGGCGACCCGGATTGGAGGCTCGTGGCCGGCCTCGGGCAGGACCAGGATCGCGCCCTCGCCGGTGACGTAGGCCTCCTCGCCGTGGTGGACCGTGTCCATGCCCTGCGACTCCTCCCGGGAGCTCGAGCGCAGCGGCGTCAGGGCGCCGATCAGCCGCAACAGGACATAGGTCATCGCGAACGCGTAGGCCGGCGCGGCGAGCGCGGCGAGCGCCTGGTCGACGAACTGGCCCGCGTCGCCGAAGGCAAGCCCGTCGGCGACGCCGTTCCAAGAGAACTGCGCGAAGACGCCGATGAACAGGATCCCCGTGAACCCGGCGACGCCGTGGGCGGCCAGCACGTCGAGCGTCTCGTCGACCCGGGTGCGGGCGCGCCAGACGAGCACGGCGTAGCAGGGGAGCGCGGCGAGCGCCCCGAGCAGCATCGCGAAGCCGGGGCTGACGAAGCCGCCCGCGGGCGTGATCGCGACGCAGCCGACGATGATCGCCGTCGCGGCGCCGATCGCGGTCACCCGCCGGCCCCGGATCGCGTCGAGCGCGAACCAGACGAGCAGCGTGCAGGCCGGCGTGAGCAGGGTGTTGACGAACGCCAGGGTCGAGTTCTGCCCCGTGTTGAAGCCGCTACCGCCGTTGAAGCCGAACCACCCGAACCACAGGAGCCCTGCGCCGACCAGCACGTAGACGGCGTTGTGCGGAAGCAGCGCGAGGCGGCCGTAGTCCTTGCGCGCCCCGACCACCAGCGCGGCTGCGAGCGCCGAGAAGCCCGATCCCATCTCGACCGGGATCCCGCCGGCGAAGTCGAGCGTGCCGCGCTCGAACAGCCAGCCGGGTCCGAACGCCCAGTGGGCGAGCACCGCGTAGACGAGCACCGACCACAGGGTCGCGAAGATCAGGAACGCCCCGAAGCGCATCCGCTCGACCACCGCGCCGGAGACGAGCGCGGTCGTGATCACGCAGAACGTCGTCTGGAACGCGAAGAAGAGGAGGTGCGGGATCGTCTGGCCGTCGCGGGGCTCGAACGTGACCCCGTTCAGGAAGGCGTGGCCGAAGCCGCCGATGATCCCGTTGCCCTCGTCGAAGGCGAACGAGTAGCCGACCGCCGCCCAGGTCACGGTGGCGACCGCGATCGCGGCGATGCACATCATGAACGTGTTCAGGGTGTTCTTCGAGCGCACGAGGCCGGCGTAGAAGAGGCCGAGCGCCGGGGTCATCATCAGCACGAGCGCGGTGGCGACGAACATCCAGGCGGTGTCGCCGGTGTCGATCTTGGCCGCGCCGAGCACGGTGGGGAGGAGGCTCATGGGCCGACCGGGGTGACCGCTGCGTGGTCGGTCTCGCCGGTGCGGATCCGCACCGCGCGCTCCATCGGCATCACGAAGATCTTGCCGTCACCGACCTCGCCGGTGCGGGCGCCGGAGCGTGATCGCGTCGATCGTCGTATCGACGAAGTCGTCGGAGACCGCGACCTCGAACCGGACCTTCTCCGAGAGCCCGACCTGGACCGTGGTGCCGCGGTAGGTCTCGACTCGGTCGAGCTCGCCGCCGTGGCCCTGGACCCGGGTGATCGAGACCCCGCGTACCTCGGCGCGGTAGAGCGCCTCCAGCACGTCGTTGGCCTTCTCCGGCCGCACGATGCCGACAATCAGCTTCACGTCACTCCCTCTCTTCGTTTGGCTCGGGCCGCGCGGGATGCGGCCCTGTGAGCGGCGCGAGCGTATCGGCGGCCGGGGACGGCCGGGCCGGTTGCGGCGGGAGCTTGCGCCGCCGCCTCGCGGCGGCCGGGCGCCTCAGAGGGCGGCGATCGCCTCGTCGATCGGCGTCTCGCCGGAGGTCACCTCGAAGGTCTTGCCGATCGTGTTCTCGGCCTTCAGCGTCGCGGCGAGCACCGCGGCCACGTCGTCGCGTGGGATCCGACCGCGCTCGACGGCCGCCCCCGCCTCGACCCGCCCGGTCCCCGGGTCGTCGGTGAGGCTCGTCGGGCGCACCACCGTGTAGTCGAGGCCGCTCTGTTGGAGGTCCTCGTCGGCCCGGCCCTTGGCGCGCAGGTAGGCGGCGAAGGTGTCGTCACCGGACGCGTCCGGGTCGGCGCCGATCGAGCTGACCATGACGTAGCGCTGGACGCCGGCGAGCTTGCAGGCGGCGATCAGCTTGAGTGCGCCCGCGTAGTCGATCGTCCATTTCGGCTCCGGGCCGCTGCCGGGCCCGGCGCCAACGGCGAAGACGACGGCGTCGAGCCCGTCGATGGCCGTTGCGATGTCGGGCAGCCCGGCATGCTCGAGGTCGCAGGTGACGGGCGTCGCTCCGGCCTCGCGGACGGTGTCCGCGTGCCCGGGATTGCGGTCCAGCGAGGCGACCTCGTCGCCGGCCTCGACCAGCGCCCGGATCAGCCGCCGCCCGACCTTGCCCGCTCCGCCTGCGATTCCGATCTTCATCGTCCAGACCTTATTGGGCGAGCGGCAGCGACCGCACCGACTCCGCGGATTATGATTCCGGCTCAGGGGTTGCGGCCGCTCCGCCGTTTCCCGCTCCGTAGAGCCGTCCAGGTGCTTATGCCGCCGACCGTTGCCCAACCCGCGGACGCACACAACCCCGCCGCCGACTGCAGCGAGCCGCGAGGGGGCTCGTAACGGACCCCTTCGTCGGATCGATCCCGCGATCGTCGCGTTGACGATTCTCGCCGGCTGCGGTGGCGGCGTATCACCTCGGGACGAAGAGCGTGTGGTTGGACGAGGCGGCGAGTGTCGACTACACGAACGACCTGGGCCGTCTCGGCGACATCGTCAGCGGCGGCGATCCGAACATGGGCATCTACTACGCGCTGCTCTACGTCTGGAGAGAGCTGTTCGGGTCGGGGGAGATCGCCCTTCGCAGCCTGACCGTGCTGCTCGGGACGCTTGGCGGTGCCGGTGATGGTGCTGCTCGGGACCAGGTTGTTCGGCCGCCCCGCGGGATTGGTCGCCGGCCTGTTGCTCGCGCTCAGCCCCTTCCTCGTGCATTACGAGCAGACCGCGCGTTCGTACGCGCTCGTGGTGCTGCTGGTCGTGCTCTCGTCCTACTTCTTCATACGCGAGTTCGAGCGAACGTCCCCCGCTACCCGCGTAGGTTTCATCCTTGCCAGCGCGCTCGCGTTCTACGCCCAATATCTCGCCGCGCTGGTCGTGCTCGTCCAGTTCCTGACCCTGCTCGCCGTCAAACGGCGCGCCGCGCTGACCCCGAAATGGCTACCATCCGAGCAGCTTGACCAGATGCGTTGCGAAGTCTTCCTCAGCGGCACCGACGACCGGGGCGACTGGAGGTGCACCTGGGTGGACCTGTGGTCGAACGAGCGCCCAAGCCAGCGCCTGCGGTGGAGCCAGTCGGTATTCGACGGCTCGCTCCTGTGGTGGAGCCAGTCGGTGTACGACGGCACGCTCGACTGCCGTCATCCGGCCTGAGCGGGCCTGTTTCCGATGCCGGAGGAGGGACTCGAACCCCCGACACGCGGATTATGATCGGTTCCCGGGAGAGGATCTGGCTTATTCAAGCCAACTAGGGGTGCTGCTAGGTCCTCCCAGGACACACGAACTGATGCGTTCGGTGCGCGGTTGGGTGCGCGGCGGCGGCGGAAGCGGAAGGCGCGGAAGCGCTGACGCCGTCCGGGCTGCGGCGTCCGTGGACGCCGCCCGCTCCCGTTCATAATGGCGTCGCTAGCCGGCGGCGCCGATCGCGGAGCGTGCGACCGTGACCTGCTCGCTTAGCGATTGCATCCCGAGCTCGCGCGCCTGTTGTTCGGCCTCGGCCAGCACGTCGATCGCGCGTGGCTCGTCTCCCGGCCCTCCTCGGACCAGGAGCGCGCGGCCGAGTTCGAGTCGGCTGCGGGCGATCCATGGGGGTGCATGCGCCTGCTGGTTTGTTGCCAGCGCCTGCTCGTGGTGGCGAACTGCGTCTTCGCGCCGGTCAAGCGTGTCGGCGAGTAGTCCGAGGTAGCGTGCGGCCGCTCCCCGGAAGTAGACGCCGCGCCCGCCGAGGATGCAGAGGCCGTCGCGCGGCAGGAGCAGTTCGTAGAACCGGAGCGCCAGCCGTTTCTCTTTGAGCAGGGCGCAGGCCTCGGCGGCGAGTGCTGCGGCGCTGCGCCCGTCAACGTTTCGCGTCAGCTCAGCGTCGTCGCAGTCGGCCGCGCGGGCGAGATACTCGCGCGCCTGCTCTTCGAGACCGGCTTCGGCCATGAACAGGGCCAGGTTGGCGTTCCACATCGTGGCCGCGCCGTACGACAGCGGGCGGGTGAGCACTTCGTGACGTACGAAGCGCTCGACCTCGGCGGCTCGGTCGGCGCCGCGTCCAACGTCTTTCCAGCACCACGCGAGCTGGACCCTGGACGCAGTTATCCCATTCCAGTTGGATGCCGACTCGGCTGCGGCGAGCGCTTCGGTGGCGAGCCGCTCGGCGTCGTCGAAGCGGCCTTGCATGAGGGCTCGCATGGGGTGCAGCCCAGCGGCCCAGGATCGATAGAACGGTTGGCCCAGGCGATCGGAGATGCTCCCACAAGCGTCGATCTCGTCGTCGATCTCATTGGTCTGTCCGAGCTCGAGGAGGTCGACGAGGCGCCAGCTGTGGCCTTGCAGTGCCAGCTCGGGCTCGGCGGATGCTTCCGCGCAGTTGATGATCTCCTCAGCGATCGCGAGCAGCTCGCTGACTTTATCTTGGCCGCGCTGCGCCCAGTGGTGGGCGTTGAGTGCGAACGCAAGCGTCGACGGGTCACCGACCCGTCGCGCGAGTGCGACGGCCTGTCGCGCCAGTGTCTGGCATCGTGCGGGCTCGTCCGAGAAGTGCAGCTCCATGGCAAGGCGACCGAGCAATCTCGCCCGGAGGGCCGTTTCGGTCTTCGGCAGCGCAGCGAGCGCCTCCTCCAGCAGGCCGACGATCCCCGGGTCGGTGGTGCCCTCCTCGATCCAGCCCCGGGCGAGACCCAGAGCCGCGTACGCGAGGTGCTCCCCGAGCCCCGCCCTCCGCGCGAGCTCCGCGGCTGCTTGGAAGGCGGCGCGGCTCTGATCGAATTCGCTCGCCTTGCTGTGGGCCTCGCCGAGGCCGAGCCACAGATTGCAGTGAGTCGATTCGTCGGTGTGCTCCGAAAGATCGAAAGCCGAGAGCGCGCGGTCGAAGTGACGGGCGGCCTCCTCATACGCGAGCGCGGCGAGGGCCTGCTGGGCCGCGCCGTGGGAGAAGTCGACGGCTTTGGCGGCCGCTCCGGGCTCGGCGGCTTCGACGAAGTGGTAAGCGAGCTCGCCCAGCGGCGGTTCGCGGTCGCTCGCGTGCCGCTCCTCGAGGATCGCTCCGATGCGTCGGTGCAGCGCCACTCGCCGGGGCCCGCTCAGTGACGCGTACAGGGTCTCGCGGATCAGCGAGTGGGTGAATGTGTAGCGCTCAGGCGCACCAGGTTCCTCCTCGATGATGCGATGCTGCGCGGCCTCTTCGAGCGCCTCCAGCAATTCCTCGCCGCGCAGCGCGGCCAGAGCCGTGAGCAGCTCGACCGAGAATGATCGGCCGATCGCGGCAGCCATTGTCACGATCCGGCGCGCTGCCGTCGACAACGTGGCGAGGCGGCGCTCGATCGCCTCTCGCACGCCATCGGGTATCCCGAGTTCGGTGAACGAGGCCAGGCGGCCCCACTCGGTCTGCCCGACAGCGCCGGCCTCGTTCAGGTGGAACAGGACCTCTTCGATGAAGAACGGGTTGCCCTCGGTCTCGCGGTGAAGCGAGTGCGTGAAGTGCGTCGGCGGCGCGCGCCCGAGCCACGCGGAGATCATCGTCGCGACCTCCCCCCGATGAAGGCTCCCGAGCCGCACCCTTTCGAGAGCCCGCTCGCGGCGCAGATCCGCAAGCGCGGAAGCAAGCGGCTCGGCCAGGTCGGTGTCGCGATAGGTGCCGAGGACCAGCACGCGCTCCGTCTGGACCGAGCGCACGAGGTGCGTCAGCAGCAGCGCGGTCGGCCTGTCCGCCCAGTGTAGGTCTTCAAGCAGCAGCACCACCGGCCACGATCGCGACGCGTTTGCGACCAGCGAGCCGGCGGCCTCGAACAGCCGGAAGCGCTGCCCCTCCGGGTCAGCGCTGACCGGATCGGGCAGACCCGGGAGTCGCCAGGCGAGCTCGGGAACGAGTCTCGTGAGCTCGCCGCCGGACGCGTCGAGTTGGCCGCCCAGCACCTCCGGCGACACCGCCGCGACGTAGCGGCCAAAGGCTTCGACGAACGGCTGGTAGGGGACTAGCAGCTCCTCCTGACAGCGGCCGAGAAGCACCGCCGCGCCGTCCCCGTGAGCGCTGCGGGCGAATTCGCTCGCCAGTCGCGTCTTGCCGATGCCGGGCTCGCCGGCGATCACCGCGAGTCGGCCCGATCCGGCCCGAGCAGCGGACAACTGGGATCGAATCCAGCGCAGCGATTCCTCACGACCGACGAACAAGGTGCGCGCTCGTCGCGTGAGGGCGGGAGGAAGGGGCGGCATCGTCTCGGCGGCGACCGTCGCCGGCACGACTCCGTGCGAGTGAATGGCATCCAGCAAGCGGCGGGTGTCCTTCGACGGTCCCACGTGTAGCTCTGTCCGCAGGCGTCGAGCGAGGTCGTCGAATGCCACGCGGGCGGCCGACACCTCCCCAGCGGCGATCAGGCGCCTGATCAGCTCGCGGTGCGCCTCCTCACGCAGCGGATCGAGCGCGACGCGCCGACGCGAGATGCGAACCGCATCTTTCAGAGCGCCGGTGGCCTCCGCGTCCGAGGCGGGCGGTCGAGCACGTCGCGCGAACGATCGTCACACCGTGGCTCGGTATGGCGCTCTCTGCGCCCGCGTTAGGCGGCTACCACGCCGCGAGGCTTCCGCGTGCTTTGTCACCTTCTCCCACCGTCTGATTCGGTTGCTCGTAGGTTTGTCTCGATTGCTCAATCCGTGAACCTCTCGCTTGGGAGATCGTTGAGCATCACGAACGGGGCCCCACGCAGGTCAGGACCTACGGACACATGACCGATACTCGGGCGAGCGCGACGGCTCGGCGGGCTAGCACTTGCGTCAGCCCCTCGTCGGCGCCCAGCCCACGGATTAAACGGCCTGCGCGCGCAGGTCAGCCAGACGCGGGTTTCGCCGATGCACGCACGACACCGGTGCCTGGACAGCGTGTTCTTCCCGGAGATCGGCCCGCGGCAGGCTGACGCTGTTCGAGGCCAGATCAACGATGACCTCGTCGCCGCAGGCGGACAGTCGAACGCGCCGCGCCCCGGCCGCGAGCCGCGCGGGGGTTCAAGGCCGATGTGACGGCGACCCCAACTGCGATGCCTACGGCGTCGAGCGCTGCTCGCGACCATCCGGGCAGCTTGACCAGGTGCGTTGCCACGTCTTCCTCAGCGGCACCGACGACCGAGGCGACTCAGGTGCACCTGGGTGGACCTGTGGTCGAACGAGTGCCCGAGCCAGCGCCTGCGGTGGAGCCAGTCGGTATTCGACGGCTCGCTCCTGTGGTGGAGCCAGTCGGTGTACGACGGCACGCTCGACTGCCGTCATCCGGCCTGAGCGGGGCTTTTTCCGATGCCGGAGGAGGGACTCGAACCCCCGACACGCGGATTATGATTCCGCTGCTCTAACCAGCTGAGCTACTCCGGCGGGGGCGGAAATCGTAGCGGTGGCGGGGGAGCGCCGAGGGCGTCCGGGGCGCAATAGATTGCCTGCGCCCGTGACCACCGCATATGCCTACGACGAGCGCTGCCTGTCGCACGACAACGGCTCCATGCTGCTCGACGAGCGCGCCGCGGCCTGGCTCGACGTGCCGCACTTCGAGCGTCCGGAGCGGCTGGAGCGCACGCTCGCCGTCCTTGGCCAGGCCGGCGCGCTCGACCGTCTCGTTCGCCTGGATTCGCGTCGCGCGACGCGGGCCGAGCTCGAGCGCGTCCACACCCCGGCGATGATCGACCGCCTCGAGGCGGCCTGCGCGGCGGGAGAGCCGGCGTGGGTCGGGCCGCAGGCGCGGGTGGGCGCCGACAGCTGGGAGCCGGCGCTGCTCGCCGCCGGCAACGCGCTCGCGGTCACGGATGTCGGTCTGCACGGCGCGGTCGCGAACGGCTTCGCCCTCGTCCGCCCGCCCGGTCATCACTCGAACGCGGACACCGCGATGGGCTTCTGCCTGTTCAACAACGCCGCGATCGCCGCCCGCGACGCGCAGCAGCGGCCCGGCATCGAGCGGGTCGCGATCGTCGACTGGGACGTCCACCACGGCAACGGTACGCAGGACGTCTTCTACGACGACCCCTCGGTCCTGTTCGTCTCGATCCACCAAGACGACCTCTATCCCGCCGGCTCCGGAACCCTCGAGCAGCGCGGCGGCCCGGAGGCCCCGGGCGCCACCGTCAACGTCCCGCTTCCGGCCGGCTGCGGCGACGCCGCCTACCTCGCGGCGTTCGAGCGGGTGGTCGAGCCGGCCCTCGAACGCTTCGGACCCGACCTGCTGCTGATCTCGGCTGGCCAGGATCCGGCGGCGTCCGACCCGCTCGGGCGGATGAGCGTCACCGCCGGCGGCTTTCGCGCGCTCACCGAGCGAGCGCTGGCGATCGCCGGCCGGCTGTGCGATGACCGTCTGGTCGTGGTCCTCGAAGGCGGCTACAGCCTCGAGCAGCTGCCGTTCTGCAACCTCGCGATCGCCGAGGCGCTCGCCGGGGCTCGACCCGACCTTCGCTGCCGATCCGCTCGAGCTCGACGTCCCCGTCGGGCTGCGCGAGTTCGAGCGGGCCGCGATCGACGCCGCGGTCGCCGTCCACCTCTGAGCAGAATGGCGCGGTGAGCGCCACCGAGTCCGAGCCTGCGAACCCGCTCTTCGAGGAGTTGCTGTGGGTTCATTCGATGATCCGCCGTGACCTCGGGATCGTCGCGGCGCTCGCCGAGGCGGTGGTGGACGGGCTGGAGCCGGGGGAGGTCCGCGACCGGATCGACGATCTGAAGGCGAACGGCCCGCTCTGGCAGCTGAAGGTCAACTGCCTGCACTACTGCCGCTTCGTGCACTCACACCACAACCTCGAGGACGCGGCCCTGTTCCCGGTCCTGCGCCGGGTCAACCCGGATCTCGACCCCGTGGTCGACAAGCTCGAGGCAGACCACCGCCAGGTCTCGGTCCTGCTCGACGAGGTCGAGGCGGCGGCCGCTGACCTGACCGGCGACGACAACGGTGAGGGCCGCGCCCGGGTCGTCGTCGCGCTCGAGGCGCTCGGAGCGGCCCTGCTCGAGCACCTCGACTTCGAGGAGCGCAGCATCGAGTCGACGTTGGCGCGGATGGGAACCTGGGCAGGCTGAGCGGCTGATCCGTCGGCGGCGCGATAGGTTCCAGTTCATGCGCAGGGTGAGGAGGATCGGCCTTGGGGTCTCGATCGCGGCGGTCGGGGCGTGCGCGCTGCCGAGCCTCGCGAGCGCCGTGTGCACGCTCCCGGCGACCCCACTCGACGCGACGATGGCCTCGCCCCAGAACTTCTCAGGAACAGTGACCGCCGGCCAGCAGGGCTCGTACCTGCAGATCCCGTTCAGCGTCCCGGGCGGGACCACCGGCGATCCGAATCCGCTACTGCTACGACAACACCCGGCTGGGACGACGCTCGACATGGGCGTCTACGAGCCCCTGAAGCCGGACGACACCCTGCCCGGTCCGCCCGAGCGACGCGGCTGGAGCGGGAGCGCGGTCAAGGACGTCGCGATCTCCGAGAACGGCTTCTCGCCGCCGGCCACCTACGAGGGCGACGCGCAAGGCCTACGTCCACGGCTACACGACCCGCGCCTACCACCCGGGCCGCTGCCGCCGGGGCACCTGGACGGTCGAGCTCGGGCATCGCCGCGGTCGGCGCCGCCCACGGCCGACTGGCAGGTCCGGGTCGAGACCAGCTCCTCGCCCGACTGGTCGAACAAGCCCGTACGCGACCGCCACCGACAGCGGCGCGGTCGCCAATCCGAGCGCGGGCTGGTACGCGGGCGACGTCCACGCCCACGGCGAGCAGGAACCGGGCAACGCGCTCGTCAAGACCAGCCTCGACTACGCCTTCAAGTCGCTCGCCCAGGGCGGCGCGGGGCTCGACTGGATCGGCCTCGTCGACCACAACAACGACGTCAGCCGCGGCGAGATCGGCAAGTACGAGCCGTCCTACCCGGGCAAGCTGGTGATCCCCGGGACCGAGGTGACCACCTACCACGGCCACTACAACTCGATCGGGTCGAGCGCCTTCCCCGACTTCCGCGGGGGACCGGTGATCGACCAGACGGGGACCCAGCTCGCGCCGACGGTGCTTCCCGCGAGCCAGCTTCGCGCGCTGGAGGCCGGCGGCGGTTGGACCCAGGTCAACCACCCGACGATCTTCCCGGGCGCGCCCACCCTGTGCCGCGGCTGTCCCTGGGACTGGACCGACGCCGAGACCGACTACTCGCACGTCGACGCGATCGAGCTGCAGACTGGCCCGGCCGACATCGGCACCAGTCAGAACCCGTTCACGAAGACCGCGATCGCCTTCTACGAGGCGCGCCTTGCGCAGGGCTTCCACATCGCCGCCGTCGGCTCCAGCGACTCCCACCAGGCCGACAAGACAGACATCACGACGGCGCCGATCGGGCGCGCGACCACGGTCGTGCACGCGGCCGAGCTCTCGCAGTCCTGCGGTTGTCCAGGGAATCCGCGACGACCACACCTACGTCAAGTTCTACGGCAACGACGGCCCCGACATCCGGGTCACCGCGCACTCGCCGGGCGCTCCCGACGCGACGATCGGCGACACGATCGCGGGTCCCGAGCTCGGGCTCGAGGTCGAGGTGCTGCGCGCGGGCGCCGGCGCCACGCGCGCCGGTAGCTACGACCTCGAGCTGGTCAGGGACGGCACGGTCGTCGACAAGGTCGCGATCGCGAGCGATGACTTCACGCACACGTTCACGGCGCCCGACCCGGCCCGCTACTCGGTCGAGGTCGTCCGCGAGGCCGCCGACGTCGACCGCTACGAGGTCTACTCGAGCCCGGTCTGGTTCGAGTCCGCCGAGAACCTGACCCTCGGCAAGCTGAAGCTCAACAAGCGCAAGGGGACCGCGACGCTGACCGCCACCGTCGCACACCCGGGCCAGCTGAAGCTGAAGGGCAAGAGCCTCAAGAGCCTCGAAGAAGACGGCCGCTGCGGCGGGCAAGGTGAAGCTCTCGGTCAAGCCGAAGGGCAAGCTGGCCCGCAAGCTGCGCGACAAGGGCAAGGCCAAGGTCAAGGCCAAGGTGACCTTCACGCCCACGGGCGGCGAGGCCGACGTACGCCGCGAAGAAGCTGAAGCTGAAGCGCAAGTGAGCGCTGGCCCGCTCCCGGATAGGTTGGCGGCGATGAGCGATCTCGAACGAGCGGTGAGCGCGATCGTCCGCGACTGCCTTGCGCGTCCAGGAGGGCGAGGAGGTCCTGGTGGTCGCCAACCCGGCGACGATCGGGCTGGGCGAGCGCCTGCGCGGCGAAGCCGGTCGGGCCGGGGCCGACGCGGTCCTGGCGCTGATCGGCGAGCGCGCCTCGCACGGAACCGAGCCGCCCGCCAGCGTCGCCGCGGCGATGAGCGCCGCCGACGTGGTCATCTGCCCCACCAACCAGTCGCTCTCGCACACCGAGGCGCGCCGCAACGCGACCGAGCGCGGGGTGCGGATCGCGACGATGCCGGCCGCGACCGAGGAGCTCGTCGCGCGGGTGATGTCGGCCGACGTCGAGGGGCTGCGCCGCCGCGGCGCAGCGATCGCCGAGCTGCTGACCGCGGGCGCTGAGGCCCGGATCACCGACGCGAACGGGTCCGATCTGCGCCTCGGCCTGGGCGAGCGCGAGGGGATTCCCGACGCGGGCGACCTCAGCGCTCCCGGCGCCTTCGGCAACCTGCCCTGCGGCGAGGGCTTCATCGCGCCGATCGAGGGCACCGGTGAGGGCAAGCTCGTGATCGACGGGACGATCGCGGCGATCGGCCGCGTCGCCGAGCCGGTCGAGCTGACGGTCGAGGCCGGCCACCTGGTCGGCGCGACCGGCGCCGACGGCGAGCGGCTGATGGAGCTGCTGACCGCTCACGGCGAGGATGGCACCAACGTCGCGGAGCTCGGGATCGGCACCAACGAGCGCGCGATCCTCACGGGCAACCTGCTCGAGGACGAGAAGATCCTCGGCAGCTGCCACGTCGCGTTCGGCGCCTCGGCCGCGATCGGCGGCACCGTCCAGGTGCCGGTCCACCTCGACTGCGTCGTGATGAAGCCCGACGTCAGCGTCGACGGCGAGCCGCTGGTCCGCGCGGGCGAGCTGCTGGTCGGCGGCTGAGCGGTAGCTGGTGGCGCTCGCGGTCCCGAACTTCTCGGCTGGCCGTGACCCCGGCACGATCGCCTCGATCGCGGCCGCGTTCGCACCGGCGGCGCTGCTCGACCGCCATTCCGACGGCGCCCACAACCGCACCGTGCTCACCCTCGGCGCCGCCGACGACGAGATCGTCGCGGCGCTCGTCAGCGGCGCCGCGGCCTGCATCGAGTGGATCGACATGCCGACCCATACCGGCGAGCACCCGTGCATCGGAGCGCTCGACGTTTGCCCGCTCGTCTACCGCGATGAGGCCGAGCGCGCAACGGCTCGGGAGCTCGTCGGCGGGCTTGCCCGCGAACTCGCGAGCCTCGGGCTTCCCGTCTTCCTCTACGGCGAGCTCGCGAGCGCGCCCGAGCGCCGCGAGCGCGCCTGGTTTCGCCGCGGCGGCTTCGAGGCGCTCGCCGGGCGGATGCGAAGCGGCGAGCTGGTCCCGGACTTCGGCCCGCCCGACCCGCACCCGAGCGCCGGCGCCGTCCTGGTCACAGCGCGCCCGCCGCTGGCCGCCTTCAACCTGGAGCTCGACACGCCCTCGCTCGCGATCGCGAGCTTGCTCGCGTCGGAGCTGCGCGAGGCGGGCGGCGGGATCCCCGGGGTGCGGGCGATCGCCATCGACCTCGGCGATCGCGCTCAGGTCTCGACCAACATCCACGACCCCGCCGCGGTCCCGCTCGCCGCCGTGATCGAACGTGTGCGCGAGTTGGCCGGCGGGCTCGGGGCGGCGCCGATCGCCGCGGAGATCGTCGGCCTGGTGCCGGAGGCCGGGCTCAGCGGGCTGCCGATCGAGGGCGTCCCGATCCACGGCTTCGACCTCGACCGAGTCGCGCTGGAGCGGCGTTGGCCGCTCGCCGATCAGCCGCCGACGTAGTCCACGTGCCACCACTCGTCCGGGCCGTGGACCTTGGCCCAGCCGTAGCTCGGCCCGAGCGAGTCGATCACCGTGCGCATCTCGGGGCTCGCGAGGTCGACCGCGGTGCCGTACTCGTGCGGCGAGGTCCCGGGCGGGTTCGCGGGCGCGCCGGCGCCTGAGAGGTAGAGGTCGTACAGGTAGGACTGCTGCGCGTAGGTCCGGTACGCCGAGAGCGAGCCGGCGGGGTAGATGTCGATCCCGTACGTGCTCAGCCCGGCCTGCCGGAGCGACTCCCACGCGGCCGCGGCGTTCGAGGCGAGGTAGGCCGCGCCGTTGGGCGAGTACACCGGCACCGTCCACGATGCCTGGACGCTCGCCGGGGTGGTCGTCGGAGCCGCCGTGGTCGTGGTCGTAGTGGTGGTTGACGTAATCCCGAGCTCGGCCGCGCTCGGCACCGAGACCGTCTGCCCGATCACGACCAGGGTCTCGGCCGAGATCCCGTTGAAGGAGGCGAGCGACTCCGTGCTGATCCCGTTGGCGGCGGCGATCCCCGAGAGGGTCTCGCCCTCGATGACGGTGTGGGCGACCGCCGCGTCGCTCCCGGCGGGGGCCGCGCAGGCGACCACGGATGCGCACGCGATCGCCGCGATCGTCCTCCTCCGCGTCCTTTGGCCCCCCGACCCCGTTCGCATCCACGCTCCCTTGTTCGTTGGCGAGATCACCGGCTTCGGCCCTCGCGGCGGACGTCCTGCGCCCGCGACGGAGTTATGACCCCTGAAGGCGCCCGTGCAGCGAGGCGCGAGGCCCACTAAATTGCCCGCCGATGGCTCAGACGAGGAAGCGCCGCCGCAAGAAGCACCGCGGCACCCAGACCGGCCGCATCGACACCCGCCCCGTTCGCGGTCGCCCGCGGACCCGCGAGGAGGCGAAGGCGCGGGCGCGCAACAAGCGCAAGCCCGGCGCGAAGTCCAGGCCGGTCGACCGCCGCGACATCGCTCCGACCTGGTCGGGCGCCTTCAAGCGCGGCCTGTTTGGCGCCGCGATCTTCTTCCTGCTCTTTTGGCTCGTGTTCAAGCGCGAGGTTGGGCCGGCGCTCGTGCTCTCCGTCGTGATGCTCGCCCTGTACGTGCCGATGGGCTACTACATCGATCAGTTCATGTACCGACGGCGGCTGCGCCAGCTGCAGGCCGCGCGGGCGCAGAAGAAGCAGCAGGGCTGAGCCGCCTCCGGCGCTAATCTCGCGGCATGGAAGTCCGCATGCTCACCGTCGGCCAGGTGGCCGAGAACTGCTTCGTCATCCGCCGCGACGGCGCCGATCGCGGGGTGATCGTCGACCCCGGCGAGGAGGCCGAGCGGATCCTCGCGGTCGTCGACGAGCTCGGCATCGGCATCGACGCGATCCTGCTCACCCACACCCACTTCGACCACATCGGCGCGGTCGCGCCGGTGGCGCGGGCGACGGGCGCCCCGGTCTACTGCCCCGAGCTCGAGGTCCCGGTGCTGCGCGACATCATGGCCTTCGTGCCCTGGCCGGGTTTCGGGCCGTATGAGAGCTACGAAGCAGACGAGACGGTCGCCGGCGGCGAGACGCTGGAGCTCGCCGGGATGACGATCGAGGTCGTGTTCACGCCGGGCCACAGCCCGGGCCACGTCACGTACGCGATCCGGGACGAGGGCGCGCTGTTCAGCGGCGACGTCCTCTTCCAGGGCTCGGTCGGGCGCGTCGACCTGCCAGGCGGCGACTGGCCGACGCTGCTCGAGAGCATCCGCGGCCTCGTCGACGGCTTCCCGGAGGAGACGACCGTCTACCCCGGACACATGGGGATCACGACGCTCGGCGCCGAGCGCGCGACCAACCCGTTCCTGGCTGAGCTCGCTCGTTAGGCTCGCGCCGCGATGAGCCTATGCGCCGCTTCCAGGCCCCCAGGGGCACCTTCGACATCCTGCCCGCCGACGCCGAGCGCCGTGCCGGGATCAGGGCGACGGCGGCCGAGCTCTTCGCGCGGGCCGGCTACGGGGAGTTCGAGACCCCGGCGTTCGAGGACACCGAGCTGTTCGCGCGCGGCGTGGGCGAGGGCACCGACATCGTCCACAAGGAGATGTTCACGTTCACCGACCAGGGCGACCGCAGCCTCACGCTGCGCCCGGAGGCGACCGCCGCGATCTGCCGCGCGTACATCGAGCACGGCATGCACCGGCTGCCCCAGCCGGTGAAGCTGTGGTCCTGGGGCCCCTACTTTCGCCACGAGCGCCCGCAGGCCGGCCGCTTCCGCCAGTTCAATCAGATCGACGCCGAGGTGATCGGCGCCGAGTCGCCGCTGGCCGACGCGGAGCTGATCCTGATGCTCGACGAGCTTCTGCGAGGCCTCGAGGTGCCCGGCGTGCGGCTGCGGCTGTCGAGCCTCGGCACCCCTGCTTCGCGCGCCGCCTACCGCGAGGAGCTGACCGCTTATCTGCGTGCGAACGAGGCCGACCTCGCCGCCGACGTGCGCGAGCGGATGGATGAGAACCCGCTGCGCGCCTTCGACTCCAAGGACGAGGGGACGCAGGCGGTGATGGCGAACGCGCCGCTCCTAGTCGACCGGCTCGACCAGGAGGACGCCGAGCACTTCGCCGAGGTCCGCAACCTGCTCGGTCAGTCGGGGATCGACTACGAGCTCGACGGCACCCTCGTCCGCGGACTCGACTACTACACGCGCACCGTCTTCGAGTTCGAGTCCGAGGCGCTCGACGCCCAGGCGCGCACGATCGGCGGCGGCGGGCGCTACGACCGGCTGGTCGAGGCGCTCGGCGGGCCGGCAACCGCAGGCTGCGGCTGGGCGGCCGGGATCGAGCGGATCCTGCTGGCGATCGACGCTCCCGCGGCGGAGCCGACCGCCGACGTCTTCGTGGCCGGTCCCGCGGGAGCAGAGCGGCCGCGCCTTCGCCCTCGTGCGCGAGCTGCGCGGCGCCGGGCTGCGCGCCGAACTCGACCTCGCCGGGCGTTCGCTCAAGGGCCAGATGAAGCACGCCGACCGCCTCGGCGCGCGCCGCGCCGTGATCATCGACGAGACCGGCGCTGCCGAGGTCCGCGACATGGAGAGTGGCGAGCAGGGCCGGCTCGATCTCTCGAACGCGCTGGAGGTGCTCTCACAATGACCTCAGGCGAGCCGGACTTCCCACCGCTGCGACCGAACTCGTACCGCGACACCTGGTGCGGCCAGGTGCTCGACGACCGGGTCGGCTCGCAGGCGCGGCTCGCCGGCTGGGTCCACCGCCGCCGCGATCACGGCGGCCTGGTGTTCATCGACCTGCGCGACCGCACCGGGATCGTCCAGCTCGTCTTTCACCCCGACGACTCGGGCGAGGCGTTCGAGCTCTCGCACCGGCTGCGCGCCGAGGACGTGCTCACGGTCGCCGGCGAGGTCGTCCGCCGCTCCGACGAGACCGTCAACCCCGACCTGCCGACCGGCGAGTTCGAGCTGCGGGTCGCCGACGCGACCCTGGTCGCGCACTCGCAGACGCCGCCGTTCGAGATCGAGGGCTTCTCCGGCGAGGTCGGCGAGGAGGCGCGGCTGCGCCACCGCTACCTCGACCTGCGCCGCGAGCGCGTGGCGCGGTCGATCATCCGCCGCCACCACGTCACCGCTGCGATCCGGGACTTCCTCGGCGGCGAGGGCTTCCTCGACATCGAGACGCCGATGCTCTCCCGCTCGACCCCCGAGGGCGCTCGCGACTTCCTCGTGCCGTCGCGCCGCGAGCCCGGTTCCTTCTACGCCCTGCCGCAATCCCCGCAGCTGTTCAAGCAGCTGCTGATGGTCTCCGGCTTCGAGCGCTACTTCCAGATCGTCCGCTGCTTTCGCGACGAGGACCAGCGTGCCGACCGCCAGCCCGACTTCACCCAGCTCGACATCGAGATGTCGTTCGTCGAGGTCGAGGATGTGCTCGACCTCAACGAGCGGCTGCTCGCCGCCGTGTTCGCGCGCGTCGACGGCCCGCGAGCTCGAGCTGCCGCTGCGCCGGGTCACCTACGCGGAGGCGATCGACCGCTTCGGCACCGATCGCCCGGACCTGCGCTTCGGCCTCGAGCTGACCGAGCTCACAGACCTGCTCGCCGAGACGGAGTTCAAGGTCTTTCGCGGGCGTGATCGAGGGCGGCGGGATCGTCAAGGGCCTGAACGCCGGCGCTCGCGACGTGCCGCGATCGGTTCTCGACGGTTTCATCGGCCGCGCTCAGGAGCTCGGCGCGAAGGGGCTCGTCTGGGCCTTTCGCGAAGGGGAGGGCTGGCGCTCGCCGACCGCGAAGTTCCTCTCAGCCGCGGAGCTCGCCGCGCTCAACGAGCGGCTCGGCGCGGAGGAGGGCGACCTGCTGCTCGTCGTCGCCGACCAGCCGGCCGTGGCGAACTCGGTGCTCGCCCAGCTGCGTCTCGACCTCGCCGAGCGTTTCGAGCTGATCGACCCGGAGGACGAGGAGTTCTGCTGGGTGACGGAGTGGCCGATGTTCGGCTTCAACGAGACCGAGCAGCGCTGGGACCCGCTCCACCACCCGTTCACGGCGCCGGACGGCGACTTCGACCCCGCCGACCCCGGGGCCGCGAAGGCGCTCGCCTACGACGTCGTCTGGAACGGCCAGGAGCTCGGCGGCGGCTCGATCCGTATCTCCGACTCCGAGCTTCAGCAGCGGGTGCTGGAGGCGATCGGGATCTCGCCCGAGGAGGCGAACGAGCGCTTCGGGTTCCTGCTCGAGGCACTTCGCTACGGGGCCCCGCCGCACGGCGGGATCGCCTACGGCCTCGACCGCATGGTCCAGCGGCTCGAGCACGCGGACTCGATCCGCGACGTGATCGCGTTCCCGAAGGCCGCGTCGGGCGCCGACCCGCTGACCGGTGCGCCGGCGCCGGTCGACGAGGTCCAGCTGCGCGATCTCGGGCTCGCGCTGCGCGCCAAGCGACCTGGATGAGATCCGCCGCCGGCGCGGGGCGGAGGCGGTCCAGGCGGGCGGCTTGCACTCAGCGCTCAAGCCCGAGGGCTTCGCGGCCGACTAAAGGGACGTCCAGTAGTCGTTGCTAGTCTCGTGGAAGGCTCGAGCTTGTTCGCCAGCCGTTCATTTTGTGAACCAACACAATTGCCTTGGGAGCCATCGTCCGGTAGCGCGCTGGTCGTAGCGCCGGCAGGCACCCACCTGTTCACTCAGGTTCGCAGGCAGAGCGGTAACGGCAAGCTGGGGCCTCTTTTCACGGCCGTGGCCCGGTGGCGCCCATGAGGAAGGCGCTCAACGAGAACCCGGTCGTCCAGGCGGGCCTGGTGGGCGTGCTCGCGCTCGCCGTCGGCCTGATGCTGCTGATGCGGAGGGGCGGCTCGGGCGAGGACACCTCGACCACCGACGCCGCCGCGACCCAGGCGGTCGCCGCCGGCACCCCGGAGTCCGACGCCTCCGCGAGCGCGACCGCCACGCCTGCAACGCCCGCGCCGACGGACCCGGCGACCGGCGCCGCAGCGCCCGCGACCCCCGACGCGGCCGCGGCCACCGGCACCCCGACCGACTTCAAGGCCGGCCCCGGCCTCCCGGCCGACGTCGTCAACGCCTACGACGACGGCAAGGCGGTGGCCCTGATGATCTTCAACGACGACGGGATCGACGACCGCGAGCTGAAGGCGATCGTCGAGCAGGTCCGCTCCCGCGAGGGCGTTGCCGTCTTCGCGACCGAGGTCAAGGACGTCGCGGACTACTCCCGGATCACCGAGGGCGTCGACCTCGACCGCACCCCGGCGCTCGTCGTCGTCCGCCCGAAGAAGCTCACCGACGGACCGATGCCGACCGCGGTGGTCAGCTACGGGTTCCGTGGCGCCCGCAGCGTCGAGCAGGCGCTCGACGACGCCCTGTACAAGGGCCCGACCGACCTGCCGTACTACCCGAAGTAGCGCCCGCGGGCTCTAGGCTTGGACCGCGGCCGCCGCCGCCCGAGCCGATGAACGCCGAGACCGACCGCGAGACGCTGCAGCTGTACCTCGACGACGAGAGCCGGCGGGGCGCGCCGCTGCCGTCGGGGTTCGACGGCGCCGCGGGCGGGGCGCCGTGCGGCGACCTGATCCGGGTCTCGATCGAGATCTCCAACGGATCGATCGCGCGGGTCAGCTTCGACGCGGAGGGCTGCGCGACGGCTCGCGCCGCTGGGGCAGCGGTCGCCGAACTGGCCGACGGCGCGGCGCTGTTCGACGGCGGCCCGCGTCGGGCCGGGCGAGGTCGCGGCAACCCTCGGCGGGGTCGGGCCGCAGGGCCGCCACGCGGTCGAGCTCGCCGCCGACGCGCTGCATCGCGCGCTCGCCGCGGCTGCCGGATCGGGACTCTCGCTCGCGCCGGAGCCCGCGGCCGGCGAGCGGGTCCTGGTCGCGCTCAGCGGCGGAGTCGACTCGGCGGTCGCCGCGCTGCGCGAGCGCGAGCGCGGGGTGGAGGTGGTCGCGGTCACCCTGAAGCTGTGGGCGGACCGCCACACCGATGCGGCGCGCAGCTGTTGCTCGCCGGTCGCGGTGCTCGGCGCCCGCTCAGTTGCCCATCAGCTCGGCATCCCGCATTTCACCCTCGACCTCGAGGACGTCTTCCGCGCAGCGTGTCGTCGGCGCCTTCGTCGACGGCTACCGCGCCGGCCGGACCCCGAACCCGTGCGTGATCTGCAACGGCGAGCTGCGCCTCGACGCGATGCTGGCGCTCGCCGGCCGGCTCGGCTGCTCGGCGCTGGCGACCGGCCACTACGCGCGGATCGTCGACGACGGCGACGGCCCGCTGCTCGCCGCCGCCGCCGACCCCGCCAAGGACCAGACCTACATGCTCTCCGGCCTGCGGCCGGCCTCGCTGGCGCGCCTGCGCTTCCCGCTCGCCGAGCTCGGCAAGCCGCGGGTCCGCGAGCTCGCCGCCGAGGCCGGCCTCGCGGTCGCCTCGAAGGCCGAGAGCCAGGACCTGTGCTTCCTCGCCGGCGAGGGCAAGCGCTCCTTCCTCGCCCGCCACGGCGGGCTCGGCGATCGCCCCGGGCCGATCGTCGACGCGGCGGGGCGCCGCCGCGGCACGCACCGCGGTCAGCACGAGTTCACGGTCGGCCAGCGCCGCGGGCTGCGGCTCGGCGGCTCGGAGCCGCTCTACGTGCTGGCGACCGACGGCGAGTCGAACACGGTCACGGTCGGCAGCCGCGAGCAGCTCGCGCGTGAGCGCGTGCGCGTGCGCGGTGCGACGCTTCACCGGCCGGCGAACCAGGTTGACCGGGTCGTCCTGCGCTACCACTCGCGCCCGCTCGCCTGCGAGCTCGGCGACGTCGGCGCCGGCGAGCACGAGGAGCTCGAGCTCGCCCTCGGCGAGCCCGCCTACGGCGTCGCCCCGGGACAGACGGCGTGCCTGCTGAGCGGCGACGTCGTCGTCGGCCGGGCGACGATCGCCTAGACGACCGAGCATCTCGCAGAACTTCCAGACGGCGGGCTTCGCCTCGACGTTGCCGCGGGAATCGGTCGCCTCCACCCGCATCTTGTGGCGGCCGGGGCGCTGTGCGCCGATCCGCTTCGGCGAGGCGCAGGGTCGCCGACTGCCGCCGTCGAGCCGGCAGGTGAACGTTGCGGCCGGGTCGTTGGAGGCGAAGCTGAAGCGGAATCCACGCTTTGCCCGCTTGCGGGTCACCTTCCGCTTCGGCCCCTTGACCTTCGTGGTCTCCGGCGCCGTCGCGTCGGCGAGATAGGCGCGGTAGTCGGCGGTGTCGATCTCGCCCGGTAGGAAGGCCCCCGAAAGGAAGCGCTCGCTGAGCAGCGACGTGGTCGGCGCTCCCAGTACCGTGTCCGCGAGCAGCCGCGAGTCAGCCGTGACGTCGCCGCCGACCCAGCGATCGAGCCACGCCTCGATGAAGTACGAGAGGTCCCGATGCTTTTGCTCGCTGCCGGGGGTGGCGAAGTCGAGGTGGTTGTAGCTCGCCATCACGAGCTCGAACGTCGGCACGCCGGCCTCGCGCCAGTGCAGGAATCCGGGCAGCTTCAGGTCGGCGGGGGCGTAATCGGGCTTCGCGTTGCAGGGCTCGTCCTTGGCGAAGCCGAGGGCCGGAACCCGCGGCGTGATCTCGAGCGCCTGCGGCGAGGCGCACTCGAAGACCGCACCGCCCGGGTCTCCGTTCGCCCAGCGGCGCAGCGTGTCGAGGGCGATGATCGCGCGCACCCCCGGGTCGCCCTCGCTCTGTACGAACGAGGCCACGATCGAGCCGAGGGAGTGGCCGGCGAGCGCCACCCGGGTCGTGTCCGTCTGGGCCGCGTACGGGTTCGACGGGGTGCGGACGAAGGCGAGCGCCGAGTGCATTGCGTCGACCGCGTTCCCGAACGCCTGGGTCGGGCTCGAACCCTGGGGCGCGGTCCAGACGACCGCGATGTAGCCGTGCCCGGCGAGGTCCTGGGCGGTCCACCAGTTCGCGCACTGGTTGCCGCCGAGGCCGTGCTGGATCAGGACGACCGGGCGGGGGCCCGGATAGGCCATGGAGTCGGCGGGGCGCAGGATCGTGCCGTCGTAAGCGGTGATCCCGGTGGGCTGGCCGAGCGACGGAATCGAGACAGTCTCGGAGGACGAGTTGCCCATCCAGTCGTAGTGCGCCTGCGCGGGGCACGGATTCGCGGCCGAGGCGCTCGCCGGCGAGCCGAGCAGTCCCCCGACGAGCACGGCCGCCGGCAGGATCGCCCACCTACACTGGCGTGCCAATGAGGTCCGACGAGATCCGCGAAGCATTTCTCTCCTTCTTCGAGCAGCGGGGCCACCTGCGCGTGCCTTCATCCTCGCTGGTCCCCGCAAGTGAGGACACCTCGACCCTGCTCACAGTTGCGGGGATGCAGCAGTTCAAGCCCTACTTCGAGGGCCGCGAGCAGCCGCCGAGCCCGCGGCTGACCTCCGCCCAGCGCACCTTTCGCACGGTCGACATCGAGGTCGTCGGGACGACCAAGCGACACCTGACGTTCTTCGAGATGCTCGGCAACTTCTCGGTTCGGCGACTACTTCAAGGCCGAGGCGCTGCGACTACGGCTGGGAGCTCTCGACCGGCGGCTTCGGCTTCGACCCGGAGCGGATCTGGGTGACCGTGTTCGCCGGCGACGAAGAGCTCGGTCTCGGTCCCGACGAGGAGTCGATCGAGATCTGGCGCGAGATCGGCGTCCCCGACGAGCGGATCGTCCGCCTGCCGGCCTCCGACAACTTCTGGCAGGCGGGCGCGACCGGCCCCTGCGGGCCGTGCTCGGAGATGTACATCGACCGCGGGCCTGAGTTCGGTTCCGACGACCTGCGGCCGGGCGACGACACCGATCGCTTCCTCGAGTACTGGAACCACGTGATGATGACCTACGAGCTGCGCGAGGACGGCTCGCTGACCGACCTCCCTCAGCGCAACATCGACACTGGCCTCGGGCTCGAGCGGATGGCGGTGATCCAGCAGGGCGTCGACTCGGTCTTCGACACCGACGCGTTCACGCCTCTGATCGCGCTCGCCGAGGAGCTCTCCGGGGCCAAGTACGGATCCGACCCCAGGGTGACCCGGGCGATGCGGATCATCGCCGACCACATGCGGGGGTCGGTCAACCTGATCGCCGACGGCGTCGTTCCCTCGAACGAGGACCGCGGCTACGTGCTGCGGCGGATCATGCGGCGCGCGATCCAGCAGGGCCGGGTGCTCGGGCTCGAGCCCCCGTATCTCGGCCGCTTCGCTGAGCGGGTGATCGAGCTGATGTCGGGGGCGTATCCGCACCTCGAGGCCGAGCGCGACAGCGTCATGCGCTGGGTCTCCGACGAGGAGGAGAGCTTCGGGCGCACGCTCGACCGCGGCACCGACCTGCTGGCGAAGCTGGTCGACGAGGCGAAGGCTGCGAACACCTCCTGGATCGACGCCGAGGACGCCTTCCGGCTGCATGACACCTACGGCTTTCCATATGACCTGACCAAGGAGCTGCTCGCCGAGCAGGGGCTCTCGGTCGACGACGAGGGCTTTGAGGCGCTGATGGAACAGCAGCGCACGAGGGCCCGAGCCGGTGGCGCGGACGCGCCGCCCGACCGCCACCAGGCGGTGATCGAGTTCGCGTCCGGCGCGGCCCCGACGACCTTCGTCGGTTACAGCGAGCTGCGCGCCGCGACCAGCGTCGCGGCGGCGAGCCGAGCTCGACGGCGACGCCCAGCTCCTCAAGCTCGAGGAGAGCCCGTTCTACGCGGAGGGCGGCGGCCAGGTGGCGGACTCGGGAGTGGTGGCGGCGAACGGCTCGCGAGGCGGCGGTCGAGGACGTGTACCGAGTCGGGGACGACCAGGTGATTCGGGTCTCCGGTCGCTCGTCACTGGTCGCCGGACAGGCCGTCGAAGCTGTCGTGGACGCCTATAGCCGCCACGCGACCATGCGCAACCACACTGCGACCCACCTGCTGCACGCCGCGCTGCGCGAGCGGCTCGGCACCCACGTGCGCCAGGCCGGCTCGGCGGTGCGCCCCGACAAGCTGCGCTTCGACTTCACCCACGGCGCGCCGCTCGACGCCGACGAGGTGCGCGCGATTGAGGACCGCGTCAACGACTGGGTCAAGGCGAGCCACCCGGTGCGGGCCCTGGAGATGGCGCGCGCCCGAGGCGGAGGCGCTCGGCGCGATGGCGCTGTTCGGCGAGAAGTACGGCGACTGGGTGCGGATGGTCGAGGTCGACGGGGTCTCGCGCGAGCTCTGCGGCGGCACGCACGTCGCCAACACGGCCGAGGTCGGGATCGTCGCGATCGTCTCCGAGGGCTCGAGCGCCGCGAACGTGCGCCGGATCGAGGCGCTCACCGGGCCCGCCGCGATCGACTGGTACCGGGAGCGCAGCGACGAGCTCACCCGCGCCGGCGAGCTGCTCGGATCACGCCGCGATGCGCTCGCCGCTGCCGGGCGCGCCGCCGAGCGGCATCGCCGAGCTCGAGGCGAAGGTGGCCGAGCTGGACCGCCAGGAGGCCGGCCAGGAGGTCGAGCGCCTCGAGGCCGAGGGCGAGGACGTCGCCGGGATCAGGGTGCTCGCCGTCGAGACCGGGAGCGCCGACCAGCGAGCGCTGCTCGACCTCGCCGACCGGATCAAGCAAAAGCACGGGGACGCGGCGGTCGTGCTCGGCGGGCGCGCGGACGGCAAGGTCGCCCTGGTCGCCAGCTTCACGAAGTCCGCGGTGGATCGAGGGCTGTCCGCGGCGGCTGTGATCAAGGAGGTCTCCGGGCTGATCGGCGGCGGAGGGGGCGGGCGCGACGACGCCGCGCAGGCGGGCGGGCGCAATCCGGATGGCCTCGACGAGGCGCTCACGGCCGCTGTCGCGACGATCCGGCGAGCGCTCGAGCCATAGGGTTCTGAGGTCTGGGATGCGGGTGCTGGCGATCGATCACGGCGACGTGCGCGCGGGCGCGGCGATCTGCGACCCGAGCGGCACGATCGTGCGCCCGCTCGGCGTCATCAGCCCACCCGACCCGGGCGAGGCGGCCCGGATTGCCACCGAGGAGGGGGCCGAGCTGATCCTGGTCGGGCTGCCGGTGTCGCTCGACGGGGCCGAGCGCGACCAGGCGAAGGCCGCGCGCGAGTTCGCCGACGCGATCGCCGCGAGCTCGCCCGGGATCCCGGTCGAGACCTACGACGAGCGCCTGACGACGCGGATGGCCGACCGAGTCGGCGCGCGGCGGGGCCAGTGCCCCGCGTGACGCGCTCGCCGCGGCCCACCTGCTCGAGGCCTATCTCGCCAGTCGGGAGCGAGCCGGTGACTGACGAGCTTGACTGGCACGACCCCTTCGCCGAGGACGAGGCGGCGCGCGAGCGCGAGCGCCGGCGCGCCGAGCGCGAGGCCAGGCGCCGTGGCAGCCGCGAGTCCGTGGGGGAGAAGGTTCAACAGGCCACCGAGCCGGCAGCCGGCGAGACCCTCGGTCGCGGCCACGCCCCAGCACGAGCAACGAGCCGACGAGCGACCCGCCACCAGGCCCAGCCGCACCAGCCCGCACCGCCAACGCACGCCAACGCGCCATCCGCCCAACCGACGCCGCCGAGCGGCGAGCGGCGAGCGGCGGCCCCGATTCCTTGCGCGCCCGCCGCATCATCGGCGCGATCGTCTTCCTCGCCCTGCTCGCCGCCCTCATCTTCGGCGTCGTCAAGGTCGTCGGCAAGCTGACCGAATCCGATCCTGCGCCGGTCGAGGCGACCAAGCCGGCGCCGAAGACCAACGACCTGCTGATCGTCGAAGGGCTGACGCGTGACCAGATCGCCGACGAGGTGACGAAAGAACGTCAAGGGCAACTACCTGAAGGCGAGCGACAAGGCGCCCAAGGGGTTCGACCTGAAGAAGTACGACGCCCAGAACGCGCCCAACCTCGAGGGTTTCCTCTTCCCGGCGACCTACCCGATCACCAAGAAGGAGACGGCGAAGGAGCTGGTCGACCAGCAGCTCGCGGCCTTTCAGGAGAACTTCTCCCAGGTCGACCTCTCCTACGCGAAGTCGAAGAACCTGACCCCGTACGACGTGCTGATCATCGCTTCGATGATCGAGAAGGAGATCCAGGTGCCCGAGGAGCGCAAGCTCGCCGCGGCCGTGATCTACAACCGGCTGAAGGCCGGGGACACGCTCGGCATCGACGCCACGATTCGCTACTACCTGCGCAACTACGACGAGCAGCTGACCGAGTCCGAGCTCGCCGACACGAACGACCCGTACAACACGCGGGTGATCCCCGGGCTGCCGCCGACGCCGATCGCGAACCCGGGGCTCGCCTCGCTCGAGGCCGCGGCTAACCCGGCCAAGTCCGACGTCTACTACTTCGTCGTCAAGCCCGGCACCTGCGGCGAGCACGTCTTCGTCAAGACCAACGCGGAGTTCCAGCAGGCCGAGGCCGGCCTACCAGCAGGCGTTGCAGGAACAGGGCGGCTCGCCGACCGAGTGCTGAGCGCGGCCTAGGATCCAGGCGATGCCCCGCCTCGCCGTCCTCGGCCATCCGATCGCCCACTCGCGCTCGCCCGCGATGCAGAACGCGGCGCTCGCCGAGCTCGGGCTTGGCGCGCAAGTGGTCATACGAGGCGATCGAGGTCGTCCCCGACCACTTCGCGGCGCTGGTCGCGTCGCTTCCCGACGACGACTTCGCCGGCGTCAACGTCACCGTGCCGCACAAGCTCGCGGCGCTCGAGCTCGCCGACGAGGCCTCCGCCGCCGCGCGCGAGATCGGCGCCGCGAACACGCTCAGCTTCGGACGCCGGCGCCGGGTCAGCGCCGACAACACCGACGCCGTCGGGATCATCGGCGGGATCGGCGCCCCGGTCGAGGGGATGAGGACGCTCGTGCTCGGCGCGGGCGGCTCGGCTCGCGCAGCGATCTGGGCGCTGCGCAACGCGGGCGCGCAGGTCTCGATCTGGAACCGCACTCGACAAAAAGCCGAGTCCCTCGCGATCGAGTTCGAAGTGGCGGTCGAGCGGTCGAGCGCCGAGCGACGAACAACCTGAGATCGGCCGCTTCGACCTGGTTGTCAACGCCACGACCCTGGGTCTCGCTCAAGCAAGCTCTCACCCACCAACGCCTGGCGACCTAAAGCAGCTGCCGTTCGATGCCGATGCGGTCAACGCAAGCCAAATCGTCGTGGACCTGGTCTACGGCTCGTACGAGACGGCGCTCGCCTCCCGTGCACGGGAGCGCGGTGCTCGCGTGATCGACGGGCTCGACGTCCTGGTCCACCAGGGAGCCGCCTCGTTGCGGATCTGGACCGGGCGCGAACCACCGATCGAGATGATGCGCAGGGCGGCGCGAGAGCAAGGAACAGATGGAAGACCGCCCCGGATACCTTCGCCCCGTCCCGACACCGGGTAACGAGGCGACCGCGCCCGAGCTCGAGCCCGAGGAACAGACCGGCACCCCGGGGCTGACCAAGCCGACCGGGAACGGCAACTCGGCGATGTTCCTGACCGACGTCATCGTCGACCTCGGCTACGCGACCCGAGAGCCGCGTCGACGGGGTGATCGAGGAGGCGCGCACCGCCGGGCGCTCCGCCGACGACCTGCTGATCGAGCAGAACCTGCTCAGCGCCGATCAGCTCTCGCGGGCGATCGCCGAGCGCTATGGGCTCGATCACGTCGACCTGAGCGCCTACCACGTCGACATGGGGGCCGCCAACCTGCTCTCGGTCGCCTCCGCGCGCCGCTATCAGGCGGTGCCGGTCGGCTACGTCGACAAGCACACCCTGCTGGTTGCCGTCGTCGATCCGGCCAACGTGCTCGCGCTCGACGACATCCAGATGATCACCGGGCTCAAGTGCCGGATGGCGGTTGCCGCCGCCGACGACGTCGACGCCCTGGTCAAGCGGCTCAACTCGCTCGAGAGCGCCGTGACGGAGGCGGTCGACGAGGACGAGGAGGCGGAGCTCAGCGAGGTCGCCGAGCTGCACGAGTCGGCCGACGACGCGCCGGTGATCAAGCTCGTCTACTCGATCCTCGGCCAGGCCGCGACCGAGGGCGCCTCCGACATCCACTTCGAGCCCGGCGAGGACGAGATGCGGGTCCGCTTTCGCGTCGACGGCGTCCTCTACGAGGCCGCCCGCGTGCCGCGCCGGATGGTCTCGGGCGTGATCTCGCGCGTCAAGATCATGAGCGAGCTCGACATCGCCGAGAAGCGCGTGCCGCAGGACGGCCGCGTGAGCGTCAACGTCGAGGGCCGCAAGGTCGACCTGCGAATCACGACCCTGCCGACCCAGCGCGGCGAGGGGGCGACGATCCGCATCCTCGACAAGGAGCAGGCCCTGCGCACGCTCGACGAGCTCGGCATGGTCGGGACCGGGCGCGAGCGCTTCGAGGCCGCGGTCGCCCGCTCGCACGGCGCTGTCCTGGTCACCGGGCCGACCGGCTCCGGTAAGTCGACCTCGCTGTACGCGGCGCTCGCGAAGCTCAACGCGGTCGAGAAGAACATCATCACGATCGAGGACCCGGTCGAGTACCGGATGGAGGGCGTCAACCAGATCAACGTCAACCGCAAGGCCGGGCTGACCTTTGCCGCCGGCCTGCGCTCGATCCTGCGCGCGGACCCCGACATCATCATGGTCGGCGAGATCCGCGACGCCGAGACCGCGCGGATCGCGATCGAGTCCGCGCTCACCGGCCACATGGTCCTCTCGACCCTGCACACCAACGACGCCCCGGGCACGATCGTGCGGCTCTCGAAGATGGGGATCGAGCCGTTCCTGACCGCCTCGGCGCTCGACTGCGTCGTCGCTCAGCGGCTGGCGCGAAAGCTCTGCACCCACTGCAAGCGGCGCACGATGCTCTCCCGGGAGGTGATGCGGGAGTCCGGCTTCCGGGTCGGGGCCGACCTCGAGGCCTACGAGCCGGTCGGCTGCTCGCGCTGCAACAACACCGGCTTCAAGGGCCGGATCGGGATCTTCTCGGTGATGGAGATGAGCGAGCGGATCAAGGACCTGACCGTGAGCGGTGCCGCGGAGGCGGAGATCACCGAGGTCGCTCGCGAGGAGGGCATGCTCAGCCTCCGCGAGGATGGCCTGGCGAAGGTTCGCGCCGGCGTCACCTCGGTCGCCGAACTGGCGCGCGTCTCGTCCTGACGCTCAGCGGCCGTCGGTGCGCACGAGCCGTCCGCGGCCCTTCTCGGTGAGGGCGTACCAGGCGCAGGTGCGCGGCTCGGGCTCCCAGTTGCGGTCCGAGGCGAGCTCGAAGTCCCAACGGCGGCGCTCGACGCGCGTCTCATCGCCGGCGGCGAGGCGGACGCGGATCTCGACCCAGCCGCGGATCGCGAGGTCGGTGAGCAGCTCGCGGGTGAGCCCACGCGGGTCGCGCCGCGCCGGCGGCAGCGACGGCGAACTCGGCCTGGTTGAAGGTGGCGCTGTCGCGCGCCGCGCAGCCCATGATCAGCCCGAGCAGCTCACGCTGGCTGACCGGCAGGGGCGGGGGGTGTGCGAGGGCGCTGGAGTGCATCGAGTCGTCGCGGTGCCAAGGGGCGGCCGACGATCGTGCTTTCGTCCAGGCGCGCGAGAGTCCTGCGCGCGCGGGCGGCCTTGCACGGCGCTCAAGCTTTCTGCCCGAGATGACGATTGTCCAGGCGTGAGCGTTGACTTCGCCTCAGTGCTCGGCCAGATGGTCGAGGTGCGTGCCTCAGATGTGCACATCACGCCCGGGCTGCCCCCGGCGATGCGCGTCAACGGCCGCGTCACCCCGCTGCCCGACTTCCCGACGATGACCCCGCAGGACACGCGGGAGATCGTCTACTCGGTGCTCAACGACTCGCAGCGCAAGCGGTTCGAGAACGAGCGCCAGCTGGACCTCTCCTACGCGATCCCGGGGCTCGCCCGCTTCCGCGTCAACGTCTTCTTCCAGCGCGGCTCGGTTAGCGCCGCCTTCCGCCTGATCCCGCAGGAGATTCAGAGCCTCGAGGAACTCGGCCTGCCCGCGCCGGTCGCCGAGTTCACCCGCAAGCCGCGCGGCTTCGTCCTCGTGACCGGGCCGACCGGCTCGGGCAAGTCGACCACGCTCGCGTCGATGGTGGACATGATCAATCGCGATCGCAGCGAGCACATCCTCACGATCGAGGACCCGATCGAGTTCCTGCACCGCCATCGCCGCTGCCTCGTCAACCAGCGCGAGATCGGCTCGGATGCGACCGACTTCTCGACCGCGCTGCGCGCCGCCCTGCGCGAGGACCCCGACGTGATCCTCGTCGGCGAGATGCGCGACTTGGAGACGATCTCGACTGCGCTGACCGCAGCCGAGACCGGCCACCTCGTGTTCGCGACCCTGCACACGCAGTCGACCGCGCAGACGGTCGACCGGATCATCGACGTCTTCCCGCCTCACCAGCAGCACCAGGTCCGGATGCAGCTCTCGATCGCGCTGCAGGGGATCATCACCCAGCAGCTGCTCGAGACCGCTGACGGCGCCGGGCGCATCTGCGCGACCGAGGTCCTGGTGCCGACCCCGGCGATCCGGAACCTGATCCGCGAGGGCAAGACCCACCAGATCTACTCGGCGCTGCAGACCTCCGGCTCGATGGGGATGCAGACGATGGACGCCAGCCTCGCCCAGCTCGTCCGCAAGGGGGCGATCACCCGCTCGCTCGCCGAGCAGCGGGCCTCGGTGCCCGAGGAGCTGAAGCGTCTGCTCGGCGGCGCCAACGGCGCCACGGGCGCGACGCAGGCCTCCTCGTCCACCGACCAGGCCCCACCGTCCCCGCACTCGCAGCCCGCCCCGACGTCGGGCGCTCCGGCGACGATGATGTGAGGCAGGTCGCGCGGTGAGCACCTTCAACTTCCGCGCCGTCGACCTCGCGGGCGTCCCGTCCCGCGGCGAGCTCGAGGCCTCGAGCAAGGCTCAGGTCTCCGAGCAGCTGCGCCAGCGCGGGCTGATCGTCCTCGATGTCTCCGAGCGGCGCGAGGCGCTGAAGCTCGAGAGCATCTTCCAGCGCTTCAAGAGCGTCAACATGCGCAACCTCTCGGTGTTCTCGCGCCAGTTCGCGACCCTGATCGCGTCCGGGATGCCGATGCTGCGCTCCCTCTACACGCTCGAGGACCAGACCGAGGACGAGATGCTGAAGCCGGCGATCGCGTCGCTGCGGGCCGACGTCGAGGCCGGTAGCTCGCTGCACGCCGCGATGACCCGCCAGCCCGGCGTCTTCGATCCGCTCTACCGCTCGATGGTCGAGGCGGGGGAGGGGTCGGGGCGGCTCGAGCAGGCGCTCGATCGGGTCGCCGCCCAGCTCGAGAAGCTCGACGCGCTGAGGCGCCAGGTGAAGTCGGCGATGATGTACCCGGCGATCGTCTTCTCGGTCGCGATCGTGGTGATGATCGCGATCGTCGCCTTCGTCGTCCCGGTCTTCGTCGGCATCTTCGAGGAGATCTCGCAGGAGAACGGCGAGAGCTCCGAGCTGCCGGCGATGACCAAGATCACCGTCGGGGTCTCGGACGCGGTCACCGGCTCGTGGTACATCCTGATCCCGGTGATCGCGGCGCTGTCGTACGTGTTCGTGCGCTGGAAGAAGACCGAGAAGGGACGGGTGGCCTGGGACCGGTTCAAGCTGCGGATCCCGATGAAGATCGGCGACGTGGTCCAGAAGGTCGCGCTCGCGCGCTGGTCGCGGACCTTCTCCGGCACCGTGTCCTCGGGCGTCCCGATCCTGCAGGCGATCCAGATCTCCGGCCAGACCGCCGGCAACGCGGTCATCCAGCAGGCGATGGACAACGTCTACGACTCGGTCAAGAAGGGCGGCTCGATCGCGAAGCCGCTCGAGGAGGCGGCCGTGTTCCCCCCGATGGTCTCGCACATGGTCGCGGTCGGCGAGGAGTCCGGGCAGCTCGAGCAGATGCTCGAGAAGATCGCGGACTTCTACGACGCCGAGGTCGACGCGAAGATCAAGGCGCTGACCTCGCTGATCGAGCCGATCATGATCGTCGTCGTGGGCGCCGTCGTCGGGTTCATCGTGATCTCGATGTACCTGCCGATCTTCAGCATCTACGACAAGATCCGCTGAGCAGACGCCGAGGCCGCTTCGCCGGAGAGCCTTCGGATGGAGCGGTGCACGGCATCGCGTAGCGCTTTCTCGCGCGGGTCGTCGAACATGTGGAAGTCCATGTTGTTCATCACGTAGGCGAAGCCGAGCCTCGTGTCGGGATCGGCGAAACCGAACGACCCGCCGGCGCCGGGCGTGCCGAAGGCACGCCGACTCGAGCCCCAGTCGAGCTCGGGACCGGGTCGGAGGAAGCCGAGCGACATCCAGCTGGGCACCCCCATCACCTCGTCCCGAGGACGCTCGGGGTCGTTGATCGCGGTGAGGCTCGCGAGCGTGGCCGGAGTGATGCCGAGCTCTGCCCCTCCTTCCGCGAACGCCGAGTAGGCCCGCGCGATCGCACGCGCCGTCCCGACGCCGTTACCCGCCGGAATCTCGACCTCGAGCGAACGGCGATCGTTCGGGTTCATGTCCGCGAAGAGCATCGACTTCCGCAGCAGCGACCAGGGCCAGAGGATCCGCATCACAAACCCCTTCGGGACCGAAGGCAGAGCGCGGAGCGCGCGCACCGGGGTGAAGAGTCGAAGCTGCGCGAGCCGCTCCTCGGGAATCTCCGGCGGAAGCCCGATATAGAACTCGATCCCGAGCGGTCGCGCGATCTCCGCATCGAAGAACCGGCCGAGGGTGCGGTGCGCTGGGTCGACGTGGCGGATCAGCTCCTGCATGTAGAGGCCGATCGTCATCGCGTGGTACCCGTGTCGTGTTCCCGGTTCCCACGCCGGCTTCTGACGCGCGAGCAGACGAGAGACGTAGTCGAGGTCCCGCAAGTCGTCGAAATGCAGCGGCTCGTCGATCGAGACCAACCCCGCCTCGTGGCTGAGAAGTTGGCGCACCGTGATCGCGCCTTTGCCGTTCTGGGCGAACTCGGGCCAGTAGTCGGCAACCGGTGCGTCGTAGTCGATCCAGCCGCGCGAGTTGGCGACCGCGATCGTCATCGCCGCCAGGCCTTTGGTCGTCGAATTGACGACGACCATCGTGTCCTCGGTCCACGGCGCATCGCCGTTGGTGTGCGCCGGCCGCCCCACAGATCGACCACCTTCTCGCCACGCCAATACGCGGCGACGGCAGCGCCGATCTCTCCCCGCTCGGCGAAGTTGCGGTCGAACTCGTCACGCACTTCCTCGAAGCCCGGCGCGATCCAAGGACTGTGGCGAGGCCCGCTCTCGACAACTCCCGTGGGCACGGCTCAGTCCAGAGGGCGCTTGAGCAAGACCACCGGCCAAGCGACCAGATCGCCTCGCTTCAGTGAGAGACCGACCGCCTCCCAGCCCTCCGCTCCGAGTTCATTCAGTCGATCTGGCGACAGGGCCACGGACTTCTTCTTCAGCGTTCCGGCCTGCGCGAGGGGAACGACCATGTACTCCCACTTCTGCATCTGTCGGCCTTCCTTGTTCAGCGAGTTGTTCGCTCGTTCATCCTCCTCGCCGACCGCCTTGAGCACATCCGAAGGGAGCGCCCCGGTCGACCGGTATCGACTACGGAGTCCGACGATCGGATGAGCCAGTCCAACGTCCGGGTCCGCTACGGAGAGGATTGTCGGCTGTGTGCGGATGCGCGCGCCTCGGTCGGCGCCTAGGTTGGGCTCATGAGAGTGCTCATCGTCTACGCCCACCCGAACCCGAACTCGTTTACACACGCCGTTCTCGATCAGATCACCAAGGGACTCGACGAGGGCCGTCACGCCTACGTGGTCAACGACCTCTACGCGTGCGGTTTCGATCCTGTCTTCACCGCTCGGGACGGGGTCCAGTTCCTGCACGAGTCGCTGCCCGAGGAACTGCTCGAAGAAGCGAACCCGCGAGAGGCGGTGCTCGCCTCGGCGCGCGGTCCGCTGCGCCGTTTCCTGGCCCGCCGATGGCTAAGCGGCAAGGACAATCGCGCGATCGCCAGAGCGCTCGCGGACCAGCTGCCTGAGGACGTTCGCGCGCAGCAGACGCTCGTCGCCGAGGCGGACGCACTGATCTTCGTCGCGCCCGTCTACTGGATGGGCTTCCCGGCCATTCTCAAGGGCTGGTTCGAGCGAGTCTTCGCCTACGGCTTTGCCTACACCCTCAACCGCGCTGGGTGGCAGGGCGATCTCGAGGGCCGGACTCCGCTGCTTTCCCAGGAGAAGGCGCTCATCCTCACGCCGACCTTCTTCACCGAAGAGGAGTACGACAAGGGTTGGCGCGACGCCATGGACACAGTCATCTGCGACTGGGGTCTGAAGATGGCAGGTGTCAAGCAGACCGAGCACAAGTACTTCTACGCCGTAGTCGCCGCTGACGATGAGCGGCGCCGCGCCTACCTCGAAGAGGCCTACCAGTTGGCCGGGACTTCTAGGCCTCCCAGGCGCCGGTCCCGCTGGGCGCGGGGTTGCGGCTGCGCGACGATCGACGAGTGTGGCCCAGGCTGAACCGCTCCACCGCAGTAGCTTCGAGGACATGGTCGCGGCCCGCAACGAGACCCGCGTCGAATTGACGCCGGCGATCGTCGCCTGGCGTGCCGGCCATGCGGTGGTCGCGGCCGGCTTCACGGCCTCGATCGCCTACGTCTGGTGGTCGGCGGTGACCCGGCGGCGAGGTCCGCTGCTTCGCCCGGCCGTCGCGGCGCTGGCCGTCGAGGGAGCGCTGGTGGGGCTCAACCGCGGCGATTGCCCGCTCGGGCGCCTCGGCGACCGCATCGGCGATCCGGTCCCGCTCTTCGAACTGGTCCTCTCGCCCCGAGCAGCGAAGCTCGCGGTACCGGTCCTCGGGGCGATCACCGCCGCCGGCGTCGTCCTCTTGGCCGCCCGCCCCCCGCAGACCCCGGCTCCGGCCTCCGCCTCCACCGCCGACGGGTTGATTTCGTTGAGGGGAATAGCGTTTTCGACCCGTCGACGTGGGGGGCGCGCTGGGGCGGGTCTTAGCCTACGAGCGCTGCCTCGCAGCGGCCGCAGATTCCGTGACTGAGGCTGGGTACGGCGCTGCGGTCGATGATCCGGAGCCGCTCGGCGACGTCATCGATGTCGATCCAGGCGCCCCCGTAGCGGGCCCGCGCGCACCAGGCGCAGACGCTGAGCATCTCGCCGGTCGTGCTCGCCTCGACCGTCGGGTCGAGCAGCGGCTGGTACGGGCGCGACTCGATCCGGTTGAGCTGAGAGGCGAAGGCCACGCGCCCGTCGGCGAGGGGGGTGAACGTGACCGAGAGCCACCGTCGCTCGGTCGGCGAGTCGCAGCGCATCGGCAGGCTCAGCGGCTTGCTCGAGGAGCGGACCGCGGAGAGCAGGCTGCGGTGCAACTCGCGGACCCGCTGCCCGGCGACGTGATCGAAGAGTGAAGTGCCCAGGACGTCGGCCGCCTGGACCAACCAGCCGTTTTCCGCTGCGAACACGACGAAGAAGTCGTTGACTGAAACGATTGCGCCGTCCGGGTCGACCTCGTACTCGATCGATCCCCTCGTCCGCTTCGCTGGGCTTTCGGCGACCGTCATCTGCGCTCCCCGAGCGACGAAATCGAAACCCACGTTAGCCCTCTCGGCGACCGGGCGAGCGCCGCCGCGCCGGAGCGCCTAGGCTGCGCTGCGATGGGTTGTCTGGTCGCTCTCTTCGCGCTGATCTCGCCGCGCCTCGCGCTGTTCGCGATCTGGCTGTTCAGCGACCTGCTCAGCCGCGCCTTCGACAGTTGGTTCGTGCCGTTCCTCGGCTTCTTCCTGCTGCCGTGGACGACCCTTGCCTACGCGGTGATGTGGACGTCGGGCACCAACGAGGTCACCGGCTTCGAGTGGTTCATCGTCGTGCTCGCGTTCCTGATCGACATCAGCTCCTGGTCGCAGAGCGGCCGGCTGAACCGCTCGCGGACCTAGCCGAGAACGAGCTCGGACGGCCACCCGCACGGTGGCCGGGTCGCCGCCGATCAGCAGCGTGGTCACGAACGAGTCGCGCCACGCCTCGAGGTCGTGACGGATCTTGTCGGGCGGGCCGATCAGCGACATCTGGTCGATCAGCTCGAACGGGATCGCCTCGGCGGCCTCCTGCTTCTTGCCGGCGAGGTAGAGGTCCTGGACGGTCTCGACCATGTCGCCGTAGCCCATCCGGATCGGCACGTTGGCGTGGAAGTTCTTGCCCTTGGCGCCCATGCCCCCGAAGTAGAGCGCGTAGTAGTGGCGCAGCATGTCGGCGGCCGCCTCGACGTCGTCGGAGACCAGCATCGGCACCGTCGCGGCGACCTCGAAGTCGTCGGCGCTGCGGCGGGCGCCCTCGCGGGCGAAGCCCTCGGCGAGCGCCTCCTCGTAAGGCTCGAGGTGGGCGGGGGAGAGCAGCATGGCCATCCAGCCGTCGCAGATCTCGGCGCCGAGCGCGATGTTCTTCGGTCCTTCGGCCGCGAGGTAGATCGGGATCTCCTCGCGCAGCGGGTGGATCGAGGACTTCAGCGGCTTGCCGAGCCCCGTGCCGTCGGGCAGCGGGAGCGGATAGTGCGGCCCGTCGGCGGTCACCGGGCCCCGGCGCGCCCACACGTCGCGCAGGATCGCCACGTACTCGCGCGTCCTCGCCAAGGGTTTGGCGAACGGCATCCCGTACCAGCCCTCGACGACCTGCGGGCCGGAGACGCCGATCCCGAGGATCATCCGGCCGCCGGAGAGGTGGTCGAGCGTCATCGCCGCCATCGCCGCGGCGGTCGGCTGGCGCGCGGACATCTGCAGGATGCCGGTGCCGAGCTTCACGTTCTCGGTCTGCGAGCCCCACCAGGCGAGCGGGGTGAGGCAGTCGGAGCCGTAGGCCTCGGCCGCCCAGATCGAGTCCAGCCCGAGGCTGTCCGCTTCGCGGATCACCTCGAGCACCCCGTCGGGTGGTCCCGCCGACCAATAACCGGTGTTGTAACCGAGCTTCAACTCACCCATCGCGCGGCGATCCTATCCTTGCCTGGTGGAGAGCGGCGACGCGACCCGACGCACGCGCCTCGCCGGTGAGCGCACCCAGCTCGCCTGGTGGCGGACTGGGCTCACGTCGCTCGCGGTCGGGATCGGGATCGGCCGCGTCGTGCCCGAGCTCAACGGCTCGATCGAGACCTGGCCCTACGTCGCGCTCGGCGTCGGCTTCGGGATCTACGGCGTGGTCCTGTTCGCGTACGGGAACCTGCGTGGTCGGGCGCTCGACGACGCGGTCACCCACGGTGGCTACTCGCAGCTCGGCCGCCACGCGAACCTCGCCTTGGCGCTCGGCGGGATCGTCCTCGGGATCGCCACCAGCCTGCTGATCCTGTTCGGATGAGCGCCACGGGATCACGCGAACGCGAGTCGATCGGCGACCGCCTCGAGCAGGCGATCTCCGAGCGCGCCGACGCCGAGCGCGAGATCGAGCGCGGCGAGCAGGAGACGGTCAGCAAGGGCCCGAGCCTGCGAAGGACGGCCTTCTGGCTCGCGGTCACCGGCGTCTCGCTCTACCTCGTCGCGCCGAGCCTGCTCGACGTGCTCGGCTCCTGGCGGGACCTGGAGCGGATCGACTGGATCTGGTTCGCCGTCGATGCTCGTGCTTCAGGTCGGGGCGTTCGCCTGCATCTGGGTCCTGCAGCGAATGGCGCTTCACCGGGCCCGATGGCGGGACGTGATCGAGTCGCAGCTGGCCGGCAACGCGCTCGGCAAGATCGCCCCGGCCGGGGGAGCGATCGGCGCCGCGCTGCAGTACCGCATGCTGGTCGAGTCCGGGCTCGAGCGCGGCCGCGCGGTCGCCGGGATAACCGCGGTCAACCTGCTGACCTTCGCGGTCGTCCTGGCGCTGCCGGTGCTGGCGCTGCCGTCGCTCCTGCGCGGCTCGGTCGACCGCAACCTGATCGAGGCGACGGTGATCGGGGTCGCCGTCTTCGTCCTGCTGAGCGCCGCCGGCGTCGCCCTGCTCGCCTTCGATCGCCCGCTCGAGCTGGTCGGCCGCGCCGTGCAGGCGATCCGCAACCGGCTGCGGCGCGGCTCGCCGCCGAGCCGGGCGCTGCCGGCGCGCCTGCGCGTCGAGCGCGACAAGCTGCTCGCGACGCTCGGGCCGCAGTGGAAGGAGGCCGTGGTGGCGACCGTCGGGCGCTGGGCCTTCGACTACGCGACCCTGCTCGCGGCCCTCGCCGCGGTCGGCTCGACGCCGCGCCCGACCCTCGTCCTGCTCGCCTTCTGCGCCGCGCAGGTGCTCGCCCAGATCCCGGTCACCCCGGGCGGGCTCGGCTTCGTCGAGGCCGGCCTGACCGCGATGCTGGCCCTGGCCGGGGTCGGCGCCGGGAGCGCGGTGCTCGCGACCTTCGCCTACCGCCTCTTCGCCTACTGGCTGCAGCTGCCGGCCGGTCTGATCGGCTTCATCTCCCACAAGCGCCGCGGTGCTCGCGAGCCGAAGGCGGCGCCGACGTGAGCGACCGGATCACCTACGTCGGCCACGCGACGGTCCTGCTCGAGCTCGGCGGCGCCCGCCTGCTCACCGACCCGGTCCTCCGACCGCGGCTGCTCGGGGTGATCGAGCGTCACCCGCCGACGCCGGCAGACTCGATCACCCAGGGCCTCGACGCCGTGATGATCTCGCACCTGCACCACGACCACCTCGACTTTCGCTCGCTGAAGCGCGTCGATCGGAGCCTGCCGGTGATCTGCCCCTCAGGAGCGGGGCGGACGCTCTCGCGGCGCGGTTTCAACGCGGCGATCGAGCTCGCCGCGGGCGAGTCGACCGCCGTGGGCGCCGCGACGGTGACCGCGACCCCGGCCGTCCACGAAGCGCGGCGCTACAAGCTCGGGCCCGCGGTCGAGGCGGCGGGCTACGTGGTCGAGGCGGGGGGCGGGCCGTCTACTTCGCCGGCGACACCGACCTGTTCGCGGAGATGGACGAGCTCGCCGGGCACATCGACGTCGCGCTGCTGCCGATCGCCGGCTGGGGACCGAAGCTCGGCCCCGGCCACCTCAACCCGCGCAGCGCCGCCGAGGCGGCGGCGCGCATCCGGCCCCGGGTCGTGATCCCGATCCACTGGGGCACGCTGATCCGCCGCGACATGGTCGGCCGGGCGCCGGAGTTCCTCGGCGAGCCCCCGCGGCGCTTCGCGGCTCAGCTGAAGGAGCTGGCGCCGGCGGTCGCGATCTCGGTGTTGGAGCCGGGCGAGTCCTTGGAGTTGCCGCCCTTCTGATCGTCCTTCGGGCCGGAGTCGCGGGCGCTGACGTCGATGCGGGCGATCACCCGCCTGGCCTCGACCAACCGCACCGGGAAGCTGCCGGTCTCGAGCGCGAGCACGTCGAAGCGCGCGGGGAAGTCGGGGTCGACGTCGGCGAGCTGGCCGAACGCCGGGATCTCGACCTGATCGGCGAGCTTCGGTGAGGTCACGGTGAGCTCGAGCTGGTCGCCGAGCGCGAGCTCGATCCGCTCCGGCGTCGCGTCGTCGGCGCCGACCGTGCGGCGGACGAGCTTGCCGGCGGGCTCGGTCGTGGCCTCGGTGGTGGTCGAGGTCGAGGAGGAATCGCCGCGCAGGCGGTCGCGCTCGACCGGCACCAGCGCCGCGAGGATGCTCGACAGCACCAGCAGGACGAGCATCGCCAGGATCAGGCGGCGAGCGGCCATCAACGGCAGCTTAGAAGCCCCGGCTAGACGCTCGTACGAGCCGCTGGTCGTTCGTACGAGCCGCTCGCGGCACCCCCGCGCATGGGTGCTGGACCCTAGACGGACGGATGTACCCCCCATGCACGGCTAAAGGTTCGCCTGGCGAGTACCGATAGCCCTGCCTGAGGCCAGTGCCTCGGTGATAAAGGCAAAGTCGTCGTGAGGCGACCGCGCAAAGCCACGGGGCTCACCCAAGGGAGAGCAAGCCGGGTTACCACCGAGGTCCAAGACTTCGTCGGGTTAAGCCCGGGGCTCTGGCGCAATGCAACCAGTGGGTACCCAGGAGGTTCCTTAAATGATCAACAAGCTCCGCGTCAGGGCCCAGAGCGAATCCGGCTTCACGCTGGTCGAGCTCCTGGTCGTGATGCTGATCATCGGCCTGCTGGCCGCGATCGCCATCCCGGCGTTCTTCAACCAGCGCAACAAGGCCAACGACGCCAGCGCCAAGGAGTCGGTCCGCACCTCCCAGACGGCGATGGAGACGTTCGCCACCGACAACAGCGGCTCCTACGTCGGCGCCGATGTCGCGGCCCTGCGGGCGATCGAGTCCGCGGTCCCGGTCGACTGCACCGGCACCGCCCGTCCGTGCCTGACGATCTACGGGTCGAACGGCGCGCTGGCGGCCAACGTCGGCAACCCGACCGCGAGCGCCTATCGCGTCGTGGTCACCGCGAAGACGACCGGCAACACCTACGCGATCGATCGCGCCGCCAACGGCACGATCTCGTACCCGTGCACCGATCGCGGGCACCGATCGCGGCGGCTGCCCGTCGAGCAACGTTTGGAACTAGCTCCAAGCTAGAAGTGCAGTTGACGCTGAGGGCGGCCTTCGGGCCGCCCTCGCGTCGTTCCGGGCCGGCATTTGGGGCTGGTCGAACGAGCGTCCAAGCTGGGGTCTGGCACGCAAGCCGGGCGCAGGCGCTGCCGACCTACATGGGGTAAGCGATCCCAGCCACCTAGGGGGCAACTCGGATGTACGGAGTGATGAGAGAGCGTTCGCGCAGCGAATCCGGCTTCACGCTGGTCGAGCTCCTGGTCGTGATGCTGATCATCGGCCTGCTGGCCGCGATCGCCATCCCGGCGTTCTTCAACCAGCGCAACAAGGCCAACGACGCCAGCGCCAAGGAGTCGGTCCGCACCTCCCAGACGGCGATGGAGACGTTCGCCACCGACAACAGCGGCTCCTACGTCGGCGCCGATGTCGCGGCCCTGCGGGCGATCGAGTCCGCGGTCCCGGTCGACTGCACCGGCACCGCCCGTCCGTGCCTGGACATCTATGGCTCGAACGGCGCGCTGGCGGCCAACGTCGGCAACCCGACCGCGAGCGCGTATCGCGTCGTGGTCACCGCGAAGACGACCGGCAACACCTACGCGATCGATCGCGCCGCCAACGGCACGATCTCGTACCCGTGCACCATTGCGGGCACCGATCGCGGCGGCTGCCCGTCGAGCAACGTCTGGAACTGATCAAGTTGAACACGCGACGGCGAGGCGGCCATCTGGTCGCCTCGTCGCCGTCGTGGGCGCCGGCGTTCAGCCGCTCCGTTCCTAAAGCAGTGGGCCAGGAATGCCGACTGTCTGCCTGAGGTCCTTCACTTCCCATGCCCGCTTATCCACGCCTGATCTCGGACGGGGCGCGCAAGCTTCGCGCCCTCGTGCGCGCCTTGTCGCCGAGGACGGGCTGACGATCGTCGAGGTCGCCGTCACCGGGCTGATGGTCGGGCTGATCTCGCTCTCGCTGATCGGGCTCGACGCGGCCGGCAAGACGGCCTCTGACCAGCGCCGTCGCGCCCAGGCTTTCCAGGTCGCGCAGGCCGACCAGGAGCGGATCAAGGGCCTCTCGGCCGACCAGATCGCAAACCTCGACCAGACCCGGACGATCACCCTCGACAACGACACCTACACCGTGAGGTCGACCGGCCAGTTCCTGAGCAGCGCCGCGGACTCGGCCAGCTGCTCGACCTCGGCGGCCGCGGCCGACTACGCCAAGGTGATCTCGACCGTCAACTGGACCGCCAACGCCCGGAGCCCGGTCGTCGTCCAGAGCGTCGTCACGCCACGGGCCGGCGGCTCGCTCCTCGTCCAGACCGTCGACCAGAACGCTGCCGCGATCTCGGGCGCTCGCGTCAACGTCAGCGGCGCCGACCAGAGCACCGACGCGGTGCGCCGCTTCGGGACCACCGACGCCGGCGGTTGCACGATCTTCGGCGCGCTGCTCGTCGGCGACTACGCGCTCGCCCCGGTGCTGGCGGGTTACGTCGACTACGACGGCGCTGCCAACCCGTCCGCGACCGTGACCACGACCGCGGGCAACACGACCACCTACAAATTCACGCTCGGGCGGGCGGGCGCGATCTCCGCGAACTTCCGGACCACGATCGGCGGCACGACGCTTACCGGCCAGGAGGCGCCGTCGCTGTCGTGGGAAAACACCGCGATGGCCGGGCCGAAGTTCACCGCGCCGAGCCTCGCCGGCTACGAATATCGCGACGACCCAATCGCTCTTCCCGTTCAACACGACGACGCCGAGCGGCCCGTACGTCGTCTACGCGGGTAAGTGCGCGGCGGCCAAGGGCACCGCCCCGACCTCGGCCAGCGTCACGCCGGGGGCGACGACGACCCTCACCGGGACCACCGGTGCGGTCGCGATGCCGGGGATGAACGTGAACGTCACCTACGACGGCGCGAACGTGAAGCCGTCGCACATCAGGCTCACCGACTCCTGCGGGCAGACCTGGCAGCCGGATATCAGCACCGCCTCGACCCTGCCCGCGAACGGGTGGCTCGACAAGCCAGGGCAGCCGTACGGCACCTACTCGATCTGCGCCGACTACAAGTTCACGACCGGGACGACCAGCTCCAGCTTCCGCAAGGTGACGATCACCAATCGCGCCAATACGAACTACACGACCGGCAACGCGAGCACCGTCCCGATCCTGATCACCTCCCCGACGGGGTTCTGCTGATGGCCGCTGCCGCAGCGCTCGCGCGAATCCGCTCCGAGCAGTCCGGGTTCACCCTCGTGGAGCTGCTCGTCGTCCTGTTGGTCTCGATGGTCGTCGTGATCGCCCTGTTCACCTTCCAGGACGTCGTCCTGCGCCAGTCGACCCGGGTGTTCGCCGAGGTCGACGCGACCCAGCGCGCCCGCAACACGGTCGAGTCGATCGAGAACCAGCTGCACTCGGCCTGCATGGCCGAGAACGTGGTCCCGATCCGCGACGGCAGCACCGGCACGTCGCTGACCTTCGTTTCGAAGTACGGGTCGGCGGCGAGCCTGACCCCGGTCAAGCACACGATCGCCTGGACCGGCGCGACCACGCAGACGCTCACCGACTCGAGCTATGCGGTCACGGGCGGCTCGTCGCCGAACTGGACCTTCTCGAGCACCCCGTCGAGCACGCGGACCCTGCTCGACCACGTCCAACAGGTCGGCAGCACCCCGATCTTCCGCTACTACAAGTACGGGATCGCGGCCGACGCCTCGGGCAACCAATACCTCGACGCCGCCGGGAACCCGTTCATGATCCTGCTCGACGGGACCGCGACCCTGCCGAGCGGCTCGACGACCAGCACCGGCGGCAACGTTCCGGCGAACACGATCCCCTACAACTCGGCGAGCGACCGCAGCCGCCTGGCGGTGCCGCTGACGACGGCGCCCGACTCGGCTCGATTGGTCTCCGCGGTGACGATCACGATGCAGGTGGGCGCCGGGGGCAAGCTCGGCGACAACACGACGATCTCGAACCCGGTCACGGTCCAGGACTCCGTCATCCTGCGCCTCACCCCGGTCCCGAGCGAGGGCAACCTGCCGACGGTGCCGCCATGCGCATGATCTGGCGCCGGCGCGCGGCAGCCGAGGACGGGTTCACGATGATCGTCGCCCTGATGGTGCTGACGATCAGCACGCTGATGGTCGCGGGCGCGTTCGTCGCCGCGAACGGCGACATCGGCAACACCCAGCGCTCGCTCGACGGCAAGAAGGCCTACTACGCGGCCCGCGCCGGGATGGCGGCGTTCCTGTCGCAGGTCAACCGCAACACCGAGCTGTGGCAGAACTGCCCGAGCCGCGCCACGACCCAGGTCCCGGGCGCGCCGAGCAACGTCCGCTACGCCTACGTGCCGGTGCCCGCGAACGGTGCCAGTACGTGCAGCACGACCAATCCGGTCGGCTCGATGATCGACTTCGCGACCGGCAGCTTCCGGATGCGCTTCACGGGCACGGTCTCCAACAGCGCCGGCCAGACGGTGGCGACCCGCGACATCGTCGCCAGCTTCCGCCGCGACTCTCCGCTCGACTTCCTCTGGTACTCCGTCTACGAGACGCTCGATCCGAACACCTACGCCGACCCGGCGTCAAAGCAGGACTGCGCCGAGTTCCGACGTGACGGCCGCCCCTCCGACTGCGGCACGATCAGCTGGATCACCGGCGACAAGCTGAACGGGCCGATGTACACGCAGGACCAGTACTCGATCTGCGGCTCGCCGACCTTCGGCCGTCCCGGTGGCACCGACAACGTGCTGACCGCGGCCCCGGGCCCGCCGACGGCGCCGGGGATGATCCCGACCTCGGGCTGCAGCAACAACGCGATCGTCAACGGCGACCTGATCGAGAACGCCCCGTACATCACCGCGCCGCCGGACAATTCGAACCTGCTCACCTACGCGACCCAGGACGGGGTCGTCTACACCGGCGCCACGGACATCACGCTGAACGGCAACACCGCGACGGTCTCGGTCCGCGGCGGCGCCGCGCAGACGGTGGACCTCGTCAGCAAGCCGATCATCTACGTGAAGAGCGGCACCTGCGCGGCGACCTACTCGCCGTACTTCTCGCAGTCGGCGAACGTCTACGACAAGACCTCGACCTGCGGCAACGTCTACGTCCACGGCACCTATTCGGCCCCGGTGACGATTGCCGCTGCCAACGACATCATCATCGACGGCTCGGTGACCACCAACCTGACCGGCCCGGCGGTGATGGGCATGGTCGCCAACAACTTCATCCGGATCATGCACGGGGTCACGACCCGTTCGGGCACCACCCAGGGCCAGTGCGGGTCGGCCGCCAACGTCCCCAGCCAGAGCCTGACCAGCCTGCGGATCGACGCCGCGGTTCTGGCCCTCAACCACTCGTTCATCGTCGACAACTTCGACTGCGGAGCGCCGATCGGCGGCACGCCGCCCAGCGCCGGCCTGATCGTCAACGGGGTGATCGCGCAGCTGTTCCGTGGCACCGTCGGCACGACCTCCGGCGGCACCTCCGTCACCGGCTACCTGAAGAACTACACCTACGACGACCGGCTCGCCGTCCAGCAGCCGCCGTACCTGTTCGACCTCGCCTCGGCGAGCTGGCGGGTGGTCCGCGAGACCGGTTGCGTGCAGGGGAGCACCGACTCCTCCGTCGCCTGCTAGCTGCCGCCTGGCGCGCGGTTAGGGTCCGACGCCGATGGCCGGAGCTGCTCTGATCGCGTTCGTCGCCGGTGCCTTCACCGGCAGCCTGATCACGGTCCTCGCGCATCGGATCCCGCGCGGCGAGGGCGGCTGGGTCAGCGGGCGCTCCCGCTGCACGGCCTGCGGCAGCACGATCGCCGCCTACGACAACGTCCCGATCGTCTCCTGGCTGCTGCTGCGCGGCCGCTGTCGCAACTGCGGGGAGCCGATCTCGCCCCGCTATCCGCTCACGGAGGCGGGCCTGGGCACGCTCTGGGCGGGCACGGTGCTCGCGCTCGGCACCGACGACGCCGGCGAGCTGGTGCTCGGGCTCGTCCTGTGCGCGGTCCTGGTCGCGATCACGCTCACCGACCTCGAACTGCGGATCATCCCCAACGCCTTCGTGCTCGCGGGCGCGATCGCGGGCGTCGCGATCGTGCTCGGCTTCGACCTCGGCGACCTCGACCAGCGCGCGCTCGCGGTCGCGATCGCCGGCGGCGCGTTCCTCTTGATCGCGCTCGTCTATCCGCGCGGGATGGGGATGGGTGACGCGAAGCTGGTCGCGATGATGGCCATCTACCTGGGCCGCTCGATCGCGCCCGCGGTGCTGGTCGGCCTGATCGCCGGCTCGGTTGTCGGCGCCGCGATCATCGCCCGCCACGGAGCCGAGGGGCGCAAGCACACGGTCCCGTTCGGGCCCTTCCTGGCGCTCGGCGGAGTGGTCGGGCTCTGGTTTGGCGACGACATCGTCGACTGGTATCTGGACACCTTCACGGGCTAGGCGCGGCGAGCGCGGCAATTCATCGCCATTCGGGGCTCAAGTCGGGCGCCGTTTGAGCCGATTGAGCACCCGGAGGCCCTCCGGCCCCGCCTCGTCCCATGATCGCCCTGTCCAAGAAGAAGAACCCGCTCACGCAGCCGATCGGCCGTTCCCACGGCGTCGTCGGCCTCGATCTCGATGCCGGCAGCGTCGCCGCGACCGAGGTCCGCGTCAACGGCTCGGTCAGCGTCACTCGGTACGGCGTCGCCCCGCTGCCCTCGGGCGCGGTCCGGGACGGCGAGGTCGCCGACCCCGACGCCCTCGGCGACGCGGTCAAGGCGCTCTTTGCCGAGCACAAGTTCTCGCGCGAGGTGCGGATCGGGATCGCGAACCAGAAGGTCGCGGTGCGCTCGATCCGCCTGCCGCGGATCGAGAACCGCGACGAGCTCGAGGCGGCCATCCGCTTCTCGGCCCAGGACCACATCCCGATGCCGCTGGACCGCGCGGTCCTCGACTGGCAGGTGATCCCCACCGTCAACGGTGAGGACGCCACCAACGTCGACGTCGTCGCGGTCGCCGCGCGCCGCGAGATGCTCTCCGGGATCACCGAGGCGATGCGCCGCGCCGGCGTGCGACTGGTCGGCATCGACCACTCCAGCTTCGCCCTGATCCGCGCGCTCGCCGGCAACACCGCCGGCCCAACGGCCGACACGTTGGTCGCCGACGACGCGATCGGCGGCACCCTGTACTGCCACCTCGGCGACGTCACCAACCTGGCGGTCGCCCGTGGCCCCTACTGCGTGTTCAGCCGCCTGCTCGGCTTCGGCATGGAGGGGATCGCCCAGTCGCTGGCGGCGAGCAGCGGGCTCAACCTCGAGCACGCGCGCCAGTGGCTGATCCACGTCGGCCTCGACGCCCCGGTCGACGAGCTCGAGGGCGACCCGCAGGTCCTCGCCCACTCGCGCGAGGCGCTCGCCTCCGGGGTGGCGACCCTCGTCGACGAGCTGCGCCGCTCGCTCGAGTACTACGCGACGCTCGAGGACTCGGTCCGCGTCGATGATCTCGTCGTCGCCGGCCCAGGCATCGCGATCCCCGGCCTCGTCGACCGGCTCGAGCGCGAGCTCCCGGTGCCGGTCCGGGCGGCCGTGCCCGAGCCGCTGCGCGGCGCCGCGGGAGCGGCCGCCGGCCGCCTGACCCTCTCGTACGGGCTGGGGCTCGAGGAGTAGCGCGATGCGCCCCGTCAACCTGCTGCCACCCGAGGACCGCCGCGGCGAGCACGCTCCGCTGCGCGCCGGGTTCGCCTCCTACGCGATCATCGGCGTGCTCGTCGTCGCGCTGCTCGGGGTCGTGCTGGTGATCATGACCGGCAACCAGATCACCGACTCGAAGGCCGAGCTCGCCTCCTTGCAGGCGCGCCAGGCCCAGGCCGACCTGGCCGCATCCAAGCTCGCGCCCTACCAAGACTTCGCAACCCTGTCGGCCGCGCGCAGCGAGACCGTCTCGAGTCTCGCGCAGACCCGGTTCGACTGGGAGCGCGTCCTGAACGAGCTCGCCCTCGTGATCCCGCATCGGGTCACGCTCGACAGCCTCACCGGCTCGGCCGGCGCCGGCGGCGCTGACACCGGGGCGAGCACCTCCTCGGCGGATCCCTCGATCACGGGCCCGTCCCTCCAGCTCGCCGGTTGCGCGGAGGGCCAGAACGGGGTCGCCCGCTTCCTCGCGGCGCTCCGCGACATCGACGGTGTGACGCGCGTCGGGATGCAGAGCTCGCAGCTCGGCGAGCAGAGCGACGCCGCGACCGGTGCGGCTGCCCCGGCGCCGGGCGGGGATGCGACCGCGTCGAGCTGCCAGACAAAGCCGTCCATCGCTCGGTTCGAGATCACCGTCGCCTTCGACGCGGTCCCGGTGCCCGAGTCCGCGACGGTGCCGCCGACGGGCACGCCGACCCCCGCGACCACGACTTCGACGACCCCGGCGACCACAACTTCGACGACCCCCGCGACGACCACCGACGACTCGGGCGTCGCCGCCACCCAGAGCGAGCAGCAGGCGGCGAAGGACTCGGCCGACCAGCAGGTCTCGGACGCCAACTCCGGCGCGGCGGCCGTGGGGGTGGGTAACTGATGAAGAGCACCGACCGCATGATCCTCATGGGCGTCGCCGCCCTCGCGTTGGCGGCCGCGTTCTGGTTCCTGATCCTGTCGCCGAAGCGCCAGGAGGCGTCCGACCTCAACGAGCAGGTTGCCGCGCTGAGCGCCGAGGTGACCACCGCCGAGCAGTCCGCCGCCGCGGGCGAAGCCGCGAAGGCCGATTTCTCCAACAACTACCGCGACCTGGTCAGCCTCGGCAAGGCCGTGCCGACCGACGCCGACACGCCGAGCCTGCTGACGCAGCTGCAGTCACTCTCGACCAAGGCAGGCGTCGACTTCCGCTCGATCACCCTCGGCGGAGCGACCACCGGAGCGGCCGCTGCCCCGGCGGCCGCCGCGCCCACGACGCCGACCACCACGACGACCCCGGCGACCGCCACGGAGGCGTCCGCCGCACTGCTGCCGATCGGCGCCACCGTCGGCCCCGCGGGCCTTCCGGTGATGCCGTACCAGATGACTTTCGATGGCGGCTTCTTCGAGATCGCCGACTTCTTCGGCAGCATCGACGGGATGGTCACCATCAGCACGAACGGTGAGAAGACCACCGTCGACGGCCGCTTGATGACGATCGACGGGTTCGACTTCAGCCCGGGCCCGAACGGGCTTCCGGACCTGACCGCCGACGTCACGACGACCACCTACCTGACGCCCGCCGACCAGGGGATCACCGCAGGGGCGACCCCGTCCGGCCCGGCCGCGGGGACCGCGACGCCGGCGACGGCGCCGCCCGCCAGCGCGACCGATCAGGCCGTCTCCGCGGCGGTGGTGGCGAATTGAAGGACATCCGGCCCCCGCAGTTTCTGAACGACGTCTACCGCGATCTCCGCGATCGCCATCTGCTGCTGCCGGCGATCGCCCTCGTGGTCGCCCTGATCGCGGTCCCGGTGCTGCTGAAGAGCGAGGACGAGCCGGTCCCGCCGGCGGCGGTTGTCGTCGACAGGGGATCGGACTCCGAGCTCACCGCCGCGGTGCTCGCCGACAACTCGGTCAGCGTGCGCAACTACAAGAAGCGGCTCGCCGCGCTCAAGTCGACCAACCCGTTCAAGCCCGCGTTCCAGGGCGGCGACTCGTCCTCGAGCGGCGACGGTTCGGGCGGCGGCTCGAGCGCTCCGACGTCCGCCACGACCGCCGCTGCAGGCGGTGGGACCGGCACGATCGACTACCCGACCGAGACCGGCACCCCCAACGACCTCTCGATCAACGACGGGACCCAGAACACGGCCGGCGATGAGACCACGACCGTCGATGAGACCGGTGGGAGCGGCAACGGCGGCAACGCGGCAACGGCAACGGCGGCAATCAGCCCTCCAGCCAGGACGTCGAGGTCGTCAACCACCTGGTCACGCGCCGCGTCGACGTGATGATCGGCCTGCAGGGCAACCCGAAGCTGCACGAGAACGTCAAGCCGATGACGATCCTTCCCGACGCCGAGGCCCCCGTGGTCGCGTACCTGGGCACCGATGAGAAGGGCAAGCGGGCCGCGTTCGTGGTCGCCAAGGGCGCGACCCTGGCCGGCGGTACCGCCGCCTGCGTGCCCGCGCCTGAGAACTGCCTCTACATCACCCTCCAGAAGGGCGAGACGGCGACGCTCGACTTCGGCACCGACGGACAGACGTACGACTTGCGCCTGCTTCAGATACGGGATGTCGAACTGAAGGCCGAGTAAGCGTCATGGAGCCATGACGCGCTCGAAGGGGAACTCCTGGCCGACTCTGCGCGCCGCTCGAATCCTGGGCGTCGCCCTCGTCTGCGTGGGAGCTTTCGCCCAGGCGGGAGCCGCCGAGGCAGCGAAGTGCACCCAGAAGGGGACCGGCAGCGTCGACGTGCTCAAGGGCACCAACAAGCGTGACGTTCTCTGCGCCAAGGGCGGCGCCGACGTGCTCATCGGCAAGGGGGGCAACGATGTCCTCAAGGGCGGCGGCGGTGCCGACGCGCTCATCGGCAAGGCCGGCAACGACTCGCTCGCCGGTGGCCCTGGCGACGACACGCTCAGCGGCGGCAAGGGTGACGACAAGCTCAAGGGCCAGGGAGGGGTCGACGTCGCGGGCTTCTCTGATTCGCCCGAGCCGATGCGGATCGACCTCGCCAAGGGCAAGGCGAGCGGCAACGGCGACGACCTCCTGAGCGCGATCGAGAACGCGATCGGCTCGCCGGCCGACGACGAGCTGACCGGCGACGCCGGCGTGAACAAGCTCAGCGGTGGCGAGGGCAACGACCTGCTCGCCGGCGGCGCGGGCGACGATCGGCTCGAGGGCCAGGGTGGCTCTGACAGCGTCAGCTACGCGGCGGCCGCGGGCCCCGTGATCGCCGACCTGCGGGCCGAGACGGTGACCGCCGACGGGACCGACTCGGTCACCTCGATCGAGAACCTGACCGGATCGGCCCACGACGACACGATCGGGGGCGACGACGCCGACAACGTGCTCGACGGCGGCCCGGGACGCGACCTCATCTCCTTTGCCTCGGCGCCGGCCGGAGTCGACGCCGACCTCGGCGCCAACGGCGCGAGCGGCGACGGCAGCGACACGCTGCGCGGGTTCGAGGATCTGGCCGGGTCCGAGGGCGCCGACCGGTTGACCGGCGACGGCGCCCGCAACGTGCTCAGTGGCACCGGCGGCGACGACACCCTGATCGGCCTCGAGGGCGACGACGACCTCCAGGGCGGCGCCGGGGCCGACACCGCCGCCTATGTCTACTCGTCGAACCCGATCGCCGCCGACCTGCGCGCCGGGACCGTGACCGGGGAGGGCACCGACAAGCTCACCGCGGTCGAGAACGTGACCGGCTCGGGATCCGGCGACACGTTCGCCGGTGACGCTGCGAACAACGTGATCGACGGCGGCAGCGGCGCAGACACGATCAGCTTCGCCGCCTCGCCGGCGCTGATCGACGCCAGCCTCGCCACCGGGGTCACCACCGGAGACGGCCAGGACACCGTGCTCGGGATCGAGAACGCGATCGGCTCGCCGCACAACGACTCGATCGCCGGCAACTCGTCCGCGAACGCGATCGCCGGCGGCCCAGGCAACGACACGCTCGCGGCCGGCGACGGCAACGACCAGATCACCGGCGAGGACGGCAACGACCGGCTCTTCGGCGATCTGGACGACGACGTGATTTCCGGCGGGCCCGGCGACGACCACCTCGACGGCGGTTCGGGGGTCAACGACTGCAACGGCGGCGCCGGGACGAACACGTACGCGGGCAACTGCGACGGCACCCCGCCGGTGCTGACCGCGTTCACGATCTCACCCGGCTCGGTGGACACCGAGACGGGCCAGAAGACCATCGACTTCACGCTCACCGCGACCGACGATTCGGCCGGGGTGGATCCGGCGCTCTCCGAGGTGATCGTGCATGCGCCCGCGGGCAACCCGACCTTCGCCGACAGCCTCCAGCTGACCTCCGGCGATGACCTCGACGGTACCTACAGCGCCTCGATCACCCTGCCGCAGTACTCGGCCCAGGGCACCTGGACGGTGGACGTCAAGCTGGTCGACCAGTCGGCCAACCAGGTGGTCCTGACCAGCTCCCAGCTCGCCAGCGCCGGTCGCCCGCACGACTTCCAGCAGACCGGCGCCGGCGACACGGCCGCGCCCGTGCTGTCGAGCGCGTTCGTCACCTCGCCGACAACGATCGACACCTCGGGTGCCCCGAGGGTCGTCGGGTTCGACTTCGACGCCACCGACGACCTCGCCGGCGTCGACCCGGCGAACTCGAAGGTGATCATCACGGGCCCGACGGGGGCCACGTTCGAGGCGCCGCTGCAGCTCGTCTCCGGGGACGGACTCGACGGCAGCTACCACGCCCAGGTCACGATCCCGCAATTCTCGGCCCCCGGGGCGTGGACGGTGCAGCTGCTGCTCGTCGACTCCGCCTCCAACCAGACCCTGCTGACCTCGGCCCAGCTCGGGTCCGGCGGCAGCTTCACGCAGAGCGGCAGCGGCGACACCACGGCGCCGACGCTCACCGGCTTCGTCCGCAACCCGGCGTCGATCAACACCGCCGAGGTAGACCAGGTGATCGACTTCAACGTCTTCGCCACCGACGACCTCGCGGGCATCGATCCGGCGGCTTCGCGGGTGACCGCGCTCGACCCGGTGAACCAGCCGCGCGGCGAGTCGCCGCTCACGCATGTGACCGGAAACGAGTACTCGGCCTCGATCACGATCCCACAGGGCTCTGCGACCGGCACTTGGAAGCTCGAGGTGAAGCTCGTCGACCGGGTCGGCAACGTGCGCACGATCACCAGCGCCGAGCTGCAGGTCGCCGGGCTGCCGGGCACGTTCCAGAACGTCGCGCCCGCCGGCGCCTGACGCCGTCGCGCGTCTAGGCTAGGCGGCCGCATGACCGCCTTCCGCTACACGACCGCTGGGGAATCGCACGGGCCGGGGCTCGTCGCGATCGTCGAGGGCCTGCCGGCAGGGCTCGAGCTCGACCGCGAGCGGATCGACGCCGACATGGCGCGCCGCCAACTCGGCCACGGTCGCGGGGGCCGGATGAAGATCGAGTCGGACTCGGTCGAGGTCCGCTCCGGGATCCGCCACGGCCGGACCCTCGGCAGCCCGGTGGCGCTGCTGGTCGCCAACCGCGACTACGCCAACTGGGAGGAGCGGATGAACCCGTGGCCGGTCGAGGCGGAGGTCGAGGAGTCGCACCTGCCGCGCCCCGGCCACGCGGACCTCGTCGGGTCGCAGAAGTACGGACACCGCGATGTCCGCAACGTGCTCGAGCGCGCCTCGGCGCGAGAGACCGCGGCGCGCGTCGCCGCCGGGGCGATCGCGAAGGAGTTTCTGCGCGCGCTCGGCGTGAGCGTCTTCAGCCACGTGCTGCGGATCGCCTCCGTCGCCGCCGCCGAGCGCCCCGAACTCGCCCCCGAGGACTTCGCCGGAGTCGACGAGTCGCCCGTCCGCTGCCTCGACCCCGAGGCCGAGGCGCGCATGGTCGACGAGATCGACCGGCTGCGCAAGGCCAACGAGAGCCTCGGCGGCGTCTTCGAGGTACGCGCCTTCGGGTTGATCCCCGGGCTCGGGTCGCACGTCGCCTGGGACGAGCGGCTCGACGGCCGGCTCGCGCACGCGGTCGTGTCGATCCAGGCGGTCAAGGGCGTCTCCGTCGGCGAGGCCTGGGAGGTCGCCGCCTCGCCCGGCTCGGAATCACACGACGAGATCTTCTGGGACTCAGAACGCGGCTATTACCGCGAGACCAACCGCGCCGGCGGGGTCGAGGGCGGGATGTCCAACGGCGAGCCGCTGATCGTCCGCGGGGCGCTGAAGCCGATCTCGACCCTGACCAAGCCGCTGCGCTCCGTGGACACCGAGACCAAGGAGCCGGCGCAGGCGATGCGCGAGCGCACCGACTCGACCGTGGTCCCGGCGGCGGGCGTCGTCGCCGAGGCGATGGTCTCGCTGGTGCTTGCCCGCTGCTATCGCGAGAAGTTCGGCGGCGACCACATCGATGACGTTCTCGCCGCCTTGCAGGCGTACCGGGAGCGGATCGATTGGCGGCGCTGAGCGACAACGACGCCGCGCTCGTCTTCATCGGCTTCATGGGGGCCGGCAAGTCGCGCGCCCTGCGCGCCGCGCGCCACGCCGGGCTCGACGCGGTCGACACCGACGAGCTGCTCGAGGCCGAGCTCGGCATGCCGATCGCCGACTTCTTCGCCGCCGAGGGCGAGGCGGAGTTCCGCCGCCGCGAGGAGGCGTTGGTCGTCGCGGTGCTGGAGCGCTCGGGAGGGGGAGCGGTGGCGCTCGGCGGCGGCAGCGTGCTCTCCGAGCGGGTCCGCGACGCGCTCGCCGGGCACGTGGTCGTCTGGCTCGACGCGGACGCGAACACGGCCTGGGACCGGGTCGGGGGGCGCCGGCCGCTGGCGCGCGACCGCCAGACGTTCGACCGGCTGCTCGCCGAGCGCCGGCCGCTGTACGAGTCGCTCGCCCGCGCCATCGTGCCGGGCCGCCAGGACTCGCCCGCGCGAGCGCTGCAGGCGCTGCAGGCGCTTCGCGACCTGCCCGCCGGGACCCGGATGGCCTGGGCTCACAGCTCGTCGGGCGAGTACCCGGTGTACGTCGGCCGCGGCCTGCTCGAGAGCGGCTTCTGGCCATTGGAGGGGCGGCGCTTCATGGTCACCGACACGGTGGTCGGCGGCCTGTACGCCGACGCGATCGGCCCGGCGGCCGGCGCGATCGAGCTTGCCCCGGGCGAGCAGACCAAGACCCTGGCCGAGACCGAGCGGGTGCTGCGCGAGCTCGCGACGCTTGGCGCGACCCGGTCCGATCACGTCGCCGCGCTCGGCGGCGGGGTCGTGGGTGACCTGGCCGGCTTCGCCGCCGCCGTCTACCAGCGCGGCATCGCGGTCGTGCAGGTGCCGACGACCCTCGTCGCCCAGGTCGACTCGGCCTACGGCGGCAAGACCGGCGTCGACCTGCCGGAGGCCAAGAACTACGTCGGTGCCTATCACCTGCCCGCCGCGGTGCTCACCGACCCGGCGACCCTGCGCACGCTGCCCCCGGGCGAGCTCGCCGCCGGGTTCGTCGAGGTGCTGAAGACCGGGCTGATCGCCGGCGAGCCGCTGTGGGGCGAGGTCCGGTCACTCGAGGAGCTCGACCCGGCCCAGCTCGACCCGATCATCTTCGCCTGTGCTCGGGCCAAGCTCGAGGTGGTCGCTGCGGACGAGCGCGACTCCGGCCGTCGCGCGGCGCTCAACCTCGGCCACACCGTCGGGCACGCGATCGAGGTGGCCTCGGGTTACACGCGCTACCGGCACGGCGAGGCGGTCGGGATCGGGCTGCTCGCGGCGCTCGACCTCTCCGATGCCATCGAGCTGCGCGCCGAGGTGGAGGCGATCCTCGACCGCCATGGCCTCCCGACCCACATCGACGACTCGATCGAGCTCGACCAGGTCATCGCCGGCATCGGGCGCGACAAGAAGCGCACGGCGGCCGGACTCGGGTTCGTCCTCTGCCCGCGGCCGGGCGAGGTGCTCACCGACCAACGGGTCGAGCCGGACGCGCTGCGCGCCGCGGTCGAGCGCCTCTATCGGGCCTAGCGAGCCGCGGCTCTCGAATAGTCTGGAGCCGCGATGACGATCAGCGCTCACAACCGGGTCGAGGTCCTTCACGGGGTCAACCTCGACGCGCTCGGACGCCGCGAGGCCGAGCACTACGGGACGCTGACGCTGCCCGAGCTGGAGACGCAGATCAAACGCTTCGGTCGCGACCTGGACCTCGAGGTCGCCTTCTTTCAGACCAACAGCGAGGGCGAGTACGTCGAGCGGCTGCACCGGCTGCCCGAGGTTGCAGACGCGGCGCTGCTCAACCCGGGCGCCTGGACCCACTACAGCTGGGCGATCCGCGACGCGCTCGAAATCGCCGGCCTGCCCGCCGTCGAGGTGCATCTGTCAGACGTCGGCGAGCGTGAGGAATGGCGCCGCCACTCGGTGCTCGAGGGGCTGGTCACCGGCACGGTCTCGGGCAAGGGCGCCGATGGCTACCGTGAGGCATTGCAGATGCTGAAGCAGGAGCTCAACGCTTGAGCGCCGAGCGCGCCGACCGGCTCGCCGCTCTGGTTGGCGAGGAGGGTCTCGACCAGCTGATCGTCGGCGACCTCGTGCGACCCGGCGACTCCGGGCCCGACGCGATCGCCAACGCGCGCTGGCTCACCGGCTTCACCGGCACCAGCGCCCTGGTCGTGATCGGCCCCGAGGTGCGCAAGTTCATGACCGACTTCCGGTACGCCGAGCGCGCCGAGAAGCAGGTCGGCGACGCGTTCGAGCGGGTCACGGCCGGCGGTCGGCTGATCCCGGAGCTCGCGGCGCTGCTCGCCGGTCGCGTGGGCTTCGACGACACCGCGACGAGCGTCGCCAACCTGCGCAAGCTCGAGGAAGAGCTCGGCGAGGGGGTCGAGCTGGTGCCGGTCAGCGGGCTGGTCGAGCGGCTGCGCCGGCGCAAGGACGCGGGCGAGCTCGAGCTGATCGCACGAGGCGGCGCGGATCGCCGACGACGCCTACGAGACGGTGCTCGCCGCGGGGCTCGCCGGTCGAACCGAGGCGGCGGTCGCCGCCGCCGCGCACGCTCGCATCCGTGAGCTGGGCGCCGAGCCCTCGTTCATGGCGATCGTCGCGGCCGGGCCGAACGGCGCCCTGCCGCACGCCGAGCCGTCGGAGCGGCGAATCGGCGAGGGCGAGCTGGTCGTCTGGGACATGGGCGCGATGGTCGACGGCTACGCCTCCGACTGCACCCGCACCTTCGCGGTGGGCGAGATCTCCGATGAGGCGCGCGAGGCCTACGAGCTCGTCCGCACGGCGCAGGCGGCGGGCCTCGAGGCGGTCCGCCCCGGCGTCGACGGGCAGGCTGCCGACGAGGCGGCGCGGTCGGTGATCCGAGACGGCGGCCGCGAGGACCAGTTCGGCCACGGGCTCGGCCACGGGGTCGGGCTCGAGGTCCACGAGGCGCCGGTGCTCAGCAAGCGCTCCGAGGACACCCTCGCCGCCGGCGACGTCGTCACGGTCGAGCCCGGCGTCTACGTGCCCGGCGAGTTCGGGATCCGGATCGAGGACCTGGTTGCGGTCACCGACGACGGGTACCGAAATCTGAGCTCACTCGGTAAGGAGCTGCGCGTCGTAGATTGACGAGCGGCGAGCGGCGAACGACGAACGACGAGGAACAACCATGGCGATCAACGTCGAGATCGACAGCCTCAACTACGGCGAGCGGGTCCCCGACGACCACGCGTTCGGAGTCCCGGACGGCAGCGGCGCCGCGGCGCCCGAGGGCGGCAACCGCAGCCCGCACCTGCGCTGGTCGGGGCACCCCGAGGAGACCGCGGTCGTTCGTCCTCATCGCCTACGACCCCGACGTCCCCGCCGACGCCAGCGACGTGAACCAGGAGGGCAAGACGCTCCCCGAGGACGCCGCGCGCGCCGACTTCGCGCACTGGCTGCTGGTCGACATCGCCCCGGACACCACCGAGCTCCCCGAGGGCGCCGGCTCGACCGAGATCGTCATCGGCGGCAAGGACCCGGGGCCGACGCGAGCACGGGATCGGCGGCGTCAACAGCTACACCGACTTCCTCGCGGGCGACCCGGACATGGGCGGTACCTACGGCCACTACGACGGCCCGTTCCCGCCCTTCAACGACGAGCGCGCTCCACAACTACCACTTCGTCGTCTACGCGCTCGACGTCCCGAGCGTCGGGCTCGAGGGCGAGTTCAAGCTCGACGACGTGCGCGAGGCGATCGAGGGCCACGTGCTCGACCAGGGCGAGCTGGTCGCCACCTACACGCTCTACGAGCCGCTGCTCTAGCGGCTCAGGTCGACGTCGGGCTCGATCGAGCTCGCGAACGCGACCAGCAGCTCGATCGCGGCCTCGACGTCGCCCAGGTCGACGAGCTCGACCGGAGAGTGCATGTAGCGCAGCGGGATCGAGACCAGCCCGGTCGGGATCCCGGCCCGCGACACCTGATAGGCGTCGGCGTCGGTGGCGGTGTAGCGGCCCGACGCCTCGATCGTGTGGTCGATGCTCTCGCGCTCCGCGGTCGCGGCCAACAGCTCGAACACCTTCGGCGACAGGGTCGCGCCGCGCCCGATCACCGGGCCGGAGCCGAGCGCGTGCGAGCCGTGCGGGTTCTCCTCGACGCCGGGGGCGTCGGTGGCGTGGGTGACGTCGACGACGACGGCGATCTCGGGCTGCAGCATGTACGCGGAGGTACGGGCGCCGTTGACGCCGATCTCCTCCTGGGCGACGGCGACGCCGGCGACGCTCGCGGCGTGCCCGCCGCGTTCGTGGCAGCGCCGCGCGACCTCGAGCGCGACATAGGAGCCGAGTCGGTTGTCCATCGAGCGCGAGGCGAGCCGGTCGCCGGCGAGCGCGAGCGGCGCGGCGGCGATCACGACCGGGTCGCCGATGCGCAGCAGCGAGAGCGCCTCGTCGCGGTCGGCAGCGCCGACGTCGATGTGAAGGCCGTCGAGCTCGACGGCCTTCTTGCGCTGATCGTCCTTGAGCAGGTGCACGGGCTTGCGCCCGACGACTCCGGGCACGGGCGCCGTCGCGGGTTTCGATCGTCACCCGCTGGCCGACCAGGATCTGGGGATCCCAGCCGCCGATCGGGGTGAACCACGCGAAGCCCTTCTCGTCGACGTGGGTGATCGCCAGGCCGATCTCGTCGATGTGGCCGACGATCGCGACCAGGGGCTTCTCGTGCTCGCCGTTGACGCGCGCGATCGAGGAGCCGAGCCGGTCGACCTCGAGCTCGGCGAACGAGGCGGCGTCGCGCCAGACCTTCGCCGCCGGGGCCTCATAGCCGGATGGCGCGGGGACGGTGAGCAGCTGTTGCAGAAGTTCCGGAGTCTCTCCCATGGGGCCACACACTAGCCATGGCGTTCCCGCGCTGAGGCAGCGGCCGGCTCAGGGAAAGATGATCTCGCCGGTCGCCGCGTCGGTAACGGTGATCGCGAGCGCCGGGCAGGCCTCCGCCGCGGCGAGGATCTCGGCGTCGGTCCCGGGGCCGATCACGACCGCGGTCTCGTCGACCGCGAACACGGTCGGGGCGATCGCCGCGCAGTCGCCGTGGGCGCTGCAGGCTCGGTCATCGATTGTCGGCAGGTAGCTCATCGCTGTCTCCTTGGTTGGGTTGTGGGTCCGGGGTTTGGTCGAGCAGGCGCCGCAGGGCGGCGAACTCGCGTGGGCGTCCGACTGCGAGCGCTCCGATCGGGCGTCCGCCGCTGCGGTACAGCACGGTGAAGTCGCGCCGGTCGAGGTCGCCGTCGAAGCGCAGCCCGTCGGCTCCCGCCGTCGTCCCCGCGTACTGGATGCGGACCCCGTACTGGTCGCTCCAAAAGCTCGCCGGCGGGGCGGGGCGGGGTGGATCGCCGAGGATCGCGCGGGCGACGGCAGCGCCCTGCCGACTTGCGGCGTCCCAGTGTTCGGTGCGCACGTACTCGCCGCGGCACGGGTCGAACGGCGCCGCGACGTCGCCGGCGGCGAAGACGTGGCTCACGCTGGTGCGGCCCTGCGGATCGGTGAGGATCCCGCCGGGCCCGAGTCCGGCCTCGGCGAGCCAGCCGGTGTCGGGGGCGACGCCGACCGCGACGATGACCACGTCGGTGTCGACCGCGGGGCCGGACTCGAGCTCGAGCCGCTCGACCCGGCCGTTCCCCGCAGCTCCCGCGAGCCGGCTCGCGAGCAGCATCCGCACGCCCTCGTCGCGGTGCATGTCGACCAGCCAGCGGCTCACCCGGGTCCCGAGCACGCCCACGAGGGGCAGGTCGAGCGCTTCGATCACGGTGACCTCGGCGCCGAGCCCGCGCGCGGTCGCGGCGACCTCCTGGCCGATGAAGCCGGAGCCGATGATCGCCAGCCGGGCGCCCGCGCCGAGCTCGGCGTGCAGCCGCGCGACATCGTTGAGCGATCGGAGCACCAGCGCATTCGAGAAGCGGTCGAGAGCCGGCAGACGTCGCGGCGCGGCTCCGGTCGCGATCACCAGATCCTCGTAGGCGAGGTGCTCGTCGCGATCGAGGACGAGCCGGCGCTCGGCCGCCCGCAGCCCGACCGCCCGGCGCCCGAGCAGCAGCTCGACCGCGTTCTCGGCGTACCAACCGGGTTCGCGGAAGCGCAGCGCGTCGGCGGCGAGCTCACCGCGCAGAACTCCCTTCGAGAGCGGCGGGCGGTCATATGGGGCCTCGGCCTCGCCGCAGACGATGCGGATCGGAGCCTCGTACCCACGGGAGCGCAGCGTCTCGGCGCAGCGCTGGGCGGCGAGGCCCCCGCCGGCGATCACGATGCCCGGGGCGCTCACGCGCGCCCTCCCTCGATCTCGGCGCGCGGGCTCGGACGCGGGCCCGCCGCGCGCTGCGGCTGCGCGGGCGAGCGCCGGCGCCACGGTTCGATCACCCGGATCCCGAACAGGACGACGATCGTCGGCACGCTGATCAGCAGCCAGGCGCGCATCCACGGGGTCGATGCGTCGGTGCCGGCGCCGAGCGTGTGGGCGACCGCGAGCGCGTAGACGAGGATCGTCAGCCGGTGCGCTCGGCGCCAGAGCCGGGCGCCGATCGAGCGCCGGACGTAGAAGGTCAGCCCGAGCGCTGCGGCGAGGTAGCCCGCGCCGATTCCGAGGCCGGTCCACAGGGGCCGGTAGTCGATCGCGCCCGGGACCGAGATCCCGACGAGGCCCGGGTTCAGGTAGGCGTCGCCGAGGAGCGTGATCCCGTGGATCACGATCGCGAGCAGCCCGGCGAGCGCCGTCTGCTCGTGCAGCGCGGTCAGCACGCGGGCGCGGCCCGGGGCGCGCATGACCCGTCCGGCCATCACGAGGCCGAGCGTGACCGAGATCGTGACCAGCGCCAGGGCGACGATCCCCGAGGCGCGGCTCGCGAGCCACCAGGCGTGCTCTTCGACCGGCGGGCTCATCGGACGCCGCTCCCGGCGAACGCCGACCGCGGCACCGAGATCTCGTACCGGGGAGCGGGGCGGACCCGGCCCACCAACTCGACCTCCCCGTGATCGTGCACGATCAGCCCGCCCCCGCCGGCGAGCACCCGGCGCGCGCCCTCGGGCCCGGAGAGCAGGGCCGCCTTCGCCAGCGTTTCGGCCTCGACCGCGGTCGGGCCGAGCGCGGTGGCCCCGATCAGCCCGGTCCAGGCCGGCTCGCCGGTGGCCGGGTCGATCAGGTGATGGGCGTAGCGGCCGTCGTCGCGGCGCCAGACGCGGACGTTGAGCCCCGAGGTCGCGACCGCGCCGCCGCCGAGGCGGAAGCTGTGGGTGTGCTCGCCGCTCAGCGGGTGCTCGACGAGCACGTCGAACGGCTCCGCGGCGATCGCGGTCCCGCCGACGCGCAGGTCGCCACCGCAGTCGACGACGAAGCGGGCGTGCGCGGCGAGCCACTCGGCGATCAAATCGGCGGCGAGGCCCTTGCCGATCCCGCCGCTGTCGAAGCGCACGCCCGGCGGACGGCGGATCAGCCCGAAAGCCTCATCGACCTCGAGCCCTCGCCAGCGGGCTCGCGGGCTCGGCGACGCCGGGCGTCGCTGCGGGGCGAACGCCAGCGCCTCGGTGAGGGCGACCGGGACCGAGCCCTCCCGCGAGTCGGCGTAGCCGACGGCCTCGATCTCGCCGACCAGCGTGGGGTCGACGAGCCCATCGGTGCTTGCGGCGGCCCGGATCCCCGCCCGGACGGTGTCGCGAAGCAGCGGCGAGACCGGCACCTCGGCGTGTGGGTCGGCGTTCAGCGCGCAGAGCTCGCTCGACGGGCGAAACCGCGACAGGCGGGCCTCGAACCGCTCGACGAACTCCCGCGCCCGCCCGGCCGCGGCGTCCGCGTCGGGCTGACCGTCACGGGACTCGACGATCAGGCGGATGTCGGCTCCCATCGCGCGGAAGCTGACGTCGGCGCTGCTCATGAGCTGGAGGTCACCGGGGCGGCGGGCGCCGGTGCCGGGGCGGGAGCGGGGGCCGGGGCTGGTGCCGCGGCAACCGGGGCGGGTGCCGCCGGCGCGGCGCTCGCGGTCGAGCTCGGCGCCGCCGAGGTCGGCGCCGCGGCTGCGCTCGTCACGGTCGGCTTCGGCGGCAGGCTGACGACGCGTGTCTCGACGATCTTGCGGTCGATCACGGTCGGACGCTTCACCGCTGCAGGTTCCGTCGCCGGGGTCGAGCCGAGCGCCGGGTCCTTGCCGGCGCCCAGCTGAAAGGCGAGGAACTCGAACAGGACGAGAAAGCAGGCGACCGAGGCGAGCACGGTCGGCAGCGCTCGCGGTCGGGCCGGAAGCGCCCGAGGGCGCGCCGGTGTGGGCGAGGGCTCAGTCATCGCCGCCCTCGCTCTCGCCGCCGCCGTCATCGCCGCTCTCGTCGTCGCCGTAGGAGGCGCTGGAGCCGCCGGCTGAACCGCTCGTCCCGGTCGACACAGGCGCGGGGGCCGGGTTGCTCACCGGCACTGCGGCCGGTGCGGGCGCCGGCCGAGCGGAAGCACTCGACGCCGGTGCCGGGGCCGGCGACGGAGGGGCCGCCGAGGTGATCTGGTTCGCGCTCGCCGGCGTGCCGGCGCCGCCGACCTCGGTGGCCTTCGGCTTGCGCCGCACGTGGACGGTGTGGTGGACGACCTGCTTGCGCACCTTCGGCTTGACATGCGCGGCGGCGGGCGCCGACGTGACGCTGCTGGTCGTGGCGTCGTTGGATCCGAGCGCGTAGCCGGCGAGTCCTCCAAGTCCGAGGATCGTTGCCCCGGCGGCGATTTTCATTCTCAGGTTGGTCACGGTCTGCTCTTCCTTGGTCGTGGGTCGTGCGATCGCCGCGATTGTGCGCCCCGCCCAGCAAGCAGCTGGACAGGCGCGGGTAAGGAGTTGGCTAAGCCTTCGGGCGTCGCGCGGAGGGCATGTGCGCGGTGATCGCCGCGCGGCTCTCGCTACTCTCCCCGGCCCGTGATCAGCACCAACCAGTTCAAGAACGGCGCGCATATCGAGGTCGACGGCACCGTCTGGCGGATCATGGACTTTCAGCACGTCAAGCCGGGCAAGGGCGGCGCCTTCGTACGCACCAAGCTGAAGCGGGTCGAGGACGGCAACGTCGTCGACAAGACCTTCCGCGCCGGCGAGAAGTTCCGCCCGGTGCGCACCGAGACAAAGCGGATGCAGTACCTCTACGACTCGGGCGACGCCGCCGTGTTCATGGACTCCGAGACCTACGACCAGCTCGAGCTGCCGAAGGACTCGATCGCCGACGAGATGCAGTGGGTGCTGCCGAACGACACGATCGAGCTGCTGTTGGTCGACGAGCGCCCCAGCGGGGTGCAGGTCGACAGCGCCGTGGAGCTAGCGGTCACCCAGACCGACCCCGGGCTCAAGGGCGACACGGCCTCGGGCGGCGGCTCGAAGCCGGCCACGCTCGAAACCGGCGTGGTGGTCCAGGTGCCGCTGTTCGTCAACGAGGGCGACCGCGTCCGCGTTGACACCCGCTCGGGCGAGTACGTCTCGCGCGCCTGAGCCGTAGCGCCTCCCTGACACCTGCGTGTTGTCCCGCGCGCCCGTTGGCGCAACCGTGGTGGCGTGCCCGGCGAGCGTCGACTGAGTTACCGCAGTGGTAGTCGAGCCGACGCTCGGTGCGATCAGCTGGTCGCAGCGCTCGCGGCAGAGCAGTGGGGGGTGGTGACGAGCGAGGACCTCCGGGCGTGTGGGTTGAGCGCCCGGGCGGTGATGAGCCGCGTTCGCCGCGGATACCTGCACCGCCTGCACCACGGCGTGTTCGCGACCGGTCACGCCAACCCGCCGTGGGAGGGCCGGATGCTCGCGGCCGTGAAGGCCTGTGGGGACGGCGCTGCGCTCAGCCACCGGTCGGCCGCGATGCTCTGGGGCTTCCTCGACCACGACCCCGATCGCTATCCGGAGGTGACCGTGGTCGGCGGGCACACGCGTGTGCGCCCCGGTGTTCGCGTCCATCGCACGGCGCAGCTCGCGCCGGTCGACCGGAGGCGAACCGAGCACGTGCCCGTGACAAGCCCGGCCCGGACACTCCTCGACCTGGCCGTGACGCTCGATGGCGCCCCGCTGCGTCAGGCGGTTCGCGCTGCGCAGGGCCGGCGCCTGGTCAACCTGCGCCAGATCCACGAGGCGCTTTCGCGGCTGCGTCCTCGAAGGGGCTGTGCGCGCCTCGCGCGGGCGATCGCGACCGGGCCGGCGCCGACGAAGAGCGTGCTCGAGAGCATCGTCCTGGACCTGTTCATCGACGGTGGGTTAGTCCACCCCGATGTCAACCAGCCGATGCTGATCGGTGGACGCCGAGTGATTCCCGACTTCCGCTGGCCGCACCAGCACCTCGTCGTCGAGGCCGACGGTGCCGCTTGGCATGACGATCCGATCTCCCGCGAGCACGACGCGGAGCGCCAGGCCGTGCTCGAGGCCGCCGGCGAGCGCGTCCTGCGCGTGACCTGGCAACAGGCGCTCTCCAACCCGCGCCGGACCCTCACCCGAGTCCTCCTTGCGGGCGCCCCACTCGGGCCGAGAGTCGACTGAGTTACCGCAGCGGTAATCGAGACGACGCTCGGCCTGCAGCCCGGGCTCCCAGGTAGCCTCACGCGCATGCGCCGATCCGACCAACGCCGCGACGCCGTCTTCGCGCTCTACCAGCGCGACGTCACCGGGCGCACGCTCGACGAGCAGCTGGCGGAGGCGAAGCAGTTCACGCGCGAGCTCGCCGAGGGCACCGACGCCGAGCTCGAGTCGCTCGACGCGGAGATCGCGCGGCTGTCGCGCGGTTGGGACCTCGACCGGATCGCGGCGCTCGAGCGCTCGATCATGCGGGTTGCGCTGCACGAGATGCGAACCGGTGTCCCGGTGGAGGTGGCGATCGACGAGGCCGTGAACCTGGCGAAGGAGTACTGCGGCGCCGACGCCCCCGGGTTCGTCAACGGGATCCTCGGCTCGGCGGCGCGCGAGCTGCAAGGGACCGCGCCGTGAGCGCCGAGGCGACCGGCCGGGTCCGCGAACTGGCGGCGAAGCTCGCCGAGATCTCGACCCGGCTTCGCGACCCCGAGGTCTCCGACGCCAACGCCGCGGAGCTCGCCCGCGAGGCCGCGGAGCTGGTGAGCCAGGCCGGTAACGAGATCGACCGGGCGCTGAGCGAGTCGGGTTCCGACGGGGACTGAGGTGCGCGAGTACCCGGACGACCTCCGGGCGCTGGTCGACGAGTACCTGGGACGAATTGGGTTCTCCGAGCTCGACGCGACGGCGGGCCTGGAGCAGGCGATGCGCTACTCGCTGCTCGCAGGCGGGAAGCGGATTCGCCCGGTGCTCTGCCTCGCCACCGCCCGCGCGGCGGGTCGCGACCCGGCCGAGGTGCTGCCCGCCGCCGCGGCGATCGAGTTGATCCACACCTACTCGCTGATCCACGACGACCTTCCGGCCATGGACGACGACGAGCTGCGCCGCGGGCGTCCGACCTCGCACGTCGTCCACGGAGAGGACGTCGCGATCCTCGCCGGCGACGGGCTCTTCGCCGAGGCGGTGCGGCTGTTCTGCGAGCGCCAGCAGGGCGAGCCGGCGAATGTTCTCGCGGCGCTCGGCGAGCTCGTGCGGGCGACCGGAGTCGGTGGGATGGTCGGCGGCCAGTACATCGACGTGACCGCGACCGAGGAGCTCGGCGCCGAGGGTCTGCGCGCGCTGCACACGCTGAAGACGGGGCGCCTGATCGGCGCGAGCGTCGGGGTGCCGCTGCTGCTCGCCGGCCTCGACGACGTGCGCATGGACCCGTACCGGCGCTTCGCCGCCGAGCTCGGCGTGCTGTTCCAGATCGTCGACGACATCCTCGATGTGACCGGCTCCGACGAGCAGCTCGGCAAGCCGCAGGGCTCCGACGAGCGCCACGGAAAGGTCACCTACGTCAGCCTCTACGGCCTCGAGCGGGCTCGCGAGCTCGCGGCCGAGTCGCATGCGAACGCGCTCGCCTCGCTGGCCGAGGCCGAAGGCGACACCGCCGACCTCGAGCTGATCGCGGGCTTCATCCACACCCGCCAGGTCTAGTGCACCCGGAATCTGATCCGGGGCTGCGAGAATCCAGCATCCCCTTCATGGACGGCGAGACCGACAAGATCGACGCGCCCCGCCTGCTCGACTCGATCGACGGCCCGAGCGACCTGAGCAAGCTCACCGACGAGCAGCTCACCCAGGTCGCCCAGGAGGTCCGCGAGCTGATCATCGACACGATCGGCGAGATCGGCGGCCACTTCGGCGCCAACCTCGGCACGTGCGAGCTGACCACGGTGCTGCACGCACTGCTCGACTCACCGCGCGACAAGATCCTGTGGGACGTCGGCCACCAGGCCTACCCGCACAAGGTGCTCACGGGCCGCGCCGACCGGCTGCAGACGATCCGCCAGTACGACGGCCTCGCCCCGTTCTGCTCGGTGTTCGAGTCCGAGCACGACATCATGGGCGCCGGCCACGCCTCGACCTCGATCGGCTACGCGGTCGGCCTCAAGGAGGCGATGCGCCACGGGATCGGCGAGGACGGCAAGGTCGTCGCGGTGATCGGCGACGGCGCGCTGACCGGGGGCGTGGCGTTCGAGGCGCTGCACAACGCCGGCGGCCTGCAGACTCCGATCGTGATCGTCCTCAACGACAACGGGATGTCGATCTCGCCCAACGTCGGCGCGATCGCGCGCTCGTTTCAGCGCCTGCGCGCCAACCCGCGCCTCTATCACGCCCGCGAGGAGGTCGAGTCGCGGCTGACCAAGCTGCCGCTCGGCCTCGGCGATCGGATCGGGCGAATCGGGCCAGAGATCAAGTCGGCGATCAAGGCCTACGCGGCGCCCGGCCTGTTCTTCGAGGAGCTCGACCTCGCCTACATGGGGCCGATCGACGGCCACGACGTCAGCGCGCTGCGATCCAACCTCGAGGCGGCGTTCGAGGCGGACCGCCCGGTCGTCGTCCACATCCACACGGTCAAGGGCAAGGGCTTCGAGCCGGCCGAGGAGGGCGGGCTCGAGGGGATGGAGAAGTGGCACGCGGCGAAGCCGGGCTCGATCGTCGCTGGCAAGCCCGCGCCCAAGAAGCCCGCCGCGAAGCCACCGCTGACCCGCGGCGAGATGAGCGAGGGCGCCCGCCCGGCCGAGCCCGAGGCGCCACAGCCGCCGCCCGCGTACACGTCGGTGTTCGGCGATGCGCTCGTGGTCGAGGCCAAGCGCGACGAGCGGGTGATCGGGATCACCGCGGCGATGGCCGGCGGCACCGGCCTGACCGAGCTCGAACGCGCGTGCCCGGAGCAGTACTACGACGTCGGGATCGCCGAGCAGGACGCGGTCCTGTTCGCCTCGGGTCTCGCGATCCAGGGCGCGAAGCCCGTCTGCGCGATCTACTCGACCTTCCTGCAACGCGCCTACGACCAAATCGTCCACGACGTCTGCCTGCAGAAGCTCAACGTCGTCTTCGCGATGGACCGCGCCGGCCTGGTCGGCGACGACGGCCCGACCCACCACGGCGCCTTCGATATCTCCTACTTCCGATCGCTGCCGAACGTGGTCGTGATGGCGCCGCGTGACGAGGCGATGCTCTGCCACATGCTGCGCACGGCGCTCGCCCACGACGACGGCCCGATCGCCTTCCGCTATCCGCGCGGCACCGCGGAGGGCGTGCCGTTGCCCGACCGCGCTCGCGAGATCCCGATCGGGACCGGCGAGGTGCTGAAGGAGGGGGAGCGGGTCGCCCTGGTCGGCTACGGCTACGGCGTTCCGGTCGCCCTCGACGCGGCGGCCCTGCTCGCCGAGCACGACCTCACGGTGACGGTCGCCGACGCCCGCTTCGCGAAGCCGCTCGACGGCGAGTTGCTCGAGCGCCTCGCGGCAGAGCACGAGCTCGTGGTCACGATCGAGGAGAACGTGCTCGCCGGCGGCTTCGGCTCGGGAGTGCTCGAGCACCTCGAGGACGCGTTCGGCGGCGCCGGGGAGAGCCGCGCCCGGGTCATGCGGGTCGGCCTCCCGGATCGCTACGTCACCCACGGTAAGCCGGCGCTGCTGCGCGAGGAGGTCGGGCTGACCGGAGCGGCGGTCGCCGAGCGGGTGACCGCGGCCCTTCGCGCCAGCGAATCGGTCGGCAGCTAGCGCCGTTCGTCACTTGCGTCCAGTGTGACTGCGCTCACACTCGAATCGCACATATGTTCGTACTCTGGGTTCACGATGAGGACCAAGGGAATCCCACTCCCCGTTCACGGAGCGCTCGAGATGTTCGCGGCGCCCGCGGTCATGGTGGCTCCCTTCCTGCTCGGCTTCGGAACCGCCGCGACCGTGCTCACGGTCGCGATCGGTGCGCTGCTGATGGGCTTGGCTCTGCAGGTCGAGGGTCCGAGTCGAAGCGTCCCCGCCTCGGCCCACGCGGGCTTCGACTACACGCTCGCGGCGACGGCGGCGATCGCCGGACTCGCCGTCGGTGCTGATCACGGGCGAGTGGGCCGCCACAAGCTTTTTGGTCGGTATAGGCCTCGCAATGGTCGCGTTGACCGCGTTCACGCGGTACAGCGTGGCCCGCGGAGTCTGACTTCGCCGACCTTCCTCCCACAGACAAAAAACACACACATATCTCTCCTCCCTGTACCCGAGACGCCCCGCAAAGTGCGGGGCGTTTCACTTTGGGCTTGTCATGCGGTTTCGCGCGCGAGATACTGAGGGGAGGATGTCGCAGGAAGAGATCGATGTCGTGCACCAGATGCTCGACGCCTTCAACCGCGGCGACGTACCGGCCGTGCTCGGGGCGTTCGACGAGAACTGCGAGCTCGAGGAGCCGGCGGAAATGCCCGATCGGTCCCCGCTGGGCTTCCGCGGTCATGATGGCGTCCGCAGCTGGATGGCAAACCTGCGCGACGTCGCCGGGGTCGAGTTCGCGCCGGTGAGCTTCACGCCGCGCGGCGATGTCCTGCTGTGCGAATGGGCGGCTCGCGGCCGCGGACAGACAAGCGGGGTGCCATTCGAATGGACGACGTTCGCAGTGCTCCACCTGCGGGACGGCAAGATCCTGCGGGCGCAGGCCTTCCTCAGCAGGGCTGAAGCCGACGAAGCCGTCGGATCGCGGGGGCCGGGCTGACGGCGCCGCGCCCGGTCGCTGCGGTCGACTAGGTTCGCCCACCCAGCGAAAGGAGCGAGATGGCGGTTGAGAAGAGCAGGGTCGACACGGTGGCGGCGGCCCTCGCGGAGCAGATCGACGTGGATCACGGCGAGCATGAGGGCGCGCAGGTCAGGACGGTCGGCCTCTTGGTCACCGTCGGCTACGACGATCCGGAGACGGGTGAGCGGCGGACCGCGACCCACTATCGCTTCGCCGACGGCGCCGACGACGACTGCCCCAACTACGTCGCGCTCGGACTTCTCCAGCAGGTCAGCAACGACCTGGCCTGACCGGCGCCGGGCGGGTCAGCCGGCGGAGCGGATCTTCGACTGGGCGCCCTTGCAGACGACGGCGCCGACGGTCTCGTGCTTGACCTTGGCGATCCAGTCGCCGCTGGACTCGGTCGTCTGGATCGAGTAGCGGCCCTTCGAGTCGGTGAAGCCCTTGCCGACGCGGATGTCCTGACCCGAGATCCGCACGATCCGTACCTTGCGCCCCTGCGTGCAGGTCGAGGCCTCGGACTTGACCTTGCCCTCGAACAGGCCCACGGCGTCGCCGAGCTGCAGCGAGATCTTCACCGGCACCCGGCCGCCGCTCGCGAAGGCCGCCGCGGCGGCGAGCAGGGAAACGCAGACAATGGCGACGGCGGTTGCGGCTCGCATCGCGCCGATACTAACCGCGGCCCCGGCGCGCTACCTTCGCCGCATGAGCCGGCAGCGGATCGACGCCCTGCTCGCCGAGCGCGGGATCGCGCCGTCGCGCACCAGCGCCGCCGAGTCGGTGCGCGCGGGGCGGGTGCGGATCGGCGCCGACGGGCCGCTGGCGCTCAAGCCGAGCCAGCTCGTCGCCGAGACCGCCGAGCTGATCATGGTCTCCGAGCCGCCGTTCGTCTCGCGCGGTGGGATCAAGCTGGCCAACGCGCTCGACCGGCTCGAGGTCGAGGTCGAGGGGGCGCGACTGCCTCGACGTCGGAGCCTCGACCGGCGGCTTCACCGACTGCCTTCTGCAGCGCGGGGCCGCAAGCGTGATCGCGGTCGACGTCGCCCACGGTCAACTGGACTGGGGACTTCGCAACGATCCCCGGGTGACCGTGCTCGAACGCGTCAACGCGCGCGACCTCGATCCCGCCGAGCTCGCCTTCGCCGCCGACCTGGCGACGATCGACGTCTCGTTCATCTCACTGAGCAAGGTGATCGGCCCGGTCGCCGCGTGCCTGGCGCCCGAGGGCGAGTTGCTGGCGATGGTCAAGCCGCAGTTCGAGCTCGGCCGCGGCCGAGTGCGCGGCGGGGTCGTCCGCGACCCGGGCGAACGGCGCGAGGCGCTGGCGACGGTCGCCGACGCGGTCGCCGACGCCGGGCTCGTCGTCCGCGGCTTCGCGCCCTCGGGGCTACCGGGGCCGAAGGGCAATCGCGAGACGTTCATCCGCGCCGGGCGCGATGGCGGGCTCGCCGACATCGAAGCGGCGATCGCGGAGGTCGAGGCGTGAACGCGGAGACGCCGGCGGAGATCCGCACCGCGGTGCTGCTCTCGCACACCCAGCCGGAGCAGACCACCGAGGCGGTCGGCAAGGCGCTGGCCGCGGCCAAGGCGCACGGCTGCAGGCTCTACGCGCCGACCAGCGAGCTCGCCAAGCACGGCGACGCCGCGGCCGGGATCGAGTCGCTCACCGACCTCGACGGCCGGCCCGACCTCTGCCTGGTGCTCGGCGGCGACGGCACGATCCTGAAGGCGATGCGCCACTTCGCAAACACGAACGTGCCGGTGTTCGCGGTCAACTTCGGCACCGTCGGCTTTCTCGCCGCGGCCGAGCGCGAGCAGCTCGACCTGGGCCTCGCCGCCGCCTTCGGCGCCGAGTTCGAGGTGATGTCGATGCCCGGGCTCGAGGCGAGCATCGAGGCCGACCCGCCGCTGGCGCTCAACGACGTCTCGCTGATCCGCCGCCAGCACTCCCGGGTGGCCGAGCTCGCGTACCGGCTCGGCGGCAAGGAGGTCGGCCACGTGCGCTGCGACGGGCTCGTGGCCGCCACCCCGGCCGGCTCCACCGGCTACAACCTCGCCAACTCGGGTCCGATCCTCGCCTGGGGCGTCGAGGGCTACGTGGTCAGCTTCATCGCCCCGCACACCCTGACCGCGCGCCCGCTCGTCGTCGCGCCCGACGACGTGCTCTCGGTCACGAACGCGGCCGGACGCGACCCCGTGGAGGTGGTGCTCGACGGCGAGCCCGCGGGTGAGCTGGCTGGCGGCGACGAGATGGAGGTCCGCTTCCGTGACGGTGTCGGTTGCCTGGCGCAGCTACCCGGCGCGAACTTCTACCGCCGCATCCGCGACAAGTTCGGTCGCCTGGCTCACTAGCGCCCGCTGCTAGAACAATGGGGATGGAGCGCAAGTGGTGGACCCTGCTCGCCGTCTGCGTGGCGACCTTCATGTTGCTGCTGGACGTGACGATCGTCAACGTCGCGCTGCCGGACATCCAGAGCGACCTCGGCGCCAGCTTCTCGAGTCTGCAGTGGGTGATCGACGCCTACGCGCTGACCCTGGCGTCGTTCCTGCTGGTCGCCGGATCGGTGGGCGACCGGATCGGTCGGCGCCGGGTGTTCAGCTTCGGCTTCGCCCTGTTCACCGCCGCCTCGTTCGCCTGCGGACTCGCCGGTGACCCGACCGTCCTCAACCTCGCCCGCGGCGTCCAGGGCACCGGCGCCGCGGCGATGTTCGCGACCGCCCTGGCGCTGATCGCGCAGGAGTTCGAGGGCCGCGAGCGAGCCAACGCGATCGGGATCTGGGGCGCGACGGTGGGCGGCGCGGTCGCGGTCGGCCCGCTGATCGGCGGGCTGATCACCGAGGGCCTGGGATGGGAATGGATCTTCTTCGTCAACGTGCCGATCGGCATCGCCGCGATCGTGCTCACCGAGACCAAGCTCGCGAACGTGAAGGCCACCGATCCGCAGCCGATCGACGTCCCCGGCGTGGTCAGCTTCTCCGCCGGCCTGTTCCTGCTGATCTTCGGGCTGATCCGCGGCAACGCCGAGGGGTGGGGGAGCGCGCCGATCGTGCTGTCGCTCGGTGGGGCCGTGCTGCTCCTGCTCGCCTTCCTGGTGATCGAGGCGAAGCGCGAGAACGCGATGCTCGACCTGTCGCTGTTCCGCGTCCCGTCGTTCACGGGCGTCTCGCTCGTCGCGTTCACGCTCTCGGCGTCGATGTTCGCGATGTTCCTGTACCTGACCCTCTACATCCAGGACGTGCTCGAGTACTCGCCGCTCCAGGCGGGTTTGCGCTTCCTGCCCTTGACCGTGCTCTCGTTCGTCGTCGCGCCGATCGCCGGGCGCGCGCTGAACCGGGTCCCGGCCCGGGCGCTCATGGGCAGCGGGATGATCCTCGTCGGGGTCGGCCTCGCGCTGATGTCCGGGATCAGCCTCGACAGCGGCTGGACGACGCTGCTGCCCGGGTTCATCCTCACCGGGATCGGGGTCGGCATGACCAACCCCGGGATCGCCTCGGTCGCGCTCGGGGTCGTCGCCGCCGCCCGTGCCGGGATGGCCTCGGGCATCAACAGCACCTTCCGCCAGGTCGGGATCGCCACCGGCACCGCGGCGCTCGGAGCGATCTTCCAGGCCCGGATCGACTCGAAGCTCGGCGAGCTGCTGCCCAACGCGCCTGCGAGCTTCTCGGACGCGGTGTCCTCCGGGGCGACGCAGAGCGCGCTCACGGCGGTTCCGCCGCAGCTTCGCGAGCAGGCCACGGTTGCCGCCAACCAGGCGTTCATCAGCGGCCTCAACGAGATCCTGCTGGTCGGCGCGGCGGTCGCGATCGCGGGCGCCGTCTCGGCTTGGCTGCTCGTCCGCGGTCGCGACATGGTCGGCATGCCCGCCGCGGCACCGGCCGACGGCGGGGTCGAGCCAGGCCGCCGAACCGGTCCCCGCGGCGTAGCCGGAGCGAATCCGTCGGCGCCCGGCGCTAAAACGGGCACCGTGCTGCACGAGCTGCGGATCGAGAACCTGCTCCTGATCGAGCGCGCCGAGCTGCGCCTCGAACCGGGTCTGAACGCGATCACGGGCGAGACGGGAGCCGGCAAGACGGTGCTGGCACATTCGCTCGACCTGCTGATGGGCGGGCGGGCGCGGCCGCAGATCGTCAGGCCGGGCGCCGACGAGGCATGGGTCGAGGGCGTGTTCTCCCTGCCGGAGGGCATGCTCGCGGACCCGGAGCTGGCCGAGATCGCGGAGCGCCTGCCCGCCGACGCCGACGAGGTCGTGCTCGGTCGCCGGATCGGCGCCTCCGGGCGGACCAGCGCCTTCATCGCCGGGCGCTCCGCCTCGGCCGCCGACCTGCGCGCGCTCGGGTCGCGCCTGCTCGCGTTCTACGGCCAGCACGAGCACCGCAAGCTGACGCTCTCCTCGGCCCAGCTCGAGATCGTCGACGGGTTCGCCGGCGAACAGCAGCTCGAGCTGCGCGAGCGCTACCGCGCCGCGCACGCGGAGGTGCTCCGGTTCGGGCGCGAACTGGACGAGCTCCGCGAGCGCGAGGGCACCCGTGAGCGCGACCTCGACCTGATGCGGTTCGAGCTCTCCGAGATCGAGGCGGCGTCGCCCGACCCCGACGAGGAGCGCGAGCTCGAGAGCGAGCGCGCGGTGCTGCGCAACGCCGAGGGCCTGCGCATCGCGGCGGCACGGGCCCTGGCCGCGGTCAACGGCGCCGACGAGGATGGCGGCGGCGCCCGCGGCGCGCTGGGCGAGGCCGGACTCCGGGCTGGCCTCGATCGACGGTGTCGACGCGGAGCTCGACCGGCTCGCCGAGCGGCTGCGCGCCGCGGCGCTCGAGCTCGACGACGTCGGCGGCGACCTGCGCTCCTATCTCGACTCCGTCGACGCCGAGCCCGGTCGCCTGGAGGCGGTCGAGGAGCGCCTCGAGGTGCTCGACCGGCTGAAGCGAAAGCACGGCGGCTCGCTCGCCGCGGTGCTCGAGCACTCCGAGGAGTGCCGGGCGACGATCGCGCGCCTCGAGCACGCCGACGAGGCCGCCGAGGAGCTCGGAGCGCGGCTGGCCGAGGCCGAGGCGCAGCGCGCCAGGCTCGCCGCCGAGCTGACCGCGCGGGCGCCGCGCGGCGGCCGAGCAGCTCGGCGAGCGGGTCGCGGCCGAGCTCGCCGAGCTGGCGATGGAGGGCGCGCGGCTCGAGGTGGTGCTCGAACCGCACCCCGACGGCTTCGGCCCGAACGGAGCCGAGACGGTCGAGCTGCTCGTCGCCACCAACCCCGGGATGCCGACCTCGCCGCTCAAGGACGCGGCGTCCGGCGGCGAGCTGTCGCGGATCATGCTCGCGCTCAGCGGGCTGGCCAGCGGCGACGCCGAGCGGACCCTGGTCTTCGACGAGGTCGACGCCGGGATCGGCGGCAACACGGCGCGCGCGGTCGGCGAGCGGCTGCGTGGGCTGGCCGAGGGCCGTCAGGTGCTCTGCATCACCCACCTGCCGCAGGTCGCGTCGCTTGCGGCGACCCACTTCACGATCGCGAAGCGCGCCGAGGCGGGGGAGGCGCGGGCGACGGTCGACCGGGTCAGCGGCGACGAGCTGGTCGACGAGATCGTCCGGATGCTCGGCGCCGACCGCGGCGACTCCGCGGCGAGCCGTCACGCGCGCGAGCTGCTCAAGGCCGCCTGAGCGCCGGGTCAGCGCAGTCGCCCCTCGCGGCCGCCCCACAGCCGGCCCACGGTTCCGCATAATCCGCCTATGGCCCTGCGCAACCGGGCGCGCGCGCTGCTGCGCGGGCCCGAAATCGAGCTCCAGCCCGCCGAGGTGGCGCCGATCGTCGGGCGCGCCCGCCTTGGGCGCAAGACGAAGAACCTCGTCAAGCGGCTCGGCGCCGGCGACATCGCCGTGATCGACCACGCGGACCTCGACCGGATCGGCGCCGAGGACCTCGCGGCGAGCGGGGTGCAGGCGGTCGTCAACGTGGCACCCTCGTCGACCGACCGGTACCCGAACCCGGGCCCGCTGGTGCTGGCTCGCGCCGGGGTGACGCTGGTCGACGCGCCCGCGGCCCCGCTGTTCGAGGAGCTGTCCGACGGCGACGAGATCTCGCTGCGCGCCGGCGAGGTGTGCGCCAACGGGGTCGTCCTCGCGCATGGCGAGGTGATCGACCTCGAGCGCGCCACCGACCGGATCGAGCGTCAGCGCGAGCGCATCAACGAGGCGCTGGCGGCCTTCGCCGTCAACACGATCGACCACGTCGAGAAGGAGGGCGAGCTGCTCGCCGGGAAGATCGAGTTCCCGGATGTGCGCACCGACTTTCGCGACCGCCACGCGCTGATCGTCGTCCGCGGGACCACCTACCGGCGCGATCTGCGCACCCTGCGGGCCTACATCCAGGACACCCACCCTGTCCTGGTGGGCGTCGACGGCGGCGCCGACGCGATCCTCGAGGAGGGCTTCAAGCCGGACATGATCCTCGGCGACATGGACTCGGCGACCGACGAGGTGCTCACCTGCGGCGCCGAGGTCGTCGTCCACGCTTACGCCGACGGCGGCGCGCCCGGAGCCGAGCGGCTGCGAGCGCTCGGCCTCGACCCGATCGTCGCCCCCGCGGTCGGCACCAGCCAGGATGTGGCGATGCTGCTCGCCCACGAGAACGGTGCCGAGCTGATCGTCTCGGTCGGGGCCCACTTCAACCTGACCGAGTTCCTGGACAAGAACCGGGCCGGGATGTCGTCCACCTTCCTCACCCGGTTGCGCATCGGCGAGAGCCTGATCGACGCGAAGGGCGTCAGCCGCCTCTACAACCCGGGCGTGCGCGGCTGGCACATGTGGGCGTTCCTGGCCGCCTCGGTCGTGCTCATCGCGATCATCATCGCCAGCTCACCGGCGCTTGGCGAGTTCTTCGATCTCGTCTGGCTGAAGATCAAAGTCGCGCTCGACCTCTGATGGGGTACTCCGCTCGCTACCACGCCGCCTCGCTGGCGGCCGTCTTCCTGGCGCTCGCCGTCGGGATCCTGATCGGCGCCGGCTTCGGCTCCGACATCATCAACGGGACCGCCGACGACCTCGAGAAGAGCCTCGCCTCGGACCTCGATGAAAAGCGCGCCCAGATCGACGACCTCGAGGGCCAGCTCGCCGACGAGCGAGCCTTCTCCGACAAGCTGACCCCGGCGGTAGTGGAGAGCCGGCTGCGTGGCCGCGAGATCGGCCTCGTAGCGCTGGGCGACCTGGACGACGCGCTCGCCGACGACGTCCGCGCCGCCATCGAGCCCGCCGGCGCGTCACTGAGCGAGATCGCGGTCATCCGGGAGCCGCCGGACGTCGCCGCCGCCGCTGACCAGGGCGCGAGCAACCGCAAGCGCCGGGAGAGCCGTGCCGAGCAGCTCGGCCGCGCGGCCCGGCGCGCCGGGCGGGCGCTGGTCCGCGGCGGCCCGGAGTTCGCCGACCTGCGCGCGGCTCTGTTCAGCCGCTACAGCGGCCAGCCCGGCGACCTCGACGGCGTCGTCGTCGTCCGCCAGCGTCCCGACGGCCTCAGCGATCGCGAGGCCGCCGACACGCAGACCGTCGAGGACGGGCTGATCACCGGGATCCGCGGCGCGCTCGGCGGCCGCGCGGTCACCGCCGGCGCCGAGCGGACCAGCAGCGACCCGAGCTCGATCGGGTTCTTCACCGACCGCTCGCTGCCGAGCGTCGACAACGTTGACCAGCTCGCCGGGCAGGTGGCGCTCGTCTACGTGCTCGGCGGCGCCGAGGGCGAGTTCGGGGTCAAGGAGACCGCCGACGCTCAGCTCCCCGACCTGCTCGCCCCGTCGAACCTTCGCTTCGGCGCCGAGTCGCGCCCCTGATGCTCTCCGGGCTGATCGTCTCGGCGGCGGTTGCGGCGGTCGCGCTCGGGCCGTGGCTCGCCGACATGCTCCGCGCCGGGCTGGCGCGGACCAACTACGCCGGGCGCGAGGTCGCCTTCCCGGCCGGGGCCCCGCTGATCGCCTGCTCGCTGATCGCCCTGGCGCCGCTCGCGGTGCTCGACGACCGCGCCGACCTCGATCTCCTCGACCCCGAGCTGCGCCGCTGGATCGTGTACGTCCTCGGAGTGGCGCTGCTCGGGCTCCTCGACGACGCGCTCGGCCGCGGCCACGCCGACGACACCGACCGCGGTTGGCGCGGCCACGCGGCGGCGGTCCTCGCCGGCCGCTTTTCGACCGGCGCGATCAAGGCGGTCGGGGCGCTGGCGCTGGCCGCCTACGCGACCTCGGGGCTCGGCCGCCAGGGGATCGACTACGTCGCCGACCTCGCGCTGCTGTTGCTGGCGACCAACCTCTTCAACCTGCTCGACCTGCGGCCCGGCCGGGTCGAGAAGGTGTTCGTCGCGCTGCTCGCCGGGCTCTGCCTGGGCGCCTGGACGGCGCAGCCGCTCGAGCTCCTCGGAATCTTCATCGGCCCGGTCCTGGTCGTCGGCGTCTTCACGCTGCGCGAGCGGGCGATGCTCGGCGACACGGGCTCCAACCTGGTCGGGGCGCTCGCCGGGGTCGCGATGCTGGTCACACTCGGCGGAACGGGCCGCTGGATCGCGCTGGCGCTGGTCGCCTCGCTGACGATCTTCGGGGAGTTTCGGTCGATCTCGAAGACGGTCGAATCGATTCCGCCCCTGCGCTGGATAGACTCGCTCGGCAGAGTGAGTGAAGGCGACCTGAAGCGATGAAACCGGGCGAGACGCGCTTCATCTTCGTCACCGGCGGCGTGGTCTCCTCGCTGGGCAAGGGGATCGCCGCGGCCTCGATCGGGCGCGTGCTGGTCAGCCGCGGGTTCCGGGTCCAGCTCCAGAAGTTCGACCCTTACATCAACGTCGATCCGGGGACGATGAGCCCGTTCCAACACGGCGAGGTCTTCGTGACCGAGGACGGCGCTGAGACCGACCTCGACCTCGGACACTACGAGCGGTTCACCGACCACAACACCTCGCGCGCCTCGAACGTGACCGCCGGCGCGGTCTACAACTCCGTGATCCGCCGCGAGCGCCGCGGCGACTACCTCGGCGCCACCGTGCAGGTGATCCCGCACATCACCGACGAGATCAAGCAACGGATCCGGATCGTCGCCGAGTCCCAGGCGGTCGACTTCGTGATCACCGAGATCGGCGGCACGGTGGGGGACATCGAGTCGCTGCCGTTCCTCGAGGCGATCCGCCAGCTCTACTCGGAGCTCGGCGCGAAGCGCTGCATGTTCCTCCACCTGACCCTGGTCCCGTACATCGGCCACGCCGGCGAGATGAAGACGAAGCCGACCCAGCACTCGGTCAATGAGCTGCGCCGGATCGGGATCCAGCCCCACGCGCTCATCTGCCGCTCCGAGCGGGGGCTCGACCGCGAGATCCGCAAGAAGATCGCGCTGTTCGCGAGCGTCCCCGAGGAGGCGGTGCTGTCGGCCCGCGACGTCGACAACATCTACAAGGTCCCGCTCGTGATGCGGGCGGAGGGCGCCGACGACCTCGTTCTCGACCACTTCGGCATCGACGCGCCGCCGCCCGAGCTCGGCGAGTGGGAGGAGCTGATCCGGCGCGCGGACGCCTGCGAGGGCACGACCCGGATCGCCCTGGTCGGCAAGTACGTGCAGTTGGCCGACGCCTACAAGTCGGTGATCGAGGCGCTCACCCACGGCGGCTATCACCAGGGCACGAACGTCGAGGTCGAGCTGGTCGACTCCGAGGAGTTCGACCCGGCCCAGATCGCCGAATGGGCCGACGGGATCCTGATCCCGGGCGGCTTCGGCGAGCGCGGGATCGAGGGCAAGATCGAGGCGGCGAAGGTGGCGCGCGAGCGCGGCATCCCGTACCTCGGAATCTGTCTCGGGATGCAGATCGCGGTCGCCGAGTTCGCCCGCCACGTCGCCGGCATGGAGGGTGCGAACTCGACCGAGTTCGACCCCGAGACCCCGTACCCCGTCGTCGACCTGCTGCCGGAGCAAAAGGAAGTCTCCGATATGGGCGGCACGATGCGCCTCGGGGCCGACCCGGTGAAGCTCCACGAGGGCACGCGAGCGCGCGAGATCTTCGGCGAAGCGGTGATCTACAAGCGCCACCGCCACCGCTTTGAGGTCAACAACCAGCTGCGCCGCCGGCTCGAGGACGAGGGGCTCGTCTGCGGTGGCACCTCGCCCGACGAGCGCCTGGTCGAGATCATCGAGCTTCCCGAGCACCCGTTCTACGTCGCCTCGCAGTTCCACCCCGAGTTCAACTCCCGGCCGAACCGGCCCGAGCCGCTGTTCCGCGAGTTCGTCGGCGCCGCCGCCCGGCTCGCGGCGGCCCGCGACAGCGGGCCAGCGACCGAGGAGACCGAGATCGAGTCGTCCCACACGGACGACGTCCGGATCCGGCGCGAGGCCTAGCGCTTAAGCCGGTCCGCGGACCGGCGCGTCGACGAACGCCGGGCGGCGCTCGCATAGCCTGTCGGCGGATGGACGAGGGCGAGCAACTGATCCGCGACATCTGGCGGCGCTGGAACGAGGGCGAGCGCAGTCCCGAGGCGGTCGAGCTCGACCCCGGGATCGAGATCGGCTCGGCGCTGGCCGGGCGCGTGTACAGGGGCGCATGACGGGGTCCGGGAGTGGATCGGCGAGATCGACGAGCAGTTCGAGTCGTGGAACCTCGGGATCGACGAGCTGCGGGCGATCGGTCCCGATGCGTACATCGCGCACGGCCGGATCGTGGCCCGCGGCCGCCAGAGCGGCATCGACCTCGACCAGCCGGCGAGCTGGCTGGTCACGCTGCGCGCGGGGCGGATCGCGCGGATCCAGAACTTCATCGGCCCCGACGCCCGCGCCCAGGCCGAGGAGCAGGCCGGCGGATGAGCGACCAGCGGATGCTCGACCGGTTCGTTCGTCTGTGCGAGACGCCGAGCCCGACCGGGGCGGAGCGGGCGGTCGCCGACGACGTGCTCGGCGAGCTGCACGAGCTCGGGGTCGAGGTGCGCGAGGACGACGCCGCCGAGCCCGCTCGCGCCGGCGCCGGAAACCTGATCGCGACCGTCCCGGGGCGCGGGCCCGGGTGGGTCTCCTTCTTCGCCCACCTCGACACCGTGCCCGAGCCCGGCGCGATCGAGGTCGAGCTCGTCGACGGGGTGTTTCGCAGCCGCGGGCAGACGATCCTCGGGGCCGACGACAAGGCGGCGGTCACCGTTCTGGTCGAGCTCGCCGCGCGCCACGCCGCGGCCCCGGGCGCGGCCGGGCTGGAGCTCGTGTTCACGGTGGCCGAGGAGGACGGCCTGCGCGGCGCCAAGGAGCTCGACCTCGGGGCGCTGCGCTCGCCGTACGGCTACGCGCTCGACCACGCGAGCCCGATCGGCGAGATGATCACCGCGGCGCCGACGCTATCAGCGGCTCGTGGCCGAGTTCGAGGGGCTCGAGGCCCACGCCGGAATCCGGCCCGAGGACGGTCACTCGGCGATCGAGGCGGCGGCGGCAGCGATCGGCGCGATGCAGCTCGGCCGGCTCGACCCGCAGACGACCGCCAACGTCGGTGTCGTCCGCGGCGGGGTCGCCTCGAACGTCGTCGCCGGCGAATGCCGAATCGAGTGCGAGGCGCGTTCGCTCGACGAGCGGTCGGTCGCACTCGCGACCGCCTCGATGGTCGACGCCTGCACGTGGGCCGCGACCGAGCGCGGCTGCGACGTCGACGTCGACGTCACCGAGGTCTTTCGCGGCTATCGCCAGCCATCGAGCTCACCCGCCGTCGCGGTTGCGCGCGCGGCGCTCGAGCGCTGCGGCATCGAGCCGCGCGAGGTGGCGACCGGAGGCGGCAGCGACGCGAACGCGCTCGTCGCCCGCGGGTTCGACTGCGTGCTGCTCGCCAACGGCACCGAGGCCAATCACACGCCCTCGGAGAGCGTCGGCGCGGCGCGAATCACCGAGATGCTCGCGGTCTGCGAGGCGATCGCCGAGCTCGCCGGCGAGGCGGGCGAGTGAGGCCCGGATGCTGAAGCTGCGCCGTGGGATCGTGATCGACGCCGACCCGCTCACGGTCGAAGTCGGGGGCGACCGGCGTCCCGCCTGGGCCGACACGGGCCTGGTCGGCGAGGTCGAGGTCGGCGACGAGGTGATCGTCAACGTGCAGGCCCGCGACCTCGGCCTCGGCTCCGGCGGCTTCGACCTCGTCCACGTGAACCTGACGCGTGGCCTTCACGGCGGCGACACCGAGGGCATCCACGTGATCAAGCTCAACTACACGTCGCTCCAGCACCCGGTCGACCCGGTCGAGATCGAACACGGTGACCCGGGGCTCGGGCCGAAGCCGCCGACCTGCGTGATCTCGCTGCACGGCCACCTGGCCCCGGTCGCCTGGGCGGCCCAGCAGGCGCGGCCCGGTCTGCGGCTCGGCTTCGTCCAGGCTGCGGGCGCGGCGCTGCCGGGCTCGCTGTCGCGCGACCTCGGCGACCTGCGCGAGCGCGACCTGGTGTGCGGCCACATCACCGCGGGCGCGTCCTATGGCGGCGAGCACGAGGCGATCAGCCTGGTGGGTGGGCTCGACGCGGCCGCGCGCCGGCTCGGCTGGGAGGCGGTCGTGGTCGGTCCCGGACCGGGGATCCTCGGGTCGGCAACGCGCCTGGGCCACGGTGGCATGGCTGCGCTCGACGCCGCGCACGCGGCGCTGGCGCTCGGGCTGCCGACGCTCTTGTGCCCGCGCCTCTCGAGCTCGGACGAGCGCGAGCGCCACCGAGGGCTCAGCCATCACACCGCGTCGGTGCTCGCGCTGTTGCTCGCCCCGGTCCGCGTCCCCGTCCCGGAGGCCGAGCTGGAGGGCTGGCCTCTGCTCAGCGACGAGCAGGCTCCCGCGGGTGGCTCGGCCGGGGCGGCGCTCGAGGAGCTGATCGCGCTCTGCACCGGTCATCACGACCTCGCAGTCGAGCCGATCGACCTCGACGGCTACGCGGAAAGCGGCCTCCCGGCCAAGACGATGGGGCGGTCGATCGCCGAGGACCCGCTGTTCTTCGCCGCGCCCCTGGCGGCGGGGCGAGCGTTGGCCGCGGCGGTCGAAGGGTAGGGAGGGGCGGTGGAGCGAATCCGATCGACGCGCGTGTACGACGGCCGGATCATCGACGTCGAGGTCAATGAGTACCGCTACGACGACGGCGAGACCGCGGAGCGCGAGATCGTCGTCCATCCGGGCGCCGTTGCGATCGTCGCCCACGACGACCTCCACGTCCACCTGGTGCGCCAACCGCGCGAGGCCGTCGACGACCCGGCCCTGCTCGAGCTGCCGGCCGGCAAGCTCGACGTCGAGGGCGAGGCCGAGCTCGACTGCGCCCAGCGCGAGCTCGAGGAGGAGATCGGGATGCGCGCCGCGCAGTGGTCGGAGCTGAAGCGCTTCTACACCTCGCCCGGGTTCGCCCGCGAGCGGGTGACGATCTTCCTCGCGACCGATCTCGAGCGGGTGGCCGACCACGCCCCCGATCCCACGGAGCGGATCGAGCTGGTCGAGTGGCCGCTCTCGCGGCTCGACTACGCGATCGACGAGTGCGAGGACTCGAAGACGCTGATCGGGCTGATGTTGCTGCGCGACCTACGCCGCTAGCGGTCGCCTCGTTGCACCGGCAGGGTCGCCGCCCGGCCGGGAGAACCTGGCGCCATGGCGATCGCCGTTCCAAAGTCCGAGTCGCGCAGCGATGCTCACTTCGAGGCGCTGGTGCTCGACTTCCTCGCCTATCTCGAGTTCGAGCGCGGGCTCGCGCGCAACACGCTGGACGCGTATCGAACCGACCTGTTGCAGTTCGGCGCCTTTCTCGCCGCCCGTGGGCGTGACGCGATCGAGGTCGAGCGCGCGGACGTCGCCGACTTCCTCGCCGACCTCGCGACCGGCGTCCCCGCCGACGCGGACGGGGAGGGGGGACGCCCGCCGTGCTCGCCGGCGACGGTCAGTCGCAAGACGGCCTGCCTGCGCTCGTTCTATCGCCACCTGCGCCGCGAGGAGCTCATCACCGAGGATCCCACCGCGAACCTGACCCCGCCGCAGCGCTCGCGCAAGCTTCCCCACGTGCTCAGCCAGGCGGAGGTGACGAAGCTGCTGGAGTCGCGCCCGGGGGCCGGACCCGATCAGCCTGCGCGACCGAGCCCTGCTCGAGGTCATGTACGGCTGCGGCCTGCGTGCCTCTGAGGCGATCGGGCTCGAGATCGGCGACGTCGACCTGCGCCGCGGCTTCGTCCGCCCGCACGGCAAGGGCTCCAAGGAGCGGATCGTTCCGCTCGGCCGCGAGGCCGCCCGCGCGATCGAGCGCTACCAGCGCTCCGCGCGTCCGGAGCTGGTCGGAATCCGGGTCGAGCGCAAGCTGTTCGTGAACTTTCGCGGCGGCGGGCTGACCCGCCAGGGCCTCTACAAGATCATCCAGCGCCACGCCAAGGAGGTCGGGCTCGACGACAAGATGAGCCCGCACACCCTGCGCCACACCTTCGCCACCCATCTGCTCTCTGGCGGCTGCGACCTGCGCTCGGTCCAGGAGATGCTCGGCCACGCCGACGTCGCGACTACGCAGCTGTACACGCACCTCTCACGCGAGAAGATCAAAGAGGTGTACTTCAGGGCGCATCCGGAGCGACGGCTTAGACCGCAGCCGACGATGCTCAGACGAGCGGCCGCTGGTACCGGGTGACGTCCCAGCGGGCGTCCGAACTTCGACCTCGACGCCCTCGAAGGTGCCGACGAGCGTGAATCCGAGCGACTCGTGAGCGCCGCGCTGGCGGGGTTCGGCGCCGTCGATCCCCGACCGCGAGCCGGGCGAGGCTCGCCTCAGCAGCTCGATCAGCCTGGCCGTAGAGCGCCTGCCGACGCCCTCGCCGCGGGCGTCCCGGAGACATAGACGACGGCTCGCAGGTGGTGTCGTCAGGCCGACGTCGTCGGGCGATTCCCGCGAGGTGCTCGGGGTCGGCGTCGACGATCTGCATCCGCGCTTGATAGCAGCGATGATTGACCGGTATGCCCGAGCTTCCCGAGGTCGAGACCGTGCGCCGCCAGCTCGAGCCCGAGGCGCGCGGTCGCACGATCGAGTCGGCCGAGATCCTCGACGAGCGCTGGACGCGCCCGGAGCTGCCGAACCGCGTCGAGGAGGCGCTCGCCGGGCGGCGGATCGAGGCGGTCGGGCGCCGCGGCAAGTACCTGATCGTCGAGCTCGACGACGGGTCGTCGCTGGTCATGCACCTGCGGATGACCGGCAACCTGTTGATCCGCCGGGCGGGCGCGGACTCGACCATCGACCTGATGGAGGCGGATCGGCTCGGCGCGCCCCGCCTCTACGAGGCCGACGCCGACGCCCGCCACCTGCGGGCGAGGCTCGTCCTCGACGACGGCTCGGAGCTGTGGTTCACCGACCCGCGGCGCTTCGGCCACGCGGTCGTGCTCCGCCGCGACGAGCTCGACTCCTACTTCGCGTCGCGGCTCGGGATCGAGCCGCTCGGCGGCGAGCTGACGCCGCAGCGGCTGCTCGAGATCGCGGCCGACCGCCGCGCGCCCCTGAAGTCGTTCCTGCTCAACCAGACGGGGATCGCCGGGATCGGCAACATCTACGCCGACGAGGCGCTGTTTCGCGCCCACCTGCATCCGCTCTCGCCGGCAGGCTCGATGCGGCTCGAGCACGCCGAGGAGCTCGTCGACGGGATCGTCGACGCGCTCGAGGCCGGCCTGGCGAACGGCGGCTCGTCGATCGACGACTACCGCGACGCGCGCGGCGAGCGCGGCTCGATGCAGGACGAGTTCCTCGTCCACACGCGCGAGGGCGAGCCGTGCCTGCGCTGCGGCGAGACGATCCGCCGGGTGGTCGTCGCCGGCCGCTCGACCTACTTCTGCCCGGGCTGTCAGAAGCGTCTGCGCGCCCGGCGCCGGCGGGGCCGGCGGTGAGCGGCGTCCCGGCGCCGCCCGGCGGCTTTTTGATCGGTCACTGGACCGACGCCGGTCGGGGTCACCGGGTGCACCGCGGTGATCGCGCCGCCCGGGGCGCGCGGCGGGGTCGACGTGCGCGGCGGCGGGCCGGGGACTCGGGAAACGGATGTGATCGCGCCGCTGGCCGGGACCGGCGATGTGACCGCGGTATGCCTCAGCGGTGGCAGCGCCTTCGGCCTCGCCGCGGCCGACGGCGTCGTCGGTTGGTGCGAGGCGCACGGCCGCGGGCACGAGACGCCGGCCGGGTTGGTGCCGATCGTCCCCGCGGCGGTGATCTATGACCTGGCGACCGGTGACCCGTCGGCGCGACCCGACGCGGCCGCCGGGTACGCGGCCTGCGACGCCGCGTCGGCGGTGGTGCCGGAGCGGGGGCCCGTCGGCGCCGGCACCGGGGCGGCGGTGGGCAAGATCGCCGGTCGCGAGCTCGGCACCCGGACCGGAATCGGATACGCGGCGGCGCGAACCGGCCTCGGTCACCAGGTCGCGGCGCTGGCCGTCGTGAACGCGTTCGGAGACGTGATCGGCTCCGACGGTGAGGTGCTCGCGGGGCTGCGAGAGCCGGGCGGCTCGACCGCCGACCTGATCGCCGCGATGACCGAGTTGCCCGACTGGCGCGGCCTCGAGGAGCGCAACACGACCCTGGTCTGCGTGATCACCGATGCGCCGCTCGACAAGCCGACCTGCACCCGGGTCGCGCGGATGGCGAGCGCCGGGGTCGCCCGGGCGGTCGACCCGGTGTTCTCCGACGTCGACGGCGACGTGGCCTTCTGTCTCGCATCCGGTCAGCCGGTCGGCCCGGATCCCGATGCAAACCGCTTCATCGCGCTCGCGGTCGGGACCGTTGCCGCGACCGTGACCGCGGCGGCGATTCGGGATTCCGCGCCCGGTTGAGGTCGTCGCCAAGTAGTCCGTAGGATCGGCGCATGGCGATCGACGAGTTCGTGTTGCGTCGCTTCGAGCGGCCCGACGAGGTGCGGAAGTTCCCGCTCGGGCGCTTCGAGTTGGTCGAGATCGGCGGGATGACGATCGGGCGGGCAACCTACGAGCCCGGCTGGAAGTGGAGCGAGCACGTCGGCTCCACCCCGGACGACCGCTGCATGGTCGAGCACCTCGGTCTGGTCGTCTCGGGTCGCGCCGCGGTTGCCGGGCCCGACTACGAGGGCGTGATGGAGCCGGGCGACATCTTCGCCGTGCCGCCCGACCACGACAGCTGGGTGGTCGGCGACGAGCCGTACGTCTCGCTGCACTTTCTCGGCGCCTCCGAGTACGCCACCGAGTAGCTGCATTCGCGTCCGGCCGGTCGGGCAATCTTTGACGGCTCGTGGCCGGCAAGTTCAAGACCGAGGCGATCGTCCTGCGCAGCATCCGCTACGGCGAGGCGGATCGGATCCTGCACCTCTACAGCGCCTCGCGGGGGCGGATCGGGGCGATCGCCAAGGGCGTGCGCAAGCCGCGCTCGCGCTTCGGCGGGCGGCTGGAGCCGTTCTTTCGGCTCGATCTGGTCCTCCACCAGGGCCGCGGCGATCTGAGCACGGTCACCGCGGCGCACACGGTCGCAGCGCACCCCAACCTGCGAGCCGACGGGGCCGCGCTCGGGGCCGCGGCGCGCGCCTGCGACGCGGTGCTGCGCCTCTGTGACACCGAGGAGTCGAACCTCGCCGCCTACAACCTGCTCTGCCGCTACCTGGCGATTCTCGACGGGGCCGAGTCGGTCGACGGGCTCGGCAGCGCCGACGGCGCCGCCGGCCTCGGCACGGCGCTCGCCTTCCGGCTGAAGCTGGCGTTGGCGACAGGGTTCGCGCCCGAGCTCGCCTCGTGTGCGCGCTGCGGCGAGGCGGGCGAGCTGGTCGGCTTCTCCGGCGATGCGGGAGGCGTGGTCTGCGCCTCGTGTGAGCGCGGGGGGTTCCCCCTATCGGGGGAGGCGCACGAGTTCATGGTCGAGGCGCTCGGACGACCGCTCGCCCAGACCCCGGTCGCCGGCCCGCGCGCTCTGCGCCAGGCCGAGCGCGCGATCTCGGAGACGCTCGAGCACCACGCCAACGTCCAGCTTCGCGCCGCCGCCTAGTCGACGCGTCGCCTACGCGCCGGGTCGATGCGCAAAGATCGACCGATGTCCGACGAGCGGCGAGCCGAGTTGTCAGACGAGCGCCGCAACGACTTGCTCGACGCGCTCGGCGGCCCGCAGGGCATCGCGGACTCCAGTTTGCCGGCGCTCGCGTTCGTGATCGCCTACACCGCGGGGGGCAACGACCTCTCGCTCGCGGTCTGGATCGCGATCGGCGTGGGCGCCCTGATCACGGTGGTCCGGGTGCTGCGCCGCGAGCCGCTCCAGTACGCGTTCGCCGGGTTCGCGGGCGTCGCGCTCTCGGCGTTCATCGCCGATCGCACCGGCAAGGCGGAGAACTTCTTTCTTCCCGGACTCTTTCTCAACGCGGCCTATGCATCCGCCTACCTGGTCTCGATCGCGATCCGCCGGCCCCTGCTCGGGGTCCTGCTGGCGCCCGTGCTCGGAGAGAAGGGCTGGCGGGAGGACCCCGAACGACTCGCTGTCTACACCCGCGCGAGCTGGATCTGGGTCGGCGTCTTCACGGCGCGCCTCGCGGTCCAGCTGCCGCTGTATCTCACCGACGCGCTGCTCGCTCTCGGGATCGCACGCACCGCGATGGGGCTGCCGATCTTCGCGGTCGCCATATGGCTGTCCTACCTGGTGATCCGCGAGGGCGCCGATCCGGACGAGCGTGCGGCGGCTCGCCGTATGCTCACCCCGGATTGAGCGAAGCGCGCGAAACGATCGACTCCAGCCTGCGCGAGCGCGTCGAGCGCTGGGAGGCCGAGTTTCTGTGGGAGCCGGCGACCAGGTCGTATCCGGCCCGTCGGCGCGAGCCGGAGGACGACAGCCCCGTGCGGACGCCGTTTCAGCGCGATCGCGACCGGATCGCGCACTCGAAGGCGTTCCGGCGACTCAAGCACAAGACGCAGGTGTTCATCGCCCCCGAGGGCGATCACTATCGGACCCGGCTCACGCACACGCTCGAGACCTGCTTCATCGCCCGCACCGTGGCCCGGGCGCTCGGGCTCAACGAGGATCTGACCGAGGCGATCGGCCTCGGGCACGACCTGGGCCACCCGCCGTTCGGCCACATCGGCGAGGAGGCGCTCGACCAGGCGCTGCGCGACCACGGCGCCGACGGCTTTCAGCACAACCGGCACTCGCTGCGCGTCGTCGACGAACTCGAGCGCGACGGCCACGGGCTCAACCTGACCGAGCCGGTTCGCGACGGGATCCTCAACCACACCGGGCCGACGAAGCCGGCGACGCTCGAGGGGCGGATCGTGCGGCTGGTCGACCGGGTCGCCTACATCAACCACGACATCGACGACGCCGTACGGGCCGGCATCCTCGACGAGGTCGATCTGCCGGACGCGCAGATCGACCTGCTCGGCCCGACCGGCGCGGCGCGGATCGACACGCTGGTTCGCGACATCGTCGAGGTCTCGCGCGAGCGCGGCGACATCGCCCAGTCCGACGAGGTCGGCGGCGCGATGCTGCGGCTGCGCAAGTTCATGTTCGACCACGTGTACCTCGGGCCCGAGGCGCGCAGCGAGCACGACCGGGTGCAGCGAACGCTGCGCGGTCTGTTCGACCACTACCTCGATGGCGCCGACGACCCGGCCGAGCTGCAGCGGGTGACCGACTACGTCGCCGGGATGACCGACCGCTTCGCGATCGCCAGCTACCGCAGGGTCGCGCTGCCCGAGGAGTCGCGGCTGTGAGGCGGAGCGCGGCAGCGCGAAGCCGAACCGCGCCGCCGCTGAGGCGCCTGATCTGATGGCCCTGTTTACCGCAGCATCGGTGGAGCGGGTGAAGGAGGCGTCCGACATCGTCGAGGTGATCTCGGCGCACACGGAGCTGCGCCGCTCCGGTGTCCGCTACACGGGCCTGTGCCCGTTTCACGACGAGCGCTCGCCCTCGTTCTCGGTCGATCCGACGGACAAGCTCTATCACTGCTTCGGTTGTGGGGTGGGGGGCGACGTGATCAAGTTCGTCGAGGAGAAGGAGGGGCTCGCGTTTCCCGACGCGGTCGAGGCGCTGGCGGACCGTTACGGGGTCGAGCTCGAGCGCGAGTCGGAGGATCCGCGCGCCGAGGAGCAGCGGCGCAAGCGCGCCCGGCTGACTGAGCTGCTCGAGCGCACCGCCGGCTTTTACGCGACCTTCCTTCGCGACGCCCCGCAGGCGTCGAGGGCGCGCGACTACCTGGCGTCGCGCGGGCTCGGGGCCGAGGCGCTCGATGAGTTCGGGGTCGGCTGCGCGCCGGGCACCTGGGACACGGTGCTGATCCGCGGCCAGAAGGCGGGCTACTCGATCGAGGAGATCGAGGCGGCGGGTCTGATCCTCAAGAGCCAGAAGGGCCGCGGCCACTACGACCGCTTCCGCTCGCGGATCATCTTCCCGATCCGCGACGCCCGCGGGCGCGTGCAGGGCTTCGGCGCTCGCGCCCTGCTGCCCGACCAGAAGCCGAAGTACGTCAACTCGCCGGAGGGCGAGCTGTACTCGAAGCGGCGCACGCTGTACGGGATCGAGCGCTCGCGAGCGCAGATCGTGAAGAGCGGGCGCGCGGTGGTGGTCGAGGGCTACACGGACGTGATCGCCTGTCACCAGGCCGGGATCCGCGACGCGGTCGCGATCATGGGCACGGCGATCACGCCCGAGCAGGTGAAGCTGCTCTCCGCCTACGCGGAGGAGGCGGTGCTGGCGCTCGACGCCGACCGCGCCGGGCGCGAGGCGATGCTGAGGGCGCAGGCGGTGGGAGGTAAGCGGCTGCGGCTGCGGGTGGCGCGGATGCCCGAGGGCAAGGACCCGGCCGACCTCCTCGCCGGCGGCGATGGGGCGAGCGCGACCGCGTTTCGCAACGCGATCGAGGCCGCTGAGGACCTGCCGGTCTTCCACGTCCACACGCTTCTCGACGACGGCGACCTGAGCTCGCCGTCGGGGCGCGACCGAGCGCTCGACGAGGTCGTGGCGGTGATCGCCACGTTGCCCGACTCGATCACGCGCGAGGAGCTCATGCGCGAGGTTGCCAACCGCCTCGACGCCGACCCCGGGCTGGTCGCGCGGCGCACCGCGGCGGCGGTCAGCGGGCCGAAGCCGGCGGCGCGCGCCCCGGAGCCCGCGGCCGCGCCGGAGGGCGAGCCGCCGCCGCGCGCGCCGACGCAGGCGCTGAACTCGCGCGAGCTGCGCGAGCTGGCGTTACTGGCGATGTGCGTGCGATTGCCGGCCGAGGGCCAGGAGGTGCTCGACAAGCTCTCCGACGAGCACTTCTCGCGCCCGGTCGCGGCCCGCGCCCGGGTCTGGCTGCGCGACCACCTCGACGACCCGCTGGCGGGCCTCAGCCGCGACGACGAGGAACTGCTCGCCTACGTCACCGACGTCAAGATGCGCGCCGAGGAGGAGCCCGCCAGCGCCGAGGCGATGGAGCTCAGCCTGCTCGAGCTGGAGGTCGCGAAGCTCGACGACGAGATCGCGGCCGCCGCGACCAACGGCGGCGCCCCGCCGGTCGAACTGCAGCGCCGCCGCGCAGAGCTCACGGAGCGGATCGCGCGGGCGCAGTCGTAGCCTCGGAGGTTGCTGAGAGCGAACAGACGTTCGCTTTTCCGTCCGATCGAGCCGGGATACTCCGAGCATGGACCGAGATCGGCTCGAGGGTTGGCTTCAAAGTGGGCTCTCCCTGACCGAGATCGGCGAGCTCGTCGGCCGCGATCCGTCCACCGTGGGTTATTGGTGCAAGAAGTACGGCCTTGAGCCGAATGGCCGGGCGACGCATGCAGCTCGCGGAGCCCTCACGCGCGAGCAGTTGAGGCCACTGGTCGCGACGGGCATGACGCACCGCGCGATTGCTGAGGTGGTCGACAGAAGCGTTGCGACGGTTCGCTACTGGCTCGCGGTTCATGGCCTCGATACAGCCCGTCGGCTTCGACGCGAAGAGGTCGAGGCGGCGCTCGCGGCCGGAGACACCACCGTCGTTCGACGCTGCCGCCATCATGGTGAGACGGAGTACGCACTCGTTGGCACCGAGAAGCGTCCGCGTTGTAAGAAATGCAGGTCAGAGGCGGTCGCCCGCAAACGCCGGCGCCTCAAGCGGGTGCTTGTCAAGGAGCGCGGCGGAAGCTGCGCGCTGTGCGGCTATGACCGCTGCCTGGCAGCCCTTCAGTTCCATCACCTCGATCCCGATACGAAGGCGTTCGGGATCGCGCACCGCGGGTTCACCCGCTCGCTCGCCGCGGCCCGAGCGGAGGCGGCGAAGTGCGTTCTCCTGTGCTCGAACTGTCATGCCGAGGTGGAGGTCGGAGCCGCTAGCCTGCCTGAATCGATCGACCGCGCGGATCCCGCGGCGGCATGACCGTTCAACCCGGTCCGGGGTAGCTCAATTGGCAGAGCAATCGGTTGTTACCCGATAGGTTGTGGGTTCGAGTCCCACCCCCGGAGCTCTCACGACCGCGCCAGCTGCTCGACCAGCTCGGCGCCGCCCCCGGGCGCCGTCGTTGTCGGCGGCCCAGGCCTCGATCTCTCGCGCCCGCTCGCGCAGTGACGGATCCCCCAGCGCCCTGCGAACCGTGAGCCGGAGCGATGCGGCGGAGATCAGGCGCCACGGCAGCATCAGCCCGGCTCCCGACCAGGCGACCCGGGCGCCGTTCTCGGCCATGTCGCCGACCGCCGGGCAGCAGATCAGCGGCGCCCCGGCGGCCAGCGCCCGGGCGACGGTCCCGTGGCCGCCATGACAGAGGACGAGGTCGGCGGCTGCCATCGCCTGCGTGTAGCTCAGCCAATCGACGATCAGCGCGTTCGGCGGGGCCGGCGGCAGCGGCTCGGGCGGCGCGTGGCGGTTGGTCGTCGCCAGCACCCGCACCGGCTCGTCGGCGAGCGCCTCGAGCGCTACCCGGACCAGGCGACAGTCGGGGTCCTGAGCGGTCGACGGCGCCACCAGGACGAGCGGCGCATCGCCCGGCGGCAGCTCGACGTCCGGGTAGGGAAGCTCGAACGGCATGGGCCCGGTGATCCGGACCGCGGCGGGCCAGCGGCGCGGATACTCGAGCTGCGGGAACGTCGCGACCAGCGCGAGGCGCTCGGAGATCCCGCCGTGCAGGCGCTCGGTCGGCGCGAGGCCGACCTGGGCGCGCGACTCGTTGAGCTCGGTGCGCCCGCGCTTCAGCCCGCCGAGCAGGACCGGTAGCGCCGCTCGCCACACCGCCCGGCCAACCTGCGTTCGCGGCGGCATCGCCCCGATCGCGAAGAACGGCAGCCCGGCCTCGTGCACCGGGTACACGTGGGGGATCAGGGTCGCCCGCCGCAGCCCGGCGCGCTCGGCGGCGAGCGCCGGCGCGAGCGTCAGGATGTCCGAGACGACGACGTCGTAGCCCTCGGACTCGAGCATCGGCAGCATCGCGAGCGCCGCATCCGCGGCGCTCGGGTCGCCGCTCTCGTCGGCCGGGCGCGGCGGAAACGTCTGATACTCCTGCGCCGCGACGAAGCCGAGCCCGACCCCCTCGACCGCCTCGCGCCAGTGCTCCCAGGTCTCGACCACGACCTCGTTGCCGCGTTGCGCCAGCGCCCTGGCCAGGGCGATCGCGGGAAACGCGTGTCCGGGGTCGCCGAACGCCGCGACCATCACCCGGGCGCGGCTCATCGCCCTCCGCTACGGCGCCGGCGCCTGCAAGATCTGTTTCCGGCGCGGTGGCGCGGTTTGACCAGAACATTCACGTCGCCGACCATTGTCGAAGATGCGACGCCGACCTCGTGATCCCGCCCGCCGCCTGCGCATCGCCGTGGAGCGGCTGCCGCGCCGGACGAGGGACGCGATGCTGCGCGGCATCGCGACGAACCGGATCATCGTCGGCGCCTACGTCGACAGCAGCTCGGGCGGCATCTGCCCGATGCTCGCCGCTCACCGCAACGGCGGCCGGACCGACGTCGCCGCCTTCGCCCGCGCCTGGGACGAGTACACCAACCCGCGCCGGCCGCGGCGCGCGACCAGGCGCGAGGTCGCGACCCTCCGGTCCCTGCTGGAGTCGAGCCTCGACGTCGACACCTCGCTCGACCACGTCTCGATCGCCGAGCTCGCCGCGCAGATCCGCTCCGAGCGCCGCCAGCGCGCCGGTCACGTCGAACCGGTGCCGGAGATCGCGCCACCCGAGCCGAGCGACGCGCCGATCCACGTGCGCCGTCGCCGACCGCAATCCGACTTGCTCAGCGCAACCGAAGCCGAGCTCAGCCGAAGCTAGCCCGAGCGGCGAGCGCCCAACCTCAAAGCATCTCCCCAGGCCGCGTGAACACGATCTCTGGGATCAGGCAGTACCGCGACGTGCGGAGCAGATAGCGCACCGCCTCGGCGATGTCCTCGGGGCGGATCATCTTCTCGGCCGGGACCTGGTCCTTGACGAACTCGGTCATCGGCGTGTCGACGAACCCGGGGCACAGCGCGGTCACCTGGATCCCGTCGTCGACGTGTTCCTTCTGCGTCGCCTGGCTGAAGCCCGACGACGCCGGCCTTGGTCGCCGAGTACACGCTCAGCCACGCCTGGCCGGTCTTGCCGGCGATCGACGCCGTATTGGCGATCAGCGCCTTGCCGTGCTCGGCGCCCGCCTCCTTGAGTAGCGGCAGCCCTTCGCGAGTGGCGAGGATTACGCCGCGCAGGTTGGCCCCGATCTGGATGTCGAGCTTCTTGGCCGTGATGTCGGTCATCGCCTCGCCGATCCCGACGCCGGCGTTGTTCGCGAGCACGTCGAGGCGCCCGTAGCGCTCGTGGTGAGCCGCGAACAGGGCGACGATCTGGTCCTCCTCGGTCATCATCGCCGGCGACCGCCTGCACGTCCAGGCCCTCGCCGCGCAGCTGCTCGGCCGCCGCTTCGAGCTTGTCGGGACGCCGGGCCGAGATCGTCACCCCGTAGCCGTCCTCGCCGAGCGCGCGCGCGATCGCCAAACCGATCCCGCTCGAACCCCCTGTGATCAGCGCCGCCCGTTCCGCCACTGCTGCTCCTCTCGCTCCGTTGGCAGTGTCGCGGCGCCACCCTATCGGGGTACGGGAAGGCGCACGGCTTAGACGGTGATTAGCCCGCCTCCCTATATTGGCGCCGGTGCGACCCCGACCTCCGCGCACCATCCTCCTTGCCCTGATGGGCGTCCTCGTCGTCGCGATCGCCGGCTGCGGCAGCGACGATCCGAGCGGCGACCAGACCCAGAGCGCCCCCGCCGCCTCCTCGTTCCCGCCGGTCGATGGCGGAACGCTCGACGACCTGATCGCCGACTCCGGGGCCGGGGACGATCTCGTGGTCGCTCCCGCCGGCACGGCGTTCACGGTCGGGCGCAACCGCTTCGGCTTCGCTGTCTTCACCGTTGACCGCGAGCAGATCACCGACGCGAACGTCGCCATCTACGCGGCCCACGGTCCCGGCGGCAAGGCCGAGGGCCCGTTCCCCGCCCGAGTCGAGAGCCTCGAGACCGAGCCGGCGTTCACCGCTCAGACGACGTCGGGCGACCCAGACGCGGCGAAGGCGGTCTACGTCACCGATCTGCAGCTCGACCAGCCCGGCGAGTGGCGCCTGGTCGCACTGGTCGAGCGCGACGGCGCGTACTCGGCCGTGCGCATCCCGAGCATCGTCGTCAAGACCTCCGACGAGGACAAGGTGCCCGAGGTCGGCGAGAAGGCCCCAGTCATCCACACGCCGACCAAGGACGATGTCGGCGACATCACCGAGATCGACACCCGGGTGCCGCCCGACGACATGCACGACGTCGACTTCGCCGACGTCGACGGCAAGAAGCCGACCGTCCTGCTCTTCGCGACCCCTGCCCTGTGCCAGAGCCGCGTCTGCGGCCCGGTGGTCGACGTCGCGGAGCAGGTCAAGCGCGATCGCCCTGACGACGCCAACTACATCCACATGGAGATCTGGAACGACAACGACCCGAGCAAGGGCGCCCGCTCGCAGGTGCTCGACTACGGGCTGCGCACCGAGCCGTGGCTGTTCGTAGTCGACTCCGACGGCAAGGTCTCGACCCGGATCGAGGGCGCGTTCAGCGTGGACGAGCTCAACCAGGCGCTCGACCGCGCCCAGTAGGGCCGCTCGCGCTCAGTCGTCGCCGTTGAGGCGGCGTGCGGAGCGACCTTCGGCGGTGCTCGCCTGCGCGTAGGATCCGCCGCGGTGACCGAGCACGACTACGTGATCGTCGGTGCTGGCTCGGCGGGCTGCGTGCTCGCCAACCGGCTCAGCGAGGACCCCTCGGTACGGGTGCGCGTGATCGAGGCGGGCGGGCGCGACCGCCACCCGAACATCCGCATCCCGGCGGCGTTTCCGAACCAGTTCCACACGAAGCTCGACTGGGACTACGCGACCGAGCCCGAGCCCGCCGTCAACGGGCGCTCGCTGTTCATCCCACGGGGCAAGTCGGTGGGTGGCTCGAGCTCGATGAACGCG
>CAWHFY010000023.1:0-86739 GCA_963828755.1 uncultured Solirubrobacterales bacterium | reverse complement strand
GTGGTTGAGGCGGCAACGGCCGCAGGTCGATCGTAAACCCGGACCGTCGATCTGGCAAGCGCGGCAAGTCCGCGTTCAGGCCGCGCGGCGCTCGAGGCCGCGCACGGCGTCGTAGGCGAGCTCGGAGTCGTAGCCACGTCGCGCCAGGTAGGCGACTGCCCGCGCGCGCGAGCGCTCGTCCGACGGCGCCTCGCCGCGGCGCTCGAGCAGCTCGATCGCGCGGGCGAGTTGGTCGTCGTGGCCATCGCCGGCCACCGCCCGGTCGATCAGCTCGGGCTCGACCCCGCGCGCGGCGAGCGCCGCGCGGATCCGCTCCGGCCCCCAGCCCCGCAGCTCGCGCTTGTCGGCCGCGAAGGCGGCGGCGAACCGCTCGTCGTCGATCGCCTCGGACGCGATCAGGCGCTCGATCGCCTCGTCGACCGCCGCCCGCTCGAAGCCGCGCTCGACGAGCCACTTGCGCAGTTCGCCGCTGGTGTGCTCGCGGCGCCCGAGCGCCTCGAGCGCCCGCTCGAAGGCCTGCTCGGACATCCGCGCGCTTTAGGCGGCCTTGCGCTCCGGCTCGGCCGCGGCCGGCTCCGCGGTCTCGTCGGCCTCGGCCGGCTCCGGGAACCGCCCGCGGCGGCGCCGGGGTGCGCTCGACCCCGAGCGCGGCGAACAGCTTCGCCTCGATCTCGGCGGCGAGATCCGGGTTCTCGGCCAGGTACTGCTTGGTGTTGTTGCGACCCTGCCCGAGGCGCAGCTCGCCGTAGGAGAAGAACGAGCCCGACTTCTGCACCAGGTCGTGCTCGAGCGCCAGATCGAGCAGGCAGCCCTCGTGTGAGATCCCGAGGCCGTAGGTGATGTCGAACTCGGCCTGCTTGAACGGAGCCGCGACCTTGTTCTTGACCACCTTCACGCGGACCCGGTTGCCGACCGCCTCGGTGCCCTCCTTCAGCGTCTCGATCCGGCGGATGTCGAGCCGCTGCGAGGCGTAGAACTTGAGCGCGCGGCCCCCCGGCTGCGTCTCCGGCGACCCGAACATGACCCCGATCTTTTCGCGGATCTGGTTCGTGAGCAGGCAGACGGTCTTCGCCCGGTTCAGGTTGCCGGCGAGCTTGCGCATCGCCTGCGACATCATCCGCGCCTGCAGGCCGACCTGCTGCTCGCCCATCTGGCCCTCGAGCTCGACCCGCGGGGTGAGCGCGGCGACCGAGTCGACGGCGACCACGTCGACCGCCCCGGAGCGAACCAGGACGTCGACGATCTCGAGCGCCTGCTCGCCGTAGTCGGGCTGCGAGACCAGGAGCTCGTCGATGTTCACCCCGATCGCCTTCGCGTAGACCGGGTCGATCGCGTGCTCGGCGTCGACGAACGCGCAGACTCCGCCGCGGGCCTGCGCCTCGGCGATGATGTGGTAGACGAGGGTCGTCTTGCCGGACGACTCCGGGCCGAAGATCTCGACGATCCGCCCGGCCGGCACGCCGCCGACTCCGAGCGCGAGGTCGAGCGACAGGGCACCGGTCGGGATCGCGTCGACGTCGACGTGCCCCTTGTCGCCGAGGCGCATCACCGAGCCCTGACCGAAGTCCTTCTCGATCTGGGTCACCGCGGCCTGCAGCGCCGCGTTCTTGGCCTGGGCCTCCTTGTCGGCCGCCTTGAGCTCGGCCTTGGTCGCATCCGCCATCTCTAAATCACCTCTTCTGGATCCTGGTCCCTTCGGGGGAAGGCAAGTCGACGCCAGCAAGGCGCTCGTACTCGGCTCCTTGCGGCTTGAGATCGGAACGGTAGAGCGCCACTCGGACGGCACCGAAGGGCTCCGTGAGTCGCTTGGGCAGCGGTTTCGGCGCCCGCTTCACCCGCTGCGGGCGGCTCTTGCCGCGGCGCTCTCCGGGAGCTGGCGGCAGGCGCTCGGACCGCACCCTGGCGACCGTCACGTGCGGCCAAAAGCCCCGCTTCTCGGGTTTGTAGAAGCGCTCGGCGGCGAGCGCCGCTGCGAGCTCGGCCTGCAGGGCTGAGGCGCTCTCGCTGGCGCCGCCGATCGCGTACAGCCGCGGCCTTCCCTTCGGCATCGCCGACGGCTCGGGGTCGAAGCGCAGCTCGACCGGCCGCGGGGCGATCCGGCCGAGCAGCTCGGCGATCCGGCCGATTGCCTGCTCGGGGTGCGAGGACAAAAAGCAAAGGGTCACGTGCAGCGACTCCGGGCGCATCGGGCGCAGCGCGGGATCGGCCAGCGCGTCCCCCTGCCAGCGCGCGATCGCCGCGCGGACGCCCTCGGGCAGGTCGAGAGCCATGAACAGGCGCGCTGAGCTGCCCTTGGGCCGCTGATCGGTCACCGGGCCAACCTACGCTCCCTCCCGGCGCCAGAGGCGCGCACAGCGCGCCGACTGGGCGGCGCGATCGTCACGGAAGGGCGACGTGGCGGAAGCTGAGTCGTCCTTCGTTGACCGCGGCGATCCCGAAGCTGCGCTCCGGCGCGCGGCGGCGCTCGGTCGGGCTGCCCGGGTTGAAGATCTGAAAGCCGCCGTCGCGCTCGTGCAGCGGCAGGTGCGAGTGGCCGAAGACGACCGCGTCGGCGTCCGGAAACGCCCCGCGCAGCCGCTCCAGCCGGCCGCGCGCCGGGCCGGCGTCGTGGATCACCGCGATCGTCTTCCCGGCGACCTCGACCCGCGCCCGCTCGGGCAAGCAGCTCGCGCAGGCGCGGCTCGTCGACGTTGCCGTGGACCGCGACCAGCCTCGGCGCGAGTTCCGCGAGCTGCTCGTACACCTCGCGCCCGAAGAAGTCACCCGCGTGGATGACCAGGTCGGCGCTCCGCACGGCGCTCAGGAGCTCGTCGTCAAGCCGCCGCTTCCCACGCGGCATGTGGGTGTCGGCGAGCACGGCGATGCGCGCCGCGGCGCTCACAGCTCGGCGACGAAGGCGAGCAGGTCGTCGCCGAGCAGCTCCGGCTCCTCGAAGGCGGCGAAGTGGCCGCCGCGGTCGAACTCGGTCCAGCGGCGCAGGTCGCCGAGCACGCGCTCGGTCCACGCGCGCGGCGGGCGCACGAGCTCGGCCGGGAAGTCGGCGACCGCCGCCGGCACCTCGATCCGCTCCCCGGCCGCGAGCCGCCAGCGGTCGCGGGCCTCCGCGGCGTAGAGGCGCATCGAGGACGCGATCGTCGCGGTCGCCCAATACAGGGTGAGAAAGTCGCAGAGCTCGTCCTTGCTGAACCGCCGCTCCACCTCGCCGCCGCAGTCCGACCAGCGCCGGTACTTGTCGACCAGCCAGGCGGCAAGCCCCGCCGGCGAGTCGTTGAACGCCGGCGCCAGCGCGTCGGGAGCGGCGCCCTGGGCGAGGAGGTGAAACCCTTCCCGCAGCCGCCAGCGCTGGGCACGCTCCGCGTAGGCCAGCTCGGCCTCGCTCATCGGGGGGTCGGCCAGGTTGCCGGGTACCGGAAGCACCCCGGGTGCATTCACGTGCAGTCCGGCCACCGCCCCCGGGTCGTCGAAGGCGATCCGGGCGCCGATGATCGCGCCCCAGTCGCCGCCCTGGACCGCGTAGCGCCGATAGCCGAGGTCGGTCATCAGCCCGCGCAGCCGCGTCGCCACGCCGGCGACGTTGAGCGCCTGCGGCGCCGGCTCGGAGAACGCGAACCCCGGCAGCGACGGGATGACCACGTCGTGACCGGCGGCGACCAGCGCAGCTGCCAGGTCGAGGAACTCGATCGGCGCCCCGGGCCAACCGTGAATCAGCAGGATCGGCAGCCGTTCCGCGGTCGCGACGCCGCGCGGATCGAGCCGGGCGCGCTCCCAGATCAAATGCAGCCCGTCCCAGCGCCAGTTGGAGAGCCCGTTCAGGGCGCGCTCGATCTGGCGCCAATCGTAGGTGCCCGCCCAGTGGTCGCAGAGCGAGCGCAGGTAGGCATAGTCACCGCCGTGCGCCCACCCGGTTCCGGCCGGCTGCTCGGGCCAGCGCGTGCGGCGCAGGCGCTCGCGCAGGTCGTCGAGGACCGCCTCGCCAACCGCGATCTCGTACGGCTCGGGCTCGCTCACCGCCGTCCCTCGCTTTCGATCCTCAGAGCGGGAAGTCCTCGCCGCGCAACAGGCGGCGGACCAGGTGCAGGGCGAGCGTGCACGAGCGGTCGCGGATCTCGGTGCGGTCGCCGGGGATCACCGGGTCGCGGGCGATGGTCGGAGCCGTCGCGCGCCCGGACGCTGATGCAGACGTAGCCGACCGGCTTTTCCTCGCTGCCGCCGTCGGGGCCGGCGATCCCGGTGATCCCGACCCCGAGCTCGGCGCCGAAGCGCTCCACCGCCCCGCCGGCCATCGCGTCGGCGACCTCGGGTGAGACGGCGCCGTGGCGCTCGATCAGCTCAGGGGCGACCCCGAGCAGGTCGATCTTCGCCTGGTTGGAGTAGGTGACGACGCCGCCGAGCAGGTATGCCGAGGCGCCGGGCGGATTGGCGAGCCGCGCCGCGAGCAGGCCGGCCGTGCACGACTCGCCGAGCGCGATCGTGCGGCCCTCGCGAAGCAGGTCGGCGACCTGCTCGTCGATCGTGGCGCCGTCGAGGCTGAAGACGAACCGCTCGTGGCGCTCGACCAGCCCGGCGACGACGGCCTCGCGGTACTGATCGGCGCCGGGACGATGGCGCACGTCGATCTCGAGCTCGCCGCGACGCAGGCACGTGGTGATCTCGAGCGGCGATAGATCCGTCTCGGTGCCGATCTCGCGCAGGGACTTCGCGATCTCGGACTCCGGCAGGCCGAACATCCGCATCGTCTGGACCGTGTAGGGCTCGGCCCGGTCGAGCACCGAGCGGACCGCCTCGGTCGCCAGCGCCGCCTCCCACATGGAGTGCAGCTCGCGCGGCGGACCTGGCAGGACGACGACGACCGGGCCATCCTCGACCGGAACCACCAGCCCCGGTGCGGTCCCGGCCGGGTCGAGCGCTTCGGCGCCCCGCGGGACCATCGCCTGCTTGCGATTGGCCGCCTGCAGGGCATCGTCGGAAAACCGCATCCGCCGGGCGAAGCCGGCGATGATCGCGGCGATCTTCGCCTCCATCTCGGTGTCGAGCTCGAGCTCCACCCCGGCGAAGCGCGCGACGATCTCGGCGGTCAGGTCGTCGGCGGTCGGACCCAGCCCGCCGCTGGTCACGATCAGGTCGCAGCCCTCCGCGGCCATGAACCGCAGCCCCGCCTCGAGGTCCTCGGGGCGATCGCCGACGACGAGGATGTGGGCGACCTCGATTCCGTGCGCGGCGAGCTGCTCGGAGACCCAGGGGCCGTTGCGGTCGGTGATCCTCGCGGTGATCACCTCGGTCCCGGTGACGAGGATTCCGGCGCGCACGCTCACGGACAGTCCTCCCCAGGACGCCGCGCCGCGACCAGGTGGCGCGGCGGCGTGATCGCGAACGCGGCCGGGCCCTGCTCGCGCGGCAGGAGGCGGCTCTGGCCGGCGACCTTGAGCGCCAGCTGGTCGGGCTCGAACCCGGCCGGGAAGCGCAGCTCGAAGCTCTGCCGCTCGAACCGCTCGCGATCGCCGGCGCTGAGCAGCTGCCCGTCGATCAGCGCCTCCCCACCGCCCCCGACCAGGCACACCTCGACCGGGGCGCGGACCCGGAACGCGAGTTCGACCGTGCCGTGCGTGGGCCTCGAGTTGCCGGCTGCGGCCTTGTCTCCGGCCGGGCCACCGTCGGTGCGCTCGCGCGGGGCCGGCTCGGTGTCGTCCCCACCGGCGATCAGGGCGACGATGATCACGGCGACCCCGACCCCGAGCACCAGCAGCGCGCCGAGCGCCCAGAGCCGGCGGCTGGAGCCCTGTTGCGGCGGGGCGAGTCGCCGGCGCCCCTCGAGTACCCGGTCGCCCAGAGGGTGCATCGAGGGCTCCGCCTCGACCTCGACCTGGCGGCGGTACTCGTCGACGATCGCCTCGGCGTCGAGGCCGAGGAGCTCCGCGTAGCTGCGCAGAAATCCCTTCGCATAGGCGCTGCTCGGCAGATCGTCCCAACGCTCGTCCTCGAGCGCGCGCAGGTACTTGCGACGGATCTTCGTCCGATCCTCGACCGCGGCGAGGTCGAGCGAGGCGCCGATCCTGGCGGCCTCGAGCCGCTCGCCGATCTTCATCTCGCCCGGTCGCTCGCCGCTCATCGCGGCCTATTGTCGCTCGCCGTGGCGGCGGGCGCGCGCGACTAGGACTCGACCGGCTCGAGGCCAGGCTCGGTCGGCGCGTCGTCGGCGCCCGCGGCGCCGTCGATCATGCCGCTGGCGAGACGCTCGAGCAGCCGCGGCAGCTCGGACTGGGAGACGAGCACTTGGCGCGGCTTCGAGCCCTCGTAACCGGAGATGATCCCGCGGCGCTCGAGCATGTCGATCAGGCGCCCGGCGCGGGTGTAGCCGACCCGCAGGCGGCGCTGGATCATCGACACGGAAGCGGTCTCGGACTCCACGACGATCCGCGCTGCGTCGGCCAGCAGGTCGTCCTGGTCAGGGGAGAACTCGCCCTCGGCGCCCTCCTCGACCTCGGGCTCCTTGGCCTCGAGCAGCTCCTCGTCGAAATCGGGCTCGCCCTGCTTCGCCCAGAAGTTGCAGACCTTGGCGATCTCGTCCTCGGTGACGAAGGCGCCCTGGATCCGGTTCATCTTCGAGGTCCCGACCGGGCGGAACAGCATGTCGCCCTGGCCCAGCAGGGTCTCGGCGCCGCCGCTGTCAAGGATCACCCGTGAGTCGACCTGCGAGGCGACCGCGAACGCGATTCGCGAGGGGATGTTGACCTTGATCGTTCCGGTGATCACGTCGGTCGACGGGCGCTGGGTCGCCAGCACGAGGTGGATGCCGATCGCCCGCGCCTTCTGCGCGAGGCGGATGATCGAGTCCTCGACCTCGGCCGGCGCGACCATCATCAGGTCGGCGAGCTCGTCGATCACGCAGAGGATGTGCGGCAACGGGGGCTCGCCCTTCTTCTTGCGTACCCGGTTGAGCTCGACCAGGTTGCGCGCCCGGGCCTCGCTCATCACGCCGTAGCGGCTCTCCATCTCCCCGATCAGGTTGGCGAGCACGTTGGCAGCCATCCTCGGGTTCGTGACCACCGGTGTGAGCAGGTGCGGCACGCGCTCGTAGTGGTTGAGCTCGACCCGCTTCGGGTCGACGAGCACCAGCCGCACCTCGTTCGGCGACGCGTGCATCAGGATCGACGTGAGGATCGCGTTGATGCAGCCCGACTTGCCCGATCCGGTGGTGCCCGCGACGAGCACGTGCGGCATCAGCGCCAAGTCGGCGTTGACCGACTGACCGGAGACGTCCTTGCCGAGCCACGCGAGCAGCGGCGAGGCGCCCTTCGGCCGCTCGGTATAGAGGTCCCCGAGCCGGACCAGGCGGCGGCGCTGGTTCGGGACCTCGACGCCGACCGCCTTCTTGCCGGGGATCGGCGCGAGGATGCGGATGTCGGTGGAAGCGAGCGCGTAGGCGAGGTCGTCCTTGAGCTGGGCGACCTTGGCGACCTTGGTCCCCGGGGCGAGCTGCAGCTCGTAGCGGCTCACGTGCGGGCCGCTGACGGTGCCGAGCAGGCGCGCCTCGACCCCGAAGTGGCGCAGCGACTCGAGCAGCGCGTTGGCCGTCGCCTCGCGGTCGCGCATGTCCGGGCCCGGATCCGCCTTGCCGCGCTCGAGCGCCTTGGTCGGCGGGAGCTTGTAGGAGATCTCCTCGGACTCGGTGACGCCGCCCCGGGTCCGCGTCTTGCCCTGCGGGGTGACGCCGAGGCCCTTCTCCTCGACCACGTTGACCTCGCCGGCGAAACCGGGCGGCTCCGGAGCCGCATCGGGCTCGGCGGCGAACTCATCGTCGTCCGCGTCGGCGTCCCAGCCCTCGCCGTCGTCGCGCTCGTGGATCGCGATCGTCTCGGGCTCGGCCTCGAGCTGCTCGGTCTCGAAGGTCTCGGTCTCGTTCGCGCGGGTGATCGCGATCTCGTCGTCGGGCGCATCGCCCCACGGCTCGGCCCCGGCCGCGGCGCCGAGCCGCTGCGTGCGCACCGTCCGCGCGACCTCGCGGCCCTGCGTGCCGGCCTTGCGGACCGCCCTGCCGGTCGCCCCGAGCACCGAGGCGAGCGTGGTTCCGGTGAGCAGCAGCGTGCCGGAGATCAGCATCAGGACGACGAGGATGTGAGCACCCATCCGCTGGAACAGGCTCGAAGTCGCCCAGTAGAGGCTCTCGCCGAACACCCCACCGTGATCGACCATGAACTTCTGCTCGAAGTAGTCGTGGCGGTGCGGGCGTTCCGGGCCGAGGCCGGCGGTCTGGGCGGCGAAGGCGAGCAGCAGCCCCGCGAGCACGAGCACCGCGCCGGCGTTGAGCGCCGACGGCGTCTGGATCACCGGCCGCGCGATCAGCGACGCTCCCCAGGCGCCGAGCGCCAGTGGGATCACGTAGGCGACCTTGCCGAAGGCCTGGGCCAACCCGTCGGCGAGCCAGCCGCCGACCCTGCCGCCGTCCCAGCCGAGGTACAGCACGAGAGCCAGGAACACGGCCGCGGCGACCAGGGCGAGGCCGATCACGTCGTAGTGGCGCTGCTCCAGTCCCTCGACGAACTCGCGCGGATCGCGGCGCTGGCGCGGAGCCGGGCGCCGCTTCGCCGCCTGGCGGCGGCCGCGGGCCTTCGGGGTCTGCTTGGTCCAGGGAAAGATCATGCTCAGGACGAAGCGCGCGGACGCCCGCTCCGTGCCTGGAGATTCGACGGGCGGGCTCGGTCCCCTGCGCAGGGCGGGTGGCGGTGCCCGCAGCGCTAAACCGCCGCTAAATATCCGCCCTGACCGGGGGTTTCGCCTCTACCCTTCGACTCATGCTCACCGATGACCCCCAGGCGGGACGCGTGCTCGTGGTCGAGGATGACGAGGCGATCGCCGATGTCCTGCGCCGGACGCTGCGCCAGGAGGGCCACGAGGTGCGCTCCTCGGTCGATGGCGTCGAGGCGCTGCGGGCCGCCGAGGAGTTCGTCCCGGACCTGGTCATCCTTGACCTCGGCCTGCCCGGCCTCGACGGAGTCGAGGTCTGCAGGCGGCTGCGGGCCGAGTCCGATGTGCCGATCCTGATCCTCACCGCGCGCTCCGAGCTCGACGACCGCGTCGAGGGCCTCGACTCCGGCGCCGACGACTACCTCTCGAAGCCGTTCGAGCGCCAGGAGCTCCTGGCGCGGATGCGCGCGCTGATGCGTCGCCGGCCGCCCCGGGGGAGCGCGGCCCTGGTCGTCGGCGACCTGCGCCTCAACCCCGACACCCGCGAGGTCCACCGTGGCGAGCGCCCGATCGAGCTCACCAACCGGGAGTTCGAGCTGCTCGAGTACCTGATGCGCAACGCGCGCCTCGTCGTCTCGCGCGAGCGGCTGCTCGAGGAGGTCTGGGGCTATGACCCGCTGGCGATGACGAACACGATCGACGTCTTCATCTCGAACCTGCGGCGCAAGCTCGAGGAGGGCGGCGAGGTCCGCCTCCTGCACACCAAACGCGGCGCCGGCTACGTGATTCGCGCCGCCACCGTCGATGGCTGAGCGGGTCGCCCGCCGGCTGCCGATCTCGATCAAGCACTGGCCGGTGCGCTGGCGCCTGGCCGGCGTCTCGGCCGGGCTGACGCTGCTGATCCTGGTCGTCTTCGCGCTCGTCGTCGGCCGGCTCGCGACCGAGCGGGTCAAGGACGACTTCCAGCAGGAGCTATCAGAGCGCCGCCAGTCAGCTCCGCAACCAGATCCAGCTGCAGGGGGTCGGCATCAACGCGCCCGCCGGCCCGAACGTCCTCGACCTGCTGATGGCCGGCGATGCCGCTCTGCGGATCGTCGACTTCGACGGCCGCGTGATCTCGCGCAACGGGACTCCCCAGCAGACGGCCGGCGCGCCGGACATGGGCGCCCCGGAGCCGGACCAGGTGACCAAGGTCGGCAACTACGAGGTCTTCTCGCTGCCGCTCTCGGCGAGCTCGATCCCGCCCACCTATCTGCAGTACGCGCGCGACCGCGAGCCGCTCGAGGCGACCCTCAGCAAGCTCTGGCTCTTCCTCGGGATCGGGGTCGTCGGCGGGACCGTGCTCGCGGCGCTCGCCGGGCTGGCGGTCGCCGGGCGCGCGATGCGCCCCATCTCCTCGCTCACCACCGCGGCGCGTGAGATCGCGACCACCCGCGACCCGTCACGGCGGATTCCGATGCCGGAGTCCGACGACGAGGTCGCTGAGCTCGCCCGCACGCTCGAGCAGATGCTGCGCGAGCTCGACGCGGCCCGCTCCGAGACCGAGGCGATGATCCAGGCGCAGCGCGACTTCGTCGCCGACGCTTCGCACGAGCTCCGCACGCCGCTGACCAGCATCCTCGCCAACCTCGAGCTGCTCGAGGCGAGCTTCGCCGACCGCGGCGCCGACCCCGACGAGCAGGAGATCGTCGCCGGCGCGCTCGGGTCGTCGCGGCGGATGCGGCGCCTGGTCGCCGACCTGCTGCTGCTCGCGCGCGCCGACGCCGGCCGCACCGGCCCGCGGCGCCGGTGCGATCTCGCCGAGGTCGCTGCCACAGCGGTCGCCGAGGTGCGGCCGATGAGCGAGGACCACGCGATCGAGCTGGCGGCCGCGAGCGCGGTCGAGGTCGAGGGCAACCCCGACGACCTTCATCGCCTCGTCGTCAACCTGGTCGAGAACGGCGTCCGCCACACGCCCTCGGGGTCGACGATCTCGGTCGCGGTGCGCACGGAGAGCGACGACCGCGCGGTGATCGAGGTCGGCGACGACGGTCCCGGGCTCCCCGAGGGCGTCGGCGACCAGATCTTCGCCCGCTTCGTGCGCGGCAACGGCCCGGCTGACCTCTCCGGCGACTCCGGGACCGGCCTCGGCCTGGCGATCGTGAAGGCGGTCGCGGTCTCGCATTCGGGCGCCGTCGAAGTCGGTGCGAGCGCCGCCGGAGGCGCCCGGTTCACGGTCCGGCTGCCGCTGCTCGAGCCCTCGCTCGAGCCCGCCGAGATTTTTTAGCACTCCTTTACAACGGGCTCATACGTTTGAGGCCGGACGAGACACCGCCCGACGAGGTCACCCCCGACAGTGCCTCGTCGGGCATCCATTGGCCAGTTCTGAGTCTGAGCCAATTAGGCCCGCCGGGGTCTCCCCTCCCTGAACCCCGGCGGGCCGCCTTTCTTCCGGGGCCGCCCGACGACTACAGGAACTTGCGCGTCTGCATCGTCGCCTGGATCTGGGCGACGTGCGCTCCGGCGTAGAGCAGGTTGTCCGCGGCGATCAGGGCCTTGGCCCCGTCCTTGAAGTTCGACTTCTTGGTCAGCAGGAAGTTCGACTCGAGGACGACCCGGTCCATGATCGACTGGCCGCCCGCGTCGTTGCCGAGCGCCGTCCGCAGCTCGAACAGAGCCGACGACCAGACCTCACCGACGCAGTGAATCTCCTTGTGGCACTTCTTCTCCGCCTTCTTGACGTCGTAGCCGCGGTCCGCGCGCCGCCCGCAGGTGCCGGTCGGCGAGTAGGAGATCCCGTCCCAGTCGAAGATGCAGGTGTCGAACGGGCTGCCGCCGGTGATCAGAGCGGACATCGCGGCGGCCATGTAGTCGCCGAAGCCCTCGCCCATCGTCGCGCCCTGGCGGGTCCGCAGCGACTTCGGCGACGCCTGATCCTGGAGCGAGTGGCCGTACTCGTGAATGATCACGTCGGCGTCCTCGCCATCGTCGACCCCGCCGCTTCCGAGCACCAGCTCGTGGGTCATCGACGAGTAGAACGAGTTGTCGTCGGGGATCGCGTTCGCGAACACCTTCTGCGCCTTGGTGCGCAGCGGCTTCGAGAGGCCGAGGCTGTCGGCGTAGAGCCGGGTGCGGTCGATGTGGAAGTAGGCCATCACCGCCTCGAACTCGTTGTCCGAACGGTTGAGGCCGGTGAAGTCGGCGCCCGGGGCGCAGACCTTCTTGCCCTTCTTGGTCACGCGGGCCTCGACGTAGGTGCCCTTGAGGCAGCCCTTCGGGTCGGTGAGGCGGTCGAGCGTCACCGGGACCTGAAGCGAGTCGACGAGCGCGTAGTGCTTGTCGTTCTTGTCCTTGAGACCCGAGTAGCTGCCCTGGGTGACGACGGGGTTCGGGTTGAAGATCGAGGCGGCCCCGTGGTGCAGCAGGTCGCGCGAACGCAGCTTCTCACCGGTGCGCGCGTCGACCGTGACCAGCAGGTCGGCGAGCGGCTGCGCCGACGGCAGCGAGACCTCGTAGGCGAGCCGCCCGCTGCCGGGGTCGACGCCAAGCTGCGCGCTGCCGGGCGCGCGCAGGCGCTCGGCGCCCGTCGCGGCGCGGGCCGCGGCGATCGCCTCGCCCGGCGAGATCGCGCCCGAGCGGTCGGCCGGGTCGAGCCCGTCGACGGTGGAGTCGGAGACGATGCTGGCCGGCGTGCCCTCGGGCGCCACCGCGACCGCCTCGGCCCCGAACACCGGCAGGCCGCCGACGCGCTGCGAGTAGCGCTGGATCGCGCCGCCGCCGGGGACGCTGAGCGTCCGCCCCGCCTGTAGCTGCGCGGTCGGAGCGTCGACGCGCTCAGCGATCCGCGTCAGCGAACCGGCCGAAGCCGTGGCGACGATCGAAAGGCTGGTGGCGATCGCGATCGCCACCCCGACTGCGAAACGGACCGTGAGGCGGAGGCCAGCGGCCGAAGCCGAGCCGCGGCGCCGTCGAGCCGCCGTATTCATCCCTGCCATGGGCCGTACCTTAGCTGCCGCTAGACCTCGACTACGACCGGAAGCACCATCGGGCGACGGCGCAGACGGTCGTATACGAAGGCCGCGATGTCGTCGTGCAGATCCTGCTGCAGGAGGACCGGTTCGGTCACTCCCTCCTCGGCCAGCCGGGCGAGCGAGCTCTCGACCACGTCGCGCATCTCCTCGAGCAGCGACGCGTCCGCGTCCTCCATGAACGGGACGCCACGGAAGATCAGCTCGGGCGGCGCGACCGAGCTGCCGTCCTCGGCGTCGACGGTCGCGACGACGATGAAGACGCCGTCGGCGGAGAGGGCGCGGCGGTCGCGCAGGGCGACATCGTCCGGGTCGCCGATGTCGACGCCGTCGACGAAGATCATCCCCGAATGGACCTGCTTGCCGAACCTGGCGCCCTTCGCGTCGAGCTCGAGGGGCAGGCCGTTGCGGCCCTTGTGGATCCGCTCGGGCGGGATCCCGACCGCCTCGGCGAGCTCCGCGTGCAGGTGGATCCGCTTGTGGTCGCCGTGAAACGGGAACACGTGGCGCGGCCGGGTCAGGTTGAGCATCAGCTTCAGCTCCTCGCGGGAGCCGTGCCCCGAGACGTGGATCGGCGCGTCCGCGGCGGTCACGACGCGGGCCCCGATCTCGAAGATCCGGTCGATCGTCTCGTTCACCGAGCGCTCGTTGCCCGGGATCGGCGTCGCCGAGAAGATCACCGTGTCGCCGGAGTGCAGCTCGACGTCGCGGTGGTCGTTGAACGCCATCCGCCGCAGCGCCGAGAGCGGCTCGCCCTGGCTGCCGGTCGAGATCGCGATCACCTTCTCGTCGGGGAAGTCCTCGATCTCCTTCGGCGAGATCAGCAGCCCGGAGGGGGCGTTGGCGATCCCGAGGTTGGAGGCGATGTTGAAGTTCTTGCGCATCGAGCGCCCGACCAGCGCGACCCGCCGGTCGAGTTGGGTCGCGGCGTCGATCACCTGCTGGACGCGGTGCACGTTGGAGGCGAAGCAGGTCACGATGATCCGGCCCTCGCAGCGCGCGAACTGCTCGAGCAGCGCCGGGCCGACGCTCGCCTCAGACGGCACGACCCCGGGGCGGTCGGCGTTGGTCGAGTCGCCGCAGAGGCAGAGCACGCCCTCGGAGCCGAGCTCGGCGAGCCGCGCGATGTCGGCCGGCCGGCCGTCGATCGGGGTCTGGTCGAAGCGGTAGTCGCCGGTGACCACGATCGCGCCGAGGTCGGTGTGCAGGGCGACGGCGCGCGCGTCGGGGATCGAGTGCGACATGTGGATCATCTCGACCTCGAACGGGCCGGCCTGGCGCCGCTCGCCGAGCTCGAGCACCGTGAGCGGCGCGTCGCGCAGCTTGTGCTCCTCGAGCTTCGAGCGCACGAGCCCGATCGTCAGCGGCCCGCTGTAGATCGCCGGCGGCATCCCGATCTCGCGCAGCACGTACGGGCAGCGCGCCGACGTGGTCCTCGTGCGCGTGGGTGAGCACGATCGCCTCGATGTCGTCGGCGCGCCCGCGCAGGTAGTCGAAGTCGGGCAGGACCAGGTCGATGCCGAGCATCTCGGCGGTCGGGAACATCAGGCCGGTGTCGACGACGACGATGCGTCCGTCGCGCTCGAACACGGTCATGTTCTTGCCGATCTCGCCCAGTCCCCCGAGCGGCAGGATGCGGATCGAGTCGCTCAAGCCGTGCTGCTCGCGATCAGGCCCTGCGCCGCGAGCGTCGCCTGGATCGACGCGCGCTCGTCGTCGGAGGCGGGGACCATCGGCAGCCGCACGCGCGCGGCGATCACGCCGAGCAGCTCGAGCGCCGTCTTCGCCGAGACGGCCGGCGGCGCGACGGTCATCGCCGAGTAGAGCTCGCCGAGCTCGGCGTCGAGCGAGCTCGCCGCCTCGCGATCGTCGCCGGTCGCCGCGTCGTAGAGGTCGCGCAGCCGCCGCGGAGCGACGTTCGACGCGACGAGGATGCCGCCGGCGCCGCCGAACTCGAGCGTGCGGAGGAAGACCTCGTCGTTGCCGGCCAGGATCTCGAGGCCCTCGATCGGCCCGAGGTCGTCGTTGTTGGCCTGCTTGACCGCGACCACGTTCGCGTGCTCGGCCGCCAGCGAAGCGAGCAGGTCCGGCGCGAGGTTGATGCACACAGCGCGAGGGGATGTTGTAGAGCACGATCGGCGTCTCGCCCGCGGCCTCGGAGACCGCGGCGTAGTGAGCCTTGATCCCAGCCTCGTTCGGCTTGTTGTAGTACGGGGTGACCACGAGGACGGCGTGGGCGCCGACGTCGCGCGCCTTGCGGGTGAGGTTGACCGTGTGCGCGGTGTCGTTCGACCCGGTCCCGGCGATCACGGTCGCCTCGTCGCCGACCTCGTCGAGGACGGCGTCGAAGAGGCGCACCTTCTCGTCGTCGTGCAGGGTCGAGGCCTCGCCGGTGGTGCCCGGCGACCACGAGGCCGTGGCAGCCGTTGTCGACCAGAGCGGCGGGCCAGGCGGCGGGTCGCGTCGAGGTCGATCGCGCCGTCCGACTCGAACGGCGTAACCATCGCCGTCAATACACCGCGGATCTCGCTCATCGGCCCAGGGTAACGCGACTCAAGCGGCGAACACCGGCGGGCGCCTGTCGATCCACGGCTGCGCCCGCTCGAGCTGGGCCGCGACGTCGATCAGCAGGTCCTCGCGCCCGAACGGCGCCACGAGCTGGACCCCGACGGGCAGCCCGTCCGCGGTCCAGTGCAGCGGCACGGAGATCGCGGGCTGGCCGGTCGCGTTGAAGATCGCCGTGAACGCGCCGGCCGGGGTCGCGCGTCGAAACGCGTCCAGCGGGTCGTCGCCGTGCTGGTCGTACGTGCCCAGTGGCACCGGGGGCTCGGCCATCGTCGGCGTCATGAGCAGGTCGAAGCCGCCCTCGTGCCAGGCGGCGATGCCGCGGGCGACGAGCTGATGCAGGCCGTGGTCGGCCAGATACCGGGCGCTGGACCGCTCGCGGCCGACCTCGGCGAGCGCCCAGGTCAGCGGCTCCACGTCGTCGGCGGTGACCTCGCGGCCGGTGAGCACCCCGAACTGGTCGAGCGCCGCCGCCTGTCCGGCCGCCCAGCGGGTCATGAACGAGTCCTCGAGGTTGAGCGCCTCGGCCTGCGCCGGGTCGATCGGCGAGTTGTCCTCGACCGCGTGGCCGAGCGACTCGAGCAGCTTCGCGGCCGCCTCGACGGCGGCGACGCACTCGGGGTCGGACTCGAGCCCGGGCACCGGCGGGTGCAGGGCGAAGCCGATGCGCAGCTTGCGGCCCGCGTTGAGCTCCTCCACGTAGGGGCGCAGCGGCGCCGGCGCGACGTAGGGGTCGCCCGGCGCCGAGCCCTCGACGGCGTCGAGAACCGCGGCCGTGTCGCGGACGGAGCGCGAGACGACGAGCTCGGTGGTCATCCCGGTCATCACGTCGCCGACCAGCGGCCCCTCTGAGATCCGCTGGCGGGTCGGCTTCAGGCCGAGGAGGCCGTTGACCGAGGCCGGGATCCGGATCGAGCCGCCGCCGTCGTTGGCGTGCGCGATCGAGACCATCCCGGAGGCGACCGCGGCCCCGGAGCCGCCGCTCGAGCCACCGGTCGTGCGCGCGGTGTCCCACGGGTTGCGGCTCGGGCCGTACGCCTCGGGCTCGCTGGTCGGCAGGATCCCGAGCTCGGGCGTGTTCGTCTTGCCCACGACGACGAAGCCGGCGGCGCGAAAGCGCTGGGCCAGCGTCGTGTCGACCGGAGCGCGGAAATCCGCGTCCTTGAGCAGTTTCATCCCCAGGTGAAGCGGCTGGCCCGCGTAGGCGGCGCCGAGGTCCTTGAACAGGAACGGGACGCCCTTGAACGGGCCGTCGGGAAGGTCCGGCGAGGCGGCCTCGGCGCGCCCCTGCTCGAACTGCTCGTGGATGACCGCGTTGAGCTGCGGGTTGAGCGCCTCGATCCGGCCGATGGCCTCGTCGACGAGCTCCGCCGGCGAGACCTCACCCTTGCGGACGAGCTCAGCCTGGGCGGTCGCGTCCATCGGCGCGGATTCCATCACAGATGAGCCCCCGGCCTTCGCCGGCCTCAGAGCAGCTGCTCGAGGCCGACCGTGATCCGGTCGGGCAACTCGGCGACCCGTCGCACCGCCAGCAGAACCCCGGGCATGAAGGAACGCCGGTCGATCGAGTCGTGGCGGATCGTCAGCGTCTCCCCCGTGCCGCCCAGCAGGACCTCCTGATGGGCGACCAGGCCGGGCAGGCGGACCGAGTGGATCGGCTCGTGGACGCTGCCGCCCGACGCGCCGATCAGCTCCGCGGTCCGCTTCGCCGTGCCCGACGGAGCGTCGAGCTTGCGGTCGTGGTGCAGTTCGATGATCTCGACCTCATGCAGGTGACGGGCCGCCTCGGCGGCGAACTTCATCATCAGCACCGCCCCGATCGCGAAGTTCGGGGCCACGAACACGTTCGCGCCCCCGCGCTCGGCGTCGGCTCGCAGCGCCATCAGGTCGAACCCGGTGGTGCCCACAACGGCGTGGACGCCGGCGGCAAGGCAGGCGCGCACGTTGTCGACGGCGGTGTCGGGGACGGTGAAGTCGACGACGACGTCGACCTCGTCGAGGATCTCGCTGAGCTCCGTGCCGAGCGCCGGGTCGGCGCGGCCGGCGAGCTCGAGGTCGTCGGCGCCCTCGACCGCCTCGCAGACGGTCGCCCCCATCCTCCCGGCCGCGCCGGCGACCCCGACCCTGATCACGAGCGGCGAGCGGCGAGCGGCGAGCGGCGGGTCAAGCCACCAACGCCTCGGAGACGGAGCCGGCGGCGGCGCGGAAGCGGGACTCCTCCGGCCCGACGCAGGCCGCTGCGAGCTTGTGCGGGTCGTAGAGCTCGGCGGCGAGCTCGGCCACCTCGTCGGCGCTGACCGCGTCGACGCGCTCGAGCATTTCGTCGAGCGAGAGCAGCGGGACGTCGAATAGCACCCCGCGGGCCAGTCGGCCCATCCGCGCTCCGGTCGCCTCGAGCCCGAGCACCATGCGGCCCTTGACGTGCTCCTTGGCGCGCGCCAGCTCCTCGTCGCCAACGCCCTCGTCGTGGAGCTTGACCAGCTCGCGGCCGATGATCTCGCAAGCCTCGGCGACGTTGTCGGCGCGGGTGCCGACGTACATGGCGACGAAGCCGCGGTCGACGAACTCGTGTGTGTAGGAGCCGACCGAGTAGGCGAGCCCGCGCTTCTCGCGGACCTCGCGAAACAGCCGCGACGAGACGGAGCCGCCGAAGATCGTGTCCAGGACGCCGAGCGCGAAGCGGCGCTCGTCCGCGCGCGCGATGCCCGGACCGCCGAAGCAGATGTGGTACTGCTCGGTCTCCTTCGGATAGAAGCTCAGCCGCGCCTGCTCGGCGACCGCCGCGCCGTTCGCGGAGCCGTTCGAGCTCCCGGGAGCCGGCTGCAGCAGCCGCTGTGAGAGCTCGACGATCCGGGGGTGATCGATGTGGCCGGCCGCGGCGACGACGATGTTGTCGGCGGTGTAGCGGGAGCCGTGGTACGAGGCGATGTCGGGCACCGGGATGCCGCCGATCACCTCGGCCTTGCCGAGCACCCGCCGGCCGAGCGGCGTGTCGCCGTAGATGGCCTCGGCGAGCACGTCGTGGACGCGGTCGGAGGGCTCGTCCTCGTACATCGCGATCTCCTCGAGCACGACCGCGCGCTCGGAGTCGATCTCGTCGACCGGTAGCGACGGCGCCAGCAGCATCTCGGCGAGCAGGTCGAAGGCGTCCTCCGTGTGCTCGTCGAGAAAGCGCGCGTGCAGGTGCGTGGTCTCCTTGCCCGTGGCGGCGTTCGTCGCCGCGCCCATCCCGTCGAAGAGCTCCGAGATCTCGATCGCCGAGTGGCGCTCGGTGCCCTTGAACAGCAGGTGCTCCAGAAAATGCGAGACGCCGGCTTGCGCCGGCGTCTCGTCACGTGATCCGGTTCTCACCCAGAGGCCGAGGGCCACCGAGCGCACTGAGGGAACGACCTCGGTCACCACCTTGACGCCCGATTCGAGCGTCGTCAGTTCGACTCCCTCGGGGAGATCGGAACCAGGCGACTCAACGGCGTCGCGGCTCGGCTTTGCTTCGCTCCGCCCGAACCAGGCGACTCAACGGCGTCGCGGCTCGGCTTTGCTTCGCTCCGCCTCACTTCAGTCGAGGCGCTCGCGCTGACGTCCACCGCGGCCGCCGTCGCGTCCACCGCGACCGCCGCCGTCACGACCGCCGCGTCCACCGCGGCCGCCGTCACGACCGCCGCGGCGGCCTCCGCCGTCGCCCATGGTCGGGTCGCCGGTGCCGAGCTTCTGCATCTCCTCCGGGCTCTTGCCGGCGATCGCCGGGTCGTCGGAGAGACGCAGGCCGATCCGGCCGCGCTCCTTGTCGACCTCCGCCACGGTGACGTCGATCTCGTCGCCCTGCGAGAGGACGCTCTCGACCGTGTCGACCCGCTCGCCGGGCTTCACGTTCGAGATGTGCAGGAGGCCGTCGGTGCCCTTGACGAGCTCGACGAAGGCGCCGAACGTGGTCGTCTTGACGACCTTCGCCTTCGGGAACTGGTCGCCGATCTCGGCCTCGCGGGTCATCGACTCGATCCGCGCGACGCACGCCTCGACGAGCTTGCGACTCGGCGCGTAGATCGCGCACCGTGCCGTCGTCGTCGATGTCGATCTCGGCCTCGAACTCCTCCTGCATGCCGCGGATCGTCTCGCCGCCCTTGCCGATCACGGCCCCGATCTTCTCGGGGTCGATCTTGATCGACTCGATTGCGGGCGCGTACTCGGACAGCTTCTCGCGCGGACCGTCGATCGCCTCGGCCATCTTGTCGAGGATGAACAGGCGTCCCTTGCGAGCCTGCTCGAGCGCGTCCGTGAGGATCTCGAAGGTGACCCCCGAGATCTTGATGTCCATCTGCAGGGCGGTGATCCCGTCCTTGGAGCCGGCGACCTTGAAGTCCATGTCGCCGAGGTGATCCTCGACGCCGGCGATGTCCGTGAGGACGATGTAGTCATCGCCCTCCTTGATCAGGCCCATGGCGACGCCGGCGACCGGGTACTCGACCGGGACGCCCGCCGCCTGCAGCGCCATCGACGAGGCGCAGACGGAGCCCATCGACGAGGACCCGTTCGACTCCAGCGTGTCGGAGACGACGCGGATCACGTACGGGAACTCCTCCGGATCGGGGATGCTCGGCACCAGGGCCCGCTCGGCGAGCGCGCCGTGGCCGATGTCGCGGCGCTTCGGGCCGCGCATGAACCCCGCCTCCCCGACCGAGAACGGCGGGAAGTTGTAGTGGTGCCAGAAGAGCTTCTTCTCCGGAGAGCCCCAGGTTGTCGACCTTCATGTCCATCCGGGTCGTGCCGAGCGTGGCGCTCGACAGGATCTGCGTCTCACCGCGGGTGAACAGACCGGAGCCGTGCACGCGCGGGGCGACGTCGACCTCGGTCTCGATCGGCCGGATCTCGTCCTGAGCGCGACCGTCGGGGCGCTTCTTGTCGACCGCGATCCGGCGCCGGATGATGTCCTTCTCGAGCTTCGCGAACGCGCGCGCGATCTCCGGAGCCTTCTCCGGGTCGACCTCGCCCTCGGCCGCGCCGGCGGCGAGCTCGGCGAGCGCCAACTCCTCGACCGCGTTGATCGCGTCCTGGCGGGCGAGCTTCTCCTTCACCTGCGTCGCGTCGTCGAGCTTCGCGCCGTAGCTGCTCTTGATCGCATCGAGCACGCGCTCGTCGATCTCGGGGGCCTCGACCTGGACCTTCTCCTTGCCGGCCTTGGACTGCAGCTCCTCCATCGCGCCGATCAGCGTCTTGATCTCGCCGTGAGCGATGTCGAGCGCGTCCAGCACCTCGGCCTCGGTGACGCCGTCGGCGCCGCACTCGACCATCAGGATCGCGTCCTTGGAGCCGGAGACGATCAGATCCATCTCGAGCTCGGGGTGCGACTCCTCATCGGGGTTGACGACGAAGTCGCCGTCGAGCTTCCCGATCCGCACGGCGCCGACCAGGGTCTCGACCGGGACCGGGGAGATCGCGAGCGCCGCGGAGGCGCCGTTCATCGCGAGGATGTCGTAAGGGTTCACGTTGTCGACCGAGATCGGCTGGGCGACCAGCTGGGTCTCGTAGTGCCATCCCTTCGGGAACAGCGGCCGGATCGGACGGTCGATCATGCGCGCGGTCAGCGTCGCCTTCTCCCCCGCCCTCGCCTCGCGGCGGAAGAACGAGCCGGGGATCTTGCCGGCGGCGTAGTGCTTCTCCTCGACATCCACCGTCAGCGGCAGGAAGTCGACATCGCGCAGGTTGCCCATCGTCGCGGTGCAGAGGACCATCGTGTCCCCGGCGCGGACGACGACGGCGCCGCCCGCCTGGCGGGCGAGCTTGCCGGTCTCGAAGGAGATCTCGTTGCCTCCGACCTCACACGAGACGCGGGTCACGTCGAACATACTCATCTATTCAGCTTTTCCTTTCGGTAGCCCGGTTGGCTACCCAACGTTCCAGAACTTCTCGTTCTCTAACGCGTGCGATGTTACAAGGAGCGCAGCGCTGCGAGTTGGGCTGCGGGCTCGCTCGGAAGCGCGCTCCCGCCGGCGAACGCAGTCGGCGTCCCCGTGATGCCGGCCCGGATTCCGGCCTCGAAGTCGGCCCGCACGCGCTCGGCGACCGCCGCCGAGCGTCGATCGGCGTCGAACCGCTCCAGGTCGAGCCCGAGCTCGGTCGCGCGGCGCCACAGGTGCGGGTCGTCGACATGTGCAGGATCGGCGTAGATCGAGTCGACCATCGCCCAGAAGGTGGGCTCGCCGCGCCGCGCGGCGGCTTCGGCGGCGGCATGCAACGCCGGCGAGCGCGGGCGCTTCGACGCGATCGGGAAATGGCGCAGGCACAGCCGGAGCTCGAGCTGAGAGATCTCCGCCCAGGCGGCCGCGCAGGCCGGGCAGCCGAGGTCCGCGTAGACGATCACCTCAGGGCCCTCGCCGCGAACGTGGTCGCCGGGACCGAGCGCCGGAACGCCAGCGCTGGTCAGCTCAGCCAGCGTTGGACTCCGGCTCGGCCGACAGCGACTCGAGCGCATCGAAGATCAGGTTGGCGCCCGGGATCGTCAGCGGGGTCGGCTCGGCGTGCACCCATCGCACGACCCCCTGCTCGTCGATCAGCACCAGCGACCGGTTCGGGGTTCCCCACTCCTCGAGATAAGCGCCGTAGGCGCGGGAGACCTCGCCCTTCGGGTGAAAGTCGGAGAGCAGCGTCATCTCGAGGCCGAGGTGCTTGCGAAATGCGTTGTGCGCCCAGCTGCCGTCGGTCGAGACGCCGATCAGCTCGGCGCCCGCCGCCTGGATCTGGCTGAGCACCTCCTGATAGACGGAGAGCTGGTCGGAGCAGACCGGGCTGAAGTCGTTCGGGTAGAAGGCGAGGACGACCTTGCGACCGCGCAGGTCGGCGAGGCTGACGTCCGTTGCCGCGGTGATCGGGAAGCGTGAACTCGGGGGCCGTGGCGCCGGGCTCGATCACGGCGAGCGGCGCGGGCTCTAGCGGCGCAAGCCGAGGTCGGCGACCAGCGCGCGGTAGCGCTCGAGGTCGGAGCGCTCGAGGTAGCGGAGCAGGCGCCGGCGCTTGCCGACGAGCATCAGCAGCCCGCGGCGCGAGTGGTGGTCCTTCTTGTGCGTGCGCAGGTGCTCGGTGAGCTCGTTGATGCGCTCGGTGAGCAGCGCGACCTGGACCTCGGCCGAGCCGGTGTCGCCGTCGTCACGGCCGTACTTGCCGATCAGCTCCTGCTTCTTTTCTTTGGTCAGACCCATAATCAGTTCGTCGCGACGCGAGAGGTTAGCGGGGCGGTTCGAACTCGGCGCAAAGGGTGCCCGCACGCTCGACGTCCCGGCTCATCTGGGCGACCAGATCGTCAACGCTCTCGAAGCGCTTCTCGCCCCGCAGCCGGGCGATGAAGGCGATCCGCAGGGTCTGTCCGTAGAGGTCCGAGTCGTGGTCGATCAGGTACGACTCGATCAGCACCCCGCGTCCGGTCTCGAAGGTCGGGCGAACGCCGACGTTGACCGCCGCGGGGATCCCGTTCGCGAACGCGGCGTAGACGCCGTGGCCGGGGTAGGCGTAGTCCTCGGACGGGACCACGTTCGCGGTCGGATAGCCGAGCGTGCGCCCGCGCTTGTCCCCCTCGACGACCTCGCCCTCGAGCAGGAACGGCGCCCCGAGGCAGCGCATCGCGCCCTCGACGTCGCCGGCGGCCACGAGCGCCCGGATTCGGGTCGACGAGACGGTCTCGCCGTCGACCTCGACCAGCGGCTCGACCCTGGTCTCGAACTCGGAGTGGGAGCGCAGCATCTGCGGGTCCCCCTTTGCCTTCTTCCCGAACCGGAAGTTCTCGCCCACCGAGACGGCCGTCGCACCCAGCGTCTCGATCAGGATCCGCGAGCAGAACTCCTCGGCCTCGATCCCGCGGAACTCCTGATCGAACGGGATGATCACCATCTCCGAGACGCCGAGGCCCTCGATCACGTCGCGCTTGATCTCGAACGGCATGATCAGCTTCGGCGCCGCCTCCGGGTGGATGACGCTCAGCGGGTGCGGTTCGAAGGTGAGCACGGTGTCGGAGCCCTTGATGACCTGGCGATGGCCGACGTGAACGCCATCGAAGGTGCCGATCGCGATCCGGCGCGGGCGCGCCTGGGCCTCGCTGCAGAGGGGTGACGGCGATGCTCATCGCACGGAACTGTGGCACGCTGCTCACGATCGCGGAGCCCGAAGGGCGAAGCGGAGGTGCGCCGCTGTTGAGGCGCCTCTTACGATCGCGGAGCCCGAAGGGCGAAGCGGAGGTGACGGGTCCTATTCCAGGTCCGCCAGGCGCCCGAGCGCGTCGGCGAGCGCGATCGGGGCGTGTTCGTCGGCGTCCTCGACCGAGAACGGGCCGATCGCCGTGCGCCGCAGCTCAGTGCAGTAGGCGTCGCCGAGGTCGGCGATCAGGCTGCGCACGTAGGTGCCCGGACGAGCATTCGATCTCGAACTCGGCCTCGTCCCCCTCGCGGCCGAGGCACTCGAACCGGTGCACGGTCACGATCCGCTCCGGGACCTCGAACCGCTCGCCGCGGCGCGCCCGCTTGTAGGCCCGCTCGCCGCCGACCTTGATCGCCGAGTAGACCGGCGGGCGCTGGCGCAGCTCCCCGGTCGGGAGCGGCCCGAGCTCACCAGGAACGCGGCCGGTCTCGGTGATCTCGCCGTCGCGATCACCGGTGTCGGAGACGGCCCCGAATCGCGCCCGCACGCGGTAGGTCTTGCGCTGGGCCATGAACCGCCGCTGCTCGCGGGTCGCGCGGCGCCCCAGCAGGACGATCAAGAGGCCGGTCGCGAACGGGTCGAGAGTGCCGGCGTGGCCCGCTTTGGCGCCGAACTCGCGCCGCGCCCGGGCGACCGCGTCGTGGGATGTGATCCCGGTCGGCTTGTCGACCAGCAGGATCGCGCCGGCGTCGCCGACGGGCCCGCAGGCGCGCTCACTGAGCGCGTTGAGCGGCGACCTCGGCGCGGAGGAACTCGATCAGCTCGGGATACGGCAGATCGCTGCCGAAGCCGGCCGCCACGCCGGTGCCCGCCGCCGCCGTGGGCGCGGGCGATCGCCGAGACGTCGATGTCGGTCGAGCGCAGGCTGACCTTGCGCGCCGAGCGGCCGCCGTCGGTCTTGTCGCGGATCATCGCCGCGACCTCGACCCCCTCGAGCGCGCGGACGAAGTCGATGATCCCCTCGGTCAGCACCTCCCCGGCCCCGGTCTCGCCGTAGTCCGCGGCGCTGATGTAGGTGACCGCGAAGCGGCCGTCGTCGAAGCGCTCGATCTTCTCCAGGGCCCGGGCGGTCAGCTTCCACTTCTCGATCGGGACGCGCTCGTAGAGGCGCCGGTAGATGTCGTTGACGTCGACCCCGGCCTCGATCAGCTCCGCCGCCATCCGGTGCGACGCCGGCCGGGTGTTCTCGTACATGAACTTCCCGGTGTCGGTGATCAGCCCGACGTAGAGCGCGGAGGCGATCTCCGGCGTGATCTCGGCCCCGAGCCGCTTCGCGATCGTGAACACGATCTCCGCCGTGCAGCAGGCCTCGGTGTCGACCAGGTTCACGGTGCCGAAGCGGGTGTTGTCGTGATGGTGGTCGATGTTGAGCACGCGGGCGCCGTCGCGCTGGAGGAAGTCCACCGGCATCCGGTCGATGTTGCCGCAGTCGAGAAAGACCAGCGTGCGATCGACGACGTCCGCAGGCGGCTCGTGAAAGACCTCCTCGAGCGGCAGGAAGCGGTACTCGATCGCGAGCGGGAACTCCTTCGCGGCGAGGAACATCACCGAGTCCTTGCCGAGCTGGCCGAGGATCTGGTGCATCGCCAGCAGCGAGCCGAGCGCGTCGCCGTCGGGGCCCTCGTGGGTCGTGAGCAGGAAGCGCTCGCCCGAGCGCAGCCCGTCGACGGCGCGGTCGAGGTCCGGGGTCAGGATCGTCCCGTTCACCGCGGCGGCTCCTCTTCCTCGAGCAGCTGGGTCAGCCGGATCCCGCGCTCGAGGCTGTCGTCGTAGCTGAACTTCAGGGTCGGTGTGTGCTTGATCCGCACCTCGCGGGCGATCGCGGCCTGCAGCTTGCCGTGCGAGGAGGCCAGCGCAGCGAGCGTCTGCTCGCGCTCCTCCTCGTCCCCGAGCACGCTGACGTAGACGCGCGCGGAGCGCAGGTCGGGGCTTGTCTTGACGCCGGTCACTGTCACGAATCCGATCCGAGGGTCCTCCAGGTCGCTGGCTATGGCGGCGCCGATCACCTTGCGCATGACCTCGTCGATACGGCGCATTCGGTCGCCACCGGCCATACGCGGCCAACATAACAGGGGTACTTCAAGTCCTAGCCGCGGACGTCGGCGAGCGTGATCAGGTCGCGTTCGAACCTGCACCGATCCGGACAACGGGCCTCGACGAAGCGCTCCAACTCCGATGATCTCGCCCGCACCTCGGGACCGCCGACGAGCGCGCAGAGCAGCACGGCGCGACGGCGGTCGTCGTGCGCCTCGGTCTCGGCGACCGCGGCGACGAACCGCTGGCGCAACTGAGCCTTGAGCGAGCTGAGCAGCTTGCGCTTGTCCTTCAGGCTCGAGGAGTCGCGCAGGTCCAGGTGGATTTCGATCAGGCTGATGTACGGGGAATCGGTCACTGGTCACTGGTCACTCGCCGACCCAGATGATCGAGCGCGAGCGACCTGAGCACGAGCGCTACTCCAGCGTCTTCTCCACCTGCTTCGTTTCGAACGCCTCGATCACGTCGCCCACCTTCACGTCCTGGAAGCCCTCGAGCACGACGCCGCACTCGAGGCCGGCCTCGACCTCGCGCACGTCGTCCTTGAACCTCCGAAGCGAGGCGATCCGGCCGGTCCAGGCGACGGTGCCGTCGCGGACCAGACGCACGTCGGCGCCGCGGGTGAGCCGGCCGTCGGTGACCGAGCAGCCGGCGATCGTGCCGATCTTCGAGGCCTTGAAGAGTTCGAGCACGTCCGCTTGGCCGAGGGCCTCCTCGACCTCCTCGGGCTCGAGCATGCCCTCCATCGCGGCGCGCAGCTCCTCGGTGACCTTGTAGATCACCGAGTAGGTGCGGATCTCGACGCCCTCCTGGTCGGCCGCGCGCCGCGCGTCGGCGAGCGGGCGGACGTTGAAGCCGATGATCACGGCGTCGGAGGCGGCCGCCAGCATCACGTCCGACTCGTTGATGCCGCCGGCGCCGGCGCGGATCACGTTGACGGAGATCTCGTCCTGGGGCAGCTTCGCGATCTCGTCCTGAAGCGCCTCGAGCGAGCCGGAGACGTCGCCCTTGAGGACGATGTTGAGCTCGTTGATCTCGCCCTCCTTGGCCTTCGCGAAGACCTCGTCGAGGGTGAGCCGGCGGGACTGGCGGCGGGCCAGTTGCTCGGTCTTCAGCCGATGAGCGCGTTCCTCGGCGAGCTGGCGCGCACGGCGGTCGTTCTCGACCGCCTCGACGCGCTCGCCGGCCTCGCAGACGCCCTCGAACCCAAGCACCTCGACCGGATCTCCGGGCCGCGCCTCCTGGAGCCGCGTCCCGGTGTGATCCTGCATCGCCTTCACCTTGCCCCACTGCGAGCCGGCGACGACGGAGTCGCCGATCCGAAGCGTTCCGCGCTGGACGAGCACGGTGGCGACCGGGCCCCGGCCGGGATCGAGGTGCGACTCGATCACAGCGCCCGACGCGGGCGCGTCGGGGTTGGCCTTCAGCTCCTCGAGCTCGGCGACCAGGAGGATGTTCTCGAGCAGGTCGTCGAGGTTCTCGTGGGTCTTCGCCGAGACGTTGACGAAGATCGTGTCGCCTCCCCAGTCCTCGGGGCTGAGGTCGTGCGTGGCGAGCTCGCCCTTGACCTTGTCGGGATTGGCGCCTTCGAGGTCGATCTTGTTGATCGCGACCAGGATCGGGACGTCGGCGGCGCGGGCGTGGTCGATCGCCTCGACCGTCTGCGGCATGACGCCGTCATCCGCGGCGACCACGATGACGACGATGTCCGTGACGTCGGCGCCGCGGGCTCGCATCGCTGTGAAGGCCGCGTGGCCCGGTGTGTCGATGAAGCTGATCGTCCTGCCGTCCTGGTGCACCTGGTAGGCGCCGATGTGCTGGGTGATCCCGCCGGCCTCGCCGGCGACCACCTCGGTCTCGCGGATCGCGTCGAGCAGTGACGTCTTGCCGTGGTCGACGTGGCCCATGATCGTGACCACGGGCGGCCGGTCGATGAGGTCCTCGTCGGCGTCGTCATAGACGGGCGCCTCGACGGCCTCCTCGGCGGCGGTGACGATCTCGACGTCGCGGTCGAGCGCCCCCGCGAGCACCTCGATGGTCTCGTCGGAGAGGGTCTGAGTCAGGGTCGCCATCTCGCCCAGCTGCATCAGCTGCTTGATCACGTCGGCGCCACCGACCCCGAAGATCTCGGCCACCTCGCGCACGGTCGCGCCCGAGGGAATCTTGAGTGCCGGCCGGACCGGCTCGACCGTCGGCCCTGAGACCGGCTCCTCGAGCAGCGGCCGGCGACGCCGCCCGCCGCGGCGCCGCGGCGGGCGGCGTGGCGGCGCGTTCTGGGGCTGGTCGCGGCGAGAGGCCTGCGAGTCGATCACGACGCGGCGGCGCTTCTTCTGCGCCCCGTCGCCGCCGCCGGCGGGCTGCACCGGGCGGACAGCCTTGGGCTTCGCCTCGGCGGCGGGCTGCGCGGCCGCCTCGGCCGGCGCCGTCGCGGCAGGGGCGGGCTTCGACTCGGCCTGCGCCTTCGCCGCGGCGGGCTTGGCCTCGGCGGCGGGCGAGCCGTTCGCGGCCTTCAGCGCCTGCAGCGCGTCGGCCTCCTCGACGCTCGAGGCAGCGACCTTCGCCTCGATCCCGGCAGCGGACAGCGCCGCGAGGACCTCCTTGCTGGTCAGGCCGTGCGCCTTGGCGATCTCGTGGACGCGCTTGCGGGCCAACTAGCGCGCCTCCCCGGGGGCGGCAACGCCCTCATCCGGCGCGTCGCCCTCGGCCTCAGGAACGCCGTCGTCGACGACCTGCTCTTCGAGCTCGGCGGACTCGGCCTCGGCTGCCGCCTCGACCTCCTCCTCGGCGATCTCCTCGTCGACCACGTCGGCCTCGGTCTCCGGTTCGGCAGCCGCGGGCTCAGCAGCCGGGGCCTCCTCGGCCGCGGGCGCCTCCGGAACGGGCGCCTGCGGCGGCTCCTCGGCGGCAGGCGCTTCGGCCTCGGCCGGAGCTTCCTCGGCGGCCTCGGTGAACTCGGCCTCGGCGCGGGCGACCAGCGCTGCGACCTCGGCGTCGCGGGCGTCCGGGTCGGCGAGCACCGCGACCTCGGCATCGGCGAGCGGCGAGACAACCGTCACCTGGTTGGTCGAGAAGCGCGACAGCGCCTGATGCTGGGGCAGGCCGCAGTAGCGCGAGCCGTCCAGGGCCGCGTTCGGGCAGCGCCTGCCGGCGCTCAGGACCGCGGCGCAGCGGCCGTCGGCCTGCTCCTCGCCCTCGTCGTAGTCCATGTCGTCGGCCTCGACGAACTCGGTCTGCGACTTGATGTCCACCTTCCAACCGGTCAGCTTCGCCGCCAAGCGGGCGTTCTGACCCTCACGCCCGATCGCCAGCGAGAGCTGGTCGTCGGGGACGATCACCGTCGCTTCCTTGGTCTCGTCATCGACGAGCACCTCGCGCACCCGGGCCGGCGAGAGCGCCTTGGCGACGAAGCGGGCGGGCTCCTCGTTGTAAGGGATGATGTCGATCTTCTCGCCGCGCAACTCGGAGACGACCATCCGTACCCGCGAGCCGCGCGGGCCGACGCAGGCGCCGACCGGATCGACGCCGTCGGCGTGAGAGATAACCGCGATCTTCGAGCGATAACCGGGCTCGCGGGCGACCCCGACGATCTCGACCAGGCCGTCGGCGATCTCGGGCACCTCGAGCTCGAACAGCTCCTTGATCAGCTCGGGGCTGCGGCGGCTGACGACGATGCTCGGACCCTTGCCCTCGGCCGAGACGTCGGTGATCACGGCCTTGACGCGCATCCCGTGGTCGTAGCGCTCGTTCCAGACCTGCTCGGAGCGCGGCAGCAGCGCCTCGACCCGCTCGCGCAGCTGCACCAGCGTGTAGCGGTTGTCCGACTGCTGGATGATCCCGGTGATCAGCTCGCCGACGCGGTCCTGGTACTCGTCGTACATCATCTGGCGCTCGGCCTCGCGAATCCGCTGCAAGATCACCTGCTTGGCGGTTTGCGCGGCGATCCGGCCGAAGTCGTCCGGGGTCACGTCGCGCGACTGGATCTGGTCCTCGTAGGGCGCCAGGATCTCGGGATCGAGCTCGGGCTCCTCGGGCTCGCGCAGCTCGCCTGTCTCAGGATCGACGGTCGGCTCCTGGTCCTCGGCGACCTCCGCGAGGAGCTTCTCCTCCAGCTCGGGAGGCAGGATCAGCTCGAAGACCCGGAAGTCGGCCGTGTCGCGGTCGAGGTCGACCCGGGCGTACTTGGCCGAACCGGGGCTCTTCTTGTACGCGGACAGCAGGGCGTCCTCGAGCGCCGCCATCAGCGTCTCGGCGTCGATGCCCTTCTCCTGCTCGAGGCCGTGCAGGGCCTCAACGATCTCGCGACTCAAGCGTTGCCTCCAAACTCGGGAACCAGATTCGAACGGCGAATGCGCGCCAGTGGGATGCGGATGTCGGCGCCGTCGGCGACGAGCTCGACGGTCTCGTCGTCAGCGTTGACCAGCGTCCCGGTGAAGTTTTGACGGCCCTCGATCGCCTCGGCGGTGCGGACCTTGACGCGACGGCCGAGGAAGCGCCGGAAGTGCTCGGGCTTGGTCAACGGTCGGTCGACCCCGGGCGAGGAGACCTCGAGCGCGTAGGCCTCGAGCAGGTCGCGCAGCTCGACCGTGACGCGCTCGCAGAGGGCGAGGTCGACGCCACCCGGACGGTCGATGTAGAGCCGCAGCGTCTCCGCCGCGGGGCGCTCGAGCGCGATCAGCTCGACCTCGGGGTCGAACCCCGCCAGTCGGTCCTCGATCGTGTTCTGTAGCTCTTGAAGGTCGCTCACTCGGTCCGCTCTCCTCGGTTTCGTCGGGCCTTCTCCGGCGCCGAAACTGCGAAAAAAAGGTGGGCCCGGGCCCACCACTCTCAGGGTTCGGGTACGTGAGAAGGTGCGCTCAGTATAGCCCCGAGCGCAGCGAGCGCCGGCGCGATTCAGGCGTCGCGATCGGCCTCGACCAGCAGGGTCACCGGGCCGTCGTTGACGAGCTCCACCTGCATCCGCGCACCGAAGGCACCGCGGCATGCCCCCAGCCGCGCGCAGAAGCGCTCGTACAGGGGCTCGGCCAGCTCCGGCCGTGCCGCCGCCGCGTAGCTCGGCCGGTTGCCCTTGCGCGGGTCCCCGTAGAGGGTGAACTGGCTCACGCACAGCACCTCGCGCTCGCCGAGCGACTCGTTCATGCGGCCGTCGGCGTCGTCGAAGATCCGCAGGGCGCGGACCTTGTCGGCGAGCCGGTCGGCCTCCGCCTCGGTGTCGCCCTCGCGCACGCCGAGCAGGACGAGCAGACCGCCGCCGATCGTGGCGATCGCCTCGCCGTCGACGCGCACCGCCGCCCGGCTGACCCGCTGGACGAGCGCGCGCAAACCCTCAGGACGCCGCGCGCAGCCGGTCGCGATACAGGCGATAGTCGGGTCGGTCGGGTCGCAGGTTGGAGGCCAGCGCCAGGTGATGGCGTGCCCGCTCCCGCTGGCCGGTGAGGCTGAGCGCCCGGCCGAGGCAGAAGTGGGCGTAGTCGTCGACCGGGTGGGTCTGGACCACGGCCTCGAACTCCGTCGCCGCCTCGGCGAACTGGCGGTTGTGGAAGTAGGCGCGGCCGAGCGCCTCGCGGACCGAGCTCTTCTCCGGCGCCCGCCGGGCCACCTCGGCAAGCGGCACCGTGGCCTCGCCGGGGCTGCCGTCCTCGAGGAGCTCGACGCCGCGGCGATAGAGGATGTAGGTGTCGTCGCTGGGCATGAATCGAGTGTAGAAGCGCCGTGTGGAAGCCCGCAACGGCGGCCGCTACCCGACGTCCCGGACCGGCTCTCTGAGCGCCTCCACGCGGTCGAGGACCGCGTCGGCGACCTCGTCCTTCGAGGCGATCGGCACGTGGTGCTCACCGTCGCGTTCGACGATCGTCACCTCGTTGCGCTGCGAGTCGAACCCGATCTCGGGGCGCGAGACGTCGTTGAAGACGATCGCGTCGACGGCTTTGCGCTCCAGCTTCGCGCGGGCGCGCTCGATCGCCTGGGCCCCCGTCTCGGCGGCGAACCCGACCAGGGTCTGGCCCGAGCGGCGGTTGGCGGCGACTCCGGCGAGGATGTCCTCGGTCGGCTCGAGGCGCAGGTCGAGGCCGGCCGCCGCCGTGCGCGCCATCTTCCCCTGCTCGGGCGCCGCGGCGGTGAAGTCGGCCGGGGCGGCGGCCATCAGCAAGACATGGGAGTCGGCGAACCGATCGCGAACGGCCGCGCCGAGCTGAGCCGTCGTCTCGACGGCGACCGTCTCGATGCCGGCCGGCGGGTCGATCGCCAGGTTCGCCGCGATCAGGGTGACGACCGCGCCACGGCGCGCCGCCGCTGCGGCGAGGGCGACGCCCATGCGCCCGCTCGAGCGGTTGCCGATGAACCGCACCGGGTCGATCGGCTCCCTGGTGCCGCCGGCGGTGACCAGCACGCGCAGCCCGTCCCAGGCGCCGCCGCCGGCCGGCAGCGCCGCCTCGACCTCGGCGAGCAGGCGCTCGGGCGCGGCCAGGCGGCCCACCCCGTACTCACCGCGCGAGGCGAGCGAGCCTTCGTCGGGGTCGATGACGATCACGCCGCGCTCGCGCAGCGTCGTCAGGTTGGCGACCGTCGCCGCATCGGCGTACATACGGTCGTTCATCGCCGGCGCGATCAGACGGGGCGCCGTGCAGGCGACGAACCCCGTGGTGAGGATCGAGTCGCAAAGCCCCGTGGCGAGTTTCGCGATCGTGTTCGCGGAGGCGGGCGCGACCAGGTAGGCGTCCGCGTTGGCGGCCACCTCGAGGTGGCCGATCGGGTCGTGGGCGGCGGGCTCGTCGCCCGGGAAGGCGCCGCGAAGCGGGTCGCGGTCGAACTCGCCGGTGAGGACCGGGGCGCCGACGATCCCCTCGAACGACGCGGCGCCGACGAAGCGCTGCGCGGTCGGGGTCATCGCCACCCGCAACGCGTGGCCGCGCTCGGTCGCCAGGCGGGCGAACTCGAGCGCCTTGTAGGCGGCGATGCCGCCGCTCACCCCGAGGAGGATGCGGGCCATCGGCACAGGCTACGCCCGTGGGGTCCGCGAATCCGGGCGCGCCGTTGCGGCGCGGGAAGACGCTACGCGCGGTAGCGGTAGTCGAGCTTGCCCTGAGCGAGTTCCTCGAGGGCGATCGTCAGGTAGTTGCCGGTCTGGCTCTCGACCATCGGCGGGGTGTACTCCTCGTAGCTGCCCTCGCCGAGCGCCCGGTAATAGCTGTTGAGCTGGCGGGCGCGCTTTGCGGCCACGAGCACGGCGGCATAGTGGCTGTCGGTGCGCTGGAGCAGTTGGTCTACGCGGGGCTTGATCACGGCGAGGAGTGTAGGGGAATCGCCACTCGTCCCTCGTCGCTCGTCGCTCGAGTGCACTCAGCGCCGAGTGACGACGGCAGCGGCGAGGGTCAACCCAGCTCGTCCTCACGATCGCAACCAGCTCGTCGGCCGCGCGATCGAGCTCGTCGTTACGGATCACATGCTGAAACTCCTCCTGGGCGTCCAGCTCGATCTCGGCGGTTCGCAGGCGTTCCGAGATCGCCTCCGGGTCGTCGGTGCCGCGGCCCTCGAGCCGCTCGCGCAGCGCCGCTGGATCGGGCGGCGCGATGAACACGAGCACCGCCTCCGGCATCGCGGCGCGGACCTGGCGCGCCCCCTGGACCTCGATCTCGAGCACCAGCGACTCGCCGGCGTGCAGGCGACGCTCGACCTCCGAGCGCAGCGTGCCGTAGCGGTTGCCGCTGTACGCAGCGTGCTCGAGGAACTCGTTTGCGTCAGCGCGGGTGGCGAACTCGTCGCGGTCGAGGAAGTAGTAGTCGCGCCCGTCCTCCTCCCCGGCCCGCGGCGACCTCGTGGTCGCCGACACCGAGAGGCCGAGCTCGGGGATCCGCTCGCGCAGCCGCTTGATCAGGGTGCCCTTGCCGACCCCGGAGGGCCCGGTGATCACGAAGACCTTGGCCGCCGGATTCATCGCGGCAACCCTATGGGCGTCGCCGGACTACCGGCGCAGGTACTGGACCAGCTCGCCGCGCTGGCGGGCGGAGAGCCCGCCGATCGTCTTCGAGGGCGAGATCCGGCACTGGGTGAGGATCTTGTTCGCCTTCACGCGGCCGTACTTGGGGACCGCGAGGATCATGTCGAAGGCCTTCGCGGAGAGCACGTAGTCGGGCGGGTCGAGCAGGAGCTTCTCGATCTTCACCTTGCCGCCCTTGAGGTCGCGCTTCAGCTGGGCGCGCGCCGAGCGAATTTCGTTCGCCCGCCTGAGGGCCTTCATCCGCTGCTCTCGAGACCTCTCGGGGACGGCGGCGGATGTCGTGTCGACGGAGGCGGGGGCCATCGGCGGCGGCGAGTATAACCCTGCGGGAGCGAGGAACAAGGGGGAAGCGGCCTTTTTCGGTGAAATTCGCTTCGACCTCAGGTTGAGGTCGACGTCAACTCGGCCCGCGGGAGGGTCGGGAGGCCGCGAACCTCGAGCTCGGCGGCGAGCTCGGCGCGGATTCGCGAGGCCGCCGCGGGGTCCCGGAAGCTGGCGGTCCCGACCGCGATCGCGGTGGCCCCGGAGGCGAGGAAGTCGAGCGCGTCCTCCCCGCTCTCGATCCCGCCCATCCCGATCAACGGGATCGAGACGGCAGCCGCCACCCGGCGGACCTGGTCGAGCGCCACCGCCCGCACCGCGGGCCCGGACAGGCCGCCGCTGCCGGCGCCGAGCCAGGGCCGCATCGTCGCCGGGTCGAGCGCGCTCGCCTTCAGCGTGTTGATCAGCGAGACCGCGTCCGCCCCGCCCTCCTCGGCCGCCGCCGCGACGGCCGCCGGATCGGCGGTGTTCGGAGTCAGCTTCACGATCAGCGGCTTCGGTCGTCAGCGGCCGCAGATGCTCGCACAGGGCGACCGTCTCAGCCGGCTGTTCACCGACGATCAGGCCCGATTTCACGTTCGGGCAGGAGACGTTGAGCTCGATCGCCGCGACCTCCTCGCGGCCGCCGACCGCTTCGACCAGGCGGGCGAAGCCGTCGCGGTCGGTCGCCATCACGGAGACGCACAGCGGCACGGGCAGCCGCGCGAGCTCGGGGAGATCGTGCTCGACGAAGCCGTCGAGCCCCTTGTTCGGCAGCCCGATCGAGTTGATCATCCCCGCCGGGGTCTCGTACAGGCGTGGCGGCGGGTTGCCGGCCCGCGGCTGCGGCGTGATCGTCTTCGAGACGAACATGCTGAACGGAAACTGCTCGGCGACCGCGGCGCCGAAAGCGCGCCGAGCGGCGATCGCGTCGAAGGTGCCGGAGCCGTTGAGAATCGGGTGAGGCAGGCTGAGGCCGCAGAGGTCGACGGACAGGTCCGCCGCCCGGCGCTCGTCGTTCGTTGTTGGCAACGCGCTTTTCAATGCCCGCTCCCGGCGACCAGAGCGCCTCTCCACCTCCGCCGCGTTGACGACGGGGCCGTCCACGCAGAGTCGGATGTAGCCGCCGCCGCGCACCGGGACCGCGCAGCCGAAGCAGGAGCCGAACCCGCACGCCATCGGCGTCTCCATCGCCAGCTCGGCGGGGACCTCGCGCTCGGCGCACAGCGTGCGCACCGCCTCCAGCATCGCCGGCGGGCCGCACGCGTAGACGACGGCGCCGGTCGCGTCGTCGCCCTCGAGCACGACCGAGAGCAGGTCGGTGACGTAGCCATGGTGGCCGCGGTGGCCGTCCTCGGAGGCGGTCCTCACCTCCGAGCAGCGAAACAGCTCGAGTCCGCCCGAATGGGCTTCGTCGCGAAACCCGAGCAGGACCCGCTGCGGCACGCCGCGCTCGGCGAGCCGGCGGCGCCAGAGCGCCAGCGGGGCGATCCCGATCCCGCCCCCGACGAGCACGGCGCCGGCGGCGTCCGGCGAGAGCGACGCCGGCGGCGCGAACGGACGGCCGAGCGGGCCGGTGAGCTGCAGCCGCTCGCCGGCGCTCAGGGCCGCGAGTCGCGCGGTGCCCGGCCCGATCGCCTCGAGCAGGAAGTCGAGCCGGACCCCGTCATCACCCGCCTCGGCCTCGGCGACCGAGAACGCGCGCGGCAGGTACGGCCGCCCATCCGCACCGCCCCAGCCGTCCGCGGCGAGCATGTAGAACTGCCCAGCCTCGGGCTCGGGTCCCTCGTGGTCGAGCCCCGTGATGATCCGATAGCCGCCGGTCGACTCGTTGCCGACGACTTCGCACTCGCGCCGCCCGAACGGCGCAAGCACCCGCTCGTCAGCGGCAGCGCTCACGAGCCGCTTTCGAGCGGCGAGCGGCGAGCGGCGAGCGCATCGATTCCGTGCAACTCCTGCAGCGAGACCGGCTCATCCGTCCCCTCGCGCGCGGCGACGATCGCGCGCGAGGCCGCCGTCGCCCCGGTCATCGTGGTGATGCAGGCGATCCCGTGGCGGACGGCCGCGGAGCGGATCTCGTAGCCGTCGGAGCGGGCGCCGCTGCCGGTCGGCGTGTTGATGACCATGTCGACCTGAGCGGTGCGGATGTAGTCGACCACGTGCGGCGACCCCTCGCCGATCTTGTTGATCGCCTCGACCGGGATCCCCATCCGGCGGATCGCCTGGGCGGTGCCGCGGGTCGCGACGAGCTCGAAGCCGAGGTCGTGGAAGCGGCTCGCGAGCCCGGTCGCGGCCGCCTTGTCCGCGTCGGTGACGCTGAAGAACACGGTGCCCGCCTCAGGGAGCGAGACCCCGGCTGCGGCCTGGGCCTTGCCGAACGCGGTCGGGAAGTCCTCGGCGATCCCCATCACCTCGCCCGTCGACTTCATCTCCGGCCCGAGCACCGCGTCGGCGCCGGCGAAGCGAGCGAACGGCATCACCGCCTCCTTGACCGAGACGTGGCCGTTGTGCATCGACGGCAACTCGATCTCGGCGAGCGGCTCGCCGAGCATCAGCCGGCAGGCGAGCTTCGCCAATGGCGCCCCGATCGCCTTCGAGACGAACGGGATCGTCCGCGACGCGCGCGGGTTCGCCTCGATCACGTAGAGGTGCCCGCCGGCGACCGCGTACTGGATGTTGATCAGCCCGATCACGCCGAGCTCCAATGCGAGCCGGCGGGTCGTGCGCTCGATCTCGCCGAGCATCGTCTCGCCGAGGCTCATCGGCGGGATCACGCAGGCCGAGTCGCCCGAGTGCACACCGGCCTCCTCGACGTGCTGCATGACGCCGGCGACGACGCAGGTCTCCCCGTCGCAGAGCGCGTCGACGTCGACCTCGATCGCGTCCTCGAGGAAGCGGTCGAGCAGCAGCGGGTGCTCCTGGTCGGCCTTGACGTGGCGCTCGAGGTAGTGGGCGAGCTGGTCGGCCGAGTAGCAGATCTCCATCGCGCGCCCGCCGAGCACGTACGAGGGCCGGACCAGGAGCGGGAAGCCGACGTCCTCGGCGATCAGCGCCGCCTCCTCGGCCGAGTGCGCAGTCCCGTAGGGCGGGTGGGCGATCTCCAGCCGGCGCAGCAGGGCGCCGAAGCGACCGCGGTCCTCGGCCAGGTCGATCGCGTCGACGGGCGTCCCCAGGAGCGTCACGCCCGCGTCCTGAAGCGGCTTCGCCAGGCGCAGCGGCGTCTGGCCGCCGAACTGGACGATCACGCCCTCGGGCTGCTCGACCTCGAGCACCGCGAGCACGTCCTCGGCGGTCAGCGGCTCGAAGTAGAGGCGGTCCGACGTGTCGTAGTCGGTCGAGACCGTCTCCGGGTTGCAGTTGATCATCACCGCGTCGCGCCCCGACTCGCGCACGGTCATCGCCGCGTGCACGCAGCAGTAGTCGAACTCGATCCCCTGGCCGATCCGGTTCGGCCCCGAGCCGAGGATCACCACTGAGGGGCGGTTGCCGCGGCGGACTTCGCCGGTCAGCGAATCGCCGGTCGATCGCTCGTCGCTCACCGCTCGGCGTGCCGCTCGTGTGCGGAGTAGTAGTACGGCGTGCGGGCCTCGAACTCGGCTGCGCAGGTGTCCACAGAGCGGAAGGTGCGGCTCAGCTCGTCCGTGCCGTCGCCCTCGACCGCGAGCGCCTCGAGCTCGCGCAGGAACCATGGATCGACCATCGTCCGCGTCATGGACCTTCGACGAGCTGATCCCGCGCCGGAAAGCCTCGAGGATCAGGTCGAAGCGGTCGGCGCGCGGGGTCGTCGAGGCGCTCGAGCAGCTCGTCGTCGTCGGCTCGGCAGCTCGGGCGGCGAGTCGAGCTCTCGGGAGCGCATCGCCTTCGCGAACGATTCGCGGAAGGTGCGCCCCATCGCCATCACCTCGCCGACCGACTTCATGTGCGTGGTCAGCTCGCCCTCGGCGCCCGGGAACTTCTCGAACGCGAACCGCGGGATCTTGGTCACGACGTAGTCGATCGTCGGCTCGAACGAGGCCGGCGTGATCCCGGTGATGTCGTTGTCGATCTCCTCGAGCGCGTAGCCGACCGCGAGCTTCGCGGCGATCTTCGCGATCGGAAAGCCCGTGGCCTTGGAGGCGAGCGCCGAGGATCGCGAGACGCGCGGGTTCATCTCGATCACGACGATCTCGCCGCTGGCCGGATCGACCGCGAACTGGACGTTGGAGCCGCCGGTCTCGACGCCGACCGCCCGGATCACCCGAATCGCCTGGTCGCGAAGCTCCTGATAGAGCGGGTCGGTGAGCGTTTGCGCCGGCGCGATCGTCACCGAGTCGCCGGTGTGGACGCCCATCGGGTCGACGTTCTCGATCGAGCAGATGATCACGACGTTGTCGTTGCGGTCGCGCATCACCTCGAGCTCGAACTCGCCCCAGCCGAGCACCGACTCCTCGACCAGGACCTGGTTGATCGGGCTCGCCGCGAGGCCCTCGGAGACGACCCCGAGCAGCTCGGTCGCGTCGTGCCCGACCCCGCCTCCGTGGCCGCCGAGCGTGAACGCCGGGCGGACGATCGCCGGCAGCTTGATCTCGCCGGCGTCGAGGCCGCGTTCGACCTCCGCGACCGACTCGACGATCCGCGACCACGGCACCCGCAGCCCGGCCGACTCCATCGTCTCGCGGAACGCCTCGCGGTCCTCCGCCCGGTGGATCGCGTCGTAGTCGGCGCCGATCAGCTCGACCCCGAGCCGCTCGAGCGTGCCGTCGTCGTGCAGCGACTTCGCCAGGTTGAGCGCCGTCTGGCCGCCGAGCGTCGGCAGCAGCGCGTCGGGGCGCTCGCGCTCGATGATCCGGGCGACGTTCCCCGGCAGCAGCGGCTCGACGTAGGTGCGGTGGGCGAACTCGGGGTCGGTCATGATCGTCGCCGGGTTCGAGTTGACGAGCACGACCTCGTAGCCGTCCTCGATCAGCACCTTGCACGCCTGCACCCCCGAGTAGTCGAACTCGGCGGCCTGGCCGATCACGATCGGGCCGGAGCCGATCAGGAGGATCTTCTCGATGTCGTCGCGACGCGGCATCAGGCGGCCTCGGCGAGCGCGAGGAAGCGGTCGAACAGGTAGCGAGCGTCGTGGGGCCCGGGCCCGGCCTCGGGGTGGTACTGGACCGTGCACGCGGCCACATCGCGCAACGCCAGGCCCTCGACCGTGCGGTCGTAGAGGTTCAGGTGGGTGAGCTCGGCGGCGCCGAAGTCCGTCTGCCACCGGACCGGCTCGTCGGCGTCGATCGTCTCGCCGCCGTCGGGCGGGCGGACCGCGAAGCCGTGGTTTTGCGACGTGATGTCGATCTTGCCCGTCTCGAGGTCCTTGACCGGGTGGTTCGCGCCCCGGTGGCCGAAGGGGAGCTTGAAGGTGTCGAGCCCGACCGCGCGGCAGAGCAGCTGGTGGCCGAGGCAGATCCCGACGACCGGCCGCTTGCCGACCAGCTCGCGGACCGAGTCGACGACGTACTCGAGCGCCGCCGGGTCACCGGGCCCGTTGGCGAGGAAGACGAGGTCGGGCTCTCGGGCGAGCACCTCCGCGGCCGGCGTCGTGCACGGCAGCAGCGTGAGCCGCGCACCGCGGTCGCGGAACTGGCGGATGATCGAGAGCTTGATCCCGGTGTCGAGGGCGACCACGTGCGGCCCGGCGCCGTCGAGCTCGATCGCCTCCGCCGGGCTGACGCCCCGCGCGAAGTCGGCGCCCGCCATCGGCGGCTCGGCCGCGATCCGCTCGCGGGCCTCGCCCTCCGCGGTCTCGGCCGCGAAGATCCCACCCCGCATCGCGCCGCGGTCGCGGATGTGGCGAACCAGCGTCCGGGTGTCGACGCCGCTGATCGCGGTCACGCCGCATGCGTCGAGCCAATCGATCCAGCCGCCCTCGGCGTCGGCAGCGTCCTCGCCGTTCTTCGCCTCACGCATGATCACCGCGCGCGCCTGAGCGCGGTCGGACTCCATCGCCGGCGCGCCAACCCCGTAGTTCCCGATCAGCGGGTAGGTGTAGGTGATGATCTGGCCGGCGTAGCTAGGGTCGGTGATCGCTTCCTGATAGCCGGTCATCGAGGTGTTGAAGACGACCTCACCGAGCGCCTCGGCGCTTGCGCCGCAGAGGTCGCCGTCGAGGCGGGTGCCGTCCTCGAGCAGGACGTACCCTGCCGCTCGGCTCTCGTCGCTCGTCGCTCGGTCATTTGACGAGTGCCTGTACCTCTCTGAAGGCCGGTGAGTCGCTGCCGCCGAGGAGCTCGAAGAGGCTCATCTCGACGCTGGTCAGCAGGGCGCCCGAGCGCTCCATCCGCGCCAGGCCGAGGTCGCGGTTGGCGTCCGTGCGCGAGCCGACAGCATCCGCGGCGACGAAGACCTCGACGTCCTCGTCGATCAGGTCGAGCACCGTCTGGTTGACGCAGACGTGGGCCTCGATCCCGCAGACGAGCGCCTGATCTCGCTCACCGAGGTCGAAGCCGTCGGCCTCGACCGCCGAGAAGCGGACCTTGTCGAGCACGGTCGCCGCCTCGGGCAGGTGCTCGGCGACCTCGGGCACGGTCTCCCCCAGCCCCTTCGGGTACTGCTCGGTGACCACGACCGGGATCCCGATCGCCGCGGCGCCGCGGGCCAGCGTCGCCGAGGCGGCGGCGACCGCGTCGAAGCTCGACAGCGCCTTGCGGAAGGCCTCCTGGACGTCGATCACGACCAGGGTCGCACGCTCGGGATCGAGCTTCACGGCAGCGGCCTCAACAGCGGCCGGGCTCGGCTTCGTCCTGTCGGACTCCGCCTCACGGCAGCGGCCTCAACAGCGGCCGGGCTCGGCTTCGTCCTGTCGGACTCCGCCTCACGCTACCCCCATCGCGAAGCTGCGCTGCCGATAGGCGACGCGGCCGGCGACCACGGTCATCAGCACCTTGCCGCGCAGCCGCCGTCCGGTGAAGCAGGAGTTCTCCGAGCGGCTCTCCCAGCCGTCCGCGCCCGCCTCCCACTCGGCGTCGAGGTCGCAGAGGGTCAGGTTCGCCGGCGCGCCCGGGGCGATCCTCGGAGCCTCGAAGCCGAGCGGCTCCGCGCCGCCGTTGAGCCGCTCGAGCAGGATCCCGAGCTCGAGCACGCCGGGCAGCACGAGGTCGGTGTAGAGGACGGAGAAGGCGGTCTCGAGCCCGGTGACGCCCATCGCCGCCTGCTCGAACGGGACCTCCTTCTCGTTGGAGGTATGCGGCGCGTGGTCGGTCGCGATGCAGTCGATCGTCCCCGAGCGCACCGCCCCGATCAGCGCCTGCCGATCGGCCTCGGTGCGCAGCGGCGGGTTCATCTTGAAGCGCGAGTCGAGGCTGCGGACCGCTTCGTCCGTCAGCGTCAAGTGATGCGGGGTCGCTTCGCAGGTGATCTCGATCCCGTAGGCCTTCGCGTGCTCGACCACCGAGACCGACTCGAACGCCGAGAGGTGCTGGACGTGGATGCGCGCCTCCTCGAACCTCGCCAGGGCGGCGTCGCGCGAGATCATCGTCGACTCCGAGACCGACGGCACCCCCGCAACCCCGAGCGCCGCCGAGACCTCGCCCTCGTGCATCGAGCCCCCGGCCGAAAGCTCCGGATCCTCCTCGTGCAGGGCGATCGGGAGCCCGACGAGCCGCTGGTACTGAAGCGCTCGCCGCATGACCCGCGCGCTGCGGATCGGCAGGCCATCGTCGGAGAAGCCGACCGCCCCCGCGCCGGCGAGGTCGGTCATCTCGGTCAGCTCGCCGCCCTCCATGGCCTTGGTCACGGTCGCGAAGAACCCGGTCGGAACGGCGGCCTGCTCGCGAGCCTGTTCGCGCAGGGCGGCGACGTCGGCGGCGGTGTCGACCGGCGGGTCGGTGTTCGCCATCGCCAGGATCCCGCAGTAGCCGCCGGCGGCCGCGGCCCGCGACCCGGTCTCGACGTCCTCCTTGTCCTCGCGCCCGGGAGTGCGCAGGTGCACGTGCGGGTCGAAGAAGGCTGGAAACAGCGCCATCCCGTCGGCCTCGATCACCTCGGCGCCCTCGGCCTCTCCGCTGCCGGGCTCGGCCAGCTCGCCGATCTCACCGTCGCGGATCACGACGTCGCGGGTTTGGTCGAGCTCCTGTCGCGGGTCGACCACTCGGGCGCCACGGATCACCACCGCGCCGGCGGGCTCGGCGTCGGTCCCTCGCCAGTCGAGCTCGGCGATCCGCCGGCTCACGCGGGCTCGCCGATCGGGGTCGGGGCGGGCAACTCGGCATCGACTGCACTGCGCGGCTCGCCGCCGGCAAGGAGCTCGTAGAGGATCGCCATCCGGACGACGAGGCCGCTCTCGACCTGAGCGGTGATCAGCGAGGCGGAGCCGTCGATGACCTCGGGCGAGAGCTCTACTCCGCGGTTGACCGGTCCGGGGTGCATCAGCAGCTGTCGTGGCCCGAGCCGGCGCGAGTCGATCTGGTAGTTGACCACGTACTCCCGGATCGAGGGCACGAAGGTGTCGGTCATCCGCTCGCGCTGCATCCGCAGCGCGTAGACGACGTCGGCCTCGCCGAGGTCGTCCAGCGAGTACGCGACGTCGACCCCGAGCGCCGCCGCGATCCCGCGCGGGATCAGGGTAGGCGGACCGCAAACGGTGACCGCGGCGCCCATTGTCTTGAAGCAGAGCGCGCACGAGCGAGCGACGCGGCTGTGCAGGACGTCGCCGACGATCCAGATCCGCTTGTCCTCGAGGTCGGTGCGCGGGCGCCCCTCGAGCTGGCCGAAGCGGTCGAGGAGCGTGTAGGTGTCGAGCAGCGCCTGGCTCGGGTGCTCGTGCTTGCCGTCGCCGGCGTTGACGACCGCGGCGTCGGTCCAGCCGCTGACCAGCTTCGCGGCGCCGGCGTGCGGGTGGCGAATGATGATCGCCTCCGGGCCGTAGGCCGAGAGCGTTGCGATCGTGTCCTTGAGCGACTCGCCCTTGTCGACCGACGAGCCGCTCGACTTGACCGAGACGAGGTCGGCCGAGAGGCGCTTCGCGGCGAGCTCGAACGACGAGCTGGTCCGGGTCGAGGACTCATAGAAGAGGCTGACCACGGTGCGACCGCGGAGGGTCGGGACCTTCTTGATGTCGCGCCGGCCCACTTCGGCGAAGCTCGCCGCCCGCTCCATGATCCGGTTGACGTCGGCGCGCTCGAGGTCCTCGATCGAGAGCAGGTGCCTCATCGAGTCACCCCGCTCGGGGCCGGATCGCCGACCCGCTCGATCGTCACCTCGTCGACGCGGTCGACCTCCTCGAGGCGGACGTAGACGCGCTCGTCGCGGGCCGTCGGCAGGTTCTTGCCGACGTAATCCGGGCGGATCGGCAGCTCGCGATGGCCGCGGTCAGCGAGCACCGCAAGCTGGACGCGCTCAGGGCGGCCGTAATCGAACAGCGCGTCGATGGCCGAGCGCGCGGTGCGGCCGGTGAACATGACGTCGTCGACCAGCACCACCGTGCGGCCGTCGAGGTCGAAGTCGAGGTGCGAGCTGTGAACCACAGGCTGGGCGCCCGGCTCGCGGTCGCCGATGTCGTCGCGGTAGAAGGAGATGTCCAGGTCGCCGAGTGGCACCTCGGCCCCGCCGAGCTCGCCGACGAGCGCGTGCAGCCGGCGGGCCAGCACCGCCCCGCGGGTGTGGATGCCGACCAGCGCGATCGACTCCGACTCGGGGTTCTTCTCGACGATCTCGTGCGCGATCCGCACGAGCGTGCGGCGCAGATCGTCCCGATCGAGGACAACCCTCTCGGGTTGGTTTTCCATGCGCGCCCCTTCCTGGCCTCTCTGGACCGGGTTAAAGGAACCGACGCGTCGAGCCTAGCACCCGATGAGGCGCCCGCCGACGAGCGCGCTGCCGGTTTTCGCCGAGCTTGCGGTAATCATGGGCGTGTGAACGCACAGGTCGCACAGCTGATCGATGCTCACAGCGCCGCCGGGCGCCGCTTCGAGGCCGGCGGGGTGCGCAGCTTCGTCCGCGAGCACGGCGAGGGGCCAAACGTCGTGCTCCTACACGGGATCCCGGCGAGCTCGTTTCTGTACCGCAAGGTGATCCCGCGGCTCGCCGACCAGGGCCTGCGCGCGATCGCGCTCGACTTCCCCGGGCTCGGGCTCGCCGACCGCCCGGAGCGCTTCGACTACAGCTGGTCGGGCCTGTCGCGATGGCTCGGCGAGGCGCTCGACGCGCTCGGCCTCGACCGCTGCCACCTGGTCGTTCACGACATCGGCGGGCCGATCGGGTGCGAGTGGGCGATCCGCAACCCCGACCGAGTCCACTCGCTGACCGCGCTCAACACCGACCTGACCCCGGCGAGCTTTCACCGGCCCTGGGTGATGCGGCCGTTCGCCGTCCGCGGGCTCGGGTCGCTCTGGCTCCACGGCACCCCGAGGTCGGCGTTCGCGGCCCTCTTCCGCCTCCAGGGACTCGGCGACCGCGACGCGATGTCCACCGCCGAGATCTACGTCTACCGCGAGTTGCTGACCAGGCTCGACCGCGGCCGCGCATTCCTGCGGATCGTGCGCGGGTTCGAGCTCACGGAGGAGAAGGATCGGTTCCTGCGGACCGGGCTGGCCGCCCGCCCCTACCCCGCCCGGGTGATCTGGGGCGAACGCGACCCGGCGCTGGGGCTCGACCACCTCGACGGCGTCAAGCAGGTGCTCCGCGTCGAGGATGCGACCCTGCTGCCGGCCAAGCACTTCCTCCAGGAGGATCAAGCCGGGCCGCTTGCCTACGCGATCGCCGACCAGGTCGCCCCGCTCGGCTAGCGCTCACCCTCGGCCCGCGCCAGCGCCGCCGCGGTCTCGTCGTCGAGTTCTGCCGAGTCGAGCTCGACCCCGGGCGGCAGCTCGACGTGCAGCTCGCCCGAGAGGTCGATCGCTGCGGTGACCGCGCGCGGCCGGCAGTCCAGCACGTGCCCGCCGCGCTCGTGGTCGGCGCTGATGAAGTGCAGGTGATAGCCCTGTGCCTCGAGCCCTCGCGCGTAGTCGGGGAACCGGAAGCCGACCACCGTCCCCTCGACCTCGGTGAGCTCGAACACGTGCTGGTCGGCGACCACCTCGGTCAGCGTCTTGTACGGAGGCAGCTGGCGCGGCACCGAGCGGGCGAGGATGCGCTCGAACTCGCCGTCGATTCGCAGTGCGCAGCTCGACTCTGGGTCGGCGGCGACCCGGTCGAGGTCGGCCAGCAGGTCGGCGTAGGACATCGGGCCGCCAGCTCGGTCTCGAACGAGGGCTCGAACCAAGCCAGGGCGGCGAACGGCGTCCGCGCCTCGGGCGCGATCGGCTCGCAATAGCCATCGACGTCCGCGCGATAAAAGCCGCCGTCGAGGGCGATCATCTCGCCGTCGAGCCCGTTCAGGGTCCCGAGCCCGAGGTCGCCGTGCTCGGCGAGCTCGTCGAAGGTGACGTCCCCGTCGAAGGCGCCCTCGAGCAGCGCACCGATCGTCGACGCCTGGAAGAGAACGTGGGGCTCGTGCTCGGGGTGCAGGTCGCGGTGGCGAAGCGACTCGACGTGCAGGTGGCGGGCGAGGTGCTCATCCAGGGTCACGCCGGCTGCTCCTCGGTCGCCTCGGGCGGGCGCCGAGCTCCGTTTTCGATCAGTCGCGGAGTGCCGCGCTCGGGGAACGGGATCTCGACGAGGTCGAAGTCGCGCGGCGCGATCGCCTCGCCGAACTCCTCGCGCGCCTCGCCGAGCACCGCGCGGACGTCATATCGCGACGAGATGTGGACGAGGGCGAGCATGTCGACGCCGGCCTCGGCGGCCAGCCGCGCGGCCTGGCGCCCGGTCGAGTGGCCGGTCTCCGCGGCGCGGGCGGTCTCCTCGTCGGCGAAGCTCGAGTCGTGGATCAGCAGCTGCGCCTGGTGCGCGGCGACTCGGGTCATCTCGCAGGGCGCGGAGTCGCCGCTGATCACGATCTTGCGCCCCGAGCGCGCCTCCCCCATCACCTGCTCGGGAGCCACCGGTCCTTCGGTGCCGCTCACGGGCTCGCCGCTCTGCAGTCGCTTGAAGTCGGGGCCCGGGCGGACTCCGAGCGCCGTCGCGGCGTCGGGGTCGAAGCGCCCCGGCCGCTCGTCCTCGACCAGGGCGTAGCCGAACGCGCGCATCCGGTGCTCGACCGCGAACGGGCGGACCTCGAACCCGTCGTGGCGCACCGCCTCGCCCGGCTCGAGCTCGATCAGGTCGACCTCGTAGCCGAGCCGGCCGAAGATCCGCCGCAGCGACTTGAACAGCTCGATCAGGCCCGGCGGCCCGATCACCCGCAACGGACGCTCGCGCCCGTTGAGGTCGTAGGTCTTCAGCAGGCCGGGGATGCCGAGGTAGTGGTCGGCGTGCAGGTGGGTGACGAAGAGGTCGTCGACCTGGACGAGCCCGGTCGACCGCTGCATCTGGCGCTGCGAGCCCTCGCCGCAGTCGAACAGCAGTCGAACCCCACCGACGCGGGCGAGCAGGCACGCGGTCGAGCGCCGCGCGGTCGGCACCGAACCCCCGGTCCCGAGGAAGACGAGGTCCATGTCCACGGCTGCAGGGTATTCGCGGGCGGGCAAGTTAGCCGGCAGGGACCGCGTGCGCGAGGGCGCGCAGGCCGCGCGTCCGACCACCGATCGATCCGGTAGTCGGCCGCGAACCGCACCCGGCGGCGCTGATTGTTCAGCGGCGGCTCGGTTCGCAGCGAGAGCACGTAGGTCGTGACCTCACCCACGGGGACGAGGTAGACCTGCGCCTTCCCATGGGGCGTAGACGCCGAACGCGTCGGCCAGCCCGTCGTAGAGACGCCTGCCCTTGCCGTGGTCGGTCGTCCGACTGTTGAAGAGCAGGCAGCCGCTGCGTTGGCGCGCAGTCTTGCACTGGATCCGGGCGAAGGTCGACCCGTCGATGTGGATCGCGAGGTCGTACGGGTGGCCGCCGCCGAACGGGACGAGGACGTCGAATCCTCGCTCGACCAGCGCCCGCAGGACAGCCGCCTCGGTCGCGTTTCCCGTCGCCGCAGTCTCCCCGGCGCCCGGCTGGGAAGGGGTTCGAGGGTTCATATCGGCGTGATGGCGCGAGGTCGGCGACTTCGCCCCAGGGCTCCGGATCGGCCCCTACACTGCTTCGCCCAGCGCCCGTAGCTCAGTGGATAGAGCGCCGCCCTCCGGAGGCGGAAGTCGCAGGTTCGAATCCTGCCGGGCGCGCTTCGCTCAGTCCGAGGGGCTCACCGTCCGGGACGCGCCTGCGGATGGTCCCGATACCACTCGATCGTCCGCTCGCAGGCCCTCGTCGAGGTCGACCGTGGGCATCCAGCCGCAGCGCTCGCGGATCTTCGTTCCGTCGACGAACTGGCGGTCGATCTCGCCCTCCGGCTTGCCCTCGCCGCGCACCTCGGGCTCGACGCCGGTTCCGGCGATCTCGGCGATCCTCGCGACGACGTCGCCGACCCGGTGCGGCCGGCGGCCGCCGGCGTTGAACGCCTCGCCGCGCACGTCGGCGCGGTCGAGCGCGCACGCAACCGCAATGTAGGCGGCGGCCGCGTCCTCGACGAAGAGGAAGTCCCGCTCGGGTGAACCGTCGGAGCGCAGGACCGGCGGCCGCCCGTCGATCGCCGCGCAGACCGCCTCCGGGACGAGGCGCGAAAAGTGCAGATCGCCGCCGCCGTAGGTGTTCGCGAACCGGGTCACCGCCACCGCCAGGCCGTAGGCCGGAGCGTAGCTACGGGCGATGATGTCGGCCGCAGCCTTCGAGGCCTCGTAGGCGGTCGTCGGCTGCAGCGCGAACTCCTCGCGGTACGGGAGCTCGGCGTGGGTCCCGTAGGCCTTGTCCGAGGATGCGACTACCACCCTCTCAACCCCCGCTGCGAGACAGGCGTCGAGCAGCGTCCAGGTCCCGCGAACGTTCGTCTCGAACGCCGGCAGCGGCGACTCGGCGACCGAGCCGACGATCGACTCGGCTCCGAGGTGGAACACCTCCGTCACCCGGTGCTTGCGCAGCGCCCGCACCAGCGACTCGCCGTCGGCGAGCTCCGCCCGCATCTGCGGCACGAGATCCTCGAGCCCGAGCAGCGAGAGGGTCGTAGGCCTCCGCTTCTCCGGGCGCTCGAGCCGGACCACCTCGCGCCCGCGGTCGAGCAGCGCCTTCGTCAGCCAGGCGCCGGTGAACCCTCGCGCGCCGGTGACCAGGGCGGTACCCACTAGGCCTCCGCCCGCTGTCGCTCCCAGATCGCCCAGGGCGCTGCTCCCGACGCCCAGAGGTCGTTCAGGGTCACCGCGTCCTTGTAGGTGTCCATGCAGTCCCAGAAGCCGTCGTGGCGGTAGGCGCCGAGCCGCCCCTCGTCGGCCAGCGATCCCAGCGGCTCACGCTCGAGCACGCTGTCAGCTCCTACCCGCTCGAGGAAGTCCGGCTCGCAGACGAAGAATCCGCCGTTGACCCAATAGTCGAGCCGCGGCTTCTCGCGGAAGCCCTCGACCCGGTGATCGTCGCCCACGAGCGCGATCCCCCACTGGCTGAACGGCCGCACGACCGTCATCGTCGCGGTCGCCCCGAGCTCCGCGTGCGCCTGCGCCTGCGCGGCGAGGTCGATGTCGGCCACGCCGTCGGCGTAGGTGAGGCAGAAGCGCCCGCCTTCGAGCCGGGCAGCGGCGGCCGCGACCCGCCCACCGGTCTGCGTGTCGATGCCGGTGTCGACGCACTCGAGCTCGATCCCGGCCGGCAAATCCGTCGCCGCGCCGGCGAACGCCTCGATCTGGTCGCCGAGATAGCCGGTAAGCAGGACGAATCGGCGATGGCCCTGCGCGGCGTAGATCCGGATCACGTGCCAGAGGATCGGCCGGCCGCCAATCTCAACGAGCGCTTTCGGGATCGATTGGGTCTGCTCCTGGAGGCGGGTCCCACGCCCGCCGCAGAGAATCGCGACCGGGACGTGGGACGCCGGCTCAGCACCCACCAGCGACGGCCGGCAGGATCGTCACCTCGTCACCGTCCGAAAGCCGGGTCTCGAGCCCGTCCTGAAAGCGAATGTCCTCCCCGGAGACGTAGACGTTGACGAACCGGCGCAGCGTCCCGTCCTCGGTGATCCGCTCGCGCAGGTCGGCGTGGGCGGCGAAGACCGCATCGAGCGCCTCCCCGACGGTGCCTCCGTCGACCTCGAGCTCGTCCTCGCCGTCGGTCGCGACGCGAAGCTGTGCCGGAATCCTGACCGTGATCGCCATCGGCGGAAAGTTATCGGCCTCAGACGGCAATCGGCTCACAGGAGGATTCGAACGAGTCGACGCTCGGCTCGATCTCGGTGATCTCGAATCCCTCACGGACCGCGTCCAGCGTCTTCAGACCCTCACCGGTGATCACCGCGACGACTCGCTCGCTCGGATCGATCGCGCCAGCCTGGGCCAGCTTCGCCAGCACCGCCGTGGTAACGCCGCCGGCGGTCTCGGTGAAGATCCCCGTGGTCTCGGCCAGCAGCCGGATCCCCGCTCGGATCTCGTCGTCGGTGACCGCCTCGACCGAGCCGCCGGTGCGGCGCGCCAGATCGACGGCGTACGGACCGTCGGCGGGGTTGCCGATCGCGAGGCTCTTCGCGATCGTGCTCGGTCGTTGCGGCTTGCAGACGTCCCAGCCCTCGGCGTAGGCCTCGGCCACCGGATTGCAGCCGGCCGCTTGGGCGCCGCTGAACGCCGGCAGCTCCCCCTCGACCATGCCGAGTTCGATCCACTCGCTGAGCCCCCGGGCGATCTTGGTGAACAAAGAGCCGGAGGCGATCGGGCAGACGACCCGGTCGGGCAGCTCCCAGCCGAGTTGCTCGACGACCTCGAACGCGATCGTCTTGGACCCCTCGGCGTAGAACGGCCGCAGGTTGACGTTCACGAAGGCCCATGGGCGCGTCTCGGCGAGCTCGGTGCACAGCCGATTCACGTCGTCGTATGAGCCCTTGACCCCGACCAGCCGAGTGCCGTAGACGGCGGTCGCAAGCAGCTTCTGCTCCTCCAGGTCGGCCGGCACGAAGACGTACGACTCCAGTCCGGCGGCGGCCGCGTGGGCGGCGACGGCATTCGCGAGGTTTCCGGTCGAGGCGCAGGCGACAGTCTCGTAGCCGAGCTCGCGCGCCTTCGCCAGCGCGACCGCGACGACCCGATCCTTGAACGAGTGGGTCGGGTTGGCGGCGTCGTTCTTGATCCAGACCTCGCCCAGATCGAGGCGCTCTGCGAGCCGGTCGGCGCGGACCAGCGGCGTCAGGCCGGGCTGCACCGGGTCGCGCGGCCGCTCGGCGAGCGGCAGGAAGTCCGCGTAGCGCCAGATGTCCGCCGGGCCAGCCTGGATCTTGCGCTTCGCCTCCGCCGCGTCGAAGTCGCTGTAGTCGTAGCTGACCTCGAGCGGCCCGAAGCACTGCTCGCAGACGTAGTGCGCCTCGAGCGGATATGCATGCCCGCACTCCTTGCAGGTGAGCGCTGTGGGTGCCATCGATGAAACTCCTTCCGATTCCTTCGCCAACAAAAAGACCTCTGCCTTTGCGAGCAGAGGTCCGGAATCGGACTTCCACTCACATCTCCCAGGCTCTTCGCCTGCTGGAATTGGCACCTGTCCTCGGATCTCTCGATCCTCGGCGGTTGCCGGGGTTTCATCGGGCCAGTCCCTCCACCCCTCTGGATGCAGTGGTTATGTGGACGCGACTATACCAACGCGCACCGAGCGTCGCGCCGGAGGCGCAGGCTTCCTTGCGCCGGGCGTGGTGAGCGTGGCGTACCCTTGTCGCAGATCCGGATGAACAAGCCGACCAGCGAGACGAGCAACGATGCCGAGCCTTCCCAAGCCCAGGCTGCGCCGCAACCGCGGCGAGCTCGTCGCGCCGCCTGAGCCCGGCGAGCGCCTACCGCAGGTAGAGACGGTCCAGGCCGATGGCCTGCGCTGGGTCAATATCCAGCGCCCGACGCCGCTCGAGACCGCCTGGATCGAGGAGCAGTTCGACTTCCACGCCCTTGACCTCGAGGACGTGCTCTCACGCAACCAGCGGCCGAAGATCGACGAGTACCCGGACTACCTGTTCATCGTCTTGCACTTCCCGGTCTTCGACCGCGCGGTCAAGCGCCTCAACGCCGGCGAGCTCGACATCTTCGTCGGCCGGGACTTTCTCGTCACGATCCCGAACACCCCGCTGCAACCGGTCGAGTATCTGTTCGAGCGCTGTCGTCAGAAGGAGGAGCTGCGCGAGCAGCTCTTCTCGCGCGGCTCCGGCTACCTGCTGTACCGGATCATCGACGACGCCTTCGACTACTGCTTCCCGATGCTGCGCAAGATCGGCAACAAGCTCGACGCGCTCGAGGACGAGATCTTCGAGGGCCGCTCCGAGGACATCGTCCGCGACATCTCGAACGCGAAGCAGGAGATCATCAACTTCCGCAAGGTGATCCGTCCCCAGCGCACCGTCCTGCGCGACCTCGAGAAGCTCGAGCAGCCCTTCCTCGCTCCCGAGGGCGGCGAGCTCGAGCTCTACTTCGACGACATCGGTGACTCCCACGAACGCATCTGGGACATGCTCGAGAACTACAAGGAGGTGATCGAGGGCCTCGAGGACACGAACGAGTCCTACATCTCGCACCGGGTCAACGACATCCTCCGCGTCCTCACCTCGATCAGCGTCATTGTCCTGCCGCTGACCCTGATCGCAAGCGTCTGGGGCATGAACGTCGGCGTCCCCGGTGAGGGCGACCCGACCGACTTCTACGTGATCGTCGGTGCGATGGTCGTGCTGCTGCTCGGGATGGTCGCCTACTTCCGCAAGCGCGGCTGGCTTTGAGCAAAGTCGGCCAACGTCCTCATGGCGGAGCGAGAGGACGGGCCCGCGGACGTCGCCCGGGTGGCAGCGCCCGCCGGGGACCGGCCTCGGTGGCCCGGGCTCCTGGGTGTCCGCGTCCGCCCGCCCCGCCCCCGCAGAGGTCTGCTTGCGCGTCATGGCTTGCCTCGTGAGCTGGATCTCGGCTGATTTTTCGTATCCCGACCGGCTCGATCTCGAGTCGGGGCATCATTTGCGGCCGATCCGGGCTGATGATGCCGAGATCGATCTGCCCGCGGTGATGGGGAGTCGCGAGAGCCTGTTCGCGGTCTACGGCGAGGCGTGGGGCTGGCCGCCTGAGTCGATGAGCGTCGACGTCGACCGCGAGGACCTCGTCCACCACGTCGACGAGATGAACGCGGGCGACGGCTTCAACTACGCGGTCCTGAACGCGGGCGAGACCGAGCTCTACGGCTGCGTCTACATCTACCCATCGGCCGGCGAAGTCGACGCGGACGTCTCCTGGTGGGTGGTCGACGACGCCCGGGGCACCGAGCTCGAGCGCGAACTGGACGCGGTCGTCCCCGCCTGGCTGGCGAAGACCTGGGGCCTCGGCTCAATTCGCCGCCATCCGTAGGATCCCGCGGTGTGGCCAATCAGCGGATCTGGGCGCCGTGGCGCCTCGCGTACGTGAAGGACGCCTCCAAGGACGTCGAGCAGGAGTGCATCTTCTGCGCGAAGCCGGCCGAGGACGCCGACGAGGAGAACCTGATCCTCCACCGCGGCGAGCGCTGCTTCGTGATCCTCAACCTCTTCCCGTACACCAACGGCCACCTGATGGTCGCTCCCTACGCGCACGTTGGCACGATCGCCGAGCTCGACCGCGAGACCTGCGCGGAGATAATGGCCCTCGCGCAGCGAGGCATCCGCGTCCTCGAGGAGACGTACGCGCCCCACGGCTTCAACGTCGGCTTCAACCAGGGCCGGGTGGCCGGCGCCGGGGTCGAGCACCACATCCACATGCACGTCGTGCCGCGCTGGGGAGGCGACACGAACTTCATGCCCGTCCTCGGAGACACCAGGGTGATGCCGCAGACGGTTGAGCAGAGCTACGAGATGCTGCGAGGCACCTTTGACTGACGTGAAGCCATCGATCTTCAAGGCGTACGACGTCCGCGGCCTCTACGGCGAGGAGATGGACGGCGAGGTCAACTACCAGCTCGGCCGCGCCTTCGCCCGGGTTCTCGCCAAACTGCGGGACAAGCCGGTCACCGAGCTGCGGATCGGGCTCGGCCGCGACATGCGATTGCAGGCGCCGGAGATGGCGGGGCGGTTGCGCGACGGGATCGTCGTCGAGGGGGCCACCGTCGTCGACGCAGGGATGGTCGGCACCGAGATGCTCTATTTCCTGGTTGGATCCCGCCAGCTCGACGGCGGTGCGATGGTCACCGCGTCGCACAATCCGAAGGCCTACACGGGGGTGAAGTTGGTGCGTGAGGGGGCACTGGCCCTCTCCGGCGACGCGGGCATAGGCGACGTCCGCGACCTGATCCTCTCCGGCGAGCTTGGTGACGCCCCCGGCGGCGGCGAGGTCGAGGTGGTCGACATCTACGACGACTTCCAGCGCCATGCGCTCGCCTCGATCGAGGTCGAGGACGTGAGGCCGCTGAAGGTGGTCGTCGACGGCGGCAACGGCATGGCGGGGCCGATGGTCGGCCCGCTGCTCGAGCGCCTCCCGCTAGAACTGGTCGAGACCTACTGGGTCCCGGACGGCGAGTTCCCCGACCACGAGCCGAATCCGCTGCTGCCCGAGAACCGCCAGTTCATCATTGACCGAGTGCTGGCCGAGGGTGCGGACCTCGGGATCGCCTGGGACGGCGACGCCGACCGCTGCTTCTTCATCGACGACCACGGCGAATTCGTCGACGGCGACTTCCTCACCGCGCTGCTCTCGAGGCTGGTGCTCTCCAAGCAACCCGGCGCCGACATCCTCTACGACGTGCGCGCCAGCCGCGCGGTCCCCGACACGGTCACCGCTGCCGGCGGCACCCCACGCATCAACCGGGTCGGCCACGCCTTCTTCAAGCAGGCGATGCGTGAGCACAACGGCGCGTTCGGCGGCGAGGTCTCGGGTCATTACTACTTCCGCGAGTTCTGGTGCGCGGACTCCGGCAGCTTGCCGGCGCTCTTCGTCCTCGAGTTGCTCGGCGTCGAGGGACGACCGCTCTCGGAACTGGTCGGGGAGTTCCGCAGCCGCTACTTCATCTCCGGCGAGATCAACTCCGAGGTCGCCGACCAGGACGCGAAGATGAACGAGATCGCCGACGCCCACGCCGACTCCGAGATCAGCTGGCTCGACGGCGTCTCGGTCGACTACCCGGACTGGCACTTCAACGTCCGGCCGTCCAACACCGAGCCGCTCCTGCGCCTCAACCTCGAGTCGCTGGTCTCCCGCCAGGACATGGAGCAAAAGCGCGATCAGGTGCTGGAGCTCATCCACTCGTGAGTCTGTGACGGACGCCGGCGGCGCGGACGCGAAGCGGAGCAGCCACCAGGCTTTGCTCACGGCGGAGGCTGCGGGGATCAGGCGCCTGCAGATCCCGACCCCGTTCGCGGTCGGCCGAGTGAACTGCTACCTGCTCGAGGACGCGCCACTGACCCTGATCGATACCGGCCCGAACTCGGGCAAGTCGCTCGACGAGCTCGAGCGCCAGCTCGCCGCCGCCGGGCACTCGATCGAGGACCTCGAGCTCATCGTGATCACCCACCAGCACATCGACCACCTCGGCCTGGTCGAGATCGCCGCCGGGCGGTCGGGGGCTTCGGTCGCAGCGATCGATGTCGTCGTCCCGTTCGTCGAGCGTTACGGGGCTGATACCGAGCGGGACGATGAGTTCGCCGGCGCTTTGATGCGCCGCTACGGGGTCCCGGCGGACGTCGTCAGCGCGCTTCGCAGCGTCTCGGCGAGCTTTCGCGGCTGGGGGTCGGCGGCGCATGTCGACCGCCCGCTCGCCGACGGCGAGCTGCTCGAGCTGCGCGATCGCACGCTCGAGGTGCAGCTGCGCCCCGGCCATAGTCCCTCGGACACGCTCTTTTGGGACGCAGACCGCACGATCCTGATCTGCGCCGACCACCTGATCGGCCACATCTCCTCGAACCCCCTGCTCTCGAAGCCGCTCGACGGAAGCGACGAGCGCCCGAAGGCGCTGGTCACCTACCTGCGGTCGCTCGCCCGCACCCGCGAGTTGCCGGCCGAGATCCTGCTCCCGGGCCACGGCGAGCCGATCACCGACCACGTCGGCCTGATCGACGACCGCTTCGCCCTGCACCGCCGCCGCGCGGAGAAGCTACGCGGGCTGATCGTCGAGCGGCCGCGGACCGCCTACGAGCTCGCCCAGGAGCTGTGGGGGAACGTCGCCGTCACCCAGGCGTTCCTCACGCTCTCCGAGGTGGTTGGCCACGTCGACCTGCTGATCGACGCCGGCCTCGTGCGCGAGGTCGCCGACGGCGATCTCGTGCGCTTCGAGGCGACCGGCGCCGAGGGCGAGGTCGCGATCCCGCCGGCCGCTTGAGCGCCCGGGTCCGGCCGCCGGTGTGACGGTGGCTACGATCCCGCGGTGAGCGCCGTCGCCCCCACGATCAAGGCCCCTCCCCTGCCGACCTCGTCGGGCGCCGGCGAACCGCTTCGGCCGCGCAAGAAGCGGATGCTGATCATCGTCAACCCATACGCGACGACGGTCTCCGACCGGCTCAAGAACCTCGTCGTCTACGCGCTTCAGGGCCGCTATGAGGTCGAGGCGGTCTCGACCGAGGCGCAGAACCACGCGACCGAGATCGGTCGCGAGGCGATCGACGGTGGCTACGACCTGGTCGTCGCGTTCGGCGGCGACGGGACGTTGAACGAGGTCGCCAACGGGCTCGCTGGGACAGACGTCCCGGTCTCGATCCTGCCCGGGGGCTCGACCAACGTCGTCGCGCGCACACTCGGGATCCCGGACGACGTCGTCGACGCGACCGAGCACCTGCTCGGGCTCGCCGACCGCTTCGAGCCCCGTCGGATCGACCTCGGGATTGCCAATGGGCGCCGCTTCGTCTTCTCCTGCGGGTCCGGCCTCGACGCCTCGGCGGCGATGCGGGTCGACCGCAAGCCGAAGCTGAAGGCAAAGGCCGGGCCGTACTTCTACACGTGGGTTGCGGTCGGCTCCTTTTATCGCGACTACCTGCGCAACCCGGTGCGGATGCGGCTCGAGGCCGGCCCGCATACGGCCGAGGGGGTCACCATTCTGGCCCAGAACTCCGACCCGTTCACCTACTTCGGCAGCCGCCCGGTGCGCGTCTGCGAGAACGTCGAGATCGACGACGGGACGCTCTCGGTCGCAGTCCTGCGCCGCGCAGCTCAGCGTGACATGGGGCCGATCATCGCCCGGGTGCTCACCGAGCGCCTGCGGGCTCCCGGGCACCGCCAGATCGACCACTTCGACGACGTCACCGAGGCTCGCGTCACGTCGGTCACGACCGGCACCGACGGCGATGTGCGCCCGTTTCCGATCCAGGTCGACGGCGACTTCATCGGCGTCCACCCCGAGCTCGCGCTGGCGATCGATCCGGGGGCGCTGACGATCATTGCCTGAGGCCGACCCCGCGTGCCGCTTCTGCTCGCATCGTCGCCGGCGAAACCGCGGCTGAGATCGTCTTCGAGGACGAGATCTCCCTCGCGTTCCTCGACATCAGGCCGCTCTTTCACGGCCACACGCTGCTCGTGCCGCGCGCCCATCACGAGACGCTCCCGGACCTGCCCGCGGAACTGATCGAGCCGTACTTCGCCAACGTCCGGGTGCTGTCGGCCGCCGTGCCCGCCGCGATGGGCGCACAGGGCTCGTTCGTCGCGATCAACAACATCGTCAGCCAGTCGGTCCCGCACCTGCATACGCACGTCGTCCCCCGGGTGAAGAAGGACGGCCTGCGCGGGTTCTTCTGGCCGCGGACCAAGTACTCGCACGACGACCACGCAGCCGAGACCGCGGAGCTGATCCGCGACGCGGTCGCTAAAGCCGCAGCGTCTCGAACCTGACGCGGCCCTCAGCGATCGCCCGCTCAACCTCGCGTTCGCTGGCGCTCAGGCGCGAGGCGCCGGTCTTCACCTCGACCAGCACGACCTCGCGCAGCTCGCCGCGGCCGAGCCCGTCGAAGACGACGTAGTCGATCGGCGCGCCGAGAAAGCGCGCCTCCGCCGGGTCGAAGCGGTCGCTGAACGCCGGGACCAGCGGCGCCATCTGCTCCCCCGCCTTGCCGGCGAGGACGCTGCGGCTGCGCTTGGTGGCGTCCTTGCGAGCGGCGGCCAGGTCGGCCTCGTCGTAGCGATGCGTGAGCCGATAGCGGAGGTGGGCGATCGCGAGCCAGGTGAGCGCGAGAATGGCGAGCGCGAGCAGCGCGGTGGTGGTCGTTTCGTTCATCGGCTCAGTCTGCGCGCCCGCGCGGTCGCCATCGCGGATCTGCAAGCGGCCGCCCGCGCTTGGGACGACAAGTGACCGCCACGGCTGAGCCAGGCGCTGCGCCGGGTTCGGCACGCGCGCGAGTTCAGACCTCGTTGCCGGCCCGGTAACCCACGTTGTGGGCGATCAAGCCGAGCCCGTCCAGGGCGCGGAAGGTCGCGGGCTCGAGCTGGCCTCGGAGCAAGTGGCCGCTGACGTCCCATGCGGAGCCGACCAGGCCGTGGACCAGCGGCCAGCGCGGCGCCGCGCCCGGGTGGCGCTCGTTGAGCCAGCGCGACCCGGCGCCGTAGCGGGCGATCATCGCCAGGAACGAGCCCAGGTGCTCGCGGTGGTGGTGCTCGACCCTGGCCGCGGGGCGCTGCTCGAGGTCCCATCCGGCCGCGCGCATTCGCCAACAGAAGTCGACGTCGCCCGCCGAGCGAATCCCGTCGGCGAAGCCGCCGAGCTCGTCGAACGTATCCCGGCGGATCAGGAGGTTGCCCGTCGCGGCCGCGACCCCAGCCGAGCCGTGCATGCCCTCGGCCTGGTCGAGGAAGTTGCGATCTCGCGCGTAGCGGGCGAGCAGCGAGTCCTGCTCGGTGACCCCGATGATGCCGCCGGCGACCGCCCCGGCGCCCTCGCCGATCGGCTCGTCGAAGTATCTGTCGATCAGGTCGGGCTCGGGGACGCAGTCCGCGTCGACGAACAGCAGCCAGTCCCCCGTGGCGTCGGCGGCGCCGGCGTTGCGGGCGAAGTACGAGGACGCCTGCTGCGGCGCGTGGACCACGGTCGCGACGCGATCGACTATCCCGCTCGCGACCCCGTCGGACGTGTTGTCGACAACGATCAGTTCGTCGCCCGGACCCAACTCGAGACGCTCGAACGCCTCCCGTGCGCGCTCCGCGTACGCCACGTCCCCGCTCAGCGGCACGATGACCGAAACGGCCGGCCCCGAGGAACGAGCAACTAACAACGAGCAACCTCGTTAATCAGTCGGCGTCACCCGATACGCATCGAACACGGCGTCGAGGCTGCGCAACCGGTTGATGCACTGCTTCAGCTGCTGCGAGTCGCCGACCTCGACCACGAACCGGTTGCGCACCATCGGGTGCTTGGTCGAGCAGTTGGCCTCGAGGATGTTCACGCCCGCCTCCGAGAACGTCCTCGACAGGTCTTCAAGGAGGCGAGTTCGATCCCACGCATCGACCTGGAGCTCGACTCGGTAGGAGGTGGCGTTGTCGCCGGCCCAAGAAACGTTGGTGAACCGCTCCGGCGCCTTCATCAGCGCGCTGACGTTCTTGCAGTCGTCGCGGTGGATCGTGATGCCGCGCCCGAGCGAGACGTAGCCGACGATCTCGTCGCCCGGGACCGGGCGACAGCACTTGGCGAGCCGGACGACGACGTCGTCGACGCCCTCGACCTTGATCCCGTAGCTGGACGCGTCCTGAGTGCGGCGCTGACGCTCGTCGCGGCCCTCGAGCACCCCCGCCAGGCGCGCCTCGGTCTCGTCCCCCGCGACCGCGTCGCCGGACTTGAGTCGTTGCATCACCTTGGTGACGACGGTCTTCGTCGAGATCTTGCCCTGGCCGAGCGCGATGTAGAAGTCGTCGGCCTTTCGGAAGCCCATCTCGCGGGTCAGGTCGGCGAGCAGCGGCGAGCCGGCGATCCGCTGGGGCGGCAGCCCGTTCTTGCGCAGGGCCGTCTGCAGCTCGTCGCGTCCGCGGTGCTCGGCATCCTCGCGCCGCTCGCGCTTCAGCGAGGCCCGAATCTTGTTGCGCGCCCGGCTCGTCCGCACCAGCGCGAGCCAGTCGCGCGACGGCCCGCGGTCCTGCTTCGACGTCAGGATCTCGACGATGTCGCCGGACTTGAGCTGGTAGTGCAGCGGCACGATTTTGCCGTTGACCTTGGCGCCGACGCAGCGGTGGCCGATGTCGGTGTGGACCGAGTAGGCGAAGTCGAGCGGCGTTGACCCCGCGGACAGGTTCTTGACCTCGCCGCGCGGCGTGAACACGAACACCTCCTCCTCGAAGAGGTCGACCTTCAGCGACTCGAGGAACTCGGTCGCGTCCTCGTCGCCGTCGTTATCGAGGAGCTGGCGCAGCCAGGTCATCTTCTCGCGCTCCGACCCCTTGCCGCCCTCCTTGTAGATCACGTGCGCCGCAATCCCGTACTCCGCCGTCTCATGCATGTCCGGCGTGCGGATCTGGATCTCGAGCGGCCGGCCTTCGGGCCCGATCACCGTCGTGTGCAGCGCCTGGTACAGGTTCAGCTTCGGCGTCGCGATGAAGTCCTTGAACCGGCCGGGGAGCGGCTTCCAGATCGAGTGGATGATCCCAATCGCGCCGTAGCAGTCCTTGACCGAGTCGACGATCACCCGCATCGCGGTGAGGTCATAGATCTCGTTGAACTCGCGCCCCTTCTTCGACATCTTCGCGTAGATGGAATAGAAGTGCTTGGCGCGGCCCGAGATCTGCGCCTCGATCCCGACCTTGCTCAGCTCGGCGGCGAGGAAGTCGCCGGCGTCGGTGACGTAGGACTCACGCTCGTTGCGCTGCTGGGCGACCAGCTTCTTGATCTCCTCGTACTTGCGCGGATGCAGGCGCTGGAACGAGAGGTCCTCGAGCTCCCACTTGATCGCGTGAATTCCGAGGCGGTGAGCAAGCGGCGCGTAGATCTCGAGCGTCTCGCGCGCCTTCTCGATCTGCTTCTGCTTCGGCAACGCCTCCAGCGTGCGCATGTTGTGCAGGCGGTCGGCGAGCTTGATCAGGATGACCCGGACGTCCGTGGCCATCGCGACCATCATCTTGCGGTAGTTCTCGGCCTGGTGCTCGTCGCGACTCTGGAAGGTGATCTCGGTCAGCTTCGTAACGCCGTCGACCAACTGAGCGATCTGGTCGCCGAACTGCACGCGGACCTCGTCGAGGCTGGCCGACGTGTCCTCGACCGTGTCATGCAGTAGGGCGGCGCTCAGCGTCTCGGTGTCGAGGCGCAGCCCGGCGCAGATCTTCGCCACCTCCACCGGGTGGGTGATGAAGTCTTCGCCGGACTTGCGTCGCTGGTCCGCGTGGCGCTCGCAGGCGAACGCGAAGGCGCGCTCGATCGTCTCGCGCTCGATCGCCGGGTCGCCGTTGGCCGTGTGCTCGCCGATGACCGCGAACAGGTCGCCGAGCAGCGCCCGCTCGCCCGCGGTCAGGCCCTTGGTGACCTCGTTCACCGGGGCCGCGGGCCCGTGCGCGTCGTCGGCGCCGACCTGGATGTGGCCGCTCACCGGAGCCGCCGCCCCGTTGCCCTCCGCTAGCTCTGTCTTCGCTCGCTCAGGAATCGCCGACCCTCCTCGGAGCACCTCCGATAGGCGACGTACGCCGCGGAGCGCTCAAGTTCCGTCCCCGACGAGGATACGGCCCCCAGGCTGCGATTGGGACGCGAACCGTTCCATGCCACGAGCCCGAGCTCGACCAGGACCCGCGACCAGCGGGCGGCCGTCTCGGGCGAGCGCGGGTGGGCACGCTCGCCGCCGCACAGCAGCGCCCGCGCTGCCTCGCCGCCGACGCCCCCGCTTCCGGCCGCGATCAGTTCACGGTAGAGCGCCGCGAGCGAGGATCGCGACGGCCACTCGTCGGCGTGTACGTGCAGCGCGAACTCGGCCTCGGCGCGACCGTCGACGCGGTGCAGCCAGCCGGCTCCGGCGCCCACGAGCGCCTCGAGGTGGGCAAACGGCAGCGGATCGATCACCACGAGGTGTTCGAAGCGCCCGGCGAGCCCCGGGTCCCGGGCGAGCGCCGCCCAGTCGGCGAGCACCACCCCGGCTCCGGCCACCGCGACCCGGGCCTCGGCCGCCGCGATCTCGGCGTCGGCGAGGCGAGCCGAGACGAGGCCGAGCTCGCCGCCACCGAAGCGGGCCGGGCGCACCGCGCTCTCCACCAGCTCGCGGCGCCGGATCGCGTCGGCGCACAGGGCGAGCACTCGGCAGCCGCTCGACGCCAGCGCGGCGATCGTCGCCGTCGCCGACGCCCCGCGGCGCTCGACCCGCTCCCGTGCCCCGGCCGGCAGGGCGAACTGCGGCGGCCATGGCCCGAGCGCGGCGCTCAGCTCGGCGTCGTGGCGGCGCCAGAACTCGTCGGCGCCGATCGCGTCGCCCGACGGCTCGCCCTCGACCCCCGCCGAGTCGGTCGAGCCCGTCGGGTAGATCGAGCCGAGCACGACGCGGGGCTCGACCGCCCCGTTCCACTCGTTGAGCTCCAACTCGACCGAGAGGTCGAGCGGGCCGGTCGCGGCTGCTTCGGCGAGCGAGCCGTTGACCCCGAAGGCCACCCCGAGGGCGCGCGAGGGGCCGCTCGAGAGCACGAAGCGCGCGTGGCGGTCGCCCTCCCCCATCGGCCGCACGTCGGCAACCTTCGCCGCCGGGACCAGCAGCCGCACGCCCGGGTTGCCGTTTCCGAACGGGGCGAGGCGCCGCAGCTGCTCGGCGACCTCGTGGCCGAGGCTCTCGCCGCCGACGACCGCGTCGACGACCTCGAGTCGGACCGGCTCGGCGGTGGCGAGCGCGGCCTCGCAGTGGGCGGCGAAGGAGCGGCGGAACTCGTCCACGCGGGCCGCCTCGATCTCCAGTCCGGCGGCGGCGCGATGGCCGCCGTAGCGGCTCAGGCAGCGCTCGCAGGCGTGCAGCGCCTCGAGCAAGTCGAAGCCGGGAATGCTGCGGCCCGAGCCGCGGCCCGAGCCGTCGGCGTCGAGCGCGATCAAGACGGCGGGCCGGTTGTAACGCTCGGCGATCCGCGAGGCAACGATCCCGACGACCCCGGGGTGCCAGCCGGCGCCGGCGAGCACCAGCCCGGCGGCATCGCCGAGCCCATCGGGCAGCTCGGCGCGGGACGCCTCGGCGGCAGCCAGCACGTCGCGCTCGACCTCGCGGCGTTCGTGGTTGGCGCGCTCCAGCTCGGTCGCGATCTCCTTCGCGCGTGCCTCGTCGGCGGTCAGCATCAGCTCGACCCCGGCGTCGGCGCGGTACAGGCGACCGGCGGCATTGATCCGCGGACCAAGCCGGAAGCCGATGTCGCCCTCGTCGAGTCGCTCAGGGACGATCCGCGCCGCCGCCATCAGCGCGCGCAGCCCCGGCCGGCGCGCCTGGCGGGCCACCTCGAGGCCGCGGCGCACCAGGGAGCGGTTCTCGCCTCGCAGCGGGACGAGGTCGGCGACCGTGGCGAGGGCGACGAGGTCGAGATCGGACTCGGCCGCCGGCGCCCCGAGCAGCGCCGCGCACAGCTTGTAGGAGACGCCGGTCGCGCACAGCTCGGCGAACGGATAGCCGTCGAGGGCCGGGTGCAGGATCGGGCAGTCGGGGAGTCGGTCGCCGGGCTGGTGGTGATCCGTGACGATCACATCGATGCCCGCCGCCCGCGCCGCGGCCACCTCGTCGACCGAGCCGATCCCGCAGTCGGCGGTGATCAACAACCCGGTGCCGCGCTCGGTCAGTCGCTGCACGGTCGCCATCGTCAGCCCGTAGCCGTCCTCCTGGCGCCCGGGGATCAGCCAGTCGCAGTCACCGCCCAGCTCGCGGACGGCGCGGACCGTGATCGCGGTCGAGCAGACGCCGTCGACGTCGTAGTCCCCGTGAACGGTCACGCGCAACCCGGCGGCGACGGCGGCACGGACCCGCTCGCAGACGGCCTTCATCGGCCCGAGCAGCAGCGGATCGTGACTCTCGTTCGCGTCGAGGAACGCGCGCGCCTGCTCGAGCGTGCGATAGCCGCGCCGGACCAGGGTCACCGCCACCGGCTCGGCGAGTCCGAGCCCGTCCATCAGCTCGCGCGCCTCGCGGTAGTCGTACGGCTCGAGCGAGAACGCCCTGGCGGCGGATTTCTGCACGCTGCCAGGCTAAGAAGCGCCTGGGACGGAATCCCGGGACGCGGGCGCACCCAGAGTGCGCAGAAACCGGACGGATCCGCGCCTAGGCGGGCTCGACCAGCGCGGCCTGCTCTGCGCGGACGCCGAGCCAGTACACGACGGCGATCCCGATCAGCGTCCCTGGGATCGCGAACAGGAGGGTCTCGAGTCCGGTCTGGCCGATGGTGTCGCCGGTGGCGATCTGCCCCAGAGCTCCGGTGATCAGGGCCCCGATCACAGCCCCGATGAGCGCGCCGACGATCCCGCCCCAGAACCGGTCGGGGAGAAAGACGGTGAAGTGCCAGAGCGCGACCCCGGTGGTTACCCAGACCAAAATCGCCATCTATCTCGACCTCCCGTGTTTGCGCCGGCGCTTGGACTGCTTCATCCGCTGCGCCTTGCGCTCCGCGCGCTTGCGCGTCCGCTCGGCGTCGGCATCGGGGCGCCCGGCGACCCCGTCGCCGGACTCCTCGGCGGTTGGCTCGACCGGCGCGGCGCGCTCGACCGGCGGGTCGGCCACGGCGACCGGAGCCGCGGTCGGAGCCGGCGCCTCGTGCGGCTGACCGTCGCCCCGTCCCTCGCCGTCGGCGACAGCCGCGTCCGAGATGTGGCGCTCGACCTCGTCGATGCGCGCGACCACATTGTCCTCGGGGAAGGTCGGCACCCGCCCCATCGCCTCCTCGATCCGCGCCCGGCGGGAGCGATAGGCGGGTTCGCGCTCCTTCCACTCGGTGAGCACCGGCGCCGCGATGAAGATCGACGAGTAGGTACCGGAGGCGACCCCGACCATCATCGCGAAAGCGAAGTCCTTGAGCGTCTCGCCCCCGAACACCAGGAGCACAGCGATCAGGAACACGGTCGAGAGGCCGGTGATCAGCGATCGGGTCAGGACCTCGCTCATCGAGCGGTTGACGATCTGTGAGAAGGCGGCGCGCGGCATCCGCGGCACGTTCTCGCGCACTCGGTCGAAGACGATGATCGTGTCGTACATCGAGTAGCCGAGAATGGTCAGGAAGGCGGCGACCGTCCCGCTCGTCACCTCCTGGCCGACCAGCGCGTAGATGCCCGCCGTGATCAGGATGTCGTGAACGAGGGCGATCAGCACCGGCACCGCGTACTTGGCCTCGAAGCGGACCGCCACGTAGAGCGAGATCACGAGGAGGCTGAAGATGATCGCGATCAGCGCCTTGTTGGCGACCTGGGCGCCGAACGTCGGCCCGACCGACTGCGAGTCGAAGCTCTTGTCCCCGTTCTCGAGCCCGAACTGGTCGTCGAGCAGCGCCTGCACCTTGGTCACCTGATCCGGCGGGATCTGGGCCGAGATCTGGATCACGTTGGCGCCGAAGTCGGGGTTCTCGGTCTCCTGGATCTTCGCCGCCGAGGCGTCGTCGATGTTGCCGTCCGAGAGCGCCTGGCGGACGTCGTCGACGGTCGCCGGCTCCCCGAGCGCCGCCTGGATCCGGGTCCCCGATTCGAAGTCGATCCCGAGGTTGAGCTGCTTGGTCGCGAACGCGATCGCGCCGATCGCGAGGATCACGCCGGAGAGCGAGAAGAAGTACTTCGAGGCGCGGGTGAAGTCGAACCGCCACTGGCGGCCCTCGCCGCTGGCGCCGAGGAATGAGGGCGAGCGCAGGATGTTCGAGCGCCCGAGCAGGCCGAGCACCGCCTGCGTGAACAGGACTGCGGTGAACAGCGAGACGATCGTCCCGATCCCGAGCGTGAACGCGAAGCCCTTGACCCCCGCGGTCGCCAACCCGAAGAGGATGAACGCAGTCAGCAGGGTGATCACGTTCGCGTCGATGATCGTCGCGATGCCCTTGCGATAGCCCTCGGAGATCGCCGAGAGCATGGATCTGCCCGCTCTCACCTCCTCCTTGATCCGCTCGAAGATGATGATGTTCGAGTCCGCGGCGACGCCGATCGTGAGGATCAACCCGGCGATCCCCGGCAGGGTCACGGTGATCGGCAGCGCCTTGATCAGGGCGAAGTAGTAGATCGCGTAGACGATCAGCCCGAGCGCAGCGATGACGCCGAGGAAGCGGTAGTAGAAGATCAGGAAGCAGAGGACGAGGGCGAGCCCGACCAAGCCCGCCTTCAGGCCCTGATCGAGCGCCTGCTGGCCGAGCGTCGCCGAGACCGTCGACTGGCTGATCAGCGCGAGCTTGATCGGCAGCGCGCCGATCTTGAGCACCTCGGCGAGGTCGTTGGCCTCCTGGGCCGAGACCCCGGAGATCTGAGCGCCGGTGCGGCCGTCGATCCCGGCCGGGTTGTCGACGAAGTTGATGATCGGGTTCGAGACCAGTTCGCCGTCGAGCACGATCGCGAACGACCCCGAGAAGTTGGCGGCGTCGTTGGACGAGATCCCCGCGCACGGCGCGCCGCCGTTGGCCTGCGCGCAGGCGTCCGCGCCGCGCGCCGCGATGTCCGCGGTCACGTTCGAGAACGCCTCCCGGCCGGAGTCGGTGAAGTTGAAGTCGACCGTCGGCTGGTTGAACTGGTCGGTGCCCGGCTTCGGATCGGTGATCTCGTCGCCGGAGAGGGCAGGGCGGTCGTGGAGGACGAAGAACGACGACGGCGCGTCGGACTCGTCGACGTCCGCGGTCGCCGGGTCGTCCTTGGGCACGTCCTCGACCACCACCGTGCCGCGCGGAACAGCGACCACGCGGGTGTCCGCGCGGGTCGTGCCGGCCGGGAGGTTCTGGTAGAGGTCGGCCTTGACCTCGGACGGCTCGCCGATCGGCTCGAGTGAGTTCTTGTCGAACAGGTAGTAGGTGTCGCCGCTCGTCGTGCAGCCCTGCTTCTGGCACTGCTCGACCGAGACCTCGGGCTGCTTCGAGGCGGCCTCGACCGCGTCGATCAGTCGCGTGTAGGGCCGATCCTCCGGGTTCTGCACGTCCGGGTTCGGCGGGATGACGTTTGGCTCGAAGTCGTAGAGGAAGAGCTGCGCGGTGGTCCCGATCTGCTCGGTCGCGCGCTGTGCGTTGGAGACGTTGGGCAGGTCGACCTGGATCTGGTCCTTGCCGATCCGCGAGATCTCGGGCTCCGAGACGCCAAGCGCGTCGACCCGGTCGCGGATGATCTCGATCGCCCGGTCGATGTCCTCCGGGGTGACCTCCGGGACCTGCGGGCTCGGGCGGCCCTGGTACACGAGTTCCGTGCCGCCCTGGAGGTCGAGCCCGAGCACCGTCTTCTTCGAGGTGATCACGTAGATCGACACCCCGAGCAGGGCGATCACGAGACCGAGGATGATCAGGCTGTTACGGCGTTTGCCCATCGGGCGCTCTACTGCGGGGTGAGCACGAGCAGCAGCCCGCCGTCGTCGTCGTAGGCGGGAAAGAGGTCGGCGACCGCCTCGGCCGGGAGATCGCCCTCGGCGTTCACGGCGACCCGCTTGCCGAGCGAGCGCACCCCCCACTCGAGCGTCGTCTCGATCGGATCCGTGGTCCCGTCGTTGTCGGTGTCGGCGGTCATCGCCGCCGTCGCCCTCGTCGATCCACTCCAGCCCGAGCACCTCACGGACCGGGCGCCCGATCACCTGCTCGTCCTTCAGGCCGGTGAGCTCGAAGCCGTTGCGGCCGACGTCGAGCAGCCGAGCCTCCTGGTCGCAGATGAAGAACGCGGCGTCGGGGGCCGGGTAGTAATCGTCCAGCAGCTCGAACAGAAACGGCGCGCCGCACTTGGTGCACGCCTTCGGGCGCGGGCTCAGACCCTGGCGCTCGCCGGAGAGCTCGCGGTTGCCGCAGTTCGGGCAGATGAAGAAAGGCACGGCGGTAAGCCTAGCGATGGGATTCGCCAGGCTCAGAAGAGCGATGCGGCGCTTTCAGGCACCGGCAGCCCGAGGTGAGCGTATGTCCGCTCGGTGACCACTCGGCCGCGGGGGGTGCGCTTCAGCAGGCCCTGCTGCAGCAGGTAGGGCTCGTAGACGTCCTCGATCGTCTCCTGCTCCTCGTCGACCGCCGCGGCGAGGGTCGAGAGCCCGACCGGGCCGCCGGAGAACTTGACCGCGATCGTCTCCAGGATCGTGCGGTCATGGCGGTCGAGTCCGCCGGAGTCGACCTCGAGCAGATCGAGCGCCTCGCCCGCGACGTCGGCGGTGATCACTCCCTCGCCGCGCACCTGCGCGTAGTCGCGAACCCGCTTCAACAGCCGGTTGGCGACGCGCGGCGTGCCGCGCGAGCGCTCCGAGACGACCCGCTCGCCCTCGGGCTCGATCTCGACTCCGAGGATGCCGGCGGACCGGCGCACGATCTGCGCCAGGTGCTCGGGCCGATAGTGCTCGAGTCGCTGCGAGACGCCGAAGCGATCGCGAAGCGGTGTCGTCAGCAGGCCGGCCCGGGTCGTCGCGCCCACCAGGGTGAACGCCGGCAGGTCGAGGGTCACCGTGCGCGCCCCGGCTCCCTGACCGAGGACGATCGGCAGCTGGCGATCCTCCATCGCCGGGTACAGGGTCTCCTCGATCGCCCGGTTCAGGCGGTGGATCTCGTCGATGAAGAACACCGATCCGGGCTCGAGCCCAGTTAGGAAGGCAGCGATGTCGGCCTTGCGTTCGAGCGCCGGACCCGCCGTCTGCACGAACGGCGCCTCGAGCTCGGCGGCGATGATCTGCGCGAGCGAGGTCTTGCCGAGGCCCGGCGGGCCCGCGAGCAGGACGTGATCGAGCGACTCGTCGCGACCGCGGGCGGCCTCGATGAAGACCGACAGCTGACCGGTCACCTGCTCCTGGTTGACGAACTCGGAGAGCTTGCGGGGCCGCAGCGAACGGTCGAGCTCGTCGTCACCGCCAGCGCGCGCCTCGGCGATCGGCTCGGTCGCGATCGGGTCGTCCAACCCGCCGTTCGCCTCTGGCCGCTCGAAGTTGGGGTCGCGAGAGACGCTCATGCGGCGTCCCTCGTCCCGGCGGCGCGCAGGGCCGAGCCGATCAGATCCTCAGGGGTCTCGCCCGCCGCCGACTCGAGCAGCTTCTCGGCCTCCGCGACGGTGTACCCGAGCCCGACCAGCCCGTCGCGGGCCAGCGAGCGCGGATCGTCGTCGGGCCGGCCGGCCAGCGTCGGCACCCCTTCGGCGAGCTCGTCCGCGACCTTCTCGCGCAGCTCGACGATCACCCGTTCCGAGGTCCGCTTGCCGATCCCGGGAACGGCCTGGAAGCGCTTCGCGTCGCCGGCCGCGATCGCGCGCAACAGCTCGCGGGGCGTGCCGCCGGAGAGGATCGCGATCGCGACCTTCGGGCCGACGCCGGACACCGAGGTCAGGTGGAGGAACAGGTCGCGCTCCTCCTCGGAGGCGAAACCGAACAGCTGCATCGAGTCGTCCCGGACGACCAGATGGCTGTGCAGGGTGATCTCCTTCCCGCTCGCCGGGACCGCCTTGAGGGTCTCGGCCGAGACGGTGAGGCGGTAGCCGACGCCACCGGACTCGACCACGACGTGATCGGGCCGTCGAACGAGGACCTCGCCGCGGACCGAGGCGATCACGCGGTCACCGCCGACTCGGCGGCCGGCTCGAGCGCGTGCGCGGTGCGGGCGTGGCCCGCGTGGCAGATCGCCACGGCGAGCGCGTCCGCGGTGTGGTCGGACTCGGGCGCCCGGGCGAGCCCGAGCAGCGCGCCGACCATCTGCTGCACCTGGCGCTTCGCGGCGGTGCCGGTCCCGCAGACGGCCATCTTCACGGCCTGCGGGGTGTAGTCGAAGCAGGGGATCTGGCGCTGCGCAGCGGCCAACATCGCGACCCCGCGCGCCTGCCCGACGGCGATCGCCGAGCGCACGTTCTTGCCGAAGTAGAGGTCCTCGAGCGCCACGGCCGCAGGCTCGTGCCAGCCGATCAGCTGTTCGAGCTCGGAGTGGATGCGGGCGAGTCGGGTCTCGAGCGGCGCTCCCGGAGGGGCCTCGATCACGCCTCCGTCGACCGCGGTCATCTGACCGCCGGCCAGGCGCACGATGCCGAACCCGGTACTCGCCACGCCCGGGTCTATGCCCATGACGAGGATCACGGCTACTGATTCTGTACGCGCACCCGGATGCCTCTTTCGGCGCGGCGTCGCTCGCACCGCGTTTGCACCGAGAGCGGTCCGTGCGGTGAGCCTGGGCGTCGAGCGTTACATCCGCGTCGGTAGTCGACGCCAACGTAACGCTCGGCATCCGCGCGGCGATGTCGCAGGAGAACGTGGAGGCGTGAGCTAGACGCTGGACGAGTTGGGTGTAGCTTCGGCCGGGAGACGGGCATCCGGCTAACCGAAGGAGACTTCGATGAGAAAGCTCTTTGTCGCCTTGCTCGCGGCTGGTGCGCTCGGCCTTGGTCTGATCACCAGTCCGGCGGCTGCCGATCAACCATCCCCGCCGAACTGCGAAGGGCAATTCATCTCCTCCCGTGCACAGGACGCAACTGGGAGACGGAATGCTGCTGAGTTGTTCCTCGGTGACTACCCCCAGGCCGTCCGTGATATCGAGTTTCTCCTGCAGGCCGCCTGCGCTCCCTAGAGGGTGTCGGCGCCGGCGGGGCGGCCCATCGAAGCCCTCGATGTCGTCGGGCCGTCGGGGTAGGGCTAAGAAGTACCGCTTGGCGCGGCCCCGACGCGCCTAGGCCGCGACCTGCTCGAGCAGCGCCTCGGGGATGTCGAAGTTCGCGTGCACGGCCTCGACGTCGTCGTGGTCGTCGAGCGACTCCATCAGCCGAACCAGCGCCCGCGCCTCTGATTCCTCGTCGATCTCGACCACCGCGTTCGGCTCCATCGCCAGTTCGGAGGACTCGATCTCGACCCCGGAGCCCTCGAGCGCGGTGCGCACCGCGGTGAGGTCGGCGGGCTCGGCGGTGACCTTGAACACGTCGCCGTCGCGGGCGACGTCCTCGGCGCCGGCGTCGATCGCTCCGATCAGATCGTCCTCGGAGTAGCGCTCGCCGTCGACCAGCACGATCCCCTTCTTCTCGAACTGCCAGGCGACCGAACCGGGCTCGCCGAGGTTGCCGTTGTGGCGGTCGAACGTGTGGCGGATCTCGGCGCCGGTCCGATTGCGGTTGTCGGTCAGCGCCTCGACCAGGAGCGCGGCGCCGCCCGGGCCGTAGCCCTCGTAGACGACCCGCTCGATCTGCTCGTCCCCGCTGCCCTCGCCGGTGCCGCGGACGATCGCCCGCTCGATGTTGTCCTTGGGCATCGAGTAGCTCTTCGCCTTCTCGATCGCGGCGGCCAGGGTGAAGTTCGAGTCCGGGTCACCGCCGCCCTCTCGCGCGGCGATCGTGATCGCCCGCGCCAACTTCGTGAACAGCTGGCCGCGCTTCGCGTCGGTCGCCGCCTTCTTGTGCTTGATCGATGCCCACTTCGAGTGACCGGACATGGGCGCAAGTCTAGGCGCCGCCCGCGCCGAGATTCATCGTGACCACCGCGGAGGTGGTCAGGGTGAAAGTCGGCGAGTGAGCGGCCGCCGGCCGCGGCCGGACCCCCATCCGGCCGCGGCACAGCGTCGGCATCCCATCGGCGTCGCCTTTGCGATACCCCCTTGTGCCCCTGGCACAAGATCTCGGCGACGCGTGTACGTATGAACAGCGCCGAGCGCGGCAAGTTGCGGCGCTCGGAACGCAAACGGGGCGACCGCAGCCGCCCCGTCTGGAACGCGGATGTCGGCGGGCTCAGCCGATCGACGCCTTGATCGTCATCGTCCCCATCGGGATCCCCTTGCGGAACGGGAAAGCGAACGTCTCGGGACAGCACGCTCGGCTCCTGGCTTCGCCAGGCTCGCCTCGGCGCCCTTGATCTTCAGGTTGGTGCCGGCGCTGCCGCTGATCGTCGCGTCGGAGAGGTCGAGGTCGAGGAAGCGGACCGCGGAGTGCTCGGACTTCGCGAACAGCTTCGTCTTGTTCTTGCCGATCTTGACCACGAACTGCGTGAACTTCACGACCCCGCCCTCGGCCGTGTTGCGCGAGAAGACGAGGCCGCCGCGGTGCTCGATCGTGCCCTTCGGGCCGGCCCCGACGTCGCCGCCCGAGATCGGGAAGTTGACGCCGCGGTGCTTGTCGGCCGCGGCGCCCGTAGCCCCGACCGAGATGCTCATGTCGGCGAAGCCCTCGAACGTGGCGACCTCGGGCTTGAACACCGACTTGCCGCCCGTCACCGGGTCGGCCCCGGCCGTGGCGGTGAAGCTGAGCGCCGCGATCAGGCCGATCGCCGCGCCGCATGCAATCAAACGCTTCATTGCTCCTCCTCGAGAGATCTCAGACGGCGAAGACGCCGTCCTCCTGCAGCAATTCGCCATCGACCTCGACCCGTCCTCCCCGTCGCAAGTCGCAGACCATGTCCGTGTGGACGGCGCTCTCGTTGACGCCGCCCGACTCGGGGTAGCTGGCGCCGACCGCGAGATGGATCGTGCCGCCGATCTTCTCATCGAGCAGGACCGAGCGGGTGCCGTTCTCGATCCCGAAGTTGGTGCCGATCCCGAGCTCGCCCAAGCGCCGCGCGCCCTCGTCGGAGTCGAGCATGTTGATCAGGTATTCCTCGCCGCGTTCGGCGGTCGCGTCGACCACCTTGCCCGCCTCGAAGCGCAGCCTCACGCCGGCCACCTCGCGCCCGCCGATCGTCGCCGGGAGGTGGAACGAGACCTCGCCCTCGGCCGAGTCCTCGATCGGGCCGGTGAAGAACTCGCCGTCCGGCATGTTGTGCTCGCCGTCGCAGGGGATGAAGTGGCGGCCCGCGATCCCGAGCGTCAAGTCGGTGCCCTCGGAGACGATTCGCACCTCCTCGCGCCCCTCGATCCACTCGGCGAGTCGGTGGCACTCCTCCGAGGCGCGCTTCCAGGCTCCGAGCGGATCCGGGTCGTCGGCGAGGCAGGCGCGGTAGTAGAAGTCCTCGAAGTCGGCGAGGCTCATCTCGGCGTCCGCCGCGTGGGCGTTGGTCGGATACATCGTCCCGACCCAGCGGTAATCGCCCTCGGAGGAGCGCTTGAGCATCGTCGCCATCAGGTCGCGGGTCGCGTTGCGGCGCCGCGTTTGGCGCTCGGGCCCGACGTTGGACAGCTCGCGCGTGTTGGTGTCGGCCCAGATCGCGATCCGGCAGTCGGCCTGCTCGATCGCCCATTCCTGGACCGGCGAGATCCAGTCGAGCTGGGCGTCTGACGCGTGCTTGAAGTACGACGCCTGCTGGCCGTCGAAGGCCATCGAGACGACCGGCATGCCGCCCGCCTGGAGGACCTGCTCATAGATGGCGGCGACCAGCGGCTCGGCGGCGCTGGGCCCTTCGATCAGGCAGGTGTCGCCCTCCCCCACGTGCGTCGAGTATCCGACCAGGATCCTCGCCAGGTTTTCGACCCTCGGGTCCTTCATTCAGCCTCTCCTTTCGGCGCCGGCGCCCCCGCCGGCGCGGCCTCGCGCCGCTCGCTCGCGGCGGTTGCCATCGCCATCAACAGTGCGTGCACTCGTGAATCCTCCGTCAGCTCGGGGTGAAACGAGCAGAGCACGATCTGGCCCTCGCGGACCGCGACCGGGTGGTCCTCAACTGTTGCCAACACCTCCACCGCCGGGCCGATGCTCTGCGGCTCTACCCACGGTGCGCGGATGAACACCGCGCGCAGCGGCTCCGGGCCGATCCCGGTGAGCTCGAGGTCGGCCTCGAAGCTCGCGATCTGGCGACCGAAGGCGTTGCGGCGACAGACGACGTCGACGAGGCCGAGGCGCTCGCGGTCGCAGACGATCATCCCGGCGCAGGTGCCGAGGATCGGGCGCCCGGACTCGGCGTGGGCGCGAATCGCCGGCTCCAGGCCGTCACGGGCGATCGCCTTCATGATCGTCGTCGACTCCCCGCCCGGGATCACCAGCGCGTCGAGACCGGCCAGCGCCTCCGACGTGCGGACCTCGACCGCCTCGGCGCCGAGCCCGCCCAGCATCGAGGCGTGCGCCGCGAAGTCGCCCTGGCTCGCGAGCACGCCGACCCGGAGCCGGCGCGGCTGATCCCCCGCGAACGGCGGCTCAGCCACCGCGATGCTGAAGCAGCTCGCCCTGGGCCGCGAGCTCGGCGATGTCGTCGCCGCGCATCGGCTCGCCGAGACCGGTCGAGGCCGCGGCGACCCGCTCGGGGTCGTTGAAGTGCGTGGTTGCCTCGACGATCGCTCGCGCCCGCCGCTCCGGATCGGCGGACTTGAAGATTCCTGAGCCGACGAAGTTGCCCTCGGCTCCGAGCTGCATGGTCAGCGCCGCGTCGGCCGGGGTCGCGATCCCGCCGGCGCAGAACATCGGCACGGGCAGCTTGCCGCTCGCGGGCGACCTCCTCGACGATCTCGACCGGAGCGCGCAGCTCCTTCGCAGCTGCGTAGAGCTGCGCGGGCTCGAGCGTCCCGAGGCGGCGGATCCCGCCGACGATCTCGCGCAGATGGCGGACCGCCTCGACGATGTTGCCGGTGCCGGCCTCGCCCTTCGAGCGGATCATCGCCGCGCCTTCGGCGAGCCGCCGCAGCGCCTCGCCGAGGTCGGTGGCCCCGCACACGAACGGGGTCTCGAACGCGTGTTTATCGATGTGATTGGCCTCGTCGGCCGGCGTCAGGACCTCGGACTCGTCGACGTAGTCGACCTCGAGCGCCTGCAGCACCTGCGCCTCGGCGAAGTGGCCGATCCGCGCCTTCGCCATCACCGGGATCGTCACGGCCTCCTGGATCCCCTTGATCATCGACGGATCGCTCATCCGCGCGACGCCGCCGTCGCGGCGGATATCTGCGGGCACTCGCTCGAGCGCCATCACGGCGACCGCGCCGGCGTCCTCGGCCACCCGGGCCTCGTCGGCGTTGACCACGTCCATGATCACGCCGCCCTTGAGCATTTCCGCAAGGCCGCGCTTGACCCTGAATGTTCCCGTCTCGCTCATCTAGGTCTGAGGATACGAGAGACGCCCCGCCGCGCCCGGTCCGGCTCGGGTCCAAAATTGGCCCGCCCGATTGTCCGAGTCGTCAGCGCGCGGGCGCGAACTGGCCGTGAAAGCCAAACGGGATGTGGTGCGGCGCCTCGGCCCGGGCGATCTCGTCGAGGCTGGCGGCGTCCAGGACGAGCAGGAACGAAGCCCCTTGATCGGCGTCGAGAACGACCGAGAGCACCACCCCCGCGTCCTCAGTCTTCGCCCCCGGGTCGGCGACGAACACTGGCTCACCGGCGTAGCGGCCGGGCTCCGCCCAGGCGATGGTCTCGCGGCGCTCGACGTCGGCCTTGACGATCCGCGCCAGCCACCCGGAATCGTCGGTGGCGACCCCCCAGACGTAGCGGTGCTTGCGCTCGTGGTACCGCGCGTAGTTGATCCGCGGAAGGTCGAAGCCGTCGTCGACCAGGCGCTCGTGCGAGACGCTCCCGTCCCCTGGGCGGATCCGGAAGCGGCGCAGCTCCGGGTCCGCGACCGGCTTGCCGGCCCTCAGCCGTTCGAGGTAGAGGTCCTCGACGATCCCGGCGTCCCCGAACGTGCACAGGTCGACGACAACCTCGTCGCCTTCCTCGTAGGCGTTGACATGATGGAAGCCGAAGCAGGCGTCGGTCCCGAACGGCCCACTCGCCTCACCGGTCGCCCGGTCGAGCAGCGTGAACCGGGTGCCGAGTTCCGGCTTCCAGCGGAAGTTCTCGATGTAGGGGCGGCCGCTGAACGCGAGGCGCAGCGGGTTGACGACGTAGGGAAACTCGGCGAGCACGAGCCAGCGCGCGGTGAGCCCGAACGAATGCATGTAGGCGGGCTCCTTGACCGCTTGGCTGGCGATCACCTCGGGCGTGGCATCGTCACGAGCCAGGCGGAAGAACCGATACTCGTTGCGGGGCCCGAGCTTCGCCGAGTAGTTGATCAGCCCGCCGCTCGCGCGATCGAGATGCGGGTGTGCGGTGGTCAGGATCCCGGGCGCCTCGTACGCGACCCCGGCGGTCGCGAGCGTCTCGGCGTCGAACTCGACCGGGATCGGCGTCTCGGTCATGGCGATGAACCGCTCGCCGAGCTCGACCAGGTTGACGTTCGCGTTGTCGGAGAGCGTGGGCGAGAACGTTGCCGCGACCCGCTGGAACAGCGACCTGCACGGGTCCGTCGCGAACTCCGAGTGCGTGATCCGGCCGGTCCGCTTCGCGTCGCGATAGGCGTTGCTCTCCAGGAACCGGCTGGCGTAGGAAACCCGCCCACCGGCGATCCCGAACCTGTGCAGCATCGCGAAGCCGTCGAACCAGTGGTTCATCGTCCGGTCGCCGACCTCCCACTTCGCCGGCCCGGTGCGCAGGAGCGACCCGGTCAGCCACTCGGGCAGCCGGCCGCTGAGCGGCAGGGCATCGACCCGAACCTCGTCGTCGAGGGACTCGAAGCCCTTCGCCGACCCGGCAACCGCGGCGGCGAGGTCAGTTGCGGCTCGCATGCGCCCCAACCCTAATAGCCGGGCGGGTGCGTGGCGACGAAGCCGGCCGGGTCCCGGGGACCCTGCCAGCGGGGCCCCGCGCCCCCGGAGGTGTCGAAGCGAAGGCCGGCGACGACCATGAAGGCATGGCCCGGGTTCGAGTACACGGTGATCCACTGGCCGGCCCCACCTTCCCCCCAGGTCATGAAGCCGGTCGAATCGAGCGGCGTGGAGAGGAAACCTCCGCCATGCAGCGCGTAGCTCACCGACCCGGAGCAGTCGTAGCCGCTCGACTCGAACGAGCCGTGACCGCCGCCCCAGAGGTACGGCATGTCCGAGATCGCGTTGGCGGCAGCGACCGTGTCCTTGACGGCCTGTGGCGCGTCGGCGGGGGCCGTCGCCGTGCCGTCCGAGTTGATCGTCGCCGACGATCCGCTGGGAGGGGGCACGTCGGCGGTCGGTGGCGCACTGGCCGCCTCGCCATCCGCCGGAGTCGGAGCCGGAGCGGGCGGTGACAGCGCCCGGACGAGGCTTCGTTCCTTGCCCTGCAGCTGCGCGAGCTGCCGGCGGCGCTCGTCCTGCGCGGCCTGCAGCGCGGACTCGCGCTCCTCGAGCGACGCTCGTGATGCGGTCAGCGCCTTCTGGCGCTCGGCGATCGCCGCCCGCGCGTCCTCCATCCGCTCCACCGACCCCTCGACGTCGGCGACATAGGACCTCGCATCGGTGCGCAGCTCACGCACCTTGTTGACCACGCCGGCTTCGTAGTCCTGGATGCGCTCGAGATAGATCGACGTGGCGGTGAGGTCGTCGAAGTTGTCGGAGTCGAGCAGCAGCGTCAGCACGTCGGGCTCGCCGTGGCGATAGATCGAGACCAGCAGCTGTCGCAGGGCGCCGAGCGCGTCCTCGAGCCGCCGGTTCGTTTCGGCGAGCGCCGCCCGGGCTTCGGCCAGCTCGCTCCGGGCCGTGGCGAGCTCGGCCTCCTGCTCGGCGAGCTCGGCCGAGACCCTGTCCTCGCGCTCGCGGAGGGCCGAGACCTGCCCGATCAGCGCGTCGACGGCGGCGTTCTGGTCGGCGAGCTGCGAGCGAACCCTGTCCTGCTGGAACCGAACCGCGTCGAGCTGCTCGCTCTGCGCGCTCGAGCTCGGCCCCGAGGCCAGCGCCCCGGCAAGGCAGGCCACGAGGGCGATCGCCGCGACGGCGAGTCGGCGGATCGAAGGGCGGGATTTGGTGTGCGCGCTCGGCATCCAGGCGGCGGGCGGCGGGGCCGTCGGCGCCACCGACCGTAGAAGGCGCGCCGCTCGGCTTCGGGCTCTGCCCGTCGTCTGCACGATCGCTTGCATGGGAGGAATTTCCCAAGCGCCCTAGACGCGCAACCCCCCACCGCGCACGCCCGGACGCGGAAGCACAAAAAGAAGTCCGCGGGCGTAGCCGCGGACAATTTGTTCGAGCGGGAGCGGAGGACGTGCCGCGAGTTATTCGAGGACGTGCCCGAGTTACTTCAGCTTGAAGGCCCGGATGCGGTCCTTGTACGCGCCCTTGTCGCGGGCGTAGACGCCGTACGCAAGCGCCTGGACGATCGCCAGCAGCGACGTGTTCGAGCGGGTGAACGAGGGTCCGTTCGACGAGTAGTAGAGCGTCAGATCCGAGTGCTGGCCGATGTCGGAAAGGGTCGCATCGGTGATCGCCATCGTCGACGCTCCACGGTGCTTGGCGAGCTTCATCGCCCGGACCACGATCGGGTGCGCGCGGCCTGCGGAGAAGGCGATCACGAGCGAATCCTCGTCGACGCGCGACAGCCGTGTGATCGAGTCTTGGCGGGGGCTGGCGACGACCTCGGCGCGGATGTCGAGCAGCGCCAGCAGATGGCGCAGGTAGCTGGCGAAGAAGGCGAGCTGATCCATGCCGACGATCATCACCCGGTGGGCGCTGCCCAGGGCGGTGACGCACGCCTCGACCTGCTCACGGGTCAGGTTGCGGACCGTCTCCTCGACGTTCGCGTGGTCGGCGGCCAGCGACGCCTCGAACTCGGAGTGGTCGAAGTCGAACAGCGGCGCGGTCGAGTTCCCGGTCTCGGCCGGCCCGCGGCTGCGGTATTCCTCGATCGCGGCCTGCTGAAGTTCCGGGTAGCCCTCGAAGCCGAGCGCCTGTGAGAAGCGGACCACGGTCGAGGACGAGGTGTCGGCGCGACGGGCGAGCTCCTCGGCGGTCTGGAAGGCGGCTTCGTCGAGGTGATCGACGATGTAGCGCGCCACATCCTTCTGCGAGCGCGAGAACTCGTCGAAGCGTTCCGTGATGTAGGTCGAGAGCGCCTTGCCGTTCGGCCGGGTGGGGGTCCGGCGGGCGGTCCCGTTGGCGGAACTCGAGCGGGTGCGGGTGGCGGGGCGAGACTTGGTGGCGGTCTTGGTCACGGGCGGTTGATTCGCCTCACCCACCCCTTTTCCTTTCGCGGACGCCCGAATGCAAGAGCGGCCGCCGATGTGGTTGGATCGCCGCGATGGATCCCGAGGAGCTGTTGCGCCAGACCAACCGCAACATGGTCGCCTTCGACTTGGCGCTGGGTTCGGCGGCGCTGCTGGCGCCGGACGCGACCCTTCGGGTGCTCGGCCACGACGAGCCCTCGCCGGACGCCCGCGAGCTGTTTCGCCGCTGCGGTCCGATCTGGCTCACCTTCGCCGCGGCCCATTTGGTCGCCAACCGCCGCGATCGTCCAGAGGACTGGTGGGCGCTTGCCTGGCTGCGCGGCACCGAGCTCGCCACCGACATCGTCTGGTCGCGATCGAGCGCCTTCTCGCGGCCCGGCGCCCGCGGCGGAATGTGGTTCGCGGGGGCCGCCAACCTGGCGATGGCCACCGGGTTCGCCTGGCTGGCACGCGAGCGGTCTTCGCGCCCGAGCGGTCTGCGGGGCCTGCTCAGCCGCTACTGGTAGAGCAGGAAGTCCGGTTTGGGGTCGAGCCCGAGCACCGCGGTGGGCCTCATCAGCGGGTGATCGCGCCGGTAGAAGAGCGAGAAGCCGTCGAACAGCTTCGGGACCGCAAGCGCCGCATAGCCCGAGGCCTTCGGGCCCGGGCTGCCGATCCCGTCGAAGTTGAGCACCACCTGGACCCCGCGCCGCTGCTTGACCTTCGTCCGGCCGCGGATCGAGCCGCGGCGAAACTGGTGCACGACGAGCAGCTTCGGCGGCAGGTCCTGCTCGCGGACGACCCCCGACAGCCGCTTGCTCACCGCGTTCACCTCAGTCGCGGTCACCTTGCCGGGAGTGCGGCCAGGCACACCGCGACGGCCGACGTTCCATTCCGGATCGATGGCCACGTCGACGTCGGGCTCCGCGATCCAGTCGCGGAACGCCGCCAGCTCGGCCGGGAAGGTCGAGCGCCCGGGCTGAATATCCAGCATCAGCCTCGCGCCCACCTTGCGCGCCTGCGCCAGGTAGAGCTCGATCACCGCGTCGCTCTGGCGGGTTCGATAGAGGCCGTCCGCCCCACCGCCGGCGGTCGCGAACACCGAGACCAGGTCGAACTCGCCGACCACCGGCCGGTCGCCGAGCTCCTCGTAGGGCTCGGTCTGGGTGGCGAGCGCCCGGGCCGCCCCGGCGACAGTGTGAGCCCCGAGCACCGTCTGTCCCATCTGCGGGGCGCCGTAGAAGGCGACGACGCGATTCGCGGGCAGCGGGTCGCCGCCGAAGGTCTCGCCGATCCCGCCGCTGCCACCGGCGCGCGGGGCCGGGTGCGCAGGCTGTGCGGCTAGAAACTGGCGGGTATCGCGGGCGATCTCGGCCGCCGTCGGCGGGCGGGTCGCCGCCGCGGCAGTCGGGGCCACGACGGCGAGCGCGGCGAGGATCATGGCTGTGAGCGCACGGCGCATCACTCGTGTCAACAACCTACGCCGCCCGCAAGAGCGCTCCTGCGGGTGCGCAAGTGCGCCTGCGTCTCGGCTCAGGCGGGAGCGCGGTCGCGCAGGACGCGCCGGAGGATCTTCCCCGACGGCGACTTCGGGATCTCGTCGACCAGCTCGACGAGGCGGATCTTCTTCTGCGGCGAGACCTGACGCGCGACCCAATCCATCATCTGATCGGCGTCGAGCTCGTCCCCCACCGCGACCACGAACGCCTTCGGCAGCTCGCCGGCCTCCTCGTCGGGGACCCCGATCACGGCCACGTCCGCGACCTCAGGGTGGGTGATGATCAGCGCCTCGAGCTCTGCCGGGGCGACCTGGAACCCCTTGTACTTGATCAGCTCCTTGAGCCGGTCAACGATCTCGAAGTAGCCGTCGCGGTCGACCACCGCGACGTCGCCGGTGTGCAGCCAGCCCTCGTCGTCCACGGTCGCAGCGGTCGCCTCGTCGTTGTTGAGATAGCCGCGCATCACCTGCGGCCCACGGATCCAGAGCTCGCCGCGCTCACCCGCGGGGACATCCTCCCCGCTCTCCGGATCGACGAGGCGGCACTCGGTGTTCGCCACCGGCGGCCCGATCGACCCGGCCTTATTGGGACCGTCGGGGCGGATCACGTGGGTGACCGGGCTGGTCTCGGTGAGGCCGTACCCCTGGATCACGCTGCAGTCGATCCGCTCGGCGACCCGCTCGGCGAGCTCGCCGCCGAGCGGCGCCGCCCCGGACATGATCGTCTGCACGCTCGACAGGTCGCACCCCTCCACGGCAGGGTGCTTGGCCAACGCCAGCGCGATCGGGGGCACGACGTAGGCGCGGGACACGCCGTGCTCCTCGATCACACCGAGGAACTGCTCGAGATCGAACTTCGGCATCGTGATGATCGTCGCCCCGGCGCGGAGGCCCTGATTCATGATCACGGTCATCCCGTAGATGTGGAAGAACGGCAGGCAACCGACCAGGACGTCGTCGCCGTCGAGCGCGAAGCTGTCCTGGATCTGGCAGAGGTTCGCGACCAGGTTCTTGTGAGTGAGCATCACGCCCTTGGGCAGGCCGGTGGTTCCGCTCGAGTAGGGCAGCACCGCGAGGTGGCTCTCGGGCTCGATCTCCGGCTCCGGCGCCATCTCGGGGTCGCCGAGCAGCTCGGCGAACGGCCGCGCCCCCTCGACCTCGCCGAGCGCGTACACCTCGTCCGCGATCCCAGCGCGCTCAGCGGCCTCCGTCGCCGCCTCGAGGAAGGGCTCGACCGTGAGCAGCATCCGGGCGCCGGAGTCGGTGAGCTGGTGGGCGAGCTCGTTCGCGGTGTAGAGCGGGTTCGCCGTCGTCGTCATGCCACCGGCGCTGGCGACCCCGTGGAAGGCGATCGCGTACTCCGGGACGTTCGGCATGTAGACGGCGAGCACGTCGCCGGGAGCAAAGCCGCGCTTGGCAAGGCCGGCGGCGAGCGCGCGCACCGAGCGCTCGAGCTCGCCATAGGTGATCGTGCGGCCGCTCGGGCCATCGACCAGCGCGGGCTCGGCGGCTCGCGAGGCGGCGTGCTCGAACACGAACGAGGTCACGTCGGCGGTCGGGATCTCGACCTCGGCGTACGGGCTGCGGTGGATCACTGCGTCCTCCCTGTCGCTTTGGCGGCTCAACGCAGGGTGAACCTACCGACTCAGCCCGGTAGGGCCGCCTAATCGCCGGGGGCGACCGCGCCGATCGCGTGAAAGCCGCCGTCCACGTGGAGGATCTCGCCGGTGATCGCCGCCGACCAGTCGGAGAGCAGGAAGCAAACCGCCCGGGCCACCGGGGTCGGATCCGCCGGGTCCCAGCCAAGCGGCGCGCCGGTCGCCCAGGCGCCCGCGAGAACGTCGAAGCCGGGGATCCCGCTGGCGGCCGCGGTTCGCACCGGCCCGGCCGAGACCAGGTTGACGCGGATCCCACGCGGCCCGAGGTCGCGGGCCAGGTAGCGGGTGGCCGACTCGAGCGCCGCCTTCGCGACCCCCATCCAGTCGTAGGCCGGCCAGGCGACCGTGGCGTCGAAATCGAGCCCGGCGATCGCGGCCGAGTCGGCGCGTTCGAGCAGCGGCATCAGGTGGCGGGCGAGCGCCTGGAGCGAGTAGGCGCTGGTCCGAAACGCCTCGGCGGCGCTCTCGTAGCCCGTCTCGAGAAACGAGCCGCCGATCGCGTCCTCGGGGGCGTACGCGATCGCGTGCAGGGCTCCGTCGAGCCCGCCCCAGCGGCGGTCGACCTCGCTCGCCACCTCCGCCAGGTGCTGCTCGTCGTTGACGTCGAGCTCGAGCACGTCGGGTGGATCGGGGAGGCGCGTCGCCGCTCGCTCGGTCATCCGCATCCCCCGCCCGAACCCGGTCAGCAGCACCTCCGCGCCGGCGAGCTGCGCCTCGCGCGCGACCGCGAACGCGATGCTGCGCCGGGTGATCACGCCGGTGATCAGCAGCCGCTTGCCGGCCAGCAGATCGGTGCTCAATGCGCCGGCTTCGGGTCGAGGCCGAGCAGCTGAGCGAACCCCGCCGCGGCCTGGCGATGGCCGCGGGCCGACGGATGCAGCCCGTCGGCGACGAAGTTCTCGGGCTCGGCGATGCCCGGATGGTCGGCGACGTCGAGGCAGGGGACGTCGAAGTCGGCAGCGACCACGCGGGTCGCGCGATTGAACTCGACCAGCCCGCGTTCGAGCCGGGCCCTGGTGCGCGGGCCGAGCTCCAGGAAGTCCCAGCGCTCCGGAGCGGTTGCCGTGACCACGACCAGCGTGCTCGAAGCGCGGCGCAGCCGCGAGAACAGGGCGCTGAGCCGGCGCCGGTAGGCGCTGACGTCGGGGCGGATCGAGAAGAGGACGTCGTTGGCTCCGCAGACGACCGTGACCAGGTCGGGTCCGAGTTCGAGCGCCGGCTCGAGCTGCTCGAGCACCCGTTCGCTGGTCGCGCCCTCGACCGCGAGGTTCCGGTACACGAACCCGGGCACGGCATTTCCAAGGATCGAGGCGAGGCGGTCGGCCCAGCTCTCCCCCGGCCCGCAGCCGGTTCCCGCCGTGAAGCTGTCGCCGAGCGCCGCGTAGCGGCGGATCGGCCGCGCGGCGGCGGCGCTGCGGCCGTCCGCGGGGCGCTGGTCGACCGCGCTCATCCGCCGCCCAGCGCTCCCAGCGCCCAGGCGAGCCGGTCCGCGGTCGCCTCCGGCTCGATCACCTCGTCGACGAAGCCGCTCGCCGCCGCCGCATCAGCGGTCAGGTGCTCGGCGGCGTATGCGGACGCCAGCCGGTCGCGCAGGTCGCCGCCCGGGTCGGCCGCCAGCCGGCGGCGCTCGGCGATCCCGACCGCCTGCGAGGCGGCCATGATCCCGATCTCGGCCCGCGGCCAGGCGAACACCATGTCCGCGCCGAGCTCCTTCGAGTTCATCGTGATCACGGCGCCGCCATACGCCTTGCGGACGATCACGGTCAGCTTCGGCACGGTCGCCGAGGCAAACGCGCGCAGCAGCGAAGCTCCGTGGCGGATCACCCCGGCCTCCTCCTGACGGCGCCCAGGCATGAACCCCGGGGTGTCGACCAGCACCACGAGCGGCAGGCGGAAGCGGTCGCAGGCGGCGACGAAGAGCGCTGCCTTCTCGGCCGCAGCCGCATCGATCACGCCACCGAGCCTCCAGGGCTGGTTGGCGATCACGCCGACCGGGCGCCCGTCGATCCGCGCCAGCGAGGTCACCATGTTGCGCGCCCAGCCACCGCCGAGCTCGAGCGACTCCCCGCTGTCGACGACCGTCGCGATCAGCTCGCGGATGTCGTACACGCGGCGCGGCTCGCGCGGAACGCCGGCTCCGGCGCGCCCGCCGGGCGCCCGTGCGGCGGTTCGCGGCGGCGGGTCTCCGATCGACCCCGGCAGGTAGGCGAGCAGCTCGCGCGCGAGTCGGGCGCCGTCGGCCTCGTCGCCGGCGTGCAGCTGGCAGACGCCGTTTCGCCCGTGCACCGCGGGTCCGCCCAGGTCGGCCATCGAGACTTCCTCGCCCAGCGCCTCGTGGACCACCCGGGGGCCGGTCAGGAACATCCGCGCGCGCTCGGTCATCACGACGAAGTCGGTGAGCGCCGGTGCGTAGGAGCCGCCGCCGGCCGAGATCCCGCTGACGATCGAGACCTGCGGAACGCGGTGCGAGAGCGCGACGCTCTCGCGGAAGATCCGACCGTAGCCGGCGAGCGCGGCATGGCCCTCCTGCAGGCGCGCGCCGCCGGACTCGATGAACCCGACCACCGGCGCTCCCGCCTGGCCGGCGAGGCCCATGACCCGGACGATCGTCTGCGCGTGCGCCTCGCCGAGCGAGCCACCCATGAACCCGGGGTCCTCGGCGAAGCAGAAGATCGGCCGCCCGGCGGCGGTCCCGGCACCGGCGAGGACGCCATCGCCCGGGAGCGCGCGCTCGCCCGCCCGGGTCGAGCGCACACCGGTTCGCAGGGCGCGGAAGCTGCCCGGGTCGCAGAGGGCCTCGAGTCGGGCAGCGGGGTCGGGGCGTTCGCCGATCCCAGCCGGCGCGCCTGAGCGGATCGTCGCCCCGGCGCTCACTCGGTCGCCTCGATGCACAGGACGACGTTGTGGCCGCCGAACCCGAACGAGTTCGAGATCGCCGCCGGCGGGCGCCCGTTGCGCTCGAGCGCGCGCGCCTCGCCAGGCACGTAGTCGAGGTCGAGGCCCTCGTCGGGCTCCTCGAGGTTGAGCGTCGGCGGCGCGACCGCACGCTGCAGGGCCCCGACGGTTGCCACCGCCTCGACAGCGCCGGCGGCTCCGAGCAGGTGGCCGATCGACGACTTGAGCGATGAGATCGGCACCGATCGGGCGCGGTCGCCGAACACGCGCTTGATCGCCTCGGTCTCGGAGCGATCGTTGAGCGGCGTCGAGGTTCCGTGGGCGTTCACGTAGTCGACCTCGCCAGGCTCGATCCCGGCATCGCGGATCGCCGCCTGCATTGCCCGCGCGGCGCCGTCGCCCTCGGGGTCGGGGGCGGTCAGGTGGTAAGCGTCGGCGGTCGCCCCGTAGCCGCTCATCCGCGCTAGTACGGTGGCGCCGCGATCGGCCGCGCGCTCAGCGTCCTCGAGGACGATGATCCCGCCGCCCTCGCCGATCACGAAGCCGTCGCGGCGACGGTCGAAGGGCATCGAGATCCCGGCCTCGGAGGTCGCGCCCATGCGGGCGAATGCGGCGACCGACAGCGGGGTCACCCCGGCCTCGGTACCGCCGACCACGCACGCGGCGACGTCGCCGCGCTCGACCATCCGCATGCCGGCGCCAATCGCCTGGGCGCCGGCAGCGCAGGCCGAGACGGTGCCGTAGCACTCGCCGCGAAGGCCGTGGCGCATCGCGACTGCACCCGCGGCCGCGTTCGGCATCATCTGCGGGACGCAGAGCGGAGACATCGCCCGCGCGCCCCGCTCGAGCATCACCGTGTGCTGATCCTCGATTGTCGCGATCCCGCCGATCCCGGTTCCGATCACGCAGCCGATCTCGGTCCCGTCGTAGGGCAGGTCACCGTCCCAGCCGGCCTGGGCGAGCGCCTCGTCGCCGGCCACCAGCGCAAACTGGGTGAAGCGGTCGGCGCGCCGCGCCTCGCGGCGACTGAGGAAGTCGGTCGGCTCGAACTCGCGGCAGCGCCCGGCGCCGTCCTCGATGCCAGACTCGCCGGCCACCCAGCGTTCGATCAGCGTCGTCGCACCGACGCCGAGCGGGCTGACCGAGCCGAGCCCAGTGATCACGACGTCGCGGGTCACGTTAGGCGCTGCGAGACCAGCTCGACCACGTCGTTCACGGTCTCGACCTTCTCGAGGTCGGAGTCCTGGACCTCGATCCCGTACTCGTCCTCGACGATCTGGGCGAGCTCGACCAGGTCGAGCGAGTCGACGTCGAGGTCAGCGAACTTCGAAGCGCCGGAGAGTCCCTCGCGGTCCTCGCCGAACTCGACCAGCGCGTCGATCACGCGAGCTTCGAGCTGCTCCTTGGTTGTGTTTGCGGTGTCAGGCACGTGGCGGTTCCTTTCGGTCGCTGATTGGTCTCTGCCCGGCGGCGCTCAAGCGCTCATTCCTCCGTCAACCGTAAGGGTGGCACCGGTGACGTAGGAGGCGGCCGGCGAGCAGAGGAAGCCGACGCAGGCCGCGACCTCCTCCGGGGTGCCGATCCGCCGCGCGGGGATCGCGGCGGCGATCGCCTCCGCGTCAAGCTCCGCGGTGAGCTCGGTCTCGATCATCCCTGGCGCGACGGCGTTCACGGTCACCCCGCGGCGGGCGACCTCGACCGCCACGGTTCGGGTGAACGCGATCAGTCCCGCCTTCGCGGCGGCGTAGTTGGCCTGCCCCGGGTTGGCGCGCATGCCGACCACCGAGGCGATGTTGACGATCCTGCCGAAGCGCGCTGGCATCATCGGCCCGATCGCGCGCTTGGTGAGTCGGAAGGCGGCGCTGAGATTGGTCTCAAGCACCCGGTCCCAGTCCTCGTCGCTCAGGCGCATCGAGAGGTTGTCGGCGGTCACCCCGGCGTTGTTGACCAGCACCAGGATCCGCCCGAACTCCTCCTCGGCCGCGGCGACCAAGCGCTCTGCGGCATCAGCCTGGCTGACGTCCGCCTCGAGCGCGACCGACTGCCCGCCGCGCTCAGCGACCGCGGCGGCGATCCGCTCGGCGCCGACGCGGTCGGCGCGGTAGTTGACCGCCACGGGCCAGCCGGCGCCGGCGAGCTCGGTCGCGATCGCCGCGCCGATCCCGCGCGAGGAACCGGTGATCAGGGCGCAGCCCTCGGGAGGCGTGGCGACGCTCGCCACGGCCTCCTCGATCGCCGCGCCGGTCTTGGCGCCCATCTCAGCCACGCTTCCACTCGATCAGACCGCCGCCCCAGGTGAAGCCGGCGCCGAAGGCACCGAGAAAGACGCGCGAGCCGGGGCCAATGCGTCCGGCGGCGACGGCGCCGTCGAGCGCGATCGGGACGCTCGCCGCGGAGGTGTTGGTGTCGATTGGAGATCGAGTCGACGACCAGGTCGGGGTCGAGCCCGAGCCGCTCGCCGACCGCGGACAGGATCCGCCCGTTGGCCTGGTGGTAGACGAACAGGTCGATCTCGTCGAGCCCGAGCCCGGCGTCGGCGGCGACCTCACTGGTCACCTCCGCGAGGCGGGCGACGGCGTGGCGGAAGGTCTTGCGCCCGTCCATGCGGACCACGTTCTCAGCCTGGGTGGCGACGATCGCGTCGCCCCCGCCGCCGTCCGCGCGCAGTCTGACCGCCCCGATCTCGCCGGCGCCTCCCGGGGTGACGACGACGGCCCCAGCGCCGTCGCCGAACAGCCCCGCGGTGCGGCGGTCGTCGAGGTCGAGGACGCGGCTCATCAGCTCGGCGCCGATGACGAGCACGACCCGGTAGCGGTCGGAGCCGATCGCCGCGGCGGCGAGGTCGAGCGCCGAGAGAAAGCCGGTGCAGGCAGCCCCGACGTCGATCGCCCCGGCCGCGAGCGCGCCGAGGCGCTCGGCGACGAGCGGCGCCGCGTTCGGGACTCGCGCGTCCGGGGTCGAGGTCGCGAGCAGGATCAGGTCGACGTCGCGCGCGTCGACGCCGGCGCGCGCGAGCGCCCCTTGCGCCGCATCGGCGGCGATATCGGTCAGGGTCACCTCGGGCGCGGCGTGGCGCCGCTCGACGATTCCGGTTCGCGACTGGATCCAGTCGCTATCGACGCCGAGCCGCGCGCCGATCGCGTCGT
>CAWHFY010000022.1:0-211527 GCA_963828755.1 uncultured Solirubrobacterales bacterium | reverse complement strand
TGGCCGCCGTCTCCCCGACCGCCTCGCGATAGACGTCGGCGAGCGGCATCCCGTCCTCGAGCCGAGCGCGCATCCGCGCGGCCCCGTTTCGATCCGGCAGCCCGAGGTCGAGGCCGAGCGCGTCGGCCGCCGGCGTCGCCCACTCGGTCAGCCGCTCGAGCGCCGCCCGGGTCTCGATCACCTCGCGGCGCTCGAAGTCGATCTGGGTGCCGTCGAGGCCGTGGCGGATCGCCTGCCAGAGGTTCTCCTCGATCTCGCGATGACGGGCGGGAGGCGGGAGGCGACCCTCGTCGTAGTCGAGCGCCGACTGGGCGATGCAGGCGGTGATCATCGCGGCGAGCGCGAACGCCTCGTCGCCGCGCGTCTGCGCGTCGCAGATCCGCAGCTCGACCGTGCCGAACGCGTGATGCGGGCGCACGCTCCACCACAGCTGGGTCGATTCGACCACCCGGCCGGTCGTCGCGAGCAGGTCGATGAAGTCGGCGTACGCAGCCCAATCGCCGAACGGCTCGTGGACGCCGCACCGCGGGAAGGTCCGGGTGAAGATCTCGGTCCGTACCGTTGCGAGCCCGGAGTCCTGGCCGTCGAGGAACGGCGAGTTGGCCGAGAGCGCGAGCAGCGGCGGCAGGACGCTGCGCAGGTGGTCGCAGACCGCGATCGCGCGATCGGCGCCGCGGACCCCGACGTGCGCGTGCATGCTCCAGGTGTTGTTGCGCTGGGCGACCCAGCGCAACTCCTCGCGCAGACGGTTGTAGTGCTCGGTGTCGATGATCCGCTGGTCGAGGTAGTTCGCCCACGGATGCGTGCCGGTCGCCGCGAGCCCGATCCCGAGCGAGTCGGCGCGCTCGAACAGCCGGCGGCGGCGCTCGGTCTGCAGCTCGACCGCCTCAGCGAAGCTCTCGGCGCGCCCCGAACGGATCTCGATCTCGGTGTCGATCAGCTCGCCGGCGATCGACTCGGCGAGCAGCGGGTCGGCCGCGCTCGCGTCGCGCAGCTCCTCGAACCGGTGCACGAGCTCGAGGCTGTCGGGGTCGACGAGCGCGAACTCCTCCTCGAGCCCGATCGTGAAGTCGGTCGACGCCTCGAAGACCTCCCAGGCGCGGGCCATGTTCGAGGCTCTCCGAGACATCCTGCCCAGCCGCACGCATCGGTTCAGGCGAGGTAGAAGTAGAGCGCGTAGAGCAGGTCGACAGCGGGGCTCGAGGTGTGGACGGTGACCTCGGGCGGAACCTGGAGCAGCTGCTCGGAGTAGTTGAAGATGATCTTCACACCGGCCTCGACCAGCTGGTCGGCGACCTCCTGGGCGGCGCCAGCCGGGACCGCGAGCACCCCGACCACCACCTCCTCCTCGGCGACGACCTGCTCGAGGTCGGCGAGTGCGCGAACCGGCACGCCGCCGTGCTCCGCGCCCACCAGGCCGGGGTCCGAATCGAAGATCGCGACGATGCGGAAGCCGTGGTCCGCGAAGATGTCCGAGCTGGCGATCGCCTGGCCGAGGTTGCCGGCGCCGAAGAGCGCGATGTTGTGCTGGCCGGAGGTGTGGAGAATCTTGCGAATCTCCGAGACGAGCGACTCAACCCGATAGCCGACCCCACGCTTGCCGAACTTGCCGAAGCCGGAGAGGTCGCGGCGGATCTGGGTCGAGTTGATGTGCGTGTATTCGGCCAGCTCCTGCGACGAGATCGTCTCGCGGCCCATCTTGCGTGCCTGGATCAGCACCTGCAGGTAACGCGAGAGCCGCGCCGCGACGCCCAGCGACAAGCGATCGCCGTCGGCGAGGGGCACGGTGGAGTCGGCCGCGGTCGCCGCGGGGGTGAGATCTGAGTCGCTCACGGCGAGACAGTATGCAGGGCGGCCGAAAATGCGTCGGCATCGAACTCCAGTTCGCTGACCACTCGGCCGCCGACCTCGACCACCGGGATCCGCTCCAGCATCGCGGCGAAGAGGCGATCGTCGGTCTCGATGTCTACCTCCCGCAGCTCGACCCCGTCGAACGCCCAGAACCCGCTCGCGGGCGACGTCGCACAGGTGGCAGCCCGGCCGCCCGTAGAGGACGACCTCAGGCACGGGCGTCCCACCCGGCGTAGCGTTCGAACGGTTCAGCGTCGACGTAGCGCGCCGCCGAGGCGATCATCGCCGCGTTGTCGGTGCACAGCTCGCGGGCGACCAGCTTCAGCTCCAGGCCCTCGCGCTCACAGAGCTCGCCGACCCGCTCGCGCAGCAGCGAGTTAGCCGCGACGCCGCCGCCGAGCGCGACCGCGCGCCAGGCGGCGTCGGGGTCGCGGTGGCGGTTGCTGCCACCGCGCGCCGCGCGGCGCAGCTTCGCGACCAGCTGCCCGACGATCGCCGCCTGGAAGCTCGCCGCGAGGTCGGCGCGGCGCTCGCGGGTCCGCTCGGGGCCGAGCTCGCGGACCGCGTACAGGAGCGCCGTCTTGAGGCCGCTGAAGCTGAAGTCGAGCCGCGGATCGTTGGTCATCGCGAGCGGGAACTCGAACGCGGCGGGATCGCCTTCGGCCGCCTCGCGCTCGATCGCCGGGCCACCCGGGTAGCCGAGCCCGAGCAGACGCGCCGCCTTGTCGAGTGCCTCGCCGGCCGCATCGTCGAGCGTCTGGCCGAGCTGCTCGTACCCGTCGTGGGCGGTCACCCCGGCGAGCAGCGTGTGGCCCCCGCTCGCGATCAGGCAAAGGAACGGGGGCTCGAGCGGCTCCGGCTCGAGGAAGTTGGCCGCGACGTGGCCCTGCAGGTGATCGATGCCTGCGAGGGGCTTGGCGGTCGTCGCAGCGAGCGCCTTCGCCGTGCTGACCCCGACCAGCAGCGCCCCGATCAGCCCCGGGCCGCGGGTGACCGCGAACGAGTCGACGTCGGCGAGCCCGATCTCGGCCTCGGCGAGCGCGGCGTCGACGACCGGGTTGACGAGCTCGAGGTGGTGGCGCGAGGCGACCTCGGGCACGATGCCGCCGAACCGGGCGTGCGCCGCAGCCTGCGACGAGATCACGTTCGAGCGGATCGCGGCGCCGTCGACGACCGCCGCGCAGGTGTCGTCGCACGAGGTCTCGAGCGCGAGGATCACCGACACGCGACCCACCCCTTCCCGCTCGGGTCGTTACCGGGTCCGATCAGGTGCCGACCGCCGACGGCTCGAGCCACATGATCAGGGCGTCCTCCCCATTGTCGTGGTAGTAGCGGCGCCGGTGGCCCGCCGGCCGAAAGCCGAAGCGCTCGTACATGCGGATCGCGGCGGCGTTCGAGGTCCGGACCTCGAGCGTCACGCGCGCGTCGGGCCCGGCGGCGTCGAACAGGCTCCGCATCAGGATCGTCGCGATGCCTGCGCGGCGGCGCTCCGGCGCGACGGCGACGTTCATCAGGTGCCAGACGTCCGCGTAGCGCGAGCAGACGAGGTAGCCGCTGAGGCCGCCGCGGCCGTCGTCGATCCCGAGGCAGATGCCGGACGGCTTCGAGAGCTCGAGCACGAACATCGCCAGCGACCACGGGGTCTGAAACGAGCGCCGCTCGATCGCCAGCACCGCCGGCAGATCGCCGTAGACGAGCCTGCGGACCATGGGCTCAGCCTCGCTGCGATCCCGCTTCGGATCCTGGGTCGAGATCTCGTTGCTCACGCCATACCTCTGCGTCGGGTCGTCTCAAGTAGGCCGGGGTGACGTCGGTCGGCAGCCCCGGCTCAACCGCGGCGGCGAGGGCGCAGATGTGCCGAGCCGCCATCCTGTGGGCCGGGTCCGCGTCGGGGAGCACCTCCACGCCGCCGGACTCGAGCTGCTGACGAAATCGTAGCGAGCCATCGCCCGCTGCCAGCGGTTTTGCGCCCCCCGGCGCAACGGTTGCGGCGATCCGCTCGGGCGCCGCGACGAGCGGCCCGTCGAGGCGCTTGCCGCCGGCGTCATACACGGCGGCGAACAGCTCGCCGCGTCGCGCGTCGATCAGCGGCACCGCACCGCGCCCCGGATGCTCGGCCGTGATCCCGCGGGCGAGCGCGGCCAGCGAGTCGACGCCGGCGAGGGGCAGTCCGCGCCCCTGGGCGAGCGCCCGCGCCGTGGCGATTCCGACCCGCAGCCCGGTGAACGTGCCCGGCCCGATCCCGACCGCGATCAGGCCCACCCTCCCCCAGCCGCCGGCCCGGTCGACCGCATTCTCGACCTCCTCCAGCAAGGCCGCAGCGTGGCGCGGGCGGCCTCCCTGCTCCGGCCCAGTCCGCAGCTCAGCGAGCGTTGTCGCCGTCGACGGCGACCGCCACCGCGGTGTCCGCGGTGGCTGTGTCGAGGCCGAGGATGCCGGTGACGCTCATCGGCGTCAGACTAATTGCGATACCGAAGCGAACGAGGAGGCGGGCGGATGGGCGTAATCGAGGCGGGGCGTGCGAAGGCCGCGTTGGCGACGCTGGCGATCGTGGCCGCAGGGCTGGCGGCGACCGGGTGCGGCGACGACGCCCAGGACAAGCTCAACGACGCGGCCGACCAGGTCCGAGAGCAGGCGGACCAGGTCTCCGAGGACGCTCAGCAGGCCGGCGAGGACATCAAGGAGCAGGCCGAGCAGGCGGGCGACGACGTCGGCGAGCAGGTCGACGAGATCACCAACGGCGAGTAGGCAGCGGCGCCGAGCGGCTATCGGGGCCTAGCCGTGAACTCCACCTCGCGGCGGTCGCCGCCGGCATGGCGGAGGCTGACGACGCCCGCGAGCCGCACGCCGTCGGCGAGCTCGAGCGTCTCGGCTCGCTCGGGCCACTCGACGAACGCGATCGAGTCCGGGCGCAGGTAGTCGTCGAGCATCCCCGGCTCCTCGGCGTCGAGCCCGTCGAGCCGATACAGATCGAGGTGCGAGATCGCGTGCTCGCGGCCGTGATAACGGCGCCCGATCGTGAAGGTCGGCGACACCACCGGCTCGGTCACCCCGAGCGCGCGACAAGCGCCACGGACCAGGGTCGTCTTGCCCGCGCCGAGCTCGCCGCTGACGAGGACCACGTCTCCGGGACGCAGGCCCGTGGCGAGACGCGCGCCGACGCGCTCGGTCGCCTCCGGCCCGTCGCTGTGCTCGACCGTCAAGCGAACAGGTCGAGCTGGCTGTCGGGATCGGCCTCGGGCGGCGTCGCCTCCGCATCCTCGGCGGCGGACGAGCCTTCGAGCTCGGGCAGCGGCTCGGTCAGCAGCGCCGGGAGCTTCGCGAAGTCCTCACGCAGCGTGTCGACCAGCGAGGGCGTGCGCAGCGCGGCCGCCGGGTGCAGGAGCGGGAACACGAACACCGTGCGACCACCGATCGGGTGGACCTGCGGCGTCCCGCGAACCCTCGTGATCCCGGTCTGGCTCCCGGTGATCTTCTTGGTTGCGAAGTTGCCCAGCGTGGCGATGACGCGCGGCTCGATCAGGCTGATCTGGCGCTCCAGGTACGGCCAGCACGCCTCGATCTCGTCCGGATGCGGGTCGCGGTTACCCGGCGGGCGGCTCTTCAGGATGTTGGCGATGAAGGCGTCCTCGCGCTTCATCCCGATCCCCTCCGAGCAACTGGTTGAGCAACTGGCCGGCCCGGCCGACGAACGGCAGCCCCTGGCGGTCCTCCTCGGCCCCGGGCGCCTCGCCGACGAACATCAGGTCCGCGTCGGAGTTGCCGGCGCCGAAGACCGCCTTGGTCCGCCCCTCGTGCAGCGGGCACCGGGTGCACTCGGAGACCTCACGGTAGAGCGCGATCAGTTGCTCGCGGCGACGTTCGGCGTCGGCGCTCACGGCTGTCGGCGCCCCTCGCGCTCGCGGCTGCGCCGCGCCTTGAAGTCGGCCTTGGTGCGCTCGCGAAGCTTCGCGTTGCGCTGCTCCTGGGCCCGCGCCGCGCCAGGGGTCTTGACCAGTCCGAACGGCGCGGCCTGGGCCGAGTAGACGCGCTCCGCTCCCGCGGTGCCGCACAGCCGACACTCGAGCGAGGCCGTGCCGACGTCGACCAGCGCCTCGAACTGCTCTCCGCATGAGCCGCATCGGAACTCGTAGATCGGCACCCGCCGATGGTAGACCGCGGCCGCAACCGAGCGCCCCGGCGTCGCTACCATTTGCGCTGCCGCGACCCGATGAGGGCGCGGACACGGCGTTTGGCCGCCGACCAGCACCAACCACAGACACCACCGTCTGGTATCTCCGATGCGAGAACTGGAACGGGATTTCCCGACCCCCAGCGCTAGCGCGCACCGCACCGACGCCGCGACCCCGGCGCTCGTGATCGTGGGCGCCGGCAGGGTCGGCAGCTCGCTCGCTGCCGCTGCCGAGCGCGCCGGAATCGAGTTCACGCTGGCGGGGCGCGCCGAGGCCGTTGAGCGGGCCCGTGAGGCCGAGGCGGTACTGCTCTGCGTGCCCGACACGGCGATCACCGAGGCGGCCGCCGCGCTCGCCGCCGGGGCTCCCGGGCTGCGGTTCGCCGGCCACACCAGCGGCGCGTCGCCGCTCGCAGCGCTGGAGCCGCTGCGCGCCGCCGGCGCCGCCACCTTCTCGCTGCACCCGCTGCAGACCGCTCCCGACGAGGCCACCGACTTCACGGGCGCCCCGGCCGCGATCTGCGGGTCCGATGAGTCGGCGCTCGACCTTGCGCACCGGCTCGCCGAGGACTTCGGCATGCGGCCGTTCGAGGTCCCTGACGACCGACGTGCCGCCTACCACGCCGCCGCTGCGATCGCCTCCAACTTCCTCGTCGCGCTCGAGCAGTCGGCGGCGGACCTGCTGAGCGCCGCCGGGGTCGGGAACGGCCGCGAGCTACTCGCGCCGCTCGTCCTGCGCACGGCCGCGAACTGGTCCGAGCGCGGGGGCGCGGCGCTGACCGGGCCGATCGCCCGGGGCGACGAGGCCACCGTCGCCCGCCACCTCGAGGCGCTGGGCGAACTGGCTCCGGAGCTGATCCCGCTTTACGAGGCGCTCGCCGAGCGCACCCGCGAGCTCGCCGAGGAACGCCGATGAGGGTCGTCCGCACGAAGGCCGAGCTTCGCGACCTGCTCGCCCCCGAGCGCCTGACCGGCCGCGCGATCGGCCTCGTGCCGACGATGGGAGCGCTTCACGGCGGCCACCTGGCGCTGCTCGCGGCGGCGCGCGAGCGCTGCGATCTCGTCGTCATGTCGCTGTTCGTCAACCCGGCGCAGTTTCGCCCTGAGGAGGACCTCCAGGCCTATCCCCGCGACGAGCGACGCGACCTCGACCTCGCCGAGGCCGCGGGCGTCGACGTCGTCTACGCGCCCTCCGTCGCCGAGGTCTACCCGGACGGGTTCGCAACCGAGGTCGAGGTCGGCGGGGTGCTGACCGCGGTGCTCGACGGCGACCCGCAGCGCCGCGGCCCGGAGCACTTTCGCGGCGTCACCACCATGGTCGCGAAGCTGTTCAACACGGTCGACCCGGCGATCGCCTTCTTCGGGCAGAAGGACGCCCAGCAGGCGGTCGTGGTCGAGCGGATGGCGCGCGACCTCGACTTCGCGATCGAGATCGTCGTCGTGCCGACCGTGCGCGAGGCCGACGGGCTCGCGATGAGCTCGCGCAACGCGTACCTGAGCGCGGACGGAGCGCGCCCGCGCGGCGGCGCTGAGCCGCGGCCTGAGCGCCGCCGCCGCCGCGGTTCTGGCGGGCGAGACCGACGCCCCGGCGGTGCTCTCAGCGGTCCGCGGCGAGCTCGCCGCGGCCGGGATCGAGCCCGAGTACGTCGAGGCGCGCCACGCCGACGACCTGACCCCTGCAGTGAGCTTCAACGGGCGGCCCGTGCTGGTCGCTGTCGCCGCGCGCCTCGGGCGCGCGCGGCTGATCGACAACGTGGTGATCGGGGAAACCGGCGACGCGAGCACGACGCCGGCCGATTGAGGAGGAAGCCCAATGCAGCGACACATGCTCGATTCAACCCTGGTATCGGAGGTATCACTATGAGCGTCCACACCCAGCCGGGACTCGGCGGTGATTCCGAGCGCAAGCCGGTCACCCTGCCGGCCCTGGCGGAGATGAAGCTGAACGCGGAGCCGATCGTGATGGTGACCGCGTACGACCACCCGTCGGCGCAGGTTGCCGAGGCGGCCGGGGTCGACATCGTCCTGGTCGGCGACTCCGCGGCGATGACCGTGCTCGGCTACCCCTCGACCGTCCCGGTCGGGATGGACGAGATGGTGATGCTGGCGGCGGCGGTCCGGCGAGGGCTGCGCACTCCGGTGCTGGTCGGCGACATGCCGTTCGGCTCCTATGAGCAGTCCGACGAGCTCGCGATCGCGAACGCCCAGCGGTTCGTCAAGGAGGCGGGCTGCGACGCAATCAAGCTCGAGCGCGGCGGCTCCTCGGTCGACCGCGCGCGGGCGATCGTCAATGCCGGGATCCCGGTGATGGGCCACGTCGGCCTCACCCCGCAGACGGCGACCGCGCTCGGCGGCTTCCGCGCACAGGGCAAGACCGCGGGCCAAGCCTCCAAGATCGCCACGGAGGCCCTGGCGCTGCAGGCGGCGGGCTGCTTCGCGATCGTCTTCGAGGCGATCCCGGCGCAGATCACCGAGGCGCTGATGCCGCAGATGACGATCCCGGTGATCGGGATCGGTGCCGGCGGCTCGACCGACGGCCAGGTCCTCGTATTCCACGACCTGCTCGGCATCTTCGGCGGCCACTCGCCGAAGTTCGTGAAGCGCTACGCCGACGTCCGCGAGCAGATGATCGAGGGCGTCGCCGCATATGCGGGCGAGGTCCGCAGCCGGGCGTTTCCCGGGCCCGAGCACGGCTACATCGTCGACGCGGCCGAGCTGGATGCGTTCAGGAGCTACCTCGAGCAGGAGCGCGCCGAGACGGCGGACTCGTTCGGAGGCGACTGGTCGGCGACGGAGATCTGAACTCGTTGCTCGTTGCTCGTTTCTCGGACTAGAGGCCGAGGTATTCCGCACGGCCGGAGCTGTCGGTGCCAGGCGGCGTCCAGACGACCGAGTAGCAGTGCGCCATCGGTCGTCCGCGCTGATGAGCTCGGCGACCCGCTCGGCCCCGCGGTCGAGGTCGCCCGCCGCGGCGAGGCCGAGCCCTGCCCAGAAGGCGAGCTCGTCGTTGCCCGGCGCCGCCTCGGCTGCCGCGACGTAGAGGCGCGCCGCCTCATCGTGCTCGCCGGCGGCGGCGAGCGAGTCGGCCCGGCCCGCGAGCTCGTAGGCATCGTGTAGGTCGAGCAGCCGGGACAACTCGGCCAACGGCTCGGCCGAGTCCTCGACCCGAAGGTCCAGCTTGGCCGCCCACGGCTCCCCCTCGGGCCCGACGACGACGAGCGCGGCCGACTGGCGCCCGCGCAGGTCGCCGCCCTCGCGCTCCGCGGCCTCCAGTGCAGCGAATAAACGGCGCTCGAGCGGGCCGTCCGCCGCCTCGTAGGCGGCCGCCATCGCCGGCCAAACGCCGGGCGCGGCCATCATGTTCGCCTGGGCGCTGAACCCCTCGCCGGCGCGATCGGCCGGCCGCCTCTATGCACGCGGCGCCGGTGTGGACCGCGACCCGGCCCTCACCGTCGACCACCGCAACCTGGCGGAAGTCGGCCTCCTCGTCCGCGGCAAGCTCCGCCGCGAGCGCGTCGGCGGGCAGTTCGCCGGCCGCCAGCCGCTCGAGCAGGCGCGGACCGTAGGCGGGCTCGGCCACCGATTGGGTAGCCACGGCGCCGACCCCGGGGCGAGCCCAGGCGACGATCGAACCGACCGAGAACCAATGCGACTGCACGGCGACACCGAGCTCTCCGGTGTCCGCGTCGCGAGCGACGATCGAGTAGGTCATCCGGCGGTCAGGGGCCCGCGGGCACGTCGGCGAGCAGCGAGTCGACCAGCCAGGCCCCGTCGAGGTCCGTCGCGGGGACCAGTTCGACCTCGACGTCGACGCCGTCGTACGGGCCTCCGGAGGGCACGGCGACCGCGCTCGCCGAGGCGTCTGCCTCCTGGACGTCGCCGACGTCGACCGATTTCGCGAGCGAACCGGGCTGCTGGGCGGCCAGGCAGCCCTCGCGGTCCCCATAGGCCCTCTTGACGTAAGCGGACGTGACGAGGCTGTCGCAGATCGTCGCCGGGGACTCGGAGCCGGTCAGCACCGCGGTGACCACGTCCTCGACCGAGCGCGGCCGGTCGGCGCCGGGATCGTCGGCGGCGGCCGGGTCGCCGGCGCTGTCGTCCGGGGCGACCGGAGCGGTCGACTCGTCGCTCGCCGTGGTGGTCGAGGACGTTGGAGCCGATACGGAGACCGTGGTCGGCTCGGAATCGGATGAATCGTCGCCGCAGCCGGCGGCGACCAGCGCGACGGCGGCGAGCAGGCAGGTGGTGGCGCGGCGCATCGGGGCGAGGCTACCCATCGTCGCGAGGCCTGAACTCGATCTCGCGGATCACCTTCGCCGGCGCCCCCGCGGCGATCGTCCCGGCGGGAACGTCGCGGGTGACGACCGAGTTCGCCCCGATCACCGCCCGATCACCGATCTCGACCCCGCCCGTGACCACGCAGTTGACGCCGAACCAGACGTTGTCGCCGATCCGGACCGGGCCCCGGGGCACGAACCCCTGCCACGTGATCGGCACGTCCGGGTCGTCGTAGCGATGGTCACCGTCGCCGACGAAGCAGCCGTTGGCGAACATGACGTGATCGCCGATCTCGATTCGCTCGACCGCGGCCAGCATCGTCCCGCGGTTCAGAAAGCAGCCGCTGCCGATCTCGATCTCGGCCTCCGGGCCGAGCGTCAGCCAGCATCCCGGCTCGAGCAGCGTCGAGTCGCCGATCCGCAGGCGGCCGGAGTCAAGCGCCTCCAGCACCTCGCCCTCCACCGGGTAGCGGATGAAGGCGCCGCTGCGGGCCATATGGCGGTTGATCCGCCAGCGCCGGGAGAGCCGCCGGTTGCGCTCGTACCAGCGCCGCTTCACCCACCAGGTCCGCCAGTCGCCGAGCTCGCCCATGCGCGCACCTTGGCAGATGAAGCGGCTAAGGTCGGGCCGACACCACCACATGGGAAACCACGGAGGGCATGTTCGACATCAGCGACGAAACCGTCGCCGAGTACACCGAGAAGTTCCGCCGGATGGCGGCCGAGAAGGCCATGTTCGGCCTCGGCGGCAGCTATTGAACCAAGGGCAGGACGCGGCGCTCGGGGGTCGAAGGTCACCCCGTGCCCTCGCCTACGCCCGACGATGCTGCGCTGAACCGCCCCGGGCGCCTCGGGCGCGAGCTGGTTGGACTGATCAAGGCGGTCGCCGAAGCGGAGGCCGCGCGCGAGGCGCGGCTGCAGGAGAAGCTCGGCGACCTCGATCGGCGCATCGCCGAGGTCGAGCGCGTTCGCACGCTGATCGCAGGCGGCGCCGCACGGCGCGAGGCACGGCTGCGGGCCATCGAGGACACGGTCGAGGCGATGGCGGAGGAGCGCTCGCGGGCGATCACGCCCAGGCCGCTCGACCTGCCGAAGCGAAACCGCTTCGACGCGTCGGTCGTCGACATGCACTCGGCCGAGCCGGACCGCAGCCGCGACTGATCCCCGACGGATCCTCCATCAGCCCGTGAGCGCCGCGGCGACGCCGAACGACTTTGGCGTGATCACGGTTGGTGAACCGTCGGCGAGCTCGGGTGCGGTGCCACGCGCCTCCGCCGAGGTGCTCGGCGAGCAACTGTGGTTCGAGTCCGATGGAACACCGCTGACGGCGACCGCGGAGGCGTTCGCGACCGCGCTGCTCCCGATCGCCGTGTTCGCCGGCGCCCAGCTCGAGCTCGAGCGGCCGCTCGACCCGGTCTGGGCGCGCAACGCCGCCAGGACGCTCAGGGTCTGGAACGAGTGGTGGGATACCGAGCCGAACATCGACCGGGTAGTCCGCGCCGAGCGGTCGGCGCCCGTGGAGAGCCTCGGGGCCGGGACCGCCCTGTGCTTCACCCTCGGGGTCGACTCGTTCCACTCGTTGCTGCGGTCCGACCACGAGATCGACGAACTGCTGGTCGCCCATGGCTACGACATCCCGCTCGCCGACGCTACCCGCATCGACGCGGTGCGCACCTCGCTCGCCGACGTCAGCGCGGCGACCGGCGTGACCGCGACCGTCATCCGGACGAACCTGCGCGAGCATCCGGCCGGGATCCATATGGACTGGGAACGCTCCCACGGGGGCGCGATCGCCGCCCTCGGTCACTGCCGCGTCGATCGCATCGGCGACCTGTTGGTCTCGGCCTCGCTCCCCTACTACGCACGCGGCACCTGGGGCTCACATCACCGCACCGACTCAGGTTGGTCGTCGTCGCGCCTGCGGGTCACCCACATCGGAGCCGAGCTGCGCAGGGCGGTCAAGCTCCAGCGGATCGCCGACGAGCGGGTCGTGCAGCGCAACCTGCGCGTCTGCTGGGAGAACCGTGCTCCCTCCGGCAACTGCGGCGAGTGCGAGAAGTGCGTGCGGACGATGCTCGTGCTCACCATGTGCGACCGGCTCGATCGGTTCACCGTCTTCCCACACGACGACCTCGTCGCCCGCATCGACGCGATCCCGGCCGCCCAGCCGCTGCTCGCCGACGTCTACCGCGAGCTCGTCGAGGACGTTCGCGAGCGGCGCCTTCGCCGCGCGGTCAAGCGTCTGATCAAGCGCGGCGAGCGAGCCGAGAGCGGCTAGGCCGGGACCGGCTCGCGCTTGCGCTTCGTGCGGCGCGGCTTCGGGGCCGGCTCCTCGGCCTCGACCAGCCCGCGGAGGAAGTGGCCGGTGTAGGAGGTCGGCGAGCCGGCGATCTGCTCGGGCGTGCCCGCGGCGATGATCTCGCCGCCCGCTTCGCCGCCCTCCGGGCCGAGGTCGATCAGGTGATCGGCCGACTTGATCACGTCCAGGTTGTGCTCGATGACGATCACTGTGTTGCCCTGGTCGACGAGGCGATCGAGCACCTCGAGCAGCCGCTCGACATCGGCGAAGTGCAGGCCGGTCGTCGGCTCGTCGAGGATGTAAAGGGTGTCGCCGGTCGCGACCTTCGAGAGCTCGGTCGCCAGCTTCACCCGTTGCGCCTCGCCGCCCGAGAGCTGGGTCGCCGGCTGGCCGAGGCGGAGGTAGTCGAGCCCGACGTCGTGCAGGGTGCGCAGGCGGCGCGCGATCTTCGGCACCGGCTCGAAGAACTCGACCGCCTCGCCGACCGACATCTCGAGCACGTCGGCGATCGACTTGCCCTTGTAGCGGACCTCGAGCGTCTCGCGGTTGTAGCGGCGCCCGTGACACTGCTCGCACGGCACGTAGACGTCCGGGAGGAAGTGCATCTCGATCTTGATCTGGCCGTCGCCGCGGCAGACCTCGCAGCGCCCGCCCTTGACGTTGAAGCTGAACCGGCCCGGTTTGTAGCCGCGGGCCCGGGCTTCGCGGGTGCCGGCGAAGAGCTGGCGGATGTGGTCGAAGAGGCCGGTGTAGGTCGCCGGGTTGGAGCGCGGCGTGCGCCCGATCGGAGACTGGTCGATGTTGATGATCTTGTCGACCAGCTCGATCCCGTCGATCCGATCGTGGGCCCCGGGCCGCAGCCGGGCGCGGTGCAGGCGGTTCGAGACGGAGCGGTAGAGGATCTCGTTGACGAGCGTGGACTTGCCCGAGCCCGAGACCCCCGTGACCGCGGTGAAGGTCCCGACCGGGAAGCTGGCGTCGACGTTCTTGAGGTTGTGCTGGCGGGCGCCGTGGACGACGATCTCGCCCCGCGGCGTGCGGCGCTCCTCGGGCACCTCGATCGCACGCTCGCCGGACAGGAACTGGCCGGTCAGCGAGGTGGGCTGCTCGAGGATCTCCGCCGGGCTGCCCTCGGCGACCACCTCTCCCCCGTGCTCGCCGGCGCCCGGGCCCATGTCGATCACGTGGTCGGCCGCCCGGATCGTGCCCTCGTCGTGCTCGACGACGATCACCGTGTTGCCGAGCTCGCGTAGCCGCTCCAGCGTTCCGATCAGCTTCTCGTTGTCGCGCTGGTGCAGGCCGATCGAGGGCTCGTCGAGGATGTAGAGGACGCCGACCAGGCTCGAGCCGATCTGGGTCGCGAGCCGGATCCGCTGGGCCTCACCGCCGGAGAGCGTCGTCGCCGACCGCTCGAGCGACAGGTAGCCGATCCCCACCGAGTCGAGGAAGCGCAGCCGCTCGCCGATCTCGCGCACCACGAGGCGGGCGATCGCGCGCTCGGTCTCGGTCAGCTCGAGCGCGTCGATCCAGGCGAGCGCCGCCTTCGCCGAGAGCTGGGTGTACTCGTAGATGTTGAGCCCGCCGACCGTGACCGCGAGGCTCTCCGGGCGCAGGCGGGCGCCGTGGCACTCCGGGCACGGCTGCAGCGCCATCAGCGACTCGACCCGGTCGCGCGTGTTCTCCGAATCGGTGTTCTCGTAACGGCGCTGGAGGCTGTGGAGCATGCCCTCGAAGCGGACCGTGTACTTGCGCTGGCGGCCGAAGCGATTGCGATAGGAGATGGTGTGGCGCTGGTCCCCGGTTCCCTCCAGCAGCAGCTCGCGAGCCGAGTCGGGCAGATCTCGCCACGCGACGTCCGTGTCGATCCCGTTCGCCTCGGCAACCGCCTCGAGCAGCCGCCGGTGGTAGACGGACGCGGCCTTCGTCCACGGTTCGAGCGCCCCCTCGGAGATCGAGAGGGTCGGGTCGGGGACGATCAGCTCCGGGTCGATCACCCGCTGAAATCCGAGCCCGAGGCAGCGTGGGCAGCAACCGTGCGGGGAGTTGAACGAGAAGATCCGCGGCTCGAGCTCCGGCATCGAAGTGCCACAGTTCAGGCACGCGAACTTCTCGCTGAAGACCAGCACCTCGCCGCGCTTGCCGGCGCTCGGGCCGGAGAGCACCTCGGCCCCGGGGCCCTCGGCGGCGCCCTCGGCACGACCCCCCTCGACCCCGACGCCCCCGGACGCGAAGCGGAGGAGGCGGCCGAGGTGTTAGCTCGATCTCGAGGATCCCGTCGGCGAGCTGCGACGCGGCCTCGAGCGACTCAGCGAGGCGCTTGCGCAGTCCCTCCTTCATCACCAGGCGGTCGACGACGATCGAGATGTCGTGCTTGAACTTCTTGTCGAGCTCGATCGGCTCGTCGAGGCGGCGCAGCTCGCCGTCGATCACCGCTCGGGCGTAGCCCTGCGCGCGCATCGACTCGAGCAGCTTCCCGTACTCGCCCTTGCGCCCGCGGACGACCGGCGCGCAGACCATGAATCGGGTGCCCTCGGCGAGGGTCATCACGTGGTCGGTGATCTGCTCGATCGACTGGCCGGCGATCGGCTCGCCGCAGTTGTGACAGTGGGGCTTGCCGATCCGCGCCCACAGCAGCCGCAGGTAGTCGTAGATCTCGGTCACCGTGCCGACCGTCGAGCGCGGGTTGCGAGAGGTCGTCTTCTGGTCGATCGAGATCGCCGGCGAGAGGCCCTCGATCGAGTCGACGTCCGGCTTCTCCATCTGGCCGAGGAACTGGCGCGCGTAGGCGGAGAGCGACTCGACGTAGCGGCGCTGCCCTTCGGCATAGATCGTGTCGAAAGCGAGACTCGACTTGCCGGATCCCGAGAGCCCGGTGACGACGACCAGCGCGTCTCGCGGCAGGGTGACGTCGACGCCCTTGAGGTTGTGGGCCCGGGCGCCCGAGATCACGATCTGTCCAGACGGCGACACTTGCCCTCGATTGTACGAGGGCGAACGGATGTTCCCCTCCGCGACGGCTACTTGCCGGCGAGCTGGAGGACGTCGTCGACGATCGCCCCGGCGTCAGGGAGGTTGTAGCTCGAGGCCAGATGGGCCTCGATCGCCTCGCGCGAGGCGCCGTCGAGCGCCATGTTCATCGCGACCAGCCGGGCGGCGGCCGGCTCGTCGGAGGCGCCTGCGTCAGGCGCCGTTCCGTTGGTGGACGGCTCGACGGCGACCTGCGGCGGCGTGCCCTCGTCAGGCGGCGGAGCCGGCTCGGGGATGAGCGGCGGCTCCGGCTCGGGCGTCGGCTCCGGCGAGGGGGTCGGGTCGGGCGGCGGCGGAGTCGGCTCGGGGACCGAGGGCGGGCTGGGCTCCGGGGTCGGCACCGGGCCCGCGGGCACCTCGCCGGTGAGCCCGAGCTTCGACTGCAGCTCCTCGAACGCGCTGCGCGCGGCGGCGAGCCGCTCGTCGGACTCCGACTGGGCGTGCTCGCGGATCCGCTTCGCCTCGGCTTCCGCATCGCGAACGATCTCGGCCGCCTTTGCCTCCGCGTCGGTGATCAGCGCCCTGACCTTCTCCGCCACCTCGTGAACGATCTGCTCTCCATCCATACGGTCAGAGTACTCAGGCGGTGGCGGCGGCCGCGCCGACCGCGCCCGCCATCGCCATGATCGATACCTGCGGGTTGACGCCGGGGCAGCTCGGGAGAATCGAGCCGTCGGCGACCCAGACGCCGTCGACCCCGCGCAGCGCCCCCGTCGGGCCGACCGGGTGGCGCGCCCGGTCGGCGCCCGCCCCGGCGGTGCCCGTCGGGTGAAAGGCCGCGAGGCGCAGCCGGCGAACGTCGGCCGCGGCAACGAGCTCGTCGAGGCGGTCGGTCGAGGTCGCCGGGGCGAGTCCGCCGCCGAGCTCGACCCGCTCGGCACCGGCCGCGAGCAGCACGCGGGCAACCGCGGCGAGCGCCCGGCGCAGGCGCGCCCCGTCGGCGGTCGAGAGCCGGTAGAGGACCACCGGGCGGCGGCTGCCGAGCACCCGGCCCGACGGGCCGTCGGCGATCATCGCCCCGAGGCTCGCGGTGTGCTCCGCCCCGGCGAGCGCGGCGACCAGCTCCTCGCCCGCCCCCGGGTACGCGATCGCGCCCATCCCCGGCGGCGTCGAGGTCGCCTCGATCAGGATCCCGTCGCGCTCGTGCAGCTCCTCGATCCCGGCGCTCTGCAGCACCCCGCGCCAGGCAAACACCGGCTCGGCGAACGAGCCCGCGACGCCGAGCGCCGGGTGGATCGAGAGCCCGCGGCCGAGCCGCGGATGGCCGCCCAGTCGGCTGCGGCGCAGCAACGGGAGGAGTCTCGACCGCGCCGCAGGCGACGACAACCCGCGGCGCTCGGAGGTCGACCGCGCTCCCGTCGGGGCGCCGCGCCCGCACCCCGGTCGCGCGCCCGCGCTCGTGCATGACCCGATCGACCCGCAATCCGGTGACGATCCGTGCACCCGCCTCGCACGCTTCCGGGAGCGCGTTCAGGTGGACTCCCGCCTTCGCGTTGTTGGGACAGCCGATCGCGCACTGGCACGCGCCCCGACACCCCGGGGCATTGCGCTGCAGCGGGCCGGAGCGCCAGTCGAGCGCCGCGGCGCCGGCGAGCGCCAGCTCGCCGTTTCGGCCCATCACCTCGGCCGGCACCGGGCCGACGCCGATCGCGCCCTCGACCTCGGCCAGCCGCGCCTCGTAGCCGTCGCCGGCGAGCGCGTTGCCGTGCTCGTCGCGCCAGCGCGCGACGACCGCCTCCGGCGGCCGGTAACAGGTGCCCGAGTTGACCACCGTGGTCCCGCCCACGGCGCGCCCGAGCGGCAGCGCGATCGGGGGCGTCCCGAGGGCCATCGTCGCGCCGCCGTCCCGATACAGCGAGGCGAACCGCTGCAGCGGGCCGGCGGCGCGCAGCCGGGCCGAGTCCCAGCGCTCGCCCTCCTCGAGCACGAGCACGTCGAGACCGGCGCGCGCGAGCTCGCGGGCGGCGAACGCGCCGCCGGCGCCGGAGCCGATCACGATCGCGTCGCACGCGGCCGGCCCGAGCTCGGCGGCGCCGACCAGGTTCAGAGGCGGATCGGCGATCACCGGCGGCAGGCGAGTCGCGGTGGCGTGGATCTCGGCGGCGTACTCCTCGGCGCCGGCGGCCATCATCACGACCGCCTTGAGCCCGTCGACGGCCCCGGCGCCAAGCGCACCGGAGGCGGTCAGCGAGCCGAGGAGCGCGCTGCGCCGGCCCGGCTCGAGCCGGCCGAGCGGGCGTCCGTAGCGGGCGAGCGACGCGGCCTCGAGCGCGAGCAGGCCGGCGCCGACGGCGGCGCGCGAGGAGGCGGGCATCGCCTCGATCAACGTCCGGGCCACGCTCGCGACGCGCTCGGGGGCCGGGCCGCCAGCCTCGGGTGGCAGGAGCGCCGCCGAGAGGTCGCCGAGCGCCGACACGCTAGCGCCGCGCCAAGGCACGGCCGAGTTCGAGCCGGAGCAGGGAGCTCACCGCGCGGAGCCTAGCTGCGCCACACCCGGCCGACGCCGGCCCCGCGGCGAACGCGAGACTGGCGGCTCAGGCCGTCAGGCCCTCGAGGTCCCGACGCAGCTCCTTGAGCTCGTCGCGGATCCGCGCCGCCTCCTCGAAGCGCAGCTCCTCGGAGGCGGCCAGCATCTCCTCCTCGAGCTCGACGACGACCTTCTCGAGCTGCTCGCGGGTCATCGGCTCGCCGTCGCCGGCGTTCACTCGGCGGCGCCGGTCCGGGGTGGCGCGCGTCTCCATCGACAGGAACTCGGCGATGTCGGAGATCCCCTTCTTGACCGTCTCCGGCGTGATCCCATGCTCGCGGTTGTAGGCGAGCTGGATCTCGCGCCGGCGGTCGGTCTCGGAGATCGCCTTGCGCATCGCCTCGGTCTCGCGGTCGGCGTACATGAGCACCGTGCCGTCGACGTTGCGGGCGGCGCGCCCGATCGTCTGGATCAGCGAGGTCTCGCCGCGTAGGAAGCCCTCCTTGTCGGCATCGAGGATCGCGACCAGGGTCACCTCCGGCAGGTCGAGGCCCTCGCGCAGCAGGTTGACGCCGACGAGGACGTCGTACTCGCCGAGGCGCAGGTCGCGGATGATCTGGATGCGCTCGAGCGTGTCGACCTCGGAGTGCAGATAGCGGACCTTGAGCCCGTGCTCGAGCAGGTAGCCGGTCAGGTCCTCGGCCATCTTCTTGGTCAGCGTCGTCACCAGGGTGCGCTCGTGGCGGTCGGCGCGACGGCGCACCTCGTTCATCAGATCGTCGATCTGGTTGCGGGTCTCGCGGACCTCGATCTCGGGATCGACGATCCCGGTTGGGCGGACGATCTGCTCGACGATCCGGCTCGCGGTGGACCGCTCGAACTCGCCCGGGGTCGCCGAGACCATGACGAGCTGGCCGACCCGGGGTAGGAACTCGTCGAACTTGAGCGGCCGGTTGTCCATCGCCGACGGCAGCCGGAAGCCGAAGTCGACCAGGGTCTGCTTGCGCGAGCGGTCGCCCTCGTACATGCCGCCGATCTGCGGGACCGTCTGGTGGGACTCGTCGACGAACGTGACGAAGTCGTCGGGGAAGTAGTCGATGAGCGTGTGTGGCGGCGAACCCGGCTCGCGGCCGTCGAAGATCCGCGAGTAGTTCTCGATCCCCGAGGTGAAGCCCAGCTCCTTGAGCATCTCGATGTCGTACTGGGTCCGCTGCAGCAGGCGGTGCGCCTCGAGCTCCTTGCCCCGCTCGTGAAACCAGGCGAGCCGCTCGTCGAGCTCGGCCTTGATCTCGACCACTGCGCGCTCGAGGGTCTCCTCCTCGGTCGCGTAGTGGCTGGCCGGCCAGACCGCGACGTGGTCGATCTCGTCGTAGATCTCGCCGGTGAGCGGGTCGAAGTGGTGGATCGACTCGATCTCGTCGCCGAACAGGTTGATCCGGTAGGCGGACTCGGCGTAGGCCGGGAAGATCTCGAGCATCTCGCCGCGGGCCCGGAAGGTGCCGCGAGTGAGCGCGGTCTCGTTGCGCGTGTACTGCATGCCGACGAGCTTGCGGAACAGCTCGTGGCGGTCGATCCACTCGCCGACCTTGAACAGCTGCATCTGGCGGCGGTACAGCTCCGGCGAGCCGATCCCGAAGATGCACGAGACCGAGGCGACGATGACGACGTCGCGGCGGGCGAGCAACGAGGCCGTGGCGGCGTGGCGCAGGCGGTCGATCTCGTCGTTGATCGACGAGTCCTTCTCGATGTAGAGGTCCTGGTGCGGGACGTAGGCCTCCGGTTGGTAGTAGTCGTAGTAGCTGACGAAGTACTCGACCACGTTGTCGGGGAAGAACTCGCGGAACTCGTTGCAGAGCTGCGCGGCGAGGGTCTTGTTGTGGGCGATGATCAGGGCCGGACGCTGGACGCGCTCGATCGTCGCCGCCATCGTGAACGTCTTCCCGGTCCCGGTCGCGCCGAGCAGGGTGACGAACTCCTCCCCCGCGCCGAGACCTTGGGCGATCGACTCGATCGCCTTCGGCTGGTCGGCCGTAGGCGTGTAGGCGGGGTTGAGCTTGAACTCAGGCATCGCCAACCCAACATAGCGGCCGTCATACTCGGCACCGATGCGGCGGGCGCAGCTCTGGTCCTCACTGCTGATCCTGCTGGCGCTCGGCGGGGCGCTGGCGCTTGCCGGCCCGGCGGGCGAGAGCGCCCCCGCGGCCGAGCCGACCGTCGACCAGCCGGCGCCCGCAGGGGCTGGACCCCGAGCAGCTCACCCGGATCAGCGTCGCCGCGACCCCGCGGGTCGCACGCCAGGTCGAGCGCGTGCGCGGGCTGCGGTTCGACCAGCTGCCGAAGCCGGAGGTGGTGACCAGCGCCTTTCTCAACCGGCTCGGCCTGCGCGAGCTCGCCGACCAGCGCGGCGGGCTCGGCCTCGGCGCCGACGACGCGACCGGCGCGATCACCGGCCTGCTCGAACCGGGAGAGGACCTCAAGTCCGCCTACGAGTCGACCGGCGACCTCGCCGCGGCCGCATACGACGCGAAGACCAAGCGCCTGTACATCGTCTCCGACGCGGTCGTCGCCAACCGCGCCCTGGTCGAGTTCGTGCTCGCCCACGAGCTCAACCACGCGCTCGAGGACCAGAACTTCGGCATCGGCGGAGGTGGCGACGGGCGCCTCAACGACGACGAGGCGCTCGCGCGCCAGGCCCTGGTCGAGGGATCGGCGACCGAGCTGATGACCGAGTTCGGGACGCGTTACCTGGACCCGTTCGACCTGCTCGCCGCGAGTCAGACGATCGACGACGGCACCGGCGACGTGCCGAAGGCGTTCGTCGACCAGCTCACCTGGTCCTACCTCGGCGGGATGCGCTTCATCGCCGACCTGCAGGCGCTGGGCGGCGGCTGGAAGCTGGTCGACTACGCGCTCGGCTCGCGCCCGCCGGCGAGCACCGAGCAGGTCCTGCACCCGCGCAAGTACGTGCGCGACGAGCGCCCGTCGCCGGTCCGGATCGACGGCGCGCCCCTGCGCGACAGCGGCTGGCGGCTCGCCGACGCGAACGTGTTCGGCGAGCTTGCGACCTCCTACCTGCTGCGCATCGGCGCCGATCCCGCGCTCGCGGCCGACGCCGCCGCGGGCTGGGACGGCGACCGCTACGAGCTCTGGCGGCGCGACGTCGCGCCCGGCGACTGCGAGTACCCGTGCCGGGCCGACCTTGCCCTGGCGGCCAAGTGGGCGTTCGATACCGAGGCGGATGCAGGCGAGTTCGAGCGGGCCGTGGTGCCCTACCTCGAGCAGGGGCTGGACGCGCGGGCGCTCGACGGCGGCGCCTGGAGCCTCGACGGCGGTTACGCGGCGCTCGCCGCGAGCGGGCGCGAGGTCGTACTCGTTTTCGCTCCGCAGCGCGAGCTCGCGAGACGGCGGCGGCGGCGCAGGTTGACCGCTGACCTGAAACGATCGCGACCGTGAACCGCTCGCGAATCGCGCTCGCCGCCTTCTGGCTGTTCGCCGGGGCGATGCACTTCATCCGCCCGCGCGAGTACGAGGCGATCGTTCCCGAGTACGTCCCGATCTCGCCGAGGGACGCGGTCCGCTGGAGCGGCTACGCCGAGATCGCCGGCGGGCTCGCGGTGCTGCCGACGAGCACGCGGCGCCTCGGCCGCTGGTGGCTGCTCGGCGTGCTGCTCGCGGTCTTCCCGGCGAACGTCCAGATGGCCGTCAAGCCGGCGGAGGCTGCCGGCCACGGGGTCCCGATCGAGCGGATCCCCCGCCTGCTGTTGTGGCTACGGCTACCGCTGCAGCCGCTGGCGATGCTCTGGGCCTGGCGAGCGACCGAGTAGCCGAGCGCCGCCGGCCGGACCCGAAGGCGGCCCCTGCGGCCCTCGACGGGTCGGATTTGGCGCTCCCCGAGGGCGGGGTTAGGGTCGGATTCGACGCGCTGGAAGCCGCGTCGACAATCAGAAGGGAGTGCCCCATGCAGATCAGATCCGCCCGACTCAGCGTCGTGCTCTCGATCGCCCTCGTCCTCGTCGTGGTGCCGACCGCCGAAGCCTTCTATGTGTCGGGCCGGCAGAAGCCGGTCGGCAACACCGGCGAGAAGTTCCGGATGACCGGAGGCCTGAAGGGCAAGTGGAAGATCACGAGCTTCCACGTCAAGAAGACGAAGCCCGTCTTCAAGGCGAAGGGACGGGAGCGCTTCACCGGCTGCGTCGACGTCGCCCGTGATGGCTCGTGCAGCGGCGACCCGGCCGGAAAGCTGGAGTTCAGGTTCCGCTACTGGGCCTCGATCCAGGACGGCGAGGTGATCGCGCTCGGGACCTGTGCCCACCGCATCGTCGCGGCGGGCGGCGGCCTGACCGGGACGACCGGATTCTTGATGATGGTCGACACGCCGACCGCGGCGGGCCTCAAGACCCACTACGAGGGCGAGATCAACCCGCCCGGGTTCGCTCGCTCAGGCGGCACCGGGGCGCCGCGGAGCTGCTGACCTACGGCAAGAGCCCCTCGGCCTGGTCGAGAAGCCCGCCGAGGGCTCCGTCGACGTCGCCGACAACCGCGCTCGCGTCACCGAACAGCCCGATCGCCTCGTCGACCGGGAGCCGCTCGGCGAGCGCCCGCAGGCCGGACGCGACCACGGAGCCGATCGCGCCCGCGTCCTCGGCGTCGTCGATCGCGCGCACCACCCCGGCCCGCACCGCGGTCTCGAGCTCGGCGTCGTCGATCCCCTGCTCGGCAGCGAAGCGCTGGCGCGACTCCTCGGTCGCGAGCGCCGCCGCGACCGTCTCGCGGCTGACCCCGAGCTCGCAGGCGGCGCCGTCGAGCGCCGACAGGAGGAACTGCTGGGCGATCTCCTCCGCGCCGTCAGGAGAGGTCCACTCGCGCGGCGCGCACGGGTCGGCGACCGGCGTCGGCTCATAGGAGCCGCCGCCCGCAGCGAGGTACACGGTCACGAGCGCCAGCGCGGCCGCAACCGAAGCGGCGACCAGGGCGCGAGCGCTCACAGCTCCACCCGCCGGCGTGACAGGGCGATCGGCAGGAGCGCGGCGAGGGCGAAAGCCGCCGCGATCAGGAACGAGGCGCTGAACGCGTGGGTGGCGGCGCGGTCGACCTCCGACTCGATCCGGTCGCGCAGCGCGACGGTGGCGGTGCGCTCGGCAGGATCGCTGGGAAGTGGGTCGAACGCCGGACCGACAACCGGGACCTTGTCGCCCTCGGCGTCGATCCGATCGGCGATCCGCGAGGCCAGGTCGAGCTTCGACGACGGGTCGACGCTCGCGTCGAGGAGCGCGGCGATCCCGGCCTGCTCGGCGTTGGCGCGCTCGGACTCGAGGTCGGCCGTGAACACCGGCGTGAGGACCAGCAGCCCGGCGACCACGCCGGCGTGGCGGGCGGCGATCGTCCAGCCGCCGTGGATCGCCTGCGGCGAGCGCCCGGCGAGCGCCGCCTCGGTCAGCGCCGAGAGCGCCAGCGCGAGCCCGGCGCCGACCAGCGCCTGCGGCGGGAGGGTCAGCGCCACCGAGGCGTCCGGCAGCAGGCCGAGCCCGGCCAGGCCACCGGCGATCAGGATCACCCCCGCGGCGGCGCGCGCGACGACCGACTCGACCCGGTTGGCGAGCGGCGCCGCGGCGAGCGAGCAGATCGGCATCACGGTGACCGCCGCGGCCGCTGCGATCGGCGTCAACCGCCAGCCCTCGATCAGCAGCAGCACGATCAGGAACAGCGCCGCGGCGAGCGCCGCCGAGATCAGCGCGAGCGCGGCGTTCGCGGCCAGGTGAGGTCGCCCGGCGGGCTCGAGCTCGGCGGTCACCGTGGCGCGGGAGCGCTCCGCGCGGGCGGTCGGCGCGAGCGCCGCGGCGCATGCCAGCGCCACCGGCACCTGGACGAAGAAGATCGACTGCCACGAGATCAGCTCGGTGAGCAGGCCGCCGATCCCAGGCCCGAGCGCCGCGCCGAGCGCACCGGACGCCGCCCAGATCATCGCCGCCCTGCGCTCCGAACCGACCGCGGACGGCAAGAGCTCGAGCGAGGCGCAGACGGCGCCGGCGCCGCCGATCGCCTGCGCGCAGCGGGCCAGAAGCAGCACGCCGATCGATCCGGCCAGCCCGCAGACGAGGCTGGCCAGCCCAAAGCAGAGCAAGCCCGCGAGCGCGATCCGGCCCGGGCCGAAGCGGCGCGCGGCGGCCGCAGCCGGCAGCGCCGCCAGCGCGAGCGCGAGGTTGAACGCGACCAGCACCCAGGTCACCGCGGTGACCGAAACGTCGAGCTCTCGGTAGATCTCGGGCAGCGCGAGGACGACGACCGACGAATCGGCGAGCACGAGCCCGACCGCGACCGCCAGCGCCCTGCGCAGCGGCGCCGTGCGGACCGCCTCCGGGGGCGCGGGCGAACTCATCCGGCGACCTCGATCCAGTCCCACGACCGCCCGCAGAGCGTGGCGGCGCGGTCGGCCGGGACGTGGACCAGGCGGGTGGTGGACGCCGTCGTCGAGCTCAGCGCGAGCGGCCCGAGCGGCCCGGCGTCGCCGGCGCTCCCGGGGTGCAGGTCGGAGCCGCCGACGTCGATCTCGATCCGATGGGAGCCGCGAGCGAGCGCAGCGGTCCCGAGCGCAACGTACCCGCCGCGATTGTTGAGCTCGCCGCGCACGTCGCCGATCTCGCGGCCGTCGATCCGCGCGACCGTCGCCGGGCGCAGCGAGCCGCCGAGCCACAGCTCGTAGGCGCCCGGGGCGGCGAGCGCGAACTCGGCGGTGATCGTCCCCGGCCCGGTGGGAACCGGCGCGTCGCGACTGCCGTCCGTCGACCAGGACGACGGATATTCGGCGCGACGGAGCGTGATCACACGCGGCGGGTCCCCGTCGGCGGCAACGAGGTCGCCGGCGCCGGCGAGCGCCCGGACCTGCCCGCAGGCGGGAACGCCGTACGGGTCGACCCGGTCGCCGAGCGCGAGCCGCGGCGCCAGCAGCGAACCCGAGGCCGGCCGCTGCCACGCCTCGTAGTAATCCCCGCGCCAGATCAGCCGGTAGGCGGCGGGCGGGCGGCTTTGAGCAGGCGAGCGGCGCACGACCAGCGTCCGGTAGTAGCCGAGCGCTCCAGGGTCGATCACGTCGGTGTCGACGGCATCGCCCTTGGCGACCGTCCTGTCGTCGACCAATGGGACGGGGTGGCGGCGCAGCTCCGCGGCTCCCTCCGGAGCCGAGTCGCGCAGAAAGTGCCGGGGCCCGTAGGGCTCGTACTCGGTCATCAGCGTGGGCCCCTCCCCCGCGACTCGCTCGCCGATCCGCTCGAGCTCGACGAGCTGGTCCCGCGGGGCCAGGCTCACCCCACCGTAGCCGAGCGCGTTCGACCAGACGACGCCGCCGATCACGAGCGCCGCTGCGATCCCCGCGAGTCCGCGGTGGCCGACGACGGCGAGCGCCCCCACCCCGAGCATCGCCGCGAAAAGCACCGCAGGCGACGCGGTCGCCAGCGCCTTACCTCCGACCCAGGGCGAGCCGAACGCGACCAGGGCCGCGCAACCGAGCAGGGCCCCGCCGACGTAGAGCGGCGCCCACGGCTCACGCTCGCGCATCGAGTGGCCGATCCCGATCACCGCGAGGATCGCCGCGACCCCGATCAGCAGGTACGTCGCGAGCTCGGGGTCGGGGCTGAGCCGGAAGTCGCCGGCCAGCCAGATTCCCGCGGCCTGGAGCGGGTCGAGCGGCGCGATCAGGTTGCCGCGCGCAAGCCCGTCCGTGAGCGGCGAGGAGGTCGGTGGCAGCAACGAGCCCGAGAGGATCAGCGGCAGCGACAGCACGGCGACGCCGGCGGCGACGGCGAGCGAGCGCAGCGCGGTCGGGCGCGCGCCGATCCGCCGGGCGATCAGGACCGCGCTCCCGCCCAGCAGCAGCGCCAGCCAGACCAGGCCCCCCACGCTCAAGACGCCGAGCACGGCCGCGGCGCCGACCGCCGGCCAGAGCAGCGGGGCGCGCGCCGGGGCGCGCGCGAGCGCTCGCGCGAGCAGCGCGACGGTGGCGGCGATCAGCGCCGCGGCGAGCACCTCCTTGATCCCGCCCCAGAGGTAGTAGCCGTACAGCAACGCCGGCTGCGCGGCGATCACCGCCGCGAGCCAGCGCAGGGCCGGCCGGCCGGCGAGGCCCGAGGCCAGCGACCAGAGGCCGAGCGCCAGGATCGCGGCCCCGCAGGCCAGGTAGGGCTGGATCAGCCAGGCGCGATCGAGCGGGTTGAGCTCGCTCGCGATCCCGAACGGGACGAAGGCGCCAACCGGGTAGCCCTCGCCGAGGTTGAAGTGCAGAGTCGCCTCATAGGTCGAGGGCGCCAGGCCGCCGAGGTCGCGACCGTGATCGATCACCCGGTCGGTGAGCGTCAGCCAGGTGGCGGTGTCATCGAGCTTGATGAAGCCGGCGATCGTCGGCTCGCCGCTGAGCACGATCGGCGCCGCGTAGACGACCAGCACGGCGGCCGCCGCGAGCAGCGCGACCGGCTCCGCGGCCGGCAGCCGGGCCCGAGCCCCGAGCACGAGTCCGAGCGCCGCGAGCGCGACCACGACCGGCGTCGCAAGCGGGGCGGTCGCGGCGAGCGCGGTGAGCAGGTCGCCGAGGACGACGATCGCCGCGAACCCGCCGGCGATCAGCAACGGCACCGACAGTCGCGCCCCGGCGAACCGGTCGACCAGCAGGCCGACCCCGAGGCTGAGGGCCGCGACCGTGAGCGGGAACAGCAGCCAGGCGGCGAGCAGGTCCAACCGCTCGCCCCGCTACAGGCCCAGCTCGTCGGCGTAGGTGTCGCGGTACTGCTGGCGCTGGTCGAGGACCTCCTCGACGTAGGCCCGGGTCTCCGGGAACGGGATCTGGTCGGCCTCGAGCTCGGCGCCGCCCCAGGACTCGGCGTTCTCGGGCCCACCGTTGTAGGCGGCCAGCGCGGCGACCTCGTTGCCGCCGAAGCGATCGAGCAGGTGGCGGAGATAGAACGTGCCGTAGCGGATGTTCAAGTCGGGATCCGCCAGGTCGTCGTAGACGAAGGTCTCGCCGCCGCTCAGCGTCTCGATCGTGTCGGCTGTGTCCGGCGTGATCTGCATCAGCCCGCGGGCCCCGGCGTGCGAGGTCTGGTCCGCGAACCCGGACTCCTGATTGATCACCGCCGCGATCAGCGCCGGATCGAGGTCGAAGCGTTCGGCCTGCTGGCGAATGATGTCCTCGTGGCGCAGCGGCAGGGTCACCTCGCGAATCGCCTTGCCGAGGTCGAGCCGGCTGACGATCAGGGCCGTCGCCGCTCCCAGAACGACCGCGATCACGAGCAGCCGCGTCCGTCGCGTGCGCGCGTCCTTGCGCATTCGCCTGCGGCCTCGCGGCCGACCCCGCCTCGCCCGCGCCGCGTTCACGGGGCCCCCTGGGAGAGCTCGGCGACCAACCGCCCGATCGCTCGATCGAGCGCATCGATCCCGCCGTCGTTGCTGATCACATGGGTGGCGCGGCGCGCCTTCTCGTCCTCGGGGAGCTGACGCCCGGCGCGCGCCTCGAGCTCGGAGGTCCCGCGAACGCCGGCGCGCTCGACCCGCAGTCGCTCCGGCGCGGTGATCGCGACGGTGGCGTCGAAGGCGGGCTCCATCCCGGTTTCGAACAGCAACGGGATCTCCACCACAGCGAGCGGCACGGCCGGATCAAGACCCGCGCGCCAATCGACGATCCGCTCGCCGACGAGCGGGTGCAGGGTCGATTCGAGCCACGCGAGCTCGTCGGGACGCTCGAACACGATCGCGCCGATCCGGTCGCGATCGACCGCGCCCTGGGGCGCGACCTCAGCGCCCCACCGGCCGACCAGCAGGTCGCGCATGCGCTCGCCGCCGAGCAGGTCGTGGACGACCGCGTCGGCGGACAGGGTCGCCGCACCGTGGCGGCCGAACGCCGCCAGCGCCTCCGACTTGCCGGCGGCGATCGACCCGGTGAGGCCGATGAACGGCGTCGCTTCGTTGTCGGGCGTCGATGCCACCCGCCGCAGCTTAGGAGGCCGCGCGTACGGCCCCTTGCCGAGCGGGGCTCAGGCTTCGCTGGGCGGCTCTTCGCCGCTCGGCTGCTCGTCCTCGGCCGGGGCCGGATCGGCCGCCGCCTCGGGCTCCGGGGCCGGATCGGCCGCCGCCTCGGGCTCCGGGGCCGGCGGGGCCGGCTCGGAGAAGACCTCTTCGGAGAGACCCAGATCCGCGGTCTCGGTACCCGGCTCCGCCGCGGGCGGCTGCGCGTCCGGCTGCAGCTCGGGCGGGATCAGGTCGCGCAGCGGCAGATTGTCGTTCCGCTGCGCGCGCTTGACGCTCAGCGAGATCCGGCGGCGCTCCTCATCGATCTCGAGGATCCGCACCCAGGTCTCCTGACCGGGCTGGACGACCTCGCCGGGGGTCTCGACGTGATGCTCGGCGAGCTCGGAGATGTGGACCAGGCCCTCGACCCCGGGGACGATCTCGACGAAGGCGCCGAACGCGACGACCTTGGTCACCTTGCCCTCGAGGATGTCGTTGGGCTTGTACTCGTTGAGGACCGTCTGCCACGGGTCCTCCTGGGTCTGCTTGAGGCCGAGGGAGATGCGCTGGCGGTCGCGGTCGATGTCGAGCACCTTGACCCGGACCGTCTCGCCGATCGACAGCACCTCGGAAGGATGGTTGACGTGGCTCCAGGAGAGCTCCGAGATGTGGATCAGGCCGTCGATGCCCTCGAGGTCGACGAAGGCGCCGAAGTCGACGATGTTGGAGATCTTGCCCTCGACGACCATGCCCGGCTGCAGGCGCCCGAGAATCTGCTCGCGCACCTCCTTGCGCTCCTCCTCCAGCACCGCGCGGCGCGACAGGACGACGTTGTTGCGGGACCGGTTGAGCTCGATCACCTTGCACTCGAGCGTCTGACCCTTGAACTCGTCGAGGTTGTGGACGCGGCGGATATCGACCAGCGAGGCGGGCAGGAAGCCGCGGACGCCGAGGTCCAGGATCAGGCCGCCCTTGACGACCTCGATCACGTTGCCCTCGACCGGCTCGCCGGTCTCGGCCGCGACCTCGATCTTGCGCCAGGCCTTCTCGAAGCGGGCACGCTTCTTGGAGAGGACGAGCCGTCCCTCCTGGTCCTCCTTGGTCAGGACGAGCGCGTCGACCTGCTCGCCGAGCGCGACCTCCTCGGCCGGATCGACCGAGCGGCGGATCGAGAGCTCGTTCGCCGGGATGACGCCCTCCGACTTGTAGCCGATGTCGACCAGGACCTCGTCCTTGTCGATCCGGACCACCTCGCCGGCGACCACGTCGCCCTCCTCGAAGGGCTTGATCGTCGCGTCGTAGTTGGGAACGAGCTTGCCGTCGACCTCGATGAGCAGGTCGGTGGAGCCTCCGTTCGCGGCGGCCATGGGGGCCGCGGGCGCTTCAGGGGCAGCGTCGGTCGTTGTGTCTGTCGCGGACACGGGCAGCGATGATAGGGAAAAGCCGTCCGTACGCGTGCGCGCCTACCGTGATTGCCCGAAGATCCGCAGCATGTACAGGAACAGGTTGATGAAATCGAGGTACAGGGCCAGCGCGCCGAGGATCGAGGCGCGCTGCTCGTCGTCGCCTTCGAGCCCGGCGTGCGCGTAGCCCTTGATCTTCTGCATGTCGTAGGCGGTCAGCCCGGCGAAGATCGCGACCCCGGCGTAGGTGGTGATCCAGTAGAGCGCCTCGCTGGCGACGAACAGGTTGACGATCGTCGCCAGGATCAGCCCGACGAGCGCCATCAGCAGCACGGTGCCCATGGTCGAGAGGTCGCGCTTGGTCACGTACCCGTAGAGGCCGACGGCCCCGAACATCGCCGCTGTGATCAGGAAGGTCGTGAAGATCGACTGCGTCGTGTAGAGCTCGAAGACGAAGGCGAAGATCACCCCGACGCTGGCGGCGTAGAGGAAGAACAGAGCGAGCGCGACGCCGGGCGAGAGCCTGTTGATCGCCGCCGAGATCGTGATCACCAGGCCGAGCTGCAGGACGATCAGCCCGATCAGGATCAGCGGGTTCTCGGTGATGTCGGTGAGCAGCTGATCGCTGGAGCCGATCGCGGCTGCGGCGACCCCGGTGATAACCAGGCCAAGGAACATCCAGCCGAAGACCTTGGCCAGGAAGCCTTGCGCGTCGGTGGTCACAACCGCCGGCGCAGTTGCTGCGTACTCCATGCGCCGAACGGTACCCTCGCGAGCTGATGCCACGGCGGGCGACCAAGCGGGGCGACGAGCGAACGCCGCTCGAAGGCGAGTACGACGTGCTCATCTGCGGCGCCAGCTTCGCCGGGCTGACGATCGCCCGCGAGCTGGCCGGCTCAGGCGCCCGGGTCCTCGTGCTCGACCGCTACGAGATCGGCGAGCGCCAGACCTCGGCCTGCGCGGCGCCGACCGAGTGGCTCGAGGCGATGGGCGTCTGCGACTCGATCCGCCAGACGTTCGACACCCTGGTCGTCCACACGCCGCACACGAAGGTCGACTTCAAGCTCCCGTGGACCTTCTCGACCTTCGACTACCGGCAGCTGTGCGGTCTGCTCTGGGAGCAGATGCGACGCGACCTTCGAAACGGCGAAGATCGAGCGGCGAGCGGCGAGCGGCGAGCGGTGACCCGAAACGCCGATCACCATCGAAACCGATCGCGGCCCGATCAGCGCCCCGCTGGTCGTCGACGCCCTGGGCTGGAAACGCGTGCTCGCCGGCAACGAGTACCAGCCTCCCGACGCGCCGCTCTCGCGGGGGCTCGAGGTGCATCCCCACGGCGCCCGGGACTCGCTCGAGATCTGGATCGACCGCGGCTACGTCCCGGCCGGCTACGGCTGGAGCTTCCCGGCCGGCGACGAGGTCCGGATCGGGGTCGGCTCGTTCGACCCCCGCTTCCACGTCAAGGAGCCGACCGTCCAGCTCGCCGCCGACCTCGACAGCGAGGCGGTCCGCTACCAGGGCAATTGGATCCCGCACAAGCTGCGCCCGGCGACCGCCGACGGCGTCTTCTTCGTCGGCGACTCGGCCGGGCACTGCCTCCCGCTGACCGCGGAGGGCATCCGGACCGCCTTCTACTTCGGGATCGCCTGCGGGCGCGAGCTGCGCCGCGTGGTCGAGGGGCGGGCCTCTGCGGAGACCGCGCTGCGCCGCTACGGCGATTTCTCGGCGCGGCACGAGTGGCAGTTCAAGTGGATGCTGAGGACGCAGAAGCTCGTGCCGCGGGTCCCGCCGCGGATGCTCGCCCTCGCGCTTCGGGGGATGGAGCGCGGCTCGTTCGTCGACTGGTCGTTCGGCCACTACCTGCGGATCGCGCACCCGTCGTTCGCGCAAGCGCCGCCGCTGCCGGCAGCCAGCGACGCCGGCATCGCAGTCGCCGCCTGAATCAACCGCCTCAACAACGGCGGGGCTCCGCTTCGGCCTCCGGCCTCCGCGGTCGCATTAACCGCCTCAACAACGGCGGGGCTCCGCTTCGGCCTCCGGCCTCCGCGGTCGCATTAACCGCCTCAACACGGCGGGGCTCCGCTTCGGCCTCCGCCGTCGCTAGCGGACGATCAGAAAGGTCCCGGCGAGCAGCAGCGCGACGCCGACCGCGCGGCTGGCCGTGATCGGCTGCTCGGTCAGTCCGAGCACGCCGAGGCGGTCGATCAAGACCGACATCGTCAGCTGGCCGGTGATCGTCGCCGCCGCGACCCCGCCGGCGCCGATCGTGCCGACTGTCTTCAGCGCCATGAACACGTACGCGGCCCCGAGCACGCCGCCGAGCAGGTAGTACCAGCGCACGTCGAAGGTCGAGGCCAGGCCACCGGCCTGCCCGCTGATCCCGACGATCACTGCCAGGAGCAGCGCCCCGACCGCGAACGAGACGAAGGCCGCCGCCAGGCTGCCGGTCTGCTTTCCGAGCCCCGCGTTGATCGCGGGCTGCAGGGCGATCAAGCCCCCGGTCACCGCCATCCCCAGCACCGCCACGCCTCGATCCATGGGGCGGGACTCTAGATCAGGCGTCCAGTTTCGAAATTCGTCCGTGATCCTTCCCCTGGGCTCGTGTTCGAGGGCAGATGGATCGATCTTCGGATCGACTGACGAACCACAAGGAGCGCAGATGAGAACCTCGAATCCGATCACCAAGGCGCTGGCCGTCGCGGCCGCAGCCCTGGTCGGCGTGCTGATCGCGGCGGTGCCGGCCTCGGCGGCGTCCAAGGACCGAAACCACGACCGGATCCCCGACCGCTGGGAGGCCAAGCACGGACTCTCGCTGAAGGTCAACCAGGCCCGCAAGGACCAGGACACCGACGGGCTCCGCAACCGCGGTGAGTGGCAGGCGAAGTTCGACCCGCGCGACGACGACACCGACGGTGACGGCGTCGAGGACGGCGACGAGGGCGCCGGCACGATCGCTTCGTTCGACGCGACGACCGGCGAGCTCGTGATCGACGTCTTCTCGGGCGACACGGTCACCGGCACCGTGAACGCCGACACCGAGATCGAGTGCGAGAACGACGACGCGACCGAGCCCGACGACCACGGCGACGACGTCGGCGACGACGAGGGCGACGACGGCCCCAGCCACGACATCGGCGACGATCACGGTGATGACGGCGCCGAGGACGAGTCCGACGACGGCACGGCGGCCCCGGTCACGGGCGCAGCAGCCACGACGGGTCCGACGACCACGGCGACGACGATGCGAACTGCACCGTCGACGCGCTCGTCCCGGGCACGGTCGTCCGCGAGGCCGAGCTCGACCTGACCGCTGACGGGCTGGTCTACGAGGAGATCGAGCTCAAGTAGTCCCACGGACGGAGGGCGGCGATGGCTTCGGCATCATCCAAGCCATCGACCGCCACCGCCCGTAGGAAGGGATACGAAGGAGGCGATGGCGGACAGCACGAGATTCGGACCGCTTGCGAGGGCGGTCCTGCGTACGCAGAGCGACGACCGACTGGTCGCCCTGGTGCGCGACGGCACGGAAGCCGCATTCGAGGAGATCGTCCGGCGCTACCGGGCGCCGCTCGTCGCCTTCGCGGCCGCCTACGGCCCCCCGGACCCCGAGGACGTGGTCCAGGAGAGCCTGACCCGTTCCTGGGAGGCGCTGCGTGAATCGAACACGGAGATGAACTTGAAGCCCTGGCTCTACACGATCGTCCGCAATCGAGCGCTGAACGCGCGCCGAGATGCGCGGCCCACCCAACAGCTTCCCGACGGCCTCGACGGGGTCCGCCAGCCACCCGACGTGGTGCTCGAGCGCGACGAGCTCGAGCGCGCCGTGGCGGCCGTCTCGGCGCTGCCCGAGGCCCAGCGCCAGGCGCTGGTGCGAAGCGCCCTCGAGGGGCACACCCACGAGCAGATCGCGACCGCGATCGGGGCCACTCCCGGCTCCGTGCGCCAGCTGATCTATCGCGCTCGGATCGCCGTCCGCCATGGCGTCGGCGCGGTGATCCCGCTGCCGCTCGTCGCGGCGATCGCCCAGGCCGGCTCAGGCGCCGGCGCGGCGCGGTCGCCGGAGCCGGTGGCGCGGCCACCGGCGGTGCGATCGGCGGCGCCTCGTTCGCGGGCAAGGCGCTCGCGGTCGCCGCGATCGGGGCCGTCGCAGCCGGCTCCGGGGTCGCGATCGAGCGCGCGGTTACGTCCGGGCAGCGCGGCGAACAGCACAGCGACGCGGCGCCCGACCTTGCCGACCGGACGGGCGGCCCGGCGCCGAGCGAGCGCGCCTCGAGCACCGGCGACACGGCCACGCTGACTCCCGTTGATGACCAGGCGCAACCGTCCGCCACGCAGGCCAGCGGCGCGGCCGAATCCAGCGGTTCGAGCTCCGGTTCCTCGGCTTCCGGCGCGGCTTCGACCAGCGGCTCAAGCCCCTCCGGCCCGTCGAGCCCGAGCTCGGGGCCCGGCGGCGACGGTGGGTTCCACGGTTCGTCCGGATCCGACGGGCCCGGGCCGAGCGCCCAGCCTCCCTCCGGGCCGAGTGGCCCCGGGCACCCCGGCGGCGACTCCTCTGGCCCCGGCGGGCACGGCTCCGACGACGCGGTCGCGTCGGTCGAGACCGAGGACCACAGCGGTCCCGGTGACGGCGACGATCCGATCGAGCCGATCGCGAGCGAGATCGAGACCGAGGCGGTGGAACCGGACGAGGACCACAGCGGTCCGGGCGGCGATGACGGGCTCGACGATCACAGCGGCCCGGGCGGCGGACCCGAGCCGGACTGAGCGCGCAGCCGGCTGAGTGACCGGCGCGACGGCTACTTGGCGGCGAGCCAGTCGGCGCCCACGCCGACGTCGACCGCCAGCGGCGGGTCGAGCTCGAACGCCCCGACCATCTCGCGGCGGGCGATCTCGGCCGCGGCGTCCATCTCGCCCTCCGGCCCCTCGAACAGGAGCTCGTCGTGGATCTGGAGCACGAGCTCGGTCTCGAGGCCGGCATCGGCGACCGCGCGGTGGCAGTTGACCATCGCGACCTTGATGATGTCGGCAGCGGTGCCCTGGATCACGGTGTTGACCGCCAGCCGCTCGCCGAGGCTGCGCCGTTGCGGATTGCCCGAGCGCAGCTCGGGGATGTTGCGGCGGCGGCCGAACAGCGTCCGGACGTACCCCTCCTCCGCGGCAGCGGCGATCGTCGCGTCGATGAACCGCTTCACCGCGGGGAACCGCTCGAAGTAACGGTCGATGTAGGTGGCCGCCTCCTCGCGCGAGATATTGAGCCGGTCGGCAAGCCCGAAAGCCGAGAGCCCGTAGGCGATCCCGTAGTTGACCATCTTCGCCTTCGAGCGCTCCGCCGGGGTGATCGCGTCGGGGTCGGCGCCGATGATCCCGGCCGCGGTCGCCGAGTGCACGTCCTCACCCGAGGCGAAGATCTCGCGCAGGACGTCCTCGCCCGCGACGTGGGCGAGCACCCGCAGCTCGACCTGGTTGTAGTCGCAAGACAGCAGGCGCTTGCCCGGCTCGGCGACGAAGCAGGCGCGCACCGGGCGCCCGACATCGGAGCGAATCGGGATGTTCTGCAGGTTCGGGTTGGTGCTCGACAGCCGCCCGGTCGCCGCGGTCACCTGGTTGAAGGTCGTGTGGATGCGCGAGTTCTCGTCGACCAGGGTCGGCAGCGAGTCGAGGTAGGTGTTCTTGAGCTTGGTCAGCTCCCGCCACCGCTCGACTCGCTCGACGATCGGATGCTCGTCGCGGAGCTGGCCAAGGACCCGCGAGTCGGTCGAGAAACCGGTCTTGCCGCGGCGCTTCTTGGTCAGCCCGAGCTCGTCGAAGAAGACCGTGGCGAGCTGCTGCGGCGAGCCGATCGTGAACTCGCGGCCGGCGTCCTCGTAGATCTGCGCCTCGAGCTCGAGGATCTGCTCCTCCATCCCGGCGCCGATCTCGGCGAGCCGCTCGGTGTCGAGCTTCAGCCCGATCCGCTCCATCTCGCCGAGCACCTCGATCAGCGGCATCTCGACCTCGTTCAGGAGGCGCTCGACCCCGAACTCGATCACCCGCTCGCGCTGGCGCTCAGCGAGCTCGCCGGTGAGCCGCGCGTCGACGGCCGGGTCGCCGGCCGCCTCGCCCTCCTCGGCGGCGAGGCTGAGCTGGCCGTCCTCGGCGCCAGCGGGGGCCGCGGCGAGCCCCGCATCGGCGGCGAGCTCGTGTAGGTCATAGGTGCGCCGGGCCGGGTCGATCAGGTAGGCGGCGACCATCGTGTCGTGCGCGAGGTCGAGGCCGCCCCGTGAGGCGGAGCGAAGCGAAGCCGAGCCGCGCCGCTGTTGAGGCGCCTGATCTGAGGCCCTGCGAAGCGAAGCCGAGCCGCGCCGCGCCGCTGACAGCAGGCTGTCCGGCCCGTGGCCGCCGAGCTCCTTGATGTCGTGGCCGACGATCGGGTGCGGGCGCAGAGCGGTCGCGAGGGAGGCGAGATCCGAGGCGTCGCCGGTGATCACCTTGGCCCCGTCGCTGGCCGCCCAGCGGCCGCCACGGATCGCGAGCGCCGCCGGGCCGTCGGCGAGGTCGTCCGGGGTGCCCTCCTGGGCCTCGACCTCGATCGTCTCCTCGACCATGCGACCGGGCACGACCTCGTCCCACTCGTCGTCGAGGCGCTGGATCACGGCGCGCAGCTCGAACTGGTTGGCCGCGTCGCGCAGCTTCGTTCGGTCGGGCGACGAGCGCAGCGCCTCGGTGATCTTCAGCGGCACGGCGACGTCCTCGACCATCGTCGCGAGCTGCTTCGAGACGCGGGCGTCGTCGGCGTGCTCGGTCAGGTTCTGCTTGCGCTTCGCGCCCGAGATCTCGTCGACCGAGCCGAGCACGGCCTCGAGGTCGCCGAACTGCTGGAGCAGCTGGGCGGCGGTCTTGTCGCCGATCCCGGGGACGCCGGGGATGTTGTCGGAGGTGTCGCCCTTGAGTCCGATGAAGTCGGTGACCAGCTCCGGTGGCACGCCGTAGCGCTCGACGACGCCGTCGCGGTCATAGACCTTGGTGTCGGTGACCCCGCGCGAGGTGGTCATCACCCGGACCCCGTCGCGGACCAGCTGGTAGACGTCGCGGTCGCCGGAGACGATCATCACCGGCACGCCGGCGTCCGAGGCCTGGCGGGCGAGGGTGGCGATCACGTCGTCGGCCTCGTAGCCCTCGACGTCGACGTTCTTGAAGCCGAACGCCTCGGCCAGCGGCGCCAGGTGCGGCCACTGCTCCTTGAGCAGGTCCGGGCGCGACTTGCGCTGGGACTTGTACTCGGCGTAGACCTTCTCGCGCCCGGACCAGCCCTTGTCCCAGGCGACGATCACGGCCTTCGGCGAGTGGTCGATGAGGATCTTGGCCATCATCGACGCGAACCCGTAGATCGCGTTGGTCGGACGCCCGTCAGCGGTCGCGATCGACTCCGGCAGGGCGAAGAACGCGCGATAGGCGAGCGAGTTCCCGTCGATCAGGAACACCTCCTCCCCGCCCCCGTTCTGGTCCTTCTTCGCCATCGCCTCGATCTTATGGGGCGGCCCGCAGAAGGCAGAGCACGGCCGCCGCCAAGCCCGCCGGATCCTCGTCGATGCGCGTGTCCTCGACCCGCACGACCCTGAATCCGGCCAGCTCCAACTCGAGATCGCGGTCGTTGTCCGCGCGCATCGCCCGGCGCCCGCGGTGGTAGATGTAGCCGTCCACCTCGACGACCAGCCGCTCCGTGGGCCAGAGGAAGTCCACGCGGTAGCGGCCGATCCACGCCTGCGCGTCTCCGGCTCTGGAACCCGGTGGCGGCGGCAGATGGCGAGGAAGTCCCGCTCGAGATCGCTCTCGGTCCGGTCGGAGAGGTAGCGAGGGTCGAGCGGCAGCCCCCGCTTCTCCGCGGCGCGGGTCGCCCGCCGAACGTCCGCGGCGGACGCGACGGACATCAGGTCGGCGAGGGTGCGGGCGGGCATGGTCACCGGAATGTTGTCGCGGCTGGTCGTGCGGGCGCGGGCGAGCGTGCGGGAGCGGTGGATCGTCAGGTCCGCCCGCCTCGCGGGCGAGGCTGGGTAGGGGACGCTGAGGTGGGGTTTCGCGCTGGACGGTGGCAGGAGCTCCCAGAGCTCGGCCGCGCTGCGGTGCGACAGCACGCCCCGCGGAACCGCGAGCGTCGCGGCCTTCCAGCGTCCGTGGTGGGTCAGGCCGTCGTGGCCGACCGCGTAGACGCCCCGGTGGACGGGATGCAGGCGTCCGGCGCGGACACGGCCAAGGACGCCGTCCCGCGTCAGACCCGACCGGAGCAACTGCGAAGCAGACCGTCACGACCCCGTGCTGCCGCGCCGCGATCCGGGCCACGACGAGGTCGGGTGTGAGGCGTTTGTCGGCCATCGCCCGACAAACCCCACACACGCCGGACCCGCCCCCTTTACCCAGCCAAACTCCGCCCCATAAACTCCGCGCCGCCCATGGCCAGCGTCTCCGCCCAGTTCTCGGTCACCGTGCGCGTCGAGCTCGACGCGCGCTCGGAGCCGCTCGGGCAAGCTGACGGCGTCGATCGCCGAGGCCGGCGGGGCGCTGCAGGGAGTCGACCTCGTTCCGGGCGCCGGCGCCGAGGGCAAGCGGGTGCGCGAGTTCACGATCGACGCTCGCGACCAGGCGCACTGGGAGGAGATCCTGCGCGCGATCGGCTCGACCCGGGGCGCGCGGGTGATCGATTACGTCGACCGCACCCTCGCGATGCACCGCGGCGGCAAGATCGAGCAGCACAACAAGTACCCACTCAAGACCCGCGACGACCTCTCGATGGCCTATACGCCCGGCGTCGCGCGGGTCTGCATGGAGATCGCCGGCGACCGCAAGAAGGCGTTCGACTTCACGATCAAGAAGAACACGGTCGCCGTCGTGTCCGACGGCTCGGCGGTGCTCGGTCTCGGTGACATCGGCCCCGAGGCCGCGATGCCGGTGATGGAGGGCAAGGCGATGCTCTTCAAGGAGTTCGCCGACATCGATGCGTTCCCGATCTGCCTCGACACCAACGACCCGGAAAAGATCATCGAGGCGGTGCGACTGATGGCCCCGACCTTCGGCGGCATCAACCTCGAGGACATCTCCGCCCCGCGCTGCTTCGAGATCGAGGAGGCGCTCAAGGAGGAGCTCGACATCCCGGTCTTCCACGACGACCAGCACGGCACCGCCGTGGTGACGATGGCGGCGCTGTTCAACGCGCTGAAGATCGTCGGCAAGCCGATCGAGGACCTGAGCGTGCTGGTGCTCGGACTGGGCGCGGCCGGCGTGGCGGTGACGAAGATGATGCTCGCCTCCGGGCATCACCAAGATCATCGGCTGCGACCGCAGGGGCGCGCTCTCGACCACCCGCGACGACTACGAGCAGATGACCGAGATCAAGCGCTGGTACTCGGAGAACTCGAACCCGGAGCACCGCCTCGGGATGCCGGCAGACGTGATCGCAGGTGCCGACCTCTTCGTCGGCCTCTCTGGTCCCGGCCTGGTCGAGGCGAGCGACCTGGCGAAGATGGCCGACGACCCGATCGTCTTCGCGATGGCGAACCCGACCCCCGAGGTGATGCCCGAGGAGGCCGAGCCCCACGTGCGGATCATGGCCACCGGCCGCTCGGACTATCCGAACCAGATCAACAACGTGCTCGCCTTCCCGGGGATCTTCCGCGGCGCCCTCGACGCCGGAGCGCCGCGGATCACCGAGGAGATGAAGCTGGCGGCCGCGCAGGGGATCGCGGACGTGGTCGCGGCCGAGGACCTCTCCGAGGACTACATCATCCCCTCGGTGTTCGACCGCGACGTCGCCCCAGCCGTCGCCAAGGCCGTGATCGAGGAGGCGCGCCGCGACGGGATCGCCCGCGTCTCCGAGGAGACGGGTACGTTTTCAACGATCGAGTAGCCGCGAGACGGGACCCTCGGCGGATAGTGGAAAGGCTGAAGATGCGTGTTCTCGTCACCGGCGCCACCGGACTGATCGGCTCCGCGGTCTGCGACGCACTCCTCGCCCGCGGCGAGGAGGTCGTCGGCCTCAGCCGTGATCCGGCGAAGGCCCGCAAGACCAACCCGACCGTCACCTGGCACGCCTGGGACCCGGCCAACGAGCGGCCGCCGGCCGCCGCGCTCGAGGGCGTCGACGCGGTCGTGAACCTGGTCGGCGAGGAGATCAACCAGCGGCTCACGGACGAGGCGAAGCAGCGGATCCGCGAGAGCCGCGTGCGGGCGACCAAGAACCTCGTGGACGGAATGCTGGCCGCGACGCCGAGCCCGCGCACCCTGGTCAGCCAGGCGGCGATCGGGATCTACGGCGACCGCGGGGAGGCGATCGTCGACGAATCCACCGCGGCGGGCCCTGGCTTCCTCTCTCAGCTCGTGGTCGAGTGGGAGGCGGAGGCGCGCAAGGCCGAGGCCGGCGGCGTCCGCGTGGTCGTCTTCCGCACCGGGCTCGTCCTCGACCCGGACGGCGGGCTGCTCAAGCAGCTCGTGCCGCCGTTCAAGTTCGGGGTCGGCGGCCCGCTCGCCGGCGGCGACTTCTACATGCCCTGGATCCATCGCGACGACGAGGTCGGCCTGATCCTCTGGGCGCTCGACAACGCGGCCGTCAGCGGCACCCTGAACGCGACCGCGCCACGCCCGGTCACCAACCGCGAGTTCTCGAAGTCGCTCGGCAAGGCGCTGCACCGCCCCTCGCTGATCCCGGCGCCCCGGTTCGCGATCCGCGCGCTGCGCGGCGAGGAGCTCACCGAGCAGATCATCGGAAGCTACCGGGTGATCCCGCGCCGAGCCCAGGATCTCGGGTACACCTTCCGCTTCCCCGAGCTCGACCCGGCGCTCGCCGACCTGCTCTAGCGGCCGATCCTGGCGACCGGTCGGATCCGGCCGCTGGACCCGAACTCGTACCCGGTCATCCGCGCCAGCGTCGTCTCGCCGCGGGCGCTGATCTCGTACGGGCCGAGGATCGAGTCCGGCCGCTGGAGTCCGAAGACGGCGCCGGCGACCGCGGTCCGGTCGGTGGCGTCGGAGGCGGCCTCGATCGCCGCGAGAATCAGCGCCATCGACTCATAGCCGTAGGCGGCGTAGCGGCCCGGAGCGCGGTCGTACGCGTCCTTGAAGGCGGCGGTGAAACGCTGCCCTGCTGCCGGCAGCTGCGAGGGATCGAGCGCCGCCGAGGTCGCCAGGGTTCCCGGGCTCTCGCCCACCTCCGGGGCGAGCTCGGCGTCGGTGACCATCAACCGCGGCGCCGTTCGGGCCAGCGCCGCCGGCTGGTTCGCCGGCTCGCCGCCGAAGTAGAGGAGCTGCGGACGCGCCTGGACTGCTGCGACCCCGCCGAGGGCCGCCTCGAACGCGTCGACGACCGCGTCGCCGAAGGGTGTCCCGTCGGACTCGGTCGCGACCCGCCGCAGCCCCAGATCGCCGACCCAGCCGGCGCCGGCCTCGGCCTGGGCGCGGTCGCTCGGGATCACCCGGGCGAACGTGCGCCTGCCACTCGGTTGGGTCCCGGGGACATCGTCGGAGCTCGGCGACGGGCGAGACGAGGTCACCCGCGGCGCTCGCCGGCGAAACCTGGAGGAGCCCGGCGGTGTTGGTGACCGGCAGCGAGGCGCGAGTGGCGCCGGACTCGAAGTCGCCGAGGTAGGCGATCGCGGTCGCGTCCTGAGTGGCGCGCCGGGCGTTGGCGGCGGCGCTGACCGGGCTCCACCGGGCGCGGGCCCCGCTGCCCGCGGTGTCGTCGAGGTAGATCCCCTCGACCACGGTTCCGGCCGCCTCGCCGCCCGCGTCGGCGAGCGCCAGTCGAGCGCCGTCGGCGGCATCACGCCCGTCCGCGGCGAGCGCGCCACGCATCGGCAGGCTGACGTAGACGGTAAGGGTTGGATCACCGCCGTCGTCGCCCCCGGCCGAGCACCCGCCGAGCAGCGCCGCCGCGAGCAGCAGCGCGATTGCCGCCGCAGGCCTCATGGCTTCAGCCGAAGAAGACCTCGGCCTCGCGATAGAGCGAGTCCGGCACGAGCTTCAGCTCCGCGGTCGCCTCCGCGAGGTCGACAAGCACGATGTCGGTGGCGCGCAGCGCGGTCATCTTGCCCCACTCACCCGCGTGGGCGGCGTCGATGGCGTGCAGCCCGAACCGGGTCGCGAGGACCCGGTCGAACGCGGTCGGGGTGCCGCCGCGTTGCACGTGTCCGAGCACGGTCGCTCGCGCCTCGTTGCCCGTGCGTCCCTCGATCTCGGCTTCGAGCCATTGGCCGATCCCACCCAGGCGTACGTGGCCGAACGAGTCCGTCGGCGCATCCCGGGCGACCGGAATCCCGCCCTTGGGCTCGGCGCCCTCGCTGACCACGACGATCGGCGCATACTGGCTCTCGAAGCGGCGCACGATGTAGTCGCAAACGTCGCCGAGGTCGAACGGATGCTCGGGGATCAGGATCACGTTGGCGCCGCCGGAAATGCCGGCGTGCACCGCGATCCAGCCCGCGTGGCGGCCCATCACCTCGACGATCAGGGTGCGCTTGTGGCTCTCGGCGGTGGTGTGCAGACGGTCGATCGAGCCCATCGCGATGTTGACCGCGGTGTCGAAGCCGAACGTGTAGTCCGTTGCTCCGAGATCGTTGTCGATCGTCTTCGGGACGCCGACGACTTTGACCCCGGCGTCGTGCAGGCCGCGAGCCGCGCCGAGCGTGTCCTCGCCACCGATCGCGATCAGGCCCTCGACGCCGTCGCGCTCGAGATTGGCGGCGAGCCGCTCCGCCCCGGACTCCTCATTGAGCGGGTTCGTCCGAGAGGAGCCGAGAATCGTTCCGCCACGCGGGAGGATGCCGCGCACCTCCGGGATTCCGAGCGGCCGCCAATCGCCCTCGAGCGGCCCCCGCCAGCCATCGCGATAGCCGACGAACTCGTGGCCGTATGCGGCCACGCCCTTGCGGACGATCGCCCGGATGACGGCGTTCAACCCGGGGCAATCGCCACCGCCTGTCAGCACTCCGAGTCGCACGCGGCCAACGATACCCGCGCGGCGGGGCGCTAGTCGGCGAGCGCCTCGCGGCGAACCGCGAAGAAATCCGCCGCGAGCGAGCGGGGATCGGCGGCGTCGAGCAGCTCGCGGTAACCGAGCTCGGCGCCGTCGAACGCCGTCGCGTTCCAGAGTCCGCCGCGGGTCTGTGGCTGCCACGGGCCGACGTAGAGGTATGGCTCCGGATGATCGCCGTCCCCCGGCGAGGCGCCGTAATTGGCGCGCCGCCCGAGCGACTCCGGGCCGGACTCGAAGGCGATGTCGAAGTGCTCGGGCCAGAGGTTGATCGCCGACGGCTCGTCGGCCGGCGACACCGTCCCGAGCAGGTCGCCGAGTGCCCCGGCCGCGAACTCGTAGAAGGACCCGAGCGCGACGGCGGCGGCCTCGTCGATTCCGAGCGGCGTCGAGTTCGTCGGGGTGCCGCTCGGAAAGAGGTCGGCGCCGACGAGCTCGGCCGCGCGGGCGATCGTCTCGAGCCGCCCGCGGCGCTCCGAGCCGTCCTCGGTGACGACCAGCTCGGCCCCGTCGACCCGGACCTGGAGCGCTCGGCCCTCGAACTCGAACGGCGGCGTCCCGAAGCCGCCCGGCGTCTGAGTCAGCGCGATCTCGTTGTCCGGCTTGCGGGCCGGCGCGACGATGAGCTCGGCGACTCGGTGCAGGGCTTCCCGCGTCTCGGCGAACGTCGGCGGGAGCGGCGCAAGCGCCATCAGACGAGTTCCGCGTCGGCCATCACCTCGACCATAGCCGGGCCGTCGTGTTCGAACGCGCGCCGGATGGCGCCGTCGAGCTCCGAAGCCTCCGTCACCCTGATCCCGAGCGCCCCGCAGAGCTCGGCGTATTCGGCGAAGTTCGGGTTGTGTAGCTCGGTCTGCCACACGTCCCAGGAACCGGCGCGCTGCTCCTTCGAGATCTTGCCGAGCTGGCCGTTGTTGACGAGCACGTGGGTGATCTTCATCCCGTGCTTGACCGCGGTCAGCAGCTCCCCCATGTACTGCCCGAAGCCGCCGTCTCCGGTGACCGCGAGGACCGGGCGCTCGCCGTCGGTCGCCGCCCAGGCGCCGATCGCGGCCGGATACCCGAACCCGATCGACCCGAGGTACCCGGACATCAAGACCCGCTGGGTGCCGCGCGTTTCGAAGTAGCGCCCGAACGAGTAGGTGTTGTTGCCGACGTCGACCGCGATCACGGCGTCCTCAGGGGTCGCCCGCGTGAGCGCCGCGAAGATCGCCGCTGAGGCGACCCCGGAGCCGCGGTCGTCCGCCAGCCGGCTCGCCTTCTCGGCGGCCCAGATCGCCTTGCGCTCGGCCACGTCGCCCGCCTGATCGGTCGCTGCGGGCTTGGCCCCCTCGAGCGCGGTGGCGAGCAGTCGCGCCGTGACCCCGACCTCGCCCCAGACCGGCACCTCGACCGGGTGAAACTTCCCGAGCTGCATCGGGTCGAGATCGACCTGGATGATCGGGTGGCCCGGGTAGATGCCGGTGTGGTTGGCGAACGAGGCGCCGAAGACGAGCAGCAGGTCCGCTTCGTTCATCACCCAGCTCGCCACGGGCGTGCCGCTGCGCCCGAGCACGCCGCAGGCGAGCGGGTGATCGTCGGGGATCTGGCCCTTGGCCTTGAACGTGGTGATCACCGGCGCACCCAGCCTCTCGGCCAGGGCCGTGACGTCGTCCATGCGCTCCCGCGCTCCGTAGCCGACGATGATGACTGGCCGCTTCGCCGTCGCCAGCAGCGCCGTCGCGCGCTCGAGCGATTCCTCGGCAGGGACGATGCGCTCGTCGCCGAGCCTGCCCTCGGGACCCGATGCCTCGGCCTCGCCGGCCGGGATCGTCTGCACGTCGTCGGGGAAGATCAGATGAGCAACCTGCGAGCGCACGGTTGCGTTCTTGACCGCGAGGCTCATCAGCTCGGAGTGCTTGGAGGACGGGAGCACGGTCTGGCTCCAGGCGGCCACCGGCTCGAACGCGGCGGCGAGGTCCACCTCCTGGAAGGCACCCGGGCCGAGCACCTGCTCCTCGACCTGGCCGGTCAGCGCGAGCACCGGGGCGCGGTCGAGCTTCGCGTCCCAGAGCCCGGTGATCAGGTTCGTCGCCCCCGGGCCCGCGATCGTCAGGCAGGCTGCCGGACGGCCGGTGAGCTTGCCGTAGGCCGACGCTGCGAACGCCGCAGCGCCCTCGTGGCGGATCCCGATGTAGGTGAGCTCGCCCTCGGACTCGCGGCGGCGGATCGCGTCGGCGAGGCCGAGGTTCGAGTGACCGACCATTCCGAACACATGGCGCACGCCCCAGTTGACCATCGTCTCGGACATCACGTCGCTCACCGTGCGCTCGTGCACGGCCGGCGGCGACACCCCTACGTAGACGCCGTCTTCGCGTACCTCGAGCGGGAAGCAGGTCGCCTGATCGACGAACCCGCCGGGCGACCCACCGGTCAGGGGGTCGTAGTCGAAGCCGTGCCAGGGGCAGCGGAGCAGCCCGTTCTCGATCGATCCCTCGCCGAGCGGTCCTCCCTGATGCGGGCAACGGTTGTCGAGCGCCGCCCAGCAGCCGTCGTAGTGGACCAGCGCCAGCTCCCTGACGCCGGCATGCACAGTGGTGACGCGTCCATCGGGCAGATCGTCCTCGTCCAGCACCCGGTGCCACTCGAGCTCGCGCCCGTCCTCGTTCATCGCTCCTCCTCGCTCGCAGCCGACTCCATTCGGAGCCTCTGTCACCGGAGGGTCGCAGGCGTTACGTCAGCGAGTCAGGCCTTGATCCACTCGATCAACGGCTTCGCCCAGCGATCGATGATGCCGTTGACGAGGATGAACAGGAAGATGAGCGCAGCGACCGTCCCGCCGAGCGAGAAGGCGTAGGCGATCATCAGCGCGATCAGTCCGACGACGGTGAAGACGAGCAAACGCACGGGCGGCAATCTACCCGTTCGGGCGGTTCTCAGGACTCGATCGCGGCGCGCGCCGCCTCGATGAAGGCGCCGACCGCGACACCCGCGGCGGCCGGATCACCCGCCTCGCCGACCGCGCGGACCAGCCGGGTGCCGATAATCACGCCGTCCGCGACCGCGCCAACCGTCGCGGCCTGCTCCGGGGTGCCGATTCCGAAGCCGACCGCGACCGGGACCGGCGAATCGGCCTTGGTCGCCTCGATCAGCGCGCCGAGCGATTCCGGCAGGTTGTCGCGCTCGCCGGTCGTCCGGGTGTCGGAGACCAGGTAGACGAAGCCCTCGGCCTCGGCGCAGATGCGCGCCCGGCGCTCCGGCGGCGTCGTCGGCGCCACGAGCGGGATCAGGGCCAGGCCGGCGCTGCGCAGCTCGGCGGCCACCTCGCCGCCTTCCTCGAGCGGCAGGTCCGGGACGATCGCCCCGGCCGCCCCGGCGTCGGCGAGCTCGCGGGCGAAGCGCTCTGGCCCGCGTGCCAGGATCATGTTCGCGTAGGCCATCGGGATCACCGGAACCTGGGCGGCGACCCGCTCGCAGTCGGCGAGTGCGGACTCGAGCGTCGCCCCAGCGGCGAGCGCGCGCGTCGCGGCGTCATGGATCACCGGCCCGTCGGCGAGCGGATCGGAGTACGGGACCCCGAGCTCGATCAGGTCGGCGCCCGCGTCCGCGTAGGCATCGATCACCGCCGCCGACGTCTCGCGGTCGGGGAAGCCGGACATCATGTACGGCATCAGCGCAGCGCGGCCCTCCCTGCGGGCCGTCGCGAACGCGCACGGCGATTGAGCGCTCGTGTCGTCGCTCGCCGCTCGTCGCTCTGCCGCTCCCGAGGCGGGCGACTACTTCGGCGAGGTCCTTGTCGCCCCGGCCCGAGAGCGTCAGGACGTCGAAGGCCCCGGCCCCGCACCCCCGCAGGCGAAGCCGAGGAGTGGCGGCGGTCGCGATCGCGGGCTCGACAGCAGCCACGCGATCGCGTGCGATGGCTCGAGCGCCGGGATGATCCCCTCGAGCCGAGCGAGCTCGCGGAAGGCGCGCAGAGCCTGGTCGTCGGTGACCGCCTCGTAGCGGACCCGACCGGTATCGCGCAGGTAGGCGTGCTGAGGGCCGACGCCGGGATAGTCGAGGCCGGCGGAGACCGAGTGCGCCTCGAGGATCTGGCCGTCCTCGTCGGCGAGCACGGCCGAGAGCGCCCCGTGGAGGACGCCGACCGCGCCGGCGCTCAGCGAGGCCCCGGTGCGGCCGCTGTCGACCCCCTCCCCCGCCGCCTCGATCCCGATCAGCTCGACCTCGGGGTCGTCGACGAACGGAACGAAGGTCCCGATCGCGTTCGAGCCGCCGCCGACGCACGCGATCACCCGGGCCGGCAGGCCCCCTTCGGCGGCGAGCGCCTGCTCGCGCGCCTCGGAGCCGATCACCAGTTGCAGGTCGCGGACGATCGCCGGGTACGGCGCCGGGCCGACGGCCGAACCGATGATGTAGTGGGTGTCGGCGACGTTCGCGACCCAGTCGCGGATCGCGGCGCTGACGGCCTCCTTCAAGGTCCGCGCGCCGACCTCGACCGGCGCCACCTCGGCGCCGAGCAGGCGCATGCGCTCGACGTTGGGCGCCTGGCGGCGCATGTCCTCGGTCCCCATGTAGACGATGCAGTCGAGCCCGAGCAGCGCGCACGCCGTCGCCGCGGCGACGCCGTGCTGGCCGGCCCCGGTCTCGGCGATCACTCGGGTCTTGCCCATCTTGCGGGCGAGCAGCGCCTGGCCGACCGCGTTGTTGATCTTGTGGGCGCCGGTATGGGCGAGGTCCTCGCGCTTCAGGTAGACGCGGCGGCCGACCCGCTCGGAGAGCCGCTCGGCCAGATAGAGCGGCGTCGGGCGGCCGACGAAGTCGCGCAGCAGGCGGTCGAGCGCCGCCGCGAAGCCGCGTCGGCGCGCGCCGCGGCCCAGGCGGCGGTGAGCTCGTCGAGCGCGGCGATCAGCACCTCGGGCACGAAGCGGCCGCCGTACGGGCCGAAGCGCTCGTCGACGCCGAGCTCGGCGCCGCGCCCGCCGGCGGCCCCGGCCGGCCCGCTCACGGCAGGGTCCCGGGGGCCGCCGGCAGCCTGACCCCGGCCGCCTCCGCGAAGCTCGCCATCAGCGCGTGGTCCTTGACCCCCGGCGCAGCCTCGATCCCGCTGGCGACGTCGACCGCGTAAGGACTGGCGATCTCGATGGCCTCGGCGACGTTGTCGGGCGTCAGCCCGCCCGCCAGGATCATCGGCACGGTCGAATTGCGCTCGGCGGTCAACACCCAGTCGAAGCTCGCTCCGGTGCCGCCCGGCGTCTCGGGACGGTGCGCGTCGAGCAGGTGGTAGTCGGTGCGGAACGTCTCGGCGGCACGCACGTCGGCGCCGCTTCGCACCCGCATGGCCTTGATCACCTTGCAGCCGGTGCGGCGCGCCACCTCCTGGCAGAACGATGGCCCCTCGTCGCCGTGCAGCTGCACCGCCCCGAGCTGCGCGTCCTCGGCCGCGGTCGCGATCTCATCGAGCGACGCGTTCACGAACACGCCGACCAGCATCGCCTTGCGCCGCAGCTCGGCGCTGATCGCCACCGCGGTACCCGGGTCGCAGCGGCGCGGGCTCTGCGGCCAGTAGTTGAGGCCGATCGCCCAGGCGCCGAGACGGACCGCCTCGCGCGCATCCTCGACTGTCGTAATGCCGCAGAACTTGACTCGCATCAGGTCGGAGTAGCGTAGGGATCGTGGTCGCACTCGGATCAGGGGGGCCTGATTCGCCGCCGCCCGAGCTCGAGGCGGAGATCCAGCGGATCGGCCGTGACCTCGCCGGCCGCTTTCCCTCCCCCGCCCGCCACCCGCTGCGCTCGCTCGACCAGAAGGCGATGCAGTTCACCGCGCGCGACGAGCAGCTCTCGGCGGCTCTCTTCCGGCTCGTCGACGTCACCCCGGCGTGCCGCTCGGTCGACGACCTCAGCTCGCACCTGGTCGCGTACCTCGATCAGGTCGACGAGCGACCGCCCTCGATCGAGGCGGCGCTGCGTCTGGCCGACAGCGCCGCCGGGCGCAAGGCGCTCGGCCGGGCGACGGCGGCGGGCGTCCGCCACATGGCCCATCGCTTCATCGTCGGCGAGAGCCCGGCGGCGGCGCTCGGCACACTCGAGCGGCTCTGGAAGAGCGGGATCGCGAGCTCGGTCGACCTCCTCGGCGAGGCGACCGTAACCGCCGCCGAGGCCGACCGCTACGCCGACCGCTGCCGCGAAGCACTCGAGACCCTGGGCAAAGCGACCGCCCGCTGGCCCGAGCGCGAGTGGCTGGAGCGCGACTCGGCCGGCGCCGTGCCGCGGGTCAATCTCTCGGTCAAGGTCACCGCGCTAACTCCGCTGATGCGACCGCGAGCGCCCGAGGTCGGGCGCGAGGACGCCGCGGTGCGGCTGCGGTCGCTGCTCGCCCTGGCCCGCGACCGCGGCGCGCACCTGCACGTCGACATGGAGTCGGTCGACTCGATCGAAACGACGACCGACCTCGTGCTCGGCCTGCTCGCCGAGCCCGAGTTCGCCGAGGGGCCGTCCGCCGGGGTCGTCCTCCAGGCGTACCTGCGCGACTCGCCCGAGCAGCTCGAGCGGCTGCTCGCGTGGGCACGGGAAACGCCGCGCGCGTCGCCGCTGGTCGTGAGGCTGGTCAAGGGCGCGTACTGGGACCACGAGGTGGTCGAGGCGCGCCAGCATGGCTGGAGCACCCCGGTGTTCGAGGACAAGGCCGACTGCGACCGCAACTTCGAGGCGCTCACCAGGACGCTCCTCGACGCGCGACCCGCGGTCCGGGTGAAGATCGCGAGCCACAACCTGCGCTCGGTCGCTCACGCGATCGCCTACAACCGCCTCCGCGGCGGCCGGGACCGCGACCTGGAGCTGCAGGTGCTGCGGGGGCTCGGCGACGAGCTCGCGGAGGCGCTGCGGGCCGACCGGCTGCGGGTGCGCAGCTACTGCCCCGTCGGGGATCTGGTCGCCGGGATGGCCTACCTGGTCCGACGGCTGCTCGAGAACTCGTCCAACGACTCGTTCCTGCGCGCCCACCACAGCGGCGCCCCGGTCGAGGAGCTGCTGGCGGCGCCGTGAGCGAAGCGGCGACCTTCCGCAACGAGCCGACGCTGGAGCTGCGCCGCGGCCCCGAGCGCGAGCGGCTGAGCGCGGCGCTCGCCGAGCTCGAGCCACGCCTGCCGCTCGAGGTGCCGATCCTGATCGACGGCGAGCGCGGCGCCGTCACCGGACTCGAGTCGACCGACCCTGGCGCGCCGCAGCGGGTGGTCGCGGTCGCCGGGCTTGCCGGCGCGGCCGACGCCGCCCGGGCGGTCGATGCCGCGGAGCGGGGTCTCGGCGCGTGGCGAGGGCGAAGCGGCGCGGAGCGGGCCGCGGTCCTCAGCGCCGCCGCCGCGACCCTGCGCGCCCGTCGCGCCGAGCTCGCGGCGCTCGAGGTGCGCGAGTGCGCGAAGCCGTGGCCGGAGGCCGACGCCGACGTCTGCGAGGCGATCGACTTCCTCGAGTACTACGCGCTCGGTGCGGCGGCGCTCGACCGCGGGCCGGAGCTCGCCCAGGCACCCGGCGAGCGCAACACGATGCGCTACGAGCCGGTCGGGATCGCCGCTGTGATCTCGCCCTGGAACTTCCCGCTCGCGATTCCGGCGGGGATGACCTCAGCGGCGCTCGCCGCCGGCAACTCGGTTGTCCTGAAGCCCGCCGAGCAATCGCCGGGCTGCTCGCTGGCGCTGGTCGAGGCGCTGCACGATGCGGGCGTCCCGGCGGCCGCGCTCGGCCTGCTGCCTGGCGAGGGCGACGCCGGCGCCGCGCTGGTCCGCGACCCGCGGGTGGGGCTGATCGCGTTCACGGGCTCGGGCGCCGTCGGGCTGGAGATCGTCCGGGCCGCCGCGGATACACAGCCCGGCCAGGATCGGGTGAAGCGGGTCGTCGCCGAGATGGGCGGCAAGAACTGCGTCATCGTCGACGCCGACGCCGACCTCGACGACGCGGTCCCGGCGATCGTCGAGTCAGCGTTCGCCTACGGCGGGCAGAAGTGCTCGGCCGCGTCGCGCGTGCTCGCGCACGAGGCGGTCGCCGACGAGCTGCTCGAGCGCCTCGCCGGGGCGACCGATGCGCTCGTCGTCGGTCCCGCCGACAGCTTCGCGACCGACGTGCCGCCGCTGATCGAGGCCGCCGCCCGCGATCGCGTCGAGCGCTACCGGGCGGAGGCAGCGTCGGCGGGCCGCATCGCCACCACCGCGCGTGAGGTGCCGGGCGACGGCTGGTACTCCGCCCCGGCCGTGGTCAGCGGCCTGGCGCCCGACTCCGCCGCGCTGCGCGAGGAGATCTTCGGGCCGCTGCTCAGCATCGAGCAGATCGACGGCGTCGAGCACGGCCTCGAGCTGATCGACTCGCTCCCGTTCGCGCTCACGGCCGGGCTGTTCTCACGCGACCCGCAGGCGATCGAGCTCGTCGCGGCCTCGGTCCCGGCCGGGAACCTCTACGTCAACCGCTCCACCACCGGCGCGATGGTCGCCCGCCAGCCGTTCGGCGGCAACCGGCTCTCCGGGATCGGCGCGCAGGCCGGCGGCCCCGACTACCTGCGCCAGTTCACCCGGTCGCGCGTGATCACCGAGAACACCATGCGACACGGGCTCGAGACCGACCGCGGCTGAACCAGGACGAGCGAACGGGCCGGTCGATGCCGGCCCGCCCGCCCGGGTTCCACGAACGTCTGGTCAGCCGCCGGCCTGCGCCGGGCGGTCCGTGAGATCGACGCTCACGGTCCGCTCGTTGCCGCCGCGCAGCAGGGTGAGCTGGAGTGAGTCGCCGGGCTGCTTGGCGTCGACCGCGGCGATCACGTCATCCATGCCGGCGACGGGGTTGCCGTCGACCGCGGTGATCACGTCGCCGCCGGCGCGAATCCGCTGGCCGCCTACGGTCATCGTCGCATCGCCCGCCGTGATCCCGGCCTTGTCGGCGGGGCTGCCCGGAACGACCGCCTGGACGAGCGCGCCGCTGTTGGCATCGAGGTTGAGGACGTTCGCGATGTCCGGCGTGAGGTCGGCGCCGCTGATGCCCATGAAGGCGTGCTGCACCGAGCCATCGGCGATCAGCTGCTGGGCGATCTCCTGGGCGGTGTCGATCGGGACGGCGAAGCCAATCCCGACGTTGCCCTCGGACTGGCCGCCGGACTCGATCTGCGAGTTGATCCCGATGACCTTGCCCTCGGAGTCGAGCAGCGGGCCGCCCGAGTTGCCGGGGTTGATCGGCGCGTCCGTCTGGATCGCGTTCTCGATCGTGAACCCGTTCGGGGCGCTGATCTGGCGCTGGACCGCGGACACGATGCCCGCGGTCGCGGTCCGGTCGAGCCCGAACGGGTTGCCGATCGCGACCACCGGATCGCCGACCTTGACGCCGGAGGACGAGCCGAGCTCGAGCGGCTGCAGCTGGTCGGACCCGGAGTCGACCGCGAGCACCGCGACGTCGGTCGAGGGATCGCTGCCGACGACCTTGGCGTCGAACGTCTGGCCGTCCTCGCCGCCGACGCGCACGGTGACGTTGTCGGAGCCGGCCACGACGTGGTTGTTGGTGAGGATGTGGCCGCTCGTTGTCGATCACGAACCCGGAGCCGGTCGCGGTCCCGCCCTGGGACTGGCCGAACGGGTTGAACGGGGTCGACTGGGCCTTCTGCTCGGCGGTGATGTAGACGACGCCGGGCGAGTCCTCGCTGTAGATCTGGTTGACGCTCAGCGCCTTGCCCTGGTCGTTGGAGGCGAGCGCCGTCTGCGCGGTGTCGGCGGGCACGGTGGTCGTGGTGGTCGTCGAGTCGCCGCCGGCGTCGACGAGCCCGGTGCCGATGGCGACCAGGCCGAGGACGGCGACGACGACTCCCCCCGCGAGCGCGGAGGCGAATGGAGTCTTGAGAAGCTTCTTCATACGCCCGAGGTTGGCCGGGCGTTCCTAAAGACGGCTAACGCGAACCGTAAGCGCGACTAAGAAGTGGCCGCAGACGCGGCGAAACGGCCCGGATCAGCCCTCGGAGGCGCGATCCATGTAGTGCTCGCGGGTGCGCTCCTCGTCCATCGTCAGCTCGCGGACGGCGCCCTCAGGATCGCCTGAGCGCATCAGCGTCTCGCCGATCAGGACCGCGTCGCAGCCGATTCGCTCGAGCTCGATGAGCTGCTCGGCGCGGTCGTATCCGGACTCGGAGACCACCGTCTTCCCGGCGGGGACGTCGGTGATCAGCTCGGCGGTCGTCGCCAGATCGACCGAGAGGTCGGCGAGGTTGCGATTGTTGATCCCGATCACGTCGGCGTCGAGCTCGAGCGCGCGCTCGAGGTCGCGCTCGTCGTGGACCTCGATCAGGCAGTCGAGGTCGAGCAGACGCGCCTCCTCGTAGAGGGAGCCGAGGAGCTCGTCGTCGAGCGCGGCGACGATCAGCAGAACGGCGTCGGCGCCGTGGACCGCGGCCTCGTAGAGCTGGTACGGGTCGACGATGAAGTCCTTGCGCAGGATCGGCAACCCGCACGCGGCGCGGGCGGCGCGCAGGTCGTCGAGGCTACCCCCGAAGTGACGCTCGTCGGTGAGCACCGAGAGCGCCGCGGCACCGGCCCGCTCATAGGCGGAGACGATCTCGGCGACGGTCGCCCCTGAAGCGATGTCGCCGGCGCTCGGGGACCGGCGCTTGAACTCCGCGATCAGAGAGAGCCCCGGGCGCACCAGCGCCTCGCTGAACGGTCGCGAGCCGGAGAGGGTGCCGACGGCGGCGCGCAGGTCCTCGGCCGAGACCGATCGCTTGCGCCGCGCCACGTCCTCCCGCGCTGCCCCCACGAGCTCTTCGAGCTTGCTCATGCGCAGATCAGGGTAGTCATCGCGCCGCCAGCTCGCCGCTCAGCCGTACGAGCCGCTCGAGGACGCCCAGCGCGGCGCCCGAGTCGATCGCCTCGCGCGCGCGGTCGGCACCCGCCGGCAGATCGTGGGCGCCGCCGCCGGCGAGGATCGCGGCGGCGGCGTTGAGGACGACCACGTCGCGGGCCGGTCCCGGCTCGCCGTCGAGCACCGCGCGCACCACGGCCGCGTTCTCGGCCGGCTCGCCCCCGGCGATCGTGGTCAGATCCGCGCGCTCGATCCCGAGGTCCTCTGGGGTCACGAACCACTCCTCCGTGCCGCCGTCGGCGACCTCGATCACCCGCGTGCGGTCGGCGACGCTGATCTCGTCGACGCCGTCGTCGGAGCAGACGACCAGGGCGCGCTCGCAGCCCAGCCCGACGAGCGCCTCCGCGATCGTCTCCTGGTAGCGGCGGTCGGAGACGCCGAGCAGCTGTCGCTCGGCCGCGGCGGGATTGGTGAGCGGCCCGAGGAAGTTGAAGATCGTCCGCACGGCGAGCTCCTTGCGCACCGGGACGACGTGCTTCATCGCCGCGTGGTGGCGGGGGGCGAACATGAAGCCGAAGCCGATCTGCTCGACGCATTGGGCGACCGCGTCGGGCCCGAGGTCGATCTGCACCCCGAGCGCCTCGAGCAGGTCTGCCGAGCCGGAGCGGCTGGTGCTCGAGCGGTTGCCGTGCTTGGCAACCGCGCAGCCCGCCCCGGCGGCGACGAGCGCCGCCGCGGTCGAGATGTTGAACGTCGAGGGGCCGCCGCCGGTTCCCGCGGTGTCGACGAGGTCGTGGCGGCGGGTCTCGACCGAGGCCGAGAGCCGGCGCATCGTCCGCGCGAGCCCGACGAGCTCGGCGACGGTTTCGCCCTTGGCCCGCAGCGCGATCAGGAAGGCGCCGGTCTGGACCTCGCCGGCGCGGCCCTCCATCACCTCGTCGAGCACGGCGGACGCGTGGTCGGCGGTCAGGTGGCTGCCGGAGGCGACCTCGTCGATGGCTCGGGTGAGGATCTCGTTAGGCATCGCCGTGCGCTCGCCGCCGCCGCCAAGGAAGTTGGCGAGGAGTTGCTTGCCGTCCGGAGTGAGGACTGATTCTGGATGGAATTGAACTCCGGTCGCCGGCAGGGTGCGGTGGCGGACGGCCATCACGACGTCGCCCAGCGAGGCGGTCCGCTCGAGCTCGCCCGGCAACTCCGGGTCGGCGATCAGCGAGTGATAGCGCCCGCCGCGGAGCGGGTTCGGCAGCCCGGCGAACACCCCGCTCTCGTCATGGTCGATCTCGGCCTCCTTGCCGTGGATCGGCTCGCCGCGGATCGTCCGCCCGCCGAACGCCTCGACCATCGCCTGGTGGCCGAGGCAGACGCCGAGGGTCGGGATCCCCGCCTCCGGGAACACGCGGGACGCCTCGATCGAGATCCCGGCCTCGGCCGGGGTGCACGGTCCCGGCGAGATCACCAGCCGGTCCGGCCGGCGCGCGAGCAACTCGGCGACCGTCGCCTTGTCGTTGCGCACGACCTCGACCTCCGCCCCGAGCTCGCCCAGGTACTGGACGAGGTTGTAGGTGAAGGAGTCGTAGTTGTCGATTACCAGGCAGTGCATTTTGGCTTCGTCACTCGTCGCTCGGCGCTCGAGAGACGGATGACGAGTGACGAACTACCCCCATTCGCTCTGCCCCTCGGCAAGCGCCACGGCTTCGAACATCGCCTTCGCCTTCGACACGCTCTCTCTGTACTCGTAGTCCGGCTTCGCGTCGGCCACCGTGCCGCCGCCGGCCTGGACGTGGACGAGACCGTCCTTGACCACCGCCGTGCGGATGTGGATCGCCGTGTCGAGGTCGCCGGTGAACCCGAGGTAGCCGATTGCGCCTCCGTACGAGCAGCGCTTGTGAGGCTCGAGCTCGTCGATGATCTGCATCGCGCGGACCTTGGGTGCGCCCGAAAGCGTCCCGGCGGGCAGGGTCGCGCGCAGCACGTCCATCGCCGTGATCCCATCGCGCAGCGTCCCCGAGACCTGGCTCACGATGTGGAAGACGTGCGAGTAAGTCTCGACGGCCATGTACTCGTCGACCGAGACGGTGCCGTACTGGCAGACGCGGCCGAGGTCGTTGCGGCCGAGGTCGACGAGCATCACGTGTTCGGCGCGCTCCTTCGGGTCGTCGAGCAGCGCCTTCGCTTGGGCACGGTCCTCTTCCTCGTTCGACCCGCGTGGGTACGTGCCGGCGATCGGCCGCGTCTCGGCGCGGCGCCCGCTGACCTTGACCAGCGGCTCCGGCGAGGCGCCGGCGATCTGAAAGTCGCCGAACTCCAGGAAGTACATGTACGGAGAGGGGTTCACCGTGCGCAGGCCGCGGTAGATCGAGAACGCCTCGACCGCGGCCCGGGCGCTGAACCGCTGCGACGGGACCACCTGGAATGCGTCGCCGGCGTGCGTGTACTCGACGATCCGGGCGACGTTGGACTCGAAGTGCTCGCGAGTGAGGTTGGAGGTCCATGGGGCGATCGCCGGGTCCTCGATGCCGATCGGCATTCCTCGTTCCTCGTTGCTCGCTGCTCGTTGCTCGGGGCGCTGGCGGGCTGGCGGGACCGGCCCGCGCAGCGACGCGCGGACCTGGTCGATCAGCCCGAGGGCCCGGTCGTAGGCGTCGGCCACCACGGCCTCGTCCTCGCAGAAGGCATAGGCGAGCACCGTGACCTCGTGGCGGAGATGGTCGAACGCGAGCATGAGCTCGCAGACCATCAGCGCCAGGTCGGGGAGCCCGAGCGGGTCCGGGTTCGGCTCCGCGAGTGGCTCGACCGTGCGCACGAGGTCGTAGCCGAAGAAGCCGACCGCGCCGCCGGCGAACGGCGGCAGGCGTTCGGGCTCGGCGACCTGGAACTCGGCGAGCGTCTGGGCGACCGCGCCGTAGGGGTCGGAGGCCGCGCTCTTGGTCAGCTCGCCGTCCTCGGTGCGGGTCATCGTGCCGTCGGCCCAACGCAGCTCCAGGCGCGGGCGAAAGCCGAGGAACGAGTAGCGCCCGAGCCGCCCCTGCTCGGCGGACTCGAGCAGGAACGACGGCCCCGGGAACGCCTCTCGCAGCTTCAGGAACGCCGAGACCGGCGTCTCACAGTCGTCGACGAAGCGATAGGAGACCGGGATTACGTTCGCGGAACGGGCCAGCTCACGGGCGCGGTCGAGGCTCGGCTCCACCGCCGGCCCCGCCTCAGCGGCGACGGCCATTGAGCACCTCGAGCGCGTCGGCGAGCGGCAGACCACGCGACAGGAGCAGCACCTCGAGGTGGTAGAGGACGTCGGCTGCCTCCTCGGCGACCCGCTCGTCGGACTCCCCCGTCGCGGCGCGAGCGACCTCGTCGGCCTCCTCGCGCACCTTGTCGGCGATCCGGTCCGGGTCGGCGAGCAGCTCCGCCGTATAGGAGCCGTCCGGGCGCCGGTCGCGACGTTCGCGCAGGATCCGTTCGAGCGCCGGCAGCGCCTCGTGGATCGCCGGCTCGGGCTCGCCGGCAGCAGGCGGACCGTCGACGGCGCTGTCCGCGTCGCCTTCGAGGTCACGGTAAAAGCAGGAGCGCTCGCCGGTGTGGCAGGCAGGGCCGACCGTCTCGACCATCGCGATGAGCGCGTCACCGTCGCAGTCGTAGCGCAACTGGCGCAGCCGCATGACGTTGCCGGAGGTCTCGCCCTTGTGCCACAGCTCCTGGCGCGAGCGGCTGAAGAAGTGGACCTCACGCGTATCGCGCGTGAGGCGCAGGGCCTCCGCGTTCATGTAGGCGAGCGTCAGCACCTCCCCCGTGCGCCAATCCTGGGCCACGCACGGGACGAGGCCATCGGCGTCGAAGCGCACGGCGTCGTCCATGGCGCAATCGTAGGCGCTAGTCGATGCCCAGCCGGTCGAGTAGGCCCTCGTCGCCGCGCCACTGCTCGCGCACGCGCACCTTGAGATCGAGGAAGACCTTGCCGCCGAGCTCGCGCTCCAGCTCCTTGCGGGCGGCGGTCCCGATGTCGCGGATCATCCGCCCGCCCTTGCCGATCAGGATCGCCTTCTGTGACTCGGTCTCGGCCCAGACCTGAGCGCGGACCTCGATCAGGCCGTCCTCGCGACGGCCGATCTCGAGCACCGCGACCTCGACCGCGTGCGGGAGCTCCTCGCGGGTGCGGCGCAGAACCTGCTCGCGGATCAGCTCAGCGAGGTGGACCTCGCTCGGTTGGTCGGTGCGATCCTGCGGCGGGTACAGAAGCGGGCCCTCCGGGATCAGCTCGGCGAGCCGGTCGATCAGCGGGTTCATCCCGGTCCCGCGCTTCGCCGAGATCGGGAAGACCTCGTCGACGATCGGCAGCTCCGCGACGGCGGCGAGCACCTCGGTCGTCGCGGCCGAGGTGAGCCGGTCGATCTTGTTGACCGCGCAGATCACTGGCACGTCGGGGCGCGCCTGGAGCAGGTGGGAGGCGATGAAGCGGTCGCCGGGCCCGACGCCCTGCTCGCCGTTGACGACGAAGAGGACCGCGTCGGCGCCCTCGAGCTCCTGCTCGACGCGGCGCTGCATCCGGTCGGTGAGCACGTCGCGCGGGCGCTGGACGCCCGGCAGGTCGACGAGGACGAGCTGCCAGCCGGCGCCGAGGTCGGTGGCGACGCCGCGGCTTGCCCGGCGGGTCGTCTGCGGGCGGTCCGAGACGATCGCGACCTTGGAGCCGACGATCGCGTTCACGATCGTGGACTTGCCAACGTTCGGGCGGCCCGCGAGGCCGATGAAGCCGGCCCTCGTTGCTCGTTGTTCGTTGCTCGTCGTTCGTTGTTCGAGATCGGCAAGGACTTGTGCCTGGAGATCGAGCATCTGGCCGTCGTCCGTTTCGTGGTCGAAGCCGCAGAGGTGCAGGACGCCGTGAACGGCGGCCTCGGTCAGGTCGGTCGTGTGCTCGGGGCAGATGACCACGTCGCCGAGCTCACGGGGCCCGGGCGCCGGCCCGGCGCCGTCGATCGGGAAGCTGAGGACGTCGGTGGGCTGGTCGCGGTCGCGGTGCTCGCGGTTGAGCTCGCGGATCCGGTCATCGTCGACGAGCTCGAGCGAGAGGTGGCCGTCGTCGACGCCGGCCGCGCCGAGCGCCGCCTCCACCGCCGGGCGTAACTCGGCCGGGACATCGAGCTCGATGGTCAACTCGGCGGCTTGCGCTCCGAGTATTCGCCGTAGGCGGCGACGATCCGCTGCACGAGCTGGTGGCGCACGACGTCGTCGCCGCCGAAGCGGACGAAGGCAATGTCGTCGACCGCGGAGAGGATCTCGCTGACCACCACCAAACCGGAGCGCTGATCGCGGGGCAGGTCGATCTGGGTGATGTCACCGGTGACCACCATCTTCGACCCGAAGCCGAGCCGGGTCAGGAACATCTTCATCTGCTCCGGGCTCGTGTTCTGCGCCTCGTCGAGGATCACGAACGAGTCGTTCAGGGTCCTCCCACGCATGAACGCGAGCGGCGCGACCTCGATCACGCCGCGGTCGAAATACGTGAGGACCTTCTCGGGGTCGAGCATGTCGTAGAGCGCGTCGAACAGGGGGCGCAGGTACGGGTCGACCTTGGCCTGGATGTCTCCCGGCAGGAACCCGAGTCGCTCGCCGGCCTCGACCGCCGGCCGGGTGAGGATGATCCGGCTGACCTTGCGGGACTCGAGCGCCGCGACCGCGCTCGCGACCGCGAGGAACGTCTTGCCGGTGCCGGCCGGCCCGATCCCGAACGTGACCGTGTGGCGGCGGATCGAGTCCGTATAGCGCTTCTGGTTGACCGTCTTCGGCGCCACCTTGGTCGACCGATGGCGCCAGATCACGTCCTCGAGGATCTCGGCCGGCTTCTCCTCCGCGGCGATCGCGCCGGTCACCGTCTCGATCGTCGTCGGGGCGAGATCGTGACCGCGCTCGACCAGGCCGACCAGCTCGTCGACCATCGTCGCCGCGCGGCTGACGTCGTCATCGTCGCCGTCGAGCGTCAGCACGTTGCCGCGCAGGTACAGCTCGCAGCCGAGCCGGTCCTCGAGCTCGCGCAGGACGGTGTCCTCGGAGCCCGCGAGCTCGGCGGCGATCGTGTTGTCGAGGGTCAGTTGGCGGCGAGCCAAGGGCTATCCCGCGAGCCGCTCGCGCACCGCGGCGCTGACGCGCTTGCCATCGGCGCGACCGCCGACCTTCGGCATCAGCGCCCCCATCACCTTGCCCATGTCGCCCGGCGCCTCGGCGCCGGTCTCGGTGATCGCCTCGTCGACGATCGCCGCAAGGTCGGCGTCGGACATCTCGGCCGGCAGGTAGCGCTCGATCTCGCGCGCCTCGGCCTCCTCCGAGGCGGCGCGGTCGCCGCTGCCGCCGTCGCGATAGGCCTCGGCGGCCTCGAGTCGACGCTTGCGCTCGCGGCGCAGCACCGCGATCTCGTCCGAGCCGCCGTCCTTGGCGTCCTTTTGGAGCGCGTCGGCGACCATGCGCAGCGCCGTGACCCGGTCACGCTCGCCGGCCTTCATCGCCGTCCTCGTATCCGCCTGTACCTGCTCGAAAATCGCCATCACGACAAGGGTAACGGCGCCTCAGAGGTCGACCCGCTCGACCTCGCCGAGCGGTAACTGCAAAAAGCGGGTGCCGAGCTCCCGGAAGACGTCCGGATCGCCCGTGCACAGGAACCGGTAGGCGCCCTCCTCGGCGTCTGCGGTCGCCAGCCGCTGCGCCTCCAGGATTCGCTGCGCGGAGGCCGCAAGCGCGTGGCCGGCGGTCACCAGGCGCACGTCGCGGCCGAGGAACCGCTGCAGCATGGGGCGCACTAGCGGGTAATGGGTGCAGCCCAAGATCACGGTGTCGACCCGCGCGCGTTTGAGCGGCGCGCAGTACGAGCGCACCGTCTCGACGACCTGCTCGGAGAATGGGAAGCCGCGTTGGATGATCGCCGCGAGGTCGGGGGCGGCGACCTGGGTCACGGTGAGCTCGCGGTGCTGGGTGCCGAGCGCCCGCAGGTAGGCGCCGCCGGCGACCGTCGCCGGCGTCGCGAGCACGCCAACCCGCCCGGTGTCGGAGATCGCCGCCGCGATCTCCGCCTCGGGCTCGATCACCGCGACCACCTCCACCCCGCGTTCCGCCGCCTGACGGCGCGCCGTTTCGAGCCCGGCGGAGGCGGCGGAGTTGCAGGCGATCACGATCAGCTTCACGCCGCGATCGAGCAGATAGGCGGTGTTGCGCTCGACGCAGGCGCGCAGCTCCTCGTCGGACTTGGCTCCGTAGGGAAAGCGCGCGTCGTCGCCGAGGTACAGGTAGTCCTCCTCCGGCAGCGAGACGAGGCACTCGTGCAGGACGGTGAGCCCGCCGACGCCGGAGTCGAAGACGGCGATCGGCAGCGACGGATCTGGGCTGGCGGTCACCCTGCGAATTGTCGCGGCTTGAGAGACTGCGGGCATGTCGGCAAACGACGACGGCTCGAAGCTCTCGCTGTGGTCCGAGGACTCGCTGCTCTCCGTCTGCTCGAAGGGCTCTGTCCTCTCGATCGGCTCGGTCGGCTCGGCGCTCTCGATCGGCTCGGTCGGGGCCGGCGCGTCAGCGTTCTCGATCGCCTCGGTCGGCTCGTTCGGCTCGGCGATGTCGGCCGGCTCGCGCCAGTCCGTGATGTCCGCCGGCGCGACCGGCGCCGTGATGGGCGATCCGAACCCGCGCGCCGGCTTGATCGCTGCCGGGGTGCTCACCATCGCCGCGGTGCTGGTCGCGGCGCGGGCGACCACCTCCTGACCTCTCGAGGCCGGCCTACAGGAACGGCTTCGCGGCCATTACGTAGATCGTCAGGATCACGATCAGGCCGGCGACGGGCCCCATCCGCGCGCTGCGCCGGGAGTTCTCGTCGAACTCGCGGCTGAACTCGACCTCGCCGGTCGGCCCCGCCGCGTCGATATCGCGCTTTGCGGCCCGCAGGGCGCGCGAGTCGTTGGGGATGAAGTAGCCGTGCGCAAGACCGAGCAGGGCGATGATCGCGAGCAGGCCCCAGACCACGAAGAAGTCGCTCATCTCCCAGGACTTGCCGGCGAGATAGAGGCCGGTGATCAGGATCAAGACCCCGCCGATCGTCACCATCGAGCGGCTGATCGTGATCTGCGACTCGAGCACGGCCGGCATCGCCCGCGGATACTTGCGTTGCGCCAGGGCGACGTAGATCCCGAAGGCGAAGGTCGGCCCGAAGGCGAGCACCACCGAGCTGATGTGGAGCCACACGACGACGTTGTAGAAGGTCACGGCAAGAGTCTGCATCTGCGCAGCCTATTCGCGATCCCGGGCGGAATCCCGCTATCCGGCGCGAGCCATGAGCGCCGCCCAGTCGCCTTCGGAGCGCTGCGACTCGACCGCGAGACCGGCGGCGCCGAGCGCCGCGCCGACCCGGTCGATCTCGGTCACCAGCAGGCCCGAGCAGACCAGGGTCGCCGGCGGGCCGTCGAAGCGCTCCGCGACTGCCTCGAGCAGCGGCGCGGTCAGGTTCGCGACCACGACCGGCGCAGTCGGCGGCGGCTGCTCGCGCAGGTTGCGGCGCTCGAGCACGAGCTCGACGCCGTTGGCGGCCGCGTTCTCGGCGGCTGCCTCGATCGACGCGGGCTCGCTGTCGACCGCCACAACGGGCGCCCAGCCGAGCTTTGCGGCGCAGATCCCGAGCACGCCTGAGCCAGTGCCGAGGTCGACGAGCGGCCCGGAGGCCTCGCCCGCGTCGGCGAGCTCCAGCAGCAACTCCAGGCAGAGCTTGGTGGTTGCGTGCGCCCCGGTGCCGAAGGCCTGGCCAGGGTCGATGAGGACGTCGATCCCGGCCACCTCCTCCGCTTCGCGTCCGGGGGTGCCGGGGTCGGCGCAGGACGACTGGGACGTCTCCCACGAGGGAAGAACGACGATTCGCCCGTCGCCGATCGCGATCGGGACGTGGAAGTCCCGCCAGCGGTCCGCCCAATCGTCGGGGATCTCGGTCGAGCTGATCTCCACCAGCCCGTCGCCGGCCGCGGCCTCGAGGTCCGGGAGCTCCGGGACCTCGCCCGGCGACCCGTAGATCGCAAACTCATAAACGCCCGTCGCCTCCCGCGCTCCGCGTCCGGCAGCGCCGGGGTCGGGAATGAACCCGACCTCCTCGACCCCGCCGGGCGCCAGCTCGAGCAGGTCGGCGAGCACCCGCTCGGCGAGCTCCGGCCGGCAGCGGACCGCCAGGCGGATCATTTGCCGTCGAGCGACTCGTGCAGCTGGTTCGCGAGGTCACGCTGCTTGCGCGAGAGCTTGCGCGGGACGACGAGGTCGAAGAGCACGTACTGCGAGCCGCGCTTGCCGTTGCGAAGCGAGGGCAAGCCGAGTCCCTTGAGCCGATGCGAGTCGCCCTGCTGGGCGCCGGCGGGGACCTTGATCTCGCGCTCGCCGTCGAGCGTGGCGACGCTCAGGCTGCCACCGACCATCGCCAGCGTCGCCGGCACCTCGAGGGTCGTCACGAGATCGTCGCCGCGGCGCTCGAAGCGTTCGTCGTCGGCGACCATGACCAGGACGTAGAGGTCGCCGGCCGGTGCCCCGGGCTCGCCTGCGTGGCCGGCGCCGCCGATCCTGATCCGCTGGCCGGACTCGATCCCGGCCGGGATCTCGACCTCCCAGGTGCGCTCGCGGCGCTCGCGGCCGGAGCCTCCGCAGCGCTCGCACGGCTGCTCGGGGACCTTGCCGGCGCCGCCGCAGGTCGGGCACGGGCCGGTCTGCACGAGCTGGCCGAAGACGCTCCGGCGCACCTGCTGCACCTGGCCGGCCCCGCCGCACGTCTCGCAGGTGTTGATCGGCGTACCCGGCTCGGCGCCGTTGCCACGACAGCGCTCGCAGGCCGAGACCGAGTCGAACGCAACGTCGCGGCGGGTCCCGGTGACCACCTCGGCCAGGCCGATCTCGACCTCGACCCCGATGTCGGCGCCCGGCGCCGGCCCGCCGCGGCGGCCGCCACCGAAGATGTCGCCGAACGGCGAGTTCCCCTGGCCGAAGAGGGCGGAGAGGATGTCATCGATGCCGCCGGTGGCGTGCGGCGAGAAGCCGCCGCGGCGCAGGCCCTCGTGGCCGTACGCGTCGTAGGTGCGGCGGCGCTCCGGATCGGCGAGGACCTCGTAGGCCTCCGCCGCCTCCTTGAACTTCTCCTCGGCCTCCGGATCCTCCTTGTTGACGTCCGGATGCAGCTCGCGCGCGAGCCGCCGAAACGCCTTCTTGATCTCGGTGTCGGACGCGGTTCGCTCCACCCCGAGCAGCTCGTAGTAATCGGTCGGCACGGGCTTCAGTCGTACACGGATTCGAAGAATCGGGAGAGCTCGCCGGCCGCCTCGCGAACCGAGCTGATCGCCGTCGCGTAGTCCATCCGCAGCGGCCCGACCACCCCGACGGTGCCGAGGTTGCGATACCCGAGGCCGTAGTTGGCGCCGACGACGCTCACCGTGCGCAGCTCCGGCGCCGGGTTCTCGCCGCCGATCCACATGAACACGGACCGCTGGTCGAGGGTCGATCGCAGCACCTCGAGCAGGTTCGCCCGCCGCTCGAGCGCCCGCATCAGCGAGTCGGCGCGCGGCAAGTCAGGGGCGTGGTCGGCCGACAACAGGCGCGCCGCCCCCTCGACGTAGAGGTCGCTCTCCGCCTCGCTCTCGAGCCCGGCGAACGCGTCGCCGATCTCTCCCAGAAAGCCGCGCTCGGCCGGGCCGAGCTCCGGGTCATCGAGGCGGTCGCCGGCCATCCGGGCTCCGAGCGCCAGCCCGCTCAGGCGCTCGTTGAGAAAGCTGGACGCCCACTCGACCAGGCCGCGGTCGACCGCCGCCTCGAAGTTGAACACGCGCTTGGTGACCGCACCGTTGGAGGCGATCACGACCACCATCACCGTGCGCGGCTGCAGCGAGAGCACCTCGACGCGGTGGATGCGCGCGGCCGAGGGCGGCGGCGCGGTCGCGACCGCGAGCAGGTCGGTCATCCGCGAAAGCGTCGCGGCGGTCTCGCGCAGCGCCTCCTCGACCTCACGGCGCATCTGCGACAGGTCCAGGAGGCCGCTCGCGGGGCCGGGGCGAGCCCCGGAGACGACGAGGGCGTCGGCGTAGAAGCGGTAGCCGGAGTCGGTCGGCACCCGCCCGGCGGAGGTGTGCGGGTGGCTCAGATAGCCCTCGCGCTCGAGCGCTGCGAGCTCTGCGCGCACCGTCGACGAACCCCAATCGAAATCCGGATCCTCGGCGATGGCGGCCGAGCCGACGGGCTTGCCGGACTCGAGGTAGGAGCCCACGACGAGGTTGAGTATCCGCTGTTGGCGCTCGGAGAGCATGATGCGATTCTAGGATCGAGCTCGATGGCCGACCCATACACCCTCCCCGACGACCTCCCCGAGCCGCTCGACGACGGCGCCGCCGACCACCTCGCCGGGGCGCCGCTGCCACCTGGGCTGGTGCTCGCGGCGACCGATGGCAGCCGGGTCGAGCCGGCGGCCCTCCCCGGCCGCTCCGTCGTCTACGCCTACCCGTGGACCGGGCGGCCGGGCCAGGCGCTGCTCGCCGACGACTGGGACCTGATCCCCGGGGCGCGCGGCTGCACGCCCGAGACCTGCGGCTTTCGCGACCACCACGCCGAGCTGCTCGCGGCCGGCGCCGAGTCGGTCTTCGGGCTCTCGACCCAGGACACCGCCTATCAGCGCGAACTGGTCGAGCGGCTCGGCCTCCCGTTCGCGATCCTCTCGGACTCCGAGCTGGCGCTCACCGAGGCGCTGCGGCTGCCGACCTTCGAGGTCGCCGGGAGGACGCTGATCAAGCGACTGACCCTGCTCGTCCGCGAGGGCTCGATCGAGCGCGTCTGGTACCCGGTCTTCCCGCCCGACCGCCACGCGAGCGAGGTCCTCGAATATTTCGCCGCAACGGCGGCGACGCTCGGCTGACGCCTCGCTTGGGCTGCGCGCGAACCCGTCCTAGTCGGCAAGCTCGAGCTCGGCGCGACCGTTGCGGATGATCTTCTTGCCGCTCTGCTCGGCGATCAGCTCGACCGCGACGCGGTGGCCGTCGACCTCGCTGATCGTCCCCGACACGACGACCTCCTGCTCGGGTATCCCCATGCCGCGGAACTGGACCTCGAGCGACTTCAGCGCCCGCGGGTCGCCGCCGGCGAGCGCCGCGCAGCCGCGCGCGGTGAGCGCCATCGAGTAGAGGCCGTGGAGGATGTTCTGCGGCAGCCCGACCGCCTTCGCGAACTCGGGGTCGATGTGGATCGGGTTGAAGTCCCCGGAGGCGCCGGCGTAGCGGTGCGGCAGGTACTTGTCCGGGGTCACCCGCAACTCGGGGATCGCCGCCCCGACCTCGATCCCGCTCGCCTCGGCCAATTCAGACACCCCTGACGATGTTGGTCCAGGTGCCGCGCACGACCTCGGCGCCGTCCTGGTTGGTGGACACGCTCTCGAACACGTAGAAGCCCATCCCACGGCGCTCGTAGATCTCGACCACCTTCGCCACCGTGGTGATCTCATCGCCGGCGCAGACCGGCTCGCCCCACTCGAACTTCTGCGCCGCCGTGGACCATGGTCGCGAGGTTGATCCCGACCTCGGGGTCGAGGACGCCGGCGCCGACCGCGGGCACCGAGTAGACGACGCAGAACATCGGCGGCGCGACGACGGCGCGGTAACCCGCCGCCCGGGCGGCCTCGCGGTCGTGGTGGACGGGGTTGTCGGCCCCGATCGCGTTCGCGTACTCGCGGATCTTCTCGCTGCCGACCTCGTAGGTCGTCGGCGGGTAGGCCTTGCCGACCGCCTGCTCGTTCACTGGCATCGCGCCGGGCAGTCTAAGGGCGGACCGCGGCCATCGCTGCATCGCGATCGCCGTAGATGTGGAACCGCACAGCGCGCCCGTCGCGGATCTCGAGCAGGTAGTAGTTGGTCATCTCGACCGGGACCCCGCTCCCCGATCCGACGCCCTTCTGTCGCATCTCGGCGATCAGGTGGCGGTCACCGACCATCTCGATGCCGAGGACCTTGCTGCGGTCCTCCGCGAACACGTCCCGCCAGCCGTTGATCATCTCCTGGAAGCCGTCGAGGCCATACCACGTCCCGGGATTGCCCTGGGCCGCATCGACGTGGAGCTCGATCTCGGGGTCGAAGAGAGCGACCATCGCCTCGACGTCACGCCGGTTGTAGGCCTCGATCCCGCCCCGCAGCAGGCGCTCGTTTGCCTCCTGATCACTCATCGACCTGAAGCACCGCCAGGAACGCCTCCTGGGGCACCTCGACCGAACCGACCTGCTTCATCCGCTTCTTGCCCTTCTTCTGCTTTTCGAGCAGCTTGCGCTTTCGGGTCACGTCGCCGCCGTAGAGCTTCGCGGTCACATCCTTGCGCAGCGCCTTGACGGTTTCACGCGACAGGACCCGCGCGCCGACCGCGGCCTGCACGGGGACGTCGAACTGCTGGCGGGGGATCGTCTTGCGCAGCCGCGCGACCAGCAGCTTGCCGGCGTCGTAGGCGGCGTCGCGGTGGACGATCTGCGAGAGCGCGTCGACCCGGTCGCCCGCGAGCAGCACGTCGACGCGGACCAGGTCCGACTCGCGGTTGCCGATCGGCTCGTAGTCGAGCGACGCGTAGCCGGCCGTGCGCGACTTGAGCTGGTCGAAGAAGTCGAGGACGATCTCGGCGAGCGGCAGGTCGTAGTGCAGTTGCACGCGCTCCGGCGAGAGGTAGTGCATGTCCACGTGCGTGCCGCGCTTTCGCTGGCAGAGCTCCATCACGGCGCCGACGTCGCTCGAGCGGGTGATCACCGAGGCGCGGATGTAGGGCTCGGAGATCGACTCGATCACGCCCGGGTCGGGAAGCTCGGCGGGCGAGTGGACCTCGATCACCTCACCGTTGGTGAGCGTGACCACGTAGCTGACGTTCGGGGTGGTCGAGATCAGCTCGAGGTCGTACTCGCGCTCGAGCCGCTCGCGGACGATGTCCATGTGCAGCAGGCCGAGGAAGCCGCAGCGAAAGCCGAACCCCAGCGCTTGCGACGTCTCCGGCTCGTAGGAGAGCGCCGCGTCGTTGAGCGCGAGCCGCTCGAGCGCGTCGCGCAGGTCCTCGTAGCGGTCGGTCTCGATCGGATAGAGCCCGGCGAAGACCATCGGCTGTACCTCGCGATAGCCCGGCAGGGCCTCGGACGCCGGACGCGCCTTCGACGTCAGCGTGTCACCCACCCGCAGCTTCGAGACGTCCTTGAGCCCGGAGATCACGTAGCCGACGTCGCCGGTCGAGATCCCCTCGACCGGGCGCATCGCCGGCGAGAAGAACCCGATCTCATCGATCTCCGCCTCGGTCCCGGCCTGCATCGCGACGATCGGCTCGCCCTTGCGGAACTCGCCGTCGAACATCCGCAGGTAGGCGATCACGCCGCGGTACTGGTCGAACTCGGAGTCGAAGATCAGCGCCCGCGGCGGCGCGTCGGGGTCGCCCTCCGGGGCCGGGATCCGCTCGACGACGGCCTCGAGCACCTCGCGCACCCCCTCGCCGGTCTTCGCCGAGATCCGCAGGACGTCGTCGGGGTCGCAGCCGATCAGGTCGACGATCTCGCCGATCACCCGCTCCGGCTCGGCCCCGGGCAGGTCGACCTTGTTGAGAACCGGGACGAGCTCCAGCCCGGCCTCGACCGCCGCGTAGGTGTTGGCGACGGTCTGCGCCTCGACGCCCTGCGCCGCGTCGACGACGAGGATCGCGCCCTCGCAGGCGGCGAGGCTGCGCGAGACCTCGTAGGAGAAGTCGACGTGGCCCGGGGTGTCGATCAGGTGCAGGTGGTAGGTCTCGCCGTCGTCGGCGGCGTAGTCGACGCGCACCGCCTGCGCCTTGATCGTGATCCCACGCTCGCGCTCGAGGTCCATCGAGTCGAGCAGCTGCGGCATGTGGTCGCGATCGGCGACCGTGCCGGTGAGCTCGAGGATCCGATCGGCAAGGGTCGACTTGCCGTGATCGATGTGGGCGATGATCGAGAAGTTTCGGATGCGGTCCATTGGCGCGACCGCTGGCAGGATATTGGCCCGATGGCGGGTCGGGGCCAAGGTCGTCCGCTCGGTGGACCCGCGCCGCGGGCGGCCGACAGCCTCGCACGACTGCTGCACCCCGGCGGCGGCTGCCGGGCCGCGGCCCCTGAGCGCTCAGCGCGGCCGGTCGAGCGCTGCCAGTCGCTCAGCAGCGGCATCGGGTCGCGGGCCTCTCCCTCGATACCCGCGGCCGTCGCGGACCTCGAAGTGCAGATGATCGCCCCAGCAGGACCCCGTGCAGCCGACCCCGCCGAGCACCTGGCCGGCGTGCACGGTCTCGCCGCTGCCCACCTTGGCCGGCTCGATCATGTGCATGTAGACGTAGGTGCGGTCGCGCTTGCGGTCGTAGAGGTAGACGTAGTTGCCCTGCCCGCCGTCGCTCCCGGTCTCGGCGACCACCGCGTCGGTCACGGCGACCTCCGGCGTCCCGGGCGAGGCGAACATGTCCTGACCGGCGTGGACGTGGCCGGTGCGCGATGCGCCGAAGGCGTTCTCGGCGGTTCCGAAATCGATCGACCCGACGATCGGCAGGAACGGGCCGGCGGCCTCGCGACGCTCGTTGCGGTGCGTGCGCGCCGCCCAGTTGGCGACCCGCTCGAGCGCGCGCCCGGCCTTGTCGTGGATCGCGACGTTCGTGGAGGTGGTCTCAGCGGGCTCGGCGGCGGTCGCCGATCCGGCGACCACAAGGGTCGCGGCGAGAACGGCGCCGACGGTGCGGGCTCGGTTTTTCGATCGGCTGCTGCGCATGTTCGGTTTCCCCTTCGGTCTCAGCGCGCGCGTCGATGGCGCGGTCGCCTGCCCCGGTCCACTGGGAACCGTTCGAGAGGCCGGGACGGGACGGCCCTCGGGGCGTGGGTCTCGGCGCCCGCGCCGGCGTTCAGCCGGTCGATCAGCGGGCGCTCTTCGGGTTCAACACCCTGAGGCCCTGGAGTTACCACATGTGTGACCGGTGTCACACATGCTGCGCTTGCAATAGGGCTTGCGCCCCGCTCAATCCTGCGGCGCGTCCTCCACTGGTGGCTCGCGGAAGATCAGCTTGTAGCGCCCGACCTGGATCTCGTCGCCGTCGGCGATCCAGTGCGACTCGATCCGCATCCGGTTTACGAACGTGCCGTTGCGCGAGTCGAGATCGTCGATGTAGTAACCCTCGTCGGTCTCCACGACGAGCGCGTGGCGGCGTGACACCGTGACGTCGTCGAGGAAGACATCGGACTCGGGTGAGCGCCCGATCGTCGTCCGCTCGAGCTCGAGCGGGAAGCTGTCCCCGGCCCGACCGCCGCCGGACTGGATGGTCAGCGATGCCTTCATGCCTGCATCCTCCCCCAGCGCGGCGGGTTCCGACGGCTCGGCCTCGCGCCGACGCAGCAGCGAGCGGATTCGATCCGCCTCGGGGATCCGCAGTAGGGTGACCGCGACCCCGTAGACGACCGCGCCCACCGCGAGGGCGACGCCGAGTGAGATCACCTGGGCGATCAGGCCGCGGCCGAGCTCGGCGTCGAGCACGTCCCAGATCGCGTAGCTCACCCCGGCCAGCGCCGCGGAGGCGGCGACCACCCGGAGCGTCGTCCAGGCAAGGCGACCCAGCTCGAGCCGGCCGAGCGCCCCGCGGAGTACGTATGCCTGCGCGGCGACGCTGGCGGCGGTCGCGAGCGCGGTCGCGGCGACGATCCCACCGACCCCGAACGGCCCGTAGAACGCGAACGCTGCGGCCGCCGTCAGCGCCAGGTTGCCGGCGGCGATCATGGTCGGCACCCAGGGCCGCTGGAGGCTGAAGAAAGTCCGCGTCAACAACAGGAAGAGCCCGTTGAACGGAAGCGAGAACGCGAACCAAAAGAGCGCGGTCGAGACCAGCTCGGTGGCGCCCGGGCCGAAGTCGCCGCGCTGATAGACGAGCCGGATCATCGGCTCGGAGAGGACGAGGATCGCCGCCGTTGCCGGGATGAGCAGCAACAGGATCAGCCGCATCCCGCTCGCCATCGTCGAGCGCAGCCGGTCGTAGTCGCGACGGGCCGCGAACCGGGCCAGGGTCGGGAACAGCACGGTCGCCACGGCGACGGAGAACATGCCCTGCGGAAGCATGTAGATGCGGAAGGCCTTGTCGATCGCCGCCGGCGCGCGCTCCGAGACCAGGAAGCCGGCGGTGCTGTTGATCAGCAGGTTGAAGTTGATCAGGCCGAGGCTGATCGTCACCGGCAGCATCAACAGCAGGACGCGGCGGACGTCGATGTCGCGGAACGCCTCGCGAGCCTTGGCGGTGAACGGAGCCTTCAGGAAGCGCCGCAGACCGTAGGGCGTGTTGCGCAGGTCCCAGACCGGGATCGCGAGCTGGATCACCGTCCCGACGAGGACGCCGACCGCGTACGCGTAGATCTCGTCGCCCTCCGGAAAGGCCGGCGCGAGCCCGACCAGGACGACGATGATCGCGACGTTCCAGAAGAACGGCGAGATCGCGTAGGCGCCGAAGCGGTCGTAGCTGTTGAGGACCCCGACCACCATCCCGGTGACCCCGAGCAGGATCAGGATCGGAAACAGAACCCGCGACAGCGAGACGGTCAGGTCGGCGATCGCCCCGTCCGAGGCGGGCACGAACAGGGGCATGAGCACGGGCGCGATCAGGATGAACAGCGCGGTCAGCGCCCCGAGGACCAGGGTGACGACGTAGATCAGGTTGGTCGCCAGCCGGAATGCCTCGCGGCGGTTCCCCTGCTCGAGCTTCTCGGTGAACACCGGCACGAATGCCGCCTGGATCGCGGCGTCGGCGAACAGGCTGCGGACCAGGTTCGGCACCTGGAAGGCGATCGTGAACGCCGACATCGCGCCGCTGACGCCGAAGTACGAGGCGGCGAAGATCTCGCGCACCAGCCCGGCGATCCGGGAGAGGCCGGTCGCGAACGAGAAGAACGCGGTCGACCGGGCCAGGCGGCCGGCCCGCGGCCGCGGCGCCTCGACCTCCTCATGCGGCGAGACCTCGGCCGCGGCGATGTCGGCGAGCTCGCCGGCCGACGGCTCGCGATCGTCGCGATCCCTCACAACCAAGCCCCCTCGGGGGTAGCCGTGCTCGCGCTTTTTCTCATCCGGGCCCCGCTATAGTGCGCGCTCGTCCGATGGCCAATATCGCCTCACAGAGAAAGCGCAACGCCCGCTCGCTGCGCGAGCGAGACGAGAATCGCCGCGTCACGAGCGCGGTGAAGACCCACTTCCGCCGGCTCGAGGCCGCGGTCGCCGCGGGCGACGACGCCGCCGCGGACGCCGAGCACAAGGCGCTCTGCTCCCGGATCGACACCGCGGTCCGCAAGGGCGCGCTGCATCGCAACTCCGGCGCCCGCAAGAAGTCGCGCGCCGCTCGCATCCGCGCCGCGAGCTGACGGTTCACGCTCCCGCGGCGCGGCGCACTGCGAGCGTGAGCGCCACGCGCTCCGGGTAATCCTCGCCGCCGCGAGTCCACCACTCGAGGTCCGCGATCGCGCAGGTCGACGCCCGTAGCTGCGCGCGCGACCGCGAGCCCAGCCGGCGGACGAGCAGCTTCGCCGCGTATGGGTGCATCGGCAGCGCCCCCTCGACCTCGCGCGCGGACATCCCCTGCTCGAGCAACTCGAGCGCGAGGTGCGCCTCGCGCAGCCGCTTCGCCGCCTGGTAGATCATCGGCGTCACGGCCTCACCCTGGTCGGCGAGCCGCTCGGCGGCGGCCAGCGCGCTCGCCGGGTCGCGGTCGACGAGCGCGTCGGAGAGAGCCCACGCGACCTCCTCCGAGGTGTCGGCGATCATCCCCTCGAGGTCGGCGCGGGTGACGACACCCTGCGGCCCGGCCCACAGCGCCAGCCGGTCGAGCTCGGTCGCCAGCCGGGCGGTCGCCTCGCCCATCCGGGCGACCAGCAGCTGCGCCGCGTCGGGCTCGAGCTCGAACTCGCGCCGCCCGGCCTCGGCGATCAGCCACCGCGGCAGGTCGCGCGGCTTCGGCGCCGCGTAGGCGAGCACCCGGCCGCCCGCGGCCTCGACCGCGTCGGCGAGCTTCTTCGGCGCCTTCTGCTTCGGCGGCTGCTCGCGAGCGACGAGGACGATCGTGACGTCGGGCGGCAACCGGGCGAGCGCCTCGGCGACGGGAGTCGCCTGCTTTGCCGACCAGCGCTCGACCCCGTCGGCGAGCAGATAGCGGCGGCTCGCGGTCAGCGAGAGGGCCGGGATCGCGGCGACGAGCGCCTCGGCGTCGGGCCCAGCGCTGGAGCCGGGCGCCGGCGCGAACGACTCGAGCGCCCCCGCGCCGCCCTCGGCCTCGGCGCGGCGGCGCAGGCGGGTGACGGCGGCGTCGATCTTCGCAGCGTCGGTGCCCGCGATCAGGAACGCGGGCGCGAGCGCGCTCTTGTCTGAGGCCTCGGCCACGGTCGGCCGAGTGTATTCGCCGTCCCGGCCGCAGCCGGGCGCTACGGCCGGCTAGATGCTGCCGATGATCAGGCTCGCCGCGCCCAACACGACCGCCGCCGCGGTCAGCTGCAGGACGAGCCTGCCGTCGCGGCCGGTGATCGCGAAGAACAGCGCCGCGAGCGCCGCGATCCCGGCGAGGATGCCGCTCGGCCAGCCGAGGATCAGCGAGATCGTCTTCTGCGTCGAGGAGCCGTCGAAGCACTCGAGGTCGCTCGGCAGCGGCGCCGCGCCGGAGCGCACGTCGGCACAGGTCGGGCGTGTCGCCGATGTCGGCCATCGCGATCACCATCACGGCGCAGGCGAAGGCGAGCGCGAGGAAGAGGATCACCGCGAGGACGCGCCAGCCGGCGCCGGGGCGCTCAGGGGCTCGGTTCACCCGGCGGGGGCGGCGGCGGGGGCGGAGGCGTCGCAGCGGGCTCGGGCGAACCGGCCGGCGGGGGCGTCGGGGGTACCGCTGGATTCCATTCGTGCTGCCCTCCTGAGGCGAGACTGCGAGACACCTGGCGTTTGCCGGACGCGGCACCCTACCGTCTCTCAGCGGTCGGAATCGACGCTCCAGCCGTGGCGGTCGACCGCGATCGCGATCTCCCCGTCGACGTCGGTGCGCGCGACCGGCACTCCCGCCGTCTCCAGCGCGGCGAGGGTCGGCGGCGCCGGATGCCCGTAGGGGTTGCCGGCGCCGACTGAGATCACGGCGAGCTTGGGCTCGGCTTCGACCAGCAGTCGCTCGAGGCCGGCGTCCTCGCTCCCGTGGTGGGCGACCTTGAGCACGTCGACCCGGCCGGGATGGACGGGCGCCAGCTCCGCCTCGGCGTCGCCGGTCAGCAGCAGGCGAAACCGATGCCAGCGCGCCAGCAGGACGAGCGAGCGAGCGTTGGTCAGGGAGGTTGGAGCGGGCCGCGCGCGGCGGCCAGAGGACGCGCAGGACGAGCTCGCCGCTGCGCAGCCGCGACCCGGCCACGACCCGCTCAATCGGAGTCGAGGCAGCACGCGCCGCGCCGAGCACCGAGCGGCCGGGGCGCGCGGCGATCAGGTGCTCGGCGTCGATCTCGCCCAGCACCGCGGGCGCGCCGCCGCTGTGGTCGGAGTCGCGATGGGTGATCAGCAGCGCCGCGAGCCGGTCGATCCCGCGCCGCTCGAGCTGCCCGGCGACGTCGGCCGCGGGCGGGCCGGCGTCGACCAGGATCGGATCGCTCCCGGCGGGCTCCAGCAGGATCGCGTCGCCCTGGCCGACGTCGAGGAACTCGACCCGCAGCCCGGTCGGTGTCGCGTCGTCGCTCGGGCTCGGCTCGGGACGGCAGCGCCCGCGGTCGCCCAGGCGAGCGCCGCCGCGCGCATCGCCGCGGCGACGAGCGCCCGCCGCGCCCGGCGACGCGCGCCGAGGCGCTGGCGTCGCCGCGACCAGCGCAGCGCGAGCGCCAGCGCGGTCGCGAGCGTGACGTAGATCAGCGGCGAGCGCCGCGAGCCCCGGGACTCCGAGCTCGACCTGCGCCCAGCCCGGAGCCGCGAACGCGTGCGCGACCGCGGCGATGTAGCCCGCGAGCAACCCGGCGAGCCAGGTGATCGGCTCGACCGGGACCCCGGGGATCTGGCCGAGCGCCGCTGCGACCATCCCCAGCCACATCACCGGCGCCTCGGCCGGGACGGCGAGCACGTTGGCCGGCAGCGCGACCAGCGACACGGTCGCGAAGTGAAACGAGATCAACGGCGCGGTCGCGATCGTCGCCGCGACCGTCAGCGCCGCAGCCTCCGCGAGCGCCCGCCGGACCGGGCCGGCGCCGGGCCCGCAGAGCAGGCGAGCGAGCGGCGCGGCGAAGACGAGGATGCCCACGACCGCGGCGAAGCTGAGCTGCCAGCCGACGTCGGCGGCCGCGCGCGGGTCGACGGCGAGGGTCGCGCAGGCGGCGAGCGCCAGCGCGTACCAGCGCGAGCGCGGCCGATCGGCGAGCGCGGCCACGATCGCCGCCGCCCCCATCGCGCCGGCGCGCTGGATCGACGGCCCGGCGCCGGTGACGCAGACGTAGATCACGATCAGGGCGAGAATCCACACGAGCCGGGCCCGAGCGCCGACCCCGAGCAGGGCGAGCGCCGCGGCGCCGAGGATCGCGAGCAGGACGACGTTCTGGCCGCGACACCGCAAGCAGGTGCGCGAGCCCGGACCGCTTGAAGTCGGTCGCTTGTTCCCGGGTCGATGCGGTCGTCCTGGCCGAGAACGAAGCCGCGCAGCAGAGCCGCCGACGCCTCCGGCGTGCCGGCGCCGAGTGCGTCCTGCGCGCGCACCCGGACCCGGTCGAGCGTCCCGCTGACCCCGCCGCGCGCCGGGCCGCCGAGCTCGATCGAGCGGGTCGAGAGCACCCGCTCGATTCCGAGGCGACGCAGGTATGGCGCCTCGAACTCCGACGGCGCCCGCAGCGTCCCGGTCGCCGAGACCGCGGCCCCGATGTCGAGGTCGGGCAGCGGCTCGGGCGCCTCGACCAGCAGCCGCCCGGCGGGCGTATCGACCCGGACGTCCACCTCGCCGTCGGCGCGTCGCGGCACGGCGACGACGAAGCCGCGCACCCGGACCCGTGACCCGGGCTCGGCGCGCAGGGCGCCGGCGTCGATCGTCGCGAGGCGCGCGGTCGCCAGCGCGACCCCGGCTGCCCCGGCGGTCGCGCCGACCAGGGCGAGCCAGAGGACGGCGGTGACGCCGGCGCGCCACCGCGCGCTCGTCGCGGTTCCGCGGGGCGGCGATCGCGAGCCCCATCGCCGCAAGCGAGGTGGCGATCGCGAGCGGCCGGGTCCACCCGGGCGGCGCCCCGAGCACCGGGGTCGCCGCGAGCCCGGCCGCGAAGCCGGCAACGGCGGCGGCGCGCCAGGCGACCCCGAGCTGCGGAGCCAGCCGCCGACGCGAGCGTGGGCGGCTTCGGGTCAGGGCTGGAGCCGGTCGCGTAGCGCCTCCATCGTCGCCGGGCCGATCCCGCTGATCTGGTCGAGTTCGTCGACGGACGAGAGCCCGCCATGCTCGTCGCGGTAGCCGATGATGTCCTCGGCGGTCACCGGCCCGATGCCCTCGATCGTGTCGAGTTGCTCGGCGGTCGCCGTGCCGAGGCTGATCGGGCCGTCCTCGGCGGCGGCGGCCGGCGCCGCGCCGGGGGTTCCGACCCGGGCCGGGACGACCACCTGCTGGCCGTCGGCGAGCTTCGCCGCCAGGTTGATCGCGTCCACGGTCGCCGCGCCGGTCGCGCCCCCGGCGCGCTCGACCGCATCGGTGACCCGGGCGCCGGCGGCGAGCTCGTAGACGCCGGGCTCCTGGACCTCGCCGGCGACGTGGACCACCACCCCACCGTCACCGCGGTCGAGCTCGAACGAACCGCCGGAGCCCGCGGGCTCGACCCCGCCGAACGCGCCCGCCTGAGCGTCGTCGGCCTGTGCCGAGCGCAGCCAGCGCGCGCCGAGCAACAGCAGAGCGACGGCGATCGCCGCGTAGACGACCAGCTGCGCTCGGCTCAACTCGGGCATGCGCGCGATCGTTGCGCGATCGCGGCGCGCGGGTGGCGCGCGCGGTGTCGAGCAAGCGCTACCGGATCGTGAAACCTTCGAGTCCCGGCCGGCTCGGCCTCCGTCACCTCGACGCGATCGACCGCGGCGCCCTCCGGTCCGCGCCGGCAGAACTCGAGCAGGCGCTCGACCGCATCGGGCTCGCCCTCGAACAGCGCCTCGACCGTGCCGTCGGGACGGTTGGACGACCCAGCCGCGACTCCCTCCGCGCGCGCGTGCCGTCGGGTGGTATCGCGAAAGAAGACGCCCTGGACGCGCCCGTGGACGACCGCGCGACGGGCGATCACCCCGCCGACGGCCGCGATCACTCGTAATCGTCGTCGTCGTAGCCGGTCGCCTGGGTCGCGAGGCGGCGGCTGTAGAGCTCGTCGGCGGAGACGGCGGGCGACTGGACCGAGACGAGCGCCAGCGGCTCGTCGCCGTCGTTGGCCACCGCGTGATCGGTTGCGGGCGGGATCAGCACCAGGTCGCCGGCGCCGAGGCGCTGGGTGTCGCCCGTGGCGGTCATCGTCCCCACCCCGCTGACGACCACGTAGACCTGCTCGGCCTCCTCGTGGGAGCGCAGCTCCTCGGAGACGCCGGGCGGCACCTCGAGCCAGTTGACCGAGACGTTGCGCGAGCCGAGCTCGCCCGCGTCCATGAGGATGTGGGGGCGCAGTCCGTGAACCTCGGTCACGACGGCGTCGGAGAGGCGCCTAACGAGCACGCGCGCTTTCTAGCAGAGAACACCATGCGCCACGTCCTCCGCTTCGCGTCCGGGCGTGGGCCTCGCGGCTTTCCTTCAGCGGACGACGAGGTTGACGAGCTTCCCGGGGACGACGATCTCCTTGACGATCTCCTTGCCGTCGAGGTGCCGGACGACGTTCTCGCTCGTGCGCGCGAGCTCCAGCAACTCGCGCCTCGGGCGTGTCCGATGCGGCGGTGATCTGGTCGCGGCGCTTGCCGTTTACCTGGACGACGAGCGTGAACTCGTCGCGGGTCGAGCAGCGATTCGTCCGCGCGCGGCCACGGCTGCTCCCAGACCCTGGTCCCGGTCAGGGTGTCGTACGCCTCCGACCCGAGGTGCGGGGCGAACGGAAAGATCAGCGAGGCGGCGGTCTCGGCGGCGAAGCGCAGCGCCGCCTCGCCCTCGGGATCGCCGTAGAGGTCGTCCTTCAGCCGGTAAGAGTCGTTGACGAGCTCGATCACGGCCGAGATCGCGGTGTGGAACTGGAAGGCCTCGATGTCCCGGCTGACCTTGGCGATCGCCCAGTTGGCCTTCGCCAGTAGGTCGTGGGCCGGGCCGGACGACGGGCGCTCGCCGCTCGCCGCTTCCCGCGCGATCTTCGACGAGACCTCGTTCGCCAGGCGCCACAGGCGGATCAGGAAGCGGTGGACGCCCTCGACGCCCTCCGGGACCCAGTCGCCGCCGCGGTCGGGCGGGCCGAGGAAGCACACGTAGGCGCGCGCGGTGTCGGCGCCGTAGCGGTCGACCGTCTCGATCGCGCTCACCGTATTGCCCTTCGACGAGGACATCTTCGCCCCACCCATCGTGATCATCCCTTGGGTGAAGAGGCTCGCGAACGGCTCCTCGACGCCGAGCATCCCCATGTCCGCGAGCGCCTTCGTGAAGAAGCGCGCGTACATCAGGTGGAGGATCGCGTGCTCGACCCCGCCGATGTAGTTGTCGACCGCCATCCAGAAGTCGGCCGGCTCGCGCGCGAACGGGAGCTCCTCGTCGTGAGGGTCGAGGTAGCGCAGGAAGTACCAGGAGGAGTCGACGAACGTGTCCATCGTGTCGGTCTCGCGGGTCGCCGGGCCGCCGCACTTCGGGCACTCGGTGTTGACCCACTCCGTGACCGCGGCGAGCGGGCTCTTGCCCTTCGGCGCGTAGTCCTCGACCTCCGGCAGCTCGACGGGGAGCTGGTCGTCGGGGACCTCGACCATCCCGTCCTTCTCGCAGTAGACGATCGGGATCGGACAGCCCCAGTAGCGCTGGCGCGAGAGCAGCCAGTCGCGCAGCCGGTAGTTGACCGCGGGCTTGCCCTTGGCCTCGGCCTCGAGCCAGGCGACGATCTCGCCGTAGGCCTCGCGGTTGTCGATCCCGTCGAAGCGCCCGCTGTTGACGAGCGGACCGTCGCCGACGTACGGCTCGACCTGCACGTCGTCGCCGCCGGAGACGACCTCGCGGATCTCGATCCCGAACTTGCGGGCGAACTCGTGGTCGCGTTCGTCGTGCGCGGGGACCGCCATCAACGCCCCGGTGCCGTAGCCCATGACGACGTAGTCGGAGACGTACATCGGGATCTGCTCGCCGTTGACCGGGTTGGTGACCGTGCGGCCGAGCGCCACCCCGGTCTTCTCGCGATGCGGGTCCTCGCGCTCGAGCTCGTCGTGGCTGAGCCCCTTGGCGCGCTCGACGTAGGCGCGCACCTCGGGTGAGTCGCTGAGCTCGAGCACGTCGGGGTGCTCGGGCGCGATCACGAAGAAGGTGGCGCCGAACAGGGTGTCGGGCCGCGTGGTGAAGACCTCGTAGGCGAGCCCGAGCTCCTCGCAGACGAACTCGACCTGCGCTCCCTCGGAGCGGCCGATCCAGTTGCGCTGCATCGTCTTCACGTGCGCCGGCCAATCGATCTCGTCGAGGCCGGCGAGCAGCCGGTCCGCGTAGTCGGTGATCTTGAAGAACCACTGCTCGAGCTCGCGCCGCTCGACCACGGTGCCACAGCGCTCGCAGCGGCCGTCGATCACCTGCTCGTTGGCGAGCACGGTCGCGTCCTTGGGACACCAGTTGACCGCCGCCTCCTGGCGATAGGCGAGGCCGCGCTCGTACAGGCGCAAGAAGATCCATTGGGTCCAGCGGTAGTACTCGGGATCGTGGCTTGACGCCTCGCGCGACCAGTCGATCGAGATCCCCCACGCGCGGAACTGCTCGTTGTAGGAGGCGATCGAGGCCTCGGTTGCCTCCCGCGGGTGGACCCCGGTGCGGATCGCGTTGTTCTCGGCCGGCAGCCCGAAGGCGTCGTAGCCCATCGGATGGATCACCTGGGCGCCGTTTCGACGGCGGTAGTGAGCCAGCACATCGCCGATCGTGTAGTTCTTCAGATGGCCGACGTGAGGCTCGCCCGACGGGTAGGGCAGCATCTCCAACACGTAGGACTTGGGCTTCGAGCCGTCGAAGCCCGGCTCGCCCGGATTCGGCACTTCCCAGGTGCGCTCGTCCGCCCACACCCGCTGCCAGCGCCGCTCGATCTCGTGCGGCTCGTAACGCGTTTCCGTGCCCTGCTCGGCTTCCATCGGCCCCGATATTACGAGCGCCCGGGAGGCGGAGCGAAAGCGAAGCCGACCCGCGCCGCCGTTGAGGCGCCGTTCTCGACTAGGCCGACGACGAGCGAGGAAGTTGTGATGGGACGACCGATCAGCCGAAGCCGCGCTCAGGCGGCCAGCGCGAGCTCGCGGTCGGTGGCGACCTCGGCGCCGAGCGCCTCGAGGACCTCGGCGACCCGGGCGTCGTGGCCGGGGTCGAGCAGCAGGCCGTCGGCGTCGAAGGCCTCGTGGGCGCGGGCGAGCGGCAGGTCGAGGTCGATCACCCGGGCGCCGGTCGAGGCGAGCACCTTGCGCAGCTCGGCCTGCGCCCAGACGGCGCCGAAGGCGCCGGTGGTCGCGCCGACCACCGCGGCCGGTTTGTTCTGCAGCGGGGTCGTGGCGCGCGGGCGCGACGCCCAGTCGATCGCGTTCTTGAGCACGCCGGGGATCGACGAGTTGTATTCCGGGGTGGCGAACAGAAGCCCGTCGGCGGCGGCGATCGCCGCGCGTAGCTCGGCGACCGGGGCGGGCGGGGTATCGGTGTCGTCGTCCTGGTCGTAGGGCGGGATCGACTTGAGCCCGTCCCAGAGCTCGACCTCGACGCCCTCAGGCGCCCGCTCCGCCGCGTGGCGGAGCAGGCGCGCGTTGTGGGAATCGCGGCGGACGCTGCCGGGGATGGCGAGAATCCGCATCGCGATCAGCCCTGGTCCTTGAGCAGCTCGAGCTCGACGACGAGGCGGACGTCGTTGGCGAGCGCCTGCTCGCCGCCCGGAAGCTCCATCTGCCAGACCATCCCGAAGGCGGTCCGGTCGACGGTGGTCTCGAGCGAGACCGAGAGCTTCTCCAGCCCCTCGCCGAAGGAGACGGGGCCGCGGACGCGACCGGTCGCCGTGACCGGGAGCGAGATTCCGGCCATCGACAGCTTGCCCGTGACCGTGAGCTCGTCGGCGCCCCCGGCGATCTCGGTCGAGCGGTAGGTGATCCGCGGGTTGCGGAGGACGTCGAAGAAGTCCGGCGACAGCAGGTGCGGCCGGATGTTCTCGTCGTCGACGCTGATGCTCTCGACCTTGACCGCGCCCTCGAGCACGAGGCCGTCGTCCGTGGCCGTCAGGGTCGCGTCGATCGGCCTGAAGCCGCCGCGAAACACCGAGACGCCGCCGTGCTCGACCTCGAAGTTGGCGCTCGAGTGCGCGTTGTCGACCGCCCAGGTCCCGTTGGGGACGATTCTCTCTGTGGTTGCTGCGCTCATCTGAAAGCTCCTTTTGATGTTTGATCAACTGTTGATGATGCAACGATTATACAGATAATTGTTGCGGAGTCAACGACTAGGTGGGTACAATCGTTGGCGATGAGCGAAAGCCCCGCAAAGGAGCAGATCAGCGAGGACCAACTGGCCGCGTGGCGAGCGTTCCTGCGCGCCCACTCGACGATGTTGAGGCGGATCAGCGCCGACCTCGACGACGCCGATCTGCCGCCGTTGTCGTGGTACGACGTGCTCGCGGCGCTGCGCGAGGCGCCCGAGCGGAGTCTGCGCCAGGTCGAGCTGGCCGAGCGCGTGCTGCTCTCCAACAGCGGGTTGAGCCGGCTGATCGACCGGATCGAGCGGAACGAGCTGGTCCGGCGCACCGCATGCCCGGGCGACCGCCGCAGCTTCCACATCCAGCTGACCGAGGAAGGCGAGCGGATGCTCGAGCGGATGTGGCCGGTGTACGCGCGCGGCATCGCCGAGGACTTCCTCCCCGCGCTCGGCAGCAACCCTTGCGAGGTACGCCAGATGCTCGAGACGATCGGCTCGACCTGCGACGTTGCTCGCGCGGCCGAAGCGGAGGCGGCGAGCTCCGCCTAGTCCGGTCTGCCGCGCGGCGCAAGGCGCGCCGTCAGAAAGGCCAGATCAGGGCGCCGCGGTCGTCGAACTCGGCGCCCGGCAACCAGGCGACCTCCCACACGTTGCCCTCCGGGTCCGCGAAGTAGCCGGACCGTCCGCCCCACTCGCGGTCGGTCGGCGCGGCGCCGAGCGTGGCGCCCGCGGCCTGCGCGGCGTCGATCGCCGCGTCGACCCCCTCGCGCTCGTCGACGTTGATCGCCAGCGTGACGCCGTTGAAGGTGCCCGGCTGCGGGAACCTCGAGGCCGCCCGCCTCCTCGGCGAGCTTCGCGATCTCGTAGATCGTGAACACGGCGCCGCCGAGCGGGAAGGCGGCGAAGTCGCCGGCGCTCGTATTCGTGACCCAGCCGAGGCGCTCGTAGAAGCTGCGCAGTGCGGGCAGGTCGCGGGCACCGACGGTGACGATGGAGAGTCGGGAGGGGACGGTCACGCTGACTCCTTCGCTTTGCTGATCGGGACCACCTCAGCCGCAGCGGTCGGCTCGGCGAGGTCGAGCTGGTCGTGCGGCGGGCAGAGACGAGCGTACGGCTTGCCGAAGCGGTTGACCTGGAAGGTCTCGCCGGCGCTGGCTCGTTCCAGGTACCAGCCGAAGCGCTCGCGGAACTCGTGCGCGCCGAGCGTCACGGGATCTGCTCCCGCGGTACGAGAGTGGAGCTGGTCGGGACTCGAACCGACGACCTTCGCACTGCCAGGCGACGCTCTGCCCAGCTGAGCTACAGCCCCGAGACGGTAATCGCGAGCGAAGTTTAACGCGGCTCGCTGCAGCCGTTTCGCGCCGGGCCAAGCCGAAGATGCATTGCGCTCATCCCGGCAATCCGTTCGATTGGAATGTAGAAGCACTCGTCGAGCGATGGGCAGTAAGCCGCCACAGCGTCGATCTCATCCGCGGTGTACTTGGTGCGAACGTGACCGCGCTTCGGTCCCCGCCTGTTGGTCAGCGAATGTGACCACGACGACGTCGCCGCGCCGCGGAGCCGATTTGCACTGAACCCGCTTGAACTCGCCCTCGATCTCGAACACGAAGTCGTAGCGCTCGTGCTCCGCCATCGGGCGAAGAACCTCGATTCCGAGCCGAGTCGCCTCGGCGGCGATCTTCAACTCGGCGACGTTGCCCTTGAGGTTCGGATCGTGACCTGACACGAACGCATGTTCGCATAACGACCGGACGGAAGAGCGCGAGCCTCAGCCTCCGAGCCGCCCGCGCAGCGCCATGCTCGCAAGCCCCCTTCCCCCGACCCAGCGCCGCCGATCCCAATCGGGGCGCCGGGCGCGCGCCGCTTGTCGCCTACTCGTCCTCGACGTCGAGCACGAGGCGATCGAAGCGCCGGTCACGCACCCGGAACTCGAACGGCGAGCGCTGCTCCAGCTCGCGCAGCAGCTCCACCGGTTCGTCGAGGCGCATCTCGAGCGTCGCCCGGCCGCGCGCGAAGCGGCGCACCGAGATCTCCGACGTCGCGCCGATCGCGCCGGCGGCGTCCTCGAATCCGACCAGCTGCGAGAAGTCCTCCAGTGGCCCGACCTCGACCTCGACCATGCCCTCGAAGATCTCCGCCTCGGCGCCGCCGTCCGCCGCTCCCCGACGAGCGCGCCGGGTCGCCGTCGGCGCCGAGCCGCTGGATCGCCTCGCGCACCGAGTCGAGCAGTCGCGAGCGTGTGTGCGTCGGCGCCTGCTCGAGCTGCTCGAGGCGTGCCGCCAGATCGACCGCGTCGCGCAGCGCCCGCATCCGGATCCTCGTCGCCTGCGCGCGCGCCTGCGTCCCGATCTGCTCGAAGCGCTCGACCCGCGCCCGCTCGACCGCGAGCTCGGCGCGCAGCCGGTCGAGCTCACCGCGCCCGGCGACCACCTCGCTGGACAGCCGGTCGCAGACCACCTCCAGCTGGGCGACCCGGGCTCGGTGTTGCTGCAGCTCGCCCTCGTTGAGCTCGAGCGCCGCCGAGGCATCGGCGAGCGCCGCGTCACGCGCCGCCAGCGCCTCATCCACCTCGCTGCGCCGGTAGCCCAGCAGGGAACGCTTGAACGCCTTCACGGCCGGGACGCTAGGCCCGGCGTCGGACGGACAGCCGCCCGAGGCGCGCTCAGTCCGCGGCGCCCTCGAGCTCGAGCTCGAGCCGCCCCGCCTCGCCCCAGAGCCGGTCGAGCCGATAGCGGTCGCGCATCTCCGGATTCTGGACGTGCAGGACGCAGTCGAGATAATCGAGCAGCACCCACTCCGCCTCGGCCTCACCCTCGACCCGGGCCGGCAGCAGGCCGTGCTCGCGCTTCAGGCGGAGCTGTACCTCGTCGACGATCGCCTTCGCCTGGCGCTCGTTGCGCGCCGTGGCGATCAGCAGGTAGTCGGCGTAGGAAACGAGGTCGGCGACCGCGAGCGCGACGATCTGCTCGCCCTTCTTGTCGTCGACGATCCCGGCGATCAGCCGCGTCAACTCGGCCGAGTCGGCCGGCGCGCGCACCTCGGGAGCCCGCGCGCCCTCGGCGCCGGCGCTCATGCCGCCACCCGCTCGCGATAGAGGCCGCGCTCGGCGATCAGCTCGAGCACCGGATCCGGGACCAGGTACCGCACCGGGCGCCCGGCCGCGATCCGCCGCCTGATCCGGGTCGATGACACCTCGAGCTCGGGCATCCGGACCACTTCGGCGCGGTCGCCGGCTCCGAGCCGGTCGAGCGCCGCCTCGGCCTCGTCGAGCGCCGTCCCCGGTCGGCCGGCGATCCCGAGCCGGGCCAGCTCGAGCACCCGCGCGGGACGCTTCCACCCCTCCAGGTGCGCTGCGACGTCGGCTCCCATCAGGAAGTGAATCTCGTCGCCAGGCCGCTGCTCACTCAACCACTCCAGCGTACGAAAGCTGTAGGACGGGCCGTCGCTCTCCACCTCGAACTCGCTAGCGCTGAGCAGCTCGTCCCCTGCCACCGCGCGCTCGACCAGCTCGAGCCGCACGCGCGGCCCCGGCTCGGGCTCGATCCGCTTGTGCGGCGCCTCGCCGGTGGGGACCAACAGGACCTCGTCGAGGCCGAGCTGGAACGCCGCCTCGTGTGCGAGCACGAGGTGGCCGATGTGCGGCGGGTTGAAGGCGCCGCCGAGGACGCCGTAGGCGCGGCCCGAGACGGTCCCTACCCCCGGACCTGGCCGCTGCCGTGGACGACGTACTTGGTCGTCGTGAGCTCGCGCAGCCCGATCGGCCCGCGCGCGTGAAGCTTCTGGGTCGAGTTGCCGATCTCGGCTCCCATCCCGAACACGTAGCCGTCGGTGTAGCGGGTCGAGGCGTTGACGAACACGACCGCAGCGTCGACTCCGTCGGAGAACGCGGTCGCGGCCGCGTCGTCGGCGGTGACGATCGCCTCCGTGTGCCCGGTTCCGTGGCGGTTGACGTGCTCGATCGCCTCGGCGAGCGAGTCGACGACGCCGACGGTCATCTTCATCCCGTGATACTCGGTGTCCCAGTCGGCCTCGGTCGCCTCGCCGACGTGAACCGCCCCGGAGGCAGCGCGGACGCGCTGGTCGCCGACCAGCTCGACCCCGGCGGCGTCGAGGTCGGACAGGACGCCGGGCAGGAACTCGCCGGCGACCGCGGCGTCGACAAGCAGCGTCTCGGCCGCGTTGCAGACCCCGGGGCGATCGACCTTTGCGTTGATCGCGATCCGCCGCGCCATCTCGAGGTCGGCGGCTGCGTGGACGTAAACGTGGCAGTTGCCGCCGGCCGCGTACATCACCGGCACCGTCGCGACCGCCTTCAGCGCCTCCTTGAGCCCCTCGCCGCCGCGCGGAATGACCAGCTCGACCAGCCCCTCCGCGGTCGCCAACTGCTCGAGCTCGGCGCGGTCGCCGGCGAGCAGCTCGACCGCGCCCTCGGGCAGCCCGGCGTCGATGACGGCTTCGCGCACCAGCCCGGCGAGCGCGGCGTTCGAGCGCTCTGCGTAGCTGGACCCGCGCAGCACGATCGCGTTGCCGCTCTTCAGGCAAAGCGCGGCGCAGTCGACGGTCACGTTCGGGCGCGCCTCATAGATCACCGCGACGACCCCCAACGGGACCCGCAGCTTGCGCAGGTCGAGGCCGTCCTGGATCGTGCGCCGCTCGAGTTCCTCGCCGACCGGGTCGGGGAGCGCGACGATCTCGCGCACGCCCTCGGCCATCGCCTCGATCCGCTCCGGGCTCAGCGCGAGCCGATCACGAAGCGCGTCCGAGAGCCCCGCGGCGCGCTCGTCGGCGAGGTCGAGCGCGTTGGCGCTCAGGATCTCGTCGGTGCGTTCGCCGAGCAGCTCAGCGAGCCGCTCGAGGGCGCGGTTCTTGGTCTTGGTCGAGGCGGTAGCGAGCGCGCGCGCCGAGCGCTTGGCGCTCTCGCACGCATCGGTCACTGTCCTCGTTGCGATCGCCATCCTGGAAAGGGTAACGCCGCCGCCGACCGCGTTTCGCTCAGTCCGAGCGGGCCACCAACCGGGCCGTCCTCGAGGTCAGATACGGGCCGTACAGGAAGCCTTTGCGCTTGCGGTAACCGAAGCTGGTGACCGAGACGAGCTGGCCGAGGTCGTTGACCCAGCCGCCGCCGCTCGCCCCCGCCTTCATGTTGCAGCCCATCCCGACCGGGGCCGGCCCGTCGGGGATCGGCCGCGGGTCGTCGCCCGCGTAGCCGCCGTGGCAGGTCCAGAGCCGGCTCGCGTCCGCGAAGTTGACCGGGTAGCCGTAGGCGCTGTAGGTCTGCGCGCGCGGCGTCTCCACCGCGAGCGCGCGGCCGCCGACCACCTCCTCGATCCGCCGGCCGCCGAGCGGGCGCATCGTCAGCGTCGCGTAGTCGTAGTCGAAGTTCTCGCGACGGATCCAGTCGCGAGTGCTGCGCGCCTCGGCCGCGCTCCAGCGCCCGAACGGGCGGGCGCCGTCGGTGTAGGCGGGGATGAACGTGAGCCGCCTCGCCGCGACTCGCGAATGGGGCTCGTAGACGCAGTGACCCGCGGTCATGACCACGTTGCGGCCCGGGGTCGAGATCACCGTCGCCGAGCACTCGAACTTGCCGAACCCGGGCAGGACGCCGAAGACCTTGCCGTGCGCCGGCAGCGGCGGGACGCTCGGATCGGGGACCTCGAAGCTCTCGAACGGGGGCGGCAGCGGGGCTTGCTTCAGGGACGTCTCGGCGCCCTCGCGGGTCACGGACAGCGGGCGCGCTCTGGCGATCCGCTTCGCCGTCCACCAGCCGCCGTGGGCACCGCTGGTGCGGGCGACAACATCCGCGACGGCGACCGCGGGCTCGGTGGCGGCGAGCGCCACGAGCGCGAGCGCGGACCCGGCCGCGCCGGCGAACCTCCACCGGGTGTTCACGCGAGCACGAACCGATCCCGGTGCACGGCCTCCTCGGAGGCATTGGGAAGCAGCTCCGCCACCTCCCCCGACTTCAACCCCATGATCCTCACGAGCTCCGCCGCAGAGTAGTTGACGATCCCCTTCCCGACCAGGGCACCGTCACAGACGACCTCGACCGCATCGCCCGCCGCGAACTCGCCCTCGGCCGCGACGATCCCAACCGGCAGCAGGCTGGACCCGCCCTCGCGCAACATCCGAGCCGCGCCGGCGTCGACGACGACCCTGCCGCGAGCGGGCTTCGCGTGGCGCAGCCAGAGCTTGAACGAAGGAGTTCGCTCCGGGTGCGGCGCGAACCTGGTGCCGACGTCGTCCCCACGGGCGGCGGCGAGCAGCGAGCCGGCAGCGGTCCCGTCGCAGATCGCCGCCGGGATCCCGGCGGCGCTCGCCATCCCGGCGGCGGCGACCTTGCTGCGCATGCCGCCGGAGCCGTACAGCGACGTGCGGTCGCCGATCTCGTAGCGGTCGAGCTCGGCGAACTCGTCGACCGTCGGCACGCGATGGGCCTCCGGGTCGCGAGCCGGGTCGGCGGTGTAGAGCCCGTCGGTGTCGGTGAGGAGGACGAGCAGTCGGGCGCCGAGCAGCAACGCCAGCTGCGCGGAGAGGAAGTCGTTGTCGCCGAAGGTGATCTCGTCGGTCGCCGTGGTGTCGTTCTCGTTGACGACGGGCACGGCGCGCCACTCGAGCAGCTTGCGCAGCGCCTGGCGCGCGTTCAGATAGTGCATGCGCACCGAGAGGTCGTAGGAGGTCAGCAGAACCTGGGCCGCGTGGACGTCGCGTGTCGCAAGCCGCGACTCGTAGGCGCGAAAGACGCTCCCCTGGCCGACCGCCGACGCCGCCTGCAGCTCATCGACGGTGCGCGGGCGCTGCGCCAGCTCCATCAGCCGCCAGCCGAGCGCGATCGCCCCGGAAGTGACCATCGCGACGTCCTCGCCCGCGCTGATGGAGCTCGGCGACCTGGGCGCACACGCTGTCGAGCACAGCGTCGCGCACCTCGCCGTTTTCGTCGGCGACGATCGACGAGCCGAGCTTGACCACCACCGTCATTCGGCCGGCCGCCAGTCTAGGAACCCGGCGGCCGCGCTCGCGGGCGATAGTGGTCCAACGTCGTGAGCGAGGGGGCCGCGATCGTCGTCGAGAAGCGCTGACCGTGAGGCGCGGCGACACGGCAGCTCGTCCTCCCCGGTGTCTCGCTCGAAATCCCCGGCGGCGCGATCACGGGACTGCTCGGCGTCCAGATCGTCGAGTCGGGCACGGTCACGGTGCTCGGCGAGCCCGCCGGCTCGGCCGACCTCCGCGTCCCGGGTCGCCTACGTCACCCAGGCGCCGTCGATCTACTCGGATCTCAGCGTGCGCGAGAACCTCGCCTACTTCGCCAGCATCGTCGATGCACCGGCGAGCCGAATCGAGGAGGTGATCGGGACGGTCGGGCTGCTCGCCAGCGCCTTCGCCCGGACCGAGTTCCAGGTGATCCAGTTCATGCCCGCCTTCATCCTGCCGCAGCTGCTCCTCTGCGGCGTGTTCGCGCCCCGCGACACGATGGCCGGGGTGCTCGAGGCGATCTCCTACGCGCTCCCGATGTCCTACGCGTTCGAAGCGCTGCAGAAGATCACGGTCGAGGGAACGCTCGGCTCCGCGGGCGTCGTCGACGTTGTAGTCACGGTCGGGGTGACCGTGCTGGCGCTGGTGCTCGCCGCCGGGACCCTGCGCCGCCGCACGGCCTAGTCGAGCTCGAACTCCTCGTCGCCGATGCGGACGTCGCCGCCTGGCTCGAACCCGGCGCGCTCGAGCGCGGCGATCACGCCGATCTCGCGCAGGCGCTGCTCGAGGTAACCGAGGGCCTCGATGTTCGAGAGATCGTGGCGAGCGACCAGCATCTCGACCCCGCGGCCGAGCACCCGGAACGCCTGTCCCTCCCGCACGACCTCGAAGCCGCCGTCCCCGGCCGGGGCGTAGACCATGTGGTCGAGCTCGAACTCGGCCTCGCCGCCGACGCCCTCCCCGCCGAGCTCCGGGGTCGCCGCCTGTGCCGGGACGGCCGCGAAGATCGCGTGGGTCAGGTCGGTCAGCCCGGCCCCGGTCGCCGACGAGACAGCGAGCACCCCGCGCGCCACGTCGCCGCGGCGCTCGCGCCAAGCCTCGACCTCGAGCTCGGCTTCCTCGTCCGGGACCAGATCCCGCTTCGAGAGGACGATCAGCTCCGGGAGGCGGTCGAGCCCGCCGCCGTGGGCGGCGAGCTCCGCGCGGACCGTCTCATAGGCCTGCTCGGGCGAAGCCTCGCCCGCCTGCGGGTCGCCGCCGAGCGCGAGCAGATGGACGAGCACTCGGCAGCGCTCGACGTGGGCGAGGAACTCGTGGCCGAGCCCGACCCCGGCCGCCGCACCCTCGATCAGGCCCGGGATATCGGCGAGCACCAGCTGTCGGTCGCCGTCGTCGATCGTCCCCAGCATCGGCTCGAGCGTCGTGAACGGGTAGTCCGCGACCTTGGGGGCCGCCCGGGTCAGCCGCGCGAGCAGCGACGACTTGCCGGCGTTCGGGAGCCCGACCAGGCCGGCGTCGGCGAGCAGCTTCAGCCGCAGCTCGATCCAGCCGGACTCGCCCTCGAGCCCGCGCTCGGCGAACCGCGGCGTCTGGCGGACCGAGTTCGCGAAGCGCTTGTTCCCGTGCCCCCCGGCACCGCCCACGGCGACGACCGCGCGCTGGCCCGGCTCGACCAGGTCGTAGCGGCGGCCCTCGAGGCCGTCGACCTGCGTACCCGGCGCCACGGCGACGATCGCGTCGGCGCCGCGCTTGCCGTGGCGCTGACCGCCCTCGCCGTGGCCGCCGCGCCCGGCGCGCTGGTGCGGCGTGAACCGCTGCGCCGCGAGATCGCGCCGCGACGGGTCGCAGACGAGCACGACGTCGCCGCCGCGTCCGCCGTCGCCGCCGTCGGGGCCGCCACGGGGCACGTGGGCCTCGCGGCGAAACGAGACCGCGCCGTTTCCCCCGGCACCAGCCTCGACGTGGATCCTGGCGCGGTCGTGCAGCATCGTTTGAACGGTAGACGTGTTGCAGTGGCGAGAGAGCGGGCCCGGCCTGTTGGTCGTGCTCGCCTGAAATCGGAGGCCCTGGGACGGGCGCCACAGTCACGAGAAGGAGCATCGTTTTGAGAGAGAGGACTCGACCGCGCTGGCGCGCGCTCGCCGTCGCCGCACTGACGGCCGCCGTCGCGATCACCGGCCTCGCCGCCGTACCCGGCGCCGAGGCGAAGAAGAAGCCCAAGGGCGTTCAGGTGAAGGTGATGACCCGCAACCTGTTCCTCGGCGCCGACCTCGGCCCGGCGCTGAACGCCAACACTTCACCGAGTTCACGGCGGCCAACGGCGCGATCCTGCGCGAGGTCGACCGCACTGATTTCGCGACGCGGGCGAAGGGCCTGGCCGCGGAGATCAAGTCAGAAGAAGCCGGACCTGGTCGGGCTTCAGGAGGCCGCGCTGGTGGCGGACCGGAACCCAGGACCCGACAAGCCGTACACCCAGGGCCCGGACACCGGTCAGTACACGGCGACGACCGTCAAGTACGACTTCGTCCAGTTGCTCGTCGACGAGCTCAACGCGAAGGCACCAACAAGAAGTACAAGGGCTACAAGCTCGCGGTCGTCGGCAGCGAGTTCGACTTCGAGGCGCCGACCGACTACGACAACGACCAGAGCACCGGTCTGCTTCGGCGGTGAGATCGAGGGGCGCCTGACGATGCGCGACGCGATCCTCGTCCGCAAGGGCGGCGCGGTGAAGGTGAAGAACCCGCAGTCGGGTCACTACACCAACCTCTACACGCCGAACATCTCCGGCATCGACGTGCCGGTGACCCGCGGCTGGGTCTCGGTCGACGCGACGGCGACGGCCGGCGAGGGCAAGGAGAAGATGCAACGCGGAAGTTCCACTTCGTCAACACCCACTTCGAGGCGTTCGACGACGAGACCCAGCACCCGAGCATCCGGGCGCTGCAGGCGGGCGAGCTGCTCGCCGGGCCGGCCGCGAACCGGAAGTCGATGCTCCTCGGGGACTTCAACTCGAACATCCCGCCGGTGCAGCCGGGCGACGAGCAGGCGTACGACGCGCTGGTCGACGGCGGGTTCAGGAGCGGTCGCTCACCGACGCCGATACACTGCTGCATCAACGACGTGTTCGCGCCCACCAACTCGTTCGACCACCAGGTCGACCACGTGATGACGAACATGGGCAAGAAGGTGAAGTTGCTCAGCTCGCGAGCAACCGGAACGTCGCCGGTGAACGGGCTCTACGACTCGGACCACGCGGGCGTCTTCAGCGCGCTGAAGCTGAAGTAACCCCGCGAGGGCGGCAGGCGGCGACGCGGCCCGAGGAGGCCGCGTCGCCGCTCGCTCGTGCCGCGCGCGGTCGCTTCAGCCGTCCGAGCGGCGCGCGTGCCAGTCGCTGAACGCGTGCAGGAGTTCCTCGCGAGCGGCGTCCGACACCGACTCCTCCGGGATCCGCCCGAGCGCGTCGAGCGTCGACCGCATCTGGTCCAGGTAGTACTGGCAAGGCGGGCAGACCTCCATGTGAGCGTCGAAGCGCTCGGCCTCGGCGGAGCCCATCCGCCCCTCGAGGTAGTCGGTGACCAGTTCTACGAATTCCTTGCAGCTCATCGTCTCGCCGAGTGCCTGCCGGTTCATACGCTCGCCCCCACGGCCCGTTCCTCGTCGAGGTGGGCCTCGAGCGCCGCGCGGACCTTCGACCGCGCCCGGTGCAGAAGCACTCGTTGATTGGTCTCGGTGAGGTCCAGGATGTTGCACGCCTCCTCTGCCGAGTACCCCTGCAGGTCGCGGAGGACGATCACGTCGCGCTGGCGAGGAGGCAGGTCGGCGATCGCTTCGAGCAGCATGTCGCGCAACTCGTCGTTCTCGATCCGCGCCTCGACGCCCTCCCACTCCGACGGCGGCCGCGCCCACCAGCCCGGCCGCTGGCCATCGCGGCCCTGGAAGCGGTCCGCATCGACCGCGGGCTCGTCGCGGCCCTCCTCGGCGCGCCGGCGCAACGATGAGAACGGCAGCGAGCGCTTCTCGCGCTTGCCCTTGGTCCGAGCGATGTTCAGCAGGATCTGAAAGATCCACGTGCGCAGCGCCGAGCGGCCCTCGAACCGGTCGATCCCCTTGATCACGCCGAGCCACGTGTCCTGCACGACGTCCTCGGCGATCGCGCGACTGGGCACGTGCGCGAGCGCCAGTCGCATCAGCGCCGGGTTCAGCTCGTCGACGAGGCTTCGCGAACGCCGCCTGATCGCCGCGGCGTAGCGCCGCGACCAGCTCCGTATCGTCCGCGCGTGAGTTCTCCACCGGCTCACCCTATCCGCGGAGCGAGATCGGGGCGTTTGACGACTTCCTCCCTCTATGCGGGAGGAACTCGTCAATCCGTGCGTCGGCTACTCGGACTCGACGACCGAGACGATGCGGCCTTTGCGGGCCGCGGCGAACTCGACCGTGCCTGCGCGGGTGGCGAAGATCGTGTGGTCGCGGCCGAGGCCGGCGCCGTCGCCGGGCGGAACTGCGTGCCGCGCTGGCGGACGAGGATCTCGCCGCCGGCGACCTGCTGGCCGGCGAAGATCTTCACGCCGAGCATCTTCGGGTTCGAATCGCGGCCGTTGCGGCTCGAGCCGAGCCCCTTCTTGTGAGCCATCGTCCCTAGCCCTCCTTGTCGTCAGTCTTCTTTGCCGCGGGCTTGCGCGCGGCGGGCTTCTTGGCAGCTGGCTTCTTCGCCGCGGCGGGCTTGCGCGCGGCGGGCTTCTTGGCCGGCGTCTTCGGCTTCTCCGTCGCTGCCTCGTCCTTTGGCGCGGGCTCGTCCTTCTTGGCCGGCCGCTCGACTTCGGCCGCCTTCGGCGCGCCGGCTTGCGGGTCAGCAGCTTGACCTCGGTCACCTCGAGCCTGGTGAGCTCGGAGCGGTGGCCGGCGCGCTTGCGGTAGCCCTTCTTGGCGCGGTACTTGAAGACGCGGATCTTCTCCCCGCGCTCGTGACCGGTGACCGTCGCCTCGACCTTCACCTTCTCGAGGTCCGAGCCGCCGACGAGCACGTCCTTGTCGCCGCGGAACATGACCGCGCGCAGGTCGACCTTGGCGCCCTCGTCCGCCCTCAGGCGGTCGACGACCAGCGTCCCGCCCTTCTCCGCGCGGTACTGCTTGCCGCCGCTTTCGATGATCGCGTAAGTGTCTGCCATGGTCTTCAGCCCTCGTCGCTCGAGCCGCCTCCGCTGCGCGCGCGGCTACGTCTGCGGCCGCCCCGGCGACCGCGACGCCTGCCCGAGGGAGCCGAGGATTCTAGCTTCTCGATCTTCTCTCCGTTCTCGTCGAGCAGCGCAGCGGTCGCGGCCGACCGGGCGACGCTCTCGATCGCGACCAGGCGGCGCTCGCCGACGTGCGCGCCGCCGCCGCTGACGCTGACGATGTAGCTGTCGACGCGGGCGATCGCGTCGTCGGCGTCGTACATGTGCGGCTCCTCGATCGTCACCAGCACCTCCTCGCCGACCCGGAACGGCAGTGCCCGCTCCTCGATCTGATCGCGGCTGCCGCGGTCGACGACCTCATAGGTCTCGATCGCGAGCGCCTCGCCGCCCTCGAAGTGGAAGTGCTTGCCGGTCTCCTCCTCGAGCTCGACCAGCCCGCTGCCCTCGGCGACCAGCTCCGCGGCAACCGCCGGGTTGACCCGGATCAAGAACGCCTCCGGCTCAGGCTCCGCGGCCGCGAGCTGGCGCAGCTTGCGGATGACCTCGATCGCCATCGTCTCGGCCGAGCGCACGACGCCCTCGCCCTCACACGTGGGACACGTGTGGGTGAGGATCTCGCGGACGCCGTCGGTGACGTTCTGGCGCGTCATCTCGACCAGGCCGAGCGGCGACACCTCCATCACGTAGCTCTTCGTCTTGTCGGCGTCGAGCGCCTTCTTCAGCGTCTTCAGGACCTGGTCGCGGTTCTTCGCCTTCGCCATGTCGATGAAGTCGATGACGATGATCCCGCCGATGTCGCGCAAGCGCATCTGGCGGACGACCTCGTCGGCGGCCTCGACGTTGACCTTGGTGATCGTGTCCTCGAGCCGGCCCTTGCCGCGGCCGGTGAAGCTGCCCGTGTTGACGTCGATGACCGTCAGCGCCTCGGCGTAGTCGATCATCAGATAGCCGCCCGACGGCAGGTCGGCGCGGCGGGTGAGCACCTGGTCGAACGCCTCGGCGGCGCCCTCGCGCTCCAGCAGCGGCTCGGCGCCCTCGTAGAGCTCGACGAACTCGACCAGCTCAGGCGCGGTGCGCTGGAAGAAGCTGGTCACCCGCTGGTGCTGCTTCTCATCGTCGATGATCGCCCCGTCGAACTCCTTGGCGAGGACGTCGCGCAGCACGCGGATCGAGAGGTCGGCCTCCTGGAAGATCAGGTTCGGCGCCTTCACGTCCTCGGCCCGGCGCTCCATCACCTCGTGCAGCCTGTGCAGGTAGGCGAGGTCGCGCTCGAAGTCCTCCTTGCGTGCTCCCTGGGCGGCGGTGCGGACGATCACGCCGCCCTCGCCGTCATGGATCTTCTGCAACAGCTTGCGCTGGCGGTCACGCTCGGAGTCCGGGAGCCGGCGCGAGGCGCCGACGCCGGCGCCGCTCGGCATGTAGACGAGGTAGCGCCCGGCGATCGAGAGCTGCATCGAGAGGCGCGCGCCCTTCGACTTCAGCGGATCCTTGACCACCTGGACGAGGACCTCCTGCTTCGGCTTGATCAGCTCGTCGATGCGCCGCCCGGTGCCATGACCGCGGCGCGGGGCCTTCTTGCCGTCGGGCGTGACGATCTCATCGACGTGCAGGAAACCGTTGCGCTCCAGGCCGATGTCGACGAACGCCGCCTCCATGCCCGGGAGCACGTTGTCGACGACGCCCTTGTAGATATTGCCGACGATCGAGCGCGAGCTGCGCCGTTCGACGTAGAGCTCGGCGACCTTGAAGCCGTCGCGCGGGGTCGCGCGGTTGGCTGCCGGTCGGCTCTTCTGGCCCTGGCGGGCTGAGCCCTTGCCTTCGAGTACCGCGACACGGGTCTCACCCGCGTCAACGGAGACGAGAATTCGCTTCTTCAGTTGAAATCACCTCAAAACGGAGTTGAGCCCCGTCTCGAGGAGAGCTGCGCTTGCACGTAGATGCTCTGCAGCAGTCCGAGCGCCAGGAAGGTGACGATCACGGACGAGCCGCCAGAGCTCATCAATGGCAAAGGAATGCCTGTAATCGGCATGATCCCCACGTTCATGCCGACGTTGACGAAGACCTGGAACATCAGCATCGCGGCGATTCCGCCGGCGATCATGCTGCCGTAGAGGTTCTTCGAGAGAGTCATCGTGCGCAGCGCCCTCCAGATGAGCAGGGCGTATAGGGAAAGTAAGAACGCGGCTCCGACGAAGCCGAAGCGTTCGCCGACGACGGCGAAGATGAAGTCTGTGTGGCGCTCCGGAAGAAAGCCGTTGTTTGTCTGAGTTGCGTCATCGCCGCGTCCGGTCTTGCCCCCGGAGCCTACGGCGATCAGAGCTTGGTTGATCTGATAGCTGGAGTCAGCGGGGTCGTCGCTGGGGTGCAGGAAAGCGGTGAGGCGCTCCTGCTGATAGTCAGCGAGGATAGGGACACCGACGGCCGGAGCGATCACCAGGACGGTCGCGATCAGCGCCAGGGCGCCCCCGATGAGGGCCGCGAAGTGGCTCCACGGCACCCCGGCGATGAACAGCACGGCGAGCGTCACCACGCCGTAGACGAGCGCCGTGCCGAGGTCCGGCTGGATGAAGACGAGGGCCGCGGGGAACAGCCCGAGCGCGAGCAGGCGAATCGTTCGGCGAATGTCCGAATCGCTGCGGCGCGAGCGGTCGATCACGAACGCCGCGAGCGTGATCACCAGGAGCAGCTTCCCGAGCTCCGAGGGCTGGAAGGTGAAGAACGGCAGCTCGATCCAGCGCCGCGACCCTCGGGTCGCCTCGCCGAGCATCAGCACCAGGATGATCATCCCGATCATCGCCGTGTAGATCCCGACCCGGAGCTCGCGGAAGCGCGAGTAGTCGATCCGCGCCATCCCGAACATCAGCGCGATCCCGACCACGGCGTAGATCGACTGGCGGACGACGTAGTAGTACGGGTTGCCCGGCACGTCCTCGCTCGTCGCGACCCCGAGCGTGTAGATCGAGAACGCGATCAGCGCGATCCCGGCGAACAGCAGCCACGGGTCGAGGCTGTTGAAGCCGGCGCGCTCGAACAGGCTGGCGCGCGGGCGGCGGTCGAAGGTCTGCGGCCGCGGACGGCGATAGGCCTCCATCACTCCACCGGCCCGTCGCTCGAGACCTCGTCGACCTTCGACTCGTCGACCTTGAGCAGCTGATCGAGGATCAGCCGCGCGACCGGGGCGGCGGTGTCGACCCCGAAGCCACCGCGCTCGATCGTCACCGCAACCACGTACTTCGGGTTGTCGTACGGCGCCAGCGCCATGTACCAGGACTGATCGGCCTGGCCGACCCCGCGCTCCGCGGTGCCGGTCTTGCCGGCGATGTCGACCGGGTAGCCGCCGAACACCGGATAGGAGGTGCCGCCCGGCTCCATCGCGGCGCCGTGCAGGCCGTCCATGATCGTGCGCTGGGCGGCGGGGTCGATATCGACGTGGTCGCGGACCGCCGGGTCGATCTCCTGGATCGTCCGTCCCTGCGGGTCCTGGACGCGGAGCCCGACGTGCGGCCGGACCAGGTCGCCGCCGTTAGCGATCGCCGCGTACGCGACCGCCATCTGCAACGGGTCGGCCTGCAGATCGCCCTGGCCGACCGCGAGGTTGACGTTGTCGCCCACGGTCCACGGCCGGTCGAGACCGCCGTACTTGTAGAAATCGTCCGGCACCACGTCCTTGCCGCCCGGCGAATCGGGCTCCTGGGACTTGCGGTAGAGCGCGTTGCGCCACGCCGGCGTCGGCAGCAGGCCCTCGCCCTCGCCGCCGACGTCGAGGCCCGTGGGCTGGCCGATCCCGAGCGCCCGCGCCCACTGCTGGAGCGGGCCGCCGTCGCCGGTGTCGTTGCCGTTGTCCATGCGATAGCCGAGCGTGTAGAAGAAGACGTCGGATGAGACCTTGAGCGCCTGGCGCAGCTCGATCGGCCCGTTCACGGCGTCGCCGGCGTTATGGAGCACCTGGCCGTCGCCGAGCGGGAAGTCGCCGGTGTCGTTGATGATCTCGTTCAGGTCGAGCGCGCCCGAGTCGAGCGCCGCGAGCGCAGTGATCGGCTTGAAAGTCGAGCCGGTCGGATAGAAGCCGTTGGTGGCGCGGTCGAACAACGGCGCGCCGAGGTCCTCGTCGGTGAGCGCCTTGTAGACCGGCGGAGGGACCCGCGGCTTGGCGAAGATCGAGGGGTCGTAGCTGGGGCTCGAGCCGAGCCCGTAGAGCTGACCGGTGTGGATGTTCATCGCGACGAAGCCGCCCGGGAGGCCGATCGAGGCGATCGCCTGCTCGCCGGCCCGTTGCACCGCGTCGTCGATCGTCAGCACGAGGTCGTTGCCGGTCTGCGGCTCGCGCGAGGAGAGCTGGCCGCCGGTGGGCTGGCCCGCGGCATCGACCTGGACCTTGGTCTCACCGTTGGTGCCGCGCAGGAGGCTGTCGTAGGCCGCCTCCACCCCGTCCTTGCCGACCTGGTCGCCGGGCTGCAACGCCTCGTAGCGCGGGTCGTCGAGCTGGGTCGAGTCGACCTCGCCGGCGTAGCCGAGCAGGTGCGCGGCGGTCGAGCCCTGCGGGTAGTGGCGCACGTAGACGCGCTCAACCGAGATCCCGGGGAAGCGCGTCTGGTTCTCGCGCAGGTAGTAGACGGTGTCGTAGGGCACGTCGCGGCGCAGCACCGCCGGGCAGGCCGCGCAGGCCTTCGCCTCGGAGCGGATCTTGTTACGGATCTGCGCGGGGCGCAGCCCGGAGAACTCGCTGACGCGGTCGAACAGGCGCTGGCGGCGCTGCTTCGAGTTCGGCAGGTCGGAGACGTTGACCTGGAGCTCGAGCGCGGTGCGGTTGTTGACCAGGACCTCCCCGTGACGATCGACCACCTCGCCGCGGGGCGCCTGCACGGTGAACTCGCGCACCTGGTTGTTCTGCGCCTTCGCCAGGTACTGATCGCCCGAGAGCACCTCGAGGTACCAGAGGCGCAGGAAGATGATCGCGAACGCGACCAGGCCGATGCCGCCGAGGACGGCGACCCGGAACGCGAACTGGGCGGGCTGCGGCGGGCGGCGCCAGTCCGGGCCCATCAGGACGCCCCTCCGTGGACCGGGGCGCGGCGCGAGCGCCGCCGCGGCGCGCTGTGCTCGACGCTGCGGCTGCGGCGGGCCGCGCGGCGGCGCAGGCGCCCAGCCCCGAGCAGGCGACTGGACGGCCTGTAGTCGACGAGCGCCGGTCCGAGGACCCAGCGGACGAGGGGATAGACGGCGAAGCCGAGCAGGCCGCCGAGCAATCCCTGGACCAGGATCTCGCGAACGACGAGGATGCTGACCGGCGCGTCGACGCCGAGCATCAGCTCGATCGCAGCGAACCCGGCGGCGGCGACCATCGTGAACGCGCCGGCGAGCAGCGCCGGGACGATGCCGCTGCGGATCTCGAAGCCCTCGCGGTAGCGCCCGGCGAGGTAGCCGATCGAGAGCAGGACGAGCGAGGAAACGCCGAGCGTCTGCAGCAGCAGCGAGTCCATCAGCAGTCCGGCGGCGAACCCGCAGACGGCGCCGACGACGCCGCCGCCGAGCAGCCCGAGCGCGACGACGACGACCGGGACGACGTACGGCGTCGCCCCGAAGATCGAGAGGAAGGAGAAGAACGAGACCTGGAGGATCACCGCGACGATCACGATCAGCGCGATCCGCAGGGCGATGCGGGGGGTGACGATCATCCGGGCACCCCGGGTCGCGCCGGCCCGCCGGTGAGCACCTGCAGGTACTCGAGCTGGCGCAGGTCGGCGAAGGGCTCGACGTGGACGCGCTGGAACTGCTGCTGCTCGCCGGCCTCGGCCTGGCTCACGCGGCCGATCGGCAGCCCCGGCGGGTAGGCCGACGAGACGGTCCCGTTCGACCAGCCCGCGGTCGCGACCGTCTGGTTCTCCTGGATCGTCTCTTCGTTGTCGATGAAGTCCAGCAGCAGGTCCTCCGGATCGCCCACCTCGGGCTCGACGATCCCGGTTGGGCCGGACGGCAGCACCTGGGCCGAGACCGCGTTGTCGTGATCGGTGATCAGCTGCACCTGCGCCGTACCGGCCGTGATGTCGGTGACCCGGCCGACGAGCCCGTCGCCGTTGACGACGGCGTCGTTGCGCTCGATCCCCGAGCTCGACCCGTGATCGATGGTCACGTCGGAGAACCAGACCGAGGGTGAGCGCTGGGTCACGCGCGCCGTCACCAGGTCGTACTCGCCGAGGCCCGGGTTCTCATCGGAGAGGTTGAGCAGCTTGCGGAACTGCTCGTTGTCGTTCTCGGCGCCCTCGGCCGCGACCACCTCCGCGCGCAGCTTCTCGACCTCCGCCTGCAGGTCCTCGTTCTCGCCGCGGGCGGCGAAGGTCTCGTCGAACCAGTTGATCAGGTCGCGGCCGGGCTTCAAGGCGCGCTCGGCGACCTCGCCGACCGGGGCGAAGACCGTCGCGACCCCGCGCTGAATCGTGTGCAGCGGGCCGCTGTCGGCCTCCGAGAAGTGACTCGACAGCAACACCAGCGACAGGACGATCAGGGCGACGAGGACCGCCCGCCGCCGCCGCACCTGCTTGCGGTACATCAGGCGATCGCCCCGACGCGCCGACGGCCCGTGCTCCGGTTCATCCGGTGGATGACCTCGAACTCCTCGAGCGAGCGGCCGGAGCCGACCGCGACGCAGGTGAGCGGGGACTCCGTCAGCTGGCAGGGCATCTGGCACTCGTCTCGCATGCGCACGTCGATGCCGTGCAGGAGCGCGCCGCCGCCGGCGAGCGTGATCCCGCGATCCATGATGTCGCCGGCGAGCTCGGGCGGGGTCCGGTCGAGCGTCTCCTTGACAGCGGCGACGATCTGGCTGACCGGCTCCTCGAGCGCGTGGCGGATCTCGGCTCCGGTGAGCTGGATCGTCTTCGGCAGGCCGCCGACCAGGTCGCGCCCGCGGATCTCGGTCACCTCGTCGTCGATCAGGGGCGTCGCCGAGCCGAGCTCGAGCTTCACCTCCTCGGCGGTCTGCTGGCCGATCAAGAGCTTGTGGTGGTGCTTGCAGTGGGCGACGATCGCATCGTCCTGCTCGTCGCCACCGACCCTGATCGACTCCGAGACGACGATCCCGCCGAGCGAGATCACCGCAACCTCGCTGGTGCCACCGCCGATGTCGAGGATCATCGATCCGGTCGGGTCGGCGACCGGCAGCCCGGCGCCGATCGCCGCCGCCATCGGCTCCTCGATCAGGTACGCCTGTCGCGCGCCGGCCGAGAGGCATGCCTCCTCGACCGCGCGCTTCTCGACCCCGGTCACTCCGGAGGGAACACAGACGACCACCCGGGGGTGCGCGAAGCGGTTCTGGTGCACGCGCTGGATGAAGTGGCGAAGCATCTCCTCGGTGACGTCGAAGTCGGCGATGACGCCGTCCTTGAGCGGGCGGATCGCGGTGATGTTTCCGGGGGTGCGGCCGAGCATCCGCTTGGCGTCGACGCCGACCGCGTGAACCTCGCCGGTGTGCGAGTCGACCGCGACCACGGACGGCTCCGAGAGCACGATCCCGCGCCCGCGCACGTAGACGAGCGTGTTGGCGGTGCCGAGGTCGACCGCCATGTCGCGGCCGCCGAACCCGGTGAGCTTGCCGAAAATTCCCATCGCGAAGTCGGCCCGGCGGGCGGAAAAGGAGCCGCGGCCTGTGGCCGAGTGTAGCGCTTGATTTGCAGCCCTCAAGCCGAAATCGAGCCCTTTGAAAAAGCCTAAGGCTAATTGTTCGCCTTAGGGTTTTCGCTCAACCTTCGGTGGTTGCAGCGATAACGCGGCCGCGACCTCCGTCTCGGCGCGACGCTCGCCCGATCGAAGTCGATTTCCAAACCCGCGCCGAAACCCTGTGGGAGCCCTTCGACGACCTCGATGCGGCCTCCTTCATGGCTCGAATCGAGGCGCTTGATGCCCAGCGTCGACGCGCGGCAGCGCGGCCACCGTCGCGCTATCGGCGACCCGGTGGACCTCGTCGGGCACGTCGGCGAGCTCGACGCGGCGGACGAAGTCCTGGGGCCGGCCGAGCGGTGAGAAGAAGTTGTCGTAGTGAGTCGGCACGACCACGCGCGGATCGAGGCGCGGGAGGATGCGCTCCCAGTATCGAGGGGTGACCTGGCGCCCGGCGACTCCCGCCAAGAACACGTCGACCGGGCCGTTTCGCAGTTCGCCGTCGTTGAGATCGGCGCTCCCCTGGTGATAGATCGAAACCCCCCCGACCTCGATCCGGATGCCGTAGACCGCCCCACACTTGTAGGCGCCCGGGGCCAGGCCGTGAAGGTGCTCGCACGTCAACGGCCCGTCCATCGGCACCTTGCGCCCGAACAGGAGCTTCGAGTGGCGGCTCGGAACGAAGCGGACCACGAACGGCCCGAGCTCGTAGGCCCGATGCGGGACTACCTCGACGGCCAGGTCCCCGAGGCCGTGCAACCGCATCAGATGGGCCAGCGACGGCGAGCCGTACGCCCTCGTGCCGAAGCGCCGAGCGATCGCCGGTGCATCGACGGCGTGGTCGAAGTGCGTGTGCCCGACGAGCACCCCGGCGACCGGTCCTGGGGCGACGGCGTAGCGCTCGATCATCGCCTCGTCGGGCAGCGTCCGCCGCCGGAGCAGGAACGCGCGCAGCGGCACCCGCGAGACATAGGGGTCGACGAACAGCGACACCCCCTCGTAGGTCAGCCGATACCCCGAGACCCCGAGCCAGACCACCTCCAGTCCCGGCGGCAGGCCGAGCACGACGCGTTCCAATTCGTGCAGCGCATGCGCGTCGTCCGTACCCGCTCGGCTCATCGCCCGATCATCCCACCGGCAGCGCTCGGGCGGGCGAGGCGGCTATGCGCCCGCGTCGAGCAGCCCTGGGATCAGCTCGAGCAGGGTCGGCACCGGCAGCCCGACGACGTTCGAGAAGTCGCCCTCGATCGCCTCGATCAGGATCGACCCGAGGCCCTGGATCGCGTAGGCGCCGGCGCGGTCGGCCCACTCGCCCGAGGCCACGTAGAGGTCGAGCTCGGCGGGGTCGAGTTCGCGGAAGCGGACCCGGGTGACCGCGATCGCGGCGCGCTCGACCGGGACGTCGGTGCCGACGCCGCTGCCGACCACGGCCACCCCGCTCAGGACCTCGTGAGTGTGCCCTGAGAGCGCCTCGAGCCGCTCGCGCGCGCCGGCCTCATCCTCGGGCTTGCCGAGCAGGCGCCCGTCGAGGGCGACGTCCGTATCGACGCCGAGCGCCATCGATCCCGACCGGCCGGCGAGCTCGAGCCCGGCGCGCGCCTTGCGGTGGGCGTTCTCGAGCACGACCGCCTCAGGGACGCCCTCGCGCAGCTCGTCGACCGCGGGCACGACGACCTCGTACGCGACCCCGAGCCTGGTCAGGATCTCGCGCCGGCGCGGGGACGCCGAGGCGAGGATCAGGGGGGCGCTACTCGCCGAACCAGATTCCGATTTCGCGCTCGGCGGACTCATCCGAGTCGGAGCCGTGGACGAGGTTGAAGGTGACCTCGAGTCCATAGTCGCCGCGGATCGAGCCGGTCGCGGCCTCAACCGGGTTGGTGGCGCCGATCAGCTGGCGCGCGGCGGGCACCGCTTCGACCCCCTCGAGCACCGCGGCGACCAGCGGGCCGCCGGTGATGAACGAGACCAGTTCGCCGAAGAACGGCTTCTCGACGTGCTCCGCGTAGTGGGAATTGGCGATTGTCCTCGTCGGCGGTCAGCAGCCGCAGCTGCGTGATCCGCAGGCCCTTGCGCTCGAAGCGCGCGAGGACCTCGCCGGTGAGCCCGCGCTCGAAGGCGTCTGGCTTGATCAGGATCAGGGTGCGTGATTCATCTGCCATCGGCGCGGCAGCCTACACAGTCGCGTGCTGCTGCTACTCGGAGGGCTGCTCGCCGCTCGACGAGCGGCTCGAGCGTGCGCGGCTCGGACGGCCCTCGGCCGCCGGAAGCTCGGCCGGCGTGCGCGACGCCTCGGCGCCGCCGTCGGCGCCCGAACCCGTCTCCGCGGAATTCGCCCGCGAGCGCGAACCGGAGCGGCTCGGCGACCCGGTGCGGCTCGGCGACCCGGTGCGCGACCCGCCGCCTGAGCGCGAGCCACTGCTGCGCCGCTTGGGCGCCGGCTCGGAATCGTCCTCGGACTTCGACCGGCGGCGCGACGGGCGGCGCTCCGGCGGCGCGGCGCTGCGCTGTGGGGCCTCGCAGTAGGGGCAGACCGACCAGCGCGGGTCGATCGGCTTGCCGCACGACTCGCACGGGTCCTTGATCCGGGCGCGGCAGTTCGGGCAGCGCAGAAAGGTTCGCTCGACCGGGTGCTCGCAGTTCGGGCACGACGCCTCCTCGAGCTGGCGCACGCGCAGCTCCGAGGCGCGAATCTCGAGCTCGCGCTCGCGCTTGTCGGCGAGAAACTCCGGCGGGCGCAGGATCGAGTAGACGATCGTGCCCACGAACGGGAACAGCGAGGCCGCGGTGGCGCACGCGACCAGCACCGGGTCCGCGATCCGCCGCCGGGCGTCGAAGAAGGTCCACGCCACCAGGGCGAGCCACAGGACGACCAGGAACAGGATCAACAGGTTGACGGCCAGGTCGAGCCCGTCGTTGGTGATGCCGAATAGCGCTACGGTCATAGAGGCAGGGCAGTGTAGTCGGGGGGTATCAGAGGAAAAGCCGCCCGAACAGGTAACCGAGGCCGAAGAAGACCAGGATTACGATCGCGACCACCGCCGCGACCAACCCCATCATGTGGAGTAGCTCTGAACGCGCGCCCCTGTCCAATGGAGACAGAAGGTAGTCGGAAAACAAGCTCGCTGCGGCGCTGGGTCGCATTTTGGGCGCTCGCGACCACGCTCGCGGCGGCCCTCGGGACGACCTCTGCATGGCCCGCAGCCACCCTCTCGGCGACCGCGGGGAAGCCGTCGATCACCGAGGACCACATCTCCTACGGCGACGCGCGCAAGCGCCAGATGGCCGCCTATTCGAAGCGCCACTACGGCGACCGCGAGTGGCGACTCGAGCGCCCGAAGGTGATCGTCCTGCACTTCACCGCCACCGACAGCTACTCGTCGGTGTGGAGCACGTTCGAGTCCAACGCCGCCAACCTCGGCGAGAAGCCCGGGGTCTGCTCGCACTACGTGATCGAGCAGGACGGGACCGTCGACGAGCTCGTCCCGCCGCGGATCCGCTGTCGCCACACGGTCGGGCTCAACCACGTCGCGATCGGGATCGAGATGGTCCAGGCGACCGGGCGCGGCTCGCACTGGGCCGACCAGCAGATCCTCTCGCGCGGCCACCAGGTCGGCGCCGCGCTGCGCCTGGTCCGCTGGCTGCAGGGCCGCTACGGGATCCCGACCGGCGAGGTGATCGGCCATTCGATGGCGAACGACGACCGCTACTTCCTGGATCGCGAGGGGTGGGTCAACGACCACACGGACTGGCTGAAGCGCGACGTGAAGGAGTTCCGCAAGCGGCTCTGAGCGCGCGGCGGCTGGTTCCGGTTCGACCCGTCGGTCGGCCGCGGCCGCGGCAAGTGATCCGGAGGCTCCACCCGCGAACTGACCTGGCGATGTTGCGCATACCGCAACATTGGGTGGTCGGTTTCGCTTCTGGATATCCGGTCGAGGCCTCATCCGGCGTAGCGCAGCAGGTAGTGCGAGCCGGTGATCAGGGCGATTCCGCCCTGGGCGCGGGCGATCTCGAGCGTTCTGGCGACGGCTGCGGCCGGGTCGGCGACCGCCTCCACCCGTCCGACGCCGGCGGCGCCCGCGACCTCGGCGAGCCTCGACGACTCCAGCGCCCGCGCCCCGGGCCTCCCCGCTTCGGCGAGGCGTCGTGCGGGGATCTCGGTCGCGACGACCGCGGCCACCGACGGCGCCAGCGCGCTCAGTAGCGCGCCCGCATCCTTGTCGGCGAGCACCGCGACACAGGCGATCACGGGTCGCCCGCCGGCGACCGCCGGCAGCGCCTCGGCCAGCGCGGCGGCGCCGGCCGGGTTGTGGGCCGCGTCGAGGACGACGACCGGGTCGGCCTCGATCACCTGCATTCGCCCCGGCAGCCGCAGTCCGGCGGCCACGGCGAGCACGCGCTCGGGGTCGAGCGAGCCGACGATCGCCTCGGTCGCCGCCAGCGCGACCGCGAAGTTGCGGCGCAGGTAGGGCGCCGCCGACGCCAGCGTGACCGCCGGCGCCAGGTCGCGGACGGTGACCAGCTTCGCCCGGCGCTCGCTCGCGACGGCGCGTGCGACATCCGCCACCGCGGGGCTGAGCGGCCCGGTCACCAGGGTCGAGTGGTCGCGCAGCACGGCGAGCTTCTCGCCCGCGATCTCCTCCTCGGTGTCGCCGAGGTACTCGGTGTGCTCGAGCCCGACCGACGTGAGCACCGTGACCTTGGACGGCAGCACGTTGGTCGCGTCGAGGCGCCCGCCCAGAGCCGGCCTCGATCACCCCGACGTCGACCCGAGCGGCGGCGAGGGCGACGAACGCCGAGGCGGTGTCGGCCTCGAACTGGGTCACCGACTCACCCTCGTCGAGGGTGCGGTTCACGGCCTCGACCGCCGCGGCGACCCGCTCGACCGCGGCGCCGAACGGCTCGGGCGCGATCTCGGCGCCGCCGATCTGCACCCGCTCGCGCCAGCGCTCGTCGTGCGGGGAGAGGTAAGCGCCGGTGCTGAGGCCGTGGGCCTCGATCAGCGCCGCGGTGATCTCGGTCACCGAGGACTTGCCGTTGGTGCCGACCACGTGCACGGAGGCGAACCGGTGCTGCGGCATGCCGAGCACGGCGACCAGCTTGCGGATGCGATCGAGGCCGAACCGCATCCCCAGGGGTTGGAGGGAGCCGAGGTAGCGTTCCGCGTCGTCGGTGGTCCAGGCGTTCATCAGTGCTCGGCGCTCGGCCGTCGGTCGCTCGGCCGGACGCGGTCGAACGGCGAACGACGAACGACGAGCGACGAGCTACCCATCCAGCTCAGCGAGCTCGGCCTCGTATCCGGCCAACTTGCGGCGCTCCTCCTCGACCACCGCCTGCGGCGCCTTGGCGACGAAGCCCTCGTTGGCGAGCTTTCGCTCCAGCCGCTCGATCTCACCGCGCAGGCGCCCGCGCTCGGCCTCGATCCGCGCGGCGGCCTGCTCGGCGTCGATCTCGTCCGAGGCGAGGACCTCGATCTCGCCGATGCGCGCGAGCGGCTCGCCGCCGCTCGTCGTCGAAGCTGAGCCGCGCGAGCCTGGCGACCAGCTCCGGCTGCTCGCCCTCGGCACGCGCGCTCAACACCGCGCCCGCCGGCACCCCGACCAGGTCGCGCCAGCGGCGCACGGCGCGGACGCTCGCGATCGCCGCCTCGACCTCCGCCTCGGCCTCCGTATCGACGAGCTCAGCGTCGGCCTCCGGGAAGGGCGCCACGAGCAGCATCCCGTCGCGTTCCGGCAGATGGCCCCAGATCTCCTCGGTCACGAACGGCATCACCGGGTGCGCGAGCGCGAGCACCCGCTCGAGCACGTGCAGCAGGTTTGCCGCGGCGTCGGGGTCGCCGTCGTAGAGGCGGGGCTTGACGATCTCCAGGTACCAGTCGCAGAACTCCGACCAGAAGAACGCGTAGAAGCCGAGCGCCGCATGGGCGAAGTCATAGCCCTCGAGGTCGCCGCTCACCGTCTCGATCGCGCGCTGCAGTCGCGAGAGGATCCAGCGGTCCTCGGGGCGCTCGGCGCGCGCGCCGGGCCGCGCCTCGCCGGCGTTCAGCAGGATCAGCCGCGAGGCGTTCCACATCTTCGTCGCCAGGTCCCGGCCCTGCTGGATCCGCTCGGGCGAGTAGCGCACGTCCTGGGTGGTCGAAACGGCGAGCACGCCGAAGCGCAGCGCGTCGGCGCCGTTGACGTCGATCTCCTCGAGCGGGTCGATCCCGGTGCCGAGCGACTTCGACATCCGGCGGCCGTCCGGCGCCTGGACGACCGGGTGCACGTAGACGTCGCGGAACGGGATGTCGCCGGTGAACTCGATCCCCATCATCACCATCCGAGCGACCCAGAGGAAGATGATCTCCCGCGCCGTGGTCAGGAAGCTGGTCGGGTAAAAGGCCCGCAAATGAGCCGTTTCGTCGGGCCAGCCGAGCGTCGCGAACGGCCACAGCGCCGAGCTGAACCAGGTGTCGAGGACGTCGGTCTCCTGGGTCAGCGAGTCGGGGTCGATCCCCTGCTCGGCCGCCGCCTCACGGGCCAGCTCCGCCGACTCGGCGACGATCTGCTCGCCCTCCGGGCCGTACCAGACCGGGATCTGGTGCCCCCACCACAGCTGACGCGACACGCACCACGGTCGGATGTTGTTCATCCAGTCCAGATAGACCCGCTTGTAGTTGTCGGGGACGATCCGGACCTCGTCGCGCTCGACGACCTCGATCGCCGGCGCCGCGAGCTCGTCCATGCGGCAGAACCACTGCAGCGAGATCAGCGGCTCGATCCGCTCACCGGAGCGCTCCGAGAACGGGACCGAGTGGGTGTAGGGCTCCTCGGCGCGCAGCGCGCCCTCGGCGCGCAGCGCCTCGACCACCGCGTCGTGCGCCTCGGCGGCGGTGAGCCCGGCGAACCTCTCCCCCGCCGCCTGCGGTCATCCGCCCGTCCTCGCCGATCACCGAGATCTGCTCGAGCCCGTGGGCGCGGCCGATCTCGAAGTCGTTCGGGTCGTGACCGGGGGTGATCTTGAGCGCGCCGGTGCCGAACTCGACGTCGACGTGCTCGTCGGCGATGATCGGCAGCCGCCGGCCGACCAGCGGCAGGATCACGTGGCCGCCGATCAGGCGCTGGTAGCGCTCATCGTCGGGGTTCACGGCGACGGCGGTGTCGGCGAGCATCGTCTCCGGGCGCACCGTGGCCACGGTCAGCACCTCGTCGGAGCCCTCGACCGGGTAGTCGATCTCGTAGAGGGTGTCGGTGATCTCGCGGTTGACGACCTCGAGGTCGGAGATCGCCGAGTGGGTCCCCGGGTCCCAGCTGACCATGTACTCGTCGCGATAGATCAGCCCCTTCTCGTAGAGGCCGACGAACACCCTGTAGACCGCGCGGACGTAGTCGTCGTCGAGGGTGAAGCGCTCGCGCTCGTAGTCGCACGAGGCGCCGAGGCGCTTGTACTGCTCGATGATCTGCGACCCGTACTCGCGCCGCCACTCCCAGACGCGCTCGACGAACGCCTCGCGGCCGAGGTCGTGGCGCGAACTGCCCTCGGCGCGCAGCTGCTTCTCGACCACCATCTGGGTCCCGATCCCGGCGTGATCGGTGCCGAGGATCCAGAGGGCGTTGCGGCCCTGCATCCTCCGCATCCGGATCAGCGCGTCCTGAACCGCGCCATTGAGCGCGTGACCCATGTGCAGCGCCCCGGTGACGTTCGGCGGCGGGATCGCAATCGAGAAGTTCTCCGCCGGCGAGCCCTCGGCCGGCGGATCGAAGGCGCCGCTCGCCTGCCAGGCGGCGAAGATCCGCGCCTCGGCCTCGGCCGGCTCCCAGCGGGTTTGGGCCTCGAGCGTCTCTCTGCGTGCCGCGTCCATGAGAGCGGCGATCTTAGTTGGCGCCTCGTCCGCGGCGAGGGTGCGCGCGGCTCAGCGGCGGCGATACTCGAACGCGCCGGCGTCGGGGTCGCGACGCCCGACGTTGCGCTGGTCGCGCGCCGGAGCGTCGGGGCCCGCGGCGCCGATCGCCGCGCTGCCTCGCCGCAGGGCGACGGTCGAGGTCGGGCCGCCATTGGGGCCGAGCGGGGCGATCCGTGCCCCGCCGACGACCAGGTCGCCGGCGCCGCCGAGCGCGCCGCACCCGGCCGGATCGGGCGCCCCGATCACGTTGCCGCCGCCGGACAGCAACCCGTCGCCCGCACAATCGGACGCCCCATGGGAGCCGGTTCGCGACCAAGAGCGAGTTGTCGAGCGTCGCCCCGGCGCCCGGAGCCGCGGCGAGACCGCCGGCCTCGCCGTCGGCCGAAGTGTTGGCGGCGATCGTGACCGCGTTCAGGTCCGCCTCGGCGCCCGGGCCCAGGCCGATCCCGCCCGGCCCCTCGTCGGAGTGGTTCTCGGCGATGGTCGAGTTCGAAGCCGACAGCGATCCGACGCCGGTGATCTCGATCCCGCCCGCCCCCTGCTCGGTGCGATTGCGTCCGACGGTCGACTGGCGCAGCGAGACGTCGGCGTCGGTCGCCGTGATCCCACCCACGCCCCCGACGTTGTCGACCACGGCGCTGCGCCCGAGTCCGAGCGCACCGTCCGCGAGCGCGATCCCGCCGCCGTTGCCGATCACCCGGCTGCGCAGCAGCGTCGCGCTGCCCTCGGCGACCGTGAGCCCCTCGTCCTCGGCACCGCTGATCCGCGAGCGCACCATCCCGACATCGCCCGCGTCGAGCTCGGCGAGTCCGATCCCGCCGCTGTCGAGGACCTTCGCCAGGGTGAGCTGGATGTTGCCCTCGCCCCGCTCGACGACCCCGCCGTCCGGGCTTGCCTGAAGCGTCGTCTCCTCGAGGCCCACTGAGCCCTCGTCGAACTCGCTCAGCCCGAGGCCGCCGTTGTAGGCGATCCGCGACTTGATGAACGAGATCCCGCCGCTCCCGGCCTCGAGCGCCGCCGCGTCGTCGGAACCGGTCAGGCGGGTCCGGTAGACGCTCAGCTCGCCCTCCCCGGACTCGCTGACGCCCGCCCGGTTGTCGCGCAGGCGCGAGCGGCGCACGTACAGGCCGCCCTCCCCCTGCTCGTCGATCGACTCGGCGCCGTTGCGGGCGATCGAGACGTCGACCGCGGCGACGTCGCCGTCGTCGAAGTCCTCGATCCCGCGCAGCCCGTTGTCGGAGATCTCGCCGTGGTACACGACCAGGCTGCCGGGACCGAACCCCTGCAGGCCGGTCGCGGTGTTGGAGTTGATCCGGGTGTGGGCGGCGCGCAGCCCGCCGCCGCCACGATCGATGACACCGGCGCCGACGTTGGCCGAGATCGAGCTGTCGCGGATCGTGGCGCCGTCGTCGCCGAGCAGCTCGAGCGCGCTCGACGGCCCGCGGTTGGCGACCAGGCGAGAATCGCGCAGCGCCAGCCGCCCGGACACGACCCGCACCGCCGCGCCCTGCCCGCCGTCGTCGCCGAGCGCGAGCCCGCCGGTCAGCTCGAGCCCCTCGAGGGTCGCCGGCGCGTAGAGGTCGAAGACGCGATCGATCCCGTCGGCGTCGACGCGGGCGCGGCCGTTGCCGGTCGCCAGGATCCGGGCCGGTTCGGTCAGGTCGAGGTCGCCGCTGCGCGCCTCCTGCTCACCCGGCCCCTCGAGCTTGAGCCGGTAGCTACCCCCGGGCGCAGCAGGATGACGTCCTCGTCAGCGTCCGAGTTGGCCTCGAGCACCGCTTCGCGCAGGGTGCAGTCGTCGGGCTCGCAGCCGTCCGGCTGCTGGTCGGCGACGGTCGAGACGCGCAGTTCGTCGGCGTGGGCCGGACCAGCGAGCGCCGTCCACGCGAGCGCGGTCAGCGCACTCGCCAGCGCGACTTGCAGCCGCGGACGACGATTTGATGCGCCCGGCTCATCGCTGACCGAAACACGCTCCGGCCCGGGTGGTTGCGCCGCCACCGGCGACTGAGCCCGCGGCTCAGGCCGTCTCGGAGACCTCGCCGAGCTCGTCGTCGGCGCCGAGCTCGGCGGGGGCCGCCTGGGTGACCAGGGTCGGGCGCAGGCCCTGCTCGATCGTCTCCTTGGTGACCACGCACTTGGAGACGTCGCGACGCGACGGCAGCTCGAACTGGACGTCCTGCAGGGTCTCCTCGAGGATCGAGCGCAGGCCGCGCGCGCCGGTCTCGCGCTCGAGCGCCTTGTCGGCGATCGCCGCGAGCGAGTCCTCCTGGAACTGAAGCTCGATCTCGTCGAACTCGAAGAACCGCTGGAACTGGCGCGTGAGCGCGTTCTTCGGCTCGGTCAGGATGGTGATCAGGTCGGAGCGGCTGAGCTGGTGGATCGCCGCGACCACCGGCAGGCGGCCGATGAACTCGGGGATCAGCCCGTACTCGATCAGGTCCTCCGGCAGCACCTGCTCGAACATCTCGCCGGTGTCCTTGTCGACCTTCGAGGCGATCTCGGCGCCGAAGCCGACGCCGTGGCGGCCGATCCGGCGCTCGATCACGTGGTCGAGGTGGGCGAACGACCCGCCGCAGATGAAGAGGATGTTGGTCGTGTCGATCGTCAGGAACTCCTGGTGGGGGTGCTTGCGCCCACCCTGCGGCGGCACCGACGCGGTCGTGCCCTCGAGGATCTTGAGCAGCGCCTGCTGAACGCCCTCGCCGGAGACGTCGCGGGTGATCGACGGGTTGTCGGCCTTGCGGGCGATCTTGTCGATCTCGTCGATGTAGATGATCCCGGTCTCGGCCTTCTTCACGTCGAAGTCGGCGGCCTGGATCAGCTTCAGGAGGATGTTCTCGACGTCCTCCCCGACGTAGCCGGCCTCGGTCAGAGCGGTCGCGTCGGCGATCGCGAACGGGACGTTGAGGATCCGCGCCAGCGTCTGGGCGAGCAGCGTCTTGCCACAGCCCGTCGGGCCGAGCAGCATGATGTTCGACTTCTCGAGCTCGATCTCGCCGTCGCCCGTGCTCTGCATCATCTGCACGCGCTTGTAGTGGTTGTAGACGGCGACCGAGAGCGCCCGCTTGGCGTTCTCCTGGCCGACCACGTACTCCTGCAGGACGTCGTAGATCTCGACCGGCTTCGGCAGGCTCTCGAGCTCGAACGAGGGGGGCGCGGTCAGCTCCTCGTCGATGATCTCGTTACAGAGATCGATGCACTCGTCGCAGATGTAGACCCCGGGGCCCGCGATCAGCTTCTTGACCTGCCGCTGCGACTTGCCGCAAAAGCTGCAGAGAAGCTGCTCGTTGGAGTCGGTCGGGCGTGCCACAGCGCTGTTCTCCCTTCGGCGTAAACGTCCCGGGGCGGCTCGCGTCAGGTTACGACACGATCGCCTCCGGCTCGACCCGAGCTTGTTACGCGGCCCGGATCAGCGTCCCTGCACGTGGCCACGAGGTTGCAGACGCGACTCGAGCTCGACGCTGGTCCGTGCGTGGACCTAAACGAATGTCCGTGGACGCAAATCGGCATCACTAAAGCCTTCCGCGCGCCAGAGCCGACGCCCTATTCACGAATCGAGCTCGGCAGCGGAGCAGCCCCCACGGTCTGTTTCAGCAGGGCGACGCTCAGACCCATCAGCGACAAAGGGGAAACTATGCGTACACGCAAGACACGTTTGATCGGTGCAGGAGTGACGATTGTCGTGCTCGGCGTTGTCGGTCTCGTCTACGCCGCCTGGACCACCAATGGATCCGGCAACGGCTACGCGAAGGCCGGTAGCGCCGTGGACCTCTCGACGGTCGACGTCTCGGCCGAGACCACGGGCGACCTGTACCCGAACTCGAACGGGACCGTGAAGCTCAACATCCACAATCCGAACCCGTACCCGGTCACGATCACCGACGTGACGGCCGGCTCCGGTAACGTCACCGCGACCGACGGCATCGGCACCTGCGAGACCACCGGCGTCTCGTTCCTCGACCAGCACGACCTCTCGATCAACGTGGGAGCCGATAGCGATTCGGGCGTGATCGAGCTCGCAAACGCGGCCCACATGTCGAACGAGTCGGAAAACGGCTGCCAGAACGCGGTCTTCACGATCCCGGTCGTCCTGTCCGGCGCCAGCAGCAACCCCGGCAACAGCTAGGACGGAGCGGCTCGAGAGCGGAGCACCCCGTGATGGCTCTGAACGCCGTCCGGGCGCGGTCCGGCCTCCTCCCGGGGTCGGACCGCGCACCCGGCGCCTCGCGATGAGACGCCTCGCGACAGCTCTGCTCGCGATTGCGGCGGTACTCGCCGCCTCGGTCGCGGCCTACGCCGCGCTCGGCGGGGCGGACCGCGGTCCAGCTCCGCGCGCCGCGCCGGGGACCGGCTCGCCGGTTCGGATCCGCGGCCATATCGAAGGCCTGTATCCGGGCCAGCAGACGACGATCAAGGCGCGGGCGCGCAATCGGACGAGCGGACCGGTGCGGCTCCGCTGGGTCCTGACGGACGTCGGCAGGGCCGGCAGCGGGTGCGCGAGCCGCTGGCTGCGAACGGAACGGATCGAGCCACGAGCGTGGATCGCGGCCGGCGAACGACTCAGGCTCAAGATTCCGGTCGCGATGCCGGCCGCGGCCCCCGACGCCTGTCAAAACGCCACGTTCCCACTTTCCTACGTCACCCGTGTGTGGATCCCGGAGGCGGGCCCATGAGCTCAGCTCGCCCGCTGTCTGCGCTGATCGCGCTCGTCGTCGCGCTCTCGTCGGTGTTCGCCGTCGTGGCCGCGGCGAGCTGGGACGGCGCCGCCCACGGCTCGGCGGGGGCGCAGGCCAACAGCCTCGACGCCGTCGAGCAGCCGACCGCGTCCGCGAGCAGCCGCAGCGTGACGGTCGACTGGAGCGCCCCGAACTCCGGCGCACCCGCAGCCGGGTTCATGGTCGAGCGCTACGACGGATCCGGCAATCCGCAGGCCGTCGGCGCCGGCTGCGGCGACACGATCGCCGAGACCGAGTGCACCGAGACGAACGTCCCGCCCGGCACCTGGCGTTATCGCATCACCCCCGTCAACGCCAACTGGCGCGGCCCGGAAAGCCCGGCGAGCGAGCCGGTCACGGTCGCCGCCCCTGCCCTCAGCCTCAACCGCTCGTCGGTCGCCTCGCTGCCCGCGACGATCACCGGCGAGATCACGAACTTCGCCCCCGGACAAACGGTGAGCCTGCGTCTCGACGGCCCGAACGGCTCGACGCTCAGCGGCGCCATCACGCCGAGTCCGGTTCCCGGGAGCGGCACCGCGGACGTGACCGTGACGGTCCCGGCCGGGACGGCGGCGGGCCAGCACACGATCCACGCGGTCGGCGACGCGGGCGACAACGCCAGCGCACCGCTGACGGTGCTGGTGCCGCAGGCGCTGACGACGTCCGCCTGGGACCTCCGCGACGCCTCAGCGGGCCCCATCGAGGTCAACGAGTCGGACCCGGTCGCGTTCCCGTCCGACGGGCGAGCGATGACGGCGACCGCGCCGGCGGTCGCCTTCAGGGCCAACCGCTACCTGCAGATCGACCTCAGCGGGCCCCTTCCCACCAACGCGACCCCGTCGTCGGCGAGCTTCGACCTCCGGTTCGCCGCCGGACGGCCGACGAGCACCGCGTGCTTCTACTTCGATCTCCGGCGCGCCTCGACCAACACGGTCCTCTCCACCCATGGCAGCTCAGCGGCCCCCGTCGGATGCGTGACCGGGACCGGCCAGACCACCTTCTCGACCGCACTGCCGGCCGTCACCTCGGCGGCGATCGCCAACGACCTGCGAGTGCGCGTGTACGTCCGCGCCTCGGGCTCGGTCGCGCCGGTGCTCGACCTGGCGACGGTCGGGGTGACCAGCCCGCAGGCGGCGGTAACCCTCTATGACGAGGAGCTCACCGACCGGCTCGGCGGCGTCAACGTCGACGGCGGCTGGCCGCTCGCCTCCGCGGGCGGCAACGTGTATCGCAGCGCGTCGACGTGGCCGACCGCCTTCACCGCGAGCCGCTACCTACAGCTCACCGTTCCGAGCTACGTCCCGAGCGCGGCGGAGGTCTCCGGCGCCTCGCTTGTCCACCGCTTCCGGCGAGTCACGAGCGGGTCGGTCTGCTGGTACCTCGAGGTGCTCCAGGGGGCAACCGTGATCGGCACCCACGGGAGCGCCGCGTCGCCGATCTCGTGCACGTCCGGCGGCGCCTACCGGACTGACACCGTGTCGCTGCCGGAGATCAACAGCCCCGCGCGCGCCAACGGCGCCGTGCTCAAGCTCTACGTCCGCAGCACCACAGGCCACAGCAGCGACCACGACCAGGTCGAGCTCACGGTCGACTACGGCAACTGAGCGGCTGCCAGGCCAGACCGCGGCGCTCGGAGAACTCAGGCACCTCGACCAGCTGGTCGAGGTGCAACGCGACGAGACCTCAGTGGTTCTCGATCACCCGGTCGACGATCGAGTACTCCTTGGCCTCCTCGGCCGACATGAAGTAATCGCGCTCCGTGTCCTTGGTGACCTTCTCGAACGGCTGCCCGGTGTGCTTGGCGATGATCTCGTCGAGGCGGCGGCGGACGTCGATGATCTCCTTCGCGTGGATCTCGATGTCGGTGGCCTGACCCTGGAACCCAGCGGAGACCTGATGAATGAGGATCTTCGAGTTCGGGGTGGCCATCCGCTTGCCGTGGGCGCCGCCCGACAGGAGCAGCGCGCCCATGCTCATCGCGACGCCGACGCAGATGGTCTGCACGTCGGGCTTGATGTACTGCATCGTGTCGTAGATCGCAAGGCCGGCGTAGACGGAGCCGCCGGGCGAGTTGATGTAGATCGAGATGTCCTTGTCCGGGTCCTCTGACTCGAGGTGGATCAGCTGGGCGACGATCAGGTTCGCGATGTCCTCGGTCACCGGGGTGCCAAGGAAGATGATCCGCTCGTTGAGCAGGCGCGAGTAGATGTCGAAGGCGCGCTCGCCTCGCGACGTCTGCTCTACGACCATTGGAACCAGGGGGCTCATCGAGTGCGTGAGTGTATAGATCGCCCTGGCGTTACTAGGAGCCCGGCGTCCACAGCTCGCCGGACTTCGCCGCGTCGCGCTCGCTACCGGGCGCGTCGTCGTCCTCGGCCGCGCCCTTCTCGGGGGTCCAGATCTGCTCGCGGGCGGCGGCGCGCTCCATCGCGATCGGCTTCGAGGCGTCGGCGACCGCGTCGGCGGCCTTGCGCATCCGGATCTCGTCGCGCAGCAACTGGTCGCGGCCTGACTCGCGCAGGCGGTCGAGCAGCTTGCGCGGATCGTTCTTGCCCTCCCCCGGCCCGAGCGCCTCGACCAGCTCGTCGTCCGTCGGCTCGATCCCCTCGGCGTCGGCGACCGCGGCGAGCACGGCCTCGCGGCGCAGGGCGCGCTCGGCGTCCTCCTCGGCGTCGTCGATCAGGTCGTGGCGGCTCTTGCCCTGCATCTGCGCGTAGGCCTGGGGGTCGATCCCGCGCGACGCGAGCTGCTGCTCGATCCGCTCCCACATCTCGTGGGCGCGGGCGTGGACGAGGTCGTGGGGGATCTCGAGCTTCGCGTTCGCGGCGACGACGTCGACCGCCGCCTCGCGAAACTCGGCCTCGGCCTGGCGCTCCAGGCCCTCCGAGAGCCGGCGGCGCATCTCGTCGCGCAGCTCTGCGAGCGTCTCGAACTCCGACGCCTCGGAGGCGAAATCGTCGTCGAGCTCGGGCAGCTGCTTCTCGCGGACCTCCTTGACGGTGATCTCGAAGACGGCGGTCTGCCCGGCCAGGTGCTCGGGGCGATGGTCGTCGGGGAAGCTGACCTCGACCGTGCGCTCGTCACCGGCGCCGGCGCCGGTGAGCGCGGTGTCGAACTCGGGCAGCAGCTGTTCGCTGCCGAGCTCGATCGCGAAGTCGCGCGATTCGGAGCCCTCGAACGCCTCGCCGTCGATGTTCCCGGAGAAGTCGATTACGACCGCGTCGCCGGAGGCAGCCGCGCGCTCGACCGGCGAGAGGCTGGCGAATCCCTCGCGCAGGCGCTCGAGCTCGCCCTCGATCGCGTCGTCGGGCACCTCGGCGTCGGCGCGTCCGACCTCCAGGCCCTTCCACTCGCCGAGCTCGGCCTGCGGCCTCACCCCGACCTCGATCGTGAACTCGAGCGGCTCGCCGTCGCCGGGCAGCTCGCCGACATCCAGCTGCGGGTCGCCGATCGCGGCGACACCCGAGTCGAGCAGCGCGCGCTCGTACCACTCCGGAAGGCTGTCGCGGAGCGCCTGCTCGAGCACTGCCTCGCGTCCGATCCGCTGAATCACGAGCTGAGGCGGCACCTTGCCCTTGCGAAAGCCCGAGAGCTTCATCTCACCCGCGAGCTGGACGGCGGCTCGGTCGATCCGCTTCGCGATCGCGTCGGGCTCGACCTCGACGTCGATCTTGACCCGCGAGTCGGGGAGCTCTGTGACCTCGGTCTTCATCGAGCGCCGGAGCTTAGTGGCCGGGCTTCGAGCACTACGCTTGCGAGCGTGGACCCGGGCACAACGGCACTCGGTACCTGGAGCGGCGGGCGCTTCATGCACTTCGGCGAGCCGGTCGACGACGAGCGACTGATCGAGGTGCTGCGTCCCGGCGCCGGGATCGACACAGTGATCACCGCCGACGTCTACGGATCCGGTGGCGCCGACGAGCTGCTCGGGCGCGCGCTCCAGGGTGTCGATCGCGACTCCTACAGCCTGGTCGGCGCCGTCGGCCACGACTTCGTCGACGGTGAGCGCGACGGTCCGCGCGGCTTCCCCCGGTTCACCGACCCCCGCCTGCGCGCCCCCGACGCCTACGACTCGTATCTCCGCGCCGCGGCCGAGGCCAGCCTGGCGCGGGTCGGCGCCGACTCGTTCGATCTGCTGCTGCTCCACAATCCCGACCGCACCGGGTTCAGCTCCGAGCGCGTCTGGGACGCGATGGCCGGTCTGCGCGATGCGGGGCTCGCCCGCTCGATCGGGGTCGCGCCGGGGCCCGCGAACGGCTTCACCCTCGACCTGCTCGATTGCTTCGAGCGATTCGGCGACCGAATCGACTGGGCGATGCTGATCCTCAACCCGCTCGAGCCGTGGCCCGGCGAGCTGGCCCTCGATGCGGCGGCGGCCAGCGACATCCGGGTGATCGCCCGCGTGGTCGACTACGGTGGCGTCTTCTGGGGCGACGTCGAGGCCGGCCACGAGTTTCCCGAATTCGACCACCGGCGCTTTCGCCCCGACGGCTGGGTCGAGTCGGGTCGCGAGCGGCTCGAGCGGATGCTGCCGATCGCCGAGCGCCACGCGCTCACCCCGATCCAGCTCGCCTCTCAGTGGGACCTCGCCCATGACGCCGTCGCCTGCGTCGCCCCGACCTTGATCCAGGAGCGCGGCGACGGCGCGCGCCCGATCGAGGAGAAGCGCGCCGAGCTCGCGGCGCTGCCCGAGCAACGGCTCACCGACGCGGACGTCGACGAGATCCGGGCGATCGGCGACAACTCGGGCTCGATGACGCTCAAGGGAGCAAGCCCAGACAACGATGGCAGCGAGCGCGCCGACAGCTGGCCGCTGAGCGCCGACCTGGTCGAGGCCGGCCGGCGGTGGGACGTCGACCCCGAGCGCGACCTGCGCCACACCGTCGTCAGCGCTTGAGTGTCCTGGACCGCCTCGCCGCGTGGGTCCTGACCGGTCCGGTCGGGCGCGTCGTCGCCTTCTTCGCCGACCTCGGCGTCTACTGGTGGCGGTGGCTCCGCGGACGCGAGCCCGGAACCCGCAAGCGCTAGGCAGCGACGGCGACTGGACCACGGCCGCGGGGTCAGGGCGCGGCGCGAGTTCGTGTGCCGTGGCGCTGAGCGCTCAGCGGTCCTCGGCGTAACCGAGGATCGACTTGTCGATCAGCCACTCGACCGGGGCGCGGTCGTCGGTGTAGACCTCGCCGCCGTCGAGCCGCGGGCCGAGTTGGGCGGCGTCGATCTTCGCCAGCTCGGCGAGGTTGCCGTGCAGGCTCGTGCGCGCGGCCCGCGCCAGCCGCGCCGCCGAAGCCGGGGCGTCGCTGCCGAGCATGAGCGTGTTGGTCTGCTCGGCGGGGTCGCGCAGCACGGTCGGGAAGACCGCCGCCATCGTCGCTCCGAGCACCTGCTCGAAGTCGTCCGAGCCCTCCGGGTGACCCACGTTGACGACGACGACGCCGCCGGGTGCGAGGTGGTCCCGGACGAGCTCGAAGAACTCCTTGGTCGCGAGGTAGAACGGGATGTAGGGCTGGCGGTAGGCGTCGACGACGATCAGGTCGTAATCGCCGTTCGGCCTGGCGCAGCCACGGGCGCGCGTCGTCGGTGTGGACGCTCAGGTTCGGGTTCGAGCCCATGTCGAAGTAGCGGTAGCCGACCTCGGAGAGCTCCGGGTCGATCTCGACCCCGTCGATCTCGGCGCGCGGCCAGAAGTGGCCGTACTCGCGGGCGATCGTGCCGGCAGCGTTGCCGAGGATCGCCACCCGTTGAGGCGGGCGGTCGGCCGCCGCGAACGGCAAGACCAGGAAGCTGTCCCAGTAGTCGGCGGTCAGGAAGCCCTTGGCCGGCAGGATGGAGTGCACCGCCTGGCCCTCGTTGAGCTCCAGGGTGCGGTCGCCGTCGTCCTCCTCGACGACGCGGATGTATTGCTGCTCGGACTCGTCCTCGTAGAGCACCCGGCCCTGGTCGACCGCCTTCACGGTGCCGACCGGCAGCGCGATCGCGCCGAGCGAGGGCAAGCGGGACGACGGCGAAGCGCCAGCCGAGCCCGCCGACCGCGACCAGAGCCAGCGCGAGCGCGAAGGCGAGAAACGTCCGCTGGGTCCCGGCGAGCGGGATCAGCACGAGCGCCGCGAGCATCGTCCCGGTCAGCGAGCCGACGGTGGAGATCGCGTAGAGGCGTCCGGAGACGCGCCCGGCGTGCTCGACGTCGCCGACCGCAAGCCGCAGCGCCCACGGCGAGCAGGTGCCGAGCAGGACGATCGGGATCGCGATCAGGAACAGGACCGCGAACAGCGAGCCGACGAAGGCGCCCGCTTCGATCTGGTCGAGCGCGTCCACCGAGAGATCGAAGAACGGGCGCGCGATCAGCGGCACGACCGCGAGCAGGACGGAGGCGGCGAGGACGACGAGGCAGAGGCTGCGGATGTCCGGGCGGCGGTCGGCGAAGCGCCCGCCGAGCCAATAGCCGGCCGAGAGCGCGACCAGGACGACCGCGATCGTGTTCGCCCAGACGATCGTCGAGGCCCCGAAGAACGGCGCCATCAGGCGCGCCGCGGCGATCTCGGCCCCGAGGCTGGCGGTTCCGACGACGAAGACGAGCAGGTACAGGTAGCGGTTGGTGCTCACGTGGCCCCGTGGCCGTCGCCGAGGATGCGCTCGCGCAGGCGGGCGCCCTCGCCCGCGTTGACGGCCCGCCCGGCGCGGGCCGGGTCGAGATCGAAGCCGCGGGCGTCGGCGAGGTCGAGCAGTTCCTGCTTCTCGGCGCTGCGGTTGGCGGCGCGGAAGAAGAGCCACGTGAACAGGCCGAGGGTGACGGTGCCGGTCCAGATCATCATCACGTTGCCGGCCGCGCCCTGGTCGGCGAGCGGGCTGATGTCCCACTTCGCCTCGCCCGGCGCGTAGTCGGGATAGAGCACGGTCCCCGACCAGATCAGCACGTTCGCGAGCACCGCCTCGAGGAAGCGCACGACGATCACGTAGACGAGCATCGCCCCGTCGCCGAACCAGGTCGGCTTGGGCAGCGGGCCGACCAGCGGCAGCCACATCGCCAGCCCGAAGGTGAAGAAGCAGGCGTGCTGGGCGAAGTGCAGCAGCGGGCTGTCCAGGACGCCGTCGTAGAGCACCGAGAGGTGCCAGACGTAGAGGTTGAGCGCCCAGATCGGCAGCGCGACGAGCGGATTGCCGAGCGCCCGCAGCCACGAGAACGGCCGTCGCGCGAGCATCGGCTGCAGAATCGGCCCGGTGATCCCGAGCGCGATGAAGAGCCCGGCGAGGTCGCCGATCAGCAGGTGCTGGACCATATGCGCGACGACGATCTCCTCGGCGACCGGCGCCAGCGGCGGCAGGTCGGAGCCGAGCAACAGGAGTACCCCGACCGCGAACGAGAGCTGGCGCCAGACGCTGACCGGCTTGCCCCGGCGAGCGAGCGTCTGCACGCGCTTCGCGTAGGCGAGCGACGCGGCGATCAGCAGCAGCGGCGCGCCGGCGTTGATTACCGCGTCCATGGCGTCCAAATTACCGGGCGCCGACGCCCGGTCACCCGGATCGACGCGGCGATCCGGCCCTCAGGAGCCGGCGCGCCAGACGCGCTCGCCGGCACGGGTCTCGTCGGTCAGCCGCAGTCCCGCCCGCCACGCGACCCGCTCGGAGGCCGCGTGGCCCTCGCGAATGTTCGCGACCGCCGTCAACCCGCGCTCGCCGACCCACGTCGCCAGGGCCGACGCCGCGGCGCCGGCGTACCCGTGGCACTGCCAACGCGCTGCGATCACCCAGGCGAGGGCGGCCTCGTCGCCGACGACGGTCGCCTGCGCCGTGCCCACGGCGAGCCCGTCTTCGCGTCGGCGAACCGTCCAGTTGAGCCAGGTCGCGCCGTCGTCCGGGGGCGCGCCCGCGACCAGGCGGCGGTACCGCGCCTCGAGCTCGCTCTCGGTCAGGGGTTCGCCGCCGATGAACTCGTGCAGGCCGGGATCGTCGAGCAACGGCGCGAGCTCGGCGGCGTCGGCGGGGTCGAGCGGGTCGAGCACCACCGGACCCGCCTCGATGCGCGCGGGCTCCAGCGTCCCGGACACGGCTAAAGCCAATGGACTCGCTTGAAGAAGCGGAACAGGAAGACCACCGCGATCGCCATCATCGCGAGCGCGACCCAGTAGCCCCAGGGTTCGTCGAGCTCCGGCATGTGGGTGAAGTTCATCCCCCAGATCGAGGCGAGGAAGGTCGGCACGGCGATGATCGCCGCCCAGGCCGAGATCGAGCGCACGACCTCGTTCTGCTTGACGCCGAGGAGCGCCAGGTTGGCCTCGAGGATCGAGGTCAGCAGCTCGCGCTGCGCGCGGACCTGCTCGTCGACTCGGCGGGCGTGGTCGGCGACGTCGCGGAAGTAACGGCGCAGCTGCTCGTCCATGTTCGGGAAGGCGCCGCGCTCGAGCGCCTCGAGCGGCAGGAGCAGTGGCGCGGCGGCGTTGTGGAACTCGATCACCTCGCGCTTGAGGAAGTAGATGCGCTGGGTCGAGTCGGTCTGGTGCTGGAAGATCTCGGTTTCGACCTCGGTGATGTCGTTGTCGATCCCGTCGACGACCGGCTGATAGTCGTCGACGACCTTGTCGAGGATCGCCCAGACAGCGGCCGCCGGCCCCGCCTCGAGCAGCTCCGGGTGCGCCTCGAGCTGGCGGCGCACCCCGGTCAGCTCGCTGGCGGCCCCGTGGCGCACCGCGATCACGTAGGTGCGCGAGACGAACAGCATGATCTCGCCGAACTCCACCTCCTCCTTCTCGTCGTCGTAGCGCGAGGGGCGCAGGACGATGAAGTAGGACTCGTCGTAGTCCTCGAGCTTCGGCCGCTGATGGGCGCGGTAGGCGTCCTCGAGCGCCAGCTCATGGAGCCCGAAGCGCTGTCCGACGTCCTGGAGCTCCTCGACCGTCGGCTCGTACATTCCGAGCCAGACGAAGTCCCCGTCGCCGACGACGCACTTCTCGGCCACGTCGAGAGGCAGCTTGCCCTCGTGCTGGCGTACCCCGTCGCGGTAATGCGCGCAGTCGACGATCACGCGGGTTGATTCAGCCCGCGGCGCCCGCCTCCTGCGCGGAGGCGGGACCTTGCACGGCGCCTACTGGCCGGGAGGCGGCGCGGAGGGCGGTGGCGGCGGGGCCGAGTCGGCGGGGCCGGGGCCGCCGGAGCGGCCGGCGCCGCAGGGGCCGCGGGCGCGGCGGCCGGCGGCGCCTGGTCGCCGAACGAGAAGGTCGGCACCTCGCGGTCGCCCGGATCCTCGATCTCGAAGAACTCGCGCGCGGTGAAGCCGCCGGAGCTGGCGATCATCGAGTTCGGGAACACCTGGATCTTCGTGTTGTACGCCTGGACGTTGGAGTTGTAGATCCGGCGCGAGGCCTGGATCTCGTCCTCGAGCTCGGAGAGGTTGCGCGAGAGCTGCTGGAAGTTCTCGGTCGCGCGCAGCTCCGGGTACTGCTCGGCGACCACCCGCAGCCCGCCGAGCGCCTGGCTCAGCATGCCCTCGGCGGCGCCCGCCTCGGCCGGGCCGGAGGCCTGCATCGCCGCGGCGCGCGCCTGGGTCACCTTCTCGAAGGTCTCGCGCTCGTGGGTCGCGTACCCCTTCACCGTCTCGACCAGGTTCGGGACCAGGTCGTGGCGACGCTTGAGCTGGACGTCGATCCCGGACCAGGCCTCGTCGACTCGGTTGCGCGACCCGATGATCGAGTTGCGGATCAGGACCCAGAACCAGCCCGAGCAGCAGGATGACCGCGATGACGATGATGGCTACGACCATTGAGCTACAAACCTCTCCTTCAGTGGTTGCGCGGAGATTATGTCCTACTCGTCCCCGGGATCGACGCCAGGCAGAGCGCCGAGGCGCCGCAGCGCCGACGCGACCAGGTCGGCGGGCAGACCGCCCTCGCCGCTCGCGTCGAGGCGACCGAGCTCGTAGGCGAGCGCTGGGGCGTCGCCGTTGGCGATCGCCGCCTCGATCGCGGCCGCGTACTCGGCGTCGTCGCGGTCGGCGCCCGGCCACCGCGAGCTCGCGCAGCCGCGCGATGGCGCTCTCACGCGGGGCGATCGCCGGGGTGAAGGAAGCGCTGCCGACGTCGATGCGGCGCGGCGGCTGGCCGCTCGGCGTGTAGCTCTGCTCGAGGGCGCCCTGTCGGCGCAGCCGGTCGATGTGCTGGTAGACGGCGTTGCGGCTGACGCCGATGTCGTGGGCGATCTCGCGCGCTCCCATCCCCTGGCCGAGCCGGTCGAGGACCTCCTGCTGGCGCTTGGTCAGAGTTGCGTGAGGTGAGTTGGGGTCGACGTTCATGGCGCGAACTGTACAGGAACTGCCAACTTGGCAGCCAAGCGGCGGACTAGTTCTCGTCGTTGTTCGAGCCAGGATCAGCCGAACGACGACAACCAACAGCCGACAACGAACTACCCCAGCGCGCCTTCGTGCTTCAACAGCCACTCCTTCATCTCCGGCCCGCCGCCGTAGTTGCCGAGGATGCCGCCCGCGCGCAGGACGCGGTGGCACGGGACGATGATCGGAATCGGGTTGTGGCCCAGCGCGGTGCCGGCCGCGCGGAACGCGCGCGGATTGCCGGCCCGGGCCGCGACCTCGCCGTAGCTGGCCGTCTCGCCGTAACCGAGCTTCGCCGTCTCGTGCAGGACGCGGCTCGAGAACGCCGAGCGCACCAACCCCCAGTCGAGGTCGAGCTCGAAAGCGCGCAGCTCGCCGTCGAAGTAGCGGTCGAGCTGGCGCCGCGCGCCGTCGAGCCGCCCCGGCAGCTCGAGCACGCGCGGGCTCACCCCCGCCGCGAGCTGGTCGAGGAACGTGTCCTCGTCGAGGTTCGGCAGCCCGAGGCAGACGATCCCGCGATCGGTCGCGGCCACGTGGCCGGTGCCGATCGGCGAGTCGAAGCTCGCGTAGGCGACCTCGGCGAGGCCCTCTGTGGCGGCGCGCGCGGCGAGCTCGTTCAGAGCTCGCTCGGCGGCTCGATCGAGCCCGCCGGAGAGGACCCGGCGCAGCTCGGCGGTTTCGATCGGATTCATCGGTGGACCTCCTCGCGGTCGATCGTGCGGCGCAGTTGTTGGAGCCCGTCGGCGACGCGGCGGCGTGCGGCGGCCTCGCTGCATGCGAGTGCCGCCGCGATCTCGCGGTAGGAGAGGTCGGCGGCGAAGCGCAGCGCGACCGCCTCGCGGCGGGCATCGCTGAGCGCCGCGACCCCGGCCCAGACGTCACCGTCGAGATCGCCGAGCCCTCCCCCGCTCGGCTCGGCGACCGGCTCGGGCAGATCGCCGCGGGGCTCGGGCCGGCGCACCCGGGCCCGGTGGTGGTCGATCGCTTTGCGGCGGGCGATCGTCATAACCCAGGCGCGCGGGTGGGCGCCGTCCATGCGGTCGTAGCCGCGGAGCGCGGCGATCATCGTCTCCTGAAAGCAGTCCTCGGCGTCGTGTTCGCCGACCATCGCCCGCAGGAAGGCGAGCACCGGGCGTGCGTGCGCGTCGACGAAGCGCTGAAACGGGGGCCGCGAGGCGGCCGGTGATGTGGCTGCGGCGCTCACTGGCTACTTCCTGAACGGTCCGCCGAGCGTATTCGTGAGCCGCGGTGTTGTCTTCATAGACTGGCTCGAGCGGGCCGTGCCAACGAATCGCAGGAGGGTGCAGATGAGGACGAAGTTGATTGCCGTCGCGACGACGCTGGCGGCCGCGGCGGCGATCGGGTTCGCGCTCGCCTCGACCTCCAGCACCGCGTCCGAGACGCCGCCCGACTACACGAAGTTGACCATCGACCTCGCCGACGCCCCGCGCACGAAGGCGCTCGCGAAGCCGGCTCCCGGGAGCCCGAAGAAGGCCGAGATCGTCTATCTGGAGGGCTCGGCGACGACCATCGACCCGTCGGACCCGCCGGTCGGGCTGAGCCCGTTCGTCGACGTGAAGCTGACCGGCTGCTCGAAGGTGGTCGACGGCGGAATCGTCCCGAAGGACACCACCGACCTGTTCATCCAGGGCTCCTACGTCAAGAACTCCAAGCAATACCACGTGCTGATCGCGCTCGACGACGCAGCGGCGGCGGCAAGCCCGCGCGCCCCGTTCACGATCACGTCGAACCTCACCTGCCTCAAGGGCGTCAAGTAAGGCGGCTCACGGTGAAGCGGTCGGGTAGGGTGGCGATTGTTAACAGGGGTTATGGCGTTTCCCACGAGCACGGAGGTAACGGATGAAACGGATGATGGCGGTTGGCGCCGCACTGGCAGTGATCGCGATTCCGGCGGCCGCGTTCGGCCAGAAGGCTCGCACGACCCACCTCGGCCACCTGGTCGGATCAGGCGGCTCGTCGGTCAAGTTCAAGGACTCGACCAACGGCAGCGGCGCACGGACGGTGACCTCGTTCGCGGTCAAGAACTTCGACGTCGCGTGCAGCGACGGCGTCGCCGGCACGCTCAAGATCGCGAAGCTCTCCGGCAAGATCAAGGTCTCGAGCTCTGGCGCCTTCAAGGCCCGCGACGACAACGGGGTCACGGTGTTCAAGGTCAAGGGTCAGATCAACCGCAACAAGTCGACCGGCACCTTCCGTTACTACGGCGCGATCGAGGCCGACGACGGCGCCACCCACAACTGCAACTCGGGCAGGCTGAGCTGGGTCACCCGCCCGTAGGGCATCCGCCTCGGGGTCAGGCGACGCGCATCGCCGCCTCGACCCCCTGGAGGCGCTCGCGCTCGCCGGTCGGCAGGGTGACGTACACGGCGCCGTCGCGGGCGATGCGCTCGCGCGGCTCCATGATGATCACCCCGGTCGCCCGCCCGTCGGCGTCGAAGGTCCAGAGGTCGCCGTCCTCGGTGCGCTCGCGGGAGGCATCGCGGGCCTGATTGACACGCGCGTAGAGCACGTCGCTCGGCGGGTCGTAGGTGACGTAGGAGAACGAGTAGCGGCCCGTGCGCACCCCTCGGTGATAGCAGAGCGCGTTCAGCCGTCGTAGGGCTTCGCGTACAGCGCCCGCTCGGCGGTGTCGGTGAGTACCTCGATCGTCCGCTCGACCGAGAGCCCGCGGCCGGTGTACAGCGCGTCGAAGCCCTCGAACCCGGTCAGCAGCCACAGCACGTTCTCGGCCTCCTCGGCGCTCAGGCCCTCGCGGAGCACGCCCTGCTCGGCCAGCCGCCCGGCGAGCCGCTGCATCCCGCCGGCGCGCTCCTCCTCGATCCGGCTGCGCGACCCGCCGACGGCGCCCTCGTCGAGCTGCGCCATCGAATGCAGCGCGCGGTAGATGTCGCGGTTGGCGGCGACCATCTCGCTGAACGCGCGGATTCCGGCCCGCAGGTGGTCGCGGGCGTCGCTCTGGTGCTTGGCGTCGACGAGGCGTGCATACCCCGACCGCGCGGCGAGCTCCCGCCCGACCGCGTCGAACAGCCCGGCGCGCGAGCCGAAGATCGCGTAGACGGTCGAGCGGGCCACCCCGGCCATGCCCGCGATGCGGTCGATCGCGACCGGCTCAGCGGGCGCCTCGCGCAGCCGCTCGAAGACCGCGTCGATGATCCGCATCCGGGTCCGCTCGGCCTCCTCGGCGCGGGCGCGCTGCTCGTATGACCGGGTCGCCATCGGGCTCATCCTACTTCATCGGACAGTCCGTCTGATGGATTGCTATATTCACCCGGACACACTGTCTGATGAAAGAGGAGAAGCACGATGTCCGCAGCGGTTGAGGTGGAGGAGTTCGAGGTGGTCGTGGTCGGCGGCGGGCCGGGCGGGCTGGCGAGCGCGGTGACGCTCGCGTCGGCCGGGATCCGGACGCTGGTAGTCGAGCGCCGAGCGGCCGCCTCGACGCTGCCGCGCGCGACGTTGGCGACCACGTCGACGATGGAGCTGCTGCGCCGCTGGGGACTCGAGCAGGAGGCTTGGGAGCGCGCGATCGACGTCGAGTGGCAAGCGTGGGCGACGGCAACGCTCGCCGATGCCGATCGCGGCGAGGCGGTCGAGGTCGGTCTGCCGACCCGCGCGCAGGCGTCTCTGGTCAGCCCGACCGGGCCCGCCCTGATCGCCCAGGACGAGCTCGAGCCGCTGCTCGAGCGACGGCTCGCAACGCTGTCGAGCGCGCGGCTCGAGCGCGGGGTCGAGATGACCGCACTGCGGACCGCCGAGGACGGCCACGCGCTCACGCTCGTCGACGCGGATCGGCGCCGGCGCCGGGTCCGCGCTCGCTACGTGATCGGCGCCGACGGTCCGCGCAGTGCGATCCGCAGGCAGCTCGGGATCTCGACCGCGGGTTCGGAACGGATCGAGGAGCGGCTGGCGGTCCTCTTTCGCGCCCCGCTGTGGGAGCTGGCCGGCCCGCACCGCTACGGGATCTACTTCATCACCGGCGAGCCCGCCAACCGGAGCCTGATTCCGGCGGGCAAGCCCGACCGCTGGCTGCTCGGGATGCCCTGGGACAGCGCGGTCGATGACCTCAGCGGGCTCACCGACGAGCGGATGAAGCTGTGGATCCGCGAAGCGGCGGGCGACCACGACCTACCGATCGAGCTCGAGCGCGCGATGGCGTTCGACTTCGGGGTCGCTCTGGCCGACCGCTTCCGGGCCGGCGATGCGTTCCTGATCGGCGACGCCGCGCACCGGGTCACCCCGCGCGGGGGCACGGGCCTCAACACCGCGGTCCGCGACGGCTTCGACCTCGGCTGGAAGCTCGCCTGGGTGCTGCGTGGCTGGGCCGGGGACCGCCTGCTCGACAGCTACGAGCGCGAGCGCCGCCCCGTCGCCGAGTTCAACCTCGAGCGCTCGACCCGCGCCGACGGCTCGATCCTCGCCAACTCGGTCGGGCTCGCAGCTGACATCGGCGGCCGGATCGCGCACGCGTGGGTCGAGCGCGATGGCGGCGTCGTCTCGACCCTCGACCTGCTGGCCGACGGCCTCACCCTGTTCGCCGGGCCGGATTACGCGGGTGCGGCGCCCGAGGCCGATCCCGAGGCGCCGCCGGTGGCGATCGAGCGGCTCGACGCGATCGCCGCACGCGCGCTCGGCCTGACGCCGGCCGGCTCGCTGCTCGCGAGGCCCGACGGCTACCCCGTCGCGCTCTGGAACGACGAGCGTCCGGACCGGCGCTCGTCTGGCGCGTGCGATCGCGGCCGCGAGCGCGTCGGCGCACCTGCCGCCGCCAGGCGCTCGCGATCCGGACTCGCCGCCGAGCCCCGTGCCGGCGACGGTCGCGCTCGCCGGCGGCACGGCTGGTTCGGTTCGCCGTCCCGCTCGGACTCGCTGGCCGCGACGGCGGTGATCGCCGGCGGGGCTGGGGGTGATCGGCACGACCTGCCGGTCCGCGCCGTACGGCCCGGCTGAACCCGCTGGAGGCGCTCAACTACGAGTGATGGAATAACGCGCCTCAACGGCGGCGCGTTCCTTCGCCTCGCTCCGCCTCAATGCGTCGGCCCTGGAGCAGCGCGATCGCATGTGGGATCGCGCGCTCCAGGGCCGCTCCGGCCTGTTCGATCGCCGGCGGATTGCCGGGGAAGTTGACGATCAGGCTGTGGCCCCGGGTCCCCGCGACAGCGCGCGAGGTCATCCACATCGGGGTGTGCTCACGAGAGGCGGCGCGCATCGCCTCCGGCAGCCCCGGCGCCTCGCGCTCGATCACGTCGCGCGTTGCCTCCGGGGTCAGGTCGTCGGGCGAGAAGCCGGTCCCGCCCGTCGTCAGAACCAGCGCGCAGCCGCGCTCGTCGCAGAAGTGGCGCAGCCGCTCGGCGATCAGCTCGCGATCGTCGGCGATCACCTCGGTGGCGATCACCTCGCCGCCGAGCCACTCGGCGTAGGCGGCGAGCGCCGGCCCGCTCTTGTCCTCATCCTCGCTGCGGGTGCTGGAGATCGTCAGGATCGCGGTCGCGAAACCCTCAGTCATGTTTGCGCCACTCGCCGCTGCGGCCGCCGCTCTTCGAGACCAACTCGATCGACTCGATCGAGACGCCGCGCTCGAGCCCCTTCACCATGTCGTAGACGGTCAGCGCGGCGACCGCGCACGCGGTCATCGCCTCCATCTCGACCCCGGTCCGGGCGGTCACCCCAGCCTCGGCGGCGAGCTCGACCAGGCCCGCCTCCACGTCGACGCTGCCCTCGACGTCGACGAAGTCGAGGGCCAGCGGATGGGCGAGCGGGATCAGCTCGCCGGTGCGCTTCGCGGCGCCGATCCCGGCGATCCTCGCGGTCCCGAGCACGTCGCCCTTCGGCGCATCGCCGCGGGCGAGCGCCGCCGCGGTTGCCGGCGACATCCGCAGCCGCGCCTCGGCGCGGGCGCGGCGCTGCGTCTCGTCCTTGGCGCCGACGTCGACCATCCGGGCGCTGCCGGAGTCGTCGAGGTGGGTCAGCCGGCCGGTACCGTCGAGCGGCGGCGGCGCGCCCTCGACCCACTCGGCCTCCGCGCCCGCGACCTCCCGCTTCCAGATCGGCGCCTCGGCCTTGACCCGGTCGATGATCTCGCGGGCGCCGGCGAACGCCTCCCCGCGGTGCGCGGCCGAGACCGCGACCACGACGCTCGGCTGGCCGAGCGGTACCGTGCCGACCCGATGTTCGGCGGCTGCCGCCTCGAGGCCGTGGCGGGCGGCGCACTCGTCGAGGATGCGCGCGATCCGCTCGGTCGCCATCGCGGCGTACGCCTCGTAATCCAGGCTCTCCACCTCGCGGGTCACCCCGCAGAAGACGACCACCGCGCCGGCCCCCGGGCGCTCGACCGAGTTCGCGAGGGCGACGATCGAGAGCGGCTCGTCCGTGACCCGGACCTTCGCGGGCGCGGTCGCGCCACCGCTCACCGGCGGGATCAAGCGCCAGCTCGTCGCCCGGCTCGATCGGCGTCTCGACGCCGACGTACTCGCGGTTGAGCGCGGCGCGCACCGGCATCGCGCCGATCAGCTCGTCCAGCCCCGGCTCCCGCCCGGCGGCCGCGATCGCGTCACCGACCGTCGCCCCGGCCGGCAGCTCGAGGCTGAGCCGCTCCGTGCCGGCGCGCTCACGCAGGATCGCGAACAGTCGGACCTCGACCTCCATGGCGGGATCGTACGACGTGACGGGCGTTCTCAGCGCGAGCCGCACCAACGCCCTAAGGCAGCAGCTCGAACTCGACCCGGGTGCCCGCCGGATGCGGGCGGTCGGACGCCGGGATCACGGCGAGCGCGTCGGCGTCGAGCATCGACGTGAGCACGTGGGAGCCCTGCTGCTTGGTGGGGATCGCGTGCCAGCCGTCGTCGCGGAGCTCGAGCCGGCAGCGCACCATCTGGGTGCGCTGGCCGAGCGCCGGATACTCGGCGTCGAGCACCGCCGTCGCCCGGCGGGGCTCGTCGACCGTGCCCAGCATCGCCCGGATCGCCGGGCGCACGAACAGCACGAAGGTGACCATCGCCGAGACCGGGTTGCCCGGTAGCCCGAAGACGAGCTTCGGCGGACCCGGCACCCCCGGAGGCGAAGCCGAGGAGGTGGCCGGCGTATGTTTGACCCCGAAGTAGGTCGGCCCCCCGGGGCGCAGGGCGACGCGCCAGAAGACCTGCTCGACCCCGAGCTCAGCGAGCGCCGGGCGCACGTGGTCGTGCTCGCCGACCGAGACCCCGCCGCTGACCGCGACGAGGTCGGCATCGAGCGCCCCGGCGAGCGCCTCGCGGGTGGCCTCGAGCGTGTCACGGACGATCACCGTGCCGGCGAGCTCGGCCCCCGCGCGGACGGCGAGCCCGGCGACGGCGAACGCGTTCGAATTGCGGATCCCTCCCGGGGCCAGGGGCTCTCCTGGGGGCTGGAGCTCATCGCCCGTGGTCAGCACCGCGACCCGCGGCCGTCGCGCACATTCGACCTCGGCACGGCCGACCGAGGCGATCACACCGGCCTCGGCGGGGCCGATCTCGGCTCCCGCCCGCAGAACCGTCTCCCCCGGCCCGATGTCCTCCCCGGCGCGGCGGACGTCCCTGCCGGCGGCGACCTCGACCCCGACCTCGACCGCCTCGCGCCCGCCGTCGGTGTCCTCGACCCGGACCACGGCGTCGGCGCCGTCGGGCAGCATCGCGCCGGTCGAGATCGCGATCGCCTCGCCGGCGCCGAGCCCGCGAGCCGCCGGGTGACCGGCCCTCGACTCGTCGACGACCGTCAACGCGACCGGGGCCGTAGCGGTGTCGGCGGCGCGCACCGCGTAGCCGTCCATCGCGGAGTTGTCGAAACCGGGGACGGGGTCGGCGCTGATGACGTTCTCGGCGAGCGTCCTGCCGAGCGCTTCGGCGACCGCGACCGGCTCCGAGCCGAGCGGCGCCGCGCGCTCGAGCACCAGCCGGCGGGCCGCGTCGATCTCGAGCGGGGCTGCGGACATTTCCGGCAGGAGGCTAATCCAGTGAGAGACTGGGTAGATGAAACGGCCAGTGACGGTGGGCGCGGTGTTAGCGGGAGGTCGGAGCCGCCGCATGGGCGAGCCGAAGGCGATGGTGGAGCTCGCCAGCCGCCCGCTGGTCTCGCGGGTCGTCGCGACCGTCGGCTCCGCGGGCCTAGACCCGGTCGTGGTCGCGAAGCCCGACTCGCCGCTGCCCAAGCTCGACTGCCGGGTGCTGACCGAGCCCTCGGAGCCCAGCCACCCGCTGAACGGGGTGGTCACCGCGCTCGGCGCCAGCGCCGGGCGGGGCGTGGTCGCGATCGCCTGCGACATGCCGCTGGTCCCGGCGAAGCTGCTCAGCTGGCTCGCCCAGCTCGAGGAGCGGGTCGCCGTCTGCGAGGTCGGCGGGCGGCTCGAGCCGCTGCTCGGCCGCTACTCGCCGGAGGTCTCAGAGCAGCTGGCCGAGTCGCTCGCCGCCGGGGCATCGATGCGCGATGCGGTCGCGGCGCTCGATCCGTTCGTGATCGCCGAGGAGCGGGTCGCCCGCTTCGGTGACCCGGCGCGCATCTTCTTCAACGTCAACTCGCGCGAGGACCTCGAGCGGGCCGAGCAGCTGCTCGCCGCGGGTGGGCGCTTCTCTCGCGCGCTCAGGACCCCGGATCCCGCGGCGCCCGAGGGATTTGCGTGACGCCTATTGCGCGCGGAAGCTCGCGGCCTCTTCCGACCCGCCGGTAGCGTCGCCGGCTCCATAGGAGTGTGCGCCGGCGCCGGCCAGGGCGCCGCCCTGAACGATCAGGTACTCCTCGCGGATCGGCTTGTCGGCAAAGAAGCACTCGAGGATCTCGCGCGTGCCGGCCGCGTAGCGAGCCTGGGCCGACAGGCTCGAGCCCGAGATGTGCGGGGTCATACCCTCGTGCGGCATCGTCCGCCACGGGTGGTCGCGCGGCGGCGGCTGAGGGAACCACACATCGCCCGCGTACCCGGCGAGCTGGCCCGATTCGAGCGCCGCAGCGATCGCGTCCCGGTTGCAAATCTTGCCCCGAGCCGTGTTGATGATGTAGGCACCGCGCTTCATCCGGCCGATCATCTCCTCGTCGAACAGGTCCAGGGTTTCGGAGTAGAGGGGCGCGTTGATCGTCACGACATCCATCTCCGGGACCATCTCCTCGGTCGACTCGTGGTACGTCGCACCGAGCTCTGTCTCGACCTCGGACGGCAGGCGGTGGCGGTCGGTGTAGTGGAGGCCGACCTCGAACGGCTTCAGCCGGCGGAGCACCGCAGCGCCGATCCGCCCCGCCGCCACGCTGCCGACCTGCATCCCCTCGAGGTCGTAGCTGCGGCCAACGGCGTCGGCGATGTTCCAGCCGCCGTCGACGACGATCTGATGGGAGGGGATGTAGTTACGCACCAGCGCCAAGATCATCATCACCACGTGCTCGGAGACGCTGATCGAGTTGCTGTAGGTGACCTCCGCAACCGTGATCCCGGCCTCGACCGCAGCGTCGAGGTCAGTGTGGTCGGAGCCGATGCCGGCCGTCACGATCAGCTTCAGGTTCGGCGCCTTGGCGATCCGCTCGCGGGTCATGTACGCCGGCCAGAACGGCTGCGAGATGACGACGTCAGCCGCTGGTAGCTGGCGCTCGAGCTCGGAGTCGGGACCGTCCTTGTCCGAGGTGACGATTAGCTCGTGCCCCGCGGCCTCCGCGTAGCCTCGCAGCCCGAGGGCGCCGGAGACACAGCCGAGCAGCTCACCCGGTGTGAAGTCGAGCCCGTCCGGGGTCGGCGTCGTCTGGCCGCCCGGATAACGCTCGATCTTGGGCACCTCGTCGCGTGCGTACTCGGGTGGGTAGCCGCCGACCGGGTCGTCGTAGAGCACACAGAGAATCGTCGCCATCTTTCCTCAGCCTCCTTCGCGTTTCCGCAATCCTAGGTCGGGGAGCGTCGCCTCGACGCCCAGCCTTCTCGCGAGCGGCCAGTCCGCCTACTCGGGTTTCGACATCGCCTGCAGCGCCCAGGCGTTGCCGTCGGGGTCCTGGAAGTAGACGAAGTCACCCCACGGCTGACTATCGACCTCGGTCACGTCGATCCCGGCGTCGAGCAGTTGCCGGCGGGCCGCCTCGGCGTCCTCGACCACCATCTGCATCCCCTTCACCGACCCGGGCTCGGCCGGGGTGATCCCCTCGCCGATGCAGATCGAGCACGCCGACCCGGGCGGTGTCAGTTGGACGAAGCGCAGGTCGTCGCTGACCCGGTGGTCGTGGTCGGCGTTGAAGCCGGCGGCCTCGTAAAACGCCTTCGCGCGGTCGACGTCGGTGACCGGGATCGCGACCAGTTCGAGCTTGAAGTCCATGGAGAGGTCCTTTCGGGGAGGTCGAGCCCAGCCTAAGCCGTATCGGACGAGGCGGCCGCTCCGAGCCCGTAGATCTCTCCGAACTTCTCCCTCAGGTGACGCAACAGCGGCTCGGGGTCGAGCGGCCCTCCGGTGGCGCGCTCGACCATCTGGGCGCCCAGCCACTTGCCGCCGTGGCGATAGACGCGGTCGCGCAGGTGATCGCGAAGCGGTTCCAGCTGCCCCCCCTTCAGCGCGGCGTCGAGGTTGGGCATCTCCTCGCGGGCACGCTCCCAGAGGCGCGCCGCGATCACGTTGCCGAGCGAGTACGTCGGGAAGTAGCCGAACGAGCCGCTCGACCAGTGCACGTCCTGAAGCACTCCCTCGGCGTCGTCGGCAGGCTCGATCCCGAGCAGCTCGGCGTAGCGGGCGCGCCAGGCCTCGGCGAGCTCAGCGGGAGCGATGGCGCCCGCAAACAGGTCACGCTCAAGCTCGAAGCGGATCGCGACGTGGAGGTTGTAGGTGACCTCGTCCGCCTCAACCCGGATCAGCGTCCGGCCGACCCGGTTGGCCGCCCGGTACAGCGACTCAGCGTCAATCGCCGCGAATGAGTCGAAGTACTCGCCGAGCAGCGGGCGCAGGTTGCTCAGGAACGGCCGGCCACGCCCGACCCAGTTCTCCCACAGCCGGCTGGAGGACTCATCGAAACCGAGCGACGCCGAGCGGCATAACGGCGTTCGCTCGAGCTCGGGATCGATGCCGTTGATGTAGAGCGCGTGACCCGCCTCGTGGATCACCGCCCAGAGCGCGCTGCCGAGGAACCCGGGCTCGAACCGGGTCGTGATCCGAAGGTCGGAGATCGCGATGCCGGTCAGGAACGGATGGACGGTCTGGTCCAGGCGCCACGAGCCCGGCCCGAGCGGCAGCCGCTCGGCCAGCGCCTGTGCGAACCGCGCCTGCACCGCGACATCGAAGTCCCCATACAGGCAGGAGTCGTCGGGCTCGACGCCGCTCGCTTCGATCTCGCCCAGCAGCTCCGTCGTGCCCTCGACGAGGCGGGCGAGGACCGGCTCGAGCTCGGCGGTCGTCATCCCCGGCTCGAAATCGTCGAGGAGCGGGTCGTAGGGGTGCTCGTACTCAAAGCACCCGAGGTAGCGGCGCTTGAGCTCGATCACGCGCTCGAGGTGAGGGAGAAAGGCGCGGAAGTCGGAGTCGGCGCGCGCCCGCTCCCAGGCGTGCTCCGCGTGCGAGGTCACCCGCGCGGTCTCGGCGCGAAGCTCAGCCGGGACGCGGCGCGCGCGCTGCGACTCACGCTCGGCCACCGCGATCAGGCGCGGGGCGAAGCCGTCGGGATCGGCGTCGCCGAGCTCGTCGCGCGCGGCTTCCAGAAGTGCCACGAGCTCGTCGGAGGCGAGCCGGCGATGCCGCAGCGCGGTCAGCGTCGCGAGCTGCTCGGCGCGCGCAGCGCCGCCGCCGGCGGGCATCTTCGTGCGCTCGTCCCAGGCGAGCAGGGCGCGGCTTCGGCCGAGGTCCGAGACCTCGTGCAGCGGCGCCAGCAGCTGGTCGAGTGCCGCGGGGATCGCGCGACCTACGCCGGAGCGGCGATGGCTCGCTCAGCGCCCTCGGCGGCCGCCGCGACGGCCTCGAGGCGGATCGGGATCCCGTTCAGGTGCGCCATCCCCGCGAGTCGCTCGAGGTCGGCGGGGTCGGAGGACGCGAGCAGGTTCACGTTCGCGCCGCCGGCCGCTGCCGCGACGCGCCAGCCGCCGGCGTGGCCCCAGCCGTGCGGGACCGCGACGGTGCCGCGCTTGACCTCGTCGGTCACCGTCAGGTCGATCTCGATCGACCCGTGCGCGGAGCTGATCCGACAGCGCTTGCCGTCGACGAGCCCGAGCGCCTCGGCGTCGTCAGGGTGCACGCGGGCCGCGTGGGTGCGGCCGCCGCGCATCAAGAGCGGCGCGTTGTGCATCCAGGAGTTGTGGGAGCGCAACTCGCGCAGACCGATCAGGCGCAGCGGGAACCCGGGATCGTCGCCGTTTCGCGCCACCATCAGCCGCGCGTCCTCGAACACGACCGGCGGGTCGAGGCGGACCCGCTTGCTCGCGTGGCGGATCTGCTTGCGGACGACCCCAGGCGCCAGATGCTCGGCGAGCACGATCCCGTGCGGGTTCGCGCGCAGCTTCTCGAGGTTGAGCCCGCCGCGGCGCAGCCCGAACAGATCGCCCTTGGGGCCGGCGCGCAGCAGCAGATCGACGAGCCGGCGCGGCGACAGCCGCACGCCGAGCTTGCCGAGCAACCGCGCTGCCCAGACGCTCGACGGGACCACGCCGATGCGCCTCGAGAGCTCGTCGATGACCTCCCACTCCTGCCGGGCCTCGCCGCGCGGCTCGACCACCGCCTCAGTCATCTGAATGAACGGCGTGTTGAACAGGGCGAGGAAGGGCAGCGGGAGGTCCTCGCGCTCATACATCGTCGTTGCCGGGAGGACGAAGTCGCAGTGGCGCGAGGTGTCCGTGACGTAGAGATCGATCGCGACCGACAGCTCGAGGCCCTCGATCGCCCGCTCGAGCTCGTCGCCGTTAGGCACGCTGAGCACCGGGTTGCCGGCGGAGAAGAACATCGCCCGGATCTGGCCCTTGCCCGGCGTGGTCATCTCCTTGGCCATCACCGCGGCCGGCAGCGAGCCGAGCACCTCGGGCAGGTCGCCGACTCGCGAGCGCACTCGCCCGTAGGTTGCGAGTCCGGCGAGGTCGGCGACCCGGCTGAAGTCGATCGGCGGATCGCCGAACATCGCCCCGCCCTCGCGGTCGAGGTTGCCGGTAACCACGTTCAGCGCGTCGATCAGGAAGGCGACGAGGGTGCCGTTGCGACCGAGGCAGGACCCGGTGCGCCCGTAGACGGCGGCGTGGTCGGCGGCGGCGAGGTCACGGGCCAACGCGCGAACGGCGCGCGCGGGGACGCCGCTGCGCGCCTCGGTCGCCTCGGGCGGGAACTCGCCGGCGAGCCGGCGCAGCTGCGCGGCCCCGCTCGCCTGGCGTTCGATCGCGCCCCGATCCTCGAGCCCCTCGCCGAAGATCACCTCGAGGATCGAGAGCAGCATCCAGGCGTCGCCGTCGGGGTCGATCGCCAGGTGCTCGAAGGCGCGCGCCGTCTCCGAGCGGCGCGGATCGACGACGACGACACGGCCGCCGCGGTCGGTGATCGCATGCAGCTGGTCCTTGATCCGCGGTGCGCTGAGGACGCTGCCGTGCGAGACCAACGGATTGGCGCCGATCACGAGCAGGAAATCGGTCCGCGCAAGGTCGGGGATGGGGACGATGAACGGCGAGCCGTACAGGAACGCGCTGGCGGCGAACCGGTTTGAGACGTCCTGCGAGGAGGCGGTGTAGGAGTGCGGGGAGCCGACCGCGTCGAGAAAGCCCTTGACCCACAGCGGGTGCGAGTACGAGAAGGCGCCCGGGTTGCCCATGTACCAGCCGATCGCGTCGCCGCCGTGGCGATCGCGAATACCACCGAGCCGCGCGCCGATCTCGTCCAGCGCCCGCTCCCAGGTGACCTGCTCGAAGCTGCCGTCGTCCCGGCGGCGCAGCGGATGCAAAACGCGGTCGGGGTCGTTCTGGACCTCGGTCATCGCGATCCCCTTCGGGCACGCGAACCCGGCCGAGAGCGGGTGGTCGGGGTCGGGCCTGACCTTGGTCAGCTCGCCGTCGGTGATCGTCGCGACCATGCCGCACAGCGGCTCGCAGACACGACAGTAGGTGACCTTCTCCTCGGTAGCCATGGGCGGCTCTCGCCGGGGCCGATTCTCACACAAAGGCTCACGCGACCTCAACCGGGTCGCCGAGCGCGATCGTCGCCGGCTCGACCACGGTGCAGTAGACGCCCATCTCGCCGCCTAGCTCGGACCGCGTCCGCTTCAGGACGTCGAGGTCGACCTCGATCGTGTCCGGGTCGATCGTCGTGATCACGCAGCGCTCGCACGGCTCGTCGACCGCGAGCACGAGCTCGCCGATCCGGACCCGGCGCCCGATCCAGTCGAGCTCGATCGGCCCTGGGGCGCCCTCGAAGTAGATGTTCGGGCGAAAGCGCCGTCGGTCGTAGCCGAGCTGGGCAACCGACGCGTCGCTCAACAGCAGCATCTGCGCGGAGTCGTACTCGTGGCCGCCGGCCGACCTGCTCAACCGCGCCCCCGCGCCGGCGACCGCGCGAATCGCCGCTGCGGCATCGGGAGAGTCCCAAGGATGGCCGTCGACGAGCGCCTCTCCATCGTCGCCGAGCCTCGCCTCGACGCCGATCATCCGCTGCTTGCGCCGCCCGGTGACGAGTCCCCGCTGATCGAGGACGCGCAGGACGCGGTCGCCGGGGACGCCGTCGGCGGCGACCTCGAGCGTCTCGACCCGTTCCCCGCGCAGGCCCTTGACCGGGTAGCGCCAGAGCTCGGCGACCCTCACGGCCGGTCGGTCGGGGCGCGCGCCGCCACCGTTGCTGCGGCCGCCTCCAGGCGTTCGAGGTCGGCGCCACTGCGACCGCCGACCCAGCAGGCGACCGGGGCGGCGACCCGCTCGGACGAGTGGGCGGCGAGGCCGGCGAGGTCGAGCAGCCGCCTGAACTCGTCGTCGGTCGGCGGCTCGGCGCCGAGCTCCTCGGCGAAGGCGTCGATCCACTCGCGTGCGTTCATCCCGCTCTCCCTTCGTCTTGCCTATGCAATGCTTAGGTATATGTCGGATCTCAGCCTCGGCGACGCGGCCCGCGCCCTCGGCGTCAGCGTCGACACGCTGCGCCGCTGGGATCGCGACGGCAAGCTCGAGACTACCCGCGACGAGCGCAACCGCCGTCGCGTCCCGGCGCGCGAGATCGAGCGGCTCAGCTCGCATCCCGACCGCCATCGCACCGGCGACCAGCTCTCGACCCGCAACCGCTTCCCCGGCGTCGTCACCTCGGTCGAGGTCGACGGGGTGATGGCCCTGGTCGAGATCGAGGCCGGCCCCCACCGCGTGATCGCCGCGATCACGCGCGACTCGGTCGAGGAGCTCGGCCTCGCGGAGGGGGTCGAGGCAACCGCGCTCGTCAAGGCGACCTCGGTGATGGTCGAGCGCGCCGCAGGCGGCGGGTGATGCGGATGGCCCTCGTCGTCGGCGCGTTTTTCGCTGCGGCGCTCGCGGGCTGCGGTGAGGACTCCGGTTCGAGCTCCACGGCCCCTGCGGGCGGTGGTCAGCTGGTCGTGTCAGCCGCCTCCTCGCTCGAGCCGGCGTTCACCGCCTACGCCGAACAGGCCGGATACGACGCAAAGCAGTCGTTCGCCGGCTCCGACGACCTCGCAGCGCAGATCCGCCAGGGGGTCACCCCGGACGTCTACGCGGCGGCAAACACAAGCCTTCCGGACGACCTCTACAAGGACGGCCTGGTCGAAAAGCCGGTCGTCTTCGCCACCAACACGCTGGTGCTCGCCGTGCCGGCCGGCTCCGACATCGACTCGCTCCACGACCTGACCGGCGATGTGACGCTGGCGATCGGGGACGAGGGCGTCCCGGTCGGTGACTACACCCGCGAGGTCCTCGACCGCCTGCCCGCGGAAGAGTCGGGCGCGATCCTCGGACAACGTGCGCTCGCTCGAGCCCGACGTCGCCGGGATCGTCGGCAAGCTCACGCAGGGCGCGGTCGACGCCGGCTTCGTTTACATCACCGACGTGGTCGCAACCGACGGCGCGCTCGAGGCGATCGACGTGCCCGCCGACCTCCAGCCCGACGTCGCGTACGGAGCGGCGGTCGTCGACGGCGCGGAGAATGCCGACGGGGCGCAGGCGTTCATCGACGGGCTGCTCGACGGCGGCGGCGGCGCGGCCCTCGCCGACGCCGGCTTCGGCCCGCCGCCGGCGCACTGAGCGATGGGCCGACGCGGCCCGTTCACCGTCGTGTTGGTCGGCGCGCTCGCGCTCGCGCTCGCCTTCCTGATCATCCCCGTTGTCGCGATCTTCGCCAACACGGCGCCGTCCGACCTCATCGACAGCCTCGGGAGCGAGGCGTCGCGCGAGGCGCTCTGGCTGAGCCTGAAGACGACCCTGGCGGCGCTGGCCGTGATCGTCGTCGTTGGAACCCCGGCCGCCTACCTGCTCGCGACCCGCGAGTTCCGGGGCAAGGCGGTGGTCGTGACCGCGATCGAGCTGCCGCTCGTCCTCCCCCCCGCCGTCGCCGGGATCGGCCTGCTCGCCGCGTTCGGTCCGAAGGGAATCTTCGGCCCGGCGCTCGCTGACGCCGGGATCGAGCTCGCCCTGCAGACCGCCGGCGTGATCGTCGCGCTGGTCTTCGTCGCGGCCCCGTTCTACCTGCGCCAGGCGCAGGCGGCCTTCGCCGCCGTCGACCCCGACTTGACCGCCGCCGCGCGGACGCTCGGCGCGGGCGAGGCGCGCGCGTTCTGGCGGGTCGCGATCCCCTGCGCCGGAGGCGGGATCAGCACCGGGATGGCGCTCGCCTGGGGCCGGGCGCTCGGCGAGTTCGGGGCGACGCTGATGTTCGCCGGGTCGTTTCAGGGGATCACCCAGACCGCGCCGCTCGCGATCTTCGCCAGCTTCGCGACCGACTTCCCGGCGGCGCTGGCGCTCTCAGCGGTCCTGGTCGCGATCTCCGCGGCGTTGCTGCTCGGGGTCAAGCTGCTGGGCCGGGCGCCGTTGCTCGGCGGAATGCAGGCCTGACGATGGCGGCCCCCTTGAGCGCCAGTCTGGCCAGCCGGCTGCGCGACTACGAGCTCGACCTCTCGCTCGATGTCGGCGCCGGAGACTGCCTCGCACTGGTCGGCCCGTCGGGCGCCGGGAAGACCACGGTGCTGCGCTCGATCGCCGGCCTGCACCGGCCCGATCGCGGCCGGGTCGGGCTCGGCGACACGGTCTGGTTCGACCGGCAGATCGGGGTCGACTTGCCGCCCGAGCGCCGCGACTGCGGCTACCTGTTTCAGGACTACGCGTTGTTCCCGCACCTGAACGCCTGGCGCAACGTCGCGTTCGGGCTCGACCGGCTACCGCGCTCGCAGCGCCGCGCGCGCGCCGTCGAGCTGCTCGAGCGCTTCGGCGCCGCGGAGCTCGCCGACGCCTCGCCCCGCCGGCTCTCCGGCGGCGAGCGCCAGCGCGTCGCACTGGCGCGGGCGCTCTCGCGCGAGCCGCAGCTGATCCTCCTCGACGAGCCGCTCGCCGCGCTCGATTCGCGCACCGCCGCGGCGGCGGCCCGCGAGCTGGCGGCGACCCTCGCGGCGTCGGACTCGCCCGCGGTGCTCGTCACCCACGACTTCGCCGAGGCGGCGCTCCTCGCCGACCGGATCGCGGTCATCGACCGGGGCCGGATCGTCCAGCAAGGCCCGGCGGCCGAGCTCAGCGCGCGGCCGGGGTCGGCGTTCGTGGCCGACTTCACCGGGGCCACAGTGCTGTTCGGCCACGCGCGCCGCTCCGCCACCGGGACGACGCTGATCCAGCTCGACGGCGGCGGGGCCGTCGCCAGCTCCGAGCAGGCCGAGGGCGAAGTCGGGGTCGCGGTCTACCCCTGGGAGATCACGCTCGAGCCGGCGGGCACATCGGCCCACGGCTCGGCACTCAACCGGCTCGACGCGAAGGTCGTCTCGGTGACCGAGGTCGGCAACCGCGCCAGGGTCGGCCTGCTCGCCGGCCAGCCGCTGGCGGCCGAGGTCACCGGTGAGTCGGTGGCGCGCCTCGGGCTCGCCCCGGGCACGAGCGTGGTCGCGACCTGGAAGGCGACGGCGACGAGATTGGTCGCGCGGTGAAGCGCTGGGATCTAGCGGGCAGGTCCTGTCGCGGCGGGTGCCCCACCGCTCGCCCTCCGGGCTCGCGGGGCCTCCCCGCTCGCGCCACCCGCCCGAGCCACGAGCTCCGAGATTCATCTCGACCACCTCCGAGGTGGTTGAGATGAAACTCGACGCGGCGCGTCCGCCACGGCATGTGGCGGAGTTGCGCCCTTTAGCCGCCGATCGCGCTCATCGTCCGCGGCGGCGGAACGAAACCGGGCTCGTTCACCCGGTGCTTGAGCTCCTTGCGCCAGACCGCCTCGCGGATGATCGTCTCGAGCTCGGCGTCGGTCGCCCCGGCGCGCAGCGGCTCGCGCAGGTCGGTCTCGCGCAGCGAGAACAGGCAGGTGCGAAGCTCGCCCTCCGCGGTCAGCCGGATCCGGTTGCAGTCCGCGCAGAACGGCTCGGAGACCGGGTTGATGAAGCCGATCTCGCCGGCGCCGTCGGCGAAGCGGTAGACCCGCGCGGTCGCGTGTGGCTCGCGCGGCAGCGCCTCGAGCGGGTAGATCGCGTCGATGATCGCCCGCAGCTCCTCTCCGGTCAGGACCTGATCGGGACTCCAGTTGCGATCCCCGTCGAGGGGCATGAACTCGATGAAGCGGACCTGGTAGTCGCTCGAGCGGGCGAGCTCCGCGAAGCCGATCGCCTCGGCCTCGGTGAAGTCGCGCATCGCCACGGCGTTGACCTTGATCGGACGCACGCGCTCGTGCGCGGCGATCGCAGCGAGCCCGCGCAGCACCTCCGGGAGCGCGTCGCGGCGGGTGATCTCGTGGAAGCGGTCGCGGGCGAGCGAGTCGATCGAGACGTTGACGCGGTCGATCCCCGCCTCGACCAGGGCGTCGGCGTGCCGTTCGAGCAGGTAGCCGTTCGTGGTCATCGACAGGTCCTCGATGCCCTCGATCCGTCGCAGCATCGCAACCAGCTTCGAGAAGTCGCGGCGCGCCAGCGGCTCGCCGCCGGTCAGCCGGACGTCGGTGATCCCGAGCCCCGCGAGCACCCCGACCAGGCGCTGGATCTCCTCGAAGCTGAGCAGGTCGGCGCGGTCGAGCCAGCGCATCCCCTCAGCCGGCATGCAGTAGCGACAGCGGAAGTTGCAGCGGTCGGTGACCGAGACCCGCAGGTCGTTGATCGTCCTCCCGTGAGCGTCGCGCAGCGGCTCCACCCCACCGAGGATACGCCCGGCCGCCCTCAGCCCGCCGCGCCGGGCCTGTAGGTGCCGAAGCTCCATTCATAGCCCTCGAGGTCGAGCGCTCGGTAGCGGCGAGTCCCGAACTCGGTGTCCTCGGGCGGGTAGACGACCTCGGCGCCCGCCGCGCTCGCGGCCGCGTGGTGGGCGTCGACGTCGGCGACGACCACGTAGGTCCCGTGGCCGTTCGGGGAGGCCGCGTCGCGGTCGGCGACCGCCGGCGGATCACCGCTACCGATCATCAGCCGCCCTCCGCCGAACTGCATCTCGGCATGCATGATCCGGCCGTCCTCGCCGGGATAGGCGACCACCCGCTCGAATCCGAAGGCCCGCTCGAGCCAGTCGAGCGCGGTCGCCGCGTCCCGGTAGCTGAAGTACGGGACCAGACCGGAATCGGTTGCCTGCTGTGCGTCCGCCATATCCGCCTCCATCGCTCGCAGTTGAACCTGCCACCGCGATGCCCCGCCGAGATCGTACGCGTTTGGGTTAGCGTTGCGGCGGTGAGGGCAGGGAGGCTCCCAACCGTCGCAGCGCTCGCGGTCGTGGCGGCGCTCGTGATCGCGGCCGCGCCGGCCGAGGCGAAGCGCGACATGCGCTGCAACGGGGCGGCCCCGCTCTGCTCGCGGCCGTTCAACCAGGTCACGCTTCCCGGCGCCCACAACGCCATGTCGGCCGCGGCGCTCGGTTGGAAGATCCCGAACCAATCGGTGGCGATCCCCGACCAGCTCGACACCGGGATCCGGGCGCTGCTGATCGACACCCACTACGGGCTTCTGCAGCCCGACGGGACCGTCAACACCGACGACGACGGCTCGGGCGGGCCGGGTGAGCGTGGCCTCTACCTCTGCCACGTCGCCTGCCAGATCGGAGCGACACCGCTGGTGCCGGCCCTGCGGGCGATCCGCAAGTTCATCCGCCAGCGTCCCAACAACGTCCTCGCGATCATCAACGAGGACGAGATCACCGCCGACGACTTCGCCACGGCGATGGCGGACAGCGGGCTGATCGACTACGTCTACGGTGGCCAGCCCGGGCCGCGGTGGCCGACCCTTCGGCGGATGATCCGCACCCGTCAACAGGTCGTGGTCCTCGCCGAGCACGACGCCGGGACCGCCTACCCCTGGTACCACAACGCCTACGACGGGATCGTCCAAGAGACCCCGTTCAGCTTCAACCCGCCGACGATGCTGACCGACCCGGCGAACTGGCCGGGCAGCTGCCAGCCGAACCGCGGCGGCACCACCGGGTCGCTGTTCCTGATCAACCACTGGTCGCCGTCGACCGCCCCGCCGGAAACCGACTTCGCGACCTCCGAGGCGGTCAACGCACGCGACGTGATCTACGGGCGCGCACAGCAATGCATCGCGCAGCGCGGGTTGCGCCCGTCGATCCTCGCCGTCGACCAGTTCGCGATCGGTGGCCTGTTCGCGGCGGTGAGGCAGATCAACGGGGTCCGCCGCTGAGCGATCCGCATGCGGGTCACGGACGGCCGCCGTGGCGGGTATAGACTCCGGCGCGGTCAAGGCGACGAGGAGAGATGGCCGAGCGACGCTTTGCGGAGAGCTGAGGAGTGCCCCACGCGCTGAGCTCAGGATTGCCGAAGGACTTCCTGCGCCCGTGCCTACTGCTCCTGTTGCGCGAGGACGGCGAGGCGCACGGGTATGAGTTGCTCGAGAGCGTGTGCGCCTTCGGATTCGATCGATCCGACCCCGGGGCGCTCTACCGGTCGCTCCGCCGGCTGGAGAAGGACGGCCTCGTCCAGTCGGGGTGGCGCGATTCGGCGACCGGACCCCGCAAGCGCGTCTACTCGCTGACCGAAGGCGGGATCGCGGAGCTCGACCGCCGCGCGTCCGACCTCGCCGACGGTGAGCGTCGCATCGACTCGTTCTTGAGCCGCTACCTGCGCGCTCGGCGACTTCCTTCCGGCAGCCCGACCCGGCGCGCCGTGACCGGGCGCATGGCCGCTCACCGAGCCGCCGCCGAGGGCCGCGCGGGCGTTCTGCCCGATAGGTGAAAAACGCACATTGCGGTCGGCACTTACACTCGAAGTCGAATGCGCATAGCTTCGCGCCGACCCACGGACGGCGTGCACCGTCTGGCTCCGGGGGAGGAGGTTGATGCGGCGTGTGTCTGGCGATTCCCGGCCAAGTGCTTGAGCTGGTTGACGAGGCCAACCGACTCGCGCTCGTCGACGTTGCCGGGGTTCGCCGCAAGGTCAACATCGGCCTGCTCGACGACGACACGGGCGCAGCCGAGGTTGGCGACTGGGTCCTGATCCACGTCGGCTTCGCGATCTCGAAGGTCGACGAGGAGGAGGCGATCGCGACGCGACGCATGCTCGAGGGCATGGGCGCCGACTACGAGGCCGAGCTCGAGGAGCTGAAGGCGAGCGTGATCGAGTGAACTGCGAAGACGAGCACTGCATCACGTGCGGTGACGTCGCCGAGCCGATGACCGTCTTGAAGATCGACGAGGTGCGCGAGCTGGCCCTCTGCGCCGACTCATTCGGCGAGCACCACACGGTCGAGATCGCGCTGGTGCAGCCGGTCGCCGTCGACGACGAGCTGCTGGTCCACGCGGGGACAGCAATTGCCGCCGAGGCTGCGACGAACCCTGGCGAAGCGGAGCACCCGGCGGGAGTGGTTGCGTGAGGTTCGTCGACGAGTTCCGCGACGCGGAGCTGGCGCCGGCGCTCGCCGGGGAGATCCTCGCCGGGGTCGACCCGAACCACCACTACAAGCTGATGGAGGTCTGCGGCGGCCACACGCACTCGATCTACAAGTACGGGATCGCGGACCTGCTGCCCGACAACGTCGAGCTCGTGCACGGCCCGGGCTGCCCGGTCTGCGTCATCCCGATGGGCCGAGTCGACGATGGCATCGCCCTCGCCCGCAACGAGGAGGTGATCCTGACCTGCTTCGGCGACATGATGCGAGTCCCAGGCTCGGACGGGACCTTCCTCGACGCGAAGGCCGCCGGCGCCGACATCCGGATGGTCTACTCGCCGCTCGACGCGCTGCGGATCGCGAAGCAGAACCCGGAGCGCATCGTCGTCTTCTTCGCGATCGGGTTCGAGACCACCGCCCCCTCCACCGCGCTGACCCTGAGGCGCGCCAAGGCCGACGGGGTCGCGAACTTCCTCTGCATGTGCAGCCACGTGACGATCGTGCCGCCGCTGCGGGCGCTGCTCGAGTCGCCCGACCTGCGCCTTGACGGGTTCATCGGACCGGGCCACGTCTCGACGATCGTCGGCGTGCGCCCGTTCGAGTTCATCCCGGCCGACTACGGCAAGCCGCTGGTCACCGCCGGGTTCGAGCCGCTCGACATCCTGGCCGCGATCCGGATGATCGTCGCTCAACTGGCCGACGGACGCTGCGAGGTCGAGAATCAGTACACGCGCGTCGTCCCCTACGACGGCAACCCGGCGGCGCTCAAGGTGATGTCCGAGGTCTTCGAGCTACGACCCCACTTCGAGTGGCGCGGGCTCGGGTTCATTTCGCAGAGCGCCCTGAAGCTCTCCGAGGCCTACGCGGACTTCGACGCCGAGCTTCGCTACGAGGTCCCGGGCGTCCGCGTCGCCGACCCGAAGGCCTGCCAGTGCGGCGAGGTCCTCAAGGGAGTGATCAAGCCCTGGGAGTGCAAGGTGTTCGGCACCGCGTGCACGCCCGAGCACGCGATCGGCACCTGCATGGTCTCCCCGGAGGGCGCCTGTGCCGCCTACTACAACTACGGTCGGATCTCCGACCGCGCCGAGGTGACGGCCTGATGCCCCGCCCCGCGGCAAACCCGGCGGCGGCGGACGCGAAGCGGAGCAGGTCGCCGGCCGGTGATTCCCGCGAGGCGCGGATCAACCAGATCATCGAGACGACGCGGGCGAAGCGACCGCGGTTCAAGGACGAGCGGATCACGATGGCCCACGGAGCCGGCGGCAAGGCGACCCAGACGCTGATCGAAGGCCTGTTCGCGCCCGCGTTCGGCTCCGAGCAGCTGCAGGAACTGGGCGACGCGGCGGTGATCGAGTTCCCCAGCGCCGAGCCCTCACCCGGCACGCCCGGACGCGAGGCGGAGGACACGGCGGCGGTGGTCGGCGGCCGGGATCGCGCTCACCACCGACACGTTCGTGGTCAAGCCGCTCGTCTTCCCCGGCGGGTCGATCGGCGAGCTCGCCGTCAACGGGACCGTCAACGACCTCGCGGTTGCAGGGGCGCTGCCGCTCGCGCTGAGCCTCGCGCTGGTGCTCGAGGAGGGACTCGAATCGAGCGTCCTGCGCGGCGAGGTCGAGGCGATCGCAAGCGCCGCGACGGCCGCCGGCGTCAGCGTCGTCACCGGCGACACCAAAGTGGTCGAGCGTGGCCTCGCCGACGGCATGTACGTCTGCACCAGCGGGGTCGGCCGGCGCGACCCCCGGGCGGCGCTCTCCACCGGTTCGCTGCGCCCGGGCGACCGGGTCCTGGTCTCCCGCACGATCGGCGAGCACGGGACCGCGATCATGCTCGCCCGCGGCGAGCTCGGCCTCGAGGCCGACGTCGTCTCCGACACCCGCCCGCTGTGGCCGGCCGTCGACGCCCTGCTCGACGCCGCCGGCCCGGAGCTGCGGACGATCCGCGACGCGACCCGCGGCGGCGTCGCCACCGTGCTCAACGAGCTCGCCCGCGCCTCCGCGGTCGGGATCACCGTCGACGAGGCCGCGATCCCGGTCGCCCCCGAAGTGGCGGGCGCCGCCGAACTGCTTGGAATCGACCCGATGTACGTCGCCAACGAGGGGGTGATGGTCGCCTTCGTCGCCGCCGAGGCAGCGGACGCAGCGCTCGCCGCGCTGCGTGCGATTCCCGGTTGCGAGGCCGCGACCGAGATCGCCGAGGTCAGGGCGGAGCCGCCGGGGATGGTCCTCGTCGACACCGCCTTCGGGGGACGACGGGTGATGGACCTGCTCGCCGGTGACCCACTACCGAGGATCTGTTGACCACAACCTGACAGGAGAGCGCAAATGGCCGTGAGCACAGAGTTCGTTCCGGATCAGTCGAAGACCGAGGCGGTCGAGGCGCACGTGATCTGGATGACTACCGGCCTCTCCTGCGACGGCGATTCGGTCGCGATGACCTCCGCCGTCAACCCGAGCCTCGAGGACATCATCACCCAGTCGATCCCGGGGATGCCGAAGGTGATCGTTCACAACCCGGTGCTCGCCTACGAGAACGGCCCCGAGTTCATCGAGTGGTGGTGGCGGGCCGAGCGCGGCGAGCTCGACCCGTTCGTGCTCTGCGTCGAGGGCTCGATCCCGAACGAGAAGCTCTCCGGCGAGGGCCACTGGGCGGCGATCGGCGACGACCCGGAGACCGGGCAGCCGATCACGACAAGCGACTGGCTCGACCGGCTGGCGCCGAAGGCCGCCGCGGTGGTCGCGATCGGAACCTGCGCCACCTACGGCGGGATCCCGGCGATGAAGAACAACCCGACCGGTGCGATGGGCGTCGCCGATCACCTCGGCTGGGACTACAAGTCGGCGGCCGGACTGCCGGTCGTCAACATCCCCGGATGCCCGGCGCAGCCGGACAACATGACCGAGGTGCTGCTCTACCTCGCCCTGCACCTCGCCGGGCGAGCGCCGGTGCCGGACCTCGACGAGCAGCTGCGCCCGCGATGGCTGTTCGGCCGCACGGTGCGCGAGGGCTGCAACCGGGCCGGGTTCTCCGAGGAGGGCCAGTTCGCGACCGAGTACGGCGACGACCCGCGCTGCCTGGTGAAGCTCGGGTGCAAGGGGCCGGTGGTCAAGTGCAACGTCCCGGTCCGCGGCTGGGTCGACGGCTACGGCGGCTGCCCGAACGTGGGCGGCATCTGCATGGCCTGCACGATGCCCGGCTTCCCCGACAAGTTCATGCCGTTCATGGACGAGGACCCGAACGGCCGCATGGCGGCGGCGCTCGAGCAGTTCACCTTCGGGCGGATGTTCCACTACTTCCGCCACCGCAATATCCGCACGAAGTTCGACGTCGAGCCGGAGTGGCGCAAGCCCGCCGGCAGCCTCCAGACCGGCTATCGACCGCGCAACTACTCGTAGGGAAGAGAGGAATTACTCATGGCGACAGTCGAGACACCGCGCGGCGATTCGAAGGTCATGGTCAAGGAGATGTCGTGGGATCCGATCACCCGGATCGTCGGCTCGCTCGGCATCCATACCGAGATCGACTTCACCAACCAGCAGGTCCTCAAGTGCTACAGCACGTCGATGATCTTCCGTGGATTCGACATCTTCATGAAGGGCATCGATCCACGTGACGCCCACTTCATCACGAGCCGGATCTGTGGCATCTGCGGTGACAACCACTGCACCTGCTCCTGCCTGAACCAGAACATGGCCTACGGCGTGAAGCCGCCACCGCTCGGCGACCTCGCGTTCAACCTGGCCGAGACCGCGGATTACATGTTCGATCACGCGATCTTCAACGACTGCATGTGCAACGTGGACTTCTGCGAGCAGATGGTCAAGGAGACGAACCCGAGCCTGCTCCAGAAGGCCGAGCAGGACCTGGCACCGAACTCCGACATCCACGGCTACCGCACGATCGCCGACATCATGCGGGCGCTGAACCCGTTCACGGGCGAGTTCTATCTCGAGACCCTGCAGGTCGCCCGCTGGACGCGCGAGATGTACTGCCTGTTCGGCGGCCGGCACACGCACCCGTCGACGATCATGCCCGGCGGCTGCAGCGCCCACATCACCCATCAGACGCTCACCGACTACTACGTGCGGCTGATGCGGTATTTCGACTACGTCAAGCGGTCGGTGCCGATGCACGACGACCTCTATGACTACTTCCTCCGCGAGCTGCCCGGCTACGACATGGTCGGCTACCGGGAGACCAACCTGGTCAACTGGGGCTCGTTCGACGACCCGGACTACGTCGACTACAGGTACGAGAACATGACCGAGTGGGGGCGCCACCGGTACATCACGCCCGGCGTCGTCTTCGGCGGTGAGCTGATCAGCACGGACCTGGTCGAGATCAACCTGATGATCAGGATCCTCCTCGGCTCCTCGTACTTCGACGACTGGACCGAGTCCGAGCGGCCGTTCGTGACCCAGGATCCGCTCGGTAACCCGGTCGACCCGCACCACCCCTGGAACAAGGTGACGATCCCGAAGCCGCAGAAGCGCGACTTCGCGGACAAGTACAGCTGGGTCGTCTCGCCGCGGATGTACGACAAGCGCACCGACACGCACGTCTGCTGCGACACCGGGGGCGGGCCGTTCGCGCGCCAGTGGTGCACGGCGAAGGCCGGCCTGGTCGACTTCGGCTACGCGAAGGCGACCGGCGAGTCGATCCAGATGGCGCTTCCGAAGACCGCCAACTCCCCCGAGATGGAGATCGAGTGGAAGATCCCGGAGAAGTCGAACGCGATCGAGCGCGATCGCGCCCGCACCTACCACCAGGCCTACTCGGCGCTGATCGGGCTGCACTGCCTGGAGCGCGCGTTCACCGAGGTGAGGGCCGGGCGGACGAAGTCCTGGAACGACTTCAAGGTCCCGCAGGAGGCGGTCAGCGTCGGCTTCCACGAGGCTGCCCGCGGCGTGCTCTCCCACCACATGGTGATCCGCGACGGCAAGATCGCGAACTACCAGCCCTACCCGCCGACGCCGTGGAACGCGAGCGTGCGCGACGTCTACGGGACTCCCGGTCCCTACGAGGACGCGGTGCAGAACACGCCGATCTTCGAGGAGAACGGCCCGGAGAACTTCAAGGGCGTCGACATCATGCGCGCGGTGCGCAGCTTCGACCCATGCCTGCCGTGCGGCGTGCACATGTACACCGGCGGCGGGCTCGTTCGCAAGGTCCAGCACACGCCCACCGGCATGTGCTGAGTTGTCGGCGAGCGACGGAATGGACGCCAACGGATCCAATGGCCGGACGGCCGCGCCGGACGCGCGGTCGTCCTCGCCCGAGCAGCTGGTCGAGCGCGTTCAGCAGCTGACCGAGCGGGTCGCGCGCTGCCCGACCCGGCCGCCCGCCAGCTCGCCGACGAGCTCGTCGGCGCCGTCATTGAGCTCTACGGCGAGGGGCTCGAGCGGATCTTCGCCGCGATCGGCGACAGCGGCGAGGCGCAGGCGCTCGGCGATCGGCTCGTCGGCGACGGCGTCGTCGCCAGCCTGATGCTGATCCACGACCTCTATCCGGTCCCGCTCGACGAGCGCGTCGCCGACGCGCTCGATTCGGTGCGCCCGTACATGGAGTCGCACGGCGGCAACGTCGAGCTGCTCGGGATCGAGCGCGGGATCGCGAGGATCCGGCTCGAGGGCAGCTGCGAGGGCTGCCCGGCCTCGGCCTCGACCCTGGAGCTGGCGATCAAGACGGCGCTCGACGCCGCGGCGCCGGACCTCGAGGGCCTCGTGGTCGAGGGCGCGGTCGCGGCGACGCCGGCCACGCCGGGCCCGGGCGCGACCGAGCTCCCGGTCGTCCAGGTCGCCCCTGGCGTCGCAGAGGCGCCGTCGGCGTGGATCGAGGTCGACGGCGTCGAGGGGCTCGCCGAGAACGAGCTCACCCTGATCGAGGTCGAGGGGACGCGGCTCGCCGTTGCCCGGGCCGAGGGCAACCTGCTCGCCTTTCGCGATTCTTGCGCCGGCTGCGGCGCGTCGCTCGGCGACGCGGAGCTCGACGACGGGACGCTGCGCTGCGCGAGCTGCGAGCGCCGCTTCTTCCTCCCGCGGGCGGGCCGCTCGCTCGACGACGACCGGCTGCTGTTGGAGCCGGTCCCGCTGCTCGCCGGCGCCGGCCCCCCGAGGGTGGCGCTGAGCCTGTGAGCGAGACGCTCGACGCACGCGTCGCGGCGCGCCGTCAGGCCGACGTGATCGCCGGCCTTCGCCGGCTGACCCGGCCGAGCGGCGGCGAGTCCCCGCCGGCGCCGCCGGCCGCCGGCCCGGTCGAGGTCTGCGACCTGTGTGGCAAGCAGCTGGACCCTGACCATCGCCACCTCCTGCACCTGGTCGACCGCAACATCCTCTGCGCCTGCGAGAGCTGCGTCGCGCTGCGCGGCGGCGACCCGGAGCTCCGGCCGACGGGCACGCGGACCGTCTGGCTCGACGACTTCGACCTGCCCGACGACCTCTGGGCGTCATTCGACATTCCGATCGGGCTCGCCTTCCTGCTCGACTCGAGCGCCTCGGGCGGGATCGTCGCGCTGTATCCGAGTCCGGCCGGGGCGACCGAGTCCGAGATCGCGGCCGAGGCATGGAACCGGCTGCGGAGCCTGAACCCGGCGCTGATGAGCGTCGAGACCGACGCCGAGGCGCTGATCGTCAACCGCATCGCCGAGCCGCACGAGTTCGCGATCGCCCCGATCGACGAGTGCTACCGGCTGGTCGGCCTGATCAAACGCAGCTGGGACGGGATCTCGGGCGGCGCCGGGCCGGAGCGCGCGATCGAGGCGTTCTTCGGTGAGCTGCGCGAGAAGGCGAGGCTGGCGTGAGTGACGTCGCTCGACGCTCGTCGCTCGTCGCTCGACCGCCGGTTCCGGCCGATGCGCCGCCCGCCGGGGACGACGTTTCGCCCTTCGCCGGGGCGCCCGATCCGGACTTCGAGCTCCTCTCCGCCCGCGCGGTCGAGCACGCGGCCGCGCCGACCGTCGCCTTCCGCTGCCGGGTCAACGACGGCTCCGGGCTCGACCTGTTCACGATCGCGCTGACCGCCGTGATCTCGGTCGAGCCGTCGAAGCGCACCTACGACGGGCCGAGCCGCGAACGGCTGGTCGAGCTCTTCGGCGAGCCCGAGCGCTGGGCCTCGACCACGACCAGCTTCCGCTGGGCGCAGGCGGACGTGCTCGTCCCCGGATTCAATGGGTCGACCGAGTTCGAGCTCGTGGTCCCCTGCACCTACGACCTCGAGCTCGCCGCGGCCAAGTACTTCCACGGGCTCGACTCCGGAACCGCGCCGCTGCGCTTCCACTTCAACGGGACGGTCTTCTACGAGTCCGAGGGCGGGCGGATGCAGGTCGTCCAGGTCCCGTGGGACCGCTCGCCGCGGTTCGAGCTGCCGGTCGAGGTATGGCGGCGGGCGATCGACGCCGCTCTACCCGTATCGCGCGTGGGTACCGGTGCACTCCGACACCCTCGCCCGGCTCGAGCGCCGCAAGGCTGAGCGCGGGCTGCCGACGTTCGACGCGGTCGTCGACGAGCTCCTGGGCGACGACGAGGAGGGCGCGTGAACGAGCCGCTCGAGCGCCTCGTCTCGTCGCTTCTGTACGAGGGCTACGCGCTCTACCCGTACACGCCCGGCGCGACCAAGAACGCGACCCCCACCCCGTTCGGAATCGTGTACCCGCCTGCGTACGCCGCCGGCAACCCGGCCACCTTCGACCACCTGCGGGTCGAGTGCGTGCTCGAGGCCGACCCCGACGTCGAGCTGACCGCGACCGTGCGCTTCTTGCAGGCGTCGGGCGAGCGCCACCAAGCGGTCGAGCGCCGGCTCGAGCTGCGCGGCACGCTCGCCGACCTCGCCGGCGACGGCGAGCCGACCGTGTTCGAGTTCGACGGCGAGGCGCCGCTGCGCGGCCGGGCCCGCTGTCGCGCCGAGCAGCTCGGGCGCCCTGACCTGTGGCGGGTGCGGGCCTGCGTCCACAACGCCACCGAGGCCGCGGCGGGGCTCGAGCGCGGCGAGGCCCTGATCAAGTGCCTCGTCTCGACGCACGTCACGCTCGAGGCGCCCGGCGGGCGCTTCGCCTCCCCGCTCGAGCGCGACGGCGAGATCGGCGCCGAGGCCGAGCGCTGCGCGAGCGTCAACACCTTCCCGGTGCTCGCCTCCCCGGCCGACGACGCGCTCCTTGCGGCGACGATCGTGCTCCCCGACCACCCCGAGATCTCACCGCACAGCCTCGGCAACCTGTTCGACAACACCGAGATCGAGGAGGCGCTGCTGCTGCACGTGCAGACGCTCTCGGAGTCGGAGCGGGCCGAGATCGACGAGCAGGACCCGGCGGTGCAGGAGATGATCGAACGCGCCGCGGCCGTAGCGCCGGGCGAGATCGCCTCCCTGCACGGGCTGATGAGCCCCAGCGACGTGCTCGGCCGGGAGCCGGGTCACCCGAACCCGGGCGAGCCGGAGCTCGAGATCGGCGGAGTCACCTTCCGCAAGGGTGCAAAGGTCGTCCTGCGGCCCGGCACCGACCGCGACGTCTACGACCGGATGCTCGACGGGCGCCGGGCGACGATCGAGCGCCTGTACATCGACTACGAGGACGGCGCCCACGTCGCGGTCACCGTCGACGGCGACCCGGGGCAGGAGCTGTTTCGCGAGACCGGGCGCTACCTCTTCTTCAAGGGCACCGAGCTGGAGGCGGCCGCTGAATGAGGCGGGGTTCCGACAGGACGAAGCCGAGTCCCGCCGCTGCTGAGGCGGGTTCGATGAGCCCGGAGCGCCAGCGCCAGATCCTCGTCGCCGGGGTCGGCAACGCATGGCTCTCCGACGACGGCTTTGGCGGCCACGTGGCGAGCGCCCTCTCGGCGAGCGAGCTGCCGGATGGAGTCACCGTGCTCGACTTCGGCAGCGGCGGCCTCGACCTCGCCTACGAGGTCATGCGCGGCTACGACGCTCTCGTCCTCGTCGACGTCAGCCGCCAGGGTGGCGAGCCCGGGACCCTGTACGTGATCGAACCCCAGCCCGAGGAGATCCCGCCCATCGAGGACGGCGAGGTGGTCAGCCCGCACGGGATGGACCCGCGGACCGTGCTGCGCTTCGTGAAGACGGTCGGGGGCTGGCCGGGCAAGGTCCTCGTGGTCGCCTGTGAGCCTGCCGGCGTCGAGGAGATGGGCCTCGAGCTCTCGCCCCAGGTCGCCGGCGCGGTCGAACGCGCCGCCGCGCTGGTCCTGGAGACGATCGCCGAGCTGCAGACCGACGCCGCTTACGCGGAGACCGGCTGAGCGCATGCACGAGCTCTCGATCTCGAGCGCGATCGTCGACACGGCACTGCGCCACGCCGGCGGACGCCGGGTGACCTCGGTCGCGCTACGGGTCGGCGCCCTGCGCCAGGTCGTTCCCGAGTCGCTCGAGTTCTACTTCGAGATCGTCGGCCGCGACACGCTCTGCGAGGGCGCCCGGCTCGAACTCGAGGTGGTCGGCGCCTGGATGACCTGCGAGGTCTGCGGATGCGAGTGGGACCCCGCACCCGAGCCGGAATTAGGCCCCTCAACGGCGGGGCACCTCGGCTCCGCCTCGGAGGCCGGTCACGGGCCGCTCGACCCGACTCGCGGCCCTGCCGACGTTTCGCTGTCCGGGCTGCGAGCTTGCCGGGGCCCAGGTCGTCCGCGGCGACGAGCTCGAGGTGGAATCCATCGAGGTCGCCGACGAACCGGCGGTCGCCGCCCAACCGAGCTAGGAAGGAGAGCCGTGCACCGAACCAGGATCCGAGTCGCCGAGGACGCGCTCGACGCCAACCAGACGATCGCCAACGCCAACCGCCACGACTTCGACCATGCCGGGGTGGCCGTGGTCAACATGATGAGCGCCCCGGGCGCCGGCAAGACGACTCTGCTCGAGCGCGGGCTACCAGGCCTCGACGGCGTCCGCGCCGGGGTGCTCGAGGGCGACGTCCAGGGAACGATGGACGCCGACCGGATCGCGGCGATCCACGTACCCGTAGTGCAGCTCAACACCGACTCCGGCTTCGGCGGCGAGTGCCACCTCGACGCCAACATGGTCCGGTCGGCGATCGACGATCTGCCGCTCTCAGAGCTCGACCTGCTGGTGATCGAGAACGTCGGCAACCTCGTCTGCCCCGCCGAGTTCAAGGTCGGCGAGGACGCCCGGATCATGGTCACGTCGGTGACCGAGGGCGAGGACAAGCCGCTCAAGTACCCGTTGATGTTCCGCGCCTGCGAGCTGGTCATCGTCAACAAGCTCGACCTCCTCCCCCACGTCGAGTTCGACCTCGACCGCTTCCTCGCCAACATCGACGCGGTCAACCCCGGGGTCGAGACGATGCTGGTGAGCGCGACCACCGGCCGCGGCGTCGACGAGTGGCGAGCCTGGCTGACCGCCGTACCGGAGCGGGTCAGGGCAACGGCGTAGGCGGCGATGACGGCGGCAGTTCAGGGGCTGACCGGGCGGATCGACCGGCTCGCCCGGCTGCGGACCGAGGCCAACGCCGCCTTCTTTGCGACCGAGTCCGAGCGGATCGCCGGCTGCTGTCACCGGATGGCCGAGCGCTTCGTGCGCGGTGGCCGCCTCGTCGCGCTGGGGCACTCGGCCGCGGCGCGCTCCGATGTCCGCCACGTCGCCGTGGAGTTCGTCCACCCCGTGATCGTCGGCAAGCGCGCCCTGCCGGCGCTCGGCCTCGCCGCCGAGGGCGGCCCGCTGACCGCCCAGGTCGACGCGGTCGTCGAGGCCGACGACATCGCGATCGCCTTTGGCGCCGAGGAGGCCGATGGGGCCGAGACGGTCGCGGCGCTGGCCGCGGCGCGCGCCCGTGGGGCGCTGACGATCGCCTTCGCCGAGGCGGACGCGGAGTGGGAGTTCATCCCCGAAACCGACGACCCGTTCGTGCGCCAGGAGCTGGTCGAGACCCTGTACCACCTGCTCTGGGAGCTGGTCCACGTGTTCTTCGACCACCGCGGGCTGCTCGCCGGGCGCGAGCGCAGCACCGGCCACGACGCGGGCGCCTCGAGCTTCCTCTACCCGTTCCTGGACGAGTCCGAGACCGACCTCGCCGCGGTCACCGAGGACGTCCGCCGCTCGGTCCTGATGAAGTCGGCTGAGGTCGGCGAGCTGCGCGAGCAGACCCTGGGCGAGAACGGCGAGGCGCTGGCCCGGGCGGCGATCGACCTGCGCGAGCGCCTCGACGCCGGCGGGCGCCTACTCGCCTGCGGCAATGGCGGTTCGGCGACCGACGCGATGGACCTGGTTGCCGATCTCATAAACCCGCCGGTCGCCTCCTCCGCTTCGCGTCCGGGGGCGCTCGGGTCCGCCGCCGGACGGTGGCCGGCGCGCCGGGCGATCGACCTGACGGCCGACCCCTCGATCCTCACCGCGATCGCCAACGACGTCGGCGTGGCGCGGATCTTCCAGCGCCAGGTGATCGCCTACGGGCGCGAGGGCGACGCGCTCGCGGTGCTCTCGACCAGCGGTAATTCCGAGAACCTGATCGCGGCCCTGGTCGAGGCGCGGGCGCGCGGGCTCGCGACGGTCGCACTGGTCGGCTACGACGGCGGCCGGGTCGCCTCCGAGGGGCTCGCCGACTACGTCATCGTCACCCGCTCGCAGAACATCCCGCGGATCCAGGAGGCGCAGGCGAGCGCCTACCACGTGCTGCGCGAACTGATCGAGGCGGGCCCCTGATGGCGGCCCGCCGCACAGGGGCCGAGACGTCCGCGCCGGAGCGGCTGCGCATCCGCGCGGAGGGGATCGTCCAGGGGGTCGGCTTTCGCCCACACGTCCACCGGATCGCCACCGAGCTCGACCTCGGCGGCTTCGTCCTCAACGACAGCCGCGGCGTCCTGGTCGAGGTCGAGGGGCGCCCGGCCGACGTCCAGGCGTTCGCGCGCCGGCTCGCCGACGAGGCGCCGCCGGCCGCGGCGATTGAGCGCCTGATCCGCGAGCCGCTGGAGCCTGTCGGCGAGCGGCGCTTCGCGATCCTCGCCTCCGACGCCGGCGGTGAGGCGGACGCGGCGGTCTCACCCGACCTGGCGACCTGCGATCAGTGCCTGGCCGAGCTCTTCGACCCCGCCGATCGCCGCCATCGCTACCCGTTCATCAACTGCACCAATTGCGGCCCGCGGTTCACGATCGTGCGCGGCGTCCCGTACGACCGGCCGCGAACCACGATGGCCGGCTTCGAGATGTGCGCGGCCTGTCGCGCCGAGTACGACGACCCGTCCAACCGGCGCTTTCACGCCCAGCCGAACGCCTGCCCGGAGTGCGGGCCGCGCGCTCGCCTCGTCGACCGCGACGGGCTCGAACTCGACGCCGAAGCGGACCCGCTCGCGGCAGCCACCGCGCTGCTGGTCGGCGGCTCGATCGTCGCGATCAAGGGGATCGGCGGCTACCACCTCGCCTGCGCAGCGGCCGACGAGCGCGCCGTCGCCGAGCTGCGGGCGAGAAAGCACCGCGACCAGAAGCCGCTCGCGCTGCTCGTCGCCGACCTCGCGGCGGCCCGCGAGCTGGTCGAGCTGAGCGCCTCCGAGCAGGAGCTGCTGCTCAGCGACCGCGGCCAATCGTCGTCGCCCGGCGCCGCCCCGGCGCCCGCGTCTCGGCCGACGTCGCGCCGCGCTCGCGCGACCTCGGGGTGATGCTCCCCTACTCGCCGCTCCATCACCTGATCGCCGCCGCGGTCCGGGCGCCCCTGGTCCTGACCTCGGGCAACGTCGCGGACGAGCCGATCGCGTTCACCGACGACGACGCGCTCGAGCGGCTCGGGCCGATCGCCGACGCCCTCCTCGTCCACGACCGCCCGATCGAGACGCGTACCGACGACTCGGTCGTCCGCTCGCTGGGCAGCGGCCGCCCCGAGCCGCTGCTGATCCGGCGCTCGCGGGGCTATGCCCCGAGCGCTCTCGAGCTGCCGTTGGACGCCGAGCCGGTCCTCGGATGCGGAGCCGAGCTCAAGAACACCTTCTGCCTCGCGCGTGGACGCCGCGCCTGGGTCAGCCACCACATCGGCGACCTGAAGAACTGGGAGACGCTGAGCGCCTACGAGCGCGGGATCGAGCACTTCGAGCGCCTGTTCGCGGTCACTCCCGCGGTCGTCGCCCACGACCTGCACCCGGACTACCTGGCCACCCGCCACGCGCTGGAGCGCGCCGGGGTCGAGGCGGTCGCCGTCCAGCATCACCACGCTCACCTCGCGGCCACGCTCGCCGAGCACGGCGTGCGCGAGTCGGCGGTCGGGGCGATCTTCGACGGCGCCGGATACGGCGGCGACGGAACCGTCTGGGGCGGCGAGATCCTCGTCGGCGGGCTCGAGCGCTGCGAGCGCGCCGGGCTGCTCTTGCCGGTTCGGCTTCCGGGCGGCGACGCCGCCGCGCGCGAGCCGTGGCGGATGGCGTGCGCGTGGCTCAGCGCGGCGCTGGCAACCGAGCGGCCACCCCGTCCGGCGACGCTCGCCGCCGACGTCTCGGCCGCCGACTGGGAAGCGAGTCAGCGCGATCGCCGCCGGCGGGATCGGCTCGCCGCTCACCACCAGCGCCGGGCGCCTGTTCGACGGCGTCGCCGCGATCTGCGGCCTGCGCGCCCGGGTCGCCCATGAGGGCCAGGCCGCCGCCGAGCTCGAGGGGCTCGCCGACCCGAGCGTGACCGAGGCCTATCCGTTCGAGCCGCCCGTCGGCGGCGATCCGGCGATCCTCGACCCGCGCGAGGCGATCCGCGCGCTCAGCGCCGACCTCGGCTGGGGCGTCGACGTCGCTGTCGTCGCGGCGCGCTTTCACAACGGGCTCGCGGTCGCGATCGCCGACGCCTGCGCGCGGGTGGCCGAAACCCGCGGCCTGCGCCGGGCGGTCCTCTCCGGTGGTGTGTTCCAGAACCGGCTCCTGGTCGAGCGCGCGAGCGCCGAGTTGCGGACGCGCGGGCTCGAGGTGCTGCTGCCCGAGCGCCTGCCGCCCAACGACGCCCAGATCTCCTTCGGACAGGTCGCGGTCGCAATTTCTCGCGCCGCCGACTGATCCGATCCGGACGTTGCGCCGGTAGTAGGGCCAACACCACCAGAAGGCCGCCGACGGACCGGCGGGCCAGTCCCCTCGATCGGGCGGCGGCCACCTAGAGGAAGGAGCCAAGGATGGAAAGCCTGAGCCGGCGCAAGCTGCTCGGTACGGCCGGTGTGGCCGCGGGAACGGCGGCGATCGCCGTCACCCCCGGCGCGGCGGCGCTCGAACGCAGCGAGGAGACCGACCCCTCGGGGCCGCCTCCGGAGGAGGCGGTGATCGCGATCGTCCGCGACGTCAAGCGCGGTGAAGTCACGGTGATGAAGGGCGAGCGCGAGGTCACCTACCGGGACAAGGCCCTGGTCAAGCGGCTGCTGAAGGCGGCCCCGGAAAGCGAGGAGTGAACGGATGTCCTCCCACCGAGAAGCGCCCGAGATCAGCAAGGACCCAGTCGCTGACAACACCGACACCTACGCGTTCGTGAGCCCGGACAAGCCGGACACGGTGACGATCATCACGAACTACGTCCCGCTCGAGAACCCGCCCGGCGGCCCGAACTTCTTCGAGTTCGGCGACGACGTGCAGTACTCGATCTACATCGACAACGATGGGGACGGGCTGCCGAACATCGAGTACCGATTCAGGTTCAAGGTCAAGCTCCGCAGCGAGGAGACCTTCCTGTACAACACCGGCCCGATCGAGAGCATCGGCAGCGCCAACTGGAACCGGCGCCAGTTCTACGACGTCAGCCGGCTGGACTACACGAAGAAGGCGCACCACAACGGCAGCCCGCCCAAGCCGAAGGTGATCGGGAAGAACCTGCCGTGCCCGCCGTGCAACATCGGGCCGCGCTCGACGCCGAACTACCAGGCGGCGCTCGGGGACCCGGCGGTGCGCTCGCTCAAGGGCGGTGTGGACGTGTTCTGTGGGCAGCGCAACGAAGGGTTCTTCGTTGACCTGGGGTCGATCTTCGACCTCGCCGACCTGCGCCCGCTGCAGAACCTGCACCTGATCGCGACCGATCCGCAGATGGGCGTCGACGCGACGGCGACCCTGAACGTGCACACGATCGCGATCCGCGTGCCGATCAAGTCCCTGACCCGCAACGGTTCGGTCCCGACCGACCCGATGTCGAAGAAGGCCGTGATCGGCGTCTGGGGTGCGGCGAGCCGCCGGAAGACCCGGCTGCTCGACCCGGCCAAGGACGAGCGGGCCGAGTCGGGCCCGTGGGTCCAGGTGTCGCGCCTGGGCAACCCGCTGTTCAACGAGGTCGTCGTGCCGATGGCCCAGAAGGACAAGTGGAACGCCCTGGCGCCGGCGGCCGACGGCAAGTTCGCCAAGTACGTGGAGCGACCGGAGCTGCAGAAGCTGCTCCCGGTCCTCTACCCGGGCGTGTTCCCGAACCTCGCGGCGTTGACCGCGAAGCGGGCCGACCTGGTGGCGATCCTGCTGACGGGCATCCCGCCGGGGATCGTCGACGGGTTCCAGAACTACACCGGCACGGTGCAGGCGGACATGTTGCGGCTCAACGTCGCGATCCCGCCCACCACGTCGAGCCCCGACCCGCTCGGGCTGGTGGCCGGCGATGCCGCCGGGTTCCCGAACGGCCGCCGGGTGTTCGACGATGTCGTCAACATCGAGCTCAACGCGGTCGCCGGGCTGACGTATCCGCTCGTCGATCCGAGCTACACGCCGGACGCGGCCGCCGGGATGCTGACCCAGGGGCTCACCCCCGGGCCGGATCGCTACCAGGCCGCGTTCCCCTACCTCGGGACGCCGCACGACGGCTTTTCGACGGGGGCGTAGCCATGAGCCACACGCACACCCATACGCACGACTACTCCAAGCGCTCGCACCCGGAGTACGTCGTGCTCGACATCGGCGACCGCTACGGGGCGCTGATCGTCGAGACCGACTCCGACATGCACGGGATCGAGATCGAGATCAGCGCAGCGGGGGCCGCTCGCGACGGGCGACACAAGCAGGTGCTGGAACGCTCGATCGGTGACCGCTCGGCCTACACGCTGGTCTTCGACCGGCTGGCCGAGGGGAGCTACTCCCTGTGGCTCGGCGACGACGCGCTGGCCACGGACGTGCCGGTGTGCGCCGCCGAGGTCACCGAGCTCGACTGGCGCGGCGCGACGTAGGACCGGCGGGACGGCTCCGCGGTCGCATGGAGGCGCCCGCGGAGCCGTCCTACAATCGGGTCGGATGACCGCCTCGCCATATGCGCGCGCGGCGACCTTCACCGACCTGGAGGACGCGATCGCGGTCGTTCGCGACGCTGGCTCGCGGCTCACGGCGCCGCGCCGCCAGCTGCTCGAGGCGCTGTTCGCCGCTGACGGCCCGGTCGCGGCCGAGCGCCTCTCGCGGACCGTCTCAGGGGGCGACCTGGCCTCGGTCTACCGCAACCTCGAGCTGCTCGAGGGCCTCGGCATCGTCCGCCACTTCCACCTCGGCCACGGACCGGGGCTCTATGCGCTGGCCGGCGTCCACGAGCGCGAGTACCTGGTCTGCGAGCGCTGCGGCGAGGTCCGCAGCGTCCCCGCGTATGAGCTCGACCCGATCCGCGACCGCATTCGCGCCGAGTACGGGTTCGAGGTTCGCTTCAGCCACTTTCCGATCGCCGGGCTGTGCGTCCGGTGCGTCGACGAGCAACCGACCCAAGGAGGCCAAATGAGCCACCACCACGATGGCGAGCATGAGCATTCACACGACGGCGATGGGGCCCACGCGCATGAGCACTCACACGGCGACGTCACCCACAGTCACGTTCACGACAGCCACGACCACGACCACATGGAGCACGAGCACGAGCACTCACACGGCGACGTCGTGCACAGCCATCCGCACACACACCAGGAGGGGCTGGAGCACGAACACGAGCACGAGCACGGAGGCTGAGCGGCCGCGCGCGAGGCGGCCGCCGTCAGGCCGGCTCACCCTCGCGCTTCAGGTGGCGCGTCCACCTCTCCTCGATCCGGCCGAAGTGCCAGACGGCCAGCGCCACCGCCCAGGTGACGACGAAGGCGCCGACGATCGCGTAGCCGACGTAGTTGAGGTCGAGGTTGGAGATGTTCTCCCACGGGAAGCCGGTGAGGCTGAGCTTTTCGGTGAAGACGGCGACCAGCTCGATCGTCCCGATCACCAGCGCGACCACGACCGATAGGGCCGTGACGGTGATGTTGTAGAAGATCTTTCGCACCGGCTTCGAGAACGCCCAGCCGTAGGCGAAGTTCATGAACGCCCCGTCGAGCGTATCCAGCAGCGACATGCCGGCCGCGAACAGGATCGGAAGGCAAAGGATCGCGTACCAGGGCAGGCCCCCGATCGCAGCCGACCCGGCCGCCGCCAGGAGCGCGATCTCGGTCGCGGTGTCGAACCCGAGGCCGAAGAGCATCCCCAACGGGTACATCTGCCACGACTTGGTGATCGTGTTCGTCGCCCGGCTGTAGAAGCGATTCATGAAGCCGCGGCTGTTGAGTTGCTCCTCGAGTTCGGCCTCGGCGTAGTGGCCGTGGCGCATGCGGCGGAAGATCCTCACGATCGAGATCAGGACCAGCAAGTTGAGGATCCCGATGACCATCAGGAAGACGCCCGAGACCGACGGACCGACCAGCCCGGTGACCTGATGGAGGGTCGAGCTGTCGTCGTCGACGGCGCCGCTGAGGCCGCGGATCCCAACGGCGAACAGGGCGGCGAGCGCGAAGACGATCGTCGAATGACCGAGGCTGAAGAAGAAGCCGACCCCCAGCGGGCGTTGGCCGTCGGTCATCAGCTTGCGGGTCGTGTTATCGATCGCGCCGATGTGGTCGGCGTCGAAGGCGTGGCGCAAGCCGAGCGTGTAGGCGGTGATCCCGATCCCGATCCCGAACACCCCGCCGGCGCCGCCGAGCTCGAAGTGCCCGGGCACGACGAACGCGAACAGGAGGCCGAAGCCGATGACGTGAAGCGCAAGGATCGCCCCCGCGAACCCCGCCGCTCGCCGCCACTCGGCGGGGGTAAGGGCGGTCTTGATTCGACACCACCTGGAGGGCCTGCCTGCCGCTGTCGCTGCGCTCATCCGATCGCTCCTCGTTGACGTTGATTGCGCGCCACCCCTAGTTGCGAATCGTTCGCGATAGTGGATCACTTTCTATTCGATCCGACAGTGGGGCGCAAGGCGAGCGGCCGAATGCGAGGATCGAGCAGATGGACGACCCACGGTTTGACGAGCTGCTCAACACTCCGATCTCATTCGCGGGATCGGAACGACGGTTCGGCGAGCTCGGCCCAGACGAGGTCGAGGCCCGCGCCGCCGAGCTTCGCGAGGCGACCGGCCTCGGCCACCGCAGCCGCGTCGGCGCCGTCGCCGCGGCCTGGTCGCGGCTCGCCACGCTGATGCGTGAGCGCGGGGCGAAGACCGTCGCCGAGCTCGACCCGGGAGAGCTCGAGCCCCTCGCGGAGCCGCTGTGGATCAGGCCGCCCGGTGGCAGCCTGCTCCCCTGAGCGCGCGACCTCAGCCGCGCGCGATTTTGCGCAGGAACGGCATCAGCTTCGAGACGAACGCGTTCTTCGGATAGGCCGAGTTCGGATCGTTGTGCGCGTAGGTATCCGCGCGGTTGATGAGGCTGAGCTGCTTGCGCGGGATGTTCGACTGCGTCGCCAGCGCCTTGGTCGAGTCGAGCACGCGCTGGCCGCCGAGCGCGGCGCCGAACGCGAGCATCCGGAGCTTGCGCGGCAGGTCGGCGCCGTGGGTGGCGGCGACGTCGAGCACGTTCTGCGCCGGGTTGGCGACCCCGTTGCCGACCGCGCCGGCGTCGATCGTCAACCGCAGCGGGTGGTACCAGGCGGTGCCGTCGAGGCCGAGCAGCCCGGTGCCGGAGAACATGTCGGCGAAGCGCTGGATCGGGGTCAGCTCGCCCGCCTCGTCCCAGGGCCGCGGGTCGCCGCTGGCGGCGAGGTGGCCGAGGTGCGCCTGGGCGGCGGCGAGGCTCGGGGGCGAGGTCTCGGTGTCGAGCGCGTACCCGTAGCCGCCCTCGTTGGTCGCGACGACCGGAGGCTTGAGGTTCGCGGGCAGCGCCGACCAGGTCTGCAGCTTGCCGACCCCGGTCGGGTCGAGGTGGACGCCGGTCGAGCCGACGACATTGAACAGGCCGGCGAGCGGCGCCGGGATGCCGCCGAAGGAGAGCCATGGCGTGCCGGCGTTGAGGTTGTTGAGGCGGGTCTGCGCGTCGGCCTCCGAGGTCGGGGTCGTCCCCGAGGAGCCGTCGATGAAGACCAGCCCGCTGAGCCCGTCGGCGCCCGCGTCGCCGTTGAAGTCCCAGGTCGCGTAGGCGGTCGTGATCGAGCCGCCCAGCGAGTGGCCGCCGACGACCACCTTGCCGCCGAGCTTCTCCGCCTTCAACACCACCCGGTGCAGGTCCTCGATCTCGACCTTCATCCCCCAGCCTCGCGCGAAGGGGACCTGCGAGTCCTGGACCGGCTGGTAGTGGTTGGTGATGCTCGGATCCGTGAGGTAGCCGAGGTAATAGTCGAACAGCTGGTCGCCGTCGATCATCCCCTGCTTGGCCTGGTCGACCACCGACTGGTCTTCGAGCAGGTTCTCACGGCGCTCGACCGCCCACACCTGCCAGCCGTCGGCCTGCTTCGCGATCAGGCTCGCGAGCGGCTTGAAGTAGGCGGCGCTGGCCGAGGTTCCGGGGTTGAGGACGAGCACGTTCGGGGCCTTCTTCGGCCCGACCTTGAGGATGCCGACCTTGTCGAGCTCGTTCGGGGTCGCGGCGTCGTCGTAGCCGGCGATCCGCTGGAACTTGACCGCCGCCCCAGCGCTGTCCGCGAACAGCGCTGCGCACGCCGCAACCAGCGCGAACACGATCGGAGTCCTCGGCCTCGGCACCATCCTTGGGATGAACAACGCTATCGGCTGGGAGTTGCGGCGGGACGCGCGGCCGCCAGCCGCTGCGGGGTGTCGTCGTCGAAGCCGGCGAAGAACTCGCCGACCGCGTCGACCAGGTGGCCCATCGACTCGGCCGCGAACAGGGTCGGCTGGTAGTGGGTGATGTCGTAGTCGATCGTGCCCATCTGGTGGAAGTCCAGCGACCGGATCTCCATCTCGCGGAACTCCTCGATCTCGCCGTAGGACGAGAGGATCCCGGCGCCGTAGGCCCGCAGCTCGCCGTCCTCCCAGACCACGCCGAACTCGATCGTGAACCAGAACACGTCCGCGACGTACTGGACGCCCTCGTCGGTCTCGGCGCGGCGCGCGGCCTCGCCGGCGAGCCGGTTGAGCTCGGCGAACTGCGGGTCGGCGAGCAGGTTGCCGTGCCCGATCACCTCGTGAATCAGGTCGGGCTCCGGCGTGTACAACGGCGCCGACGGGTGGCGGATGTACTGGGTCGAGTGGAACTCGCGGTCGGCGAGATTGCCGTAGAACTCGCGCACCGGGACGATCCCCGCCGCCGGCACGTACCGAAAGCCGGTCAGCCCCTGAAGCGCCGCCGTCACCTCGTCGAGCTGCGGGATCCGCTGCACCGGCAGCGCCAGCGCCGCGGTCGCGTCACGAAACGCGCGGCACGCGTAGCGCGCGTGCTTGGGCAGCAGCTCGCGCTGGACGGTGCGCCAGACGTTCTGCTCGTCCTCGTTGTAGATGATCCGCGGCGGCGGCAGCCCGCGTTCCCAGTCGAGCGCCGCGGCAGCGATCTCGTTGCGCCGTCGCTGATACTCCGGGTCGGTCTTGCCGGGGTGGTCATCGGCGAGGTGGACGGTGACCGTCCCGTCCTCGGCCGCGGTCACCGGCGAGTAAAGCTGTGCCTCCTCGAACATCCGACCTCCTATCCCGTCGTGGACTCCGCCACCGGCGACGGCTGGCGATCGCGCCACGAGTACGCGTACGCCGGATCGTCGATCGCGGCTGCGAGCGCGGTGAGTCGCAGCGGCTTGAACGTGTCCCACATCACCGCGAGCTCCTCGGTGCGCCGCATCCCGAGCGACTTCTCGACCAGACCTGGCTGCGGCCCGTGCGGGAGACCCGACGGATGCACGGTGATCGAGCCGGTCTCGATCCCCTTGCGGCTGCCGAACTCGCCGGAGACGTAGTAGATGACCTCCTCCGACTGCAGGTTCGAGTGGTGGTACGGGATCGGCACCGCCTGCGGGTCGTAGTCGAGCTCGCGCGGGCAAAACGAGCAGATCACGAAGTTCGGACCCTGGAAGGTCTGATGTACGGGCGGCGGCAGGTGTAGGCGCCCGGTCCGCGGTTCGAAGTCGTGGACGTTGAATGAGTACGGGTAGACGTAACCGTCCCAGCCGACGACGTCGAGCGGGTGGTAGTCGAGCTCGTAGCGCTGCAGGCCGCCGCGCACGCGGACGATCAGCTCGTGCTCGCCGCCCTCGCGGTGGGTCTCGAGCTCGGCCGGCGGGTGGAAGTCACGCTGGGAGTACGGCGCCGACTCGAGCAGCTGGCCGTAGCGGTTGCGATACCGGTTCGGGGTCTCGAGCTCACCCGGGGTGTGGAGCACGAGCCAGCGCTGCGGGCCGTCGTCGAGCCGGAAGCGGTACGTGGTGCCGCGAGGGATCACGACGTAGTCGTGCTCGCGGAAGGCGAGCGAACCGTAGACCGTCTCGAGCGTGCCCGAGCCCTCGCAGACGAACAGCAGCTCGTCGCCCTCGCCGTCGCGGTAAAACGACTCGGTCTCAGTCGTGGGCGAGCAGAGCGAGACCTCGAGGTCGGCGTTCCACATCAGGCAGCGCCGGCCCCCGATCGGGTCGCCGCCGGGCTCGATCGAGCCGCTGACGAGGTGGCGATGGACGTGGGCGTCTGGGACCCACTCCTCGTGGACGATCGGGGTGAACTCGCCGACGGCGGCGATCCGACACGGCGACTCGACGTGGTAGAGGATCGACTCGTTGCCGGAGAAGCCCTCGTAGCCCGTGACCTCTTCGACCAACAACCGGTTGGAGCCGTTGTTGCCGCGGAATTGAACGTGGCGCTTGGCTGGGATCTCGCCGAGGCTGTGGTAGCGCATCGTCGCTCTCGTCTCTCGTCGCTCGTGGTTAGAGGTTTCCGCGGGCGTCCTGCTCGCGCTCGATCGCCTCGAACAGCGCCTTGAAGTTGCCCTCGCCGAAGCCACGGGCTCCGTGGCGCTCGATCACCTCCAGGAAGACGGTCGGCCGGTCGCCGATCGTCTGGCTGAAGATCTGCAGCAGATAGCCCTCGTCGTCGCGGTCGGCGAGGATGCCGAGCTCACGCAGGTCCGCGAGGTCCTCGTCGATCTCACCGATCCGGCCGGGAAGCTCCTCGTAGTAGCTCGCCGGGGTCTTGATGAAGCGAATTCCGCGCTCGGTGAGCTCGCGCACGGTGGCCACGATGTCGGTGGTCGCGAGCGCGATGTGCTGGGCGCCCGGGCCGCCGTAGTACTCGAGGTACTCCTCGATCTGCGACTTGCGCTGGCCCTCGGCTGGCTCGTTGATCGGGAACTTGACCCGGCCCTTGCCGTCGGCCATCACCTTCGACATCAGCGCCGAGTACTCGGTGGAGATGTCGCGGTCGGTGAAGTGCATCATCTCGGTCATCCCGAAGACCCGCTCGTAGTAGCCGACCCACTCGTCGAGGCGGCCGAGCTCGACGTTGCCGACCACGTGGTCGACGCCGACGAACATGCCCGCGTCGGGGCCGGGATCGCGGCGCTCGTAGCCGGGCAGGAACGCGCCCTCGTAGCCGTTGCGCTCGACGAATGTGTGCAGGGTCTCGCCGTAGGTCGCGATCGTCGCCATCCGAACCCCGCCGTCGTCGTCGCTCGCCTCCCAGGGCTCACGCACACCCTTGGCGCCGTGCTGGACCGCGTAGCGGTAGGCGTGCTCGGCGTCGGGCACGCGCAGGGCGATCGTCCTGACGCCGTCGCCGTGGGCGGCGACGTGGCGGGCGATCTCGCTGGTACCGAGCAGCGGCGCGGTGAGCACGACCCGCACCCGGCCCTGCTCGAGGACGTGCGAGGAGCGGTCGCGGATCCCGGTCTCGAGCCCGGCGTAGGCGGTCTCCCGAAAGCCGAGCGCGTGCGTGAACCAGTAGGTGGCCTGGGTCGCGTTGCCGACGTAGAGCTCGATGTGGTCGATGCCGAGCAGCGGCATCTCGTCCTTGCCCTCACGGGCCGACGCCCGCTCGGCGGTCACGGTCTCGGTGCTCATCGCTCTCCTCGGCTCGACGGCGTCTACGACTCCCGTTTATGATTCTCCGCTCGGACAGCCCATCACAAGGCCGATCCTTTGCGTCAGCGCCCTCACGAGACCGTCAATGGATGAAATCGACCATCGAATCGTTGCGCTGCTCCGCGAGAACGCGCGGCGCTCGTTTCAGGACATCGGCGAGCGGGTGGCGCTCTCGGCCCCGGCGGTCAAGCGCCGCGTCGACCGACTCGAGCGCGACGGGGTGATCCGGGGCTACTCGGCCGACGTCGACCCGTCGGCGATCGGCTGGAACACCCACGCCTTCGTCGAACTGTTCTGCGAGGGCCGGATGTCCGGCGAGCAGGTCCGCGAGGCGGTCGGCGACTACCCGGAGGTCGAGGCGGCGTACACGATCGCCGGCGCGCCGAGCGCCATCCTGCACCTTCGCGCCGCCGACACCGGCCACCTCGAGCGGGCGCTCGAACGGGTCCGCGACACGCCCGGAGTGATCCGGACGCAGACCCAGGTCGTCCTCTCGACGCTGTTCGACCGGCCGATGTTCGACCGCGAGCCCGGCTGAGGCTCAGGCCACCGGGGTCTCGAGCCGGCCGAGGACGTCGGCCTCGATCGCGACCGTGTCGCCCGGCTCGATCCAGACCGGTGTCTCGCCCGCCGCAAGGCGCTCGAGCAGGCACCCGCCGGTCAGCGTGCCCGAGCCGAGCACGTCGCCGGGCCGCAGCCGGGTATCGCGCGCGGCATGGGCGACGATCTCGACCCAGCTGAAGTGCTGTCCGGAGGCGTCGCACTCGGCGACCGTCTCGCCGTTGACCTCGACGCGGGCGGCGATCGCGAGTTGCCCGTCCGCATACGGAAGCTCGTCGGGGGTGACCAGCCATGGGCCGAGCGAGATCGCAAAGTCCTTCGCCTTCGCTGGTCCGAGCCCGACGGTCATCTCGCCGGCCTGGACGTCGCGCGCCGACCAGTCGTTCATCAGCGTGAAACCGGCGATCTCCGGCTCACCGTTCGCGGCGACGCCGATCACGGCGGCGATCTCGAGCTCGAAGTCCAGGGCGGCCGTCGCCGCCGGTCGCCGAATCGGTCTCGCCCGGGCCGTGGATCGAGGCCGCGTTGGAGAAGTAGAAGGCGGGCGCCTCGTACCAGTGCGCCGCGATCTCTCCCCCGCGCAGCTTCGCGCCCGCGGCGACGTGACCCTCGTGGGCATAGAAGTCCCGCACGCTCGGCGGCTCCGGGATCGGGGCAAGGGTTCTCAGGTCCGCCAGAGCCCGCCGCTCGCCGCTCGCCGCCCAGCCCTCGCCGGCGAGCCAGGCGACCATCGTCGGCGCGTCGAGCACGGCGACCTCGTCGCCTTCGACCGTCCCGACCAGGGTCGTCCCGTCGGCGGTGGAAAAGGTTCCCAGGCGCATTGGGATCAGCTTGTCAGAACGCGCGAGGGCCCCGCCGGAGCGGGGCCCTCGTCGCGTCTCGCGGGTCGGCGGGCAGCTACTTGCGCAGCGAGTCGCCGAGGTACTTGCTTTGCGCGGCCTTCTTCACCTTGCCCTTGGCCTTCGTCATCTCCTCCGGACGGGGGATGAACTTGAGGCTGTAGGCGTAGTGGTTGACGGCGTGCGCGACCGCGTCCGACATCTGGTTCAGCCCGCGTCGGCTGATGTTGTCGATGTCGTCGCAGGCCTGGTGGTAACACGGGTCGAACGCCTCGCCCGCGGTGCCTCCGTACAGCTGCGCCTCAGCGTCGGTCTTGACCTCCTCCGCGCCGGTGAACAGGCCACCCGCGGGGATGCCGACGTCGATGAACGGACCGTAGTCCGAGCGCCCGTCGAACGCCGTCTGGCCGCTGGCCAGCTGCGCGCGATCGAAGTAGCGCTCGAACGTGCGCTCGATCGCGTCCGAGCCGTCCGGGCCCGGGGCGTCGAACTTCGAGCCGTTGCCGTCATAGATCAGCCGCGCGAAGTTGGGCGAGGCGATCATGTCGAAGTTGAGGTAGAGCGCGATATCGGCGCCCTCCTCCTCGGTCAGATCGGCGACGTACTCGGTCGAACCGACGAGGCCCTCCTCCTCGGCGCCCCACCAGGCGAACCGGATCCGGTTCTCGGGCTGTACGTGCAGCTTCGAGATCTGGCGGCCGAGCTCGAGCAGGGTCGCCGAGCCGGAACCGTTGTCGTTGATGCCCGGCCCCGCCTGGACGCTGTCCAGGTGCGCGCCGGCCATGACCACGTTGTCCCGATCGCCGGAGCGCGTCTCGGCGATCACGTTCTCGGCGGTACGCCGCTCGGAATGCGTGGTCGTCTGGATGTGCACCGTGGTGCCGGTCGGACCGTTGGTGACCCCGTTCGAGAGGTCGTTGCCCAGCGCGAAGCTGGTGTCGACGGCCGGGATCGAGGCGTTCGGGCCCCCGAGGGTCCCGAAGATGACGTCGCTGCGCCCCTCCTGGCCCTCGTTGAAGATCACCGCTCCGGCCGCGCCCGCGGCGGCCGCGTTGTCGACCTTGACTCGGAAGTCGCAGCTCCCGCGCTGCATCAGCGCGACCTTGCCGGTGACGTCGACGCCGTTGAAGTCCTCCGGCTCACAGCCGCTGTTCGAACTCGGCTCGGCGCTCGGCGGCAGCGTCAGGTCGACGGCGACCAGCTCGGCGTTGACCTCACCACTGCCCGAGAACTCCATCGTCGAGTAGTCGGTGTCCTCGACGTAGGTCTCCGCATCGGGCGACACCTGCTCGAATACGCTCGGCGCATCCTGGAAGAAGACGTCGAAGTCGAACGGCTGCCGGCTCACCCTCCAGCCCGCCCGATCCATCGTCGCGGCGACGTAATCGGCCGACGCGTCGAAGCCCGGGAAGCCAGCGGCGCGCGTGCCGTCGTTCTCGTCGGCGATCTGCTGCAGGCGCTCGAGCCGGGCGGTGATCCCGTCCACCGTCAGCGCTCGCCGAAGCTTGGACGAGCCGTCGAAGCTCGGGTCGCCGGCCGAGCTTTGGGAGCCGCGCTTCGGCCCCTTCTCGGCGACGGCGCTCGAGCTGAGCGCGATCGAAGCGACCAGGAGGGCGATCAGTGCGCCCAGGGCCGCGAGTCGTTTGTTCACGACAAGGTCCTCCCTTGTGTCGTTGCCACGGCGGCCCCCTGCCCGCCACTATGAATGGCCGCCCGCTACCCGTCCGGCGCCGCTTGTAACCCGCCCCGACGCGGTTGCAGCCAACCGGCGGGCCGACGCAACGGATCGCCGCGGTTACCGGGGGCCACGGCCGCGGTCGGGGACGCAAGGCGGGCCGGCTGAGCTCCTCGTCGTCGTCCGCGACCCGGCCGCGATCGTGTCCGCGACTGCGGGAACCGGGCGCCTGCGGATACCATGTAAACCCGATCCGCTTTTGCAGATTTCAGACTTCAGGAGGAATCCATGGCGCTCACCATCGGCGACACCGCCCCGGACTTCGAGGCCGAGACCACGGAGGGCCCGATCAGCTTTCACGACTGGATCGGCGACAGCTGGGCCATCCTCTTCTCTCACCCTCGCGCCTTCACTCCCGTCTGCACGACCGAGCTCGGCTACATGGCGAGCATCAAGCCGGAGTTCGACAAGCGCGGCGTGAAGATCATCGGGCTCTCAACCGATCGGGTCGAGAACTCGGAGAGGTGGTCGGAGGAGATCGGCGCCTCGCAGGGGACCGCTCCCAACTACCCGCTGATCGCCGACGAGGACCTGACCGTCTCGAAGCTCTACGGGATGCTGCCGGCGGACGTCGAGGGCGTGGGCTCGGACCGCACCCCGGCGCAGAACCAGACCCTGCGCAACGTCTTCGTGATCGGGCCCGACAAGAAGATCAAGCTGGTGCTCGTCTACCCGATGACCACCGGGCGCAACTTCGACGAGGTCCTGCGCGTGATCGACTCGCTACAGCTGACCGCCAGCAACCAGGTCGCCACCCCGGCCCAGTGGCAGCAGGGCGAGGACGTGTTCATCGCCGGCTCGGTCTCCGACGAGGACGCGAAAGACCGCTACCCGGACGGCTGGGAGTCGCCGCTCCCCTACATCCGCGTCGTCCCCTCGCCGTAAGCGTCTGATCCCACGCGGCCCGGCGTGGGCCCGGATCCGCAGCGTCCTCTAGGCCGCCGGATCGGCGAGTGGGATCCAGCCGCTGCAGATCACCCGCATCCAGACGATCTGCGAGTCTCGTTCGCGCACGTACGCCTGCTGCTCGAAGACGTGCGGACCGTCCGCGTCGCTGATCCGCACGAGCCATCCGATTCGCGCGGTCCCCTCGATCCACTCGGTCGTGGTCGCCGCGATCCCGTGCAGCTCCTCGTCGGGATCCTCGAACCAATGCCGCAGAACGTCCTCGACGCCGGCGGGGCCGTCGGCCTCCCAGACGCGGTTCGGCGTCATCGCCCGGAAATCGACCTCCGGATGAAGGAGAGCCACGGCGCGCGGGATGTCGCGCGCGATGATCGCCTCGACGAGCGCATCGGCGACGGTGGTTGCAGTGGTCATGCGAGCAGTGTCCCGCATCGCCACGCGGCGCTCAAGCAGCGGGGTGCGACGGCGTACTCCTCGTCGCAGACGTGCTCGCCCCAGGTCACCGGGCTGCCCTGATCCTCGCCTCCTGGATGGCGATGTGCGTCATGACACCGTCTTGGAGCTGCTCGTGCCGGTGGTCCTCTTCCGGTTCGAAGCAGAGCGTGTCGCCGGACAGAGTCGTGACGGGGGCGCCGACCCGGGGAGATCGGAGGTAACCCCGGGGCGACGCCTACCCCCCATCACATCTGCTTCATCGGCACGGTGACGGCGAAGCTTGACCACGATGACGCCGCCTGCGGACAGAAAGGGTTACGCCCGCCGGAAGGCTAGGTCGCCGCCGGCCGCCTGCGCACGGGACAGCGCCGTCGGCGTGACGATCGTGTCGACGAACACCGTGCGCGTGGACCAGTCGCTCGGGCCCAGGCACCGTCTCGTTGGAGTTCGATCTTCATGGCCGGAACGTATGCCGTCATGCGGCCTGGGTCACGGTCACCGATCCTCCACCGGAAGCGCGGCCTCCCGTCAGCTCCCGAGCTTCCCAGTCATCGCCCGAAAGATCCAGACCGCGATCGGCACGACGACGAGGATCAAGACCACGATCACCGCCACCGTTGTGCTGACGATCATCGCCACTGTCGTAGTCATTTTAGCCTCCTCTATCCCCATCCTGTTCGTGCAGCTCGCTTGCCGAATCCGCGTTCGCTGCGGGACACACGCTGGTGGTAACTACGCAGAATGGCTAGCGGAACGGCTCTTGGACACGGCTTACCTGCGCCGGGGGTCGGCGAGGAGCACCTTTGCTCACCGCTCCACACCCGGCCTCTATCGGTGCTGTTCGGGAACGACCGGCCAACCGCAATCCGGGCAAATCCACCCCTCGCTCTCCACGTCAAGCTGCGACCAGCCACGCGTGAGGGGTCCGGTTACCCCGGAAACCGTGTGGTGCGCGGGCTCGCCCTGCCTGATGGCCTCGACGGGCTTCTTGCACCGTTCGCAGTACATGCCGCCCTTGACTCGCATCGGCCGTCGGTCCTCCTTCCCTCACCCCAAATGCTACGCCGTGCGCCACTGCAAAAGACGGCACCCGTAACAGCCGTTAATGGAGTGACGGGGGGCGGACCGTGCAAGCAGAGCATTTGGGGGTACTCGGTCCGTCTCCCCGCGCCAAACCTCAGCGGCATGACCGGCAAGCGCGACCGGCGTCGCGAAATACGACGCCCGTGGCGGCCGTTGGTAGGGCAGGATCCCTGACACCCCGGTGGGCAAGGCGAACGCCCCATCGGCAGGGGCGTACCGCGGGGAGACGGATCGTTGAGGTCCCCCACTCCATCGATGTTCACAGCCGTAGCGCCCGCCGGTGGCCCTTGACTTGGAGATCGACTCCTTATGTGCGACGCTCTCTTTAATCGGGGGGCCGATTACATGAGGAGGAGCAGCATGCGCAAGGTGGGTGCGGGAATCGTCGGGGCGGTCGGCGCGACGGTGCTAGCGGTGGGGCTGTTTACGCCGGTCGCCGGAGCTGTAGAGACGACGTGCACGGGCACGCTGGCCTCGGGCGAGTACCACAAGCTCGTCGTGCCCGCTGGGGCCACCTGCGACGGCACCGGGGCTCAGATCGACGTGCGTGGCGGGCTCACCGTGGGCGACGGCGCGACGTTCGTGCTCGGATTCGAGGGAGGCCCGGACACGGGCACGATCCGCGGTGGGATCGACGCGAACCAACCCGCCTCCCTCCAGGTCCACTTCGCCGATATCAGAGGCGGGGTGAGCATGCACGGCGGTACCGGCTTCTTCTCCACCGTCGAGGACAACAACATCCGCGGCGGCGCGACGATCGACGGGTACTCGGGGTTCTGGCTGGGCTTCATCCGCAACTCGGTTCGCGGGACCGTGACGCTGAGCAACAACGACATGGACGACCCGGACGCGAACGAGTACGTCACCAACACGATCAGAGGCAGCTTGATCTGCCACAACGACTCGCCTGCTCCCCAGATCGGCGATTCGGAGGGGCTGCCGAACGTCGTCACTGGGCGAAAGGTCGATCAGTGCGCTGGCCTCTGAGGTTCGACCGGTAGTCGCGCAAGCGTCGGTTCCCAGCGCCTCCTCGATCCGCGCCGGAGAAGGGCGCGCGCCGGTCGCGGCGCTGTGTCCGCGGCTAGTTCTCCAAGAATCGGACTAGGCTGCCGCGGAATGCCCGACAACGAGACCGAGATCGCGGCTTCCGACGCATGTCGCAACATCGCCCGTGCTGCGGTAACGATCTGGAAGGAGTCCATCGGGCGAGGGGCTGAGACCGCCCAAGCGTTCGCGGGCGACTACGGGATCGCGCTGATCTTCCGCGGCAACCTGACGCAGCTCGAGAAGACAGCTGTCGAACGAGGTCAAGAGGCGACGATCGCCTCTATCCGTCGCGAGGTATTCCAGGCCAACAAGGAGAAGCTGATCGAGGCGGTCGAGCGCGAATCGGGCCGAAAGGTCGAGGCCGCTCTCTACGCATCCTCCCCGGAGCAGGACATGAGCGCGTTCACGTTCGTGCTCGGTCCGGACTCCTAGCGGCCAGTTCTGTCCGTCGTCTGCCGTCGCGCGGGCGAATTTTCTCGCACGCGATCGCGAGCAGGTTCACGCTGGCCCTCACCTGCGATCCCGAGGCCACCCCGCGTCTCGAGATACTGCTGGGGCCCCAGACCGCAGCGATTAACGCGCTCACTTGCGCACCTCCTTCATGGGACCGCTATCCAGCTATTCCTCCCGGGGCCGGCCCGTCAAAGAGAAATCTCCCGGGCGATCCGGAACGACCTCGACCCCGGCCCCCCGATTCGGGACCGCCAAAGAGGGAAGAACCCTGACACCCGGTGGACCACCGGGTGACCCGACGAATGGGAGGCGGATCGTCGCTTAATTCCCGGCTTCGGTTCGCCTCCCTGCTTGCCCACGATGACAGCTGCGACAGCGGTATGCGCCAGTTGGTGCGACCCCGAGATTCTTCGACCGGTTTCCTTCGCCGAGCCACTGTGGGGTGGGTAGTTGCCCCGAGCCTCGTTTGCGTAGTCGACACCGATCCGCCGCAGGGCGCGGCGGCATTAGTGTGGATTCAACGAGAGGAGGTGATCTCGATGAGCGCGTTCAAAGATCACTTCACAACGCACCCGTCTCACCTATTCGGCTGCGCAGTTGCCGCGCTATTCGTGATCGCGGCGATCGTCTTCAGCCTCCCAGTTCTCGCCATCTTCGGCGCCCTGATGTGCGGAATCATGATGATCATGATGATCTGGATGATGGTGGGCATGGTGGCCAAGGGCCGCCACTAGGTAGGCGGGAGGGGCCAAGTAGAGCGGAGTCCTGCGGGCTCCGCTCTTTGTATGCCTATCGTTCGTTGGCCCGCAGCGCGGCATGGGCATCTGGATTCTTGGCCTCGGCGCGGGAGGCAAGGACCACTGGCAACACGAGCATCGCGGTCACCACTGCGGCGACGCCGGTCATCGAGAAGGAACGCGGCTGCGCGTTGGACTTCTCAGTCAACCCTCATCTCCCCTCGCCACCGTGGGTTTCGCCTCGGCCTGCGCCCCTGCGCCCAAACCGGCGAAATTCCTGCCAGGCCCGTTTTGGACCGCCGTCCGCACTGAACAACCCGGCGAACCGGCAGAAGTCGCAGAGCGCCTCGACCGAGTCGGCCGCGTCCTTCCAGGCATACCGCGGATCCGTCTCCCCGCGGTCGCCCCCCTCCCGGGGGGTTGGCCACCCTCCGCCCACCGGGTTGTCAGGGGCTTCCCGCCCAAACGGAACGGCCGCCACGGGTGCCGTTTTGCGACAAACGCGCGCTTACAGCCTCCACGTTCTCCTGCGACATCGCCTACTCCGACAGCCCGGCGGCTTCGAGGGCTTCCTTTGGGTCGAGAAACTCGCGGACTCGAATGACCTTGCCACGCTTGAACTCCACGATCCAAGCGATTGCCGATTCGGTGATAGCGCCGCTCTCCTTGCCGCGGGCCCGGAGGTGACCGATGGCGATGACTCGCTCGCCGAGGTCCCGGACGTCCGATGGCTCTGCCTGGATTTCAGAGAAAGCATCTTCTCCGTCACGGATTCCGTCGCGAACGCCCTGGTGCCCCCGATACACCGTGGCTCCCCCGCCGAGCTGCACCTGCAGCCAGGGGTGCCACTCGATCTCGGGATGAAGTTCGTCCAGCATCGCTCCCACATTGCGCCGGTTGTAGGCGTCCGCGACGCGACGAACGGTCTCCACGTTCTCCTGCGACATCGCCTACTCCGACAGCCCGGCGGCTTCGAGGGCCTGCTCGGCCGAGCTGTAAAGCTCGGTGCGAGCGATCTTCCGGTCTCGGACGGTGACGATCGCCGTGCTCGATTGCTTCACCGGGACCCGGCCGCGCTTGCTGATGCCGGTGAACGTGGAATCGACCAGGACTCGGTCACCGTCGATGCTCCGTACCTGCTCAAGCTCAACATCCCACCGCTCCCACGACTCGTCATTCTCGGCAAGCCAATCGCGGTAGCCCCGCCCTCCCTCGGCCACGCCGCCCTCGATCCGCTGGATCAGCGACACGAACGCGTGATCCGGGCGATAAAGCGCATCCATCGTGTCGAAGTCGGGCGGCTTGCAAAACGCGGCTTGGAAGGCTCGCCGCACGATCTCCACGTTCTCCTGCGACATCGCCTAACTCCGACAGCCTGGCCGCTTTGAGGGCTTCGTCCGTGCGGGGGCCGACTCCCGGCAAGTCCTGCGGTTCACCTCCCGGTCAAGGACCTCAACCGACGACCTTGAACTTGTCCTTCGCCGGTGTCGGATCGCGGTGGCCATCCGGGTCGACTGCTCGGACCGCGAAGGTGTGCTTCCCAGCATCGAGGTGCTTGATCGCCTTCGGCGACTTACATCCCTTGAACGGCTGCTTGTCGAGCTTGCATTGGAAGCTCGCGCCCGGGTCGTCCGAGGTGAACTTGAACTTGACCTTGTCCTTATCGGTCTTCTTCGGAGCGCCCTTGGTGATCGTCGTCCCCGGCGGCTCGTCGCCAACCCCGTCTCCATCGGAGTCGGCTTCCAGCGTGGCAGCGACGTTGATTCGCCGTGCCGGTTGGGAGGGGTCGTTATACGTGTGGACAGAGCCAGGATCAAACAGTTCGCCCTCCTCCCGCTCAGTGCGGTCCTGCGGACTTCCGGTGTCGATCATGACGCAGTTGTGGACCCCGGTGACGATCAGCAGCCCAAGCGTGTCTCCTGCAAGTACTGGGATGCTGGTCGAGAAGGCATTGAGCGATCCCGCCTTCAGCGTTTGCGTGGCGCTGGCCCCTGCGGTTGTGTACTGAGTTGTCGGCGGACCCGTCTGGCGGAACACGCCGAGCTTGACCTGCGCTCCTCCCGCCGCGGCGAACGTCCTCCACGAGGTGATCACGCCGTTCGCCGGGGCGGTGTAGCTCGGCTCACGACCAGTGCTCACTTGCAGATAGGTCGACGGCCCAGTGCAGTCGACGCCAGTGAAGGGATTGTTGGTCTCACCGAGCGCGGTTGCCGCAGCGGCGGAGGAGGGCGCCATCAGCATGGCAGTGCAGGCAAACGCTCCCATGACATAGCCCTTCAGCATCCCGCGGTGCTGTGGCAACCCGTCCATCAACCCGACTCTCCCTGGTTGTGATTGGGGTCGAACCTATCCCCGCCGGGATGGTCAGTCAAGCCTCACGCAGAAACCCTCCGGTCCTCTGGATGTGCTCGTGGGCACGCCGGAAACGATCAAGGCTCTCCTGTGACATCGCCTACTCGGACAGCCCGGCGGCGTCGAGGACCTTTCGTTCTTGCTCGAAGACCTCCCAGGCGGACGGCCCACTGCCCCCGGAATGTCCAAAGGTGAAAGAGCCCGTTCTCGATCTTGGCGCCGCTTTGAGTGCCGGTGCCGACGAGCCGGTCATCGCCGCGGTCAGATACAGCGCCCGCTCGGTGGACCCGAGGTGATCGTCGGGAACGGCGCGAACCAGCGCCTCGACCTCGTCCTCGGTGCGGAAGCGGATGTCCGGGTCGGTGTCCTCGACCTGTGGCTTGCGGGCGCAGGTGACCGGGTTCGGCCGCACCTGCGTAGTCGAGACTCGAGTGCAGAGTTCCGACGTAGTTGCGGATCGACTTCGGCGCGCCGCCGCTCGAGCTACGGCTGGCGATGAACGCCTCCACGTCCTCGGTCGTGATCTTGGTGACCGGCCGCTCACCGAAGAACGGGATCAGGTGCATCGGAAGCGTGGACTCATACGCGGCGAGCGTCGATGCCTTGCGACCTTGCGCTTCGAGGCTGCGGACCAGCCGCTCGCCGGTCTCGCCCACCGATGTCGCCGGCGTCGGTGGCGGTGCCTCGGTCACCTCGATCCGCCGCCGCAGCTCGGCCTCGGCCATCTTGCGGGTCAGACCCTCGCTGGACCCCGGCTGGCGTTTCGGTCCAAGCTTGCGCTTGATCAGGCTGCCGTTGACGCGCCACTGGCCGTACCAGCTGCCGTGGCTCGTGAACAGAGACCCGGTGCCGTAGCTACGGCGTTGCTTCTGAGTCATTCGCTTCCCCTTCCTGAGGGACGGTCTTCCACGACCCCTTGTATGGCGGCAGCGAAACGGCCCACGGCCGGGGGAAGTTGGAAGACCGCCCCGATCGCCGCGGGCCGCTCCTCATCCTATGCCGCACGCTCACCCAGGCCACTTGCCTCTCGGCGCGCGAGATACTGCGTGGGCGATGTCACAGGAGAACGTCGAGATTGGAGCCTTGCGCTCAGCGGACGCCTTGGGATAGGTTCGCCCGTAGCGCGACCCAGACAAGGGGAGGACAAGGATGTCAGCCAAGCTTCGCTCCCACGCCGGCCCGGCGACCCTCGTCTTGCTCGCAGTGGTACCGGCCTTGACGTTGGTCGGCCTGATCGCGTTGAGCGGGGCCGAGGCCGCGAACAAGCAGCCGCAGTGCGGTGACACGATCACCGCCGACACGACGCTCGACAGCGACCTCGTCGACTGCCCCAACAACGGGATCGTGATCGGCGCCGATGACATCACCCTCGATCTGAACGGCCACCGGATCGACGGCGACGGCACCAAGTTCGCGGACTGCCCGAAGGACGAGTTCTGCGACTTCGGGGTGCTCAACGTCGGCCACGATGGCGTCACCGTAAAGAAGGGCTCGGTACGCGACTTCTTCAACGCCGGAGTCCTAATCGGCAGCGCGCGAGACAACCGGGTGCTAGACGTTTCCTCGAAGGAAAACGGCTTTTTTGGTTTCGTAGTCAGCGAGTCGTCCCGGAGCCTGATCCGCGACAGCTCGGGAAGCGACAACATCCCTCCCGAGGGGGACGGAATGGGCGTGTTCTTCTCCCATGGCCTCCGGATCGTGGACAACACGTTCCGAAACAACGCCGGGCCGGGAATCCACGTCGATGGTTCCAACGACAACTTGATCAAGGGAAACCTGTTCTCGCACTCCAGTCCCGGGGTTCTGATCGGGGGTGACCGGGGTTCTGATCGGGGTGACCGCAACGAGGTGCGAGGCAACCGCTTCGTTCGAAACGGTGGAGGCATCCTCGTCGGCCGCGGCAGCCGAAACGTGATCGCCCGCAACCACCTCTCCCGAGACGGGTCGGGCATCGGAATCGAAAAGGGACGCCACAACCTGGTCGCCCGCAACGTGGTCGTTGACCCTCGCTCGAGGGGCATCAGCCTCGGACTCGATCTACCCGACGAGTCCATCGGCGGCGTCGGCAACATCGTCCGCCGAAACGAGGTCCGAGGGAGCGCGGGCGATGCGTTCCTGGTGAACGCGGGGGGCAACAACCTCCTGAAGCGGAACGTCGCCAGCCGGGCAAAGGATGACGGCTTCGACATCGAGAGCCGCTCGACGAAGCTGACGAAGAACCGGGCGAGGCGCAACGCCGACCTCGGCATCGACGCGGTCAAGGGCGTGATCGACGGCGGCGGGAACCGGGCCGGCGGGAACGGGGATAGGCGGCAGTGCGTGCACGTCAAGTGCCGCTAGCGGCGCGAGGCTGACACCCTCGAAGCCGCCGGGCTGTCGGAGTAGGGCGGTCACGTGCGCGCCCTGCGGATGTAGCGATACGTAGGGCAGGGCGTCGGGATGGGCCAGACCGTGGCCCGGCCCATCCCCCTGCTCGACGTCAGTGGCTGCTCGTCACCTGGTAGCAAGCAACGTCGTATTGCGAGACGGCATGAGGGTTGCCGTTTGCGCCGCTCGCGTAGTGGGTCTCGGCGTTCGCGAAGCCGGACGTGCCGAAGCCCGCAGGCTCCACGGTGGCTCCCGGATCGCCACACTCAACGCTCGGCTGGCCCGTGCCGCTTGGGTTCGGGGCAGCGGCCGCCGGGCCGGCCGCGAACGCCGCAACCACCAGGCAAGCCAGCGAGGCCACGATCAATCTGCGCATTGCAGCTCCTTCGTTTAGGGGGTTGGGGGCGCCTCCCCGTTCGCTCGTGCGAACACCCGCTAGTGGTCCATACGAGCGACCAGCCCACGGGGATTGATCCGGCCCGCCGAATCGCGCCTCCCACGCACGTCGGGCCTGCCCCTACGCCCCCGAGACTCGGAGGCTTACTTGCCATCGCCTACTCCGACAGCCTGGCGGCTTCGAGGGCTTCGCCCTCAGTCCGATAGATGCCCCACCAGATGGCCTTTCCGTTGCGGGCGCGGCTGGCCTGCCACATCCTTTGTGGCACCGCTACGTCGTCTATTCGACTGGTGACGAGGACCTTTACCACGGCCCACTCGCCCTCGCTGCGAATTGCCTCCGCCTCGAATCGAAGGCCTCCGAGCGAGCCCTTGACCTGTTCCCACCACTCCCTGACCCCATCGTGGCCTCGGTACGTCTGGCCCTCCGCCTCCGCAATCAAGGAGTGAAACTCGACCTCCGAATCGGTCAGAGACAGGAGCCCGCTGAGGTCACTGCGGTTGATCGCCGCGAAGGCGTTGTTGAGGATCTCGACGTTGTCCTGCGACATCGCCTACTCCGACAGCCCGGCGGCTTCGAGGGCCTGCTCGCGCTTGAAGAACATCTCCATTCGCGCCAGCTTTCCGTCGCGGCCTCGCTGCACATAGAAAACCTCGAAGTCCATCTCGATTCCGCTTTCTCGGCCGCGACCTCGGTGCCGCGTCACGCTCACGGCCACCTCATCGCCCGCGTCCAGGATTTCGATCAGGTCCATGCGGAAGTCCTCCCACTGCTTCGGCCAGTCCTCCATCGACTCGGCGATTGCGTCCCGGCCCTCATACGTCTTGGCGTCGGGAACCTCCGGGGGTTGGACCAACACGAGATCCGGTGTGGTCATCCCGTCGAACATCGCCATGTCGCCGCGCTGCAGAGCCTCGAAACCGAGGCGGACCAGATCAACCCACTCCTGCGACATCGCCCACGCAGTATCGCCGGAGCACGCCGTTTTTGCGCAGCGCAGAACCCGGGTGAACTGGGAACGGGCCCTAAGAAAATCGCGCCCTCTGCGCCCGCTGCAATCGGGGCTGGCGCTGAAAGCGCGCTGACCTACGACTCCTCGGCCTCCGGCACCGTGTCGGCGTGGCGGTGAGCGACCTTCCACTCGCCATCCTCGCGGCGATAGACCTGCGTGGCCCGCAGGGTGTAGCGCCGGGGTTCCCCGTTGACCGACGCCTGCGTGTGCTCGTAGCCAACGGTATACGCCATATCGCCGACCACGTCAGCAGCCACGATCTCGTGCGAGTACGACGTGCAGTCCGAGAAGCTGGCCTCCAGGTGACCGAAGAGCTCCCTCAGTTCCTCCTGTCCATTCGCCGACCTCCACGCGCCGAGGACCGTGACCGGATCATTTCTGGACCAGATCGCGAGTCGGGGTGCGGCGTCCCCATTGTGCAGCGCCTCTTCCGCGTCCCTGAGCCGAGATCTGGCCCATCCCAGGAACTCCTCCCTTTCACCCATGTCCACCTCCGATCTGGTCTGGGCCACAATACTCATCTCGCCCTCGGCTCCCACAGTGGTTTTTGGCCCACGCAGAGCGAGGGTGAACTGGGAACGGGCCCTAAGAAGTCGCGCCCTCGTGCGCCCGCTGTAACCGGGGTTGCGCTGACGCCGCGCGATATCAGCCGGCCTTGGTGCGATGGGTGGGCCAGTGGCTCGCGGCCCATCCGGGGGTTGGGTTGAGTCACGCCGCCGACCTGATCGACTCGCTCGCTGATCTGAGTGGTGCGTCGCCGGACGTCGCCCGGTCGCGAGCCGCCGTCTTGCTGCGATCGGTTGGCAGTGACGGGCCTGCCGGCGTACTCGAGCGGTGGTGAATCACGACAGGGGGTCGGGCGAATTCGACCTCGAGGCTCCCCTAAGCAGTTGCCCTCTTAGAAATGATGATGTGCGCGATAGCGTCCGATGGCGAACAGCACAGCGCCCGCGATCGCCACAGACCCGACGATCACGCGAGCACGTGGATGGCTCTCCGAATGCCCCAGATCGGTCGAACCGAGATCGACGCCGGCCTCCGCCAAATGACTCGGCGAACCGTGAGTGTTTGACGGGTATCGCTCCATCTGCCGTCCTTCAACCCCTACGTTCTGAGCGCTCCGCGCCGGGATGGGTCCAAGAGCGCTTCCCTGTAACGCCCCTGACAAACGAAAGTCAGGCCCGTTTTTGTGCAGCGCGCTACCCGGCGATCTTGAGGCGCGCCGTCATAAAGAGCCCCGACCCCGGGTAGTTAATGGCGCAGGACCCCCTGGGAACCGGTGGGACGGAGCCCGCCGACCAAGGGGCGACGCGTGGGGAGATGGACCGCTAGGTAGGACCCCCCACCACACCGGTTCGTCTCCCTGCGCTGACTTCAATCGGGTCGCACGACCGGGGCGGGCGCGGGCGCCTACGGCGCAAAGTCGAGGGGAGCCCGCTCGATCAGCTCACATTGAATAGCCGCCGAGCGCGGCGTGAGCGAGAACGTCACGACAGTCCGGCTACTGAAAACCAAGTAGGTGCTTTAACCAAGTATTGACAAGTTTGCTAAAGGGTTGAGACTGACCGGGAAGGGGCACCGGGAAGGGGGCTTTCCAACGGACCGAGAGGAGGTCCTAGATGCGCCGAACATTGCTCGTAGCAGCAGCAGTGGCGCTATGCATCGCGGCGGTTGCCGTACCCGTCGCGTGGGCTGGGAGTCCGCACTTCGTTTCGAACACGGTCACGGCGACTCGCACCGACGACAGCCTGACCGTGTCGGGTAAGGAAGCCGGGCTCGGCGACGAGGCACAGGTCCACATCGTGGTCAGCGCCACCGCTGTCTGCATCAACCCGGGCGGTAAGCATCCGAAGGCGGTGAACAAGCAATCCGTCTCCGCCGAGGGTGATTTCCCGGTGCAGAACGGCAAGGCTGAGTTCTCGCTGACGCTGACGGCGACGTTCCAGCCGGAGTGCAGCCCACCGATGACGGTCGAGTTCAGGAACGTCACGGTTACCGACGAGACCAACGGCATCTCGAGGAACCTCGGGACGCTCTAGGCACGCAGTTCGCGGAGCTGCAACAGCACGGAGTGGGCGGCGTTCTCGCCGCCCCTCCTAATTTTTCTCGCACGCGATCGGCGCGGTGTCACGCTCGCGATGGTCTACGACCCGAGCCCCTACCCCGGGGCGTCGACCTCCTCGGGCCCCTCGGTCGAGTCCACGAGGACGTCGACGCCGCCGCCCCGTACGGTCTGCAGCCTCCGCCTGGCTTCGCGCCTGTCCTTTGCGAAGATCGTCACGTGGACCGTGGCTCGGTATGTCTTCTGCCCCGCTTTCGGCTCCAGCCGCAAGCCTTCCGCGTGCTTTGTCACCCTCTCCCACCGTCTGATTCGGTTGCTCGTAGGTTTGTCTCGATTGCTCATCCGTGAACCTCGCGCTTGGCAGATCGTTCCGTATCACCAACGGGCCACGCAGGTCAGGATCTACGGACACATGACCGATACGCCGGGAGCTGAGCCTGCGGCGGAGCTCACAAAAGCGTCATGCAGCCCACGGCGCCACCGGATTGCTAGCGGTGCGTACGACTCGCGGAATTGCGGTCGCGCTGGCGTCCAGCAGCTTGACCGCAGTATCTGCCTGCACCGTCGCCGCTTTCGCCATCTCCCAAGTGGACCAGGCGAGGACCAGGGTCGCCACGAAGACGAGCGTGCCCACGACCGCCGAAATCGCTTCCCAGTCGATACTGCCAATGTGAATCGAGCTGAAGATGGATGCGACCGTATGCCGTTCATGCGGCCATCGCAACCTGCAGTTTTTCTTAGGTGACTAGGAGTTCCCTACAAGCGCCGCGGCCGGCGCGCGAGGGGGTGACGGGGGGGGTTGCGTGCGTGAGTGTGCGGGCGGCGCGCGGGGATCGCTCGAATTCGCGGCCGTTCCGGTATCGCGGGGCCGGCGTGCGAGGCTGCGAGGCGGTCACCGGGTTGACCGGCACTAGCCTTCCCCTGGGAGGAGCTCGCTACGCAGGTCGGTCAGGCGCTGCTCGAAACCGGCGGCCCGATCCGGAGCAATCTCTCGGAGCACGTCGAGGACCTCGGCAAGGATCGAACCGGTGATGAGCGTGACGCCGGAGGAGTCGGCCTCGAGAAACGACAGGCGCTCTTCAAGGTCTCGAATTTCGGAGTCCTTGCGCTCGAGCTCTTCGCGGCAGTAGGCGAGGTCGAGCTCGACTTCGCTCGGCTCCGTGTCGACGCCGGCCTCCTCGAGCAGGGCACGGGCTCGTTGCAGACCATCGGCCACTCGAACCTCTGCTCCCACCGAAGGCTGCGCTCGTCCACCTCGCGGTATTCGGGCCGCACGGGACCTTTCCTGGCCTCGCTTAGTACCCCCCGGAGTACCACGGGCTCCGCCGTCCAGCGCCCAATCGTGCCGGAACCGGCTTGCCTAAGAGGGGTGGACGATGGGACTCGAACCCACGACCGCCTGGACCACAACCAGGAGCTCTACCAACTGAGCTACGTCCACCGCGAGAGGCCCAATCTAGCGACCGCCAACGCGATTTCCGAGCTGGGCACGCTCGCCGAGCGCCCCCGGCACGATTCGAACGTGCGACCTGCGGATTAGAAGTCCGCCGCTCTATCCAGCTGAGCTACGGGGGCCATGGTGCAGATTACGGCTTGGACTTGCGGCTCTTCCTATCTGGACTGGTTCCTGCGACGGCGAGAATCCGGCCGCTCAAGGTCCGCCAGTGCCAACCAGTGCCTCCAAGCGTCGATCGTAGGCCTCGACGTGGCTCGCGGTCAGTCGCCGCTCGCGCCCTGGTAGACGCGCGACGGCTCCGGATAGCGGCACGCGCCATGACCGCAGGGTCGAGGCATGAAGGCGTCGACCGTGTGGCCGCGATCCTCGGGTGATCTCGTGGGCCTGCGGCCGGATCGGCTCAGCATCGCCCACGGGCGACGTCATCTAGTCGCTCGGTGCGTCCCCTTGGGACTCGAGCAGGAACGTCCCGATCGAGATGTCCTTATTCGTGTCGATGCCGGCGATGAACGAGCGGACCTGGCGTCCGGTGATGCGCTCGACCGGCGCGACAAAGCGGTCGACCTTCGAGTACTGAAAGAGCATTCGCGTATCGAGGAGCCGACGATGCTCACCCATCTCCTTGAGGGTCCGCTCGGCGGTGGTGAGCGTCTCTTCGAGCACACACACCAGGATGTCGGAACTGCACCAATGCGTGTTGATCCTGGTCGGACCGCGCCCGAACAATTCTTTATACAGCGCAACCATCGCCCGGGAAATCTGCGCGACCTGCGGTATGTCCGCGTGCGCCACGCTGCCGTTGTCCCCGCTGCGCTGGCCAAGGTGGCCCTCGCCTGAGTCTCAGTCATCGGTCCTCAATCTGTCGCCCTCTCTCCGGACCGCGCAAAAGGCTGAGGGACAACTGAAGAACCTAGAAGCGGCGCCCAGACAGTGTATGGGGTCCGCATAGGCCTGCGGCGATCGATGGGTGAAGGATGGCCCTGATTCGGAGTCGAATGAGGTCCAGCTGAGCTACGGAGGCCCAGGGTCAGATCAGGCCGCGGGGTCGCCGTCCCTGCCACCGCGCCGGTCGCCGCCGCGACCTCGGCCACCACCGCCGCCGCCGCCACGACCACCGCGACCGTGGCCGCCCTGGCCGTGGCCGTGCTTGCCGCGCTCCTCGCCGTCGACCTTCGCCGCGGCGCGGTCCGCCGCGTCGGGGGTCGCCTGCGCGGCCGGGGTGGATGGCGCCGGCTGCGCCGGGGTCGGGTCGTCGTCGCCTGGATCCTTGATCGCCTCGACCGCCGCCTTCGCCTTGTCGCTGAGGCTGCCCTTGCTGGAGGCGATCGACTTAAGCTCCTCGGCGTCTTCCTTGAGACTCTCGGTCCCGCCGCGCTTGTCGACGAGGCCCTTGGCCTTGTCGGTGAGCTTCTTGAAATCCATCGTCTCCTCCTCTTCGCCGTCGCTCCCCCACCCTACCCTGCGGCTCGGGACGCCGAACCGAACGTTTGCCACCCTATGCGGCCTCATCGCCGGTGCGAGCCGGCTGGCGGCCGGTCTAGACTCGGGTCCCTCGGGGCGTGGCGCAGCCTGGTAGCGCACCTGCTTTGGGAGCAGGGGGTCCCCGGTTCAAATCCGGGCGCCCCGACTGACATAGACTCGCGCAATGAGAGTCGCCGCAGCGCTTTTCGCCGCCTTGCTCGCCCTCGCTCTCGCCGCTTGCGGAGGCGACGACGAGACCACTTCATCGACCACGGGAGCCTCCGGAACATCGGGCGCCCAGGGGTCGACCGGCGGCTCCTCGGAGCTGACCGCCAGCGAGTTCATCGCCGCCTCGATCCCCGACCAGATCGATGCCGTGCAGCAGGCGGTCGACGACAACCCCGCCTGTGACGGAGTTGACGCCGCGCCCGGCGGCGACTTCCAAGTCGGGGTCGCGATCGACGCCGCCAGCGCCAATCCCGACACACCGATCTCACAGATCGTCGCCGACAGCTGCTGAGGCGGTCACGGCCGAGCTCGGCGACAAGCTCCGCACCGCCCTTGAGCCCGCGCTCGAGCCGGGCGAGACGCTGCGCGGCAGCTGCGTCGCCACCCAACAGACCATGTTCAAGGGCCGCCAGGTCGCCATCGGCGTCACCGACGCCCGCCTGATCGTGCAGGGGATGACCCGGCGCTTCGAGCCCGACGGCGAGCCGATCTCGCTGCCGCCCGAGCGGATCGCCGACGCCAGCGCCGACGGAGCCGGCGGCGGCTGGGCTCAGGTCAGCGCGGCGATCATGGACCGGTCCGCGGTGACCGTGAAGCTACGAACCGCGGACGGCGAGAAGCTGAAGCTGATGATGATGCGCGGCAGCGGGCCGCTCGGCGACCTCGGCGGCGGCGAGGACCAACGGCTCGGGGTCGAGGCGGTCGGCGCCTGGTTTCGCGAGCGATCCGGCTAACTAGCCGGGCTCCGATTTCGACCCGCGCGGCGATTGCCTCGAGCGGCTGGACGAGTTCCTCCCCCCGCCTGGCCTCGGCCGCGAGGTGGTCCTGCGCCTCGATCGCGTGCTGCCACGATTGTCGACTGATCGCGGCGCGAGACCGAGTGCGCGCGCACCACGGAGGCGTCCGCGGGCGCCCGCTAGGGTTGCGCGCCCGATGGCCGAGGTCCGCCCGCTCAACGCGCTGCACTACAACCTCGCCGCGGTCCCGGCACTGGCCGACGTGGTCGCTCCGCCGTACGACGTGATCGACGCGGCGCAGCGGGCGGAGCTGCTCACCCGTTCGCCATTCAACGTGGTCGAGGTCGACCTGCCGCGCGCGCCCGGGGGCGGCGATCCGTACGAGCACGCCGCCGAGACGCTCGAGGAGTGGAGGCTGCAGGGCATCCTCCGCGCCGACCGCGAGCCGGCGCTCTGGGCCCTGACTCAGGAGTACGACGCCCCCGACGGCACTCGCGCCATCCGGCGCGGCCTCCTCTGCCGAGTCCGGGTGACGCCCTACGGCCCGGGGCTCGTGCGCCCACACGAGCGCACCCAGCCGGGGCCGAAGCAGGACCGCCTCCGCCTCACCGAGGCGACCCGCCACAACATGTCGCCGATCTTCTCGCTGCACGAGGGCGATGCCTGGCGCCACGTCGAGGGCTACACCCGCGGCGAGCCGTGGGGCGAGGTGACCGACGACGAGGGCACGACCCACCGCATCTGGCGGATCGACGACGCCGAGGCCCACCGCGCGGTGGCCGCCGAACTGGCCGAGTCGGAGTTGCTGATCGCCGACGGCCATCACCGCTACGAGACGGCGCGCACATACGCCGACGCGATCGGCGGCGACGGCCCGCACCGTTACACGCTGATGGCGCTCGTCTCGCTCGCCGACCCCGGGCTGACCGTGTTCGGGTATCACCGCCTGCTGTCCAACCTCGGCGACTCCGGGGCCCAGGCGGCCCTTCGCGACGCGATCCACGAGCACTTCGAGGTCACGGAGGTGGCGCTCGACCAGCTCGACCCGGCCGGAGCACGAGGGCATCGGCGTCTTCGGCTACATCGATGCCCACCACCGCCAGGCCTACCGGCTGCGGCTCAAGGACCCGTCCGGGCTCGAGCGCGAGATTCCCGGCGTCTCGCAGCCGTTTCGCGAGCTCGACGCAGCGATCCTCGAGGCCCTGCTGCTGCGCGGCGCGCTCGCCATGAGCGCCGACGACATCGAGGCGAAGCGCGGGATCTCCTACACGGCGTCGGCGGAGAAAGCGATCGAGGCGCTCGACGACGGCATCCACGCCGCCTTCTTGATGCGCCCGACGCCGGTCCAGCAGGTCCGCGACGTCGCGGCCGCAGGCGAGACGATGCCGCCGAAGTCGACCTACTTCTTCCCCAAGCTGCTCACCGGGATCGTCTTCAACCCGCTCGAGTAGGCACGGCGGGCGAGCGGCGATCGCCGAGCGGCGATAACGTCGGGCCGTGACCCGCATCTACACGAAGAAGGGCGACGACGGGACCACCTCGCTCTGGTACGGCGGCCGCGTGGCGAAGTCCGACGCTCGCACCGAGGCGTACGGCGCCCTCGACGAGGCCGCCTCTGCGCTCGGCGTCGCGCGCTCGCTCTGCGGGACCGACGTCGGCGAGATCGCGGCCGACATCCTCCGCCTCCAGGACGACCTGTTCATCGCCGGCGCCGAACTCGCGACCGCGCCCGATGCCGCCGAGCGCCTCGTCGACGGCGTCAGCCGGGTCACGCCGGAGATGACGGTCGAGCTCGAGACGCTGATCGACCGCTATATGGAGCGGGTCGAGCTACCGCCGAAGTTCGTGATCCCCGGCGGCACCCAGCTGTCAGCCCAGCTCGACCTCGCCCGAGCGATCCTGCGCCGCGCCGAGCGTCGCGCGGTCGCGCTCGACGGCGGCGACGGCGTGCTCTCGGCCGACCTGCTCACCTTCCTCAACCGCGCGTCCGACGCCGCCTACGCGCTCGCTCGCGCCAGCGACACCGTCGAGCCCGAGCTGTTCGCCGGCCGCGAGCGCGAGCAGCCGAAGGCCTGACGTGCGCGTCGTCGCCCGCCGCCGCGACGGCTACACGCACGAGGTCGAGACCGACACGGGCCACACGATCGTGATCGACGAGCCGGTCGAGCTCGGGGGCAACGGTCGCGGCACCAGCCCAACCCGCGCCGCCGCGATCGGGCTTGCCGCCTGCACCGCAATCACCTGCGAGATGTACGCGGCGCGCAAGGGCTGGGAGCTGGGCGCGGTCGATGTGCGAGGTCGAGATCGAGCAGGGCCGTGGCTCGGCGTTCGAGGAGATCACCGTCTCGCTGCGAATCCCGGCGCCGCTCAGCGACGAGCAGCGCGACCGCCTGCTCGTGATCGCGGGCAAGTGCCCGGTCCACCGGGCGCTCACGGGCGAGGTCGTGATCCACGACCGGATCGAGAGCGGCTGAGCGTGGACCTCGGGCTCAGCGGACGCGCCTGCGCGATCACCGGGGCGAGCCGCGGGATCGGCCTCGAGACCGCGCGTTTGCTCGCCGCCGAGGGCGCCTCGGTGCTGCTTGTCGCCCGCGGCGCGGAGCAGCTCGCCGCCGCCGCCGAGCAATGCCGCGACGCGAGCGGCGGCGCCAAGGTCGCTCAGCTGGCCCTCGACGTGACCGAGCCCGACGCCGGCGAGCGATTGCTCGCCACGGCCGAGGAAGCGTTCGGCAGCCTCGACGTACTCGTCAACAACGCCGGCACCGCCCGCTGGCGCGACCTCGACGACGTCCCCGAGTCCGATTGGTACGCCGCCTGGGAGCTGAACGTGATGGCGCCGCTGCGGGCGATGCGCGCCGCGGCCCCGGCGATGGCCGAGCGCGGCTGGGGGCGGATCGTCAACGTCTCCTCGACCGCCGGCAAGCGTCCGTCGGCGAGCATGCCCGAGTATTCGGTCGCCAAGGCCGCCGAGCTCTCGCTCTCGCGCCTGTTCGCCGACCGCTACGCGGCCAGCGGCGTGCTCGTCAACGCCATCTGCCCCGGCCCGGCGAAGTCGGAGCTTTGGATGGCGGAGGGAGGGCTGCTCGACCAGTCGGCCGAGCACGGCGGCCACGACAGCCGCGAGGCGGCGCTCGAGGCGGCCGGCTCGAAGCGGCCGATCGGCCGCCTCGCCGAGGCCGAGGAGGTGGCGGCGGCGATCGCCTTCCTCGCCTCTGAGCGCGCCTCCTACGTCGCCGGCGCGGCCTGGTCGGTCGACGGTGGCACGGTGCAGGTGATCCTGTGAGGCGGAGTCCGCAGGACGAAGCCCAGCGCGGCCGTCGTTGAGGCCGCTTGTATGAACGAAGGGGTCGACGACCTGCGCGCCGCGTTGCTGTCGCCCGAGGAGGCGGCGGCGCTCGACGCCCACGGCCGCACCGAGGCGGCGGTCCTGGTGGCGCTCTACGGCTACCCCGGCGACCCGGGGCTGGTGTTCACCGAGCGCCGCGCCGACCTGCGCCGTCATGCCGGCGAGATCTCGTTTCCCGGCGGCCGGCGCGACGCCGATGAGTCGCTGATGCAGACGGCGCTGCGCGAGGCCGAGGAAGAGATCGGCCTCGACCGCACCGAGGTCGAGGTGATCGGAGCACTGCCGCCGATCGGAACCTTCGTCACCAGCTACAAGGTCCACCCGTTCGTCGGCCTGGTCGGCGACCTGCGCGAGCTCGAGCCAAACCCGGCCGAGGTCGAGACCGTGCTCGCGTTCAGAGTCGAGCAGCTGCGCGAGGGCTTCGCGATGCGCCGCCTGGTGCGGCGCGGGGTCCCGATCCGCACCCCGACCTACCTGATCGGCGAGCACCTGATCTGGGGCGCTACCGCCCGCATCCTCGGCGACCTGCTGCAGCGGCTGTCGCGGTTGTAGTGGGCTAGTAGCCGCTTCGCGACGCCCTCGATCGACTGCTCGCCGTAGGCCATCGAGGGCTGCTCGCGGGTCAGGATCGCGACCGAGAAGCGCCGCGGCGGGCGGCGCAGCAGCATCACCTGGTTGACCCGCCAGCTCGGCGCGCCCGACCAGCCGCCCTTGAAGTGCAGCTTCCAGCCGCCCGGGGCGACCGGGGGGATCCCCCAGCGCTGCCAGCTCACGATCTGGGTGAGCAGGTGCATCGCGTAGTCGCGGTGCCGCTTCGGGACCAGGCTCTGGAGCCGGTACATGAACCGCGCCTGGCTGCCGGCGGTGATCGTCGTCAGCCCCCAGATCGGCTGGGTGCTGAAGTGGTCGAGCCCCGCGTCGTCGGCGACCCGGTACAGCGCCCGCTCGCCGACCCGGTTGTAGACGGCGGTCGCCGCGGCGTCGTCCGAGCGCTTGATCATCGGTCCGAGGAGATGGCGCTCGCCGCTGGTCAGCGCGTCGTCGCGGACGTCCTTCTGGCGCAGCAGGGTGACCATGAACAGGACCTTGACCACGCTCGCGGAGTTGTGGACGCGGTCCGGATGGGAACCTCGCATGCGCCCCGACTCGTCGACCACCGCGAACGAAACCCGTCCGGCGCGCGCGTCGGCGAACCGCTTTGCCGCCGCGACCCGCTTCGCCCACGGATACTGCGCCTCGGGAGCCTCGGCTCGAGCCGGCGCGCTGGCCGCCACAACGGCGACCCCCACGGCGACGGCCGCGACGCGAGCGGCGAGCGGCGAGCGGCAAACGGGGAGCACCGGACGAAAACCTATCCCCCGCGCCATCCGAAGTACAACCGGCGCGCCGAGCCCCAAGTCCCTTTATGGTCGAACCGATGGACGACTCCGAGCGCGGCCCCGACCAGAGCGTCGACATCAGCGAGACCGCCGCCCCCTCGGTCGGCCCGAACACGGTGATCGAGAAGGAGTCGCCCGAGGAGCCGCTCGCCGGTCAGGAGCAGTCGAAGACCGACGCGATGGGACTCGACAAACGCCGCGAGGTCATCGGTGGCCGCTACAGCGCAAGCCCCGCGCGCCAGGCGGTCACGTACGCGATCGTCGTCGTGGTGTTGATCGGCGCCGGCATCGGGATCAAGCTGTTGGCCGACGACCTCGACCAGCCGCCGTCGAAGGTCGCCGACCAGGCGCCGTGGACCGGCAACCACCGCGCCCCTCCGCCGCTGCAGTAACCGTCAGCCGACCAGCTCGCGAGCCGCGCCGAGCATCCCCTCGAGCCACAGCTCGAGGTTGCCCGGATCTCCGTCGACGGCCTCGAACGGGATCCGCCAGCGTTCGCCAGCCTCGCGCAGGATCGAGAACGCGGACTCGGCGTGGGCGAGCTTGAGGTCGGGCGCAATCTCGTAGACGAAGCCGCGCACCGGGGTGTCGACGATCTCCTCGAGCAACCGCTCGAGGCGCGGCCCGTGCAGCGCCGCGAGCTGCTCGGTGGTGCCCTCGGCGTTGCCGAGCAGCCAGTAGATCAGCGCGACGCCCTCGATCGCGTCGAGCACGGTCCCGATCCGGTCGGGGTCGGCGTGCACGCCCTCGATTCCGGCGGCCTCGATCGCCTCCACCCCGGTCGCGGAGCGGCTCGTCCCGCGCACAACCCAGTCCCGGCCCTGCAGCGCGCGGCCGAGCTCGCGCCCGCGACAGCCGCAGCCGACGATCAGCGCCCGCGCCACTCAGCGCCCGCCCGCGGCCACGACTCAGACGCCGTACTCGTCCTCGAGCTCGTCGAGCTTGCCCTCGATGTTTCGCCGGGCTCGCTCGCGGACCGCCTCGTCCTCGCGCGCCATCGCATTCGCGTCATCCTCGGTCAGATCGGGGGCGCCGCGCCGGCGCCGGTACTCGTTCTGGGCCTCGAGCATCTGCTGGACGTCGTCGACCTCGAGCTGCGCCTCGAGCTCGTGCGACCGGGTCGGCTTCCAATCGACCAGGTCCGCGCCGCTGCCCGGATAGGCGCGGGCGATCAGGACCAGGCAGATGGCGATGAACGCGATCATCCCCAGCGACAGCAGGACGAAATCCACCCTTCCACCATAACCCGGACCTGAAATCATCGCGCTCCCTTGCCCGAAGCCCTGATCATCGACGCCGTCCGTTCGCCGATGGGCCGCTACCGCGGCGCGCTCGCCGGAGTGCGCCCCGACGACCTCGCCGCGGCGGTGATCGCGGCGGCCGTCGAGCGCACCGGGATCGACCCGGCCGAGGTCGCCGACGTCTACTGGGGCGCCGCCAACCAGGCCGGCGAGGACAATCGCGACGTCGCGCGGATGGCGTCGCTGCTCGCCGGGCTCCCGGTGGAGGTCCCGGGCGTAACCGTGAACCGGCTCTGCGCGTCCGGGCTCGAAGCGGCCAACCAGGCGTCGCGCGCGCTGCGGCTGGGAGAGGCCGACCTGTATCTGGCCGGCGGCTCGGAGTCGATGAGCCGCGCCCCGTGGGTGATGGCCAAGCCGGAGGTCGCGTTCGCGCGCGGCGAACAGACCCTGCACGACACGGCGCTCGGCTGGAGGCTGATCAACCCGGCGATGGCGGAGCGCTACTCGACCGAGGCGATGGGCGAGACGGCCGAGAACGTCGCCGAGCGCTACGGGGTCTCGCGCGCCGACCAGGACGCCTTCGCGCTGCGCAGCCACCAGCGGGCGGTCGCCGCGCAGTCGGAGGGCCGCTTCGCTGAGCAGCTGATCCCGATCGACGCCCCGGGCCGCAAGCGCGGTGAGATCGTCGCGGTGACCGCCGACGAGGGCCCGCGCGCCGACACCACGATCGAGAAGCTCGGCGCCCTGCGGCCCGCCTTCCGCGAGGGCGGCACGGTCACCGCCGGCAACGCCTCGACCCTCAACGACGGCGCCGCCTGCCTGGTGATGGCGAGCGAGCGCAAGGCGGCCGAGCTCGGCGCGGAGCCGCTGGCGCGGGTGGTCGCGACCGGGGTCGCGGGCGTCGACCCCGCCTACATGGGGATCGGGCCGATCCCGGCGATCACGAGGGCGCTCGACGCCGCCGGGCTCGACCTCGGACCAGATCGACCTGATCGAGATCAACGAGGCGTTCGCCGCCCAGGTGCTCGCCTGCGAGCGCGAACTCGGAATCGACGCGGAGAAGCTGAACGTGAACGGCGGCGCGATCGCGCTCGGCCACCCGCTCGGCTGCTCGGGGGCGCGGCTGCTGACCACGCTCGCATGGGAGCTGCGTCGCCGCGGCGCGCGCTACGGGGTTGCCGCCCTCTGCGTCGGTGTCGGCCAGGGTCTCGCGACCGTGATCGAGAACGTCTCCCCGTGACCTCGGGTGTCTCGGACGGGATCGTGGTCGCCAGGCGAGCGAACCCGCCTACCGGCCTGATCGCGGACTAGCGCTTCTCATCTAAATGGATACATCGACAGCCCGCCGGCGTCGAGGGCCTCTTAATGATCGAGGAAGTTCCGAACCCGAAGCACCTTGGCGTTCTTGAACTCGGCGAGCACGGCGAGCGGGGACTCCGTCGCGGAGCCGTAGGGCTCGGAATACGAGTTCCGTCCAGCCCACGTCAGCGGGGTCGAAGTCCCGAGGTCGGATTCCCCCCGGTCGCCGCGACCGTACTCACGTTCCCGGCTACCGGACCGTGAACGGCCGCATCATGTCGTTGTCCTCGTGCTCCACGATGTGGCAGTGATGAACGTAGTGTTGCGGGCCGCTTGCGCCTTCGGGGAGGCTGAACTTCGCCCGCACGACGGTCAGCTCACCGGGATTCGCCTTCACCGTGTCCTTCCAGCCCATCTCCTCCGACCCTGGCGGCAGCATCGGGCCAGTGATGAACCGTCTCAGCGCCGACGTCGGATCGGCGGCGGGGGGCGGGGTCGCGCCGTTGGGCGTCCCGTAGCTGGCCTGGTAGGCGTTGGCGTTGAACGCGAAGCGCCCCATCACCTGGAACGTGAAGAGGTGGGTGTGCATCGGGTGCGTGTCGGCAGTCGTGTTGACGTACACCCAATCCTCCACAGCGTCGCGGCCGACGATCTCGGTGGTGGGGTCGTCGAAGCGGTTGGCGTTGAGGTTCAGATACCAGCCTGGGGTTCCAGGGTCGACCTCGTTGAGAACGATCGCGCGAGTTTGGACGGCGCCGGCCAGCGGCGCGCCGCGCTTTCTGAGGTCCTCGAGTGGCTGTTCGTTGGTGCCCAGCGCGCCCGGTGAGGGCTTGGGCAGGGTGAGCGGCGCGCTTGGGGAGGCGGTCGCCTTAACCTTGATCTGCATGACCTGCGTGAGCGGAGGCGCCGGCGTGGCCACCGGCGGCCGTGGCGTCGCGTTCTTGATCTGCACCGTCGCGCCGGCCAGCCGCCGGAAGTCGACGATCACGTCGTAGCGCTCGGCGGGTGCCATCACGAGACGCTTGATCGGGACCGGCGCAGTGCCCTCGGGGAGGAACCCGCCCTCCGAGCCGATTACGTACATTGGCGCGCCCGCGATCTTGAGATCGAGAATGCGGGCGTTGGAGCCGTTGAGCAGCCGGAAGCGATACATCGCCGGCTCGACGGTCAGCGACGGCCAGATGCGGCCGTTGACAAGCATGCAGTCGCCGAAGTACTCGCCGAGCCAGGGCCCGTTGGTGCTCGCCGGCGCGAATGGGTAAAGGATCTCGCCGGTCATCGTGAACTGCTTGTCCTGGATGACGAGCGGGATGTCGTAGGCGCCCATAGGCAGGTCGAGTGGGTTGTCTCCGTCGAAGGTGTCGAGTTCGTCGGTGACGATGCAACCCGCCGCCAGTCCGGCGACGACGTTCATGCGCGTGTCGCCCAGGTAGTGGTCGTGGAACCACAACAGCGAACCCGGCTGGCCGAACGGGTAGTCGGCCCACTGCGTCTCGCCCCGCCCGAACCCGTCGCGGTAGTCGCCGACCGCGACCCGGTGACCCGCGGCGTCGGTTATGAAGTTCCCGTCGCCATCGCGCTCGTAGATCGGTCCCGCAGCTGGGTTGCCGTCGTCCTCGCCGAGAACGAGCCCCCCGTGCAGATGGGTGAGCATGCGCACCTTGCCACGCGTGCGCGTCTTCACTGCCGCGAACTGGTCATAGCCGCCCTGCCGGGCTGACCGTCGCGCCGGGGTTGAGCCAGTCGGGTGGGTCCTCGGGTAGCTCGTTCGTATAGGCCACCCGAATCGGCACGTCCTGACTGACCAGCAGTGCCGGTCCAGGATAGGCCGCAACCCCGTCCGCGCTGCGGGCATAGCCGAACAGTGGCGTGCGCGGCAGCTGCGAATGCAGCTTTTGTGAGAACGCCTTCGCTGTCAGCCGGACCGTGCCGCCCGCGCGCGCGTCGATCGCGTTGGCGGTCAGCAGCGGCAGCGGATCACGGAACTTCTTCAGTTGGGTCGCCGCCGATGGCACGGCGAGCGCCGGGGCCGCGCGCAGCAGCCCGGGCACCATCAGCCCGCCCGCCGAGACGGCTCCCCGCTCGAGCAACTGTCGTCTGGTGAGCATCGTGACCGTGAGTGTCTGCGGCTCGAGGAGCCGCTCAAACCGTGCTGGCCACGCGACCCTCGCCCGTACTCGCTACTGCCGTGGGTTCGCAGCGCCGCTTCCATTCAAAGCGACACTTCGGTCGCGCCCAGGTCCATGTGTCGTACCGAGATCCGATCGGTGGCCCGACTCGTCTCTCGCTACGACGCACGGATTGTCGAACGAGTCCCCCTGGCTGCTTGAGCGAAAAGTATCGCTTTGCCTGGAAAGCGCAATGCTCGGGATCGGCTCCGCTGCCTCAGCCTGGCGCAGCGGCTAGTCGTGGACGAGCCGCATCTCCCGCGCCAGAGACTCGCTCGCGTACGGGCCGTCGCCCTCAAGCTCGTCCACCACCGCCGCGACGATCTCCGGCGGTTTATTCTGGCTCATCTTCCGCTTGGCGACAATCCGCGTGGGCGTGAGCCGCAATCCCACCGTGCCGCGACTGTCTCGGCGAGCGTCCTCGGCGACCTCGGGCGTAGCGTCCAGCGGGCGCGGAACATCGACATGGTGCTCAAAGTGATCCACGAGCCGGGACAGGACCTCGAAGTTCTCGGTCGCGTCGAGAATCTGAGGCACGCCCGAGAGGTGAGCAACGATGAAGTTCCAGGTCGGGACCTCGATGTGAGCGCCGTACCAGCTCGACGAGATGTAGCCATGAGGTCCCTGAACGATCACGAGTAGCTCGTGCTCGCCGAGCTCGTGCATCTTCTCGTCGGGACGGCCCAGATGGGTCACGATCGATAGCTCCCCGCCGTCCTGCTCGAGCAGAATCGGGTAGTGCGAGGCAACCAGGCCGTCCGAAGTGTTCGAGACGAGCGTCGCCCACGGGTTCTCGCGGATCAGGCGCCTGATCTCATTCTCGTCCGTGAGCTCGTAATAGGGGTTCTCACGCACGCGCTGCTCCCACCCGCTCCTCGGTTATCTCCGGCCGGCCTGAGGCCACGGAGTCGAACGTAGCGCTTTGGACTGCCATGAAGAAGGTCCTCCGTTGGTGAGACGCTCAGTTGTGTCCACCAACCGAGTACCAGGGAGGCCCCGGTCACATGTTGCACGCTGGATTAGATCTCAGTCGAAAAGAGACTGGACGTCTGCCTGCTCTCCGAGGCGGGAGAGCACCTCCACCAGCTCGCCGTCTCGCCCGACCCCGCGTCGCTGAAGACCCTCGCCGCCCGCATCGAGGAGGTCCACGGCGAGCCCGTCCGCGCGGCGATCGAGTCGATGACCGGCGCCCGCTTCGTCCACGACACGCTCGAGCAGGCGGCTGGGCGGTCGAGATCGCCGACGCCGAGCGCGTCAAGGGCTTCGCGCCGATCGCCTGCAAGACCGACAAGGTCGACTCGAAGGTGCTGGCGACGCTGAGCCAGCGCGACCTGGTGGCGGCGATCTGGCTGCTCGACCGAGAGTCCGTGAGGAGCGCGAGCTCGCCCGCTTTCGCCTGCACCTGGTCAAGCACCGCTCGGCGCTCAAGAACCGCATCCACTCGACCTTGATCAGCCTCGGCCGCCCCTGCCCGGTCACCGACCCGTTCGGGGCCGAGGGCAGAAAACTGCTTGCCCGCCTCGATGTCCCCGAGCCCTGGTTGGGCGACTCGTCGCCCGCTGGAGCTATCGACCACCTCGAGCGCCAGATCACCGTCGCCGAGAAGCGTCTGCGCGCCGGCCACACAGACCACCCCTACATCCCGTTGCTTCGAAGCGCCCCGGGGATCGGCTGGGTGCTGGCGCTCACGATCGCCGCCGAGATCGGCGAGATCGAGAGATTCGCCTCGCCCGACAAGCTGACCGGCTACACCGGTTGGCCGCGCGTCAACCAATCGGGAGACAAGGACCGCCGCGGACCGTTGACCAAGCACGGGCCGCGCTACCTGCGCTGGGCCTTGATCGAGGCGACGATGCACGCGCTCAAGCACCCCCGCCTACGCCGAGCGCTATCACCGGACCAAGAAGCGACTGGGCCGCCTTTTGATTTGCGGGGAAATCGGGGCGACTGGATTCGAACCGGCGACCGCTCGGCCCCCAGCCGAGTGCGCTTATCCGCGGATAGAGACGCCACCGGGTGCCGCACACGCCTGTCCATACGTGTGATGATGCCCAGCCCCCGGCCCTCGCCGCACGCGGACCCAGACCATCGCTTTACTCCTCAGCCGCGTCGATCGCGTTCAACTTGAGCAACGGCCGCGGCCTGCTGGTGGTGAGCCTGGACGGTGTTGACAAGAAGTGAGGCGATGGTCATCGGCCCGACGCCGCCGGGAACCGGGGTGATGGCCGCCACCTTGTCCTGGACGGCTTCAAGAACGACATCGCCGCAGAGACCGCCCTCGGTGCGGTGGATGCCGACGTCGATCACGACGGCTCCCGGCTTGACGTGCTCGGGTCCAATCAGGCGCGGCTTGCCAGCGGCGGCGATCAGGATGTCCGCCTCCTGACAGTGGTGGGCCAACGCGCGGGTCCGGCTGTGACAGATGGTCACCGTCGCGTTTCGCTGTTCGAGCAAGGACGCAACCGGGCGCCCGACCAGATTCGAGCGTCCGACGATCACAGCCCGTCGCCCCTCGATCTCGATCCCGTAGTGATCAAGGATGGTCATGATCCCGGCCGGAGTGCACGGGACCAACGCCGCCGACCCGGTCGCAAGGCGCCCGGCGCTGCGCCAGGTAAGGCCGTCGACGTCCTTTTCCGGGCCGATCCGCTCCAGCGCAGCCCGGGCGTCGAGCCCATCCACGAGCGGAAGCTGCAGCAGGATCCCGCTGACCCGACTGTCGGCGACCAATTCAGCCAGGCATTTGTCGAGGTCTTCCTGCGTCGCGTCCGCCGGTAGTTGGCGATCGAAGGAGGCAATCCCGACCTCCTGGCAGGCGCGGTGTTTGGAGGCGACACACATCGCCGACGCCGCATCGTCGCCGACGAGGACAGTCGCCAACCCGGGAGCGGGCCTGGAGCTGGCCGCAAGTGATTCCTTGAGCGCCTGGCGGATGTCGGCGGCCAGCGCCTTTCCATCGAGTACGCGTCCGTGCACCTCCCGCCGAGCCAGGCGGTATAGGCCGGCGACGCCATGGACGTTCGTGAGTCCCATCCGTACGCTGATGTCATTGTACAAATTTGTCTAGTGTTGGTCAATTGATCGTCTCAGCAATCTCCCGGCTTCTATTCGGGGAGCGCGCCGAACCGCGCCCGTTTCGCGGAGTCGCGCGTGTTGCGGGCGACAATCGAGGCTGTCAGATGACCCGATCGGCCACGGTGTAGACATTTGCGGCGCCCTCGCGGGCGAAGCCGACGAGCGTGATGTTGCGGTCGGCCGCCAGCTCGACGGCCAGCGACGACGGCGCCCCCACGGCCACCATGATCGGGGCGCCGGCGACGGCCGCCTTCTGGACGAGCTCGAACGACAGCCGGCCGCTGACGCAGAGGATGTGGTCGCGCAGCGTGAGGCGCCCGTTGAGCGTCGCGCGGCCGACGACCTTGTCCATGGCGTTGTGGCGGCCGACGTCCTCGCGCACGATCAGGAGCTCGCCGTCGGAGTCGAAGAGGCCGGTGGCGTGCAGGCCGCCGGTCCGCGCGAAGGTGGGCTGGCGCAGACGGTCGGGCAGGGCCGCGAGCAGCGACCGGGCAACCGTCGGGCCGCCCTCCACCCGCGGTGCGTGTACGGCCACCTCCTCCAGCGCCCCCTTGCCGCAGACCCCGCACGAGGAGCTCGTGTAGAAGCGCCGCTCGCCGGGATCCCGCAGCAGCGGACCCTCGACGTTGATCACGTTCGCCGCGAGGTCTTCGGTCAGGCCCGCCCGCGCCGGCCCCCGGATCAGCCCCTCCCCGATCAGGAATCCGATCGCGAGCTCCTCGTCGTTGCCGGGCGTGCGCATCGTGACCGAGAGCGCCTCCCCGTCGACACGAATCTCGAGCGGCTCCTCGACGGCCAGCTCGTCGGGCTCGCCGTCGCGGACGACGCTCGCGACCATGCGCGTGGTCGCCGGGTCCTGCGCGCGGGTCACCTCACGGGGCACCGGACCCGCTCAGCGCCGGAGCCATCGACGGCTCCTCGGAGAGCGGACGGACGTCGACGGCGATCACCTTGTACTCCGGGCAGGAGGTGTTGATGTCGCTCGACGAGCCGACGAGCAGGTTGGTCTTGGTCTCAGGGAAGTGAAAGGTCGCGAAGACGTTGCCCCGCTTGATCTTCTCGGTCACCTGCGCCGTGATCTCAACCCGGCCCATCCGGCTGCGCAGCGAGACCCGATCGCCGTCTGAGATCCACAGCCGCCTGGCGTCGTCCGGATGGATCTCCAGGTGATCGCGGTCGGCGAGCTCGACGTTGCCCGTCCGCCGCGTCATGGTCCCCGCGTTGTAGTGCTCGAGCCTTCGGCCCGTGACGAGCATCAGCGGGAAGTCCTGATCGACCTGGTCGCCCGGCACCTGAAACGGGAGGGCGGCGAACTGCGCCTTGCCGCCGGGGAGGTCGAACTCTCGCTCGTACAGCGTCGGCGTATCGATGCCGTCGGCGTCAACCGGCCACTGCAGGCCCTTGCGGCCGAGGCGCTCGTAGGTCACGCCGGCGAAATGCGGCGTGAGCGCCGCGATCTCGCGCATCGCGTCCTCGGGTTCGTTCCAGCCGGTCTCGTGGCCGAGCGCCCGTGACACCTCGGCGATGATTTCGAAGTCCGTCTTCGCCTCGCCGGGCGGATCGATCGCCGGCTCGACGAGCTGGAGCCGGCGCTCGGCGTTGGTGAACGTGCCCCGCTTCTCGAGGAAGGACGAGGCCGGCAGGATCACGTCGGCGAAGTTCGTGGTCTCGGTCTCGAAGATGTCCTGGCAGACCAGGAACTCGAGGGCCTCGAGCGCCCTCACGACGTGCGCGGTGTCGGGGTCTGTCTGGGCGACGTCCTCGCCGAAGATGTACATCGCCTTCAGGTCGCCCGCGACCGCGGCATCGAACATCTCCGGGACCTTGTAGCCCTTTTCCCGCGGGACCGAGACCCGGTAGACGTCCTCGAAGCTGCGTGCGACGTCCTCGTCGTCCACCGAGCGATACGCCGTGTACGTGTCCGGCAGGGCGCCCATGTCCGAGGAGCCCTGAACGTTGTTCTGGCCCCGCAACGGCATCAGCGCCGAGCCGAGGCGGCCGATCTTGCCGGTCATCAGCGCCACGTTGCAGATCAGTCGCACGACCTCGGAGCCGTACTTGTGCTCGGTGACGCCGAGGCCCCACGAGAAGCACGCGTTCTCGGCCTCCCCGTAGATGTGCGCCGCCGCCTCGAGGTCCGCGGCGGGTACCCCGCTGATCTCCTCGACGACCTCGGGCGAATAAGACCGGAGCAGCTCGCGGACCTCGTCGAACCCCTCCGTGCGCGCCTCGATGAACACGTGATCGCAGAAGCGGTCGCGCTCGATCACATGGGCCAGCCCGAGCATCACGGCGGCGTTGGTCCCAGGACGCGGCGCGAGGTGCAGCTCCCCGTACTCGGCGAGCTCGATCCGTCGCGGGTCGATCGTCACCAGCCGCATGCCCCGCAGGACGGCCTGCTTGATCCGCGCGCCGACGACCGGATGGCCCTCGGTCGGGTTCGCGCCGATGATGACCGTCGCGTCGGCATGGTCGAAGTCGCGAAAGGAGCCCGTCGCCCCTGAGAGCCCCAGCGACTTGCGCATCGCGAACGACGTGGGCGAATGACAGACGCGCGAGCAGTTGTCGATGTTGTTGGTCCCGATCGCGCCGCGCATCAGGCGCGACATCGCGTAGCAGTCCTCGTTCGTGGCCCGCGAGGAGGCGAGGCCGGCGATCGCGTTCGCCCCGTGTTCGGCCTTGATCCGCCCCAGCTCCGACGCGATCCGCCCAATCGCCTCGTCCCAGCTTGCTGGCCGCAGGCTGCCGTCGGCCTCGCGAATCAGCGGCGTCGTCAGGCGGTCGCGCCGCTTCGAGAACTGGTGGGCAAAGCGGCCCTTGAGGCAGGTGTGTCCCTCGTTGGCGGGCCCGTCGAGCGCGGGGCTGATCGAGGCGACCTTGCCGCCAGCGACGTGCGCCTCCAGGCGGCAGCCGACTCCGCAGTACCCGCACGTCGTCGTCACCTCCGAGTCGTAGAGCTTCTTCATCTCATCCTCCCTCGACGAGCGCGATCAGCGTGGGCTCGCCGATCGCCTGAGTGGGACACGTGTCGGCACAGGCGCCACACGAAACACAGGCCGAATCACGGAACCCCTGGTCGAGCCCAGCCGCGATGTTCGCCTCGAAACCCCGACCGGTCGCGGTCAGCGCGAAGGTCCCCTGGACCTCGTCGCACGCCCGGACGCAGCGACCGCAAGAGATGCACAGGTCGTGCCGGAGGGTCAGGTACGGGTGGCGATCGTCCGCGCGGCGGGCCGCGTGAACCTCGCCGGGCCACCGGGGCTCGCCGACCTCGAGCCGCGCAGCGATCTCGGTCAGCTCGCTGTCCTCCGGCGGCGCCATCGGGAGCTCGGAGAGGACGAGTTCGACCACCGCGGTCGCGACGCGCCGGGCCCGCGGGTCGTCGGTGTGGATCGCCATGTCATCGACACAGGGGGTGGTGCAGGCCGGAATCACCGCCCGTGCGTCCTCGCCGGCGCTCGCCTGGGAGGAGCCGACCAGGCAGACCCTGCAGGCGCCGAAGGGCTCCTGGCGCTCGTCGTAACAGAGGGTCGGCACCCACTTTCCCGCGGCCTGGGTGGCTTCGAGCACCGTCGCACCGGCCGGGACCTCGACCTTGACTCCATCGACTTGGACCTGAAGACTCATGCGAGTCCCAGCTCCTCGGGGAAGTGCTTGATCAGACTGCGGATGGGCGCTGGCATGCCTCCTCCGTGTGCACAGAGGCTACCGACCTCCAGGGCTTCCAAAAGGTCCTCGAGCCGCGTGCGGTCAACCGGCTCGTCCGCGGCGAACATCTCGTGCGCGCGCGCGAGCCCGATCCGGCAGGGAAAGCACTTGCCGCAACTCTCGTGGGCGCCGAAATGCAGCAGGTGGCGGGCGACGTCGCGCATGTCGGTCCGGTCATCGAAGGCCAGGATCCCCCCGTGCCCGAGCATGCAGCCCTCGTCCGCCAGCGGCCCGAAGTCGAACGCGACCTCCATCCGGCCGGCCGGCAGGATCCCGCCGAGCGGGCCGCCGATCTGAAGCGCCTTGATCGCGCGCCCGTCACGGAGCCCACCTGCGAGCCCCTCGCACAGCTCGGCGACCGGCATCCCGAAGGGCACCTCGAAGACGCCCGGGCGGGTGAAGCGCTCGTTGAAGCAGACGAGCTTCGTGCCTGGGGTGCCACCGGGACTGAGGTCACGGTAGGCGCCCGCGCCCTCTCGCGCGATGAAGGCCACGTTGCAGAGCGTCTCGACGTTGTTGACGACGGTCGGCCGGCCGTGGAGCCCGCGCTGCGCCGGGAACGGCGGGCGGGCGGACACCGCGCCGCGCAAGCCCTGGAGGCAGGCGAGGAGCGCCGTCTCCTCGCCGACCACGTAGGAGCCTGCTCCCTCGATCACGGTCACGTCGAACGTAAAGTCAGTCCCGGCGATCCCGGTGCCGAGCCAGCCCTCCTCCCGAGCGCGGCGCGCCGCCTCGTCGAGCACGGGCTTCGACAGCGGGTACTCGGAGCGGGTGAGCACGAATCCGTGCCCGGCGCCGACGGCGTAGCCGGCCAGCGCCATCCCCTCCAGCAGGAGCGCCGGGCTGCGCTCCATCAGGTACTTGTCGATGTACGAGCCCGGGTCGCCCTCGTCGCCGTTGGCGACGATGAACTTCTCGTCGCCCTCGGCGGCTCGCGTGAAACCCCACTTCCGGCCGGCCGGGAACCCGGCGCCGCCGCGCCCGCGGACGTCTGCCTCCTCGACCTCCTCGAGCAGCTGCTCAGGGGTCAGCTCCTCGAGCGCTCGCCGCAGACCGGACCAGTCCCCCGGAACAGTCAGCACCGGCTCGTCGAGCACCGACCGCCACTCGGGTTCCGCGGCCTGCGCGCACTTGCCGGCGAGGACCCGTTCGACGACGTCCGGGCCGGCGTCGATCACGTCGCCGTCGCGGACCGCCGGAGAGGAATGGCAAAAGCCCAGGCAGACGGTCTCGGCGAGCGATACCGAGCCGTCGTCGCTGCGCTCGCCGAGCTCGAGCCCGAGCCCCTCCCGGATCCGGTCGACGTGCTCATCGCCGGTGGCCGCGAAGCACGCGGTCCCGGTGCACACGCGGACGTGGCGCGCGCCGCGCGGTTGAAGCAGGTCGTCGTAGAAGGTCGAGACGCCGTAGACGGTGCTCTCGGGCAGGCCGGACCGCTCGGCGGCCTCGCGGCGGTCGGCGTCGGTGATCTCTCCGTTGCGCTCAAGCGCATCCTTCAGCACCTCGAGCGCGGTCGGCGCGGACTCGCCGTGATGGCGGCGCACGAGCTCAACCAGATTCTTCGACAAGGCTTCCTCAGGCTATCGAGGGCTGTCCCCGTCGTCGGTCGAGTGCCGTCCCGGCACCCAGCCGGTTCCCGCCAGGGGGACCTTCGCCATCGCCGCCGCCTCGAGCGTCAGCGCCACCATGTCCTCCGGCTCGAGGTTGTGCAGATGCGACTTTCCGCACGCCCGGGCCAGCGTCTGCGCCTCGAGCACCATCGCACGCAGGTAGTTCGCCAGCCGGCGCCCGCCCAGCTCGGGGTCGAACCGCCCGGCGAGCTCCGGATCCTGGGTCGAGATCCCGGCCGGGTCGCGACCCTCGTGCCAGTCGTCGTAGTAGCCCGCGGCGGTGCCGATCTCGGCGTAGCCCTCCTCGTGCTCGGGAGAGTTGTCGCCGAGCGCGATCACGGCGGCAACGCCGATCGAGACCGCATCGGCGCCGAGCGCCATCGCCTTGGCGACGTCGGCGCCCGAGCGGATGCCGCCGGAGACGATCAGCTGGACCTTGCGGTGCATGTCGAGCTCCTGCAGGGACCGAACGGCCTCGGGGATGGCCGCAAGGATCGGGATGCCCACGTGCTCGATGAACACCTCCTGGCTCGCCGCCGTACCGCCCTCCATCCCGTCGAGCACGATCACATCGGCCCCGGCCTTGATCGCCAGGGCGACGTCGAAATAGGTCCGGGTCGCGCCGATCTTCACGTACACGGGCTTGCGCCAATCGGTGATCTCGCGCAGCTCGCCGATCTTGATCTCGAGGTCGTCGGGGCCTGTCCAATCGGGGTGGCGGCAGGCGCTGCGCTGGTCGATCCCCATCGGGAGGTCGCGCATCTCGGCCACGCGGTCGGAGATCTTCTGGCCCAGCAGCATCCCGCCGCCGCCGGGCTTCGCGCCCTGGCCGACCACGACCTCCACCGCGTCGGCGCGCCGCAGGTCGTCGGGGTTCATCCCGTAACGCGACGGGAGGATTTGGTAGACGAGCTTGCTGGAGTGCTCGCGCTCCTCCGGGAGCATCCCGCCGTCCCCGGTGGTGGTGCTCGTGCCCACCGCGCTCGCACCCCTGCCGAGCGCCTCCTTCGCCGGGGCCGAGAGGGCTCCGAAGCTCATCCCGGCGATCGTGATCGGGATCTCGAGGTGGATCGGCTCGTTCGCGAACCGTGTCCCCAGGGTGACGTCGGTCGCGCAGCGCTCGCGATAGCCCTCGAGCGGGTAGCGCGAGATGCTCGCGCCGAGGAACAGCAGATCGTCGAAGTGCGGCACGCGGCGCTTGGCGCCGAACCCGCGGATGTCGTAGATCCCCTCCCGCGCCATGCGGTGGATCTCGTGAATCGTGTTGCGGTCGAATAGCGCCGACTCGCGCAGGCCCGGTCGGGGCGGCGTCGACATCAGTACTCGCCCGCGTGGTCGACGTCGAAGTTGTAGAGCCTGCGCGCGGAGCCGTAGCGGCGGAACTCGGCGACCTGGTAGCCGGCCTCGGCCCGCTCGAGCAGCCGCCCGAGCTCCTCGCGGTGCTCGTCGCGCATCTCCTTCTCGACGCAGTCGGCGCCGAGGCCCGCGACCTCCCCCCGCACGTACACGTGCGCCTCGTAGATCGAGTCGCCGAGCCCGTCGCCGGCGTCGCCACATACCACGAGCACGCCCCGCTGCGCCATGAACCCGGCGACGTGGCCGACCGAGCCGCAGACCACGATCTCGACGCCCTTCATCGAGATCCCGCAGCGCGCCGAGGCGCTGCCACGGATCACCAGCAGCCCTCCGCGCCCCGTGGCCGCCGCGGATTGGCTCGCGTCGCCCTCCACGACGACGGTGCCCGACATGATGTTCTCCGCGACGCCGACGCCGGCGTTGCCCTCGACCCGCACCGACGCCCGCTTGTTCATGCCGGCGCAGTAGTAGCCCACGTGCCCGGCGATCTCGACCTCGATCGGCGCGCCGAGCCCGACCGCCACCGAGTGCGCGCCGCCCGGGTTGGTGATCCGCCAGCGCGACCTGTCGGACGGGTCGAGGTCGTGCAGGCGCTGGTTGAGCTCGCGCACCGACGTCACCGCGAGGTCGACGGACTCCTCGGCGGCGACGGTCACAGAAAGCGCCTCAACGGCGGCGCGGCTCCGCTTCGTCCTGATGGACTCGGCGTCACAGTACCTTCGCCCGCTCCCAGGAGTACACGCGCCCGGGCTCGGGCTCCCAGACCTCGGCGTCCTCGGCGCCCGGGAGCACCGAGATCGCGCGGTACTCGGACGCCATCGCCACCCAGCCGTCGGTCTCGGCGAGCACCGCCGGCTTGCAGGCGATCGGGTCGCGCAGCACGGCGAAGCCGTCGACCGTGCCGACGGCGAAGGTGTAGAAGCCGTCCAGGTCCACGAGGCAGGCGCGGAGCGCCTGCTCGAGGTCGTCTCCCTCCTTGAGCCGCCAGGTCAGGTAGCCGGCCGCGACCTCCGTGTCGTTGTCGGTCTGGAACTCGATCCCACGCCTGCGCAGGTCCATGCGCAGGCGGTTGTGGTTGGAGAGGGAGCCGTTGTGCACGAGGCAGAGGTCGAGGCCGGTGGAGAACGGGTGGGAGTGCTCGGTGGTCACGGCGCTCTCGGTCGCCATTCGCGTGTGCCCGAGCGCGTGGGTGGCCGCGACGTCGCCGAGCTCGAAACGCTCGACGAACCCGCGCGGGTCGACCGCCTCCTTGTAGATCTCGATCCGCTCGCCGATGCTCATCACGCGCAGGTCGGATCGGCGCTCGGCGAACCAGCGCTGCGCGTCGGCCGGCTCGGCGGCGACGACGAAGAGCGCGTGCGAGGCCCGCACCTCGGGCCCGGCCTCGCCGCCGAACTCCTCGGCCAGCTCGCCGGCGAGCGCCGCCCAGGGCTCGCCGGGGTCCGGCGAGAACACCGAGACCTTGCACGACCCGGGCGGGGCCGGATCGCGGTACAGAGCAACGCCGGCGCTGTCGGGCCCGCGATCGGCCAGCTGCGACAGCATCGAGCTCAGGTGCGCGCCGAGCCGCTCCTCGACGTCGGTTGACTTGCTGAACAGACCGGCGATCCCGCACATGAGCTCATCCCCCTGATCTCAAAACAGCTGCAGGTAGCGGTCGAGTTCCCACTGCGTGACCTGCTCGTGCGCCATCCTCCACTCGCGGCGCTTACAGCGGATGAAGTAGTCCACGTAGTCCTCCTCGCCCACCGAGCCCAGGGCCTTGCGCAGGACGTCGTCCCCGCTCGAGCTCGCGTGTCGCGTCGAGCAGGTTCTCGGGCAGGGTCTCGATGCCCATCTCGCGCCGGTCGGCTTCGCTGGTCTCGTACATGTTCGCGGTCGTCGGGTCGCCCGGATCGAGCCCGCGCTCGATCCCGTCGAGGCCGGCGGCCAGGATCGCCGTCGCAGCGAGGTACGGATTGCAGGAGCCGTCGACCGTCCGGTCCTCGATCCGGCCCGCCTCGGGGATCCGCAGCATCATCGTCCGGTTGTTCCAGCCGTAGGTGACGTACGCCGGGGCCCAGGTGGCGCCGCTGGCCGGAGCGCCGATCACGAGCCGCTTGTAGGAGGAGACGGTTGGCGCGCTGAGCGCGATATAGGCCTTCGCGTGAGCCTTGAGGCCGCCGATGAAGTTGTAGGCCAGATCGCTGAGCCCGAGATTGCGCGGGTCGTCGTCGCGATCGCGCGCGAACAGATTCGTGTCCCCGTCCCACAGGCTCATGTGGAAGTGGCACCCGTTTCCGGTCAGGTGGGCGAACGGCTTCGGCATGAAGGTCGCGATCAGCCCGCGCTCCTGCGCCATCGCCTCGACCATGTAGCGGTAGAACACCGCCCGGTCGCAGCTCGTGAGCGCGCCGGCGAAGTCCCAGTTCTGCTCGAACTGCCCGTTGGCGTCCTCGTGGTCGGTCGCATAGAGGTTCCAGCCGAGCGAGTTCACGTTGCGGACGACGTCGGCGACGAAGTCGAACGAGCGGGTGAGCGCGCGGATGTCGTAGCAGGGCTGCTCGAGCGTGTCGAGCGGGTCGGCGATCTCGATCCCGCCGTCGTCGGTCTGACGGACCAGGAAGTACTCGAGCTCGCAGCCGATCTTCAGCTCAAAGCCCGCGTCCGACGCGCGCTCGAGCTGGTGGCGGAGGATCGTCCGCGGGCAGTACGGCCACTCCTCGCCCTCCACGGTCGCGTCGCATGCGAACCAGGCGATCTCGGGCTTCCACGGCAGCCGCGTGAAGCTGCCGACGTCGGGCATCGCGATCAGATCCGGGTTGTCCGGTGTCTGGCCGATGTCGCCCGCCGCGAAGCCGGCGAACCCGGCGCCGTCGGCGAGCAGCCCCTCGAGCTGCTGGGACGGGATCAGCTTCGCGCTCGGCTTCGCGTGCATGTCCACGAACTGCGCGAACAAGAACTCGATCCCCTCGTCGGCGATCGCGCGGCGGACATCGTCGGCCGTCGGGCGTTGAGAGCCGCTCATACCTGGAGGTATGCCACACATGCGCGGCCCGGGCAATGGACAGGCAGGCCAGGATTCCCGAGGGTCATATGTAGCGGGTTCACACAGCTACCCCGCCTCGACCCCGACCACGAAGTCGATTTCGGGGTCGAGAATCTGCTCGATCAACTCCGCGTCGGCGGTGATGCCCATCTCGCGGCAACGGTTGCGGTAGTGGCGGACCTTCTGTCGCTGGTACTTGTCGACCTCGAGCCCGGGCACCGCCTTCTGGTACTCGACGAGGCCCACCAGGTTGCCGCGGTAGCGGTCGAAGACCTCGTGCACGAGCGCCTCGTACTCGGGGTGACGCTCGATCAGGATCCGGCAGGCCTGGGTCCCGAACGTGATGTGGCGGCCCTCGTCCATGAGGATCTGCCTGAACCCCTGTCCCAGGCCGGGAAAGGCGTCCCACAGGTTGGTCGTGTCGATCACGATCTCGTACGAGGGCATGGTGAGCACGCCCTCCACGAAGCCGTTGTAGGCGGCCGAAAAGCGGACGAACGCGCGCTCGATCTCATCGCGGTCGCCGTCGATCGCGGCGCGCAGCAGCTCGCCGCCGTACTCGGGCAACGCCTCGTGAAGCACGTCGCGGACCTCGAACCGGCCGCTGGGGTCGACGGTCTTGCCGCGAACCAGGAAGTGCCGCGCCACCTCCTCGGGCTCGAGGACGCCGACCACCTCGTCGTGCCAGCGCATGAAGAACTCGGCATGCTTAGCCTCCTCCATGAGGAACGTCGCGAGGTACGTGACCCAGTCGAAGCGGCCGAGCGCGTGCGAGGCGGCGATCATCGGGACCAGCTGGTCGGTGACCGCCTGCTCGCCGGCCAAGAAGCGGATCGTGACACCGAGCAGCCCGCGGCGCTGGTC
>CAWHFY010000021.1:0-109346 GCA_963828755.1 uncultured Solirubrobacterales bacterium | reverse complement strand
GGTATTGGCGCCGCACCGGAATCGCGAGCTGGGCGGCGGCAATCCTCGCGACGATCACCGCCATCGTCATCACGCTTCCGACCATCACCCACGCCACCCCCTCCGTGTCCCAGAGGATGGCTGCCAACACCAGCAGCGGAAGGCTTACCACGAGCATCGCGCCGTACGACGATCCGACGCGCGATGCGAAGCCCATAGCGTTGACGAACCAGGCAGTCGTCGCCTGAACGACCCGGATGCTCCCCCATATTCCGAGGATCCGAAGCAGTTCGATCATTCCAGTCCACTTCGATCCGAGAATCGCCTCCACCAGCGGCTCCGCTGCACCCGCCGTAATGAGTCCCAAAGGGAACGCGCACAAGGCCGAGAGACGCAGCGTCGTTAAGAACGTCCCCTCGACATCCTCCGAGCGTTCCCGCATCCTGGCGAACCCCGGGAACGTCGCCTGGGCGATCGGCTCGACGACGAAGTTGCTCGGCAGCTCGCTAACCCGATACGCGAGTGAGTACAGGCCTAGCTGTTGGGAGCCGAGCCTCGTACCGACAACGGCGTAGTCCGCATTCTGCTCAACGAAGGAGAACCCGCCCTGGAGCACGAATCCCCACCCGGTCCCCAACAACGTCCTCGCCGCCGCCGGATCCCACCCAACCCGCACCCGATAAGGGGCGAGAAGAATGAGTACTAGCGTGTACGCGACGGCTCCGGCAATTTGACCGATCACAAGACTCCAGACGCCAGCGCCCGCGGCCGCCAACGGGATTGCTGTCCCGGCAATCACCACTACCAGCGTTGTCATGGACAGGAACTGGCGCGGGAACTTGAGCTCCCGCTGCATCACGGAGGCGTAGAACAAGGTCACGCCTCCGAAGAGCACCGGAATGGCGAGTGCCCGAAGGGCATCCGTGGCGCGAGGGTCGTTCAGAAGGTCGGCCGCGACCGGCGCGAGCGCCGCGATGACGACGGCGCACATCAAGAAGGCGCCGATCATCAGCGAGAAGGCCGTCCTCAGATCGGACCTTCGGAGATCCTGCCGGATGACAACCGCGCTTCCCAACCCGAGGCCCCCGACGAGGACCACCCCGGCAATCACCAGCGAACTGAAGGCGATCAGCCCGAAATCGCTCGGCACCAGTAATCGCGCGAGCACGAGGTTCGTGACTAGCGACCACAGCCGCGTCGCCCCGTAGCCGAGCATCGTCCATCGGATCCCGCGGATGGCCTCTTTTTCCATGACGGACGCTTCCGAAGATAACCTCCCGCGCGCACATGGTCAGGTCGGCAAGTCGTCTCAGTGCCCGCGCCCGACGGCGCATTGAAGAGTGGCGGCAGGCGCGGAGCGTTCCTCGGCATGAGTCATCCGGGCGCAAGCCGTCGGGTGATCGCGTGCTGGTAGCACCGGCTGGTTCAGCTGGTCACACGAATCGGTGACCGCCGGAGATCTGCTCGCGCGCGATGTAGCGTGCGAATGGCTTCGGGAGACGGGACGAGATCACGACGTGGCGAACGCGCCAGACTTCGGCGAAGGCGTCGACTGGCGCGAGCTCGACCCGACCGGGTACTCCGACGTCATCTTCGTCTGCGGTCCCGTGGAACCGGAACGTCGCCTCAACGCCATGCTCGCCTACTTCGGCGGGAGCCGCTGGGTCGGCGTCGACGTGACGATGTTGAGGCCGCTCGAGACGTGGAATCCGTTTGACACGCTGATCGAACGTGACAGCGAGGCGACGGCACGCCCGGATTTAGCCTTCGCCTCGACTGGCGAGTCGCTCCCGCTTGTCGGAGTCGTGCTCGTCGAGCGCTACCCGCCCGAGTACTCCAGACCGGGACCGACAGACCGAAGTTCGTCGCGCGGCAGCAACGTTGCTCGATGCTCGGCGTGCGGTGAGGTTCCACATCGACACACGATTGAAGGCGAACGAGACAGGGCTGAGATCGACGGCCGAGGTCGAATCCGCCATCGCCGGGATGGATGCCGTCGTGACGACCAGGCTCCATGGGTTGGTCCTCGCGTTGAAGCACGGGGTGCCCGCCCTCGCACTTGATCCGGTCGCCGGCGGCGCCAAAATCTCGCAGCAGGCGGCCGCTGTTGGATGGCCCGTGGTTCGGACGGGAGACAGCCTGGATCCGAAGGATCTCGAATCCGCTCTCGACTATTGCCTATCTGAGGACGGTCGAGAGCTAGCCCGAACGTGTGCGAGGAACGCCGGCGAGATCCTCGAAGGCATGCGACGTGACGTCTTCATGACTGCACTCACGATCCGACCGTCGTGAACCGCTGAGTCACCACTTTGCCGGCCGAACGGCCAGATCCCGACGCGCGTCGACGACGCCGCGAGCAAACCCCAGTAGCGCAAGGACGCGGACCCCGAGCATCTCAATGCTGCCGGCCCGGGTGAACGAGCCCAGCCCTCGCGATCGCCAACGCGATCCCCCTGTACATGGCGGTCAACACACCCGACTGCATAAGCCAAAGCAAAGGGATCGGCCGCGCCCGTTCCGCAACATCGCGCTCGGGCGGGTGGGCGAGGTCGGGGTACGCGACGTTCAGGCAGACCCGGCCATACGCGTGGCTGTGGGCGTCATCGAACACCCGCGTGAGCGCAACCCGATGGTGGTGCGGTGCGACGAGACTCTCGTCGGCGCCGCCACGAGTCCGTGGGCGCGAAGACGGAATCCTTGGGCCGTATCGGTGTGCCAGGCGGCCGCGAGCGCCGAGCCCGCCTCCGGGGCTCCGGCGTTCTTCTCGACGTGCTGCCAGTCTTTGCGGCGGACGGAGAAGTGCCCTCCCCAGAGGTCAAGAAGCGCCTCGTCGGAGTCGTTTTGGACGATCCGCCAGGCTCGCTCAACGCGTTCGCGTAGTAGCTCGTCGCGGCCGCCGAGTCTCCGGGCTCCACGTCGCCTGCGACGACGGGCGTATAGCCCCGGACGACGAGGCCGATCTGATCCGCGTGGCGCTTCGCGTGCCCCGTCACGAGCCCGGACGCCGGCTCGACGTCGTCGTCGAGCGATAGCAAGATGTCGGACCGCGCTTCGCGGAAGCCGATGTCGCGACTTGCCTGTCCGCGGTCGCGTTCCGGAGTGATCGGCTCGGTGGTTCGCACCAACCGCAGGCGGGGGTCGTCGTGGCGTGCGACCACCGCTTCCGTGGCCGGCGACGGATGGTCGAGGACGACGATCACCTCGTTCGTCGCTGGATCGGCGAGGACCGACCTGAGCAGTCGGTCGAGGGCGGCCGGGCGTCGACCCGCTGTGGGAACGACCACAGCGACCGTTGGGTAGCTCGGTGTCGGTCACGAAGGTTCGGAGGCTAGGCGCCGACGTACCAATAGCGCTCAACGCTCGGTGCCGACGCCGGATCGTCGATCCAAGGTCTCGCGTGGCGACCGAGATGAGGCAACTGACTGGCGTAGGCCGCGATCCGGCGACCCTTGGTGGAGGCGTCGACGGAGAGTGCGAACGGCTCGAGGTCTCGCCCGTCGGCTGCGAACGACCGAACGGTTCGATCCGCCGGTACGTCGAGAGCGTAGGGGAGTTCCTCGTAGAGCAGCACCCGGAGGTTGCCGGCGCGCTCCGCGGCAGCGATCGCGGCGCTGCGGACGACGAGATGGTCGGGATGCACCAGGAGGTCGGTGGCACGCTGGCGGAGCCGACGTGAACGAGGTCGTCCTGCGCCCGCGGGCGCGGCGACGACGCCGCGCTCGACGTTCGCAGCCCACCCGAGGATCGCCTTGACGATCTCCTCGCGATCCGACTCCGGACGCGGCCGCGGCGAAAGCTCGTCGTCGAGCAGGCCCAGGTGCCGTCGGCGGTGCGGGCTGTCGGAGAAGGCGGCATCGTCCTCGAGGCCGCGGGCCTGCATGCTCGCGGTGGAGTCCGTGAAGCCGGTGAGCGCGACCCAGGCAGTCCGGACTGGCGTCTCGGGCGCGCCCGTGAAGACGTTCAGTAGGTCGGCGGGCTCGTCCCGGTCGAGCAGGGCGGCGCACGAGAGCGCCGCGTCGTCGTAGTGCGGGGAGAGGATCAGGAGCGGCCCGCGCGGCGGGACGCCTTCTGGTGAGTGGTCTGCGGGCGGTCGATTGACAATTCCCCGCGTATGCTTCCACGCCCTTGGATCGGGCTCGATTGAAGCGTCTCCTCGGCCCGCGGGGCACCGCTGTGGTCGGCCGCGTTCGACGCAGGATGCGCCGGCTAGGGCGACATCCGAGCCTTCTCGAGCCCGCCAGCCGGTAGCTGGGGATGCGACCGGGGGACGCCCGTCGACCGCCACTACGTCGAGAGGTTTCTCGCGGCCCACGGCCGCAGCGACATCCGCGGCCGCGTACTCGAGGTCGGAGATGACGCCTACACGCGCCGCTTCGGCGACGCCGCCGTACTCGAGCGCGTCGACGTCGTCGACATCGAAGAGGAAACCAAAGGCGACGATCATCGGCGACCTCGCCGAACGGGAGACTCTTCCTTCGGGGACCTTCGACTGCATCGTCCTGACCGAGGTCCTGATGCTCGTCCTCGACTTCCGCGCGGCGCTCGCCAACCTGCATCGCTCGCTACGGCCCGGTGGCACGCTGCTGATCACCGTCGCAGGCATCACGCGAATCTGTCGACCTGAGATCGACCAGCACGGCGACTACTGGCGACTTCACTAGTCTCGCGCTGAGGACGCTCCTCGAGGAGCTGTTCGAGGCCGACCAAGTGCGGGTCACGGCCTACGGGAACGTCCGCGCCGCCAGCGCCTTTCTCTACGGCCTGGCCGCCGAAGAGCTCTCCGCAGCCGAGATCGATGCGGTCGATCCGGACTACGAGGTGACCGTCGCGGGGCGCGCGGTCAAGACCTAGACCGGCGACCGACTCGAAGAGGCGCACTAGTGCGCTCGCGATCGCGACCGCGAAGACCCTGAACCGGATGTCGTCGGCAGAGTCGCGCCAGCCGGAAACGAGCGCGGTTTCAAGAATATGGTCGGCCACGTACTCGCAGATCTCCATCCGATGGTGATCGCGACCACGCCCGCGAACGCCCATAGCCCCCAGGCCCGGCAGGTGAGCCGCCGGCGCAGCGTCGTGGCAAATCGCCCCACCGACGAGAAAGCCGCCGATCGTGTGGGTGAACGCACTCGCCCGGCGCGGCGTTGAGAGCGGATCGACCCAGGCGACCCAGAGGACTCCAACGAGACCGACGGCCACCGCGAACAGGGCGAAACCGGAGACGCCGAGGATCCGCCCGCCGACGGGCCCGGCGAAGCAGATTGCGCAATCGTGCCGCTGCTTCGCGGCGACCTAACCGTAGCCCGGAAGGGGACTCGAACCCCTGACCCCCTCCTTACCATGGAGGTGCTCTACCAACTGAGCTATCCGGGCGAGCGCCGCTCAGCCTAGCGCCTAGTCGTCGAGCCCCGGGATCGGCTCGATCGCCAGTTCGCCGTGGATGGCCTCGAGCTCCGCCAGATCGATCCGATCCTGGGGCCTCCGCGCAAGCCCTTGAAGCCGACGAGGCTTTCCAGCGACGCGACCGAGATCGTCTGCCCGGACCACTCGGTCTCCTCGGCCCGGCGCGCCACGGTTTCGTACCGAGCGGCGGTGCGCCGCCGGCTGATACTGCAGACCCACCAAGGGCCAGCCCCGCCGTGTGCCGCCGTAGCATCTGGATCGTGGATACCGGCTCTGATATCGATGCGCGAGACAGCGCCGATGCTCGACGGGCACGCCTGAGGCGGCTCGCGTCGTTGACGCCCGCTGAGCGACTCGAGCGCCTCGACGCTCTGAATCGACAGCTCGCTCGCCTGCGCGCGGATGCACATCGCGGTCGAGCAACCCGGTGAACGGCGTTGACATACCCGGCCTGCTCCGGGTCTTGGATGGCGGCGAGGTCCGATACGTCCTGATCGGCGCGGTCGCGCTCGCGGCTCATGGACCGGTTCGCGCTACGGAGGATGTCGACGTCGTTCCGGCGCCTGACCCCGAGAACCTCCGGCGCCTCGGTAACGTGCTCGCGAGCCTCGACGCGCGGCTCGCGAGCGATCCCGATCGCCCGCTCGACGCCGCGGAACGGACGGCACTGGCCAAGGGGCGCAACCTGACGCTCGAGACGGCACTCGGCGGACTCGACATCGTCCAGCGGCTCGCCGGTGTTCCGAGTTACGGGGAGCTGGCGGATGACGCGGTCGAGATGGAGTTGTTTGGGCTCCCTGTCCTCGTCTGCAGCCGGCGTCATCTCCGAGCCATGAAACGAGCCCGGGGCAGCCACCGGGACCTCGCCGACCTCGAGGATCTCGACGCAACAGACGACTGAGCTGATTCGAGGCACAAGCACGGTGTCAGGCTGGCTGGCCTCTCCCGTGCAGTCACCCGCGAGCTCGATGAAGCGCAGGGCGCGCTGGTCGCGAGCGCTCGTGAGTCGGATCAGGTCCCGCGCCACCCGCTAGGCCACACCCGGCGAGATCGTCGCCCGCGCGACTCACCTACGTGGACCCCGTTTGTGCCTCGCCGCGACGAACCAAGCGCTCTCGAATCCCGCCCGGCAAGCGAACTCACGCTTACCGAGCTCATCGCCGGCGTCTGGTGGACGAACTACGCAGAGTCGAGGCTTGCCTCGAGGACACGCCGCAACTATTCCGACAGCTACCGGCGCTGGGTCAGCCGCGACCCGCTCGGCGAGACGCCGATCTCGCTGATCACCACCGAGACAATCACCACCTGGCAGGACCGTTGCCGAGCGCGTGGCGCGACCGCCGCGGCGATCACGCAGGCGCAAAAGCCGATCGCCGGCGCGCTGCGCTGGGCGGCTGCCCGCGGCGACACCTACGGCCTGGTGTCGAACCCGATGCGGGAGGCCGAGTGGCCCCCGCAGGCGCGCGGCAAGGAACCTCACGTCTTCTCGCCGCGGGTGATCGAGGCCGTACGCAGAGCGATCCTCGCAAGCTCGACCGCGAACCCGGAGCGCGACGCGCTGTTCCTAAGCCTGATGGCGCTGACCGGTGCGCGGCCGTTCACCGCGCTCGCGGTCCGCGTCGCCGATCTCGGGCCGAAGAACGTCTCGCTCGGCCGGACCAAGTCAGGTCGAGAGCGCAGAGCGCCCCTCTGGGTGCCGCTCAGAACCGAGGCCGAGGAGCTGATCGAGGCCGACGGCCTTGCGACCGACGCCTTCCTGATCCACAAGCCCAGCGGGGAGCAGTGGAACGAGCACGACTTTCGCAACTGGCGCCGGCGCCGGTACAGGCCGGCGCGCAACGCGGTCGCCGAATCGGTGCGCGACCGCGACCCGGCGCTCGCGGCCAGGCTCGAAACCGCGACCCCGTATCACCTCTGCCGCCACTCCTACATCGCCCTCTGCCTGCAGGCCGGCTGGCCCTTGGCGCGGATCAGCCGCATCGTCGACAACCGCGTCGACACGCTCGCTCGCCACTACGCCAACGTGATCGACGACTATTCCGAAGCGCCACTGATCGACCCGGAGCGAGAGACGGCGAGGGCTCGTGCGGCGGAGTCCTCGAACCTCTTCTGAGCCAGCCCGCCGCGGTCGCCGCGGCGATCGCCTCCATCGCCTTGCGCGAGCGGCCGCCGATCCCGACCGCGTTGATGTAGCCGTGGACGAGGTCAGGCTCGCAGCGCATGTGACCGCGACCCCGGCGTCCCGCAGCCGAGCCGCGTAGTCCTCGCCCCGCGGCCAGCGCCTCGAACACCTCGGGGTGGGCGCCGGCGTCACCCGACGAGGTGATCTCCTAGAGTCATGCCGATGGACAGGAGCGTCTCCCCCAATGTTCAGAACGACCCCGAGCCCGACGGTGACGCGGAACCCGGTGAGCCCGAGGGCGACGAGGCGCGGAAGGACGTAGGCGAGCTGACCCCCGAGGCGGGGCCGGCTGCGGAACCCGATTCGATCGCGCGGCTGGAGGCAGATCTCGAACGCGCGAAGGAGGCGTGGCGCGCTCAGGTTGAGCGCGGCGCCGGTAGGCGGCGACGCCGTCTGCGATTTCGCCGCGCCGGCACAGAGGACCGCCAAGCCGTCGCTCAGAGGCAGGCGCTGTCGAACTATGAGCAGGCGTGGCAAGCGCTCGAACGTGCTCGAGCCGAGGCCGAGCCGAGGCCGGACGCAACGGCGGAACGCGCTCCGATCGCCGAGCGTGAGGCAAGGCAGGGCAACACCTTGGACGGGCGTGTCCGCGGGCGCCCCGACACCGCGGTCAATGCCGCGGATCCGCCGGCGGCTGCGGCTGCGCCCCAGCCGAACCCGGTCAGCCTCAGCAGCGCTGATTTCGAGCAGCTACGTGACCTGGGGATGTCCAGGACGCAGGCGAACCGGGTGATCCGCTACCGCGACAAGCACGGCGACTTCTCCGAGGTAGAAGAGCTGCGTGAGGTCGGGGGTTTCCCGCCTGCCCTGCTCGAGCGCATCGAGCCGCGCATCACTCCTTAGCGGCTCGTCCAGCCTGTGGAAACCGGCGTAACTGTCCCTTAGCCGCCCTAAACTTCCGAGGATGGGTACGGGTCGGTCAACAGAGGGCGCCGGCGAAGCCGCGCGCGGTTCGTCAGAGCCCCCGCTGGGCGCTGCCGAGCCACAAGGCGGCGCCGCTCAGCCCGCCGCGGGTAACGGGGGGCCGACGGGCGACGCTGGGAACGATTCGCTCGATGAGCGGGTTCGGGCCGCAGCAGAGGCGGCCGAGGAGCGCGCGGCCGAGGAGATCGAGGCGCTCGACGAGGATCTGGAACGCGCGAGAGAGAGGGCCGAGGGCCTTGCAGGCCGAGCTCGAGCGGACCGAGGCAGCGCTGAACGAGGCGCTGGCTAAAACCGGACAGGCCGAGGGCAACGTCGACAAGGAGGCCGCGCGCCGAGCCGCTGCCGAGGCGGAGTCCGAGAGAGTGCGCGGCGAGCTCGAGCGGCTGCGCAACGAGATCGTCGAGCGCGTTCTCGAGGTCGTCGAGGACGTCGTCGAGGACGTCGTCGGGAAAGCTCGTCTGGAGGTCGAGCAATCGTCCGACGATGAGGCCTCCGAAGTTAACGAACTAACCGCGACCGCCACGGAGGCGGTCGTCGCGGTCGACGCCGATCAGCCCCGGCGAACTCGGCGCTTGGGATGGCCGCTCGGTGTCATCCTCGGAGCCGTCGTCTTGGCAGCAGGTGCCGGCATGCTCACCGGCGTCACGACGGCCGACTCAGCGAAACCCGCTGTCGAGACGGCTCGCTCCGACCAAGCCCTGCTCACCTATGAGCGGACACTGCGGCGCGAGGTCACTGCGCTGGACCGATCGCGGACCCCGCAGCTGAAGCGACTGCGTGATGCACATTCCGCGAGCGACCAGGCGGCGGCCGCAGAGGACCTCGCAACCGCCCATGCACGCGCGGCGAGATCCTTGGACCGCACCTCCGCCCCGGCATCGGTGGCCTCGGCGAACGACTCGGTCGTATCCGCCTTGAGCCAGACAGCGGACGCCTACCGCCAGCTCGCCGCCGGCGCGGCAACCCGCAGGCCGGCGGCATACGAAGCGGGAGCGACCGCTGTCCGACGCGCCGAGGCGAAACTTCAGCACAGCCTCAAAGCGAGCTCCAGCCGCCCACTTTGACCGCGAGCCGGTCACACCGACTTCTGCTGGCGGCGGCAATTCCCGCCGTTTTGGCCGCGACGGCGCTCGCTGCGCCCGGGCCCGCAAGCTCGACGCCGCTTATTCCGCCGACTGCAGCGCTCACCGTGACTCCAAACCCCGTGTTGGCAGGGCAGACGGTGACGTTCAACGGCTCGGGGTCGACCGGCGATGGACTGGGAGGCGCGATCACGAAGTACGAATGGGACCTCGACGGCACGCCGGGTTATGAGCTCGACACGGGCACGACCCCGACGACCTCCCGTTCCTACGCTGAGCCCGCGACGATCAGTACGGGACTCAGGGTCACCGACAGCGAAGGCGACACTGACGAGGACACGGTCAGCCTCAGAGTCAACGCGCCCCCGACCGCCGGCTTCATCTTCGAGCCGGCGCCAGCGGGGATCGGCGAACAGGTCACGTTCTCCTCGACCTCATCGGACCCGGAAGGGCCGATTCCCTCCGCGTCACACAAGTGGGATTTCGACGGTGACGGTCAGTTCGACGATGCCGTCGGCGAGACAGTGACACATTCGTTTGCCTCGCCGGGGACGCATTCGGTGGCGCTCGAGGTCACAGACTCAGACCAGGCGAAAGCGACCGTGACGCGCAACGTCGTGGTCCAGGCCGACCCGCCTGGCAACGATCCGCCGGCCCTCGACCTGCTGAGCCCATTCCCCATCGTCCGCCTTTCCGGCGAGCTGAGGCCGAATGGAGACACGCTGATCGAGCGCCTGTCGGTGCGTGCGCCCAAGGGAACTGACGCCGCCGTGCGCTGCGTCGGCAAGAGCTGTCCCTTTGACGAGCAGGCGCGATCGATTGCGCGACTCACGTCGGTTTCCCCGGCATCGAGAAAGCGCTCGAGCCGGGCGTCGTGATCAAGGTATTCGTCACGGCTCCGGGCAAGATCGGCAAGTTCACCCGCTTCAAGCTGCGCTCCGGCAAAGCTCCAAAACGTAAAGACCGCTGCCTCGAGGGCGAGCAGCGCAAGCCGATTCGCTGCCCGAGCCGATGAGCTCGGCCCCCACAACGACCGCGGGGCGGGCTTTGATTGGGCTCGCGCTCGCGGGGGTCGTGTTCGCCGGCTTCTTCTTGGTCGGACGCGCGATCGGCACCGACGACAAGGCGCCCACTCCGCAGCCTCAGTCAACTGCTGGAACCGATCCCCGGGAGGAGGCCAAGCTCGCGCTCGCGCCGCCGGTCCCGAACCTGATCGTGCCTGAGCCACCGAAGCCTGACCGGACACCGGCGAACAGCGCGGTCTCCGCTCCGGCTCCGGTCGAGGTCCCGGTCGAGGAGCCTGCCCCGGCGGTCGCGGCCACCCCGGCCGCGCCCCCACCGGACGTCGCTTCACCGACCGTCGCGCCCGAGCCCACTCCACAACCCGAGCCCGCTCCACAAACCGACCCCACACCGCAACCCGAGCCGCCCCCTCCCGAACCGCCCGTCACGTTCGACGACTCCGGCTGACTCGTCCTCTCGCGGTAAAACTGTCAGTAACGACACGTTGACCACGTAGTAACTACTGAAACGCGGTTGCGTGGCGCAATCGCGGAAAAGGGGTGCAGCGTGGACACAATCGATCAAGCAAGAAAGTTAATGAAGGACCGCCTCTCGGAGCTCGAGAACGAGCGCAAGGCGATCGAGGCGGCGCTCGCCTCGCTGGACGAGAAGAGCGCCGGAAAACCCACCGGGTCCAAGCGCCGGCGCCGTTCGGTCGCCAGGCGTGCCCGCCGCGGCGAGCGCCAGGTCCAGTTCCTGACCGTCGTTCGCGACCATCCGGGAGAGCCGATGGCCGAGCTCGCCCGAGAGATGGGGGTCAGGCCTCAGCAGCTCTACCCGATCGCCCGCCGGCTCTCCGACGAGGGGGCAATCGCGAAGTTCAACGGCGGCTACCAGGCCAAGAAGAAGGTTCGCAGCCGTTAGAACTAGGGCGAGGTTGTTTGCGTAGCTCGATCGCGGGGAACGTTTCTTGCGTTCCAGGGTCGAGTGAGAGGTTTCGGGTGAAGAGGGATGCGCGTCGGCGCCAGTGCATCGGACACGTCTCGTATGTGCTGACGAGCGTGGGGATCCGCGACCTATGGGAGGTGGCGAATCAACCGCAGCTGACGACCCGCGAGCGCGACTCGCTGCGTTTGGTGCTCGCCGAGATCGAGTCGTCTCGCGCCGAGCGCCGGTGGACGACGGGGCCGCAGCGCTGACAAGCGCTCACGCGGGTTGAGGTGACGCACGGAGAGGAAGCCGGGGTCAGCGGCGAGGGGATCGAGCTCCTGCGTCAACTCACTCAGGACGAGACCAGGCTTTCGGACGAGGAGCGCGCGATGCTGGCGCTGGCGGTGGCCGAGCTCGAGCAAATCCGGCGCCCGCCTAAGCCCTCGCGTCGCAGGATCCGCTAGCCGGGCGCGGCCTCCGGTCTCGGCTAGGCGAGGCCTTCCCGGATCGCCCTTGCGATCGACCGCATCGCGGCGCGCGAGCGGTCGCTGAGCCCGACTGCGTTGATGAACCCGTGGACCAGGTCCGGCTCCCGGGTCAGCGTCGTCGCGACCCCGGCGGCGCGCATCGCGGCGGCGTACTCCTCGCCCTCGTCACGCAGCGGGTCGAAGCCCGCGGTGACCACGTGCGCCGGCGCCACCCCGCTCAGGTCCTCGGCGAGGATCGGTGACGCGCGCGGGTCGCTGCGATCGGCCGCGGTGGCGAAGTAGTTGTCGCGAAACCAGTCCATCTCGGCGCGGGTCAGAAAGAAGCCCTCCGCGTAGGTCGTATACGAGGGGCGCTTCGACGAGTAGTCGGTGACCGGGTAGATCAGCGCCTGGAACGCCGGCGCCGGCCCATCGCCCGCGGCGGCGAGCTGGCAGACGACCGTGGCCAGGTTGCCGCCGGCGCTGTCGCCGGCGACCGCGATCCGATCCGGATCGGCACCGAGCTCGGCGGCCTCGGCGTGCGCCCACGCGAACGCCGCGAGCGAGTCCTCGACCGCCGCCGGAAATCGATGTTCGGGGCCGAGCCGGTAGTCGACCGAGAGCACCAGCGCCGGGGTCTCGTTGGCGAGGAAGCGACACGGCTGCTCATGGGTGTCGAGGTCGCAGATCACGTGGCCGCCGCCGTGGTAGTAGACGATCAGCGGCGCCGGCTCGGCGAGCCCGGCGGGCCGGTACAGGCGGGCGCCGATCGGGCCGGCGGGCCCCGGGAGCTCGAGGTCGCGGACCTCGGCGACCTCGATGCGCTCCCCGGCAAAGACGCGTGCGTCACGGCGGCGGCGCTCGCGAACGGTCTCGACCGGCTCGGGCCTGAACCCGCCGTAGAAGCGCTCGAGTCGCAGCGCGGTCTGCGCCAGAGGGTCGAGCCGCTGGCCCTCACGCACCGTGAGACGGCCGGCGAGCAGCCGCACCAGCGGCGCCGGCGCCGCTGCCAGCGAGCGCACTATGGCCGTCTCGATCCGCTCGGCGAGGTCGGTTGTCGTCTGGTCTCCCACGACGCGCAGGCTATCCAGGGACTGGTCGGCCTCGAAGGTCAGCCGGCCGCGGAGGCGATCGCGGCGGCGAAGTCGTCGACGTCGGCCTCGCTCGTGTCCCACGCGCACATCCAGCGCACCTCGCCGGTGGCGTCGTCCCAGACGTAGAAGGGATGGTCTCCGGGCAGGTCCGCGAGCAGCCGGTCGATCGCCGGCCTCGTGAGGCGGGCGAAGACCGCATTGGCCTCGACCGGCTGGCTGATCTCGACCCCGTCGAGCGGCTCGACCGCGGCCGCGAGCCGGGCCGCCATCGCGTTCGCGTGGCGGGCGTTTCGCAACCAGAGGTCGCCCGAGAGCAGGGCCTCGAACTGGGCGGAGACGAAGCGCATCTTCGAGGCGAGCTGCCCGAGCTGCTTGCGGGTGTAGGCGAAGTTTTCGGCGAGGTCGGGGCGGCAAAAGACCACGGCCTCGCCGAAGACGAGGCCGTTCTTGGTCCCGCCGAAGGAGACCACGTCCACCCCGGCTTCGGTGGTCAAGCGTGCCGAGGCCGGCCTCGAGCGCCGCCGCCGCGTTGGCGAGCCGCGCGCCGTCGACGTGCAGGTACATGCCGAGCTCGTGGGCGGCGTCGGCGAGGGCCCTCGTCTCGGCGAGCGAGTAGACGGTCCCGAGCTCGGTCGACTGGGTGATCGAGACGAGGCGCGGCTGCGCCTGGTGCTCGTCGCCGCGCCGCGCCTCCCACTGAGCGAGGTCGGCGGGCGCAAGCTTGCCCTGTCGGTGCGCGACCGTGAGCAGCTTGACCCCGGAGAGGCGCTCCGGCGCGCCGCACTCGTCGACGTGCATGTGCGCGACATCGGTGCAGATCACCGCCTCCCACGGCCGGGTGAGCGCGTCGATCGAGGCGACGTTGGCGCCGGTTCCGTTGAAGACGAAGAAGGCACGGGCGCCGTCGCCGAAGTGCTCGCGCACCAGGCCCTCGGCTCGCGCGGTCCACGGGTCGGCGCCGTAGGACGCGGCGTGGCCGGCGCTCGCGGCGGCCAGCGCCTCGAGCACCTCGGGGTGGGCGCCCGGCGTGGTTGTCGGAGGCGAAGTCGACCGGGGCGGCCGGTCGCGTCGAGTCGGTCGTCACGGGTACAGGGCGAGCCGCTTGCCGTTCATCTTCTGCGCCGAATCGGAGCAGATGAAGGCGATCCCGTCGGCGATCTCCTCGGCCGCGGTGAACGTCTTGTACGCCTTGTCCGGGTTGGCCTCGCGCATCCGCGGGGTGATGATCGCGTTGACGACGAGGATGTTCGAGGTCGCCGCCGAGCCCGCCTCGCGGAAGCTGTCGGCCAGGGCGAGCGTCCAGGCCTCCGCCGCCGCCTTGGTCGCGCCGTAGGCCGCGTTGGTGCCGTCCGGCCCCTGGGCCTGCGAGGAGGAGACGACGACGAACCGCCCGTGCTCGGAGGCGGCGAGTCGATCGTGAAAGGCCCGGGTCGTGTGGATCACGGTCATCACCAGGAGGTCGTGCAGGAGCTCGTAGTCGGCGAGGTCGAAGCTCGCGAGCGGCTCACCGCCCTTCCAGCCGCCGACCAGATGGACGAGCCCGTCGACGTGGCCGAAGCGGTCCTCGATCGCGCCCGCCCACTCGACCGAGGCGGACGGATCGAGCAGATCGACGACGCGGGCGTCGGTGCGCTCGGGGTCGAGCTCAGCGGCCGCCTCGTCGAGGCGGCCCTGGTCGCGGTCGGTGAGCGCGAGGCTGGCGCCGGCGTCGGCGAGGGTCCGCGCGACCACCGGTCCCAGGCCGCCGGCGGCCCCGGCGATCGCGATCACGCGGCCTTCGAGATTGCCCACGCTCACAACGCTACCTGCGCCCGCCGAGCGGCGCCGCGAGCGCCGCCACCATCGTCCCGATCGTGCCGCCGACGGTGCCGAACGCGATGTCGATCGCCGAGTCGCGCCTGCTCGGGATCAGGGCCGTATCGAGCACGCGATCGCCGAGCAGCTCCCCGAGCTCCCAGAGGATCGTCAGCCCGAAGACGACCCCGACCGCGCCGATCGCCCACAGCGGCCAGGCGACGCGCCCGCGCAGGAACTCGGCGACCGCCCAGCCGACCAGGATCCCGCCGGTACCGTGGGCGAGGGCGCTGGTCTGATGCGAGGTCAGCGGCGGCGGATGCACCCAGAGGACCCAGAGCAAGATCACCAGCCCAGCCGTGAGCGGGACCAGGGCGCGGTTCGAGAAGCCGGCGAGGCGCGCGGTGATCAGTCCGGCGAACGACAGTCCGCACATGATCACCGCGGCGCCGTTTCGCGCGGCGAAGAATCCGAAGGTCAACAGTGTCAGCGCGCCGAGCGCAAACGCGAAGAGGTCGAGCCGCAGCCTTCGTCCATCCATGACGGACAAGGTTAGGTGCCCGCCTAAAGGTCAGCTTCGCCCGGCGAGCGCCGGCGCGAGCTTCGGCTTCAGCTGCGTGTAGAAGAGGCTGAGCGGAAACTCGTCGTCGCGGACGAGATCGACGAGCTGCTTTGGCTCCTCGACCTCGGGCAGCTGGCGCTGATCGCGGACCCAGACCGAGCTCTCGGCCGGCTCGACGTACTCGGCGACGAGATCGTGCGCGGCGATCCACTGGCCGAGCTTCGAGCGATCGATCCCGGAGTGGTAGAGGTCCTGGACGCGCTCGCGCAGCCGCTCGACGCCCTCGGCGAGCCGGCCCCACTCGAGCGTCAGCCGGTTGTCGGTCCAGTGCAGATAGCCCTCCCGGTGCAGGAAGGCGAACAGCAGCTGGCCGCCGAGGCCGTCGTAGTTGCGCACCCGCGAGCCGGTGACCGGGAAGCGGAAGAGGCGGTCGAAGAGAATCGCGTACTGGGCGTAGCGGGCGAGGCTGAAGCCCTCGCGCTCGAGCTTCAGCGCCTCCGCGAACGCGGTCAGGTCGCAGCGCAGCTCCTCGAGCGAGTACATCCAGTACGGGCTGCGCTGGCGGATCATGAACGGGTCGAAGGGCAGATCGCCGCGCATGTGGGTGCGGTCGTGGATCAGGTCCCAGAGCATGTAGGCCGACTCCGAGAGCTCGGCCGACGACAGCAGGCAGGCGGCGTCGGGCGGCAGGTTGAGCCGCAGGGTCTCGGCGGCAGCGCCGCAGACGCGGCGAAAGCGCTCCGCCTCGCGGTCGCAGAAGATCGCGCCGAAGTGGTAGTCCGACGGGCGCTCGGCGGTCGAGAAGGTCTCCGGGAACAGGACCGCGCACTCGGAGTCATAGCCCGAGGTGTGATCGACGAAGGTCACCGGCAGGTACTTGGCGTTGTCGTAGCGGGTCCGCTCGAGCTCGTCGATCCACTCGGGCCACGGGACCCGGACGATCAGCGCCTCGAAGCAGGTCTCGGTCGAGGCGTTCTGCTTGTACATCGGGAAGACGCAGAGGTGCTCGATCCCGTCGCGGCGGTCGCGCTCGGGCCGAAACGCCTCCATCGAGCGGTCGAAGGCGGGCCTCGCGAAGCCGGACTCGACCCACCCGTCGAGGTCGGCGCAGAGCGCCTCGATGTACTCCGCCTGGTGCGCGAAGTCGTCGGCGAGGGCCCGCGCGGACGCGGCGATCGTCGCGGTCAGCTCGCGCAGCCGCGCCGGGTCGTGCGTCGCGGTGTCAACCGAGCCGTCCGGCTCCTGGGTGAGGCGCAGCTCCTCGACCGCGTCGCGAAGCTGAGCCCATTCCGGGCGCGCCGCGGCGGCCGAGGGGAGCTCGGTGACCGCGCTCGCGAACGACGGCTGAGCCGCCCAGTAGACGAGGTTGAGCCAGAGCGAGCGGTGGTCGAGGTCGGCGATGCAGTCGTCGCCGAACAGGTCGGAGTCGGCGGTGACGACCACCCGGCCGGCGCCGTGGTCGACGATCGCGGCCAGCGGCGCGTTCGGCACCGAGGCGGTCGGCTGCGAGCGGGCGATGACCCGGGCGCCGTTCTCGGCGCGCAGCACCCCGGCGCGGTAAAAGCAGGCGGCATCGACGCCGGCGAGCGGGTCGGCGCCGGCCGGGGCGCGGCCCGCAAGCTGGTCGCCGAGCGAGGCGAGCACCCAGGAGGGCGCGTCGCCGTAATGGTGCTCGTAGTCCTGGACCGTCGCCGACTCGATCTCGACCCCGAACCGGTGCAGCAGGTCGTTGAGGTTCGCTCCGTACTTGTCCTCCTCGGTCTCGCCGAGCACGACCAGCCCGCCTCCCGCGCGGACGAACTCCTCGATCGCCTCGATCTCGGCGCGCTCGAGCAGCGGCGAGCCGCCGTTGACGGTCGCCTCCCACTTCGGGTCGGAGGGATGAGCGATGACCAGCACCGAGGCCTCGGCGAGCACCGCCGGCGTGAGCGGGCCGTCCGTGTGCGCGGCGACCTTGAACTCGCGCTCGGCGAGCGCCGCGGCGGCGCTGGCGAGCGACGAATCAGCCGGGTGCGCGGGCTGGATCGCGGCCGCCACCTCGGGGCGGATCGTCCACGCCTCGCTGTGGGACTCGTCGAAGAGCACGCTGATGCTGGCCGTCGGGCGGTTCATCTGTCGAACGGTAATACCCACCGCGATTCACGTCAATGTTGATTATCAATCGTCTGTTCGCAAGAATCCTGCGCATGGACGCCACTGATCGCAGGATTCTGTCGCTCTTGATGGAGGACGGGCGCCGCACGTACGACGACATCGCCGGCCGGGTCAACCTTTCAGCGCCCTCGGTCAAGCGCCGAGTCGACCGGCTGCGCGCCTCCGGAGCGCTGCACGGCTACACCGCGCTCGTCGACCACGCGGCGCTCGGCTGGAACACCGAGGCGCTGGTCGAGCTCTTCTATCGCCCGGGGACCACGCTCGGCGAGGTCGCGAACACCCTGCGCGAGCATCCGGAGGTGGCCGAGGCGTGGAGCGTCACCGGCGAGGCCGATGCGATCGCCCGCGTGCGGACCTCCGACAACGCGGACCTCGAGCGGCTGATCGTCGACCTGCAGCGCAACGGGCTGGTCGAGCGCACGCGCTCGCAGGTGGTCCTGTCGCGGCTCGTGTTTCACGGCGACTGAGCGTCGGCGACGGTGCGATAGGCGGCGTCGACCCTCGCTCGCTCGACTCGAGGGAAGTAGGCGCGGCGCCGGCACAGGTTTGGCGCGCTCATCGCGCCACCCGTATGCCGGTGGCGCGTACGGTCGCGGGATGGGTGGCGCCCGGATCCCGCCGCGACTCCAGGGCGACCTCGGGGAGCTTTCCGCAATGGAATGGCTCGCGGGCCAGGGCGCTCAGATCTACGTCCCGGTCGGCCACAGCCCGGACGTCGACCTGGTCGCGCTGCTCGACGGGCGTCTGCTGCGGGTCGAGGTGAAGACGGGAACGTGTCGGACTCGCGGTCGATGGAGCGTGCGCATCTCGACGATGGGCGGCAATCAGAGCTGGAACGGGATCGTCAAGTACTTCGATCCCAATCGTTGCGACTACCTGTTCGTCCACGTCGGAGACGGTCGGCGCTGGTTCATCCCCACCGCCGCGCTTCGGTGTCGATCAGGCCTGACCCTGGGCGGGCCGCGCTACGCGGAATTCGAGATCGAGCCCGGGCAGACCGCTCCGACGGGAACAGGCGAGGCGCTCCCTAGAATCGCCCGCCTGCCTGGGGGAGCGCCGGAGCTGGAGAGCCGGGCCAGGCTGTAAACTCTGGTGGCTATGCCTGAGTGGGTTCGAATCCCACCTCCCCCACTGAGCCGGCGACCGCACGACCTAATGGCTGAGACCCCCACGCCTCCCGCCCCGTCCAGGAACCTCGCCGGGATCCTCTACCTCTCGGCGACGATCACCGTGGTCGCCGGGATCGTGCTCGGGTTCGTGGTCTCGCCCGCGCTCTTCGCGATCGTCGCGGTCGGCGTCTTCGACTTCGTCTTCGCCGCCCTCATCGCCAGCGGCCGGATCGGCCCCGACGCGCAGCGCCGCCGCGCGGCCGCCGAGCAGGGGGATGCCGCCGCGGTCGCGGAGGACGATCCGAGCTTCAACCCGTACGCGCGCGAGGACTGAAAGCGCGAACGGCGCCCGAGGGGCGCCGTTCGTAGCGTCGGTTCGGGCTCGCGGCCCGGGGCGGCTACTTGTCGCCGCCGCGGATCGCGCCCTTGACCTTGTCGGCTGCGTCGCCGACCTTGTCCTTGACCTTGCCGGACGCTTGGTCGACCTTGCCCTCGTTCTTGAGGCTGTCGTTACCGGTCAGATCGCCGGCGGCTTCCTTGGCGCGGCCCTTCGCATCATCAACGTTCTCAGGCATCTTCGGTCCTTTCTCGATTCGGGTCGCCCGAATGCGGGCGACCCCATTTGGCTTCCCGTTCCAGCGGCCCCGAAACTCCAGCGCTCGCCGCGTGCTCGTCTAGGGTGAGCGCGCCGTCGGGGGGCGGCAGGATTGATGCGAGCACCAGCGCAAACGACACCCGCCCTGGCCGCGTACGGCCGGATCGCCGTCGCGGCGGCCGCCTTGGCGCTCGCGATCTGGCTCTCGCTCGGAGCCGGGCAACCGCGCTCCGCGGCCGCCGCAGCGCCGGCGCGCCCGAACGTGATCGTCATCCTCACCGACGACCAGACCGTCTCGCAGCTCAGCGCCGAGGCGATGCCGAAGACGCTCGCCCAACTCGGCGACCGCGGCACCTCGTTCAGCTCCAGCATCGTCTCGTCGCCCCTCTGCTGCCCGTCGCGGGCCGGCTTTCTGACCGGCGACTACCCGCACAACTCCGGCGTCTACGACAACGAGCCGGGCTACGGGGCGCTGATCGACAAGAGCTCGATCGTCTACTCGTGGCTGCAGGCCGCCGGCTACCGGACCGGCCACATCGGGCGCTACCTGCTCAACTACGACCGCGAGACCCCGCTCGGCGGCGACTCGCAGACCGACGGCGGCTACGCCGCGCCCCCCGGCCTCGACGACTGGTTCGGCTTCGTCGGCCCCTCGACCTACTACTACGGCGCCACGTTCTCCAACAACGGCACCCCGGTCGTCCAGGGCCAGGAGAAGCCCGGCTACACGACCCGGGTGATGAACCACCACGCGCTCGACTTCATCCGCGCCGCCCAGACCGACCCGCGGCCCTACTTCCTGATGGTCGCCCACGTCGCGCCGCACGCCGCCGCGACGACCGGCCCCGGCGAGTGCGGGGTGGGCGGGCTGCCGATCCCCGACGGCGGCCAGCTCGGCAAGTGGCGCGACGCGCCGCTGCCGAAGTCGCCCTCGTTCGACGAGAAGGACCTCTCCGACAAGCCGGACTGGATCGCGACCCGGCCTCACATCGGCCATACCAAGCGCAACAACCTGAAGCTCGGCTGGCGCTGCGCCAACGCTTCGCTCTCGACCGTCGACGACGGCGTCGCCCAGATCGTCAAGCAGCTGCGCCGCCAGGGCGACCTCGACAACACGGCGATCTTCTTCACCTCCGACAACGGCTACCTGTTCGGCGAGCACCGCGTCGTCCTCAACAAGGTCTACCCCTACGAGGAGGCGCTGCGCGTCCCGCTGCTCGCGCGCGTGCCGACGGACCTGCTCGGCCGCCGCGTGCGGCGCAGCGGTCGCCCCCCGACGGTCGACACGCTGGTCAGCCAGCTCGACCTGACCGCGACCATCCTCGACCTCGCCGGCGCCAGCCCCTGCACCGCCGCCGGCGACTGTCGCCGGCTGGACGGCCGCTCGCTGATGCCGCTGCTCGGCGGGCGCAAGCCGGACTGGGCGAAGGGCCGCTCGCTGCTCTTCCAGATCGGTCAGAACCGCGCCTGCGGTGCGCTGCCGCAGAAGGGCCTGCGCAACTTCTACGACGGGGTGCGGACCAAGCGCTACGTCTACATCGAGCACAACCGCGTCAACCCGGACACTGGCGCCTGCGACCGCCCCGAATACGAGATGTACGACCTCAAGAAGGACCCGTACGAGCTCGACAGCATCGCCGTGAACCCCGCCGAGCGAACCCCGTCGGCGCTGCAGTCACAGCTCGCGCAGCGCCTCGCCGTCCTCCGCCAGTGCTCCGGGATCGCCGGACGCGACCCGGCCGACGGCCGGCCGTTCTGTGACTGAACGCCGCCCCTCGTCCGAGTGACGAGTGACGAGTGACGAGCGGCGAGTCCTTACGCGAACTCGCGCAGCCGCTGCGCTTCGGGCAGTTGCTTGAGCTTCTTCAGCGTGTTGTTCTCGATCTGGCGGATGCGCTCGCGGGTGACCCCGAACGCGCGCCCGACCTCCTCGAGCGTCAGCGGCTCGTGGCCGCGCAGGCCGTAGCGCAGCTCGATCACCTGGCGCTCGCGCTCCGGCAGCGCGTCGAGCGCGCGCTGGATGTCCTCGCGCTGAAGGTTCTCGGTCGCCGCCTCGAACGGCTCCTCGGTCTGCTCGTCCGCGACGAAGTCGCCGAGCTCCGACTCGTCCTCGTCGCCGACCGGCTTCTCGAGCGAGACCGGCATCTGGGCGACGCGGAGGATGTCGCGCACCTCGCGCACGGTGATCTCGAGCTCCGCCGCGATCTCGTGCGGCTCGGGCTCGCGGCCGAGCTTCTGCACCAGCTGGCGCTCGACCTGGGTCACCCGGTTGAGCTTCTCGACCATGTGGACCGGGATCCGGATCGTCCGCGCCTTGTCGGCGATCGCCCTGGTCACCGCCTGGCGGATCCACCAGGTCGCGTAGGTGGAGAACTTGTAGCCGCGCCGATAGTCGAACTTCTCGACCGCGCGGATCAGCCCGAGCGAGCCCTCCTGGATCAGGTCGAGGAAGCTGAGCCCGCGGCCGAGATAGCCCTTCGCGATCGAGACGACGAGCCGCAGGTTGGCCTCGACCATGTGGCGCTTGGCGGCCATGTCGCCCTTCTCGATCCGCTTCGCCAGCTCGACCTCCTGGTCGGCGGTGAGCAGCTCGACGCGCCCGATCGAGCGCAGGTAGAGGCGCAACGAGTCGAGGCTCGGCTCCACCGTGAGGTCGAGCTCGGCCTTCTTCGACTGGCCGGGCGCCGACTCGCCCTTCGACTCCTTGTAGGCGGTCAGCCCGTCCTCGGCGATCACGTCGACGCCGTGCTCGATCAGGTGCGCGTGCAGGCCCTTGACCTGCTCCTTGGTGACCTCGACCTCCTCGAGCGTCTGCGAGATCTCCTCGAAGGTCAGATAGCCGCGCTCGCGGCCGCTCGCGATCAGCGCCCGCAGCTCATCCGAGTCGGGCAGCGACTGTTCGCCCTCTTCGAGTGGCTCTCCCCCGTTTGCCTCCGGCACCTTCCGAGGCCTGCTCCGCGAGAAGCACGTCCGCCTTCTCTGACACGACCGCTCTCCTCTCCTGAGGCGCGGGAGTATATGCCCTGTTCAACGTATCGAGGGCTGCGCCAACGGGTTGCGAGCGCGGATGCGTACCCTGTGCGCCATGTCGACGATCGAGACCGGCTCGGTCACGGGGACCCGTCCCGACGTGCAGGCCGGACGCCCAGCGACCGAGGTCAGCCTGACGCGCGTCGGCGTGCGCGGGGTCGAGAAGGTGATCCACGTTGCCGCCGCCCCCGGCAGCGAGGGGGACGAACGCGGCGGGCGCCTCTACTTCGCCGAGCTTCAGTGCCTGGTCGACCTCAACCCGCAGCAGGCAGGCGTCCACATGTCGCGCTTCGAGGAGATCGTCAACGAGGCGATCGACGGGGTCATCCTCGATCAGACCCTGCGCGCCGAGGAGCTCGCCGCACGGATCGCCGAGCAGGTCCGCGAGCGCCAGCACGGCCTGCGCGCCGAGGTCACGATCGCTGCCCGCTATCCGGAGACTGTCCAGACCCCGGTCTCGCGCCTCCAGACCCAGGAGATCTACACGCTGTTCGGCACCGCGGTCGCCTCCGAGCGCGGCACCCGGACGCTGACCGGGGTCGAGGCCCAGGGGATGACCGCCTGCCCGTGCGCGCAGGAGGTGCTCACCGCCAACGCCCGCGAGCGCCTGGTCGACGACGGCTTCACCGAGGACGAGATCGAGCGGATCTTCGCCGCCGTCCCGGTCGCCACCCACAACCAGCGCGGGATCGGCTCGCTTCACCTCGGCCGCCCCGAGGGCGACTCGCACTCGATCGACGCGCGCGACCTCCTGCACATCGTCGAGCAGTCGATGAGCTCCGAGATCTACGAGCTGATGAAGCGCTCCGACGAGGCGCACGTGGTCGAGAAGGCGCATCGCAACCCGCGCTTCGTCGAGGACGTCGTGCGCGAGATGATCCGCCGCGTCGCCGAGGCCTATCCGGAGCTCGGCGAGGGCGGCTTCGTGCTCGCCCGCCAGGAGAACCTCGAGACGATCCACCGCCACTCGGTCGTCGCCGAGCGCTCCGGCCGGCTCGCCGAGATCCTCGCCGAGCTCGAGACCGGCGAGCACTCGCGCCATCACCTGACGATGCGCGAGTGGCTCGAGGCGCCCTGCGCCTGAGCGCCTAGCGCGGGCTGACGGCTCACGACGAGGCCCCCTCGGCGCGCGGGGCGTGCTCGTCCATGCGCTTGCGCAGGCCGAGGAAGTAGTCGACGCCGGAGATCATCGTGACCGCGACGGCGAGGTAGAGGAGGACGTCGACCCACGTCGGCGCCGGGTCGAACGCGATCAGGGCGAAGATCGCCGCGATCTGCAGCGCCGTCTTCACCTTGCCGAGCCAGCTCGCCGCGATCACCACGCCGCGCTCGGCGGCGACGCTGCGCAGGCCGGTGACCGCGAGCTCGCGGGCGATGATCACCATCGCGACCCAGGCGGCCAGGCGGTCGAGCGAGACGAGCGAGATCAGCGCCGCGATCACCAGCAGCTTGTCGGCGAGCGGATCCATCAGCTTGCCGAACGTCGTCACCTGCTGGCGGCGCCGCGCGATGTAGCCGTCGAGGCCGTCGGTGAAGCGCGGCGAGCGCGAACACGATCGCCGCGATCACGTCGCCGTCCGGGGTCTCGTCGAGCAGCGCGACCACGAGCACCGGCACCGCGAGGATCCGCAGCAATGTGAGCACGTTGGGGACGTTGACCGGGAACATCGCCGCCCAGTATGGCGCCGTCAGGGCACCTGGCCGCCGAGCTCGCGGGCGCGGGCGAGCACGTCGTCGAGCATCGGCGCCGTCAGCTTGCCGGTGAACGTGTTCTGCTGGGACGGGTGGTAGGAGCCGAGCAACCGATACGGGCCGAGCTGGGCCTCGGCGCCGTGGCCGAAGCGCGGCTTCGGCCGCGACACCTCGTGGCCGAGCGCGATGACGGTGCGCAGGGCGCCGTCCCACGCGAACGAGCCGAGCGCGAGCAGACCCGCGCCGAGCCGAGCAGCTCCAGCTCGGCCTCCAGCCACGGCAGGCAGGCGTCGCGCTCGGCCGTCGTGGGCTTGTTGGCCGGCGGCGCGCAGCGCACGACCGCGGTGATCCAGGCGTCGGTGAGCCGCAGGCCGTCGTCGCGGCGCTCGAAGCTCGGCTGGTTCGCGTACCCGGCCCGGTGCAGGGCCCCGTAGAGCCACTCGCCCGAACGGTCGCCGGTGAACATGCGCCCGGTCCGATTGGCGCCGTGCGCGGCGGGCGCCAGGCCGACGACGACCAGCCGCGCCGCCGGATCGCCGAACCCTGGCAGCGGCCGCGCCCAGTAGTCCTCGCCGCGGTAGCGGCGCGGCGGATCGGCGGCGCACGCCTCGCGCCAAGCGACCAGCCGCGGGCAGCGCCGGCACGCGCTGACGCGCTCGCCGTGGGCGGTCAGGGCCTCGCGGCTGGCGGGCTTCGCGGACATCTGCATCAGTAGGGTGGCGGCATGCTCGAGGTCTCGCGTCGCGGCTTGCTCGTCCTCGGCGGCACCGGCGCCGCCGGCGTCGCCCTGGCCGCCTGCGGCCAGGCGCCCGACCAGCGCGACGACGCCTCGCCCGACGACCTGACGGCGGCCGAGGCCAGCGCCGAGACGGCGCTCGCGGGCGCCTACGGCGCCGCGGCCTCCGCGCTGCCCAAGGGCCAGGAGCGAACCACGCTGCAGCAGTTCGCCACCGCCGCCGGCAAGCGCGCCGACGAGCTCGGCGGCGGCACCGAACAGGCCGGCGACACGCCCCCCGCCGACGGCGGGCCCGACTCGCCCGAGGCGCTCGACGGGGCGGTCCGCGCCGCGAACGCGGCGATCGTCGCTCACCGCGAGGCCGCCGGTCTGCTCGACACGCCCGAGGGTCGCGCGCTCGCGAGCTCCTCCCTCGTCGCCTGCGCGGCCGAGCTCGCCGCGGTCGATCATTTCGCCGGCAAAGAGCAGGCGCCGTCGCCGTTCGTCACCGGCGCCACCGCGGCCCCGTACGAGGCCGCCGACACCTCGACCACCTCGACCACCAGCACCCGAGCACCTCGACCACGAGCACGGGGAGCGGATGAGCGCCGAGGCATCGAACCGCCGCGAGGTGTTGCGGCGCGGAGCGATCGCCGCCGGAGCCGTCGCCGCCGGCGGCCTGCTGCGCGCCGCCCCGGCCGTCGCCCAGTCGCCCGACGACGAGGACCTGCGCGACTTCCTGGTCGAGGCGATCGGACTCGAGCAGGTGACCGTGCTCGCCTACTCGAACGCCGCCGACGCCGCCAAGTCCGCCGCCGACAAGGACACCTACGACCGCTTTCGCGACCAGGAGCAGGCGCACGCGAACGCGCTGCTCAGCGCGATCGACCAGCTCGGATTCGACCCGCCCGAGGCGCCAGACTCGCCCACCGACACCGCCGTCTTCGACGGCGTCGAGGGGCTCGACGACGAAGCGGCCAAGCGGCTCACCGACGACCTCGGCAAGCTCGCCGACGCGAAGACGCCGACCCAGTACCTCGACCTTCTGACCTCGCTCGAGCAGGCGCAGATCGCGCTCTACGTGGGCCAGGGCCCGGCGCTCGACAGCGCCGACCTCTCGACCACCGCGGCCGAGATCGCCGGCTGCCAGGGCCAGCACCTCGTCGTTCTCGGCGGGCTCGAGGGCCAGACGCCGGGCCAGGCCGCGCAGGGAGTCGCCGCGAGCGCGGCCAAGGCGAGCCAGAGCTCGAACTCGCAGTGAACGCGGCCCTCGAGCCGCGCCCGGTCGCGGAGTCGCGCTCGGAGCTGATCCGCTGGGCGGGAATCGAGGACGCGAACTCGGCCGGCTTCGTGCACGGCGGCATGGTGATGAAGACCTGCGACGAGGCCGCCGCGATCGCGGCGATCCGCCACTGCGGCCGCCGCGTCGTGACCGCGGGGATGGACCGGATGACGTTCACGCAGCCGGTCCACGTCGGCGAGCTGCTGATCTGCCGGGCGACCGTGAACGCCGCGTGGCGGACCTCGATGGAGGTCGGCGTACGGGTCGAGGCCGAGGACGCCGCGCACGGGCGAGCGGCGGCACACCTCGACCGCCTACGTGACCATGGTCGCCCTCGACGACGACGGGCGCCCGACCCCGGTGCCGCGGGTGATCGCCGAGTCCGAGGACGAGCAGCGGCGCGGCCGCGAGGCGGAGCTGCGGCGGGCGAACCGGCTCGCCGAACGCGATCAGATCCTCCACGGGCGTCCCTGAGCACTACCCTGCGGCAGCGATGTCGCCGAGCGCCGAACTGACGAAGCTCGCGATCGTCCCCGCCTACAACGAAGGGGAGATGGTCGGCCGCGTGGTCCGCGACATCGTCCGCGAGGCCCCGGGCTTCGACGTGCTCGTCGTCGACGACGGCTCGACCGACTCGACCGCGGCCGAGGCCGCCGCGCAGGGCGCCGCCGTGATCACCCACCCGTACAACCTCGGGATCGGCGGCGCGGTGCAGTCCGGCTACAAGTACGCGCTTCGCCACGGCTACGACGTCGCGGTCCAGGTCGACGGCGACGGCCAGCACAAGCCCGAGTACCTGCCCGAGATGGTCGCGGCGCTGCACACCTCCGGGCAGGCGGACATGGTCTACGGCAGCCGCTTTCTCGGCGACCCCGGCTACAAGGTCCCGTTCGCCCGCCGGCTCGGCAACCTGATCTTCTCGGTCGTGCTCAGCACGCTCACCCGCCAGCGGATCACCGACCCGACCTCCGGCTTTCGCATGACCAACCGGCGCGGGATCGAGCTCTTCGCCCGCGACTACCCGCACGACTACCCGGAGGTCGAGGCGCTGCTGATGCTGCACGCCAACCACCTGCGCATCCACGAGGTCCCCGTGCGGATGAACGCGCGCGGCTTCGGCTCGAGCTCGATCGACTACCCGCGCAGCGCCTACTACATGGTCAAGGTGATGCTCGCGCTGTTCGTCGGCCTGTTTCGCCGCCGCCCGACCCCGATCGAGGCGACCGGCGAAGACGAGCCCGGGGTCGGCCCGCCCGCGCAGGGGGCTTAGGTGCGCCTGCGCCCGCTCGCCCTGACCCTGGTCGCGACCGCGCTGCTGTGCGCGAGCGCCTCCGCCGCCACGATCCGGGTCCAAAACGAGAACGAGTCGGGGCCGGGCTCGCTCGGCGAGACGATCCTGGACGCGGGTCTCGGCGACACGATCGTGCTCGGCCCCGGCACCTATCCCCTGACCGAGGGCGAGACGCTGCTCGCCCAGGACAACACGATCCGCGGCGCCGGCGACGGCCTGACCACGATCGTCCCGACCGGCGGCGGCGAGGCGCTCGACAGCTCGAACGTCGTCGACGCGACGATCGCCGAGCCGCTGAACCCGAAGTCGCGACGGCGGCTCGAGCATCGAGACGAAGGCCCAGATCGTCGCGCTGATCGTGACCCTGGCGATCTTCCTGTTGGTCCTCGAGCTGGTTCGCCGCCGGCGGCTCGCCGAGCGCTACGCCCTGCTGTGGATGCTGGCCGCGATCGCGATGCTCGTGCTCGCGATCTGGACCGACGGGCTCGACGTGATCGCCGACCTGATGGGCATCCAGGAGCCCGCGAACGCGATCTTCATCCTCGCGATCGGGGTCATCTTCATCCTGCTGTTGCATTTCTCGGTCGCCGTCTCGCGGCTCGCCGAGGAGAACAAGATCCTCGCCCAGGAGTCCGCGCGCCTCGACCAGGAGCTGCGCATCGCGCGCGGCGAGGTCGCCGGCGACAACGGCGCCTCAGCCGCCGCGGGAGACACCGACGAGCAGCCGGACCAGCGACCAGTAGCCACCGAGGACCGCGGCTAGAAGCCGCGATCGAGCGGCCCGGCCGAGGTAGGCCGAGTCGAGGCTCGCGGTCAGCGACTCGGCGAACTCGCCCGCGCCGATCGTGCGCGTCGCCTGGATCGCGCGGCGCTCGCCGAGGAGGCGGGGCAGCGCCGCCAGGGTCTCGCCCCAGGCGCGCAGCTTCTGCGGCAGCCAGCCGCCGCTCGCAGCGACGACCAGCAGCGCGAGCTCGGTCGCCGCGAGCGCCGGCATCAACAGGAGGAGCAGGGCGCCGGGGTAGGTGCGGATCAGGGTCGCCCAGCGGTTGCGCTCGAGGTAGCGCCACTTGGCCGCGCCCTTGTCGAACTCGTAGTCGTGATCGACCCGGGCGCGCCGGCTCGACCCCGAGCGCGCCGCCGTCGAGCCGCACCCGCAGCGAGAGGTCGACGTCCTCGTGGTAGAGGAAGAAGGGCTCGGGCATGCCGCCGAGCCGGCGGTAGAGCGCGGTGGCGATCGCCAGGCAGGCGCCCGAGACGAAGCCGGGCTCGTCGCTCGGTGCTCGTCGCTCGGTGTTCGCCGTGTGAGTCGTGGGCTCGCCGGCCCCGCCGGCCCAGCCGATCCCGGTGAAGTGCAGGACGCCGCCCTCGGTGTTGATCGTGCGCCCGCCGTCGGCGGTGACCAGCGCCTGCCAGGCCGCCCATCCGCGGCCGTCGACCGCCGGCGCCTCGATCGCGTCGCGCCAGCCCGGCTGCGGGACGGCGTCGGGGTTGAGCAGGCAGAGCAGCTCGCCGGTGGCCGCGTCGGCGCCGCGGTTGCAGGCGGCGGCGAACCCGAGGTTGGACCCGGTCTCGATCACGGTCGCGGCCGGAGCCAGCTCGGCGACCGCCTCGGCGCCGCCGTCCGTCGAGGCGTTGTCGACGACGATCAGCTGGTCGTCGTCGCGAAGCTGCGCGGTGAGCGCGGGCAGCGTCGCGGCGAGCGCCGGGCGCGAGTCGTGGGTGACGATGACGACCGAGAGGGTCGGCATGAGCACCGCAATCTACGATGGCGCTCTCAGATGAAGCACCTGCTGCGCCCGATCTTCGACCGCGTGATCATCAAGGAGCTCGAGCCCGACCGGATCCGGCGCTCCGGACTGGTCGTCCCGGCCGGCAGTCACGAGCCGCCTCCCCAGCACGGGATCGTGCTCGCGATCGGCCCGGGCCTCGACTGGTGGGAGGCCGCCGGCGTGGCAATGCCGGTGAAGCCGGGCGACCACGTCGTCTTCCCCGCGGCGGCCGGCGCCTGGGTCGAGGTCGACGAGGAGAAGCTGCTCGTCTGCCGCGTGGGCGAGCTGCTCGGCGTGCTCGAGGAGATCGGCGTCTGCCCCTATTGCGGCGACCAGGGCGTCGCCGGTCCGGACGCCTGCCCGGTCTGCGGTCGCAGCGCCGACCAGGCCGCCGGGTAGCCCGGCGGATGGCCGCCTACGACGCGTCCGCCTGGACGGACCTCTTCGTCGCCGTCGCCGGCGCCGCGGCGGCGCTCGCCGGGCTCGTCTTCGTCGCCGTCTCGATCAACATCGAGCGGATCCTCAAGTTCGAGGGGCTGCCGGAGCGCGCGCTGCGAGACCGTGCTCACCCTGTCGGTCGTCGTCCTGGTCTCGATCGCCTGCCTGATCCCGGGCCAGAGCCGCGCCGCGCTCGGGATCGAGCTCCTGCTCGTCGGGTGCGTGCTACCGCGGCGTTCGTCCTCAGGCTCTGGCGGCGCACCGCGACCGGGGCGAGATGACCCGCTGACGTGGCTGCTCAGCCACGTCCTGCTCCGGCTGATCGCCGCCGTGCCCCTCCTCGTCGGGGCGATCAGTCTGATAGCCGAGCTCCGGCGGCGGCGGCCTGTACTGGATCGTGGCCGGCATCGTCGGCGCGATCATCAGCTCGGTCGCCAACGCCTGGGTACTGCTGGTCGAGATCCTGCGCTGACCGGGCAGCCCGAGGGCACTGGAAGAGCTGAGCGCGTGGCTGAGGTGACGCCGGCCCGTTAACGAGCGGGCGAAAACGGGCGTGACTCCATGCCGTCGCGCCCGACGATCAGCGCCATCGATTCTCCAACCTCGTGCCAGGCGCCGGCCAAGTCCGCCAGCGGCTCCGAGACGATCAAGCGGGTGTCCTCGGGAAGTTGCTGGAGCCGTGGATTCTCCGGATGCAGCCTGCGTACGGTTTCCACGTCCTCGGAGACGAACAGCGTCCTCGACTGGTGCGCGCTCGAATAGCGCATCGCCCATACCCGCTCGCCATCGGCGATCCCGACCGTCATCTGCACTGGATCTTCGACCCCTTGGTCGGCCGCGCGGGCCTCGACCATCCCGACGACCCGTCCATCGCGCCGATGGGATCCTCTTCGAGTCCCTCGGTCAGGGCGAGGTAGAAGAGCGGTTTCCGAGTCCGTTGAGCCAGACAGGCCGACGAAGAGTTCGGGATCGACGGCGAGCAACAGGTCGCGGCGCATCCTGGCGAAGCCGCCGATCAGGCCGTTGTGGACGAACAGCCACCGGCCGTGACGAAACGGATGGCAGTTGGTCTCTTGGACGGGGCTGCCGACCGCGGCTCGGATGTGGGCGAGAAAGAGCGGGGACTCGATATGGGCGGCGAGGTCGCGCAGGTTGGCGTCATTCCAGGCCGGGTTGACGCTTCGGTAGCGGGCCGGGTGCTCGGGCATATCGGGCGGATACCAGCCGAGGCCGAAGCCATCGCCGTTCGTGGTCTCGGCGCCCATTCTCCAGTGCAGGCTCTCGTCGATCAGGCCGTGCTTGGTCCGATAGAGGAGCTCGTCGATGAGCAGCGGCTCCCCGATATAGGCGTTCCAACGACACATGCGCAGCTACCGCCGGCGGCCCTGTCAGTCCCACCTCGCCTGCGCGTCCCAGCGGATGGTCAGCTGGTAGAGGATGACCACATCGAGGGTGATCATCAGGAACGCCCACAGTGGTGCGGCGGGAAACCAGACGATCTGCGCGATCGCGTTGATGCCGACGATGATCACGCCGAACCAGCGAGCGGCGGGGTTGCCCGTCAGCAGACCGACGCCGGTCAGCGCCACGAGCGAGCCCAGGATCAGGTGCACCCAGCCCCAGGTCGTGATGTCGGCGATGATCGCACCCTGGCCACCGACCACGACGACGTCGTCGTTGAGGATCCCGCCGAGGCCCCAGAGCGCGCTCAACGAGCCGACGATGAACATGATCACCCCCGCAAACGCCGCCCATCCGGAGTCGCCGCCACCTGAACGTTCTGCCGAGCTCTCGCCCCTTGCTAGCCGGTTGACAATTCGATCCGACTCTATGCGAGAACGTTCTCCCGATGGGTCCGTCGTTCAGCTGGATGTCAGCCATGTCACGGCCGACGCGGGCGCGGACGATCGCCGACGCCGCCTGCTCGTGGACGCGATGGGTCTCGAGGATCTCGACCGTCTCGAATCCGGCCGCCTCGAGCTCGGGCCTCGGAACTCGCCGCGGGTCAGCGCCCCGGCGATGCAGCCCGTCCACTGCTCCATGTCGCTGCCGGTCGCCTCGTCCATGTCCGGGTCGGCGACGACGTCCGAGACGGCGAAGCGGCCGCCGGGCCGCAGCACCCGTGCGGCTTCGCGGAACACCTGCGGCTTGTCGCCGGAGAGGTTGATGACGCAGTTGGAGATGATCACGTCGACCGAGTCGTCGGGCAGCGGGATGTTCTCGATCGTGCCCTTGAGGAACTCGACGTTCTCGACGCCGGCCTCGCGCCTGGTTGGCGCGGGCGAGCTCGAGCATCTCGTCGGTCATGTCGAGGCCGTAGGCCTTGCCGGTCGGGCCGACGCGCCGGGCCGAGAGCAGCACGTCGATGCCGCCGCCGGAGCCGAGGTCGAGCACGGTCTCGCCCTCGTGGAGCTCGGCGACCGCGGTCGGGTTGCCGCAGCCGAGCGAGGCGAGCTGCGCCGCGTCCGGTAGAGCCTCCCGATCGCTCACGCTCGTAGAGGCCGGAACCGAAGACGTCGCGCTGCTCGTCGGTGATCATGGCCGCGTCGCCGCAGCAGCGACGCCGACCCCTCGCCGGCGGCCTCGGCGGCCTGCGTAGCGCTCGCGGACGACTCTCGCGGACGTTCGCTCGTCTCGGGCATCTGGTCTCCTCCTGCGTCTCCGGCGCGCATCCGCAGCCGCTCCCGTGGCCGGGGCCGCAGCAGGCGCTCTTGGCCTCGGGCTCGCAACAGGTCTCCTGGGCGGCAGGCGAGCAGCAGCCCGCGTCCTCGGCGTCGGCTCCTTCAGCTCAGCCATGCGCTCAACTCCTCCAGGGCTTCGGGCTTGACGTAGTAGTAGGCCCAGAGGCCCTCGCGCTCGGAGCCGACGATGCCGGCGTCGCGCAGCTTCTTCAGGTGATGGGAGACGGTCGGCTGGGAGAGGTCGAAGAGCGGCACGAGCTCGCAGACGCAGACCTTGCCGGCGTGCTTTCGCAGCACGTCGACGAGCTGCATGCGCACCGGATCGCCGAGCGCCTTCGCCACCTCGGCCATCCGCTCGGCCTCATCGCGCTCGATGTCGGGATAGACGACCGGCTCGCAACAGACCTCTCCCTTCGGCCGCTTTTGCTTGGGGGCAAGTTCCATAGTGGTCATCGGCGGGCTCCTCTGGGGTAAATCGAAATTCATCTATATGGATACTAACCAATTCAAATGACGCTTGTCAATGTTAGTCTTCCTGGTCGCATTGAAGCCACGCAACGAAAGGAAGCGGATGGCACTCGGAATCGACGAGGTGAGCCGAAAGGGTTCGCGAGAGATCGCCCAGCTCGCCGAGGAGTTCAGAGGCGTTTTCGCGGCGAAACGGTGGAGCGCTACGTATCGGAGTCGATCGATCAGCATGTCGGGAGCACGGGTAACCGACTTCCTGCCGCTATTCATCCACCGCTTCAGCCGCGAGCGGTTGACGCGCACTGGCGCAGTCCGAAGACAAGATCGCCAAGGAGGTGCCGGAGGTCCTGTTCGTCTGCGTCCACAACGCCGGGCGCTCGCAGATGGCGGCGGGCCTGCTCAACAAGCTCGCCGACGGACGGGTACACGTCCGCACCGCGGGCTCCGACCCGGCCGAGGAGATCAACCCGGCGGTCATCGAGGCGATGGCAGAGGTGGGCGTCGACCTGTCCGAGGAGTTCCCGAAGCCGCTGACCGACGAGTTCGTGGCCGCTGCCGATGCCGTGGTGACGATGGGCTGCGGGGATGCCTGCCCGATCTATCCGGGCAAGCGCTACGAGGACTGGGAGCTCGATGATCCCGAGGGCAAGACCTCGAGACCGTGCGTCGCATCCGCGATGACCTCGACGTCCGGGTACGAGGCCTGCTGGCCGAGCTGACCGGTACGGACTCGCCGCTGTCGTGACCGATCGCGCCACCGGCGAGGTCGCGGTCCTCGGGCGCCTGTCGACGCTGGATCGTTTCCTGCCGCTGTGGATCGCGCTGGCGATGGCCGCCGGGCTGGCGCTCGGATCGCTGGTCCCGGGCGTCAACGACTTCCTCGACAGCGCTTCAGGTCGGCACCGTCTCGCTGCCGATCGCGATCGGCCTGCTGGCGATGATGTACCCGGTCCTGGCGAAGGTCCGCTACGAGGACATGGGCAAGATGCGAGGAGACGGGCCGGCATGTTCGGCGTCTCGCTGTTTCTGTCGTGGGTCGTGGCGCCGGCGTTCATGTTCGCGCTCGCCTGGCTGTTCTTGGCCGATGAGCCCGCGTATCGCACCGGGCGTCATCGTCGTCGGCCTGGCGCGCTGCATCGCCATGGTGCTGGTCTGGAACGACCTTGCCGGCGGCGACAACGATCGAGCCGCCGTCCTCGTCGTCTTCAACGCGATCTTCCAGGTCGTCGCCTACTCGCTGCTCGGCTGGTTCTACCTCAACGCCCTGCCCGACCTGCTCGGCCTCGACACGCAGGGCTTCGAGATCAGCATCTGGGAGGTCACCCGCACCGTGCTGATCTTCTTGGGCATTCCGCTCACGGCGGGCTACCTGACGCGCCGCTGGGGTCTGCGCAAACACGGGCGCGAATGGTTCGAGTCGACGGTGATCCCCCGCATCGCGCCGATCACGCTCTACGGGCTGCTGTTCACGATCGTGCTCCTGTTCGCGATCCAGGGCGACGCGATCACCGCCGATCCGCTGACGGTCGCGCGCATCGCCCTCCGTTGCTCTGTCTACTTCGCCGGCATGTGGGTGCTCGGCTTCGTCGTCGGTCACGCGATGAGGCTGGGGTACGCAAAGACCGCCACCCTCGCCTTCACGGTCGCGTCCAACGACTTCGAGTTGGCGATCGCCGTCGCGGTCGGCGTCTGGGGCGCCAGCTCGGGTCAGGCGCTCGCCGGCGTCGTCGGCCCCCTGATCGAAGTCCCGGTGCTGGTCGCTCTCGTCTACGTGGCGCTGTGGTTGCGACCGCGCTGGTTTGAATCCAGACGCGAACGCTCGCGACACTCCTGCTCCGCGGCTCCGCTGCGCGATGACACCGGCTGGGGAGTCACGCCGAACTTCGAGCACGAGGATCGCCATCAACGGATTCGGGCGCATGGGCCGCCTCGCGTTGCGAGCGGCCTGGGACTGGACCGATCTCGACTTCGTCCACATCAATGAGCTCAACGGGGATGCCGACGACGGCGGCGCATCTTCTCAACTTCGACTCGGTCCACGGCCGCTGGGAGCGGGAGGCGCGGCGACGGCGACGAGCTCAAGATCGACGGCACGGCGATCGGCTACACCTCGGCTCGCGAGCCCGCGGCGTGCCCTGGGGTGAGCTCGGCGTCGACATCGTGCTCGAGTGCACCGGTAGGTTTCGCACGCCTCGAATCCCTCGGCCGTACTTCGACGCCGGTGTGAAGAAGGTGATCGTCGCGGCGCCGGTCAAGGAGGACGGGGCGCTGAACGTCGTCATCGGCGTCAACGACGACCTCTACGACCCCGACCGCCACCACGTCATCACCGCCGCCTCCTGCACGACCAACTGCCTCGCGCCGGTGGTCAAGGTCATCCACGAGGGCGATCGGGATCGAGCGCGGTTCGATCACGACGCTTCACGACCTGACCAACACCCAGGTCGTAGTCGACGCTCCGCACAAGGACCTCCGCCGCGCCCGTGCCGCGAGCCTGTCGCTGATCCCGACGACGACCGGCTCGGCCACGGCGATCGGCCTGATCTTCCCTGAGCTGAAGGGCAAGCTCGACGGCCTTGCGGTCCGCGTGCCGCTGCTGAACGCATCGCTGACCGACTGTGTCTTCGAGGTCGCGCGCGCCGACTACGGTCGAGGAGGTCAACGGCCTGCTCGCCGCCGCGGCGGCCGGGCCGCTGACGGGATCCTCGGCTACGAGGAGCGTCCGCTGGTCTCGGTCGACTACCGCGACGACCCGCGCTCGGGCATCGTCGACGCCCTCTCGACCATGGTCACCGACGCGACACCAGGTCAAGATCCTGGCCTGGTACGACAACGAGTGGGGCTACGCGAACCGCCTGGTCGAGCTGGCTGCGATGGTCGGCGAGACGCCTCGCCGGAGAGCTGATGGACGCCGCAGCGAAGCCGCCAAGCAGGGCGACCTCCGCAACTACATCCTCGTCACCGGCGCGTACTGGGCGGACACCCTCGCCGACGGCGCGATCCGGATGCTCGTGCTCTTCTACTTCTTCGAACTCGGCTACACGCCGTTCGAGGTCGCCTCGCTGTTCCTCTTCTACGAGGTCTTCGGGATCATCACCAACCTCGTCGGCGGCTGCGTCGCCGCCCGGGTCGGGCTGAAGGCGACGCTCTTCGCGGGCCTCGGCGATCCAGATCGTCGCGCTCGTGATGCTCGGCGCTGGTGCCCGACGGCGTGGCTCGTCGTGCCCTACGTGATGGTCGCGCAGGCGCTTCTCCGGGATCGCCAAGGACCTGACCAAGATGAGCTCGAAGAGCGCGGTCAAGCTGGTCGTGCCCGAGGACTCGGAGTCGGCGCTCTACAAGTGGGTGGCGATCCTGACCGGCTCGAAGAACGCGCTCAAGGGTGTCGGCTTCTTCCTCGGCGGCCTGCTGCTGACCGTGACCAGCTTCCAGACGGCGATGCTGATCCTGGCGGCGATGGTCGCGACGGCGCTGATCGTGACCGCGCTCGCTTATGCACGGCGGCCTCGGCAGGACCGACGCCAAGGCCAAGTTCCGGCACATGTTCTCCCAGAACCGGGCGATCAACATCCTCGCCGCGGCGCGGGTCTTCCTCTTCGCGTCGCGCGACGTCTGGTTCGTCGTCGGGCTGCCCGTCTATCTGCGCAGCGTCCTCGACTGGAGCTTCTGGGAGGTCGGCACCTTCATGGCCGTCTGGGTGATCGGCTACGGCATCGTCCAGGCGTCGGCGCCGCGGTTCGTCAAGCGCGAGGTCGAGGGCGACGGGCGCGAGCCCGACGGCAGGACCGCGACCTGGCTCGCCTTCGTCCTCGCCGCCTTCCCGGCCGGCATCGCGATCGCGCTTGGCGGCCGACTTCGACCCGACACCGTGCTCGTCGTCGGCCTGATCGCTCTTCGGCGTCGTCTTCGCCGTCAACTCGGCCGTTCACTCCTACCTGATCCTCGCCTACGCCGACAGCGACAAGGTGGCGATGAACGTCGGCTTCTATTACATGGCCAACGCCGGCGGGCGCCTCGCCGGCACGATCCTGTCCGGCCTGCTCTACCAGTGGCAGGGTCTCGAGGCCTGCCTCTGGGCCTCGGCGGTCTTCGTCCTCGCCGCCGGGTTCATCTCGCTTTCGCTGCCAACCCACACCCCGAAGCCGGTGGGCAGGGCACGCGCGCACGAGCGCGAGCCGACCCCGGCGTAAGGCCCGAAAGCCGGCGATCGGATTTGAACCGATGACCCCTTCATTACGAGTGAAGTGCTCTACCAACTGAGCTACGCCGGCACGGCGGCTCAGTCTAGAGACGGCGCCCGCGCCCGTCCCGGCTAGCGCTGCCGGCCGGTCGGCGGATTGAACACGGTCGGCTCGCGCGGCAGCGTCTCGGGGTCGAAGCGCGAGAGCAGCGTCCGGGCGTCGGGCCGCTCGCCCGGCTCGGCAAGGCCGAGCGAAGCGGCCATCCAGGCGACCGCGTCGGCGGCGCCGCGGCCCCGCGCGGCGAGGTCGCGCAGGGTGACGTCGCCGTCGCGCTTCGCGAGGCGCGAGCCGTCCGGGCCGAGGACGAGCGGGACGTGCGCCCACTCCGGGCGCGGCAGCCCGAGCAGGTCGGCGATGAGCGCCTGGCCGGCGGTCGACGCGAGCAGGTCGTCGCCGCGGACGACCATCCCGATCCTCTGGGCGGCGTCGTCGACGACGACCGCGAGGTTGTAGGCGAAGGCGCCGTCGCGACGGCGCAGGACGAGGTCGTCGACGACGTCGGAGCGCTCGCCGTGGAGGCGGTCCACGAACCGGACCTCGGCGCCCTCGGCCCGCAGGCGGATCGCGAACGGCTCCCCGGCGTCGGCGCGCCGGCGGGCCTCCGCGGTGTCGACCTCGCGGCACGTCCCCGGGTAGGCGGCCTCGGCCTCGCCGTGATGGGCGGACGCCGCCTCGCGGATCTCGCGCCGCGAGCAGAAGCACCGGTAGGTCAGCCCGGCCTCGGTCAGGCTCGCCAGCGCCGTCCGGTAGAGCTCGCCGCGCTCGGACTGGCGCACGACCTCGCCGTCCCAGTCGAGGCCGATCGCGCTCAGATCGTCGAGCTGCTCGGCGACGAAGCGCTCCCGCACGCGCCCCGTGTCGAGATCCTCGACCCGGACCAGGAACGGCGCCCCGGCTGCGCGCGCGAACAGCCACGCGAGCAGCGCCGTTCGCAGGTTGCCGAGGTGCAGCTCGCCGGTCGGTGAGGGCGCGTAGCGGCCGGCGCCGGCGCTCACTACCTGTCGGCGAGCTTGTAGCCGACGCCGCGCACGGTGAGCACGAGCTCAGGATCCTGCGGGTCGAGCTCGACCTTCTGGCGCAGGTTCGAGATGTGGACGTCGCAGGCGCGGACGTCGCCGGAGAACTCCGACTGCCAGAGCTCCTCCATGATCTCCAGCCGGCTGAACACCTGCCCGGGGCGCTCGGCGAGCAGGCGCAGGACCTGGAACTCCGAGCGGGTCAGGTTGACCGGCCTGCCGCGGATCGAGACCAGGTGGCGGGCGAGGTCGATCCGCACGGGCCCGGCGTCGATCGTCTTCGCCTCGGTCACCGTGCTCGAGCGGTCGAGCTCGCGGCGGCGCAGCTGGGCGCGCACCCGGCCGATCAGCTCGCGGACCGAGAACGGCTTGGTCACGTAGTCGTCCGCGCCGACCTCGAGCCCGACGACCTTGTCGACCTCCTGGTCCTTCGCGGTGAGCAGGATGATCGGGACCGGGCTGCGGGCGCGCACGTCGCGGCAGATGTCGAGCCCCGAGCGGCCGGGCATCATGATGTCGAGGATCAGCAGGTCGTAGCCGGGGTCCTCGCCGCCGAGCTTCGCGTCCGCGTCCTCGCCGTCGACGGCCATGGTGACGTCGAAGCCCTCCTGCCCCAGCGCGTAGCCGACGGCGTCGCGCACCGAGGGCTCGTCGTCTGCGATCAGGATCCGGTCCATGAGCGGCGCTCACGCTACAGGGGTCGACGCCGGTTGCGCCGCGCGCAGGCGCACCCAGAACGTGCTCCCCTCCCCCTCGACCGACTCGACCCCGATCTCGCCCCCCATCACGTCGACCATCCGCTTCGCGATCGAGAGCCCGAGCCCGAAGCCCTCCTGCTCGAGCGAGCCCGAGCCGCGGTAGAACCGCTCGAAGATCCGATCGACCTCGCCCGCGGCGATTCCGCTGCCGGTGTCGATGACCTCGACCCGGACCTCGTCCTCGCCGCGACGCCCGCCGCGCGCCCGGATCGTCACGCGGCCCGGCGGCGGCGGTGTTCTTGAACGCGTTGGTGAGCAGGCCGATCAGCACCTGGCGCAGCAGCACCCGGTCGCCCTGCGCGGCGACGTCGCCGCTCGACGTCCACATCGACCTCGATCCCCTCCGGAGCCGCGACCGCCTCGGTCGCCTCCTCGATCACGAGCCCGACGTCGAGCGCCTCGGCGCCGCCCTCGCCGACGGCCTCCATCCGCGCCAGCGTGAGCAGCGACTCGGTCAGGCGGCTGATCCGCTCGGCGTCCTCGGAGAGCCGGCTGAGGAAGTGCTCGCGCGCGTCCGGGTCATCCTTGGCGCCGGCGCGCAGGACCTCGATCGCCCCGGAGATCCCGGCGATCGGGTTGCGCAGCTCGTGCGCGGCGTTGGAGACGAACTCGCGCTCGGCGACCTCGCGGCGAAGCTCCTCGGTGCGGTCGCGCACGACGGCGAGCACGGCGCCCTCCGCCGGTAGCTGGCGGGCGTTGAGCGAGTAGACGCGGTCGCCGACCAGCAGCGCGTCGTTCTCGATCACCGGCCGCCGGGCGGCGCGGCGCAGCCATGGGATCAGCGGCGCGATCGCCTTGCCCTCGGAGTCGATCAGGTCGCGCGCCGAGGCGTTCGAGAAGCGCACCTCGCCGTCCGGGCTGACGACCATGACCGCGTCGGAGAGCGCCTCGAAGATCGCCGAAAGCCGGTCGCGCTCCTCGCGCAGGGCGCTGAACGTCTGGCGCAGGGCGCCGCGCATCGTCTCCAACGCGCGGCCCAGGTCGGTGATCTCGTCGCGTCCGCCGGCGCCCTCGAGCGGCTCGTCCAGCTCGCCCTCGCTGATCCGCGCGGCGCTCTCGGCGAGGCGCTTGACCCTCGAGGTGATCGCGCTCGCGATCAGGAACGACACGAAGACCGCGACGACCACGGCGACCGCGAGCGCGGTGAGCCGGTCGCCGCGCAGCGCGTCGATTGCCTGTTGGATCTCGGGCGAGCGGACCGAGCGGCCGAGGATCGCGCCGTCGATCGCGCCGTTGCGGAAGATCGGCACCGCTGCGACCGTGACGCCGCCGGGGAGCTCGTCGATGTAGCGACTGCCGATCAGCGCCGCGCGCACGCCGCGGCGGCCGCCCGGCACCTCGAGCAGCTCGACCCCGCGCGAGGTGTTCGCCGTCGTGAGCGCGCCCTGGTCGTCGAAGACCCAGGCCGAGTAGCCCTGCTCGCTGATCCCGGCGAGGGTCGCCGCAGCGGCGCGCGGCGGGCGGTTGCCGATCTCGTCCGCGAGGCCGACCGTGCGACCCACCGCGAGCTGGGTCAGGTCCTCGTCGGCCGCCCGCTGGCCGGTATCGGAGACGAGCAGGTAGGCCAGTCCGGCGGTGATCAGCGCAACCGCCGCGAACGCGACCGCGAGATAGAGGCGGACGCCGAACGGCCGGCGGCGCACTGAGCGGATCACGGTCGAGCTGTCAGGCGGCACGGGTTGGCGGGATTATCCAGGCAGCGCGACCCGGAACGAAAACAGCTCGCTCGGCGTCGAGCGTTACATCAGCGTCGGTAGTCGACGCAAACGTAACGTTGGGCATCGGGAGCCGGAGGGGTCGCTTCCCGTCCATGCGCTACAGCGAGAGGCCGGCGGCGGCCAGGCCTTGCTCGCGGCTGGGGAACTGCAGATCGACGCCTCGGAGGCCTCGCTCCTTCCCGACCAGCCGGAGCTGGCCAGTGGCAAGGAGGCCGCTTGGGTTCCCTGGCCGGTAGAAGCTCCGCGCGATCTCCACGTTCTCGGGCGCCATCGCCGCGCAGTATCCCGCGAAACCGTGCCGCTTCCCATCTTGAAGCGATTAGTTTGCGCGGCGGGCCGAGTCTCAATGCCAAACGAGGGAGGGAGGAGCAGCCATGAGAAAAGTCATTTCACACACGATTCTCACGTTGGATGGTGTCGCCGTCTTCGACGCGGTCGCCGACACGATCGTCGAGCTGCGAGACACGGAAGAAGTGCTGGGTGAATTCAACGGAAAGCTGTCTGCCGAGGACGCGATGCTCCTCGGGCGTGTTACTTACCAGGAGTGGGCTGATTATTGGCCGACGTCCACAACCGAGCCGTTCGCCAGCCACATCAACGGGGTGCCCAAGTACGTGATCTCGCGATCGCTCGAAGCGGCGCCATGGGGAACGTCCGATAGCGCGAGCCTCATCAGCGGCGACCTTGCCGAGGCGGTCACCGAGCTGAAGCAGCAGCCCGGCAAGAACATCGGCGTGCACGGGAGTCCCACGCTGGTCGAAGCGCTTCTGCACGCGGATCTGCTCGACGAGATGCGCCTGGAGATCTACCCGGTCGTGGCGGGCACGGGTGCGCGCCTGCTCAACGACGGAAACGCTCCAAAGCGGCTCGAGCTCGCCGACTCGAAGACAACCGCCAACGGCGTCGCGATCCTGACGTACCAGCGCGTTCAGTAGCCCTATTCTCGGCCTCAAGTCCAAGGACGAAGCCCTCGAGGCTGCGGGGTCGGCGCGCGGATTGTCGGTCGAATGCGCCTAGCGGTCTGACCGCGGCCTACCCACGCACGCGGAAGGCCGCCGTCCGTTGCCACCCGTGCGACCGCGGCTGTAGGTTAGGCGGCGGATTTGACTTCTCGGATTGGGGTGCATCGATGAGCGAGCCACACAGCGCAGCGGCTGAGCATGCCACGCAGTTGAGCCCGGACGCGATCATGCAACTGGGGCTCGGGTTCTGGGGCTCGAAGGTGCTGCTGAGCGCTGTCGAGCTCGGGCTCTTCTCAGCGCTGGCCGAGGAGGGCACGCTCGATGCCGATGCGTTGCGAGAGCGCCTGGGCCTGCACCCGCGCAGCGCGACCGACTTCTTCGACGCGCTCGTGGCGCTCGGCATGCTCGAGCGTGAGGACGGTCGCTACTCGAACACCGCGGCGACCGAGTTGTTCCTCGACGCGGCCAAGCCTTCCTACGTCGGAGGCATGTTGGAGATGGCGAACGCTCGGCTCTTCGGGTTCTGGGGGTCGCTGACGGAGGGTCTGCGGACGGGGGCTCCACAAAACGAGGCGAAGGACGGCGGAGACTTCTTCGAGGCGCTCTACGCGGACCCGGCGCGACTCGCGGGGTTCGCACGGGCTATGAGCGCCGTGAGCGGCGGGGCAGGCGCCGCGATCGCAGCCAAGTTCCCCTGGCGAGATCACGGCAGTGTCATCGATATCGGCTGCGCCGAGGGTGCCGTCCCGGTGCAGGTCGCCCTCGCGCACGAGCACATCACCGGCGGAGGATTCGACCTTCCGGCGATCGAGCCGGTCTTCGACGCATACGTCGCCCGCGTCGGCCTCAGCGAGCGCCTGAGCTTCACCGCCGGCGACTTCTTCGCCGACCCATTGCCGGAGGCAGACGTGCTGGTGATGGGGCATATCCTGCACGACTGGAACATCGACGAGAAGCGCCTGCTCCTGCGAAAGGCGCATGATGCGCTGCCCGATGGCGGCGCGCTGATTGTCTACGAAGCGATCATCGACGACGAGCGGCGTCGCAACGCGTTCGGCCTGTTGATGAGCCTCAATATGCTGATCGAGACGCCCGGGGGCTTCGACTACACGGGGGCGGATTGCCGCGCGTGGATGCAAGAGACGGGCTTCCGCGAAAGCTATGTCGAACACCTGGTCGGGCCCGACTCCATGGTGGTCGGGATCAAGTAGGCATCGAGCTCAGCTCAGGCTCGAGCGACCTCGGTCCGCAGTCGCCTTAGCGCCCGTCGGCGGCTCAAGGCCTCGGCGACGATCAGCGCAAACGCCGGCGGCACCGTCGCCGGGAGCACGTCATAGACGAGGAAGAGTTGGTCCCAGCAAAGCGCCGCGGCGAGCATCACCAGCGCGAATGACAGCCGCGAGCGTTGCTCGGCCGCGAGGATCGCGCCGACGACGGCAGCGGCGAAGAAGTCGCCGTAGCCCATCCCGGCACCGGAGAACGAGGCCGACTGCAGCTGCGGCAGGCCGCCGCCGGGCGCCGCGCTGACCAGGACCTCGTTGGGATGCTGGAGGTTGCCCGAGAAGACCAGCGCCGCGTCGACGACGGCCATGGCGATCACGCCGGCCTTGAGTAGCGCCAGCGGCGCGGCCCCGGCGAGCAGGCGGCCCGCCGTGATCGCCGAGCCCGCGATCAGCACGACCGCGGCAAGCTGGCCGAGGCGCCGATCGGGCAGCGCCCAGGCCAGCGCCAGGAGAGGCGGGGCGAGCGCGGCGAGCCACGGCCGCGCGCCCCGCATCGCCCAGCCGAACGCCAGTGCACCGCCAATCGGGACCAGGAGCACGGCGACCCAGGTGAGCGCGTCCGCGGTCGAAGGGATCGCCGCGATCGCGACGACGACGACGGCGATCGAGAGCGGCAGCATCAGCGCCCATGCGGGCCCGCGAAAGCGGTCGGCCCATCGTGGCAGGCCCGCCGCCGCGAGCGCGATGCACCCGGCCTGAGCGACCGTGAGCCCCAGGGTCGCAGACGAAAACCACATGCCGCCTGATCGTCGCACGCCCCGTTAAAGCGGGACACCGGTCGCTACCGCTCCTCGTCCAAGCGCTGCAGCCTGAGCTCGAAGGGAACGAGGTGCGGCGGTCGAATCCCTAGGCCGTGGTTTCCGCCCTGATCATGTTGCGTCGCCTGAGGAACGCGATGCGCTACGCGCTGCGCGAGGAGGACTTTGGGCCCGTCCTCGGCGCGGGCGCGTTCCTGATCTTGACCGGGACGGTTGCGTACTCGCTCGGCAATGGCTGGGACGTGATCGATTCGCTGTATTTCGCCGTGGCCACCCTGACGACCTCGAGCATCGCGGACCCGGACCTGGTCCTCGTCGACGCCTGGATGAAGCTGTTTACGGTCTTCTACGTCCTGATCGGCATCGGCATCTTGGTGGAGATCGCGAGGCGCTTTGGGATGGCGTTCATTGCGGTCCGCCGCGAGGAGAAGGCGGCAGGAGGCGAGTCGCCGACCGGTTGAGTGGCTCGGACCGCTTTGCAAGCGAAGCGGAACTCTCACCGCGGGGCGAGCTGCCGGCGCGTCAGCGGCTCAGCAGGTACTCGACCCGGAAGGCGAGCGCCTCGAGCGCCAGCGTCTCGGAGACGTTGACGGTGAGTCGGCGACGGGTCTCCATCACCAGCTCGCCGGCGCGGCGGGCGCGGCGCGGGTCGAGCCCCGCGGCGAGCTCGGCCAGCTCGGGCTCCCGGTCGGAGTTCAGGACCAGCTCGGGGGCGCGCTCGGCGACCGCGACCAGGTCGCGCATCCAGGCCGCGACCAAGCCGAGGCCGAGGTCGAGGGTCGCGTTGCGCGCGCGCCGCGCGGCTCGCTTCGAGCCTTCCTCGGCGTCGCGCTGGCGGCGCCGCGCGGCCGGGCCGCTGCGCTCGGCCGCGTCCTCCTCGGCGCGCTCGGCGGCCTCGCGGACCGTCGCCGCCTCGCGCTCGCCGGCGGCGTCGGCGGCGCTCGCGAGCGCCTCCCACGGCGCCCCGACGAGCGAGCCGGTCCGCATCCCGCGGACCAGCGCCTCGACCGCGTCGCGCAGCTCGCGCCCCTCGGGCTCGAGCAGGAAGGCGGCGCGGACCACGTCGCCGTCGCACAGGCGGGCGGCGGCGCGGCGCTCGGCGGGCTCGCCCCGCCCCTCCAGCCGCGCCTCGACCGCCTCCGGGCCGAGCCGCGCGAAGCGCACCTCCTGACAGCGCGAGCGCACCGTCTCGAGCAATGCCTGCGGCTCGGCGGTGATCAGGATCAGATGGGCGAACGGCGGCGGCTCCTCGAGCGTCTTCAGCAGCGCGTTCTGGCTCTCCTCGGCCATCGCCTCGGCGGCCTCGATCACGAAGACGCGGCGATCGCCCTCGAACGGGCGATAGGCGACCTGGGCGATCACGCGCTCGCGGACGGTCTCGACCAGGTGCTGGATCCCGGGCGGGCGCAGCCAGACCAGGTCGGGGTGCGGCGAGGGATCGGCGAGCGCGCGCCGGCGGGCTTCGGCGGCGTCGGGGGCACCCTCGGCGAGCAGCTCGGCGGCCAGCGCCCGCGCCGCCTGCGCCTTGCCGGCGCCCGGCGGGCCAGCGAGCAGGTAGGCGTGGAAGGGATCCGCGGCCGCGGCCGCGAGGGCGACCCTGGCGGCGGGCTGGTCGCCGGTCGCATCGGCGATCGACGCCGGCACGGTGGCGGTCGCGTTCATCGCGGCCTCCGCTCGCGCACCGCGGCCACCACGCGGCGGTGGACGTCGTCCGGGTCGCCGGCGGCATCGACGACGACGATCCGCCCCGGGTTGCGCTCGGCGAGCTCGTCGTAGGCGGCGGCGACCCGGCGCTGGAACTCCGGCCCCTCGAGCTCGAACCGGTCGGTGCCGTCCTCGAGGCCCTGGCCGAGGCGCTGCTGCCCGCGGGCCTCGGCGGCGTCGGGGTCGATCCGGAGGTACACGGTCAGGTCCGGCATGCAGCGGTCGATCGCGAACTCGTTGATCCGGGCGACGACCTCGGGGCCGAGGCCGCGCCCGACCCCCTGGTAAGCGACGGTGGAGTCGACGAACCGGTCGCACACCACATCGCGCCCCTGCTCGATCGCCCCGGCGATGACGCGCGCGCAAAGCTCGGCGCGGGCGGCGCAGAAGAGGAGCAACTCAGCGCGCGGATCGAGCTCGAGCGCCGGGTCTTTGAGCAGCCCGCGGATCCGCTCGCCGACCTCGGTGCCGCCCGGCTCGCGCAGCAGGAGCGCCGGCGGGCCGAGCGCCTCGTGCAACAGCGCCGCCTGGGTGGTCTTGCCGGAGCGGTCGATGCCCTCGAGGGTGATGAACACGGCGCCCGCTAGGTCTTCGAGCGGGCCCGCTTCGTCCGCGCCGTGGTCGGCGCGGGCTTCTTCGGTCGCCGCCGGCCGCCGCGCTCGGTCGCCGGGCGCGGCTCCTCCGGCTCAGCGCCGGCCTCGCCCTCGCCGTTCTCCGCCGCAGCCTTCGCCTTCTCGCGGGCCTCCTTCTCGGCCTCACGCTCGGCGCGCTTCTCGCGCATCTCGACCATGGTCGGGCAGTCGTCGTTGAGGCACAGCTTCCAGGGTCGCCCCGGGCCCTTCTTCTTCACCGTCAGGCGCGGCCGCTCGCCGCACACCGAGCAGCGCTCCTCGAGCCGCCAGAGCTCGAAGAATCGACCGGGGAGCGGCCCGCTGACCGGGCAGGAATCGGGCGACTCGGGGTCGTCGCGCTTCCAGCCCTCGCAGCCGTACATCCGCTTGCCGCCCTTCAGATCGATGATCCGCAGCCGGTTCGGCTCGCCGTTCTCCCGCTTGCGGCCGGCCTCCTCGCAGACCTTGCACGGGCCGAGGAACTTGTCCTCGTCCATCCCCGCCCAGATCTGCTTCGCGAGGTCGTCCTTCTTCGACTCGAGCTCGGTTGTAGTGTCGTGGAGCATCTCGCGGCTGATCCGCACGACCTCGTCCTTCGAGGTCTCGCCGGCGGCGATCTTGTCCATGTCGTGCTCGAGCTCGGCGGTCATCTCCGGGGTCGCCATGCGGGGCACGTAGTCGTGGAACGCCTTGTACATCGCGATCCCGGTCTCCGAGGGCTCGGGCGGGTTCGAAAAGACATAGCCGCGGTCGTAGAGCTTTTGGATGATCTCCGCGCGCGTCGCCTTGGTGCCGAGCCCGCGCTCCTCCATCAGCTCGATCAGCTTGCCCTGGCTGATCCGCGACGGCGGCTGCGTCTCCTTGTCGACGATCCAAGGCTCGCCGTCGAGGTCGAGGCTCTGGCCCTCCTCGAGCGCCGGGATCTCCTCGTCCGAGGAGCGTGCGTAGGTGTAGATGCCGGCGTACCCCGGGTCGACGACGACGGACCCGCGCACGAAGTAGGTCTCGGACCCGGCCTCGATGTCGGCGCGGGTCGACTCGGTGATCATCGGCGGGCTGAAGGTGGCCAGGAAGCGGCGCACGACGAGCTCGTAGACGCGCTTCTTCGGGCCCTCGAGCGCGCCGGGGTAGATCGCCTGCGTCGGGTAGATCGGCGGGTGGTCCGTGGTCTCCTTCTTGCCGCGGGTCGGCTCGAGCGGCTTGTCGAGCAGGCCCTTGGCCGCCTCGAAATCCGGGATCCGAACCAGCGACGCGACGAGCTCCTTCGTGTTCAGCGACTTCGGGTAGACGGTGTTGTCGGTGCGCGGATAGGAGATGAACCCGTCCATGTAGAGGTCCTCGGCGATCCGCATCGCCGCCGCCGGAGTGATCCCGAGCCGGCTCGAGGCGTCCGTGGTGAAGGCGGTGGTGTTGAGCGGCGTCGGCGGCTTGCGCGTGTTGCGCCGCGAGCTCACCTCCTTGACCACGCCGGGGCTGTTGGTCCCGGCGAGCGCGGCGTCGGCCTCCTCGCGGTCCCAGAACTTGTCGGTCGAGTGGTGGGCCTCGAACGAGCCATCGGGATGGGCAAACTTCGCGAAGACCTCCCAGAACGGCTTCGCGACGTGGGCACGCCGTTCGAGCTCGCGCTCGACGATCAGCGCCAGGGTCGGGCTCTGGACGCGGCCGACCGAGAGGAAGTTGGAGCCGAAGCGGCGGCTGGCGAGCGAGACCGCGCGGGTCAGCGTCGCGCCCCAGATCAAGTCGATGTCCTGCCGGGCCGAGCCGGCGTAGGCGAGGTCGTAGGACAGCTGGTCGAGCTCGCCGAAGGCGCGCTCGATCTCATCCTTGGTCAGCGCGGAGTAGCGGGCCCGGGCGACCGGGGGACGGGCGCCGATCTCGTCCGAGGCGACCTTCGGGTTGACGTCGAGCACCTGCTGCAGCGCCTCGAGCCCGATCAGCTCGCCCTCGCGGTCGAAGTCGGTCGCGATCACGATCTCGTCGGCGCCCTTGGCGAGCTTGCGCACGGCCTTGACCACGTTCTTGTCGGTCGGCTCGGGCACCAGCTCGGCGTCGATCAGGTCGTGGAGGTCGGTCTCCTGCCAGTTCGAGTAGCCCTCGGGGAAGGCGACGCCCATCACGTGACCCTTGAGCCCGACGGTCATCTGCTCCCCGCCGGAGTCGGTCCAGATGTAGAACGGCACCTTGTAGGTGGCGTCGGCCTTCGCCTCGCCTCCGGACAGGATCTCGGCGATCTTCTTGGCCGAGTTGTTCTTCTCAGTGATGATCAGCCTCACAGCGGCGCGAGAGTAGCAGGGGGTCAGAACGGCCCCTAACGGCTCGTCGGCGACGGGCGTAGCCCGTCATTGCGGCATCCAACCCCCCGCGCGGGCCTATCCTCGCCCGCTTGTTCGAGTTGGTGATCTTCGATTGCGACGGCGTCCTGGTCGACTCCGAGCGGGTGACGTGCGCGGTGATGGCGGCCGCGCTGAGCGAGGTCGGGCTCGCGAAGACGACCGACGAGTGCATGCGCGACTACATAGGTATGTGGTGGCCCGATGTGGTCGCGCTGGTCGAGGCCGAGCTCGGCGGCGAGCTGCCGGCGGGGTTCACCGAGGAGTACCGGCGGCGCCAGACCGAGGCGCTCGCGACGCAGTGCGAGGCGGTGCCGGGGGCGGTCGCGGCGCTCGACCGCGTGGAAGCCGCCGGGGCGGCGACCTGCGTCGCCTCGAACGGGCCGCACGCGAAGATGGAGGTGACCCTCGGCTCGTGCGGGCTCGCGGACCGGTTCGCCCGGCGGATCTTCAGCGCCGCCGACGTCGATCGCGGCAAGCCGGCGCCAGACCTCTTCCTGCACGCCGCCGCCGCGCTCGGACATGACCCGGCGGCCTGCGCGGTGGTCGAGGACTCGGCGCTCGGGATCGCGGCGGCGCGAGCTGCCGGGATGGCGGCGTTCGGCTTCGGCCCGGCAGCGTCACGGGCGGCCGGCGCGACCGGGTTCGATTCGATGCTGCAGTTGCCGGCGCTGCTCGAGCGCACCTCGGCGGGTCACTAACCTCTGGCTCGATGCCGGCTCAGTCATATGCAGGCAAGGAGTGCGTCTGTCAGTTCCAGCGCGGGATCTGTGATCAGAGCTGCGTCCGCGGGATGCTCGAGACGCCGTTCTACATCGCCTGCCTGCGCCTGCAGGGCCGCGACTGCCTGGTCGTCGGCGGCGGCGAGATCGGGCTCGAGAAGGTCGAGGGCCTGCTCGCCTGCGACGGCCGCGTGACCCTGGTCGCCCCGCAGGCCAACGACGCGCTGCGCGCGCTCGCCGACGAGGGCTCGATCACCTGGGAGCGCCGCGAGTTCGACCCGGCCGACCTCGAGCGCAAGTTCCTGGCGATCGCTGCCACCGACGACACCGACGCCAACATCTCGGTGTACGAGGCGGCCGAGCACCGGGCGATGCTGGTCAACGTCGTCGACGTGCCGTCGCTGTGCAACTTCATCCTCCCGGCCATCGTCCGCACCGGGCCGCTCGCGATCGCGATCTCGACCGCCGGCGCGTCGCCCGCGCTGGCGAAGCGCATCAAGCGCGAGATCGCCGACACCTACGGCGAGCCCTACGCGCGGCTCGCGGTGATCCTCAACGAGGCGCGCGGCTGGGCGAAGGGCAACCTGCCGACCTACCAGGCCCGCAAGGCCTTCTTCGAGGGGCTCGTCAACGGCGACCCGGACCCGATCGAGCTGATCCGCGCGGATCGCGAGCGCGAGGTGCTCGAGCTGATCGAGGCCGCGAAGCTCGTCCACGGCCCGGTGGCCGCGCCGTCGAGTTGATCCTTCCGCTCGCGGTCGGGCCGCTCGCCATCTACATCTCGATTGCGCTGGCGCTGATCGTGCTCTCGGTGATGGTCGCGATCTGGCGCCACGTGCCGACCCGCAAGTGCCACCTCTGCGGCGCCCAGGTGCAGCTCGGCAAGGGCCGCTGCCAGGTCTGCAACTACCGGTTCGAGAACTAAAGCGCTAGGCGGCCGGCAGGGCGAAAAGCGCGACCGCGGCGAAGTGCGCCGCCGCCGCCGCGATCACCAGCACGTGGAAGATCTCGTGGTAGCCGAACACGGTCGGGCTCGGATCGGGGCGGCCGATCGCATAGACGACGGCGCCACAGACGTAGAGCGCGCCGCCGGCGGCGATCAGCAGCCCGGCGCCGAGGCCCGCCTCGGCGATGATCGCCGGGAATCCGATCGCCCCGATCAGGCCGACAGCGACGTAGACCGTCGCCGAGACCCACTTCGGCGACGAGGTCCACAGCAGCTCGACGAACGTCCCGGCCACCGCCCCGGCCCAGACGGCGATCAGCAGGGCGGTCGACAGCGGCGGCTCCATCACGAGGAGCGCAAACGGCGTCACGGTGCCGGCGATCAGGAAGAAGATCATCGTGTGGTCGAGGCGTCGCATCCAGGCGCGCGAGGACGGCCGCTTCCAGTCGACCCGGTGATAGAGCGCGCTGACCCCGAACAGCGCCGAGAGGCTGACCGCGTAGATCGCGACCGCGAGCTGGGCCTCGCCGCCCTTGGCGAGAACGATCAGGCCGGCGCCGAGCACCAGGGACGCGAAGAACGCGTACTCGTGGGAGACCCCGCGTAGGCGCGGCTTCACCTTCGCGATCTGCTCGGCGGCGGCGGCGCGGACGTCGGCGACCTTCTCGACCGCCGCGTCGCGCGCGTCGGTGACCCGGTCGACCGCCGTGTCGCGGGCGTCGACCGCGGCGGCCTTCGCGTCGGCGAGCTGCTCGGCCGCGGCGCCGCGCGCCTCGGCCATCCGCTCGGCAGCGTTGTCACGGGCCTCGTGCAGGCGATCGCGGGGTGACATCACCTCTGAGGTTAGACCAGCGCCGGGTTAATCGCGCTGAGACGCTACATCTAGCGTAATAACTCGGAAGGAGAACGCTACCTGCAGTAGAATAGGTGCCCGTATGAACTGTCCCGAATGCGATCACCCGACCCGCGTGCTCGAGAGTCGGCGCGCCGACGCCGGCGCCGCGACCCGGCGCCGGCGCGTCTGCTCGTCGTGCGGGCACCGGTTCACCACCTTCGAGCGCCGCGAGCGCCCGCCGCTCGCGGTGGTCAAGCGCGACGGCGAGCGCCAGCGCTTCGACCGCGCGAAGCTGCGCGCGGCGCTGCTGCGCTCGACCCACAAGCGCCAGCTCGGGACCACGCAGGTCGAGGCGCTCGTCGACCGGGTCGAGCGCGAGGTCGACCGCGCCGGCGGCGAGCTCGACGCAAGTCGAATCGGGGAGCTCTGCCTCGAGGGCCTGGCCGAGCTCGACCGCGGCGCCTATCTGCAGTTCCTCGGAACGCTCCCGGCCGCGGCGGAGAACGCGGATTTTGCGGAGTCAGCTCCGACCGGTTCCGTCCGGTCGGCGCGGAAGAGTGCATCGTTACCCGCTCAAGCGGGCTGAGTGCAGAGGAAGTCTTGGAGAAGAGGAGTCAGAGGATGTCGGAAATCGCCGCAAACACCGCAAATCCGGGGCTGACGGGGCTGTCCGTCGAGCGCCGCCACACGACCCCCGGAGTGCACCCGTTCGACGAGGTCGAGTGGGAGCTTCGCGACGCGGTGATCGGCGATCCCGATAACCCGGCGTTCGAGCAACTCGGGGTCGAGTTCCCGAAGTCGTGGTCGCAGAACGCGACCAACATCGTCGCCCAGAAGTACTTCCGCGGCCGGCTCGGCTCCGACGAGCGCGAGGGCTCGGTCAAGCAGATGATCGCCCGGGTCGCCGGGACGATCGCCGGCTGGGGCCGCGACGGCGGCTACTTCGCGACCGACGAGGACGCCGACGCGTTCGAGGCCGAGCTCACCCACATCCTCCTGCACCAGAAGGCCGCCTTCAACTCCCCGGTCTGGTTCAACGTCGGCTTCGAGGAGCACCCGCAGTGCTCGGCCTGCTTCATCCTCTCGGTCGAGGACACGATGGAGTCGATCCTCGACTGGAACACCAAGGAGGGCCAGATCTTCCGCGGCGGCTCCGGCTCCGGGATCAACCTCTCCAACATCCGCGGCTCGGTCGAGCACCTCTCCAAGGGCGGGCTCGCCTCCGGCCCGGTCAGCTTCATGCGCGGCGCCGACGCCTGGGCCGGGACGATCAAGTCCGGCGGCAAGACCCGGCGCGCCGCGAAGATGGTCGTGCTCGACGTCGACCATCCCGACATCGAGGACTTCATCTGGTGCAAGGCCAAGGAGGAGAAGAAGGCCGAGGCGCTGCGCCAGGCCGGCTTCGACATGTCGATCGACGGCGAGGGCTTCACCTCGATCCAGTACCAGAACGCCAACAACTCGGTCCGGGTCTCGGACGAGTTCATGGAGGCGGTCGAGGCCGACGGCGACTGGGACCTGACCGCCCGCAACGGCGGCGGGACGACGAAGACGGTGCGAGCCCGCGACCTGCTCGGCCAGATCGCCGAGGCAGCCTGGCAGTGCGCCGACCCGGGCGTCCAGTACGACACGATCATCAACGACTGGCACACCTGCCCCGAGTCCGGGCGGATCAACGCCTCGAACCCGTGCTCCGAGTACATGCACGTCGACGACTCGGCCTGCAACCTCGCCTCGATCAACCTGATGAAGTTCCGCCGCGAGGACGGCTCGTTCGACACCGCGGAGTTCGAGCACACGGTCGACACGTGTTCCTCGCACAGGAGATCGTCGTCGGGCCGTCGAGCTATCCGACCGAGCGAGATCGGCGACAACGCGCGCGCCTTCCGCCAGCTCGGCCTCGGCTACGCCAACCTCGGCGCCCTGCTGATGAGCGACGGGGTCCCGTACGACTCCGACGAGGGGCGCAACATCGCCGGCGCGATCACCGCGCTGATGACCGGACGCGGCTATCGCAAGTCGGCGGAGATCGCCGCGGCGGTGGGCACCTACGACGAGTACCCGCCGAACCGCGACGCCCACAACAACGTCATGCGGATGCACCGCGACGCCTCCTACAAGCTCGACGACGACGGGGTCAAGGGCGAGCTGGTCGCCGCCGCGCAGCGCAGCTGGGACGAGGCGGTCGAGCTCGGCGACGAGCACGGCTACCGCAACGCGCAGGCGACGGTGCTCGCTCCCACCGGGACGATCTCGTTCCTGATGGACTGCGACACGACCGGGATCGAGCCCGACTTCTCGCTGGTCAAGTTCAAGGAGCTGGTCGGCGGCGGGCAGATGACGATCGTCAACCGCACGGTGCCGATGGCGCTCGAGCGCTCGGCTACTCGGAGACCGAGATCGAGCAGATCGAGGCCTACATCAACGACAAGGGCACGATCATCGGCGCCCCGGGGCTCAAGGACGAGCACCTGCCGGTCTTCGACGTCGCGGTCGGCGAGCGCGCGATCTCGCACATGGGCCACATCAAGATGATGGCCGCGGCGCAGCCGTTCCTCTCCGGGGCGATCTCGAAGACGGTCAACCTGCCGCAGACGGCGACCGTCGACGACATCGCCGAGGCCTACACCGAGGGCTGGAAGCACGGGCTCAAGGCGCTGGCGATCTACCGCGACGGCTCGAAGACGGCACAGGCGCTGCGCACCGACGCCCAGGACTCCGCCGACGAGGAGGCCGAGACGAGCCGCGAGGCCGGAGCGGCGCAAGATGCCGCGCGAGCGCGAGTCGATCACCCACAAGTTCTCGATCGGCGGCCACGAGGGCTACATCACCGCCGGCAAGTACGAGGACGGCTCGGTCGGCGAGATCTTCCTCACCGACATCGGCAAGGAGGGCTCGACGATCAAGGGCATGATGAACGCCTTCGCGACCGCGGTCTCGATCGGGCTCCAGTACGGGGTGCCGCTCGAGACCTTCGTCAAGAAGTTCAGCTACATGCGCTTCGAGCCGGAGGGGATCACCGTCGAACCCGGAGATCCCGTTCGCGAAGTCGATGCCCGACTACATCATGCGCTGGGTCGCGAGCCGCTTCATCGAGGACCTCGACGACCTCGAGGACCTCGGCATCCTGACCCCGGAGGTCAGGGCGCGCAAGGAGGCGCAGCTGGCGATCTTCACCGAGGACACCGCGGCGCCTGCGCAAACCGAGGAGACGAGCGGCAACGGCGGCAACGGGCACGCCAACGGAGCGGCGAAGCCGGCGGCGGCGGCGCTCACCGACACCCCGCCGGTCGTCCCGGCGCGGATCTCGGGCGGCGACCTCGGCCCGGCCTGCGACCAGTGCGGCGGCATGATGCAGCGCACGGGCTCGTGCTACACCTGCTCGAGCTGCGGCAACAACACCGGCTGCGGCTGACGTGTAGAGCAGCTGCGGCCTCGAGGCGGCCGCCGCCGCAGCGCGAGCGAGCCCGACGGCCGCTGGCCTAGCCGCCTAGCGCGCCGCGTTCCGGGCCGCGCTCGCGGCCAGCCATTCGTGCACGTCGGGGATGGCCACAGACCCCTCGCCGACGGCGGAGGCGACCCGCTTGACCGCGCCCCAGCGCGCGTCGCCGACGGCGAACACGCCGGGCACGCTGGTCTCGTACGGGGACGGCGCGCGCTCCCGGGGCCACCTGCCGAAGCCCAGCGCGTCGCGTCCGGTGAGCACGTGTCCGCTCGGGTGCCTGACGATCGCGTCCGGTAGCCAGGCGGTCTGCGGCCTGGCGCCGATGAGGACGAAGAGCGCCGCTGCCTCGACCCGCCACCGCTCGCCGCTGTTGTTGTCGCGCAGCTCGAGCCACTCGAGCCAGCCGTCACCGCCACCGTCGACCACCTCAGTGTTGACCAGCACCTCGACGTTCGACGTCGCCTCGATCGTCGTCTGCAGGTAGTCCGACATGTCGTCGGCCAGGGAGCCGCCCCGGATGACCAGGTGCACCCGGGCGGCCGAGCGGGCCAGGTGCAGCGCCGCCTGGCCGGCCGAGTTGCCGCCGCCGACCACGTAGACGTCCTCGCTCCCGAGACCCAGCCCCTCGACCGTTGAGGCGCCGTAGTAGACGCCGGCCTCGGTCAGCTGGTCGTGCCCGGGGATGTCGAGGCGCCTGTAGGAGGCGCCGGTCGCGAGCAGCACGGCCTTCCCGTAGGCCGTCAGGCCGCGGTCGCAGACCACGCCATACGGGTGGGAGTCCAGCCGCAGCTCCTGCACGTCGCGGCTGATCGCAAAGCGGGTGCCGAAGACCCAGGCCTGCTGGTACGCGCGCTGGGCGAGCTCGGACCCGGTGACCCCCCGCGAGAACCCGAGGTAGTTGCGGATCAGCGAGCTCGACCCGGCCTGGCCCCCGATCGTCTCGCGCTCGACCACCAGCGTCCGCAGCCCCTCCGAGGAGGCGTAGACGGCCGCCGACAGGCCGGCCGGGCCGGCGCCGATGACCACCAGATCGAACTCCGACTCCGCCACCTGCTCTGTGTCGACGCCGAAGGCGGCGACGATCTCCTCGTTCGACGGGTCGCGCAGCTCGCGGCCGTCGCGCATGCGCAGGGTGGGGGCCATTCCCTGCGAGGGCTCGAAGCCGTGCGGCACGCCGCTCCGTTTGAGCAGGTCACGGATCTGGTGGGTCCGCGACTCGGCCGGATCCGCCACGATCGAGAGCTCGTGGGCGACCGCGGAGTTCTCACGCGCCCACTCGTGCAGGAACTCGGCGACGATCCGGTGGAACTGCTCGTCGGCGTCCCGCGCCGGCTTCAGCACGTAGTAATCGATCCTCCCGGTGGCCATCGCGTGCAGGAGCGCGTCGGCGGTCGGGCGATGGCCCCAGGCTCCCCAGTCGATCAGGAGCGCCCGCTTCGCGTGTGGATGCAGGCGCCGGACCCGGTCGAGCATCTCGGAGCCCTGCTGCTCCGCCATCCAGACGTCGGCGAGCACCAACGCGACCGACTCGCCGGCGGCCCGCATCTCCTCCAGCCGGGCGATCGCGGTCTCCGGCGAGTTGCCGCAGACGACCCGGTAGTCCTGGCCGTAGCGGCGGTCGAGCTCGCCGCGGATGCGCGCGAGCGCCGCGGGGTCGTCGTCGACCGCGATCAAGACCGGCTTCGAGGCGCTCACGAGCGCAGTCTCGCCGATCGACCGCATTGAGGCGCGGTTCGCCTGAAGTCAAGCAGCAGACTTTCGACGTCTCGCCGTTTGGCCGCCTCAACCGCGCGCTTGAACACCGCGAGGTTCTCCTGCGACATCGCCTACTCCGAGAGCCCGGCGGCTTCGAGGGCCGGGCCTCGATCGGTGAACTCCTCCCAGCGCAAGATCGCGCCGTCGCGCAGCTTGAAGACCTCGTAGAAGCGCGTGGCGATCTCGGCCCCGCTAATGCGTCCTCGGCCACGAAGAAGGATCGTCAGGACCACGCGATCTCCAGCATCAAGAAGCTCCTCGGTGACCAGTTCCAGCCGCTCGATATCGCTTCCCCACCGTTCCAAGGCTCTCCGGAGGTCTTGTTGACCATAGGTCGCCGCTTCCTGGGCGGGCTTGTAGATGACGTCTGGATCGCAGCGGCGGAGCACCTCGTCAAGGTCGTCACGCGCCATGGCGTTGGTGACCTTGCGGACTGCCTCCACGTTCTCCTGCGACATCGCCCGCGCAGTATCTCGCGGCCTAGGGGAGGGTGCCGACGGAGACCGGCCGCTCGTAGGACGCCGTCGCCCACCGGCGCCTAGTTCACGCTATTTGCGAACTTCGGCGCGGCATCCGGTTGACACCGGGGGCGGTGAAGGACGAGGCTCAGTGGCAGCGCGCCAGTCCGCCAAGGACGAACGCACGAGACGTCAGGAGGGTGCATCTCCAACGGTCGGGTATCTCTCAGGGTCGCTGCCGCGGTCGTCCTGACCGCATCCGCGGCGCTGTTCGCAGCTGGGTGCGAGCCGCTCGTCAACGCGCCCCCCGGCGGCGGCGCGATGGTGACGGAGACTTTTCGCTACGGGCCGTTCACGCTCGGGCCCGGCGATGAGGTGATGGGGTCGCCGTCGTCGGGCATGCCCCGTCCCTCCGGCTCGTTCGGCCTCAAGAGCGCCGAGTTCGACGTCGTCGACGCAAACGGCAACCCGGTGAGCGCCCACGACGTCCACCTCCACCACATCGTGATGACGACCTCGGCACACCAGGACCGGTTCTGCCCGACCAGGCGGCAGCGCTTTATCGGTGCCGGCATGGAGCGCACGCCGATCACCCTGTGGGGTCCCTACGCCTATCTGGTCGGAGCGAGTGACCAATGGGGGTCGATCTATCACCTGATGAACGAGACGCCGGCCGGCACCCCGGCGAAGACCGTTTACATCCAATACAAGCTCGGCTACCAACCCGGCGCCGACGCCACCAACTCGCGACCGGTCGAGCCCCTGTTCCTGGACATCACCGGCTGCGGAAACTCGACCTACGACGTTCCCGGCGATGGCGGCCCGGGCAGCGTCTACACCAAGTCCGCGACCTGGCGGGCACCGGCCGACGGGATCGCGATGTTCGCCGGCGGTCACCTGCACGAGGGGGGCATCGACATCACCCTCAAAGACACCGCCCCGAACTCGCCGGCGTGCGTCGGCACGGCCGGCTATCACCAGAACCCCACCCACCTCGCGTACATCAACTCCTGCATCATGCACGAGAAGGTGATCGCCGGCCACAAGTACTCGGTGACCGCGCGCTACGACAACTCGCAGCCGTGGCAGGACGTGATGGGGATCGAGTTGGCCTACGTCTGGTGGGGCACCCAGTAACTCAGCTCGTCTTGTCCCAGCGCTTCAGGTAGGGCAGCGGGTTGATCAGGTCGCCGCCCTTGTACCAGCCCGGCGGGCCCCACATCTCGAAGTGCAGGTGGCACGCGGTGGCGTCGCCGGTCTGGCCGACGAGGCCCAGCTTGTCGCCGGCGGCAAGCCGCTGGCCGACCTTCACCGGCGAGCGGTGCAGCAGGTGCATGTAGACGGTGTCAGGGGCCTTGCCCGGCCCGGCGAGGACGACGTAGTTGCCCGCCGCCGACTGAGTAGGCGACCCGCGCGACGCGGCCGGCCTGCGCGGCGACGACCGTCTTGCCGCACTTCGCCATCAGGTCCTGGCCTTGATGGCCGCGACCGGCTCCGATCCCGTCGCCGTAGGTGTGATGGGCGCGGATCGGGAAGACCCCGGCGGTGGTCTGGGTCCCGCTGCCGCCCGTGCCGCCGGTCCCCCACCGCTGCCGATGCCGCCCGAGTCGGAGGCGAGGGCCTCGGAGGTGACGCCGCCGATCGCGGCGGCGGCGAGCAGGAGCGCGGGGGCCGATCGCCATCGTGCGCTGGTCCGAGTCGAAATCACTGTGCAGTCCCTTTCGTCGGCCTACGGGGTTAGCTGACGGGCTGGCGCTGAAAGAGCCTGCGCCCCCGTCGCTGGTGCGACGGGTTAGCCCCAAAACAGTTGGTTCCCCCGTTTCCGGTCCCCCTTTGGGTGACCAGAACTCGGCTTTACCGGTTATCTGACGGCCGCCACGGTAGCGGTTGGCGCGGACAAATGCGAACGTTTACTCATATTCGTGATGGTGGCCGCGTGGGCGGGTTGAAGATGCACGGCAGCCACGACCAGGGAGGAAGCCGATGAACAGCAGAATCGCTCCGATCGTTGGCGCACTCACCGCCTCGATCGCCCTCGCGTCGGGCGCCGGGGCCAGCGGTGGCGACGACATCCGCAACCCGGGTACGTGCACCGACTCGAGCACGTCGAAGATCAAGGTCAAGCCGGACAACGGCCGGATCGAGGTCGAGTTCGAGGTCGACCAGAACAAGTCCGGCGATGTCTGGCGGGTGAAGATCAAGGACAACGGCTCGGTTGCCTTCAAGGGCAGCGCGACGACGCACGGCCGCAGCGGCTCGTTTTCGATCGAGCGGCGGATCGACGACCTGGCCGGCAAGGACGCGATCAAGGCTGCGGCGCGCAACAAGCGCACCGGCGAGCGCTGCTCGGCCTCGGCCACCCTGTAGGCAGCGCGGCGAGCGGATCGCCTCCGCGAACAGCCCGGCGTATGGTCCGCGGACAACTCACGACGGTCTGGAGGACCCCTATGCCGATGATCGACGTCACCTACCCGAGCGGGGCGATCGCGCCCGAGGCGAAGGCCGAGCTACTCGACGAGCTGGCGACCAAGCTGCTCGAGGCCGAGGGCGCGCCCGACACCGACTTCTTCCGCTCGATCACCTGGGTCTATTCGAACGAGATCGACCCCGCGTCGCTCGCCGTCGGCGGCCGCTCCGGCGGCGAGCCGCGCTTCCGGGTCCAGATCACCGTTCCCGACGGCGCGCTCTCGGACCGTCGCAAGGGCATCCTCGTGACTTCGGTCAACGAGGCCGTCCTGCGGGCCGCGGGGTTGCCGGAGAGCGAGGGGATCCGGGTCTGGACGCTGATCCGCGAGGTCCCCGACGGCAACTGGGGCGCAGCCGGCCAGCAGGTCCGCTACGCGCAACTGGTCGAGGCCGCGAAGGCCGAGCGCGAGCGGACCGCCGCCCCCGCCTAAGCGTTAGCGCCTTCCGCCGGTCGACCTTCATGCCGCACACGGGATCGTGACCCCCGACGCCTGGTGAGCCAGAACAGCGCCGCGAACACCGCCAGGCCGACGAGGTTGAGGACCAGCTTGTAGTCGAGCTCGACCGAGCCGAAGATGTCCTCGCGACTCGGCCGCGGGCCCGTCGGGATCAGGTCGGCCGCGCTGAAGAGGCCGTCGACGATCAACGCGGCGACGACCATGGTCACGAACATCAGCGCCGTGATCCGCAGCGCGAACGAGGTCCCGTAGTACTTGCGGTAGGCGAGCACGATCGGGATCACGATCAGGTCGGCGAAGATGAACGCCATCACCCCCGCAAAGCTGATCCCCCCGGACCACAGCACTGCCGCCAAGGGGACGTTGCCGACCGAGCAGACGAAGCTGAGCACGGCGATCAGCGGCCCGACGATCACGTTCTCGATCGCGGTCACCGCGGGCGAGGCGTTCTCGACGAACAGGGAGTTGAAGAAGTCGTCGCCGAGCAGTCCGATGAACCCGGCGAGCAGGAAGCCGATGCTGATCTCCTTCCACAGCATCTGCCAGTCGCCGCGGAAGTTGTGCGCGACGTCGGACCACGCCTCGACCGAAACGAGCCGCCGGCGCCAGGGCAGCCGAGAGCCGGCGCCGTGGTGCTGATGCCCGGCGTCGGCGTCCTGGGCATGCTTTCGCGCCCGTGCCTCGAGTCGCGGTGAGACGAACAGGCGCAGCATCAGCACCATCAAGACGATCATCACGATCCCGCCGACGTACTCGGCCAGCGTGAACTGCCAGCCGATCAGGACCCAGAGGACCAGGCCAAGCTCCCAGACGAGGTTGGTCGAGGCGAACTGGAAGGCGAGCGCGGTCGCGGCTGAGGCGCCCTTCTGAAACAGCGACTTGGCGATCGCGATCGCCGCGTAGGAGCACGACGAGGACGCAGCGCCGAGCCCGGTCGCCTTCGCGACCGGCAGCGGGCCGCTGCCCGACAACGCGCCCTCGATCCGCTCGCGGGGGACCCAGGCCTGGACGATCGCCGAGATCGCGAAGCCGAGGACCAGGGCCCACCACACTTCATAGGCCATCAGGAGCGACTGCTTGACGCCCTCAGCGACGGTGTCGACAAATCCACTCACGAGCCGAAGCGAGCCGACGAGGATCCGCCCCTGTCAGGCGAGCAACCCGCCGAACGTGAGATTGGGAACGTCGAGTGCCAGATCGGCACCGCCATCGCTCAGCCGCGACGAAGTAGCCGCTTGACCGCGCCCATCAGTTCTTCGGTCTTCTCGGCCTGGTCGCCGTTCGCCGCATCGATGACGCAGTGCCTGGCGTGGTCTCCGAGCAGTTCGAGGGCCACCTTGTCGAGCGCGGCTTGGATCGCGGTGATCTGAGTGACGACGTCGATGCAGTAGCGGTCCTCCTCGACCATTCCCTCGACGCCGCGCACTTGGCCCTCGATCCGCCGCAGCCGCTTCTGAACCGCGTCCTTGTTCTCCGTGTATCCGCGTGTTTCGGTCACCTTCACCCCTCCGGTCTTTCAGTTCATCTCCGATTCGGTCATCGCACCTGAGCGCGCCTCACCCTCACCGTCTCCGCCGACCGCCTCGGCGATCAGGACCGCGGTGCCGAAGACGGCGGCGATGGCCAAGGTCGCGCCCACGACGCGCGGTGACGGGCCTCCGTGGATGCCGGTCTCGTGGACGGCGGTGTGTCCCTTGCCCTTGCTGATCAGCCAACGGTTGACGGGCACGGTCAGCACGAACGCCACCGCGAGCGCGAACGAGAGCGACCCCCAGAACAGGATGTCAGCGAGTCCCGCGTCCATGGCACCGGGGATGACCAGCAGGATCGCGTTGTCGACGATCTCCATCGTCGCGATCGAGAGAGTGTCCGAGGCGAGAGCGATCGGGATCACCGCGCCGAGCGCCAGGCCGGCCCGCAGCAACGGCAGGCTTGTCAGCCCGTAGCCGAACACGAACGCCAGGACTATCGCCAGGACGATCGTCTCGAAGTTGCCGAGGCCCAGCGCGGTTCCGATCGCAACGCCGGCGATCTCCCCGATCGCGCACCCGGTCAGGCAGTGAAGCGTGGCGCTGACGGCGACGCCGGTGAGCGCGGTCCCCGAGCTCGGCATATCGTGGTGATCGTGGGTGTGGGCGGCAGACTCCATGTCGTGGGCTCCAGAACGAGGTGGGGGCGTTGATCGGGGCCAGATTATCATACCCCCTAGGGGTATATCAGAGGGAGCCACCGGAACCTCGCCCGTCGCACGCTCGGTTCGGGCTCAGGCCGCGAGCAGCTCGCCGCCCGTCACTTAGGCGTAGAGCTCGGGCTCACGCTCGAATGCCCCGCGGCACTCGGCGGAGCAAAACGAATACTCGACCGAATTGCGCACGAGACGCTCGATCGTCTGAGCCGGATCGAGCAGCATGTGGCACACGGGGTCGCGCACGACCTCGGCGACCTCACTGTCGCCGACGACCGCCAGCAGGGTCATCGGCCGGCGGACGTTCTTGAGCTTCTGTTCGCCGCGGCTGCGGTACATCACACCATCGATGTCCCCGGCCGCCTGGGCAGCTTCAACCGTCGTGAGCACCTCGCCTGGCCCCGCGAGCCCGGCGACGCGTGCTGCGACGTTCACGGTCGCTCCGAACCAGTCGTCGCCCCTTCGCACCGCGGGCCCATAGTGAAGACCGATTCGCACGTCCAGTCGCTGGTGGCTCGACCTGCCTTGCTGACGGAGGTCGTGCGCGAACTGGATTGCCGCCGCTGGATCGCGGATGCGCGCCATCAGCTCGTCGCCGATCAACTTGACTTCCTCGCCATCGCACACCGCGAGTAGCTCACGCGCCCGGGAGAAGAAGTCTGCGGCGAGGTCCGCGGCCTGCTCGTCTCCGTGTGCTTCCGTGACCGCGGTGTAGCCGGCGAGATCGGCGAACACGAACGCGTTGAGATCCTCGGTCAATCGGTCGGCGCCTTCTCGTTCTCTCCTGTCGCGGACGAGCACGCGCGAGCGTATCCGCCTGGGTGCGCGTCCTCACACACCAAGATACCCCTAGGGGGTATGTTGCTCACGCAACCCGACCGTACTGGAGGAAGAGATGAACCAGTCAGCAACATTCAAGAGCGACACCGACGCCTCGCCCGAGATCGCGAGTGGCAGCAAGCGCGTGTTCGCGCGCCATTTCGGCGAGATGGTCCTGGCGATGGTCGTGGGCATGGCCGTCCTCGGGGGACTCGCGGAGCTTGCCTTCGCCGCGTCCGACAGCAGCCTGACCGACCAGTCAGGCGCCTTCCAGGTGACGCTCATGGGTCTCAGCATGACCCTCCCGATGGTCGCCTGGATGGCCTACCGCGGCCACACGGCAACCCAGAACGTTGAGATGGCCGGCTCGATGGTGGTGCCGACGATGATCGCGGCGGCGCTGGCCCTGGCCGGCACGCTGGAGTCGGCCTCGGCGCTCGAGCTACAGCACATCGTGATGATCCCCGCGATGCTCGGCGTGATGCTCTGGCGCTACGAGGACTACTCGCATTCGCACTAGAAGCGACGCCATCTCAAGCTGACGGGCCCTGCGCCGAGCGGCGCGGGGCCGTCAGTCTGCCGGCGCGACCTCGAAGCTGAACATCATCCCGCTCTCGGTGTGCTCGGCGATGTGGCAGTGAGCCATCCACAGGCCGGGATTGGTCACGTCGAGAAGGATGTCGATCGTTTCGCCCGCGCGAAGCAGCACCGTGTCCTTCCAGACGAAGTTGGCCTCCGGCTCGCCGTCTCTCGACAAGACCAGGAAGCGACCCGCCCCGTGGATGTGGAACGGATGATGCATCGGATGCTCCTGATCCATCTCGTTCGCGAGGCGAATCTTGACCCGGTCGCCGACCCGGAAGGCCCAGGTGATATCGGCGTTCTCAGCATCGGTCTCGCGATCGATCAGCTGCCAGATCATGTTTCCGGTGTGGGTCTGGCGGTTGATCTCCGGCATCAGGTCTTCCCACTCCAAGCCGTCCGCCGTGTCGTGGGCATGGCCATGCGCTTGCCCGTGCGCCTCGGCATCGGCCTTGTCGGAGATCGCGTCAGCCGGAATCAACTTCATCCCGCACTTCGGGCAGGCGGCCTGTTCGGATGCCGTGACCTCAGGGTGCATCGGGCAGACGTATGAGGTCGGCGCCGACTGGTCGGGAATCAGTTTCATGCCGCACTCCGGGCAGCTGGACGGCTCCGTGTCCCGGACTTCGGGGTGCATCGGGCAGACGTAGGAGGACGCGTCCTCGGCCTCTTCGCCGTAGAGGATCGGCATCTGCGAGACGAAGGCCAGGACCTTGTCCGGCTCGCGCTCGAGGTCGGTATGGATGCGGTCGCGCTCGGCCGAGAGCTCGGGATCGCGGCGCAGCTCGCCGAAGGCGACCGCCGCCTCCCCTGCCGCCTCGCCCGCCACCGTGAAGTGCCCCAGGTCGTAGGTGTGACCGGGGGTTCTGTTCTGCAGATGGGCTTCGCCGGGTTGGTCAAAGAGAACGTCGACGATCGCGCGCTCGGAAGGCGAAAGCAGGATCTCGTCGATGAACTCCTCGCGCTCGACGCGACCGCTGTCACCTCCGACGAGCTTCATCCGGGCACCGCTCAGGGCGAAGTTGAAGATGCGGGTGTTCGCCGTGTTGACGAGATGCAGGCGGACGACCTCGCCGACCGCGGCCTCGGCGCGGTACTCGGTTTGGCCGTTGATCAGCATGACGTTGCCGAAGCGACCCATCGCGGTGAAGGTCGGGCCGGAACGGTGAAACGGAGCCATCTGGCCGTCCTCGATCAGAACGTCGTCGAGGGTGATCGCGAGCTGGCGGTCGACCGGCGGCCAGTAGTCGGGGTCGGTGGGCTCGACGATGATGCCCGCGTAAAGCCCCATCTCCTGAGCGAAGTCCTCGCGGATGTGCGGGTGATACCAATAGAAGCCGGGGTCGGGGAACGTCAGGCGGTAGGTGAACGCTCTCGCCGTGCGGGATCGGGGCCTGGGTCTCCTCGGGCACGCCGTCGAAGCGGTTTTCGAGCCGCAGGCCGTGCCAGTGAAGCGTTGCGTCCACGTCGCCGAGGTTGGTCGCCTCGATCGTCATCTCGCTGTCCTGATCCACGTGCAGGGTCGGGCCGGGGATCGAGCCGTTGTAGCCGAGCATCCGCACCTCGGCCTCGTTGAGGCGCTTGCGGACCGGCTTGATCGTGATCTCGTGTGTCTCACCATCCCGCAGCCGGATCACGTCCGGCTTCGTCGCCTCCTCCAAGCCCTCGATCTCGGTGCTGAAGTACTCCTCGCTTGCGTCGTCGCCCATCTCGTCCTTCCTCGCTCAAGAAGCCGTCGCGGCTAGCTTCTCAAAGGTCCTCGGGCCGGCTGACAGCGACCGCCATCGGCCAACCGGTCAGCGCTCCGAGGGCCAGTTCGGTCAGCCCGAAACGACCAGGCCGTCAACGTTGCCCTGGGCTGGTTTTCTTCGACGAAGCTTGGTCATGACACCACCGGGTCCTTGCGCCTTTACTAGTAACGCAGAAAAGCCGCAGTCGGAGTGAACCAGCGCGCGGTCATCGACGAGCTCGCCCGGCCAGGCGTTCCGTAGGCTCGGGAGGATGCTCGAGCCCGCGGATCGCGACCGCCTCCTCGACCACATCGGCCTCGATGCGCTGCCCCGGCGGCCGACCTCGAGGGCCTGCGCACCGTCCACCGCGCCTTCGTGTCGTCGGTGCCGTTCGAGAACATCGCCGTACAGCTCGGCGAGTCGGCCCCGATCGACCCGTCGGCGCTGGTCGAGCGGATCGTCGCCGGCGGGCGCGGCGGCTATTGCTTCGAGGCGAACACGATCCTGTTCGAGCTGCTCAGCTCGCTCGGGTTCGACGTCGAGCGCCGAGAGGCGGTCGTCGGTCCCCGGCACCTGCACGAGCGGGGCGCTCTCACCGACCACCTGGCGCTCGTCGTCAGGACCGCCGACGGCGAGGAGATGATCGCCGAGGGCGGCTTCGGCGAGGGACCGGTCGAGCCGCTGTTTTTGCGCGAGGGCCCGCAGGCCTCGGGTGCGTTCGAGATCGCGCTCGAGCGCGACGGCGACGGCTGGTGGTTCGAACAGCACGACTTCAGCACGACGCCGGGCTTTCGCTTCGGCGACCAGGCCGTCGGCCTCGACGCGTTCGCCCCTCACCACGTGCGGATGTCGACCTCGCCCGAGTCGGGGTTCGTTCGCACGCTCACCGTCCAGCAGCCCTACGACGACCGGATCGTCAGCCTCCGGGCGCGGACGCTGCGCGAGCAGGGGCCCGGCGCCGACGACGATGTCGAGATCCTCGCGGACGCGGACGCCCTCGGCGACGCCCTGCGCGCGCGCTTCGGCATCGACCCTGACGCGCTCGGGCCCGAGCGCCTCGACCGCCTCTGGGCCAGGGCCGAGGTCCAGCACCGGGTCCACCTGGAAGGCTGAGGCGGTTCCGGCGCCGCTAGGCTCGCGGCGTGAGCGCGCCCCCGACGACCGGACGACGGCTGCGACCGATCCTCGCAGGAGCGTGCTCGGTCGCGCTCGCGGCGGCCGCGTTCGCCGCGCCGGGAGCCGAGGGCGCGCGCGACTTCGACCGCGACTTCCTCTGGGGCACCGCCAACGCCGGCTTTCAGTCCGAGGGCGGCAACGGCCGCGACGTCGATCCGAACTCCGACTGGTACGTCTGGACCCACGACCCCGCGAACATCGCCGACGGGACCGTGAGCGGTGACCAGCCCGAGCAGGGCCCGGACTTCTGGCGGCGCTTTCGCTCCGACCTGAAGCTCGCGTCCGACCGCCTCCACAACAACGCCTTCCGGTTCTCGATCGAGTGGCCGCGGATCTTCCCGCGCTCCACCGAGGACATCGACGTGGGAGCGCACATCTCCCCCGACGAGCTCGAGCGGCTCGATCGCCGCGCCAACCAGGGCGCCGTGCGCCACTACCGCACGCTGCTGAAGGTCGCCGCGAAGCGCGGGCTGACCCCGTTCGTGACCCTGCACCACTGGACCCTGCCGAGCTGGCTCCACGACCCGGTCGCGACCCGCGACGCGCTCGCGGGCATCGACCCGAACGCCGACCTGCCGCCGCTCGAGCGCGGCGGCTGGCTCGACCACGACACGGTCGCCGAGTTTCGCAAGTACGCCGCGTACCTGGGCTGGAAGCTGGGCGGCAGGGCCGACTACTGGAACACGCTCAACGAGCCGCTCGTCCAGACCACCTTCGGCTACGTGAACATCCCGGGCCTGTTCGGCGCCTACTGGCCGCCGGGGGCCTTCACGTTCACCGGAGCGATCGCGGCGCTGACCAACCTCGAGTCGGCGAACACGGTCGCCTACAACGCCCTGAAGCGGTTCGACCGCCGCGACGCCGACGGCGACCGCGCCGACTCGCAGGTCGGCCCGGTGATGAACATGATCGCCTTCACCCCCGCCAACGACGCCTCGGCGGCTGACCGCGAGGCGGCCGCCCACGCCGACTACCTCTTCAACCGCCTGTTCCTGAACGCTGTGGTCGACGGCGAGCTCGACGCCGATGCCAACGGCACGATCGAGCCGGCCGAGCAGGACCTGCACGGCCCCAAGGCCGACTTCGTCGGGCTCAACTACTACTTCCGCGGCCGAGTCGCCGCGGCCGGCGCGCCGCTGACGCCCCGAATCCCGGTGCTCGACTTCATCCCCTCCACCACCTACGCGAGCCCGGCCGACCCGTTCGCAGCGCCCTGCCCGACCACCTGCAGCGAGCTCGGCGCCGAGCTGTACCCGGACGGCTTTCGGCAGGTGATCGGGACCGCCGACAGCTACGGCCTTCCCGTCTACGTGACCGAGAACGGGATCGCGGACTCCGACGACGATCAGCGCGGCCAGTACCTGCGCGACCACCTCGCCGAGGTGGCGACCGCGATCCACACCGACGGGGCCGACGTGCGCGGCTACTTCCAGTGGTCGCTGGTCGACAACCTCGAATGGGTCTACGGCTACGGGCCGAAGTTCGGCCTCTACTCGTTCGACCCGGCGACCCTGAAGCGGACCGAGCGCCCGAGCGCGCGCGTCTACGCGCGGATCGCCCGCACCGGCTCGCTGCCATAGACGGGGACGGGACCCGCTGGTAGAACTCGCTGCGTGGAGTACTCCGCCGCCAGCGAAGAGGAGATCCGCGACCGCGCGGTCGAGAGCCTGAAGCGCAAGCGCGCGCTTCGGACCCAGATCGGGATGTGGTTGCTGATCAGCGCGCTGCTAATCGCGATCTGGGCGCTGACCGGCGCCGACTTCTTCTGGCCCGTGTTCCCGATCGCCGGCTGGGGCATCGGGCTGCTCGCCCAGGCCTGGTCGATCTACGGCCCCGAGAGCCGCCCGATCTCGGAGTCGGACATCGCTCGCGAGAGCGACCGCCTGCGCCGCTGAGCCCGCCCGAGGCGATGCCGCCGGCCGACGACGAGCAGGAGCCGGTCGAGTACGCCGAGCCGGCGCCGGGGCTCGACCGCCGCGCGAAGGCGGCGCTGATCGCGCTTGCCGCCCTTGCCGCCGGGCTGGGCATCGCCCTCGCCCTGATCCTCGCCGACCCGCCGACCGAGAAGGTCGTCGTCACCGCCACCTCGACCACGACCAAGACCGAGACGCCGACGACGACCACGGTCACCACCTCGACCCTGACGACGACGACCTCGACCACGACGACGACCGACGAGACGACCACGGAGACGACCACCTCGCCGCCGTCGACGATCACCGAGACGAGCACGGTCACCGCGCCCTGAGCCCGCGGCGGGTCAGTACTCAACCCCTAGACGGTCGGGTATCCCGCCCCGACGACTCGGTCACCGGACCCGACATACGGTGGCCCATATGTCCGATCCGGCTCCGGAACCAGAGGCAAAGACCCGCAGATTCCCCACCGCGTTCACGGTCCTCGCGATCGTCCTGCTCGTGGTCTGGGGGCTCTCCTTCATCATCCCCTCGGGGACCTACAAGACCGACCCGAAGACGGGCGGCCCGATCCCCGGCAGCTACCAGGAGCTGCCGTCGTGCAGCGACGCCACCGAGGGCGAGCAGTGCGCGAACAAGTCGTTCGTCCACCAGTTCAACAAGCTCTGGGCTGCGCCGACCAACGGCCTCTACGGGATCGAGAACGGCAAGGGGAACGTCGACGTCGACAACATCGGGTTCCTCTACGGTGCCGCGCAGATCTTCCTCTTCGTGCTCGCGATCGGTGCGTTCATCAGCGTGACGATGAAGAGCGGCGCGATCCAGGCCGGGATCGGCCGGCTCGCGCTGCGCTTCCGCCACAGCCCGACGATCTTGATCGTGGTCTTGATGAGCGTCTTCGCGCTCGGCGGCACGACCGAGGGGATGTGGGAGGAGACGCTTGGGTTCTTCGCCCTGCTCGTGCCCCTGGCGTTGGCGCTCGGCTTCGACCGGGTCACCGGCGCCGCGATCATCTTCCTCGGCGCCGGCACCGGAGTGCTCGCCTCGACCGTGAACCCGTTCGCGACCGGGGTCGCCTCCGACGCCGCCGGGATCGACGTCGGCGACGGGATCGGGCTGCGCCTGATCATGCTCGCGATCCTCGTCCCGGTGGCGATCGCGTTCGTGCTGCGCTACGCCTACCGCGTCCGCCGGGATCCGGCGAACTCGGTGCTCGGTCCGGAAGGCGTGACCAGCGCCGGGATGCGGATGGCCGACGAGGCGATCGGCGACGTCGAGCCGCTGACGGGGCGCCAGAAGGGAATCCTGGCCCTCTTCTTCGGGGCGTTCGCGGTGATGATCTACGGCTTCATCCCCTGGAACGACATCTGGGACACCATCTTCAGCGCCGAGTTCCCGCTGCCGACCTTCACCGCCTTCTACTTCGCCCAGGCGACCGTGCTGTTCATCGTCATGTCGGTGGTCATCGGCCTGGTCGCCAAGCTCGGCGAGAAGGGGACCGTGAACGCGATCGTCGCCGGCGCCGGCGAGTTCCTGGGACCGGCGCTGATCATCGTCCTCGCCCGCGCGGTGACGATCGTGATGAAGAACTCCTACATCACCGACACGATCCTGCACTGGTGCGAGAACGCGGTGACCAGCACGACCGGCGGGATCTTCGCCTCGGTCGCCCTGCTGGTGAACATGCCGATCGCCTTCCTGGTCCCGTCCTCATCCGGTCACGCGGCGCTCGTCATGCCGATCCTCGCCCCGCTGGCCGATTTCGCCGACGTCCCCCGCTCGCTCTCGGTGACCGCGTACCAGTCCGCCTCGGGCTTGATCAATCTGATCACGCCGACCTCGGCGGTGGTCATGGGCGGCCTGGCGTTGTCGCGGATCGGCTACGACCGCTACCTGCGCTTCGTGCTCCCATACTGCGGGATCGTCCTGATCATCTGCATCGCCTTCATGTTCGCCGGCGCGGTGCTTTAAGGAGGGTTCGAATGGCTTTCAGCGTCGACTCAGAGGTGGGCAAGCTGCGCAAGGTGATCGTTCACCGCCCGGGCCTCGAGCAGCGGCGGCTGACGCCGGCCAATGCCGAGGAGCTGCTGTTCGACGACGTGATCTGGGTCCGCAAGGCGAAGGTCGAGCACGCGGCCTTCGTCCAGGTGATGCGCGAGCGCGGGATCGAGGTCTTCGACGCCGAGGAGCTGCTGACCGAGACGCTCGCGATCGACGCGGGCAAGGACTGGATCCTCGACCGCGTCCTCGACGAGCGCGAGGTCGGCCAGTATCTGGCCCACAGCGCCCGCGAATGGGCGACTTCGGCGAGCGCCTCCGAGCTCTCGGACTTCCTGATCGGCGGGATCACCAAGGACGAGATCGCCAAGGGCGCCGGGCTGCTCTACCAGTCCTCGGGACCGCTCGACATGGTCCTGCCGCCGCTGCCGAACTTTCTCTTTCAGCGCGATCCCTCGTCGTGGATCTACGACGGGGTGACCCTGAACCCGATGACGAAGCCGGCGCGTCGGCCGGAGACCGCGTTCATGGAGGCGATCTACCGCTTTCACCCGATGTTCGCCGCCGACGGCGGCGTCAACGTCTGGTTCGGCGGGGTCGAGGAACACTGGGGCCGTTGCACGATCGAGGGCGGCGACGTGCAGACGATCGGCAACGGCGCGGTGATGATCGGGATGGGCGAGCGGACCACGCCGCAGTCGGTCGGGATCCTGGCCCGGACGCTGTTCGAGCGCGGCGCCGCCGCGCTGGTGCTCGCGGTCCAGCTGCCCCCGTCGCGCTCCTACATGCATCTCGACACGGTGATCACGATGGTCGACCGCGACGCGGTCACCCTGTACCCGCCAGTCGTCAACGACGATGTCCAGATCTGGGCAATGCGACCGCCCGCGGCCGAGAGCGCGCTACCGGTGGTCGAGCGCTTCGAGGGCAATCTGATCGCGGCGCTCGAGCAGGCGCTCGAGGTCGACCGCATCCGGGTGATCCCGACCGGGGGCGACAGCTCCGAGATGGCGCGCGAGCAATGGGACGACGGCAACAACGTGGTCTGCCTCGAGCCCGGGGTCGTGGTCGCCTACGAGCGCAACGTCGACACCAACACCCGCCTGCGCAAGGAGGGCATCGAGGTGATCACGATCGACGGCTCGGAGCTCGGCCGCGGTCGCGGCGGCTCGCACTGCATGACCTGTCCGATCGAGCGAGAGGCGGCGTTCTGAGATGTACAACCTGCGCAATCGCCACTTCGTCAAGGAGCTCGACTTCAGCGCCGACGGAGCTGCTTCATCTGCTCCGGCTCTCGCAGGCGCTGAAGACGGCCAAGTACGCCGGCACCGAGATCGCCGCGCCTCGGCGGCAAGGAGATCGCGCTCGTATTCGAGAAGAGCTCGACCCGGACCCGGTGCGCGTTCGAGGTCGCCGCGCACGACCAGGGCGCCCACGTCACCTACCTCGACCCGACCGGCTCGCAGATGGGCCACAAGGAGTCGATCGCCGACACGGCCCAGGTGCTCGGGCGGATGTTCGACGCGATCGAGTACCGAGGCTCGGGCCAGGAGAACGTCGAGGAGCTCGCCGCCAACGCCGGGGTCCCGGTCTACAACGGGCTCACCAACGAGTGGCATCCGACCCAGATGCTCGCCGACTTCCTGACCATGATCGAGAGCACCAGCCGGCCGCCCGACACGATCAGCTACGCGTTCGTCGGCGACGGTCGCTTCAACATGGGTCGCTCGCTGCTGATCACCGGCGCGATCCTCGGCGCCGACGTGCGCCTCGTGGTCCCCGACGAGCTGCGCCCGCCCGCCGACGTGGTCGAGACGGCCGAGCGCCTGGCGGCCGACTCGGGGGCGCAGATCACGATCACCGACCAGATCGCCGCCGGCGTCGAGGGCGTCGACTTCGTGCACACCGACGTCTGGGTGTCGATGGGCGAGGCAAAGGATGTCTGGGCCCAGCGCGCCGAGCTGCTGCGCCCGTTCCAGGTCAACGCCGACCTGCTCGAGGCCACCCACAACCCGCGGGTCAAGTTCATGCACTGCCTGCCCGCCTTCCACGACGACGCGACGACGGTCGGCGCCGAGATCGCGGAGGCGACGGGGATGCACGATGGGCTCGAGGTCTCCGACGAGGTCTTCCGCTCGCCGGCCAGCATCGTCATCGACCAGGCCGAGAATCGCCTCCACACGATCAAGGCCGTCCTCGTTGCAACGCTCAGCTGACCCGCTCGCGGTCGTCGCGCTCGGCGGCAACGCGCTGCTGCGCCGCGGCGAGCCACCCAGCGCCGCGAACCAGCTGCGCGCCGCGCGAGACGCCGCCGAAGTGCTCGCGCCGATCTCGGTCGACACCCGCCTTGTCATCACCCACGGCAACGGCCCGCAGGTCGGGCTGCTGGCGCTCAAGGAGGACGCCTACGCCGACGGCTCGCCGTACCCGCTCGACGTCCTCGACGCCGAGACCGGGGGCCAGATCGGCTACGTGATCGAGCTCGAGCTCGACAACGCGATCGACCACCAGGACACGGTCGCGGTGATCACGCGGGTCAGGGTCGACGCCGACGACCCGGCGTTCGACGAGCCGACCAAGTTCATCGGCCCCGTCTACGACGAGGGCCAGGCGCGCCAGCTGGCCGCCGAGCGCGGCTGGACCGTCAAGCCCGACGGCGAGCGCTGGCGGCGCGTGGTCGCCTCGCCCCAGCCGCGCGAGGTGGTTCAGCTCGGGGCGATCAGCCGGCTCGTCGACGGCGGCTTTCTCGTCGTCTGCGTCGGCGGCGGCGGCGTCCCGGTGATCGCCACCGAAGCCGGCGAACAGGGGATCGAAGCCGTGATCGACAAGGACCTCGCCTCCGCCCTGCTCGCCGAGGGCCTCGGCGCCGAGATGCTGGTGCTGGCTACCGACGTCGACGCCGTGTACGCCGACTGGGGCGGGGCTGACCAGCGGGCAATCGGCGCGACCACCGCAGCCGAGCTGCGCGCGGGCGAGTATGCCGCCGGCTCGATGGGGCCGAAGGTCGAGGCCGTCTGCCGCTTCGTCGAGGCGACCGGGCAGCGCGCGGCGATCGGCCGCCTCGAGGACATCGCCGGGCTCATCGACGGCTCGGCCGGAACGCAGGTCGCGGCCCGCTAGTCGCCCTCCCGCTCAGCCGTGCCGGGCGAAGAAGTCGCGGACCCAGTCGCGCGCCGGGTACCGGCCGCCGTACAGCGACGGGACGTGGCCGCCGTTGCGGACGATGAGCTGCTGCGAATTGGCGAAGTCGGCGGCGACGGCGGCACCCTCGGGCGGGCTGGTGACGTCGTCGAGCTCGCCTGAGATCACAAGGGTCGGCATCCGCGGCGACGGCGCCTTCGGCGGAGCCGGCGGCTGGTAGAGGTTCGTCGGCTTCGGCCACTCGAGGCATTCCCGATAGCCGGCCAACGAGTCGAGCGCGACCTCGGCCGGCGTGAACGGCGCGAACTCGCGCTCTGGATAGGAGCGCACCGCGGCGCGGAGCTGGCGCCGGCGGACCTGCTCGCCGGCCCGCTTGCTCCAGAGCATCGGGTAGTCGTTGCAACTGACCGTGAGCTCGTCGCCGCGCGAGTAATAGCGGTAGTTGCCATAGCCACCCGAGCCGGGATCGGTGAGCCGCCGGTAGGGACGGCGGTCGCCGCGCAGATAGGCGGAGATCGCGTCGTCGATCTGCAGGTAGTAGCGGGTCGGCGGCTCATAGCCGGAGGAGGCGATCGCGTCGAGCAGCGGGCCGACCCCACGCCGCGTCTCGCGCAGCTCGGCGACCACGCGCCGCAGGCGCCGCCCGGCGTCCCCTCGGCAGCGGTTGGCGCGCTCGCAGACGGTCGAGAGGGCCGCGATCCCGGTCTGCCAGAGGCTCGGGTAGAGCGGGTCCTCGCCGCGGACCGGATAGGCGCTGTCGAGGACCAGAGCCCGCACCGAGTCGCCGTGGCGGAACGCGTACGACTGCGAGAGGAAGGTCCCGTAGGAGTCCCCGTAGAGGTCGATCCGTTCGACCCCGAGAGCGCGGCGGACGTCGTCGAGGTCGTCCGCGGCCGCCGCGGTCCGATAGGCGGCGAAGTCGTCGGCGAGCCGGCGGGCGCACTGGGCGACCCCGGCGGCGTCCGAGCCCCGTCCCTCCTGCAGCTTCGGGCAGTCGATCGCCCGCGAATGGCCGGTGCCGCGCATGTCGACGAGCACCAGATCGCGCGTCCGCAGCAGCGGCCCGAACAGGTGGATGTAGTAGCGCGCGCTCGAGATCGACCCGTAGCCCGGACCGCCCTCCACCGCGAAGATCGTGCCGCCGGCCGGGCGCCCCACCTCGTCGCGGCGGCGGACCGCATAGGTGATCGGAATCGAGCCGCGCCCAGGATCGGCTCGCTCCAGCGGCACCCGCAGCCGCGCGCACTTGAGCCGCTGCGGCCGCACGTGCTTCGGGCAGGCAGCGAGCTTTGGCGCCGCGCCGGCCGCGGCCTCGACCGGCGTCGCCGACCCGCCCGGCGCCGCGATCGCGACCATGGCGCCGAGCGCGGCCGCGATGACACCGAGCCTCAGCACAGGCGGATCATCGCACCGTCGCCGCGGCTGCGATTGGATGCAGGCGTGAGCCGACGCGTCTCAATCTCAGCCTCCGAGGCGCGCCGCCTGGCGCTGGCCGCGCAGGGCTTCGCCGAACCACGGCCAACCAGCGAGCCGGGCGGCTGGGACCTGCGCCGGGTGATCAAGCGGGTCGGGCTGCTGCAGATCGACTCGGTCAACGTGCTCGAGCGTGCCCACTACCTGCCGGCGTTCAGCCGCCTGGGCCCGTACCCCCACGACCTCTTGGACCGGCTCTCGCAGCGGGCCCCGCGCCGCCTGTTCGAGTACTGGGGCCACGAGGCCTCGTTGCTGCCGGTCGAGCTTCAGCCGCTCTTGCGGTGGCGGATGGAGCGCGCCCACGCGGAAGCGTGGGGGAGCATGCAGCGGATCACGCGCGAGCGCCCCGAGCTGGTCGCGGAGGTGCTCGGGCAGGTCCGCGACCGCGGGCCGATCGCCGCCTCCGAGCTGACCGCTGAGCGGCCGCGGCGCAGCGGCCCGTGGTGGGACTGGTCGGACTCGAAGCGCGCGCTCGAGTGGCTGTTCTGGTCCGGGCAGGTGACCGCCGCGCGCCGGCGGAGATTCGAGCGCCTCTACGACCTCCCCGAGCGCGTCCTCCCGGCGGCCGTGCTCGCGGCGCCGACCCCCGATCCGGCCGAGGCTCAGCGCGGGCTGATCCGCTACGCCGCGCAGCGACTCGGGGTCGCGGCCGAGCGCGACCTGCGCGACTACTTCCGGCTCACGGCGGCCGAGTCCAAGGAGCGGGTCGCCGAGTTGGTCGAGGCGGGCGAGCTGCACCCGGTCGAGGTCGAGGGCTGGGGCGCGACCGGCGGCTACCTCGCCCCGGGCGCGCGGATCCCGCGCAAGAGTCGAGGCGACCGCGCTGATCGGACCGTTCGACTCGCTGATCTGGGAGCGCAGCCGGGTCGAGCGGATCTTCGGCTTTCAGTTCCGGATCGAGCTCTACGTGCCGGCGCCGAAGCGCCGGTACGGCTACTACGTGCTCCCCTTCCTGCTCGGCGACCGGCTCGTCGCCCGGGTCGACCTGAAAGCTGACCGCGATGCGGGGCGCCTGCGACTGCGCGCGCTGCACCCCGAGCCCGGAGCCCCAGCGCACACCAACGAGGCCCTCGCGGCCGAGCTGCACCGGATCGCTGCCTGGTTGGGACACGACTTCGATCACAAGATCTAAGTCACGCTGTATCATCACTTCAGAAAGTGAAGCGGCTCGTCGCAAGGCGCGCCCGGCAGCAAAGGATTCATCGCATGCAGCTCCTGCTCGTACCGCTCGACGACAGCATCCTCTTCCCCGGCATGACCGCGACGATCGCGGCCGACGTCGGCGACGCCGACCAGGTCTTCCTGCTCCCGCGCCCCGAGGGCGAGTACGGCCGCATCGGCACGATCGCCGAGGTCGTCGACACCGGCCGCCTCCCCGGCGGGATCACCGCCGTGACCCTGACCGGCCTGCGCCGCGGGCGCGCCGGGACCGCCTCGCCGGCGCCGAACGGGGAGCTCGCGATCGACGTCGAGCCGCTCGACGACGGCGTCACCGGCGGCGACCAGATCCGCGACCTGGAGCGCAACTACCGCGCCGTGGTCGAGGAGATCCTCGAGCTGCGCGGCGACGACGGTCGCGTCGCGGCCTTCCTGCGCTCGATCTCCGAGCCCGGCCCGCTGGCCGACACCTCCGGTTACAGCCCCGACATCTCGCTCGCCGACAAGCAGCGGCTGCTCGAGACCGTCGACGTCACCGAGCGCCTCGAGCTGGCGCTCGAGCTGCAGCGCGAACGGCTCGCCGAGCTGCAGGTCCGCCGCCGGATCCGCGACGACGTCGAGTCCGGCGCGCAGGCGCAGCAGCGCGAGTACTTCCTGCGCAAGCAGATGGAGTCGATCCGCAAGGAGCTGGGCGACGACGACGCCTCCGTGTTCGAGGAGTACGAGCGCAAGATCGCCGACTCGGCGATGCCCGACGCCGTCCGCGACCAGGCCACGCGGGAGCTCGGCCGGCTCGAGAAGATGGGCGAGCAGAGCGGCGAGTCGTCGATGATCCGCACCTACCTCGACACCCTGCTCGGCGTGCCGTGGGGCGAGCGCTCCGACGAGAAGCTCGACCCGGTGCACGCCCGCGAGGTGCTCGACGCCGACCACGCCGGCCTCGAGGACGTCAAGGACCGCATCACCGAGTACATCGCCGTCCGCGGCCTGCGCCGCGATCGCGGCCTGTCCGACGAGGGCAGGGGCGCCGGCGCGATCCTCACCCTGATCGGGCCTCCCGGCACCGGCAAGACCTCGATCGGGGAGTCGATCGCCCGCGCGACCGGGCGCGAGTTCGTCCGCATGTCGCTGGGCGGGGTCCGCGACGAGGCCGAGATCCGCGGCCACCGCCGCACCTACATCGGCGCGCTGCCGGGCCGCCTCGTCCGAGCGCTCAAGGATGCCGGGACGATGAACCCGGTGATCATGCTGGACGAGGTCGACAAGGTCGGCGCCGACTGGCGCGGCGACCCGTCGTCGGCGCTGCTCGAGGTCCTCGACCCGGCCCAGAACCACTCGTTCCGCGACCACTACCTCGACGTCGAGCTCGATCTCTCGAACGTGCTCTTCATCGCCACGGCGAACGTCGCCGAGACGATCCCCGGGCCGCTGCTCGACCGCATGGAGGTGGTCCGCTTCGACGGCTACACGACCGACGAGAAGACGGCGATCGCCCGCGGCTACCTGTGGCCGCGCCAGATCGAGCGCAACGGCCTGCGCGACGACGAGGTGGAGATCTCAGACGAGGTGCTCGAGGCGATCGTGACCGAGTACACCCGCGAGGCGGGCGTGCGCGGGCTCGAGCGCGAGCTCGGCAAGCTGCTGCGAAAGACCGCCACCCGGATCGCCTCCAAGGAGGCGAAGGCGCCGGTAACCGTCGACCACGACGCCGTCCGCGAGGCGCTCGGCAAGCAGCGCTTCTACCAGGAGGCGGCCGAGCGGACCGCGGTCCCCGGCGTCGCCACCGGGCTCTCGGTCACCGGCGCCGGCGGCGACGTGCTGTTCATCGAGACGACCTCGATGCCGGGCAAGGAGGGCTTCGTGCTCACCGGCCAGCTCGGCGACGTGATGAAGGAGTCGGCGCGGATCGCCCTCTCCTATGTCCGCGGCCATGCTGAGCAGCTCGGGCTCGCCGACGACACGTTCACCGAGCGCGAGTTCCACATCCACGTCCCCGCGGGAGCGATCCCGAAGGACGGCCCGAGCGCCGGGATCACGATGACCACGGCCCTGGTCTCGCTGCTCACCGGTCGCCCGGTCAAGCACACGGTCGGGATGACCGGCGAGGTCACCCTCCAGGGCCGGGTGCTCCCGATCGGCGGCCTGAAGCAGAAGGTGCTCGCCGCGCACGCAGCCGGGCTCACCGACGTCGTGATCCCCGAGCGCAACCGCGCCGACCTCGACGACGTCCCCGACGAGGTCCGCGAGGAGCTCAGCTTCCACCCGGTGCTCTCGATCGACGAGGTGCTCGGCCTGGCGCTCGAGCCCGAGGCGGCGGGGCGCGAGGCGGTCGCCGGCTGACGACGCACCAGTCGACCGCCCCGCCCGTTCGCGGCGGGGCGGTCGCTGGGGTCCGACTAGCGGCCCGCGCGGGGTACCGGCGTCGGGGTCACCGTCTCGTCCGGAGCGCCGAACTTCGCGTTGAAGGCCAGCGGCCCGGTGTCGCAGTTCTCCTCCGGGTACGGATCCTCGGCCGGATAGTGGTAGTCGACCTGGATCGTTCCGCTGACGTGCTTGTGCTTGACCTTGCCCGAGATCGTGCTCACGTTGTTGTAGATCGGCTGGGTCAGCGAGCCGCTGAACTTGCCGTTCGTGCTGCGCACGGGCAGCACGACGGGGGTATCGAAGTTGACCAGGACGCCCGGCCCGGAGAGCTCGCAGTTCGAGGGCACATCCTTGCCGCGCAGCGCCGTGATCTTCTTGACGACGCCCCGCTTGCTGACCTTGACGTCGAGGGCGATCTTCCCGGTGCCGCCGACGGTCCCGGCGTAGGTCCCCTTGGCCGCCTGCGCCTGGCCGGCGAAGGCAAGAGTTGCGGCGCAAACAGCCGCGATCAGTCCGACTCTCATCGAGTATCCTTGTCCTCCCCCTCTGAGTTGACGCGCGCGGCCCCCGGGCCGCCTGCAGGGGCAAAGATACCGGTTTACGGGGCGTTTACCCGCGCCTGTAAGCCTGCTTGCGTCAGCAACTATTCTTCGCTATACTTTTTGAAGCCAGGGGTAGTACAGGGGGGAACCGAAGCCAAGAATCGAGGGGTGAAAGATGCCTCGCCAGAGGGGCGCTGCCGACCAGCGCCAAGTACGCCGCAAGCGCGGTGAGCACAACGACAAAAGACTTCAAACGCCCGCTCCCAGCAGCGGACAGATACCCATGCCGTAGCCGAGCCGACGACCGACAGCCTGCAGCTGTTCATCAACCAGGCGATGAAGTACCCGCTGCTCACGGCGCCCGAGGAGATCGAGCTCGCGAAGCGGATCGAGAAGGGCGACCTCGCGGCCAAGGAGCGGCTGATCAACAGCAACCTGCGACTGGTGATCAAGTTCGCCCGTCGCTATCAGGGCTTCGGCCTGCCGCTGGGCGACCTCGTCCAGGAGGCGATGCTGGGCCTGATTCGCGCCGCCGAGAAGTTCGATTGGCGCCGCGGGTACAAGTTCTCGACCTACGCGGTGCTCTGGATCAAGCAGTCGATCCAGCGCGGCCTCGACAACACCGGCCGTCCGGTGCGGATCCCGGCGCACATCGCTCAGCGCGAGCGCACCGTCAACCGCACCACGTCGGAGCTCGCGGTGAAGCTCAATCGCGAGCCCACCGACGAGGAGGTGGCGAAGAAGGCCAAGCTCCCGCTCGACGAGGTGATGGCCGTCCGCGACCTGACCCGGGTGACGACCAGCCTCGACACCCCGGTCGGCGAGGGCGACACGACGCTCGGCGAGCTGCACGCTGAGGCCGCGGCCGATCTCGAGGACGAGGTCCTCGAGCGCGAGCAGGAGGAGGCCGTCGGTGAGGCGCTGGCGAAGCTTCCCGACGCGGAGCGCAAGATCATCGAGGCGCGGTTCGGCACCGGCGGCCGGCCGGAGCTCTCGATCCGCGAGGCCGCGCGCGCCCTCGGCGTGACGCAGAACGCGGCCCGCGAGCTCGAGGCCCGAGCGCTCGCACGGCTCGCCACCGACGGCTCGCTCGCCGGCTGGCGCGCCGCCGCCTAGGCTCGAAACCTGGTCACGTCGAGCGAGCTCTGCGCGGTGTCCACGCGCAGCTGCTCGCTCGGCGATAGGCCCCCGAACGGGGCGCCGCTGACCGCGACCAAGTTGACGTAGAGGCTCCTCCCGGGGGCCTCGCGCACGGTCGCGACCCCGTACTTGCTCGACGCCTGCGGGCCCTCGCCCGGCAGGCAGTTGAAGCCGGTGAACTTGGACAGGTGTCCCTTCCAGCTCAGCGCCGTCCGCGGCGGTCCCGCCGGGCTCGGTCTGAGTCGGCGAGTCGGCGATGAACAGCCTCGTCGAGATCCGCGCCGGCGAGGCGAGCCCGTCGGCGTCGGTGACCAGGCGCCCGCGGACGAGCAGGCGCTCGCCCTGAGCGAGGTCGGAGAGCTCGTGCGAGAGCACCACGGTCTCCGCCTTCGCGATCGGCACCCCGGCGCACAGGCAGGTGGCCTCGCGCTCGGCCGGCGGCTCGGCTGCGTCGCCGGGGCGAAAGCGCACCGCCCTGATCCCGGCCATGTCCTGCACGACGGTCGGGGTCTTCTCGTTCTGGCCGACCAGCAGCACGTCGCCGGGGTTCGCCTCGGGATGGCTGGCGCCGACGACCAGGTTGATGAACGACGGCCCGCTCCAGGGCAGGCCGCCCTTCGGCACCCGCAGCTCGGCGTCGCCGAACGTGACCACCGCGTGGTGGCGCTGGTGGCTGACCGCCTGGCGCCACGGAGCGCGGGCGAGCTCGAGCGCCCTGCCAGGCTGCGGCGCAACCGCCTCGGCGTCGGCGGCGAGCAGCAGCGTCGCCTCGACGTCCGGCGAGTAGGAGTACGCATTGCCGATCAGGCCCGGGTGAGCCGGGTCGTCGGCGTCGGTGGTCAGCTCGAGCTCGGCGAGCGCGAGCAGCCGGTCGCCCGGCGCCAGGTCGGGCAGCGGCGAGTCGGTCTTCGTCTGCGGGCCCAGGCTGACCAGCACCCGCGGCGCCGCCCCGGCGGCGGTTGCGATCGGCAGCGTCTCGAGCAGCTCCGGCTTGTTCTCGGTCGCGCCGACCTCGATCGAGCCGGCGGCCGGCTTCGCGTCCGCGAGCTTGCCGGCGCCCTGGCCGCGAGGCGGCGGCGGGCTGTCCGGCGCCGAGCGGCGGCCTTGTCGGCCCTGGGCTGACAAACCCGCCTCTCGGCCTCCGGGGCGGTCCGGCGGTCGTTGCTTGGCTGCATCGCGCCGGCCGGGTTCGCCACCTCCCCCGCGCGCTGGGGGATCCGCGTCACGAGCGTGCTCCCGGCCGCCGCCCCGCTCCGGGCCGCCGCCCCGCTCGTTCCCGCTGCCACCACCCCGCGCCGGGCCCCGGCCCTCGCGCGATCCCCTGCCCGCTTCGCCGCGGTCCGCGCGCCCGGGGTCGCCCTCGCCTCGTCCCGGGTCGCCGCCGTGCCCGCGGTCCGTCGCCGCGGCCGCGCCCGCGGTCGCCGCCGCCGCCGCTCTCCTCCGCGCCCCGGCCGTCGGCATCAGCCCTTGCCGAAGATCATCGCGACGCTGGGGTCGGCCGGGTCGACCTTGAGCGTCACCGCGTCGCCGGTCGCGAACGGAGCCGACGGGTAGATGTACTGGTTGAACGTCACCTCGTAAGCCGCGCCGCCGGCCGGCGTCGCGGTCGCCTTGATCACGTACTCGGTCCCGCCCGGCGTGTCGGTGTTGCCGGTCGAGTCCATCGAGTCGATCGTCGCCGGCGTGTCGACGCCCTCGTTCATCAGCCGCTTGGCCCGGTTCGCGAGGTCCATCTGGCCGGCGGAGGCGCCGACGCCGACCTTGCTCGTCTGTGCCTGCACCGACTCGGCGGCGCCCTTCAACTTGTCCATGAAGCCCATCCGGATCTCCTTTTGCCTCGTTGTGGTGTCCCCGGACTCTATGCGCCGCGGCGCCTAGTGAGTGAGCGCTTTGACCGCGATCAACGAAAGTCCGATCGTGATCACGATCAGCGTCACGACGACGCTGCGGGTGGCCGAGAGCCCGGCCAACCGGTTGGAAAGCGCGGTGTAGGCGGCGATCACCGCGATCCCGACCCAGCGGGCGAGGTCGTAGGCGGTATCGAGCTCGATCGCGCCCGCGCCCGACGAGGACGAACGGGACCATCGGCATCATCGCCGCGACCGAGCCGGCGGCGACGTCGGTGAGCTCCTCGCCGAGCTGCCGGCGGTCGGGGTGATGGCGATCGCGGATCGTCAGCGCGATGTACTCGGCGTAGAGCTCGGCGAGCGAGGCGGCGATCACCGAGCCGATCACCGCCGGGATCACCTCGCGGGCCGGCGCCCCCGAGCGCTCCAGCACGAGGATCACCGCGAGGGCGATGATCGATCCGTAGACGGCCCGGGCAGCTCGTTCGGCGGTTCGTTCCAGGTGCACGTCCGGCATTCTCTTACGTTCGCCGATGGAAGCCGCTACGCCACCGCCGACGAATGAGCGCGGATGGCGCCGCCTCCGGCGACCCGATGCGGCCAGGCTCCATCTGGGCGAGCTGCGGCCGTCGACCTTCGTCGACGCGGTGCGCGGGTTTCTCGACCATCACATGAACGACTGGGGCGCGGCGCTCACCTTCTACGCGGGGATCTCCCTGCTGCCCGCGCTCGTGATCGTCGTCGGGGTGCTGGGCGTGCTGGGCAGCTCGGTCCTGGACGACCTCTCCCAGAACCTGCGGGAGCAGGGCGACGGCCCGGTCCGCGACCTCGCCCTCGACGCGGTCAAGGAGGTCAGCACGAACTCGTTCAGCGCCGGGCTCGCGATCCTGGTCGGCATCTTCGGCGCTCTGTGGAGCGCCTCGAGCTACGTCGGCGGGTTCATGCGCGCGTCCGGCGTCATCCACGGGCGCTCGGTCCGCTACCCGATCTGGCAGCTGCGCCCGCTGCAGCTCGCGTTGACGGGCGGGGTGATCATCGCGATCGCCGGCACCGCGCTGTTCGTGGTCATCACCGGGCCGCTGGCGCGCGAGGTCGCGGGGCTGTTCGGGCTCGAGGACGTCGCCGCGCAAACCTGGGACCTGGCAAAGTGGCCGCTGGTCGCGCTCTTCGTGCTCGGGATCTTCGCGGTCCTCTACTGGGCGGCGCCGGATGTCCGCAAGCGGGGCTTTCAGCTCTTCACCCCCGGCGGGGTCATCGCCACGGTCGTCTGGGTGGTGGGGTCGATCGGCTACGCGATCTACGTCGAGAGCATCGCCGACTACAGCGACCTTTACGGCAGCCTGGGCGCGGTGGTCGGCTTCCTGATCTGGCTCTGGCTGTCGAACATGGCGATGCTCTACGGGGTCGAGCTCAACGGCCAGCTCGAACGAGCGGGCGACGCTCGTCAGGCGGACCCGAGCAGGCCGCGGTCGAGCCCGTAGCGAACCAGCTCGGAGCGCTTGCCGAGGCTCAGCGAACGCCGCTTGCACCGGCCACCTGTGGGCTACTACTGAATGTGGTTACGGGGTGAGGACCGATGGAACCCCGCCTCAGCGCGGCGAGACTGGTGACCGGACAGAACGCATTCCCGCTTGTCCGCGGGGTTTCGAACCCCGGCCGAACGTCTCCGACCGGCACTTGCCCTCCCGTCTCGCCGGTCGGGGGTCGTTCGGCAAATGCCTCAGCGCTCGCGGATCAGCAGCGTCTGGAGCGCCCGGCCGAGCGGCCCGCGCTCATCGTGCAGCGCCGAGTCGGCGAGCCCCACCCCGGCCGCATCCGGGGCCGTGGTCGCGTCCAGGCACACCCACTCGCCGACCGGAAGGCGGATCAGGTGGACGCTAAGATCGACGTTGATGAACAGGTGGCCGGCGAGGTCGAGGGTGGCGCTCACGCCGTTCCCGGAGTCGGCGGCCGCGAGCAGACGCTGCAGCGGCGATGGCTCCTCGCCCGCGACGAGGGGCTGGCGCATTCGCATCCAGACGGTCGCCGGGCCAGGCTCTCGAAAGCCGCCGCGAGCGAAGCGGTACTCCATCGCGGTGTGGTAGCCGACCTGCTCGCCGGTCTCGAAGAACGGCTTCTCGATGGCCTGGTCGAGCCCCGGGACGGGCGGGGCCAGCGGCGCGAGGTCGTCCGGGAGCGCAAGCGGGCGCTCGGCGAGCCTCCAGGCCGAGGCGCGGATCAACGGCTCGCCGGATTCGTCGCGCAGGACCGCGGTGAGCCACTCCACCGAGCGCCCTGGGCGCACGACCTCGGCCGCGACGGTCAGCGGGGCAATCGGCACCGGGCGCAGGATCTCGAACGTGATCCGGCCGATGAACCAAGCCTGCTCGGACCCGGGCGCTCCCGGACGCGACTCCGAGGGGGTGACCGGCAGTTGTTCCAGGGCGCGTCCGATCAGCGCCGCGGGCGGGCCGGCGTGCTGGGTATCCGGGTTCCAGGGGCCGCGGGTGAGTTCGGTTGAAACGAACCGACCCCCTTCGGAGACATAAAAGGCAGACGACATTGCGAGCACTAAGCTAGGAGAACGATGGAGAAGGTGGAGAAGACAGAGGCGGAGTGGAAGGCGGAGCTCTCGCCCGAGGAGTACCACGTGCTGCGCGAGCACGGCACCGAGCGTGCCTTCACGGGTCAGTACTGGGACAACAAGGAAGACGGCGTCTACCGCTGTCGCGGCTGCGGCGCCGAGCTGTTCGGCTCGGACACGAAGTTCGACTCCGGCACCGGCTGGCCGAGCTTCTTCGACCCGATGGACCACGAGACGGTCGAGACGCGGGCCGACAACAGCTTCTTCATGAAGCGGACCGAGGTCGTCTGCAAGCGCTGCGGCGGGCACCTCGGCCACGTCTTCGACGACGGGCCGAACCCGACCGGGCTGCGCTACTGCATCAACAGCTGCTCGCTCGACTTCGAGCCCCAGGAGTAGCGCAGCCGCGCCAGCGCGGCCAGGCTCGCCCCCGATCAGGGGTCAGCTGAGCTACGCGAACGTGATGGTGATCGTCCTCGCCGAGAGATCGTGCTCGGCGGGGGCGTCACCAGCTCAAGATCGAAAGTCGTTTTAGACCCGGGAGGCGGGTCTCCGACGACTTTCGGCGTTGCCGCGGCGCCGTTCAGCCGATCGACGCCGGGGCGCCGGCGTCGACCAGGGCCGGCGGCATGACGACCGAGCCGTCGGCCTGCTGGCCGTTCTCGATCAGCGCGATCAGCGTCCGGCTGACCGCGACCGCGGTCCCGTTCAGCGTGTGCATCGCCTCCGGGGGCGCCTCGGCCTCGGGGCGGTAGCGGGCCCCGAGCCGGCGCGCCTGGTAGTCCGTCGTGTTCGAGCACGAGGTCAGCTCCCGGTAGCGCTCCTGGCTGGGGATCCAGGCCTCGCAGTCGAACTTGCGCGCGGCCGGGGCGCCGAGGTCGCCGATCGCGATGTCGACCACCCGATACGGCAGCTCGAGCGCGCCCAGGATGCGCTCTTGGAGCGCCAGGATCCGCTCGTGCTCGGCGCTCGACTCGGCGGGCTCGACGAACGAGTACATCTCGACCTTGTCGAACTGGTGGACGCGGAAGATCCCGCGGGTGTCCTTGCCGGCGGCGCCAGCCTCGCGCCGAAAGCAGGTCGAGATTCCGGCGTAGCGGCGCGGCAGCTCGGCGGCGTCGAGGATCTCGTCGGCGTGCAGAGCGGCGAGCGAGACCTCCGAGGTGCCGACCAGGAACAGCTCGTCGCGCTCGACCTCGTAGATCATCTCGCGCTCGCCGGGGAAGAAGCCGGTTCCGTAGAGCGGCCCCTCGCGCACGAGCACCGGCGGCACCACCGGCTCGAAGCCCTCGGCGCGCACCGTCTCGACCGCGAACCTGATCAGCGCCAGCTCGACCATGACCAGATCGCCGAGCAGGTACGCGAACCGCGAGCCCGACGCGGCCGCCGCCTTCTCGACCTCGATCCACCCGTGCTCGAGCCCGAGGTCGAGGTGGTCGCGGACGTCGAAGTCGAAGCTCGGGCCGCTCGCCGACCTCGCGCAGGGTGACCGCGTCGTCCTCGCCGCCGTCGGGGGCGTCGGGGTGCGGGAGGTTGGGCAGGGTCGCGGCGAGCTCGTCGCGCTCGCCCTCGACCGCCGCGAGCTCGGCCTGCATCGACTTGACCTCGGCCGCGAGGTCCCTCATCCGCGCGATCACCTCGGCGGCGTCGCCGCCCGCGCGCTTTGCGGCGGCGATCTCGTCCGAGGCGCGGTTCTGCTCGGCGCGGCGGCCCTCCACCTCGGGCAGCAGCTCGCGGCGGCGGGCGTCGAGCTCGAGCAGCCGATCGAGGTCAGCGGCAGCACCGCGGCGCGCCAGCGCCTCGCGGGCGGGGCCCGGGTCCGCTCGGATCGCGCGCAGGTCGAGCACCGTGCGGGCGCGCGGGGCTACTGGCCCTCGGCGGCGGCCTGCTGTTCGTCGGACTGGATCTCGCTCGCGTTCCCGGGCTGCGGCGGGCGGTCGACGTCGGAGCCGGAGTACTCGGCGACGAACTCGGCGACGGCGTCGGCCTCGTCGCCGACCAGGATGTTCTGCGGCATGATCGCGCCCGAGAAGCCGCCGTTGCGGATCGCGTAGATGACGTCCTCCGGGCTCTCGATCCGCTCGTTGAGGTTCGGGCCCTGATTGCGTACCGCCCGGTTGGCCGAGCCCTGGGCGCCGGCGGCCTTGAGCGAGTGGCAGCCGGAGCAGCGCTCGCTGAAGAGGACGGCCCCGTCGTAGTTGGGATCGTCGTCGGCGAGCTGGATGCCCTCGCTGCCGCACGCCCCGAGGGCGAGCGCAACGAGCAACGCAGTTGTGAGGGCGAGAAGGGGTCGCACCGCGGCGGCATCATACTTTTTGACCCCGTGGTCGCGCCGACGCCCGATCAACTGCGCCAGGCGATGGCGCTCGCACCGACCGCGGTGACGATCGTCACCGCCTCCTCCGATGGCGCTCCAGCGGGGGCGACGGCCAACGCCGTGACCTCCCTTTCGCTCGATCCGCCGCTGATGCTGGCCTGCCTCGACCGCGGCTCGCGGACGCTCGACGTGGTCCGCTCGCAGCGCTCCTTCGGTGTCAACGTGCTCGCCGCCGAGCAGGAGCCACTGGCCCGGGCCTTCGCCAGCAAGGCCCCCCACACCGAGAAGTTCCGCGAGGTCTCGTGGAGCGAGCGCGACGGGGTCCCGATCCTCGACGGCGCGATCGCGTGGGTCGCCTGCTCGTTGCGCGACCTGCACCCCGGGGGCGATCACGAGATCGCGGTCGGCGACGTGGTCGCCGTCGGCGGCGAGGGCGGGGATCCCCTCGTGTTCTTCGGCGGCGCCTACCGACCGCTCGACTGAGGCCGGCGCTCGTCCGGAACCGGGAGCTGGTGCGCCTTGCACCAGGCCACCAGCTCGCGCCTCGCGACCTCGGCCGGGTTCTCGGTCGGCGCAGCGCCGCGGGTCTGAGCCGGCGGCTGCGCTTTCTTCGTGCCCTGTTCGGCCATCTGAATCACTAACACCCATCGGCGCGGGAGTCGCGGTCATTTAGCGAGATTTCAGAAACGGCAATTCGCGGCGCGCTAGAAGAGCGCGCCGCTGGTGCTCGCCGCGCGCAGCGCGAGGCCGAAGACGACCAGAGCCGAGACCGCCATGATCCCGGTCTCGCGGCGGACGATCGCGAGCGCGAACAGCCGCTTGCGGTCGTCGGGCAGGGCATCGAAGTCGATCCCCTCGAGCTCGCGCTCGGCGGCCCCGGCGCGGGCGCCCTCGGCGAGCAGCGTGACGACCAGCGGCAGCAACCCGTAGACGTAGTGCAGCTGATCCGGGGGCTCGTGGCCCGAGAGCACGAGGACCGCCCCGAGCAGGACCTGGAGGACGACCGTCACCTGGGCGACCCGCAGCAGGTACCAGAACGGGACGTTGGGGCGGCTGCGCAGCCAGGCGATCGCGCCGACCACGCCGGCGGCGAGGTTGGTCACCAGCACGGCGACACCGACGACGAGGTGGACGGTCTCCATCGCGGCCGGATCAAAGCAGAAGCAATTCCGCCCGATCAGGTCGGATTTTCCGCTTTCTCATGCGGAAGCTCACTATGTAGCAACCCATCACAAACTCGGATACAACTCGGGGTTCGTGCTGCAGAGCTACCTGCCCGATCATCGTCTTCGTCGCCCTCGGGGTGATCGTCGGCACCGCCTTCGCGACGCTCAACCACGTGATCGGCCGCAAGCGGATCCGGGCTCGCGCGATGAAGGCCGACCCGTACGAGTGCGGGCTGCCGAGCGAGGTCTCGCGCACCTTCCGCTTCGGGGTCAGCTTCTACATGGTCGCGATGCTGTTCATCCTGTTCGACATCGAGGTCGTCTTCCTCTATCCGGTCGGCGTGATCCTGAAGGCGGCCGACTCGGTGTTCGTGCTGGTCGAGCTGTTGGTCTTCGTCGTCCTGCTGTTGGTCGCGCTGATCTACGTCTGGCGCCGGGGTGCGCTCGATTGGAGGTGAAGCGCGAGAAGCTGCGAGCGCTGTCGCCGCTGACCGAGCCCGGATCGCCCGCCCACCTGCGGGTCCGCCAGCTGCGCGCCCGCGACCTGCTGCGCGGCGACCTCGACGACACCGAGCTGGAGGAGCACGTCTCGCAGTCGGTGCTGACGACGTCGCTCGACAAGCTGCTCGCCTGGGGAGCGGCCAACTCGTGCTTTCCCATGACCTTCGGGCTCGCCTGCTGCGCGATGGAGATGATCGCTGTGGTCGGCTCGCCCCGCAACGACCTCGCCCGCTTCGGCGCCGAAGCGCTGCGGGCCTCGCCGCGCCAGGCGGACCTGATCATTCTCTCGGGCCGGGTCTCGATCAAGATGGCCCCGGTCGTCCGCCGCCTGTACGACCAGATGCTGGAGCCGCGCTGGTCGATCTCGATGGGCGCCTGCTCGTCCTCGGGCGGCATGTTCGCCAACTACGCGGTCGTCCAGGGCGCCGACAAGTTCATGCCGATCGACGTCCACGTCCCGGGATGCCCGCCGCGGCCGGAGGCGCTGATCTACGGCTTCAACAAGCTCCAGCACCAGATCATGGGCCACCCGGACATGGGCTGGCGCCGCCGCTACAACGCCGTCGGCACCGAGGAGTGGGCCCGCGACGACGTGATCGCCGGTCAGCCGTCGGAAGCCGCGGAGGCCGCCTACGCGCGGGCGCGCCAGGCGGTCGCCGACTCGGCCGAGTCGACCGGACCGGAAGGACCCGGGGCGCCGCCGCAGCGTGGAGCCGGGGTCCGATAGCGGTGACTGCAGCATCGTCGGAGGTACCGCTGAATGCCGGACGCCCCCGGGCTCGAGCTGATCGCGGGCGAGCTGCGCGACGCGCATGCCGACAGCGTGCTCGGCACCTACCACGAGCACGGGCAGGCGTGCCTGATCGTGGATCCCGAGCAGGTGCTCGCGGTGCTCAAGTGGCTGCGCGACACGCCCGGTCAGGAGTACCGCTTCCTCGCCAGCGTCCACGGCGTCGACTACCTCCCGGCCGAGCCGCGCTTCGGCGTCCACTACGAGCTGCTCAACCGCGACCGGGTCGAGCGCATCCGCGTCCGCGCGGCGCTCGCCGACCCGGGCGCCGGCAGCGGCCAATCGTCGAGTGACACCGAAGAGGTCGACGGGATGCTCTTGCCGTCGATCGAGAGCTGCGTGCCGCTGTTCCCGACCGCCGAGCTGCAGGAGCGCGAGGTCTACGACTTCTTCGGGATCTTCTTCCGCGGCCACCCCGACCTGCGCCGCGTGCTGCTGCCCGAGGTGTACGTCGGCTGGCCGCAGCGGCGCGACTTCCCGGTCGGCGGCGAGCCGGTGATCTTCACCCACAACGAGCACCAGGTGCCGGGGTGGTCGCAGTGACCGAGCCCGCCGTCGAGGCGCTGACGTGACCGAGCACGAGCACGGCGCCCGCGCCACGGCGGCGACGTGATCGCGGCGACGACCGCGACCGTGATCGGCCAGTCGGTGATCGAGCGCACCGAGGCCGGCGATGTGCTCGAGCCCGAGCACGAGCTGCTCACCGTGAACATGGGCCCGCACCACCCGGCGACGCACGGGGTGCTGCGGCTGCTGGTCAGCCTCCAGGGCGAGAACGTCATCGACATGAAGCCGGTGATCGGGTACGTGCACACCGGGATCGAGAAGTCCTGCGAGGACAAGAGCTACTGGAAGGTGATCCCGTTCGTCGAGCGGATGGACTACGTCTCCTACTTCTTCAACATGGAGGCGTTCTGCGGCGCGGTCGAGAAGATGCTCGAGCTCGAGATCCCGCCGCGCGCCAAGTACCTGCGCACCCTCTTCCTCGAGCTCAACCGGATCCACTCGCACCTGATCTGGCTCGGCACCTCCGCCCTCGACCTCGGCGCGGTCTCGATGCTCTGGTACTCGTTCCGCCAGCGCGACGCGATCATCGACCTGTTCGAGATGGCGGCGGGCCAGCGGATGCACACCCGCTACTTCCAGGTCGGCGGCGTCTTCGAGGACATCCCCGTCGGCTTCGAGGAGAAGGTGCGCGCCTTCTGCAAGGAGTTCCCGGGCCGGGTCGACCAGTACGAGGCGCTGCTCGACCGCAACGAGATCTTCCTGCAGCGGACCCGGGGGGTCGGGATCGTCTCGCGCGAGCGCATGCTCGAGCTCGGGGTCACCGGCCCGCTGCTGCGAGCGACGGGCGAGCCCTGGGACCTGCGCAAGGCCGACCCGTATCTCGCCTACGGCGACCTCGACTTCAAGATCCCGGTCGGCACGGTCGGCGACGGCTACGACCGCTTCCGCGTCCGGATGGCCGAGATGCGCGAGTCGATCCGGATGATCGAGCAGTGCCTCGACGGGCTCCCGGAGGGACCGTGGATCGCCGACGACCGCAAGATCGTCCTGCCGCCGCGCGACGAGCTCTCGACCTCGATGGAGGCGCTGATCCACCACTTCAAGCTCGTCACCGAGGGCTTCCGGGTCCCGCCGGGCGAGGTCTACTACCCGATCGAGTCGCCGCGCGGCGAGCTCGGTTGCTACGTGCTCGCCGACGGCTCGGCGAAGCCGGCCCGGGTCCACTTCCGCGATCCCTCGTTCGTGAACCTGCAGTCGCTGCGCGACATGTGCGTCGGTGGCTACGTCGCCGACCTGATCCAGAACCTGGCGATGCTCGACCCGATCCTGGGAGGCATCGACCGATGAGGAATAACTCGCGCCACGTCCTCCGCTCTCGCTCGAATCAATGGTCCGCGGCTACGCCGCGGACTTTTCATGCTGCTTCCGCGTCCGGGCGTGCGCGGTGGGGAACCTCATGAGCGCCGAGCACCAGCCGCGGCACCTGTTGGAGCCCACCGACGACCTGACCGCGGGGGAGCGGCGGCGGCTGATCGCCTCGATGCGGCCGTCCGACGCCGAGGGCGTGCCCGAGCTGCACGAGGTCGACATCCCCGACGAGCTGCGCGAGCAGATCGAGACCGCGATGTCGCGCTACCCGCAGCTCCGCTCGGCCTCGATTCCAGCGCTGTGGGCGGTGCAGCGCTACTACGGCTGGTGCTCGCCCGAGGGGATCCGCGAGGCGGCGGCGGTGATGGGAGTCACCCCGGCCTACCTGCAGTCGGTCGCCAGCTTCTACGACCTGTTCGCGACCGCCCCGGTCGGCAAGCACCGGGTCCTCGTCTGCCACAACATCTCCTGCTGGATGCGCGGCGCCGACGGGCTGCTCGAGGCGTTTTGCGAGGCGACCGGCGCTGACCACCACGATGCCGACCACCACGGCGCGACCTCGCCCGACGGCGAGTTCTTCGTCAAGGGCTTCGAGTGCCTCGGCGCCTGTGACATCGCGCCGATGGTCTCGATCGACGAGCGCTACTACGGTCCGCTGTCCGGTGAGGACGCGCTCGCGGCGATCGAGGCGCTGCGCGTCGGCGACGAGCCGCTCGCCGACAAGGCGCTCGCCAAGCGCGGCGCCGCCGGCGGCCCGGAGCCGCCGATGGACCCGCGGGTCGCGGCCGAACAACGAACGACGAACGACGAACCCCCGGCGGAGCCCGCCTGATGCCAGAGACGAGACTGCTCTTCCACAACATCGACGCCGAAGGCCTCGCGACGATCGAGGGATACCGCCGCCACGGCGGCTACCGGGCGCTACAGCTCGCCTTCCGCGAGCTCGACCCCGACCAGCTGCTCGAGTCCTTCGAGGAGTCGGGTCTGCGTGGACGCGGCGGCGCCGGCTTCTCGATGGGCAAGAAGGGCTCGTTCCTGCCGCGCGGCGAGATGGAGAAGTACCTGTGCTGCAACGCCGACGAGTCCGAGCCCGGCACCTTCAAGGACCGCGAGCTGATGCAGAAGAACCCGCACCAGCTGATCGAGGGCGTGGCGATCGCGGCGCTCGCCGTGGGCGCCACCTACGCCTTCATCTTCATCCGCGGCGAGTACTGGGAGGTCGCCGACATCCTCGACCGCGCCGTGGACGAGGCCTACGAGGCCGGCTATCTCGGCGACAACATCCTGGGCACCGGAGCCCGGGTCGAGCTCGTCGTCCACCGCGGCGCGGGCGCCTACATCTGCGGCGAGGAGACGGCGCTGCTCGACTCGCTCGAGGGCAAGCGCGGCAACCCGCGGCTGAAGCCCCCGTTCCCGGCGATCCAGGGGCTCTACGGCGGGCCGACGCTGATCAACAACGTCGAGACGCTCTCCAACGTGCCTCATATCGTCAACAACGGCGCCGCGTGGTACAAGGGCTTCGGTTCCGAGCAGTCGCCGGGCACCAAGGTCGTCTCGATCTCGGGCTGCGTGCAGCGACCCGGCAACTACGAGATCGAGCTCGGGATCCCGTCGAGGGAGATCGTGTACGACCTCGCCGGCGGCCCCGGCGACGGGCGGACGGTCAAGGCGTGGTTTCCAGGCGGCTCGTCGTCGCCGGTGCTGACCGCCGAGGAGCTCGACCTCCCGTACACGTTCGAGGCGATGGCCGAGGCCGGCTCGATGCTCGGCTCGGGGGCGATCATCGTCGCCGACGACACCGTGTCGATCCCGGAGCTGGCGCTGCGAACCGCGCGCTTTTACCACCACGAGTCGTGCGGCAAGTGCACCCCCTGTCGCGAGGGGACCAACTGGACGACGAAGATGCTCGAGCGGATCGTCCGGGGCGAGGGGACGCCGATGGACCTCGACATCATCGCCTCGGTGCAGGAGAACATCATCGGCCACTGCCTCTGCGTGCTCGGCGACTCGATGGCGATGCCGGTCGGCGCGATGGTGGCCAAGTTCCGCGACGAGTTCGAAGCCGCGATGGAGTCGGCCCGCACGCCCCGAGGCCGGCGGCGACCTCGACCACTCGGCGCTCGACCGGCCGCTGACCACGGGGGCCATCGCGCTGTGAGGCGGAGTCCGACAGGACGAAGCCGAGGCCTCCCGCCGTTGAGGGAGCTGGTGTGAGCGGCACCGAGATCACGCTGGTCGTCGACGGGCTCGAGGTCAAGGCGACCGAGGGCGAGATGCTCGTCGACGCGGCGAAGGGCGGCGACGTCGAGATCCCGGTCTTCTGTTACGAGCCGAAGCTCGGCGGGCCGGTCGGCGCCTGTCGCATGTGCCTGGTCGAGATCGAGGGGATCCCGAAGCTGCAGACGGCCTGCTCGACCCCGGTCCGCGACGGGATGGTCGTCTACACGCGGACCGACCGCGTGATCGAGGCACAGAACGCGGTCGTCGAGTTCCTGCTGGTCAACCACCCGCTCGACTGCCCGGTCTGCGACAAGGGCGGCGAGTGCCCGCTGCAGGACATCGCGATGGGCTGGGGCCCCGGGCGCAGCCGGGTCACCGAGCCGAAGCGCCACTTCCGCAAGCCGATCCCGCTGTCGCCGCTGGTCCGGATCGACCGCGAGCGCTGCATCCTCTGCTACCGCTGCGTTCGCTTCAGCCAGGAGGTCGCCGAGGACGAGCAGCTCCAGCTACTGGAGCGCGGCGCCTCGAGCTACGTCGGCACGTTCGACGACCGCCCCTACATCGCGCCGTTTCACGGCAACATCATCGAGCTCTGCCCGGTGGGGGCGCTGACCTCCGAGGCCTACCGCTTCCGCGCTCGGCCGTGGGACATCGAGGACTCGGGCTCGATCTGCACCCTGTGCCCGAGCCAGTGCAACGTCAAGTTCACGGTCCGCGACGAGCGCATCCAGCGCGTCCTCGCCCGCGACAACCACGAGGTCGACAACGGCTGGCTCTGCGACAAGGGCCGCTTCGGCTTCCAGATGATCTCGTCCGAGGACCGGATCACCGAGCCGCGCCTGAGCGGCAACCGCGCCGACTGGGACCAGGCGCTGGCGGCCGCGGCGGACAAGCTCGGCTCGGGCCGCGGCAAGGTCGCGGCGATCGTCGGCGGCCAGGCCTCGAACGAGGAGGCCTACCTGACCCAGCGGATCGTCCGCGGCGCGCTCGGCTCGCCGCACGTGACCTCGATGGACGAGCTTCCCGGCGCCGCGCTTGCGGCGCTCTCGGCCCCGGGACTGAGCGCCCCGATCGCCGCGATCGACGACGCCGAGTCGATCCTGCTGATCGGCGCCGACCCCCTCAACTCGATGCCGATCCTCGACCTGCGGCTGCGCAAGGCGGTTCGCCATTCGGGCACCCGGCTGGTGATCGCGTCCGACCGCCCGACCGCGCTCGACGGCGGCGCCGAGGAAACCGCCCGCTACCTGCCCGGCGAGGCGGCCTCGTTCCTCAACGAGCTGGCGGCGCAACTCGGCGAGGGGCCCACGCCCGACAGGCCCGCAGGCGAAGCCGAGGACGTGGCGGCGAGTGTTGGCGATGCAGAACGCATCGCCGGCGAGCTGCGCCCGGGCAAGACGCTGGTGATCTGGGGCGAGGACATCGGCCGCGGGCGCGCCGGGCGCGCGGCCCTCGACTCGCTCGTCGAGATCGCCGAGGCGCTCGACTGCGGCGCCCAGGGCGGCGGCGTGCTGTCGGTCCCGGAGGGCTCGAACGCCCGCGGCGCCCGCGAGGCCGGCGCGCTGCCCGGCTTCGGCCCCGGCTTCGCCCGCACCGACGACGGCCGCGGGCTCGAGCAGATCAAGCAGGGCCTCCTCGACGGCGAGCTCGACGGCCTCATCCTCGTCCACGCGGACCCGGTCCGCGACCTCCCCGACGGTCCCGGCTGGGCCGAGGCGCTGCGCCGCGCGCGCACCGTGCTCGCGATCTCGAACTTCGAGGACACCTCGACCAAGGCCGCGGACATCGTCTTCTGCGCCGAGGCCTACGCCGAGAAGGAGGGCACCGTCACGCACCCCGACGGCCGCCTCCAGCGCCTGCGCCCCGCGGTCCCGCGCCCGAACCTCGTGCGCCCGATCTGGCAGGTCCTCGTCGAGCTGGCGGCGGCCCTCGGCGACGAGACGGAGATCGACGCCGCCTCCGAGGCGCTCGACGCCCTCGCCGCCGAAGTCCCCTTCTACGCCGGCCTCACGCCCGAGGAGATCGGCGGCACGGGGGTTCGCTGGCAGGACCGGCCGCAGGCTGACGCTCCCGGGGAGGCGGGTTCGGGTGAGGGGTCAGCGGACACTCCGGAGACCGCGCCACCAACCTCCGACCCCAGCTCCGCCGCCCCCTCGCGGGCGACGTCCGCGGACCCCTCACCCGGGCCCGCCGACTCGTCGGCGCTGCGGCTCGGGACCTATCGCGATCTTTGGGCCGGTGAGGTGACCGAGCGAAACGAGGCGCTGCAGTTCCTCGCGCCGGAGCAGCGGGTCGAGGTCGCGCCCGCCGACGCCGAGCGCCTCGGGATCTTCGATGGCGATTCGGTCGCGGTGCGGTCCAACGGGCACTCGGTGCGGGCGCGGGTCGTGCTGCGCGAGCGGATGCGGCCCGGCGCCGCCTTCCTGATCGAGGGCACGGCCACCGACAACGCGAACGCGCTCAACGGCGCCGAGCTGGTCGAGATCGAGAAGCTGCCGGCCGAGGAGCTGGCCGAGTGATCCCGCTGGCCGACGTCAACTTCGCCGAGGCGACCTGGATCATGATCGTCAAGTCGATCCTGATCTTCCTGGTGGTGTTCATGATCGTCCCGGTGCTGACCGTGGTCGAGCGCAAGCTGATCGGCCGCTTTCAGAACCGCTACGGGCCCAACCGGGTCGGCCCGGTGGGGCTGATGCAGCCGCTCGCCGACATCCTCAAGCTGCTCGGCAAGCAGCCGTTCCGCCCGACCGCCGCGGTCCCGTTCCTGTTTGCGCTCGGGCCGGCCCTCGTGATCATCTCCGGGATCACGACGATCGCGATCCTGCCCTTCGGCAACGTCGAGGACGGGGTCGGCCTCTACGGGATCGACGTCCCGATCGGCGTCCTCTACTTCTTCGCCTTCGGCTCGTTCGCGTTCTACGGACTGCTGCTCTCGGGCTGGTCGTCGGCCTCGAAGTACAGCTTCCTCGGCGCGATGCGCTCGGCCGCCCAGCTGATCTCCTACGAGATCGCGATGGGGCTCTCGCTGTTCGGGGTGATCATGATGGCCGGCTCGCTCTCGCTGGTCTCGATCGTCGAGGCGCAGGACACGGTCTGGTACGTGATCCCGCAGTTCCTCGGCTTCATCATCTTCATGCTCGCCGGCTTCGCCGAGACCAACCGCGCCCCGTTCGACCTCCCCGAGGCCGACGCCGAGCTGGTCCAGGGCTTCCAGACCGAGTACGGCGGCGCCCGCTTCGCCTCCTTCCTGCTCGCCGAGTACCTGGAGATGTTCGTCGTCTCCGGGATCGCCGTCGCCTTCTTCCTCGGCGGCTACCACGGCCCGGGCCCGGCCTGGCTCGACCCGATCTGGATGATCGCCAAGATCCTCTCCCTGATCCTCGTCTTCATCTGGGTGCGCGCGACCTTGCCGCGGCTGCGCTATGACCAGCTGATGAGCCTCGGTTGGAAGATCCTCCTCCCGCTCGCGACCCTGAACATCCTCGTGACCGCGGTCCTGGTGGTCGTGCTGTGAGGCGTCGCCGAACCCCGCCGCTGCAGAGGCGGCTTAGATGAGCGACGAGTTCCCCTACCTGAAGGACGACGACGTCGTCGCGGTCCAGCGCGGGCCCGAGCCGGGAGGCGCGAAGGGTGCCTACCGCGCCTTCGGCGAGACCCTGCGCGGCCTGAAGACGACCATGGCCCGGCTGATCGAGGGCCCGGTGACGATCCAGTACCCGGAGGAGAAGACACCGGTCTACCCGCGTTTCCGCGGTCGGCACAAGCTGCACAAGTTCGAGGACACCGGGCTCGAGAAGTGCGTCGGCTGCTCGCTGTGCGCAGCCGCCTGCCCGGCCGACTGCATCCGCGTCGTCGCCGCCGAGAACGACCCCGCCGACCGCGTGTCGGCCGGCGAGCGCTACGCGGCCGTCTACGAGATCAACCTCTCGCGCTGCATCTTCTGCGGCTACTGCGAGGTCGCGTGCCCGTTCGACGCGATCACGATGGGTCACGAGTACGAGATGGCCGACTACAACCGCAACGACCTGATCTTCACCAAGGAAATGCTGCTCGCCGAGCCCATCGAGCGGACGCCGCTCCGGCGCGAAGGCGAGTGAGCGTGATCCTTGCGGCTGACCCCGGCACCCCCGGACGCGAAGCGGAGGAGGTGGCCGGGTAGTGGTTGAAATCTGCTTCTTCGCCGGCGCGATCGGCGCCCTCGGCGGGGCGATCGCGGTGATCGCCCTACGCAACCCCTTCTACAGCGTGCTCGCGTTGATCGTGCACCTGGTCTCGCTCGCCGGGCTGTTCCTGCTCCTGCACGCGGAGTTCATCGCCGCGGCGCAGATCGTGGTCTATGCGGGCGCGGTGATGGTCCTCTACCTGTTCGTCGCCGCCTACGTCGGCAGCACCGAGGAAGCGCTCTACGAGTCGATCCCCGGCCAGCGGGTGATCGCCCCAGCTGCTCGCCGCCGCCCTGTTCGTCGAGGTCTCGATCGCGGTGATCGGGACCTCGCTCGCCTCGATCGACTCCGAGGGCCCGACGATCGAGGCGGGCTTCGGCTCGCCGGCGTCGATCGGCAAGCTGCTGCTCGAGCGCTTCCTGGTGGCCTTCGAGGCCGCCTCGATGCTGCTGCTGATCGCCGCGGTGGGCGCGATCGTCCTCGCCGGCCGCAAAAGGAGCCACGAGGGCCCCGACGCCCATCCTGCTGTCAACCCCGACATCCCCGGACGCGAAGCGGAGGAGATGTCGGGAATTGGTTCGGGTGCGTAATGGACACCTCCTGGTACCTCGTCCTCTCCGCGCTGCTGTTCGCGACCGGCGCGTGCGGAGTGCTCGTGCGCCGCAGCCCGCTGGTCATCCTGCTCTGCCTCGAGCTGATGCTGAACGCCGGCAACCTCGCCCTCGTCGCCTTCTCGCGCTCGAACGGCAACGAGGAGGGCCAGGTGTTCGCGCTCGTGGTCATGGTCGTCGCCGCCTGCGAGGTGGTCGTCGGGCTCGGGCTGATCGTCGCCATGTTCCGCCGCAAGATGGCTCTCGACGTCGATGAGATCCGGGAGCTGCGGGGCTGATGTCGGCGACCTCCTGGGCCTGGCTCGTGCTCGCCTTCCCGCTCGCGGGGAGCCTGGTGATCGCCTTCGGACGCGCAGCCCTCCCGGGCAAGGCGGCGGCCTGGGTCGGCACCGCCTCGATCGCGCTCGCCTTCGCCTGCTCGATCGGCGCCCTGATCGCGCTGCTCGATCACCCGGTCGACGACCGCCAGCTCGTCGACTCGCTCTATGGCTACGCGGACGCCGCCGGGCTCGACATCCAGCTCAGCGTCCTCGTCGACCCGCTCTCGGTCTTCATGTGCCTGGTGGTCACGGGGGTCTCGACCCTGATCCACCTCTACTCGCTCGCCTACATGGCGTCGGACCGCGGCTACGCGCGCTTCTTCTCCTACCTCAACTTCTTCGTCTTCTCGATGCTGCTGCTGGTCCTGGCCGGCAACTACGTCCTCCTGATCGTGGGCTGGGCGTTCGTCGGCTTCGCCTCCTACGCGCTGATCAGCTTCTGGTACCGGCGCGAGACCGCGACCACGGCCGGGATGAAGGCGTTCGTGATCAACGTCGTCGGCGACATCGGCCTCGTCCTCGCCGCCTTCTTCATCTTCCGCGAGCTCGGCACCTTCGACTACCTGACCAGCTTCGACGCCGCCCGCGAGACCTTCTCCACCAACCAGGGCGTCGTGATCGCGATCTGCCTGCTGCTCTGCGTCGGCGCCTTCGCGAAGTCGGCCCAGGTCCCGTTCCACACCTGGCTCCCGGACGCGATGGAGGGCCCGACCCCGGTCTCCGCGCTGATCCACGCGGCGACCATGGTCACCGCCGGCGTCTACCTGATCGCCCGCATGTTCCCGCTCTTCGAGCTCGCCCCGACGGCCGCCGATATCGCCGCCTTCGTCGGCCTCGCGACCCTGCTGATCGCAGCGACGATCGCGCTGGCGGTCACCGACCTGAAGCGGATCATCGCCTACTCGACGATGAGCCAGATCGGCTACATGATCATGGGCGTCTCAATCGGTGCGTACGCGGGCGGGATGTTCATGCTCATGGCGCACGCCTTCTTCAAGGCGCTGCTGTTCATGGCGGCCGGCTCGATCATCTCGGCGATGGCCAACAACCAGAACATCGACGACATGCGCGGCTTTCGCAAGGCGATGCCGTTCACGTCGGCGCTGCTGCTGGTCGGCTGCCTGGCGCTCGCCGCCTTCCCGTTCACGTCCGGGTTCTTCTCCAAGGACGAGATCCTCGGCTTCGCCGCCGACCGCGGCGGGATGTACTGGATCTTCGCGATCGGCGGCTACGTAGGCGCGCTGCTGACCGCCTTCTACTCGTTCCGGATCGGCTTCCGGGTCGTCGCCGGCAAGCCGTGCGAGGAGGCAGCCGAGCTCGAGGACGGCCACATGCACCACGCGCCGCCGACCAACCCGCACACGGGCGAGCCCGAGGACACCGACGTCGGCTTCCCCGGCGAGCAACACCACATCGCCGAGCGCGAGTGGCCGATGAGGGTGGCGATGGCGATCCTCGGCGTCGGCGCCCTGTTCGGCGGGCTGATCCAGATCCCGGGAGTCGATGACCTGGTGACCAAGTTCCTCGACGGCACCTTCTACAGCTCGTCTCTGTACTCGATCGTGCCCTCGGCCGAGGACTCGTGGATCGGCCTCGCCGTCGGCGGCCTGATCTCGATCACCGGGATCGCGGCCGCCTACTTCGCCTACATCCGCCGCCCGGGGTCACGGCCCGGTTTGCCGAGCGCCACCCGCGCCTGCACGGCTTCCTCTTCAACAAGTGGTACTTCGACGAGGCGATCGACTTCCTCATCTACCGCCCGGTGATCGCGTTCGGCCGGTTCTGCAACGCGGTCTTCGAGCGCTTCGTGGTCCAGGGGATCGTCAACGGCGCCTCGGGCGCGGTCAAGGGTGCCGGCGCGGTCGTCCGCGGCGCCCAGTCGGGCTTCGTGCGCGCCTACGCGCTGCTGCTGGTCGGCGGGTTCGCGGCGCTGGGGATCTACTTCTTGGTGGTGGCGAATTGATGCGCGTCACTCGTCGCTCGTCGCTCGCCGCTCGGACGGTGCCGCCGATGCTGAGCGCTGCTCCTGTGGACGCCGCTGGTCGCCGGGGTGATTGCGCTGCTCGCGCCCGTGGCGGCGTCGCGCTGGGTCGCGGTCGCCGGAGCGCTGGTGGCGCTCGGGTTGGCGATCGGGCTGGTCGCCGACTTCGACAGCTCCGCGGCCGGTCTCCAGCATGTCGTCGACGAGTCGTGGATTCCCGACCTCGGGGTCCGCTACCAGCTCGGCGTCGACGGGATCAGCGTCTTCCTGGTCCTGATGACGGCGATCCTGTGGTTCGCCGTGACGCTCTGGTCGGCGCTTCGCAACGAGCCCGGCGACGGGCGCTCGCGCCTCTACTACTTCCTCGTCGGTCTGGCCGGGACCGCCGCGCTCGGCGCCTTCATGGCCCAGGACCTGCTGCTGTTCGTCCTCTTCTTCGACCTGATGCTGATCCCGTTCTTCTTCCTGATCGGGACCTTCGGCGGCGAGAACCGGATCGCGGCGACGACGAAGATGATCGTCTACACGCTGGTCGGCTCGCTGCTGATGCTGGTCGGCGCGATCGCCACCGCGATCCTCTCGTCGGACTCCGTCGGCGAGCTCAGCTTCTCGATTCCGGTGCTGCAGGAGCACCTGCTCTCGACCGGCAGCCAGGAGTGGATCTTCTGCTTCTTCGCGGCCGCTTTCCTCGTCAAGATGCCGGCCTTCCCGATCCACGGCTGGATGCCCGACGCGTACCGCGCGGCGCCGCTGCCGGTGCTGATCCTGCTCTCCGCGGTGCTCTCCAAGGTCGGCGCCTACGGCTTCCTGCGGGTCGCGCTGCCGCTGTTTCCGAACGCCACCTCCGAGTTTCAGGAGGTGGTGATGCTGATCGCGCTCGCCTCGATCCTCTACGGCTCGGTGATGGCGTTCACGCAGACCAACATCCGGCTGATCGCCGGCTACTCGTCGATCGCGCAGCTCGGCTTCATCACGCTCGGGATCTTCAGCCTGCGGGCCGACGGCGCGGACGGCGCGGTCCTGCAGATGGTCAACCACGCGCTCGTCGTCGCCGGCATCTTCATGGTGATCGCGATCGTCTACGCGCGGACGCGAACCGAGGACGTCACCAGGATGGGCGGCCAGGCGATGCGGGCGCCCGTGCTCGCCGCGCTCTTCCTGGTGCTCGCGATGGCGAACCTGGCGATGCCCGGGCTCGGCCAACTTCATGGGCGAGTTCTACATCCTCAACGGCGTCTTTCAGTCGAAGATCGTGTTCGCCTTCGTCGCCGCGATCGGGATCGCGCTGGCTGCCTTCTACAGCCTGCGGATGTACCAGCGGGTGATGCACAACCGGCTGCCCGAGGGCGCCGAGTCGCGCGAGATCGGGATCCGCGACGGGATCGTGCTCGCGCCCCTGGTCGCCGTGATCGTCGCCCTGGCGCTCTGGCCGGGGCTGATCCTCGAGCGCGGCGAGGGCTCGGTGACCGAGAAGGTCGATGCCGTCGCGGCGGCGACCGCGAGCGAGACGACCGCCGAGGTCCGAAGCTTCGGCCGCGGCTGGACCGGCTACGCGCCGGCCGGCGAGGTCGGTGAGTGATGGACTTCAACGCCCCCGACATCAACTACGGCGGCATCTCACCGATCATCGCGCTCACGGGCGGACTCGTCCTCACCCTGCTCGCCGGGCTGATCGGCGGCAGCCGCCGCCGGCAGCTGATCCTCGTCTCGGTCGTCGGGCCTCGGCACGCTCGCCGCCGCGGCCGGGCTGCTGATCGCCCAGTGGGGGGCGCACAAGAACCTGATCGCCGGCGCGCTTCGCCTCGACGATCTTGCGATCGCCACCAGCCTCATCTGCATCGCGGCGGCCGCCTTCTGCATCCCCCTGTCCTGGCGCGAGGAGGCATTCGACCGGCCCCTCGGCCCGAGCGGCCACGGTGAGTTCCAGGCGCTGCTGATCTGCTCGGTGCTCGGGATGACGATGATCGCCCAGGCCCAGAACCTGATCGCCTTCTTCGTCGCGCTCGAGCTGCTCTCGATCCCGCTCTACGTGCTCTGCGGCGCGGCGCTGCGGCGAACGAGCTCGATCGAGTCCGGGCTCAAGTACCTGATCATCGGCTCGCTGGGTTCGGCGACGCTGCTGTACGGGCTCGCGTTCGTCTACGGCGCCGCCGGCTCGACCGACTTCTCCGGGATCCGGACCGCGGTGGGCGGCTCGATCGTCGACGACCCGCTGCTCTTGATCGGGATCGCGCTCGCCGCCACCGGGCTCGCGTTCAAGCTCTCGGTCGCGCCCTTCCACCAGTGGACGCCGGACGTCTACGAGGGCGCCCCGACGCCGGTGACCGCGTTCATGTCGGTGGCCACCAAGGCGGCGGTGTTCTGCGTGCTGGTCCGCTTCTTCGAGGTGGCGCTCGGCCCGGCGGCCGACGACTGGCAGCCGGCGCTGGCGGCGCTGGCGACGGTTTCGATCGTGGTCGGCAACGCCGGCGCGCTCGGCCAGAACTCGCTCAAGCGCCTGCTCGGGTACTCGAGCGTCGCCCAGGCCGGCTACATGATGGTCGGGGTGGTCGCGGTGAGCGCGTCCGGGGTCAGCGCCCTGGTCTTCTACCTCGCCGCCTACGCGCTCATGAACCTGGCCGCGTTCGCGGTGATCACGATCCGCGAGCGCCAGACGCCCTTCGGCGACGACATCCGCTCGGTCGAGGGACTCGGGCGCGAGCGACCGGGGCTGGCTGCCGCGCTGACGGTCTCGATGTTGGCGCTCGCCGGACTACCGGGGACCGCCGGCTTCATCGGCAAGCTCTACCTGATCGAGTCCGCGGTGGAGTCCGACTACACCTGGCTCGGCGTGATGATCGCGATCGGGACGATGATCTCCCTCGCCTACTACCTGCGGGTGATCGCGGCGGTCTGGATGCGGCCCGGCGCCGAGCGGACGCCCGAGGCGATGCCGGCGATGGCGGGCGGCTCGCAGGAGGCCGACGCCGAGACTAGCGGCGTCAACTGCAAGGCGATCCTGGGCCTCACGTTCCTAGCCGCCGCGGCGACCGTCTTCTTCGGGATCATCCCGTCGCCGCTCGTCGACTGGGCGACCAGCGCGGGCGACTCGATCGCCTCGCTGCTCGGCTGAGCGCCCCTCAGCCGCTCCGCAGCTTGCGGAGAATCCTGAGGGATACTGCTGCGACGATGTCCGCGACCCGGGGGGTGAGATCAGCATGACGTCGGAAGGCCCGCCGATCGGAGCAGGGGTTCCCGAGACCCCGGACCGCGATGGCGCGTTCCCGCGGCTCGGCGACGATCTGCTGGCGCGCTTTCGCAGCCTCGGCGAGGTCCGCGCGGTGCAGCCGGGCGAGGTGCTGTTCGCGTCCGGCGACCAGCCGAGCCACTTCTTCATCGTCGAGTCCGGCTCGGTGGCGATCGTCCAGGGCTACGGGGCGGAGAACCGGGTGATCGCGATTCACGGTGAGCGCCGTTTCCTCGGCGAGCTCGGGATCATCATCGGCCAGCGCCTCTATCTGACCTGCGTTGTTCGCGAGCCCAGCCAGGTGATCCAGCTGCCGCTCGAGCGCCTGTTCGAGATCGTTGCCCAGGACAAGGGACTCAGCGACATGATCCTCGGGGCGTTCATGGCGCGACGCTCGATCCTGATCGGAGTCGGCACCGGGATGAAGTTGATCGGCTCGCGCTTCTCGCCCGATTCCCGCCAGCTGCGCGAGTTTCTGGCCCGCAACCGAATGCCGTACCAGTGGATCGACCTCGAGGCAGACGACGACGCCGAGGCACTGCTCAGCACGCTCGCAATCGAGGCGAGCGAGACGCCGGTGGTGGTCGCGAGCGACGGCGAGATCCTGCGCAACCCGGACAGCGCCGAGCTGGGACGGGCGATCGGCCTCGGCGCGCCCGGCGCGCCCCCGGACCTATGCGATGTCATCGTCGTTGGCGCCGGACCCGCAGGTCTGGCAGCCGGGCTCTATGCCGCTTCGGAGGGCCTGGACATCCAGGGCGTCGAAGCGATCGCGCTTGGCGGCCAGGCCGGAACCTCGACCAGGATCGAGAACTACTTTGGCTTCCCTGCGGGCGTCGCGGGGATCGAGCTCACACAGCGCGCCGCCGTTCAGGCGGCGAAGTTCGGGGCGCGGCTAACGACGCCGGCCGAAGCTGTCGAACTCGTCAGCGAGCCGGGCCGGCACGAGGTCCGCCTGTCGAACGGCGACGCCGCGACGGGGCGCACGATCGTGATCGCCACCGGGGCCCGCTATCGCCGCCTCGACGTCCCGCGGCTCGACGAGCTCGAAGGCGGCGGCGTGTACTACGCCGCGACTCAGGTGGAGGCGCAGGAATGCGCCGGCGAGCCGGCGGTGATCGTCGGCGGCGGGAACTCGGCGGGCCAGGCGGCGATGTTCCTGTCGCGCACCTCCCCCTGCCGGCTGCTGATCCGCGGCGACGACCTCGGCAAATCGATGTCGCGTTACCTGGTCGACCAGATCGAGCGCAATGACTCGATCGAGCTCTGCACGAACACCGAGGTGGTCGAGCTGATCGGCGAGCGCGAACTCGAGGTCGTGACCGTGGCGGACGCGCGGACGGGAGAGCGCTCGCAGGTGCCCGCACGGGGGCTGTTCGTGTTCATCGGCGCGGTGCCGCACACGGAGTGGCTTGCGGGCCAGCTGGCTACGGACGAAGCCGGTTTCCTGCTCACCGGCCGAGACGTGCCGAGCGACGGCCTCGAGGAGTTCAACGGCGACCGCCCCCTGTTCCTCGAGACCAGCCGCCCTGGGATCTTCGCCGTCGGCGACGTCCACTCCGGCTCGATCAAGCGCGTGGCATCCGCGGTCGGGGAAGGGTCGATGGCCGTCCGGTTGGTCCATCAGCGGCTGGCGACCGCCTAGCCCGGACCGTCGCGAGGCCTTCCCACGCTCGGCAGGGCCGGGTTCGGCCCGGCTCGGCGGAGTCCTCCCGATCGCGGGAAGCGCCCAGCGCAGTCGCCTCCACCAAGCCACCAGCGACGGCAACTCGGCAGGCGGTCGTCAGCCGCTGGTCTCGTCGAGCAACTGCAGCAGCTCGTGAGCGGCCAGCTCGATCTCCTTGTGACGCCACTCGGCCGCCCGGTAGTGGCAGGCGATCAGCCCGCTGCGATGGAGGCGGCGAAAGTCGCCGTAGACGAACGCGTAGCGGCCCTTGGTCTCGTCGGTGGCGCCGTCGGTGAGGCCCAGATGCCAGGCCGCGTACTCGTCCCAGCTGTGGGATTCCAGATATTCGTTCTCCGTTTGCGCGTCCGGCTGCACCTCGCCCCACTCGCTGTCGAGCACATACTGGCGGGCCGCGATCAGCTCGCGCGCCCGGGCGACGCCGGCTTCGTTGACCGAGTAGGAGGCCACGGTGGCGTGGTTCCCGCTAGCGCAGGACCTTGAACCTGAGACTGGTGATCTGGCCTGAGCGGCTGCTCTCGAGCAGCTCGATGGTCGCGCGCGGGTCGGCCGCCGGCTCGCCGACAGTCGCACGCTGTTGCGTCCGAGCAGGATCGGCGCCGATGTGTGTTCATCAGCTCGTCCGTGAGGCTCCGAGCCGTCGATCCGAAACCCCTTGAGGATCGTCTCGTGGACGGTCCAGACCGTCTCGGTGCCGGCCTCGAGCACGCAGACGTCCCCGGGCCCGACCTCCACCAAGCCGCCCTCCCACTCGATCGTCGCGCGGCCCTCGATCACCACGAACGTCTCGTCGGCCTCGACGTCGCTGAACCGGCCGGGGGTGCAGCGCCAGACGCCGCTCTCACCGCCCTCCGGCGTCGCCGCGAGCACGTGGGCGGAGGTCTCGGGCGATCCCTCGAGGATCTGCTCCGGGTCGAGCGGATCGGGCTCCAGCCCGGCCGCGGCGGCGGCGATCGCCGCGACCGGGTCAGCCACCGGTGAGCTCGGCGGCCGCCTCGTCGAAGGCCGCCCGGTGCAGGTCGACCTGCTCCGCGGTGGTCGCCGGCGACATCAGGGCCATCATGTGAAACGGGGTCAGCAGGATCCCGCGGTTGAGCATGTAGAGGTGCAGCAGCGCAGTCGAGGTCCTCGTCCATCGCCGCCGCCGCCTCGGCGCCGTTTCGCGGCGGAGTCGGCGAGAACATGTACTCGGCGCGGCAGCCGAGCCTGGTGATCGACCACGGCAGCCCGCGCTCGGCGATCGTCGCAGCGACGCCCGACTCGAAGCGCTCGGCGAGCTCGATCATGCGCTCGAACGCCTCCTCGGTCAGCACGTCCGCCAGCGTCGCCCGGACCGCGGCGAGGGAGAGCGCGTTGCCGGCCAGCGTGCCGCCGACGCCGCCGACGTCGGCCTCCTTCCAGAACGTGTGGGCGATGATCCGGTCGGCCACCTCGGCGCTGAAGCCGTAGGCGCCGGTCGGGATCCCGCCGCCGATCGGCTTGCCGATCGTGAGGAAGTCAGGCTCCAGGCCGTGGGCCGCGGTGTAGCCGCCGGGCCCGCAGCAGAGCGTGTGGGTCTCGTCGATCACCAGCAGCGTCCCGGTCTCGCGGGTGAGCTCGCGCACGCGCTCGTGATAGCCCTCGTCGGCGAGCACGATCCCGATGTTGGTCAGCGCCGGCTCGATCAGCACGCAGGCGACGTCGCCGTCGGCGAGCTCGCGCTCGAGCCCCTCGAGGTCGTTGATCTCGACCACCCGGGTCGTCTCGGCGACGTCCACCGGGGGCCCGACGCTGCCCTCGCGCGGACGGACCTCGCCGTCCACGAGGGTTGCGACCGTCTCGTCGACCGAGCCGTGATAGCAGTGGTTGTGCACGAGGATCTTCGAGCGGCCGGTGATCTGGCGGGCGATCCGGATCACGAACCGATTCGCGTCCGTGGCCGAGAGCGTGAACTGCCAGTCGCGCAGGCCGAAGCGCCGCTGCATCTCCTCGCCGACCGCCGCCGCATCCTCCGTCGGCAGCATCGACGTGATCCCCCGCGCCAGACGCTCGTTGACGGCCGCGACCGTCGCCGGCGGCGCGTGGCCGGTCATCGCCCCCGTGTCGCCGAGGCAGAGGTCGGCGTAGACGTTGCCGTCCACGTCGCGCAGCTCGGCGCCCTCCGCCGAGTCCATGAACACCGGAAAGTCGCCGGGCCAGCGGGTCATCCAGTTCATCGGCACCCCGGAGAGCAGCGACGCCTGGCCGCGCTCGTGCAGCTCGCGCGAGCGCGGGCGCTCGGCCGCGAAGCGCTCGCGTTCGCGCTTCATCAGCCCCGCGATCAGCTCACGGTCGATCTCCGCCATGCGCTCAGTCTCGCCGATCAGGCCGGGTCGCGGCCAGCGGCACCTACAGCCAACCCTTGCCCCACGGCCCGGTGATCGCGTACGTCTCGCCGGGGTACTGCAGGTGGACGAACAACCACTTGCCGTCCGGGCTGAAGCCGACGCCCGAGCACTCGCTGTGCCCGACGCCCTCGCCGCGCTCGGGCGGGTGCTCCCAGCGGTCGGGGTTGTAGGGGAACAGGTCGGCGGCGATGTGATCGTGCAGCTGCATCGGCTTCAGAACCTTGGCGAAGCTCTCGAGCTTGCCGTCCGGGGTCAGGTAGCGCATGTAGGCGTCCTGGCCGTTGACGTCCTCGCTCGAGCCGTCCTCGCAGACGAGGATCCCGCCGCGCGGGCTCTGCGTGATCGCGTCCGGGCCGGTGAGGACCCGGTGGCGCGGTGACTCGTAGATCAATTCGAGCGTCCCCCGCTTGAAGTTCTTGTTGTCGGGGGTGTACTTCCAGATCTGGCCCTGCTCGGCGTCGCCGCCGTCCGACGCCGTGAAGTAGCAGCTGCCCTTCGAGAAGAAGCCGCCCTCGAGGCCCATGAACTTGGCGGCGCCATCGTGGCGACCCTGCATGTAGACGGCCTGCGGGTACCTGTCGGCCCCGTTGGGATCGGGATCCTTGATGTCGATCCAGACGCAGTCGAGCTTCTCGCCGACCTTCTGAGTTCTTGGTCGTGTTGTACTTCGGTCGACCCTTGATACCGAGCATCTGGAGCTTGCCGCCGCGGTGCAGCTTGCCCTTGTGCCGGGGCAGGTAGCGATAGAAGCCGTCGCCCGGGTCGCCGTTGTCCTCGGTCTGGTAGACGATCCCCGTCTTCGGGTCGACCGGGCAGGCCTCGTGAACGAAGCGGCCCATCGCCTTGATCGGGACCGGCTCGACGGTCGAGGTCGCGCGCGCCGGAACCTCGAAGACGTAGCCGTGCTCGGCCCCGTACCCCTGCTCCTTGCCGACCGTGTTCTCCTCGCCCGAGAGCCAGGTGCCCCAGGGGGTGACGCCGCCGTTGCAGTTGTTGTCGGTCCCGTTCAGGACGAGGGCGCTGCCGATCAGCTTGCCGCGGCCGGGATCGAAGTGCGAGACGGTGACCCCGCCCTGTGCGATCGGGTCGTAGGCGTTTCGCGGGCCCTGCGCGCGTCCCTGCTGGAAGCCCTCCTGGTTGCGGACGATCCAGACGCTGTTGCCCTTGCCCTTGAAATAGCCGGTGCCGTCGTGGCAGGTCGGGGTCGGCAGGCCGTCGGACATGGTCGAGCCGGCGCGCCCGAAGCGGACGTAGTCGAACCCCTTCGGCAGCGCGAGATCCTTGCCCTTCTTGATCTGCAGCGGTCCGTAGCCCTTGCGCCCGGAGAAGACCTCGCTCGGCGGCGGCGAGCGCCTCGTTCTGGCCCCCGTGGGCGAGCATCATGTCGGCGACCGAGACGCTGGCCAGCGCCGCCGCCCCTCGCTTGATCGCTTGCCTACGAGTTACAGCGCTGCTCATCTGGAATTCCCTTCCCTTGGCCACTTCGTGGCGGAATTGTTGCACAATTGTAACGCGACGCAGGAGGGATGGCTGCCAGACCATCTTTGTCTAATTGTGGAAGAATGTGACACATGGAAGCAACCTCGTCCGGATCCGCGCCGTCCCACAGCGTCCACCTGAACACCGTCTCGACCGTCGACGCGGCCGCGAACGTGCTTCGCGAACTGATCCTCGACGGCGAGCTGGAGCCGGGTACCCGCCTGCGCGAGGCGGAGTTCGCCGACCGCCTGCGCATCGCGCGCCATTCGTTTCGCGCCGCGACCCAGATCCTGATCTCCGAGGGGATGCTGCGCCGCGAGCCGCACCGCGGCGTCCAGGTGACCGTGCTCGAGGCCGCCGACATCCTCGACACCTTCAGGCTGCGGACCGCGCTCGAGACCGAGGCGGTCCGGATCGTGATCGGCGAGGGCCGCGTCCCGGAGGGCGCCCGCCAGGCGGTCGAGGACCTCTCCGCCGTTCCCGACGGCGCCCCCTGGCGCGAGGTCGTCGAGCCCGACATGCGATTTCACCGCGCGATCATCGACGCCGCAGCCAGCCCGCGCCTCTCGCGCGCCTACGGCCAGGTCCAGGCGGAGATCCAGCTCTGCATGGTCCAGCTGCGGCCGCACTACGAGCGTCCATCCGAGGTCGCCGACGAGCACACCGCGCTGCTCGCCGCGATCGTCGACGCCGATCCGCAGCGCGCCGACCAGCTCTTCCGCGAGCACCTGAGCGACGCGGTCCAGAACCTGAGTAGCGCCCTCGCAGCCGGCGACGGGCCGAATGCCGAGGAGGTAATCCTGTGAGTGAAGCCAGTCAACGGAAGCGGTCGCACGATCGAGGCGATCCGGGCGAGGGAGGTCCTCGACTGCCGCGGTCTGCCGACCGTCCAGGTCGACGTCGAGCT
>CAWHFY010000020.1:0-38582 GCA_963828755.1 uncultured Solirubrobacterales bacterium | reverse complement strand
TCACCGCCGCTCGGCGAAGAACGCTCGCAGCAGGGCGGCGGCGTCCTCGGCGAGGACGCCGGCGACCACCTCGGGGCGGTGGTTGAGGCGCGGCTCGCCGAGGACGTCGAGGACGCTCCCGGCGGCGCCGGCCTTCGGGTCGGCGGTCGCGTACACGACCCTCGGCACGCGGGCGAGCACGATCGCGCCGGCGCACATCGCGCACGGCTCCAGGGTCACGTACAGGGTGACCTCGGGGATCCGCCACCCGCCGAGCGCCGCCGCGGCTTCGCGCAGCGCCAGCAACTCGGCGTGGGCGGTCGGGTCGCGGCGTAGCTCGCGCTCGTTGCCGGCCTCGGCGATCACCTCGTCGTCGCGCGCGATCACCGCGCCGATCGGGACGTCGCCGTGGGTCGCGGCGGCCGCGGCCGCCGCGAGGGCGCGCCGCATCATCGCTTCGTCGCGCTCGTCCACGCGGCGAAGTATCGGCGAGCGGCAACTTCGACGATCCTCCCGTGTTCTCGAAAGCACGGGCCAGATCTCGGCCGGCCCGGTTTCGGATGAACTCACCTGGACTCAGATCGGCGCTGGTGGCCGCCTGCCTCGTGCTGGCGTGCGCGGCGCTCCCCGCGCGCGCGGCGGCGTCCGACGCGCGGGCCCCGCACCAGCTCGTCGTCGGGCTGGCGGGCGGCGGGGCGAAGGTCGCGGAGCTCGCCCCGGGCGCCTCGCTCGCCGAGCGCGCGGCGCAACTGCGCCGGCGCCCGGGCGTGCGCTCCGCGGCGCCGAACTGGCTCGCGCACGCCTCCGACGCGCCGCTCGACCAGGGAACCGCGGGCATCGTCGGCGGGTGGGCCGCCGACCAGTGGAGCCTTGGCCTGCGCCCGGGCGGCATCCGGGCCGCGGCCGCGTGGGACCGATTGATCGCCGCCGGCCGGCCCGGGGGCGCCGGGGTAGTCGTCGCCGTCGTCGACTCGGGGATCGCCTACCAGGACTCCCCCGAGCACGCGGCGAGCCCCGACTTCTCGTCCGCGTTCGTCCCCGGCATCGACCTGATCGACGACGACGACCAGCCGCTCGACGAGAACGGCCATGGCACCCACGTCGCCGGGACGATCGCCGAGCAGGCCACCTTCACGTCGCCCTCGCCGACCCCCGACTACCTCACCGGGATCGCCTACGGCGTCTCGCTGATGCCGATCAGAGTCCTCGACGCGACCGGCGTCGGCAGCACGGACGACGTCGCCACCGGGATCCTCTGGGCGGCTCGCCACGGCGCCGGCGTGATCAACGTCTCGCTCAACTTCGACCCCGAGGTCAACAGCTGCCGCGACGTCCCCACCGTCTGCACCGCGATCCGCAAGGCCGATCGCCTCGGCGCCTTCGTCGTCGCCTCGGCCGGCAACGCCCTCGACGCCCGCGGCCGCGACCGGGCCCTGTTCCCCGGCGCAGCCCCGGGGGCATTCGCGGTCGGCGCCACGACCGAGGACGGCTGCCTTGCCGAGTATTCCTACTTCGGCCGCCGCACCGACCTGCTCGCCCCCGGCGGTGGCCCGACCCGGCCCGGCAGCGCCTCGCGACCGGCCTGCGCGGACGACTCGCGGCCGATCCTCCAGCTCACCTACGCCTGCTTTCCGATGAGCTGCGACAGCGCCTGGCAGCGGTTTGCGATCCGCCCGGACGTCGGCACCTCGATGTCGGCCGCGCACGCCAGCGCGGTCGCCGCCCTGGTGCTCGCCAGCGGTGTCGCCGGGCCCGACCCGGGCCCGCAGCGGCTCGCTCGTCGCCTGCGCTGCACGGCGTCGTCAGGAAAGCCCAAGCGCTTCTACGGGCCCGGCCGCCTCGACGCACAGCGCGCGGTCGATCCGCGCCGCCATTGCGACGCACCGAAGCCCTGAGCCGGCTCGCGGCTCAGGTCGTCCGGGCGATGTAGACGCTGCAGGGAGCGTGGTGGGAGATGTTGTTCGGCACGCTGCCGAGCAGGAAGCGCCGCGCGCCGGTCATGCCCTTGTTGCCGACCACGATCACGCTCACGTCCAGCTCCTCGGCCAGGTCGAGGATCGCGCCTGCGGGGTCGCCCTCGCGGGCGTGGGTGTTGACCTCGACGCCGGCCTCGCGCGCCGGCACCGAGGCGGCCTCGAGGATCACGTTGACGTCCTCCTTCGGCCCGATCGCGTAGGCGACGTCGCCCGGGATCTCGCCGCCTTCCTCGCGCAATCGCGACGCGGGCACCGGCTCGTAGGCGCTGACGATGTCGAGCTTGGCGCCGGTCGCGCGGGCGAGCTCGGTCGCCTGGCGCACCGCCTCCGCGGCAGTCTCTGACCCATCGGTCCCGACCAAGATCCGCTCGAACAAGACTGGCCTCCTTCGCTCCCGATTGCGGGGCCATACTATCCGCGCTCAGAGTCGATGCCCCCGACGTGGCGCTACATGATGATCGTCCTGGTCGCCTGCCTGATCGCGTCGATGGTGATCGCCATCGTGAAGCTGACCTGAGAGACTGCGCGCGATGGCCACCGTCGAAACCGTCACCGGGCCGATCGACGCCGCCGAGCTCGGGACGACGCTGATCCACGAGCACCTCCGAACCCGCGACGAAGCCGTCCACGAGCAGTGGCCCCAGGCCAAGGCCTCCGGCGGGATCCCGGAGCGCGAGCAGCCTGGCGACGGCAAGGAGGCGGCGCTCGAGGTCGGCCGGGCCGCCGTCGAGCTCGGGGTAAAGACGATCGTCGACCCGACCGCGATGTTCCTCGGCCGCGACGTGGGCTTCATGCGCGACGTCTCCGAGCAGACCGGCCTCCAGGTCGTCCCCTGCACCGGGATCTACACCTATGACCACCTGCCGCCCTTCTTCGTCAGCCGCGACCCCGACCGGATCGCCGACCTGTTCGTCGCCGACATCGAGCAGGGGATCCAGGGAACCGAGATCAAGGCCGCGTTCATCAAGTGCGCGGCGGACGAGCCGGGGGTGACCGAGAACATCGAGAAGGTCCATCGTGCGGCGGCCCGGGCCTCGCTGCGCACCGGCGCGCCGATCATGGCCCACTCGCGCCCCGCGAGCGAGACCGCGCCGCGACAGATCGAGATCTTCCTCGAGGAAGGGGTCGAGCCGGGGAAGATCCAGATCGCCCACACCGGCGACACCGACGACCTCGACTACATCGAGCGGGTGCTCGAGACCGGCGTCTGGATCGGGCTCGACCGCTACGGGCTCGAGATGTACCTGCCCTACGAGCAGCGACACGCGACGACGCTTGCGCTGCTCGAGCGTGGCTACGCCGACCGCGTCTTTCTGGCCGCCGACTCCTGCGGGACGATCGACTGGTTCGAGCAGGCGGCGATCGAGCAGATGCTCGCCGCCGGGATGGCCAAGGACTGGGACATCAGGATGGTCCCGACCCGGGTGATCCCGGACCTGAAGGCCGACGGGGTGAGCGACGACCAGATCGAGACGATGATGGTCCGCAACCCGGTCAGCTGGTTGACGAACTGAGCGAGTCCCACTCGGCGCGATAGACGCGGTGGGTGCCGGCGAGGCCCTTGAGCTCGAGCTCGCGGCCGTCGTCGAAACCGACCCGGATGGCGTCGCCGTTGCCCGAGCCTGCGCGCCGCTTGAGCTCCTCCGAGACGAGGATCTCGCCGCCGCGCGCCGCCGCCGCGATCCGCGCGGCGACGATCACGCTGCGGCCGAAGAAGTCGCCCTCCTCGCGGATCGCCTCCCCGGCGTGCATCCCCATCCGCACGCGGATCCGCTCGCCCTCGACCGGCTCGCGCTCGGTCAGCTCGCGCTGGATCGCCGCGGCGCACTCGATCGCGCGCGCCGGGTCGGGGAAGACGAGCATGAAGCCGTCACCCTGGTTCTTGACCTCGAAGCCGCCGTGTCCGGGGACGAGGCGTCGAAACAGCGAGTTGTGGGCGCGCAGCACCTGCAGCCAGCGCTCGTCGCCGAGCCGCTCGGTCATCAGGGTCGAATCCTCGATGTCGGAGAAGAGGATCGTCACCTGGCCGTCGGGAGCGGCGTGAGCGGCGATGTCGGGGCGCTCGGAGGCGACCTCGTCGATCAGGAAGTCGATCGAGGTGCCGACATCGAGCTGCTCGAGCCCCTGGGCGCGAAGTCGCGCCGCGAGCGCCTCCTCGACGAGCCTCACCATGCCGAGCTCCTGCGCGGAGTCGAGCGCCGCGCCGAGCAGCTCCAGCGCCCGCTCGCGATCGCCCGGCCGATCGCGGTCGAGCAGCGTCACGGCGAGCTCGTGGCGGGCGCGGGCCGTGAACGGCCGGTCGCCCATCCCCTCGCTGAGGGCCAGCGAGGCGTTGAAGTGGCGCTCGGCGTCGTCGACGCGACCGTCGGTGCGCGCCAGCAGCGCGAGCATCCGGGCAACCGGGCCGTACGAGGCGGCGGCGCGACCGGCGATCACGTTGAGGCCCTCGAACGGGGTCATCATGTCGTACAGCAGGCGGGCCCGATCGACGTCGCCGAGGTAGCTCGCGACCTCGGCCAGGAGGCTGAGCGAGATGCCCCACTGCGCGTCGAGCGGGACGTCGGTGAAGTCCCGGGCGGCGAGGGTCTCGAACACGGTCCGGGCCTCGCTCGAGTTGCCGAGCTCGGCGTGGGTGGCGGCGAGCGAGCTGCGCCAGGCGGGGATCGCCGGATACTGCTCGGCGAGCTCGCTGAGCCGGTCGATCAGGGCGGCGAGCTCGGCCTCGTCCTCGGGCGAACGGCGCAGGCGGCGCAGGAGCGCGATCTGGGTCGCGTGAAACTGGGCGGCGACCGGCTCCTCGGCCCGGACCCCGGCGGCGGCCGCCTCGTACGAGAGCCGCTCGGCCTCCTCGAAGCGCCCGTCGATCAGCGCCCGCATCGCCCGCAGCAGCGGCACGTTCCACTGCCACTGTGGCTGGCGCAGCTCGGTCGCCAGCCGGTCGACCGCGGCGAGGTCGGCGTCGACGCCGGGCACGTCGCCGAGTTGCAGGCGGTTGGTCAGCCGGTAGACGTGTGCGCGCAGCTCGAGCTCGCGGTCGCCGAGCCGCTTCGCGAGGTCGTGCATCTCGTTGCTCTCGGTGAGCCGGCGGCGCACCCGGTCGGGGTCGATCGTCCCGGTGAACTGGCGCCGTGCCAGCGCCGCGGCCTGCGCCGCCGGGTCGTCGACGCGCCGCGCCATCTCGAGCGCCTCGAGGCCGAGGTCGTTGGAGCGCCCGGCAGCGTCGACCCAGTAGAGCTCCTGGGCGAGGCCGCTGAGCAGCTGCGAGCGGATCGCGCTGTCGCCGTCGCCGACCGCGGCCAGCGACTCCTCGAGCAGCTCGATCAGCGGCTCGTCGACGACTCCGGCGATCGACAGCAGACAGGACCCGAGCGCCGCTTGCGCCAGCGACTCGGCGGACCCGAGCTCGCGGGCGAGCGCCGCGGCGCGCTCGAAGGTGGCCCGCGCGTCGCTGGAGCGCGCCGCCTTGGTCTGCGCCTCGCCGAGCTCCAACAGCAGCTCGAGGCGCCGGCCACGGGCCGGCTCCGGGCCGAGCTCGAGCGCCTCGATTGCCCGCGCGTAGAGCGCCGCCGCGTCCTCGTAGGCGAGTCGGTGCCGCGCCTGGCGCGCGGCCCGGGTCGCGTAGTCGACCGCGCGCTCGACCTCCCCGAGCGGCGCGGCCTCGAGGAAGTGGTGGGCGAGCTCGGCCAGGTGGTGCTCGAGGTCGTCGGCGTAGACGCGCTCGAGCGCCTCGCCGATCTCGCGCTGCAGCGCGAGGCGCCGCGCCGCCGGGATCTCGGCCTGCAGCGTCTCGCGCACCAGCGCGTGGGAGAACGAGTACCGGCCGCCGACCTCCGCCGGGGCGTCGACGAGCCGGTCGCCCACCGCCTCGGCGAGCGCGGGCTCGACGTCGGCCGGCTCGAGCTCGCAGACCTGCGAGAGCACCTGGAGGTAGAACTCGCGCCCGCAGACGGCGGCGATCCGCAGCACCTCGTTGGCGCGCTCGGAAAGCCGGTCGAGCCGGCGGCCGACCACCTCCCGGACGCCATGGGGGATCTGCACCTGGCGGCGCGCCTCGGCCTCACCGAGGTGGCCCTCGGCGGCCATCAGCCGCACCACCTCGCCAATGAAGAACGGGTTGCCGGCGGTCTGATCGTGAATCGCCGCCGCGAGGTCGGCCGGCGGCCGGTCGACGCCGGCGGTGAGCTCGATGTAGTCGGCGATCCCCTCCGGGTCGAGCCCGCGCAGCGCAATCCGGCGCACGCCGTCGATCGCGCTCAGCTCGCCCGAGCGTGTCGGCGAGCGGATGGTGGCGGCCGAGCTCGACATCGCGGTAGGTGCCGATCACCAGCAGCCCGGTGTCAGCGAGCCGGCGGGCGACGAACCGCAGCAGCAACAACGAGGGCTCGTCGGCCCAGTGCAGGTCGTCGAGCACCAGCACCATCGGGCGGGCGCGGGAGACCCCGGCGATGAAGGTCGCGAACGAGTCGAAGAGGCGGAAGCGCTCCTGCTCGGTCTCCGCCTCGGCGAGCTCGCCGACGTCACCGAGCCGCTCGGCGAGCTCGGGGACGATCCGGGCGACGTCGGCGGCCCGGCCGCCGAGCTCCCACCGCAGCCCGACCGGGTCGGCCTCGCGGACGTAGGAGCGCAGCGCCTCGGCCCACGGCCAGTACGGCGGCTGACCCTCGGACTCCTGGCACCGACCCCAATAGACGCGCGCGCCGCGGACCCCGGCGTAGGTCGAGAGCTGCTCGGCGGCGCGGGTCTTGCCGATCCCGGGGTCGCCGGACAGCAGCAGCAGCCGCCCCTGACCGGCGAGCGCGTCCTCGAGCAGGCCCCGCATCTCGCCCAGCTCCGCGTCGCGGCCGACGAAGACGCCGCCGGCGAGCGACTCGAGCGGGTTCTCGTCCGAGTCCTCGGCGGCGGGCTCGGCCGGCGCGGCAGCCGCCGACCTCGATCGCGCGCCGCGCCTCGGCGGCCGACTGCGGGCGGTCATCGGGCGACTTCGCGAGCAACTCGAGCACCAGCCGGTCGAGCGCCGGCGAGATCTCCGGCCGGTGACGCGAGGGGGCGACCGGCTTCGCGTTCAGGTGGCGACCGATGATCGCGACGGCGTCGTCGCCCGGGAACGGCGGCTCCCCCGTGAGCAGCTCGTAGAGCATCGCCCCGAGCGAGTAGATGTCGGAGCGCTCGTCCGAGCCGCGACCGAGCGCCTGCTCGGGAGGCAGATAGGCGACCGTGCCGACCAACATCCCCTCGACCGCTGCGCGCGAGCGGCGGTCGGTGGTCGCGAGGCCGAAGTCGCCGAGCCGAGCCGTGCCGTCGTCGCCGAGCCAGACGTTGGCGGGCTTCAGGTCGCGGTGGACGATCCCGCGCGCGTGCGCGTGCTCGAGGGCGCGGCAGACGTCGGCGGCGATCTCGAGCGCGCGGTCGGGCTCCAGTCGCCGGTCCTCAGCCGCCTCGAGCACGCCCGCGAGGTCGCCGCCGCCGACGTACTCGCTGACCACGTACGGCACCCGGTCCTCCTCGCCCGAGTCCAGGATGCGGACGATGTGCGGGTGCTCGCCGAGCTTGCCCATCGCGCGAGTCTCGCGGCGTGCCCGGGCGAGCACCGTCTCGCCGATCCCCTCGGTGTCGAAGACCGCGACGGCGACCTCGCGCTCGCCCGCCTCCAGGTCGCGGGCCCGGTACACGCGCTTGCGGCCGCCGCGGCCGAGAAAGCCCTCCACGCGGTAGCGGCCGGCGATCAGCTCGGGTTGCTCGGTGGCCTCGGCGTCGGGGGGGCGCGGCGAGCTCGGCTGTTCGAGCGGCGCCCCGCAGGAGTCGCAGAACCGCGCCTCCGGCCGGTTGAGGTTGCCGCACTCCGAGCAGCGCATGCACGGCTGAGGATAGGTGGCGATCGCCGGTGGGCTAGATTCGACGCATGTCTCAAGCCACACTCCACACGAATCAAGGCCCGATCACGATCGATTTCTTCGACGATGACGCGCCGAAGACGGTCGAGAACTTCCGCAAGCTCGCCGCCGACGGCTTCTACGACGGGCTCACCTTCCACCGCGTGATCAGCGACTTCATGATCCAGGGCGGCTGCCCGGAGGGCACCGGTACGGGCGGCCCCGGCTACACGTTCGAGGACGAGTTCAACGACCACAAGGTCGTCCGCGGCGCGCTCGCGATGGCCAACGCCGGCCCGAACACCAACGGCTCGCAGTTCTTCATCGTCACCATCCCCGCGGCCGAATGGCTCGACGGCAAGCACACGGTCTTCGGCGAGGTCAGCTCCGGGATGGAGACGGTCGATGCGATCGAGGGAACCCCGACGGGCTCCGGCGACCGCCCGGTCGAGCCCCAGGTGATCGAGCGGATCGAGCTCACCGACTGAGCTCGATCCGGTGAGCTACCGCGTACTCACCGCCGAGGACGCCTTCTGGCGCCCGTCGAACCAGATGGGGGTCGCGAACACCGACCTCGCCAAACAGCTCGGCGCCGAGACCCTCGGCGCCCGGCTGTGGCGACTCGAGCCCGGCCAGGCCTCGACCCGCCACCGCCACCTCGAGACCGCCGAGCTCTACGTCGTGCTCGAGGGCACCGGCCGCCTGGCGGTCGACGACGAGGTGCTTACCCTGACGCCGTTGAGCGCGGTCCTGGTCGAGCCCGAGACGGTCCGTCAGCCGTTCAACGACACCGACGCCGCGCAGCTGTGGCTCGTCGTCGGGGCGCCGCCCGAGGCGGCGAACACGCTCGAGATGACCCCGGAGCTGCTCGCCCGGATGTATCCGGACGGTCCCCGGGCGCTGCCCGCCGAGCTGGGCGGCGGCGACTACGACCCGGACGCCTGAGCGAAGCTAGGGGCGCACGGTCAACCGCTCGCCGTCGCGCTCGATCGCGATCGCGACGATCCCATGCTCGTCCGGGTCGGCGACGAACTCGACCTGCCCCAGGTCGCCGATCACGCCCTCCCAGCGCGTCCGCGCCGCGTCCGGCTCGGCCACCGCGACGGTGATCGCGGCGATCGTGCCGGCGGCCGCACGCTCCGGCCACCCCGGCCCACCCCAGCGCCACGACTCGGGCGGGCGCGGCTCGCTGACCGAGACGATCGCGCCGCGCATGTCCGCCGGATGCAGGTGCGCCTCGACGATCTCGTCGAGCTCGACCGCGAACACCTCGCGCACCCCGAACGCGGCGGCGCGGGCGCGGGCGGCCGCCACGTCGGCGACCTGGAACATCGCCATGTAGCCGGTGTCGCCGCCGCGGCGCTCGAGCAGGCGCCCGGCCGACGTGCCGTCGCGGATCGGCGAGACGACCTCGAGGAACGTGTCGCCGATCGCGAAGACGGCGTTGCGCAGGCCGAAGTGGGAGACATCCGGGTCGGCGTAGGGCTCGCCGAGGCTCAGCTCCGCCGTGAGGCGCTCGACGACGGGCTCGAGCTCGGTCGCGGCGAGCACGGCCTGGCGCAGCCGCGGGGCCGCCACCGAGCTACTTGCTCTCGCCGCCCTCCCAGCCGGGCGGCACCTGGTCGGGCTGAACGTTGATCGTGGCGCCGCCGGCGCCGGTGTCGATGCCGTGCTTGGCGAGCGCAGCCATGATCTGTTGCTGCATCTCGGCGTAGCTGTTCGGGTCGGCGCTGCCGTCGACGACGCCCTTCTGCGGGTCGATCCCGTGCTGGCCCATGATCTCGAGGATCTCCTCGCGCAGCCCGGAGCCCCGCATGTCGAGCACCTGCGGCTCGCCCTGGGAGATCTGCACGTTTCCAGAGGCGATCGCCTGCTGGATCATCGGCCCGATCTGGGTGAGCGCCGCGAGCCCGTCGACGACGCCCATCGAGGCGAGGTCGGGCGCCCCGCCGCCGACCTGGTTGCCGACCACCGGCTGGCCCTCCGGGCTGGCGAACGACCCGAGCGGCGTCTCGCCGGTCGAGTCTGGGATCGCGCTCTCGCGCTTGCGCCGCCGGGAAAAGAAGCCCACGGCACGATCCTAACGCCGCCGCGGGCGGCTGAAAAGGATCCTAGACCTGGTCGACCGAGAACGTGTCGCAGCTCGCCGGGTCGCCGGACTCATAACCCGTGTCGAACCAGCGGCGGCGCTGCTCGGAGCTGCCGTGGGTGAAGCTGTCGGGGTTGACCGACTGGCCGGCCTGGCGCTGCAGCCGGTCGTCGCCGACCGCCTCGGCGGCGTTGAAGGCCTCGTCGAGATCGCCCTGCTCCAGGTCGCCGGCCTTGAACACGGTCGAAGCCCAGACGCCGGCGTAGCAGTCGGCCTGGAGCTCAGTGCGGACCGAGAGCTCATTCGCATCACCGGGACTGGACCGGGTCTCGCTCGCGACCTCGCGCTCGGTCCCGCGCAGGTTCTGGACGTGGTGGCCGACCTCGTGGGCGATCACGTACGCCCACGCGAAGTCGCCGCTCGCGTTCAGCTGGCGCTTCATGTCCTCGTAGAAGCTCAGGTCGAGATACACCCGCTGGTCGGCGGGGCAGTAGAAGGGGCCGACCGCGGAGGTCGCGGAGCCGCAGCCGTTGGTACGGACCGCGTTCGCGTACAGGTAGAGCGTCGCCGGCTTGTAGGCCTTGCCCTCCTGCTTGAAGATGCTGCTCCAGACGTCCTGGGTGTCGTTGAAGACGTAGGTCGAGAAGTCCTTGAGGTCGCGCTGTGGATCCTCCTCCGGCGGGATCCCGACCGGGTTCGAGGTCCCGGGCGCCTCGACCCCCGTGCCGAACACCTGCCCGACGTCGAAGCCGCTGCCGCTCGAGCCGCCGCCGAAGACCTGGATCGCGACGATGATCAGGACCACGATCACGCCGGCCCCGCCGCCGAGCCCCGCGATGTTGCCCGGGATCGGCAGCCCACCGCCACCGCCAGCGCCTGACGACGGCGACGAACCGCGCGCGTCGATCACGTTGCGGTCCTTGCGGCCCTTGGCCCGGTTCCACTTCATCGACGAGACCTGCGCTTCGACACGACGCCCAGTCTAGGCTTGGTCTTGATGGAGCGACTGATCGGCTCCGATGCAGCCCTCGGGCAGCTGCTCGACAACATCGCCGTACTGGTCGCCAGGGTCGACCTCGGCGGCACGTTCCTGTACGCCTCCGCCGCAGCGTGGGCGATTTTCGGTCGCGACCCCCACCAGCTGCTCGGGACTCAGGTTCTCGATCTGGTCCACCCGTCCGACCGGGCCAAGGCCGAGTCGAGGATGCGCGAGGCCGGCAGCGGGACAGGCAACGAGACCCAGATGCTGCTGCGGATCGTGCGCCCGGGCGGGGAAACGGTCTGGATCCAGGCCGGTGGACGGCTGCTCGCCGACCCCGAGAGCGGCGAGCGCTCGATCGCCTTCGTCGCCTTCGAGGCCACGGCGCGCGTCGAGGCCGAGGCGGCCCGCGATCGGACCGAGGCCCGTTTCCGCGACCTGATCGAGTGGCTGCCGGCGGTCGTCTACGAGGCCGAGCCCGGCCCGGACGGGCGCTTTCTGTACGTCAGCCCGCAGATCTCGGAGCTACTCGGCTACGACGACCGCGAGTGGCTGGCGCGGCCCGAACTGTGGCGCGAGTCGATCCATCCCGACGAGCGCGAGCGGGTGCTCGACCTCGAGCGCGAGCAAGAGCTCCAGTCGCTCGAGACCGACACGCGGATCGCCTCCGAGTACCGGATGCAGCACCGATCCGGCCGCACCGTCTGGGTGCGCGACGTCGCCCGGATCAGCCGCGGCAGTGGCGATGGCCGGTTCTGGCGCGGGGTGATGATCGACATCAGCGCGGAGCGCACCGCGCAACTCGCCCTCGCCGACGCGCACGAGCGCCACCGCGGCATGGTCGACAGCCTGCCGGCCTGCTCCTACCGGGCCGAGCGTCGGGCGATGGGCAGCTGGCAGTTCGTCTCCTCGCAGATCGAGCGGTTGCTCGGCTACACGCCGCAGGAGTGGTGCGCGGACCCGACCCTGTGGCGGGCCAGCCTTCACGCCGACGATCGCGACCGGATCGAGCTCGAGGAACAGCGTCACATGGAGATGCCCCCGGGAACCGAGGCTCGTGCTCGAGTACCGGTTGCGCCACCGCTCCGGGAGGGTGGTGGCGGTTCGCGACCGGGCGATCCTGACGCTCGGCGACGAGGGCGAGCCGATGATCGAGGGCATCCTCACCGACGTCGGCGCCGAGCGCGCCGCCGAGGCGGTCGCCGGGCTCGCCGATGTTTACCGGCTCACCTGCGACGACTGCGCCGCCACCTGGGCGGCCGAGCGGGTCGGGCCCTGCCCGTCGTGTCGCAACCACAACGTCGAAAGCGTCTCGCTCAACACGACGCTCGCCGCCCTCGCCGACGCGCGCCAGCAGGTTGAGGGCCTGCTCGACGGGATCCAGAAGCACCTCGACGCGCTCGGCTCCAACATCCGCGCCGACTCGGCGGCGCTCGGCTCTGTTCGCCCGCCCGACCGGCGCTGATCGCGCAGCACCGTCGCCGTCGAGCGGTTAGCGTGCGCGTCATGGGCTTCAAGGACAGGATCGGCAAGGCGCTCGGCACGACCGAGGGCTCGCTTCATCCCGACGGGCTGGCCGAGGTCGCGATCGGCGACGCCAGCTATGACGACTGGGACATCGTGGCCGACTATCCGGAGCTCGAGACCGCGCGGGCCTTTCGCCAGGCGCTCGCCGATCTCGGCCATGAGGCCGTGCTGACCTCGGACTGGCCGCTCGACGAGTACGGCCGCGGCGACATCTCGCTGCGGGTGCCGCCGGGGCGCGGGATCGAGGCCGAGGAAGCGCTCGAGCCAGAGTAGGCGCTACTTGCCGGAGGTGCTGTTCGGGCTCGGGTTGGCCGGCGCCTTGCCCGACTCCGACTGAGTCGGCGCCTGCGATTCCCCCGCGCCCTTGGCGTCGAACGCCCAGACGGTCTGGAAGCCGGTCAGGTAGACGCGCTCGCCGTCCGAGATCACCGGGGTGAACCCGGCCGAGCCCCACTCGAACACCCGCTTGCCGGTCTTCGCGTCGACCCCGAAGGTCTTCTTGTTCTGGAAGCTCGACGTGTAGACCGTCCTGCCGACCACGGTCGGAGTCCCGGGGACAACGCCGCCGACGTTGAAGACCCAGCGCTTCTGCCCGGTCGCCGCGTCGAGCGCGTACAGCTGATGGTCGTAGCTGCCGACGTAGACGCTCGGCGGAGTGCCCGGTACCTGGGCGGCGGCGGGCGAGCTGTAGATCGAGTTCGAGGTCGCGAAGTTCCAGGCGAGCTTGCCGGTGGCCTGATCGAGCGCGTACACCGTGCCGTCGTCGCGGGCCTCGTAGACCTTGCCGAAGGCGACCGACGGCGACGAGTAGAAGCCGCCGGTGCCGCCCGGCGGCAGGTGCGTCGTGTCGGTGCTCCAGTTGCGCTTGCCGGTGTGCGCGTCGAGCGCCCAGATCGTCCCCTCGTAGTCGCCGACGTAGACGACGTCGCCGTCGATCGACGGGCTCGCCTTCACGTCGTGGCCGAGCTCCGCCTTCCAGCGTTGCTTGCCGCTGGCGGCGTCGAGCGCGTAGAAGCCACCGTCGTCGGACCCGAAGTACACCGTGTCGTCGGTGACCAGCGGCGAGGACTCCAGCTCGGAGTCGGCCTTGAACGTCCACTTCGGCCTCGCGGTGCTCACGTCGAGCGCGGTCAGGTTGCCGTTCGTCTGCGCCAGATAGAGCGTGCCGTCGGCGTAGGCCGGACTGGTCACGTCGTTGGCGAGGTTGGCCTGGCGGATCACCTTCCCGGTCTCGGCGTCGACGACGTACACCTCGCCGGTCTTGTTGACGAGGAACATGAAGCCGTCCTCGAGCACCGGCGGAAACTCGATCAGCTGCTTGGCGAAGAACTGCCACAGAAAGTGGAAGGGCGGGTCCGGGGCGTCGGCGATGTAGTGCGTCCGCTGCTCGACGCGGCCGAAGTAGGGCCAGTCGACCGTGTCCGAGGCGGCGTGGTCGTCGTCGATCCGCTCGCGCTGCCGGAGCCCGTCGACCCGGCGTTGCCGCCGCTGTCACAGCCCGCGGCGAAGAGCGCGGCGGTCGCCACCAGGAGTGAGATCAGCGTGATCCGGGTGCGTCGACGCATCACGAAGGAGGATCGGCCCGCGGACGATTCGACTTTACGACGCCGTCGCGGCCGCCGTCGAATTGACGGCGAGCTGGCCACAGGCGGCGGCGATGTCGCGTCCTCGGGTCAGCCTGACGGTCGCCGGCACGCCCGCCCCGACGAGCGTGGAGCGAAACGCCTCGATCGCCTCCGGGGTCGAGCCCTCGAAGGCCCCGTCGGTCGGGTTGTAGGGGATCAGGTTGACCTTGAACGCCTCCCGCGGCGAGAGCGCGGCGGCGAGCGCCCGCGCCTGCTGCGGTCGGTCGTTGACGCCGCCGAGCATCAGGTACTCGATGTAGACGCGCTTGCGCCGCGCCGCTCGCCAGCGCCGGCACGCGTCGAGCACCTCGGCGAGCGGGTAGCGCTCGTTGACCGGCATCAGCTCCGAGCGCAGTGCGTCATCGGGAGCGTGCATCGAGAGCGCCAGCCGGACCCGCGGGCCCTCCTCGGCGAGCCGCTCGATCCCGGGCACCCAGCCGACTGTTGAGATCGTCGTGTGCGAGGTCGCGATGCCAAGCTCGGGCAGGCGCTCGCAGACCTCGATCACCGCATCGAAGTTCATCATCGGCTCGCCCATCCCCATGAAGACGGCGTGGTTGACCGCCTCCTCGCGACGGAAGTGAAGCGCCTGGTCGAGGATCTCCGAGGCGGTCAGGTTGCGGCCGAAGCGCATGGCGCCGGTGGCGCAAAAGGTGCACGTGAGCGGACAGCCGGACTGGCTCGAGAGGCAGATCGACCGACGGCCGTCGCGGAAGCGCATCAGGACCGCCTCGACCGGGCGGCCGTCGCCGGTGGCGAACAGCGCTTTCTCGGTCCCGTCGGCCGCCCGCGCCGTCTGGTCGACGCGCAGAGTCGAGAACGGAACCTCGCGCTCGAGCGCCTCGCGCAGGGCAGCGGGCAGGTTCGACATCTCGGCGTACGAGCCGGCGCCGCCAGCCATCCACTCCCACACCTGGTCGACGCGATAGCCCGGCTGACGCCCGGCGCTCAGATGCTGCTCGAGCTGGTCGAGGTCCATGCGGTCGAGTGTGACAGCCAGGCGAGGCGTAGCCGAGCCGCGCCGCCGTTGAGGCGCCTATGTTCTGTCGATGGCTCGTTGCTTCGTCACCCGCGAGCTCCCCGGCGAGGCGCTGGCGCGCCTGCGAGACGCGCATTCGGTCGAGGTCTGGAACGGCGCAGGGCCACCGCCCCGCGAGGCCCTCGTCGCCGGGGTGAGTGCCGCCGAGGGCCTGCTGTCGCTGCTCACCGATCCGATCGACGCCGACCTGATCGCGGCGAGCCCGAACCTGCGCGCGATCTCGAACTACGCCGTCGGGGTGGACAACGTCGACGTCGATGCGGCGACCGAGCGCTTGATCCCGGTCGGCCACACGCCCGAGGTCCTGACCGACTCGACCGCCGACCTCGCGGTGGCGCTGATGCTCGCCGCCTGCCGGCGGCTCGCCGAGGGGGAGCGGGTCGTCCGCGCCGGCGAATGGGGCACCTGGTCGCCCGAGTGGCTGCTCGGCCGCGATCTGCACGGCGCCACCGTCGCGATCGTCGGCACGGGGCGCATCGGCCAGACCGTCGCCCGGCGGCTGGAGGGCTTCGGCTGCGAGCTGATCCCAGTCGGCCGCGCCGACGCGGCGCGGGCTCGCCGAGGCACTCGGCCGCGCCGACTTCGTCACCGTGCACACGCCCCTGACCCCGCAGACCCGCGGGCTGATCGGCGAGGCCGAGTTACAGGCAATGAAGCAGACCGCCTACCTCGTCAACACGGCTCGCGGCCCGATCGTCGACGCGGCGGCGCTGGAGCGGGCCCTGCGCGAGGGCTGGATCGCCGGCGCCGCGCTCGACGTCACCGATCCCGAGCCGCTCCCGCCCGATCACCCGCTGCTCGAAGCGCCGAACCTGCTCGTCGTCCCCCACGTCGGCTCGGGGACCCACGCGACCCGCGAGGCGATGGCGTCGCTGGCGGTCGACAACCTGCTCGCCGGGCTCGCGGGTGAGCCGATGCCGCGCTGCGTCAACCCGGAGGTCTACGAGCGGCGCAGGACCTGACTAGATGCGAACGGTGGCGGGCGGGCTGGTCGGCGCACGGACCAGCGCCCGAGCCTCGGACCAGGTGACGAGCCGGCCGCCGTCGGTGTCGATCAGCTTCAGCCGCGGGCAGCGGAGGCTGTCGCGCATCGTGAGCACCGGGACCTGGGCGAAGACCTCGTTCTCGTCGTGGGCGGCCTGGAGGTTGTAGTTCGGGAACCCGCGCGTTCAGATGGTGAACGTGATGGAGGCCGATGTTGCCGCTGAAGAACTGCAATGGCTGCGGAAGCTTCAGATAGGAGCTGCCCTCGAGCGCTGCATCGGTGTAGCTCCAACGCTCGGTCGACTCCCAGTACACGTCCTCGAACTGGTGCTGGACGTAGAAGAGCCAGACGCCGGCCATCCCGGCGAGGTAGGCGGGCGCAAGGATCACCAGCAGGAAGGCGGGGATTCCGAACAGCAGGCACAGCACCGTGATCGTCGCCGCCAGGGTGATGTTGGTGAGGATGATGCTGTTGCGCAGCCGGCGGCGCTTGGCGCGCGAGCTGAACCGGGGGGCGACCATCAGCGAGAAGAGCGGGCCGATCCCGAACATGACCAGCGGGTTGCGGAAGAGGCGATAGCCGAGGCGCTGCTGCCAGGGGCGCTCGTAGTACTCGGTCACGGTCCAGGTCGGGACGTCGCCCTGGCCCCGGCGGTCGAGATCACCGGCGGTGCCGTGGTGGACGGCGTGGTCGAACCGCCAGTTCTCGAACGGCTGCCAGACGAGCAACGCAGTCAGCCGCCCGACCCAGCGGTTCGCCGTCTTGTTGGCGAAGAACGAGCCGTGCCCGCAGTCGTGAAAGACGATGAAGGTGCGGAGCAGGAAGCCGGCGGTCGGGATCAGCAGCCCGAGCGTGAGCCAGATTGAGGCGCCCCACGTGGCGAACATGAACGCGGTCAGCGCGAGATACGGCACCACCGAGGTCGCGAGGTCGAGGATGCTGCGCGCCACGGACGGCTGTGCGTAGTCGTCAAGCGTGTTGTTCGGGTTCGCCAAATCGATCTTCCTTCTGAGTGCGTAGACCGGGCCGCGCCAAGGGGTGCGCGGACGCGACATCCTAGGGGACGCCGTCGGTCGCGTGTTAGGTAACCCTACTCCCTTCCCTAAACGCTACGGTGGCCACGATGCCAGCGTCGCAGCCGCTGCTTGCCGTGGATCTGCCCTCGATGCTGTACCGGGCCTTCTTCGCGCTGCCCGATTCGATCAAGGGCGCGGACGGCAAACCGGTCAACGCGCTGCTCGGCGCCGCGAACCTGATCCTGCAGGCGGTCGAGGAGCGCCGGCCCCGTGCGGTCGTCCTCTGCCTCGGCCCCGACGCCGCCGCCTACCGGGTCGAGCTGTACCCCGGGTATCACGCCCAACGGCCCGAGATGCCCGAGGGCCTGGTCGGCCAGTGGGCCGACGCCCCCGCCTTCTTCGAGGCCTTCGGCTGGACCGTCGCCGACCACGAGTCGCTCGAGGCCGACGACCTGCTCGGCGCCTACGCGCGGCTCGAGGACCGAGGCCGGCGGCACCGCGCTGGTGATGACCGGCGACCGCGACATGTTCCAGTGCGCGACCGACGCGGTCACGGTGCTCTACGTCAGCACCGGCAAGGGCGCCGCCGAGATCGACCCGGCCGAGGTCGAGCGCCGCTACGGGGTCGCGCCCGAGCAGGTGCCCGACTTCATCGCGCTGCGCGGCGACCCCTCGGACGGCCTCCCGGGCGCCAAGGGCGTCGGCGAGAAGACCGCCGCCGAACTGCTGCGAAAGCACTCGACCCTGGAGGGTGTGCTCGAAGCGGCGATCGCCGAGACGCGGCCGAAGCTACGGACCTCGCTGCTCGGCTCACGCGACGAGCTGCTCGCCTTCAAGCGGATCGCCACCCTGCAGCCGGTGAAGGTCAAGCGCCCGCGGGACCGCGAGACCGACGCGGCCGGGGCCGCGAAGGCTGCACGCGAGCGCGGCATGAACCGCCTCGCCGACCGCCTCGACCCCGACGCGAGCGACGACTAGGCTGGCGCGATGGCGATCGAGGGCAGAGCCAGCACGGAGATCGACGCGCCGATCGAAGAGGTGTTCGCGGTCGCGGCCGACGTCGAGGGCTCGCCGCGATGGCAGCCGGAGATCAAGCGTGCCGAGTGCCTGGAGCGCAACGACGACGGCCACCAGGTCCTCGTCCGCACCGAGACCGACGCCAAGGTGCGCACGCTCGGCTCGACCCTGCGCTTCGGCTACGACGACCCGACTGGCATCAGCTGGGAGCAGACCGACGGCGACCTCAAGTCGGTGCGCGGGAGCTGGGAGCTCGAGGACCTCGGCGACGGCAGGACGAAGGCGACCTACTGGATGGAGGTCGACCTCGGGCGGATGCTCGGGATGGTGATCCGGGGGCCGCTCGTCGGCGTGCTTCGCGGCCAGCTGGTCGAGAGCATGCCCGGCAAGTTGAAGGCGTTCATCGAGGGCTAGCTGCCGCGACGGGCGGTCTCGCCGTTCAGCGCTCATGTAACCGGCCGCAGCGGCCGATATCGGAACCGTGGAACGTCCGATGCAGTCACTGGTCCCGCTGATCAGCCAGCGCTTCCAGAGCTTCTCCGAGGCGACCGACGCGACCCTCGATGTGCTCACCGAGCAGGTCCCGGGCGAGATCGTCCTCGGTCAGGTCGAGCCCGACGACGACCGCCTGCGGGTCCTCGAGGTCCGCGGCGCCTCGATCATCGGGATCGAGCGCGGCAACCTGCTGCCTCTCGTCCGGGTCAACAGCACCGGCGGCCGCGGCCCACGAGGCCGCATCCTCGACGGCACCGCCGGCATCGACGACCTCGACGCCGAGCACCTGCGCTCGCTCGGACTCGCCGAGTGGATCGCGCTGCCGCTCGAGATGAGCGACGGCGCCGTCGTCGGCATCGTCGCCGCGCTCTCGCGCCGCCAGGGTGACTTCAGCGCCGAACACGTCGTCCTGCTCGGTCTCAGCGCCCGGATGCTCGCCTACGAGTGGGAGCGAGTCCGGACCCGCAACGAGCTGCGCCAGCTTCGCCACCGCGCCGACGCCGGCGGCGACTCCGACCCGGACACCGGCCTTCCCGGCCGCGATCGCTTCCTCGACCTGCTCGAGCGCGAGTGGCGCCTCGCCCGCCGCGGCACGGTCGAGTCGATGGCCGTCTGCCTGCGCGTCCGCGCCGGCGACGAGCCCGACGGCTCGCCGCTTTCGGTGCTCGCGCTCAAGGACGCTGCCGAGGCGCTTGCCGGCGCCGCGCGCACGACCGATCAGATCGGCCGGCTCGGGCCGATGGAGCTGGGCGTGGCGATGATCGGCTGCAACGACGAGTCCGGGGTCGCGGCGCTCGTACATCGCTTCGAGCAGGCACTGCGCCGGGTCACACACGGACGCCCGGTCGACGTCCGCGTCGTCCACGGTTCGGTCGCGCTGAGCGAGACCGAGTCGCCCACCGAGGCGGTCGAGCGGGCCGAGCGAGCGACCGTCGGCGAGCCGTTGTCGGCGGGCAATGGGATCGGTGGATGAGCGCCGAGCTCGGCACCCAGGCGCGGGCCGCGGCGCCGTTTGAATCCCTCGCCGGGCGTCAGCATGCCGTCGACCCCGGACGGGCGCTCGAGCTTTCTCAGCGACGTCCTGGTCGAGCTCGGCTATGCGGATCAGACCGCTGTCAACTCCGCCGTCGACCAGAGCCGCCTCGTGGGCCGCGTCCCGGAATCGATTCTGGTCGACACCGGCGCGATCACCGAGGAGCAGCTCGCGCGCGCGATCGCCGAGCGCAACGACCTCCCCTTCGTCGACGTCTCCAATTTTCCGATCGACCATGGCGCCCAGGCGCTGATCGGCAGCGACACCGCGCGGCGTTACCGCGCTGCGCCCATCGCGTTCGACCAGGACGGCTCGCTGATCGTCGCGCTCGCCGACCCGCTCGACGCGCTGGCCGTCTCCGACATCGGCGAGATCACCAAGAGCGAGGTGCGCCCGGCCGTCGCCACCGACGCCGGGATCGACGCCCTGCTGGCGACGATGGCGCCGAGCCTCGCCGAGCCCGTGGCGGACGAGGAGCCGGTGGACGCCCAGGACGGCGCCTGGCTGCTCGATCAGGCGATCTCGTCCACCGATCCTGAGCCGATGCACGAGGCCGAGGAGCCGTCCGCGCCCGCGCCGACCCCGCAGCCGGAGCGCCGTGACGACGAGATTCCCGACCTCGATCGGATCCTCGACGAGCTCGCCGCGGTCGAGGAAGCGACGCATCCCGCCGCGGTGCAACGGTCCGAGCCCGCGATCGCCGAGCCGGCGGCCGAGGAGCCGACAGTCGAGGACAACGAGCCGGAGGCCGCGGCGTTCGAGCCGCTGCCACGGCCCGAGCCGATCTCGTTCGGCGAGCCGGACCCCGCGGCCGAGGCAGCCGAGTCCGACACGACGGCGCTCGAGCCGCTCCCACGCCCGGAGCCGACCGCCTTCGGCGAGCCCGAGACTGAAACGGAAAGCGAGACCGAGGCCGAGACGCCCCCGGCGGCGTTCTCGGTCCCCGAGGCGGAGCTCGTCGAGGCGTTCGAGATCGAGCTCGAGCCCGCGGAGCGGTCGGAAGAGCCGGAGGTTGAAATCGAGACCGAGCCGCCCCCGGCGGCGTTCGCGGTCCCCGAGGCGGAGCTCGTCGAGGCGTTCGAGATCGAGCTCGACGCCGAGGAGCGCGTGGACGAGCCGATCGAGCCCGAGCACGTGGAGGCGGAGCCCGAGCCCGAGCCGGTGGTCGAACCCGAATCGATCTTCCTTGGGCCGCGGCCCGTCTCCGCCGCTGCGAGCGAGCCGGAGGTCGAGCTGGAGCCCGAGGTCGAGCCGGAGCCGGAGGTCGAGCTCGCGCGTGAACCGGAGCCCGATCCAGTCGTCGAGCTCTTCGCCGAGCCCGAGCCCGTGGTCGAACTTTTCGCGGAGCCCGAGCCGGAGCCCCTCGTGGAGGCCGAGCCGGTCGTGGAGCCCGAGCCCGAGGCGATCGCCGAGCCGGAGCCGGACCCCGAGCCCGTCGCGGAGGCCGAGGCGATCGTGGAGCCCGAGCCGGTAGAGGTCATTGCCGAGCCGGCACCTACCGTCGATCCGGAGTCGGAGGCGTCCACCGCGCTGCAGAGCCGAATCGTCGACCTGGTCTCGGCGGCGCTCGATGACGTCGCCGTCTCAGAGGTTGAGCGGCTCGAAGGCGAGCTCGCCACCGAGCGCGCCGCCCGCGAGCAGCTCGAGCGCGACCACGCCGAGGAGCTCGCCTCCCGCGACGAGCTCGAGCGGGCCACCGCGGAGGCCAACGAACAGATCGAGGCCCTCGGCGCTCGCATCGAGCGGCTCCAGCGCAAGCTCACGGACGCCAAGGAACAGCGCGACCGCTACAAGGCCGAGCGCGGCGAACTGCGCGAGCAGGCCGCCGAGGCCGAGGCCGCCCGCGAGCGCGAGCGCGCCCGCCGCGACGAGGACATGGCCCGTGTGCGCGAGCGCGCCGGCCGCGCCTCGAGCACCAACGCCGGGCTCGAGCGCAGCCTCGCCGAGCTCGAGGCCGCGATCGCCGGCGCTCGCGCCGCCGCCGACGAGGTCGTCGCCGCCCAGTCCGAGCTCGACGCCGAACTGACCCCGGCCGACTGAAACGGCCCGCCGGCTCGGCCCGCCGCGCATCAGCCGGCCGCTTGGATCCGGCTCGCGCGCTCTACGCCCGGGCGATGAGTTTCGACGCGGTGCCCGGTCGGTAAGACATACCGACGACTCAACCAGGAGGAGGACGAGATGGGCAAGCTGGTGGTATCGCAATTCGTCACCGTCGATGGCGTGACCGAGGACCCGGGAGGGTCGGAGAAGTTCGAGCACGGCGGCTGGGCATTCGAGTTCGACCGCGGCGAGGTCGGCGATCAGTTCAAGCTCGACGAGGTGATGAACGCCGACGCGTTGCTGCTCGGCCGCGTCACCTACGAAGGCTTCGCAGAGGCGTGGCCAGAGCGCGAGGGCGAGTTCGCCGACAAGTTCAACAACATGAAGAAGTACGTGGTCAGCTCGACGCTGACCGACCCTTCCTGGAACAACACCGAGGTGCTCGGCTCCGACGTCCAAGCCGAGGTGGAACGGATCAAGGGGCTGCACTCCGGCGACGTCCTCATCAACGGCTCGATGAGCCTCGTCGGGGCGCTCGCCGGCACGGGTCTGATCGACGAGTACCGCCTGATGGTCTTCCCGACCGTGCTCGGCGCGGGCAAGCAGCTCTTCGAGCATGCGAGCGCCCGCGAGAAGTTGCGGCTGACCGACTCGAAGCAGGCCGGCGAGACGACGATCCTCGTCTACGAACCCGCCTAGATCACCCGAAGCGCTGAGGTCGCGGGTCCCGCACCCCGTGGCTATAGTCAGCGCCGCTCGGCACGGAAGCCGAGTGACGCAGCCGCGTTGCCGGGCCGACTCGAACGAAGGGACCTCACGTGGACGCTCGCTCATCGCTCGCCGGCGCGTTGATCGCGATCATGGCGCTGTTCGCGCTCGGCACCGCGACCGCCTCGGCCGCCACCGCCGACACGGTGCACGTGCGCGGCACCGTCTACACGTTCGACAACCAGGAGCCGATCGCCGGCGCCACGGTCCGGATCCAGGAGCTCGCCGGGCTCGCCGCGACCTCGGGCGCCGACGGCGCGCTACGACCTCAAGGTTCCCGACGGGACGCGCATCACCCCGTACGTAGAGGCGGCGGAACACCACGGCATCCACCTGCAGACGTTCGTCACCCAGGGCCGCAACCTCGAGCGGGTCAACTTCCAGATCCCGACCACCGGCACCTACAGCGCACTGGCGGCCCTGCTCGGCGTCCCGCTCGACGCCAACGGCGACCCGGCCGAGTGCGTGATCGTCTCCACCTTCAGCACCGTCAACGTGCGCGAGGCGAGCTTCGACCAGTTCGTCGCCTACGGCGCCCACGGCGTCGCCGGCGCCACCGCCTCGGCGACGCCCGCGCTGGCCGCGCCGATCTACTTCAACGAGTCGGTGATCCCCGATCCGTCGCGAACCGAGTCCTCCGACGATGGCGGTGTGATCTGGACCGGCGTGCCGGCCGGCGTCTACCGGCTCCACGCCAGCCACCCGAGCACCCGGTTCGCCGACTTCATCGCCACCTGCGAGCCCGGCCGGCTCGTGAACGCGAACCCGCCGCAGGGCTTCTATGAGCTGCGCCCAGGCGAGGCAAGCGACGACGCGGTCGATGCCGCGATCGCCAAGGCGAAGGTCGAGCGCCGCAAGCACCGCCGCCGGCGGGTCAAGCTGAGCCTGGACGCCGGCGAGTATGTGGTCGCCGGCGCCAAGCTGACCCGCGCGGGCAAGACGATCGCCTCGTCGCCGGCGCCGGCCGGAGCGGGTGCCTACGGCGCCGGGCGCCGAAAGCTGGCGCTGAAGCTCAAGCCGAAGGTCGATTCCGGGCGCGCGACCCTGACCGTCTCGGTCGAGGACGCGCTCGGCAACGCGCGATCGCTGACCAAGAAGCTCAAGGTCCCGAAGCCGCGCTGAGCCCGCAGCGCGGGGCGCCCTCGCCGCCTGACCGCACCCGAGCCGCCGACGGGTTGAAACCGTTGCGCTGTATAGCGTTTTCGACCCGTCGGCGGTGTGGGGCTAGTTCGCGGTGACCTCGAGCGCGCCGTACATGCCGCCCGCGTAGTGGGCGGGGAGGTTGCAGAAGTAGACGTACTTGCCCGGCTTCAGGTCCAACGTGGCCTTGTCGCTGGCGCCAGGGGCGACGTCGGCGATCTCGCCGGGGCTGTCGAGCTGCTCCTCATCGACCTCGCCGTTGGGCAGGGTCGGCAGCGCCGAGGGATCGAGATCGGACTTCGCCAGGACCCACTCGTGCGGGGCGGAGCCGATGTTGTCGACGGTGACCTCGATCGAACCCGCCGGCGTGGTCGCCGTGTCGGGCTTGTAGAAGAACTCGCCCATGTCGAAGCTGAGCCCGCCGGCGCCGGCCGCACCGCCGCCCGCGGGCGGCGCCGCGGTGGCGCCGCCGGTGCCTGGGATGAACACCGTCGTTGTCTGATGATCGGTGACGGTCGTCGTGGCATCCGAGCTGCCGCAACCGGCTGCCCCGACTCCCACCAGGCACGCTGCGCTGGCAGCGAGCGCGAACAGCACCCTGCTCGGATTCATGGACTCGGCCTTTCGTGCGCTTTCATAACCACCCCAGGATCGAGGTCGGACGCCCAGTTCTCATCCGCGCGCGATACGTGCCCCCGTCCGTGGTCGCTGCTGAGTGCGATCATGGCCGCGGTGGACTTCGTCGTTCGACAGGGCACGATTGACGACGTCGAGCGGCTCGAGCCGCTCTGGCACGCGCTGCGCGATCACCACGTGACGCTGCCGGAGATGCTGCCGGCGCGAACCCGCGAGCAGTCGTGGGACGTCCGTCGCCGCACCTACGAGGACTGGCTCGCAAAGGACGGATACACGCTGCTGATCGCCGAGCGCGACGGCGAGCCGATCGGCTACACGGTGGTCTCGGTGAGCGAGGAGCTGCCCGCCACCTGGGACGTCGGCGACCGGATCGCCGAGATCGAGACGCTCTCGGTCCTCCCCACCGAGCGCGGCACCGGGGTTGGGCGGTCGCTGACCGACGCGGCGATCGAGGTCGCCCGCGAAACGGGCGTGGAGGCGGTCTTCGTCGGGGTAGCGCACTCGAACGAGGGCGCGATCCGCTTCTACGAGCGCGAGGGGTTCGAGCCCTTCTACGCGCTCATGGTCAGGACCTGAGGCCGCGATGCGCGTCGCGACGATCGGCGTCTACGGGTTCGACGCCGACCGCTTCCGCGCCGCCCTCCAGCGGACCGGCGTCGGGCTGGTCGTCGACGTGCGCGAGCGCCGCGGGGTGCGTGGCAGCGAGTACGCGTGGGCGAACTCGCAGCGGTTGCAGGCGATGCTCGCCGACGCCGGGGTCGAGTATCGCCACCGCAGGGACCTCGCCCCGACCACCGAGCTGCGCCACCTCCAGTACGCCGAGGACGACCGTCTCGGGGTCGGCAAGCGTTCGCGGGTGGAGCTGGCGCCCGAGTACACGCGCCGCTATCTGGCCGAGATCCTCGACCGCGTCGCCCTGGACGAGTTCGCGGCCGAGCTTCCGACCGACTCGGTCACCGCGCTGCTCTGCGTCGAGCGCGACCCGGAGGCGTGTCACCGCTCGCTGATCGCCGCGCGGCTCGCCGCCGAGCACGGCGCGGAGGTCGTCCACCTGCGCCCCTGAACGCAGCCGCTCAGACGAGCAGCGCGACGCCGACCGCGATCAACCAGATCGACCAGGCGACATAGGTGATCGGGGTCAGCCCGCCCGCGAGCTTCCACCCGGAGGGCTCGAAGCCACCAACGAACTCGAGCGAGCAGAGCAGGAACAGCGGCCCGATCAAGACACCGATCACCCCGAGCCACCCGGGCGCGGCGGTCGAGCCGATCAGGGCGACCCCGGCGAGAATCGACCAAACGCCCGTCAGCGCGTAGCCGAGGTGCTCGCCGACCGCTACCCCGAGATAGCGGTTGAACGACTGAAAGACGACGTCCACGGCAGCGCCGCGCGGGGAGTCCGGCGGCTGCTCGGCCGCGACCCTCGCCAGGTAGGGGACCAGGAACGGCCACCGGATCAGGCCGAGAAACTGGACGAGCGACGCAAGCACGCCCACGACCGCGCCGAGGATCACCACGGAGCGATCGGCGTCGGCGACCGCGATCGCGAGCAACACCGCGAGCGCCGTGAACAGCACCGCGGAGAGCGCGAACGCCCACCAGATCAAGATCAGCGCGGCGCCGCCGGCGCGGAAGCGCTCGAGCACCTCGTGCGTCGGCCGCCGCAGAACGTCCGGGTAGTCGAACCGCTGGGCGAGCAGCGTGAAACCGACGTTGAAGAGGATCGGGACCACGATCAGAACGAGTCCCGCAACCGCCTGCTCGCTCACCTCCGCGGCTGTCCTCGGCTCAGGAGCCAGCCGCCAAGCGCTCCAAGCGCCAGCCCGACCTCGGGCGCCAGCGGAAGGTCGGTGGTGACGCTCACCAGGATTCCGACCGCCAGGCCGACGACCGCGCCGACCGCGATCGCGACGCCGCCGCTCACTTCGGCCTCGCCCGCGCCAGCGCCGACGGCCACCAGACCGGGTCGCCGATCTCGAGCACCAGCGCGGGGACGAGCAGGGTACGGACGATGAACGTGTCGATCAGCACCCCGACCGCGATCGTGAAGCCGATCTCCGTCAGGCTGACCAGCGGCAGGACGGCGAGCGCCGAGAAGGTGCCGGCGAGCACGATGCCGGCGGAGGTGATCACCGTCCCGGTGACCGCGAGGCCGCGCAACATCCCGTCGCGGGTGCCGTGGGTGAGCGTCTCCTCGCGCACTCGAGCCATCAGGAAGATGTTGTAGTCGATACCGAGCGCGACCAGGAAGACGAACGCGAACAGCGGCAGCCCCGGGTCGAGGCCCGGGAAGTCGAAGACGTGCTCGAAGAAGAAGGTCGCGATCCCGAGCGCCGCTCCGTAGGAGAGGATCACCGTCCCGATCAGGACCAGCGGCGCAACCACGGCGCGCAGCAGGGCCATCAGGATCAGCAGCACCAGCAACAGCGCGATCGGCACGATCACCCGGTTGTCGCGGGCCGCCGACTGGCGCAGGTCGTACTCCTCCGCCGTCGGCCCGCCGACCAGCGCGGCGTCACCACCGGCGTCGTGCGCGGCCTCCCGGATGCCCGGCACGAGATCGAAGCCCGCGGTGCTGAGCGGATCCTGGTCGAGCGTGACCGAGAGCTTGGTCCCGGTCGGGCCCTGCTCCTCCTCGGGACTGATCTCGGCGACCCCGGGCGCCTGCGCGACCGCGTCGCGCACCGCGTCGAGCTTCGCCGCGTCGGTGACGACGACGTTGGTCGGCGCGTTCGCCCCGGCCGGGAAGCTCTCCTCGATCAGCGTCTGGCCCTCCGCCGAGTCGACGTCGTCGCGGAAGCCGTTGCCGCTGGTCAGGTCGTTGTTGAGCTGGGTGAGCCCGAGACACAGGATCAGGAGCACGGCGATCGTTCCGATCCAGACCCGACGCGGGCCGCGGCCCACCCAGGCCGCGATCCGGCTCCAGGTGCCGTGCGTCTCATCGATGCCCTCGCTGCCCACCCGCGGGATGAACGGCCAGAAGGCCCGGCGCCCGGTGATCGCGAGCAGCGCCGGAAGGATGGTCAGCATCGCGACCATCGCGAGGCCGACCCCGAGCGCGCCGATCGGGCCGAGCCCGGCCGTGCCGCTGACCTCGGCCAGCGAGAGGGTCAACAGCGCGGCCATCACCGTCCCGGCAGAGGCGACGATCGCCGGGCCGGCCTTGCGCATCGCCACGCGGACCGCATCGTGCTTGTCCTCGTGACGTCGCAGTTCCTCGCGATAGCGCGAGACGAGCAGCAGGGCGTAGTCGGTGCCGGCACCGAAGACGAGCACCGGGAGGATCCCGCCCGACTGCCCGGTCACGGTCACTCCGGCCTCGGCGAGCAGATAGCCCATCCCGCGCGAGATCGCCTCGGCGAGGATCACCGAGAAGAACGGGATCAGCCAGAAGATCGGGCTGCGGTAGATGATGATCAGCAGGATGAGCACCAGCCCCGCGGTCGCGTAGAGCAGGGCGCCGTTGATCGAGTCGAACACGTCGATCGCGTCGGCCGAGAAGCCGGCCGGCCCGGTCACCTTCGCCTCGAGACCCGCGGGAAGGTCCTCGACGAGGGCCTTGATGTCGTCGGTCGCGTCGACGAGCAGCTCGCCGGCCTCGTTGCTGCCGTCCTCGACCGTGATCGGGGTGACGAGCAAGGCCGCGTTGCCGTTCTCGGAGAGGATCGGCGGGCCGGTCTCGCCGACGCCCTCGCGGCGGTCGGCGTTGATCGTCACCCGCGTGCGGGCGATCGCGGCGCGATCGCCCGCGGTGAGCCCACTATCGCGGTTGAAGACGGTGATCGCGTCCGAGATGTCGCCGGACGGAAATTCCTCGAGCTCGTTGATGGCCTGCACTGACTCCGCCTTGCCCGGCAGGTAGTCGGCGGGATCGTTCTCCTGGACGTCCTCGAACTTGCCCGCCAGCGGGCCGATCACGACGAGGATCACGAGCCACACGCCGAGTACGGCGAACTTCGTGCCTCGCCCACCTGGTAGGTCGGCGAACCAGCGCCCGACCGCCCTGACCTTGTCCCGCATCCTCGCGCCTCCCAATCGGCTCGAACCGCTCCGCGCCCCGAACCTATGCGATTGGGCGCCGAGGCGTCACCGCGGCTCGTCGAGCCCGTTCCTGACCCCAGGGCTGGTAGATTGTCCGGAAGCGCACTTTTCGTGCGAACCCGTGCCGCCTCGCTGGTCGTCGCCTAGAGCTTCCTCCGCGTCGTTTGCACAATTCCAACGGAGGACTCATATGAGCACCGGAACCGTCAAGTGGTTCAACGACAGCAAGGGCTTCGGCTTCATCACGCCGGACGATGGATCCGCGGATCTTTTCGTCCACCAGAGCGCGATCGCCGGCTCGGCGGGCGGCTCGCTGGCCGAGGGCACCAAGGTGAGCTTCGAGACCGAAGCGAGCGACAAGGGCCCGCGGGCGAGCAACGTCACCCCCGTCTGAGCTCAGCCAGACCCTTCGAGTAGGTCCTTGAGCCTGCGCAGGTCCTTGCGCAGGCCCGAGCGGACGATCGAGCCGAGCACCGGGCGCAGGAACCGCATCGCCCCGCGCGGCTCGAGCTCGATCGAATAGGTGAACGTCGAGCCCCGGCCGTCCGCGGCCGGGCTGACTCGGCGACCGCCCGTGAGCCCGCCGATCGTCCCCTCGCCGGCGAAGCGGTAGGAGACCCCGGGCTCGAGCTCGGTGACCACCGTGTCCGCGATGTAGTCGCGCCCGGAAGAGCGCACCACCTCGTGAACCTTGGTTCCGACCATCGGTGGCCCGGGCGGATCCGGGGTCATCTCGCTGAGCCCGTCCCGCCACTCGCGGTCGAAGCCGTAGTCGGCGATCGCCGCCCAGACCTCGCCGGTCGGTCGGTCGATCAGAACGCCCTCCTCGATGCGGACGGACACTCGAGCCCCCTTCGTCGTTGGCGACCCGATCCTCCCACGGTCACCGGGCGCAGATCAAGAATCGCTGACGCGGCCTCGCAGCCAGCCGCCGAGCGCCCCGAGCGCAACCCCGAGGACCGCGGTGATCACGACCAGGAGGATCGCCGGCTCTGGGAGATGGGCCTTCGCGGTCGCCCCATGGATCTCATGGGCGATCAGGACGAAGGCGCCGAAGAGGACCCCGCCGAGCAACCCGCGCTTGGCGCCCGCGGCTGCGCCGCGATGGTCGAACCCCGCACCGACCCCGCCGACCACGGCGAGCACCGAGAGGATCACGTACGTGGACTCCGAGACGCCGAGGAAATAACCCGTCACCACCCCATACGCGGCGGGGACGACGAGGGCGAGGACGGCCTGGGCCGAGCGGGACCGCTCCTCGAGCAACGGTGACGTCTTCATCGATCGGCTCCTTCGACGGGGAAAGCGGGAGGGCGACCCGAAGGCCGCCCTCCCTCACAGCAGGAGCATGGCCCGCTCCGATTCCGCCCCTACTTACGCGAGCACTTCTGCTCGAGCTCGGCGGTCTCGGTGCTGCCGTCGTTGTAGGTGACCCGGCGCTGCCAGAGGAACCTGTTCGCCTTGCAGCGGGCGAGCACCCCGCCCGACGACTTCGTGATCGTCGCGTTGAACTTGGTGATCATCAGCGCGCCCGTCTCCGGCGCGTGCGGCACGGAGAGCGCCCAGCCGTACTTGCTGCCCGCGTTCGACTTGACCAGGAATCCGGGCACGACCGGCGCCGCCTGGCCGAGCGTCGGGCTGTAGGTGTGCAGCTGGATGCCCTTCGCCTCGGGGCCGTAGAAGACCGAGACGGTGAGGTCGTCGATCACCCCGATGCCGGGGCCCTCGACCACGGCGACGCCCTGGCCCAGGTATGAGTCCTTGGGGCAAGCAGCGCGCGCCTGCTCCGGAGTGCTCCCGCTCGGCGGCAGCGTCGCTGCAGACCGAGCCGGCGTTGAAATCGAACTTGATGTTCTTGCCGTACGAGATGTACTCGGTGGTTGGGTTCGATTGCAGGCCGTTGACGCCGCCGGCGACCTCGGTCCGGACCCCGGTGAACAGGGCGACCGGCTTCCACTTCTTCTTGTCGAGCTTCGCCGGCTTGACGTTGCCGTCGACGAACGGCGTGTTCTCGCTGACTCCATCGGCGAACGCGATCGAGCCGATCCCGACGGCGACCGCGGCGCCGATCGAGACGACGAGACGAGACTTCTTGATCACTGCTCCTCCTGTCTTCGCGCGGCGTCGTGCCGCGATCGTGCCGTCGAGCCGCCATCCGCCCTCCCCGAGCGCGGCGACGACTTCGTCGCTACCGTATCGCAAAGTGACGCTGACGTCACCACGGCTAGAATCATGGCTCGATGGCGCCGTCGAAAGCGAGAACGCAGCGCATGCCGGGCGCCGCTCGCCGCGAGCAGCTCCTCGACGCGACCTCCGAGCTGGTCGCCGAGCGCGGGTTCGGCGAGGTCACGGTCGAGGCGGTCGCGAGCGCCGCCGGGGTCACCCGGACGCTCGTCTACAAGCATTTCGCCGACCTCCCCGAGCTCCTCCGACGCGATGGTCGAGCGCGAGATGGCGCGGGCGCTCACGCAGGTCTCGGAGACCGCGCTGACCGATCTCAGCCAGGGCCAGCCGGTCGAGCTGATGCTCGAGAGCCTCAGTGCCTACCTCAACACGGTCCGCACCCACCCGACCACCTGGCGCCTCGTCCACACCCCGCCGCAGAACGCGCCCGAGGTGCTACGCAAGCGGATCGCGCGCGGCCGGGCCGAGGTCCTCGACCAGATGATCGAGGCCGTGCGCCCGGCGTTCGCCGACGAGGCGGCGCCGCCCGACGCCGAGCTCACCGCCCGGATCCTCTCGGCGATCGCCGACGAGTACGCGCGCCTCGTGCTCGCCGACGCGGAGCGGTTCCCGCCGAGCGGCTGCTCGGTCACGCGCGCTGGCTGCTCGAGCGCCGCGAGCTCTAGGACCGCACCCTCAGCAGCCCTGCCTCGCCGGCCTTGATGCTGGCCTCGACCCGCGATCGGCAGTCGAGCTTCGAAAGGATGTTGCGCACGTGCATGTCGACGGTCCGTGGGCTGAGGAAGAGCTCTGCGGCGATCTCCCGATTGGTGAGGCCGTCGGCGACCAGCCGCACGACCTCAAGCTCGCGGCGTGAGAGCGAGCTGCCCTCGCCGTCGATCGCCGCCCGCCCGAGCCGTTGCTCGGCGGACTCTCCGAGCTCCTCGATCGCGGCGGCGGCACGCCCGGCGAGCGGCCGGGCTCCGAGGCTGCGGGCGAGGCGGTAGGCCTCGGACTGGCGCTCGATCGCCAGCTCGCGCTCGCCGGCCGCAGCGAGCGCGATACCGGCGCGGTGAAGTACCTGCGCCCGCTCGGCGGGGATCCGCAGCGATGCGTGCAGCTCAGTGGCGCGCGCGAGCTGCTCGACCGCGAGCTCCGGCTCGCCGTCCATGAGCGCGATCTCGGCGAGCGCATGCGCGAGTGCGGCCAGTGCGTCGGGGTGCCCCGACTCGCTCGCGATCCGCGTCAATCCCCGGGCGGCGGCGTGGGCCTCCTCGCTGGACCCGGCGCGGGCGAACAGGCAGGCGGCGACCCGCAGCCCCCAGATCGCGTAGTGGTGATCCTCGCTGCGCTCCCAGCGCCCGAGCAGGAAGCGGCAGTGCTCGAGCGCCTGCTCCAGATCGCTGTCGTAATCGGCGACGACGGCGAGCGAGGCGGCGCAATCGACCTGCATCGAGAGGATGTCGAGCCGCCGCGCGAGCTGGAGGCCCGCCGACAACGTGCGGCGCGCCGGACCGAGCTCGCCGCGCACCGCGCGGATATATCCGAGCACGCCGTCGGCGACCGCGCGCACGCCGTCGCCGTCGTGTTCGTCGATCAACTCGCGGCAGATCTCCAGCGACCGCGGCCACTCGCCGAGCTCGCGAAGCACGTAGGCGAGGCAGGCGACGCAGCCCGCTTCTGGACCGTGCTCGCCGGAGGCCTCGCAGAGGTTGAGAGCGCTGGACAACGCCTCCCGGGCCCCGCCGTAATCGCCAGACGTCTCGAACACGGTCCCGAGGCGCTGGTAGGCGTCGATCCCCTCCGTCGTGAGCCCGTGCTCGAGGGCCAGGCTGAGACCCTGCTTGACGAGCTCGAGGCCGGGGTCGAACTCGCCCCGCTTCGCGAGCACCACTCCCTCGGCAGCGAGCGCACGCGACTGGAGGTCGAGCCGCCCGGCGGCGCGCGCCTCATCGCCCGCGAGGCGGCTGAGCTCGAGCGACGGGCCGTGGCGGCCGGCGAACTGAAGAAAGTCCGCCGCTCCCAACCGGTCGCTGGCCGCCGCCGCCGGATCGCCGCCGGCGGCGAATGCGTCGGCGCCCGCCGACAACGCCTCGATCGCTCCGGCACGATCGCCCTGGAGCGCGCAGACCTGACCGAGCCGGCGCTGCGCAGCGCCGACCCCGAGCGCGTCGCCCGCGGCGTCGCGCAGCGCTGAGACCTCACGCCACGTCCGAGCGGCGTCCGAAAGCTCACCCGCCAGCTCCGCCCACCGCCCGTGACACTCGAGCGCGTTCAGCCGCGCCTCGACCTCCTCGCCATCCGGCCACAGCTCGAGCGCCCGGCGGGCCATCGCGGCCGCGTCGCGAAACGCGTCGACCGCTTCGAACTCATCGGCCGCGTGTAGGAACGCGGACCGCGCTCGCTCCTCATCGTGAGCTCCGACCCAGTGGGTCGCGACCTCGACGCTCGGCCCGCCGTCGCGCTCGAGGCGCTCGCCGAGCTCTCGGTGGAGCCCTCGCCGGCGCAGCCACGTGACGTCGCGATACAGGGCGTCGCGCACGAGGGCGTGCCGAAACGCCGCGACGCCGTCACCGCACTCCCGGACCAGGCCGTGCTCCAGCAGTTCGCCGACGCCGGGCTCGTCGGCGAGCTCAACCACCGGCTCGATGCGAAAGCGGTCACCGGCGACGGCGGCCACCTCGGCGGCGCGCCTGCCCGCGGGCGAGAGGTCCGCGCACCGCAGCAGGACCGCGTCGCGCACCGTCTCCGGCACCGAGACCTCGCTCCCCTCCGCGAGCTCGAGCCCCGCCCTGCCGGCCTGCAGGCCGCCCTCGGCCTGGAGCGCGGAGGCCAGTTCCTCGACGAAGAACGGCAGCCCCTGAGAGCGGCCCTGAACGGTGCGCACCAGCGGCGCGGAAGGGGGCGCCGAGAGCACGTGCTCCAGCAGGGCGGCGGTGCCGGCCTCGTCGAGCGGCGCCAGCGAGATCTCGTCGAGCCCGCGCCGGCGACGCAGCTCGTTTCGCGTTCGCCGCAGCGGGTGCTCGCGCGGGAGCTCGTCGGAGCGGTAGGCGCCGACGATCAGCAGCGCCGTCTCGGAAACGGTCGGCCCGAGCTCGGCGAGCAGCTCGAGCGTCGCCGCGTCGGACCACTGCAGGTCGTCGAGGACGATCAGCGCGCCGCGCTCCGCGGCGATCGCCACGAACGCGCACCGCACCGCCTCGCGCAGCGTCTCGCTGTCGATGCTGTCGGGCGCCGGGCCGAGCTCCGGCAACAACGAGCGCAACTGTTCGGCAAGCGGCCCGCAATCGCCGAGGGCATCGGGGTCGGTGCGCAGGTGCGAGCGCAGGGCGGCGACCACGGGCCCGTAGGCCGGGGTCGTGTCGTGGCCCGCGGCGCCACGCAGCACCGGAACATCGGTCGAGCCGGCCAGGTCATCGAGCAGGCGGGTCTTGCCGACCCCGGCCTCGCCGGATACGAGCACGAGAGCGCCGTCCCCGCCGAGCGCCAGCCGCAGCTGCTCCCCCAGGCGGTCGCGCTCCACATCGCGCCCGATCAGATGGCCGCGAGCGACCATGAACACGAGTCTATGCCCGTCTCGGTCGGAGGTCGGGGGAGCGCCGCCGACGGCGACGCTCCCCTGAGCCCTCAGACGGCGACCGGGTCCTCGCGGACGATCACCGTGTCCGCGACCTTGGTGATCTCGTCGGCCGACATGCCGGTGTTCCCGGCGTGGCGGCGGATCGCCTCGGGGCTGACGCCCTCGTAGATGCAGACGGTGCCGAGCTTGCCGTCCTCCTCCTGGACGACGTACGAGCGGATCCAGCGGACCTCGTCGCTCATCTTCTCTCCCTCGGCCGTGGACCTGGCCGCGGCGGCCTCGAGATCCGCGGGGCCGTCCCAGTTGCTGCGACGGCGAATCACATAGAGCTCCATTTGAGTTCTCCTTGTTGTTTGCCCGGATGGGCTGATCACTGACGAAGCCCACGCTAGGAGCGAAGCGCGGCCCCAACAACGGTGAAACTGCCGTATTTGCGGGTCAGGGCTGCCGGGTGGCGACGGCGACGCCGGCCAGCGCCCCGCGCGCCGACCTAGTCCCCGCCGCCGCGAACGCTGAACTCCACGCTCCCGGCGGACTCGTACTGGTCGGCGAGCAGATAGTGGACGACGTAGTCGCCCTTCGGCAGCGGCCACGAGGCGCCCTGGCTCTCGGGCCCGAGCGTCGCCTCACCGTCGGTCGTCGGCGGGACGGTGCCGGCTGCGTGTCCCGCTGAGTAGGCCCAGACCAGGTAGTCGTCGTCGGCGGGGTCGGAGGCCGAGGCCTTGTACACCCCGAGCCAGTCCCAGCGGTTGGCCGGGCCGTCGCTCCAGGAGACCTCGATCGGCTCGCCCTGCTCGTAGCTGCGCTTGTCGCTCGCCAACTCGAGCCGGGCGTGAGGGTCGCGCAGATAGAACGGCGCGCGGGCGACCTCAGCGCCCTCGCCATCGGTCAGCACGACCTCGTAAGGGCCCGGGTCCCAGCCAGCGGTCTCGAAGCTCGTCGTGCCCCGGTCGCCCGCAGCCGCCAGGGTCTCGACGGCCTCAGCGGCGTCGCCCCCCTCCGGGACGATTGCCACCTCGTTGTCGTCGGAGCCCGGGACGTTGTGGGTCACGTCGATCTCGTCGCCGACGGTTCGCAGGCGCGCGTCGACCGCGACCATGGTCGGCATCGCCACCGGCGTCACCTCGAAGCTCGAGAGAACCGCGCGGTGGTCGGAGGTCCACGGCTCGCGCTCGATGTCGACGTCCTCGCCGCCGCGCTCGCCGACGATCTTGCTGTCGAGCGTCGTGGACGGACCCGCGGCGTAGACGTAGTCGATGCGCTCGCCCGAGCGGTGCGTGACGCCGGGCTCGGCGACCGGGTCCGGGTGCGCGTCCCTGTAGCTGTCGCGGAACCCGAGGTCGAGCAGCTTCTCGCTCACCGGCCACGGCACCGGCTCGTCGATCCCCTCGTGGCTGCCGACCGCATTCCCGGTGTAGTCGAGGCTCGAGGGCTCGTTGAAGTCGCCGGTGAGGAAGATCGGGTAGCCGTCGTCGATCAGCCCCTCCATCGCCGCGATCGGCCGGTCCAGCGCCGATGTGCGCACCCGGTTCTCGCTCTCGATCACGGAAGCGACCGAGTTGCCGTTGCGCAGACCGCGCGGGCCCCACGCGACGTAGTCGAGATGTTCGTTGAAGAAGGGGACGACGTAGCCGGGCTCGACCTCCAGCAGCGCGTACAGGCCGGCGCCGCCCGACGGCTCGAGGATCGGGTACTTCGAGAGCAGCTGGAGCGAGGTGTTGTAGTACGGGTAACCGGTCCGCTCGGCGATCGTGGGCAGGCGCTCGTATGACTCGAGCACCCCGACCACGTCGGCGTCGAGGCTGCGGATCACCTTGTCGGTGTCCGGCCCGCCCCCGTACTCGACGTTGTAGACGAGCACGTCGAGGTTCATCGCCTCGCCCTTCGCGGGCGTGGCCGCCGCAGCGGGTCCGTCGTCGCCGCTGCCGAGATCGCACCCGGCGAACAGGAGCGCGCCCACGACAAGGGCCGAAGCCACCGCGCGCGCACCGGGGCGCCGCTCGGTCCGGCTCGGCTCACCCCCGCGCTGTCTCACCTGACCTTGTAGTCAACCATACGTGCAGCCGTGCGCCGGCCGAGCGAGCACGGGGCGGCGCCTGAGCCGGGCCTCGTAGTCTCGAGGTTGGCCCTGCCCCACCCCGAGGAGATTCCGTGAGCTACAAAGCCGATCCGGAGCGCTATGACGGCCGGATGCTCTACCGGCGCTCCGGCCGCTCCGGTCTCGACCTGCCGGCGCTCTCACTCGGGTACTGGCACAACTTCGGCGACGACCGCCCGTTCGAGGCCCAGCGGAAGATCTCGCGGCGCGCCTTCGACCTCGGCATCGTCCACCACGACCTCGCCAACAACTACGGCCCGCCCTACGGCGCCGCTGAGATCAACTTCGGGCGCTTGATGCGGGAGGACTTCGGGCCCTACCGCGACGAGCTGGTGATCTCGACCAAGGCCGGCTGGGACATGTGGCCCGGCCCGTACGGGCAGGGCGGCGGGTCGCGCAAGTACCTGCTCGCCTCGCTCGACCAGTCGCTCGCCCGGATGGGGCTCGACTACGTCGACATCTTCTACAGCCACCGGCTCGATGCCTCGACCCCGCTCGAGGAGACGATGGGCGCGCTCGACGCAGCGGTGCGGACGGGCAAGGCGCTCTACGTCGGGATCTCGTCCCACGACGCCGAGCGCACGCGCCAGGCGGCGGCGATCCTCGCCGACCTCGGAACCCCGCTTCTGATCCACCAGCCCTCCTACTCGATGGTCAACCGCTGGATCGAGACCGAGGGCCTGCTCGACGCCGCCGCCGAGCTCGGGATCGGGGTGATCGGGTTCACCGCGCTCGCCCAGGGACTGCTCACGGATCGCTACCTCGACGGCATCCCGGACGACTCGCGCGCCGCGCAGGACAAGACCTTCGACACCGGCTGGCTCTCCGACGAGATGATGGACCGGCTGCGGTCGCTGAGCGAGATCGCCCACCGCCGCGGCCAGACCCTCGCACAGCTCGCACTCGCCTGGGCCCTCCGCGACGAGCGGGTGACGTCGCTGGTGATCGGCGCGTCGTCGGTCGAGCAGCTCGAGCAGAACGTGACCGCCCTGGACAACCTCGAGTTCAGCGATTCGGAGCTGGCGGAGATCGACGCCTGCCTCACCGACGAAGCCGGCGTCGATCTCTGGGCCGAAGCGCGCGTGGGCGAGTGGTAGGAGGTCCCTACTTGACTACGCGGATCAGCTTCTTGTTGACGAACTCCTCGATCCCGTAGCGGCCGAGCTCGCGGCCGAAGCCCGAGCGCTTGACGCCGCCGAACGGCAGCTCGGCGCCGTCGAGGCCGACGCCGTTGACGTAGACCATCCCGGTGTCGAGGGCGTCGGCGACCCGCTGCGCCTGCTCGGGATCGTTCGAGAACACGTAGGAGCCGAGGCCGAACGCGGTGTCGTTGGCGAGCTCGATCGCCTCTGCCTCGGAGCCGACGCGGTACACGCTCGCGACCGGCCCGAAGAACTCCTCGCGGTAGGCGTCGTTGTCGGGCGTGATCCCGGTCAGCACAGTGCTCGGGAAGAAGTTGCCATCCCGGTCGCCGCCGGCGACGACCTCGGCCCCCTGGGCGACCGCCCGGTCGAGCTGATCCTGCAGGGTCTCTGCGGCCGAGTCGGACGAGAGCGGCCCCATCGCGGCGTCCTCGGAGGTCGGATCGCCGGGCTTGGTCGCGGTCATCTTCTCGCTGAACTTCTCGAGGAAGTCGTCGTAGAGCTCGTCCGCGACGATGAACCGCTTGGCGGCGTTGCAGGACTGCCCGGTGTTGTCGAGGCGCCCGGCGACCGCGGCGTCGACCGCCTCGTCCATGTCGTCGGCGCCGAGCAGGATGAACGGGTCCGACCCGCCGAGCTCGAGCACGACCTTCTTCAGGTTGCGCCCGGCGATCTCGGCGACCGCGGCGCCGGCGCGCTCGGAGCCGGTCAGCGAGACGCCCCGCACCCGAGGATCCTCGATCGCCTTCTCGATCTGGTCGTTCGAGGCGAGGATCGTCTGGTAGGCGCCGTCGGGGAAGCCGGCGTCGTCCATCATCGACTGGATCGCCTCTGCCGACTCGGGGCACTGGTGCGCCGGCTTCAGCAGGACCGTGTTGCCGACCACGAGATTCGGGCCGGCGAATCGGGCCACCTGGTAGTAGGGGAAGTTCCAGGGCATGATCCCCACCAGCGGGCCGACCGACGACTTGCGGACCAGCGGCCGTGCCGTCGCCGGCCAGCAGCTCGATCGGCTCGTCCGCGAGGAGCTCCTCCGCGCGGTCGGCGTAGAAGCCGTAGATGTCGGCGCAGAAGTCGACCTCGCCCAGCGCCTGCTCCATCGGCTTGCCCATCTCGCGGACGATGATCTCGGCCAGCTCCTCGCGGCGCTCGGTGTGGAAGTCGGCGACCTTCTTGACCATCGCCGCGCGCTCGGCGACCGAGGTCTTCAGCCCCCAGTTCTGGTGGGCGTCGTCAGCCGCCGCGATCGCGGCCTCGAGCTCGTCGTCGGAGATCTCCGGGTACTCCTTGACGGTCTCTCCGGTTGCCGGGTTGATGACTGCGTACTTGCCCATCTAGCTCCACTCC
>CAWHFY010000019.1:0-79569 GCA_963828755.1 uncultured Solirubrobacterales bacterium | reverse complement strand
CCACCGCGAGGTAGTACTCGGCGACGTCGCGCTTCGTGTGGCCGGACTCGGGGAAGTAGACCTTGCTCGGGCTCGACAGGCGCACCTCGCGCCCGGCCGCCTCGATCGTGATCGCTTCCTTGGCCATCGACCCCAATCTTTTCAAGCCTGGCCGCGGGCGATAGGGTCGGCCCCGTGGCGATGCTGATCCTCGAGGCGACCGGACCCCGCGGCGAGCAGTTGGCGATGGCCGCTGCCGACGCGCGTGGCTACGCGGCCGGCTGGGACTCGGAGTTCAACTCGGCGACGATCGACGCCGACGGGATCGCCGACGACGAGCTGCGCACCGTGATCTTCGAGGAGCTCGACTCGCGCGATCCGGACTGGCGCTCCCAGCTGCAGGTCGTGGAGGACTGAGCGCGCCCGCACACCGGGGTACCGATGAGTCGCGGCGCGCGTCGCGGTCTAACCGGGTGAATCAACGAAAGGAAGGCAGCGATGCTGGCTGACAAGTCCACCTTCAGCGGCTACTCGGTCGACGATGTCGACGCCGCGAAACGCTTCTACGGCGAAACCCTCGGCCTCTCAGCCTCCGAGCAGGGCCCGGGGATCGTCCTCGAGCTCGCCGGCGGCAACCGGGTCCTCGTCTACGGCAAGGGCGACGCGCACGAGCCCGCGAGCTTCACGGTCCTCAACTTCGAGGTCGACGAGATCGAGCCGGCGGTCGACGAGCTGACCGCGGCCGGGTCGACTTCGAGCGCTACGAGGGCACCGACCTCGAGACCGACGAGAAGGGGATCTTCCGCGGCGGCGGCCCACTGATCGCCTGGTTCAAGGACCCGGCCGGCAACGTACTCGCGGTGATCCAGACCGGCTGAGTCCGATCCCGCCCCCGCCGAGTGACGCACCACCCACCGCCACAGTGGCCAACGCGCCACTCGGCGCGATGAGCGTCCGAGTCGCGGTGCGGCTGACGCCGCGCGCGTCGCACGATGCGATCGCAGGGCGGCGCGACGGGCGCCTGCTCGTACGGGTGACCGCTCCCCCGCTCGACGACCGCGCCAACCTCGCCCTCTGCCGGCTGCTCGCGAAGCGGGCCGGGGTGGGGCGGACCGCCGTGCGGGTGGTCGCTGGTGCCCGAGCCCGCGACAAGGTGGTCGAGATCGATGGCCTCGAGCGCGAGCCCGACTGGGGGGCCGGGCGCTAGCGCGATAGCGTGGCGGGCCGTGGACCCGACCACGATGACCTACGCCACCGAGGGCCGGATCGCCGAGGATCACCCTCGACCGCCCGGAGCGCGGCAACGGGATCACGCTCGAGCTGCCCCGCGAGCTCGCCGCGTGCGTCGAGCGCGCCAACCTCGACCCCAAAGTCCATGTGATCGCGCTCGCGGGCAACGGGAGCGGCTTCTGCGGCGGCTACGACCTCGGCTTCGCCGAACAACTGCCCGCCACCTCCTCGGCTTCGCCTCCGGGGGTGCGGCGGGGCGACCAGCCGAGCGGCGAGCGGCGAGCGGCGAGCGGCGCGCCCACGGACCCCGAGGTGGTGGCGGCCAACCATGACCCCGCCAAACCCTGGGATCCCGTGGTCGACTTCCAGATGATGAGCCGCAACTCGAACGTGCGCGGCTTCATGAGCCTGTTCTGGTCCGAGAAGCCGGTGATCTGCAAGGTCCAACTGGGTTCTGCGTGGCGGGCGGCACGGACATGGCTCTGTGTTCCGACCTGCTCGTGGTCGAGGATCGGGCGAAGATCGGATATCCGCCGGCGCGCGTCTGGGTGTGCCAACCACGGCGCTCTGGGCGCACCGGCTCGGCCCGGCGCGGGCGAAGCGCCTGTTGCTGACCGGCGACTCGATCGACGGCGTGACGGCGGTCGAATGGGGGCTGGCGAGCGAGTGCGCTCCTGTGGCCGAGCTCGATGGCGCGTTCGAGGCACTGCTCGAGCGCGTCGCCAGGCTGCCGATCAACCAGCTCGTGATGCACAAGCTGCTCGTCAACCAGGCGGTTGCCGCGCAGGGGCTCTACTCGACGCAGGTGCTCGGCACCTTCTTCGACGGGATCGCCCGCCACACGCCCGAGGCCCACGAGTTCGTGCGCCGCGCCGCGGAGAGTGGCTTCAAGGAGGCGGTGCGCGAACGCGACGAGCCGTTTGGCGACTTCGGCCTCGGCTCGACCGGGAGGACAGCGCAATGAGGGTCATGATCACCAGCTCGCGGATGCCGTTCGCGCTCAACATGGTGCGTCAGCTCGCCGACGCGGGACACACCGTGTTCGCCGCCGATGACTACCGCCAGGCGCCGGGCAGCCACTCGAAGTACGCGTCCGGGTTCTTCGTCTACCCGTCGGCCACCCACGAGACGGAGGCCTTCGTCGATGAGATCGAGCGCCTCGTCGACGAGCACGAGATCGACGTCGTCGTCCCCGCCTTCGAGGAGGTCTTCTTCCTCTCCAGCCAGCGCGACCGGCTCGCGCGCTCGACGACGATCTTCGGCGCCGAGTTCCAGGCGCTCGCGCGGCTGCACGACAAGGCGGCGTTCGAGCGCCTCGTCCGCCGCCTCGGCCTGCCGATTCCCGAGTCGGTCGTCGCCACGTCCGACGCGGAGCTCGCCGAGGCGATCGGCCGTTTCGACCGCTACTTCGGGCGCGCCGTCTTCTCGCGCGGCGGGGTCGACCTGCTCACCAACACCGGTCCGCTCGCCGGGGTCCTCGATCCGGCCGACGTGCACCCGACGCCGGCCGAGCCGTGGCTGATCCAGCCGTTCGTAGAGGGCGAGACGGTCTGCACCTACTCCACCGTCCACGAGGGCCAGGTGAGCTCGCACCTCATGTACCGGATCCCCCGCCAGTGGCATCACTCGACCGGGATCCAGTTCGAGTCGGTCGACGCCAGCGAGTCACTGCGGCTGATCGAGCCGGTCGTCGCCGAGCTCGGCTACACCGGGCAGATCTCGTTCGACTTCCTGGTCACCGACGATGGCCTCAGCTACGTCGAGTGCAACCCGCGAGCGACCGACGGCGCCCTGCTGCTCGCGCCGGCCGAGATCGCGGCTGGCCTGCTCGAGCCGGGGCCCGAGACCTTCGTCCTCGAGCCCGGCAAGACGACGCAGCTCGACCTCGCGCTGATCGGCGACGCGTTCGCCGACCGAATGGAGCGCTTTCCGCAGACGATCCGCGACCTGGCCCGGTTCAAGGACGCGGGCGACGGCTGGCACGACCCGCTGCCGACGCTCTACTCAGCATTCTCGCTCGCCCACTTCGCCGGCGTCAGCCATCGCGACCACGCGAAGCTCCAGGACGCGATGGACGCCGACATGTCCTGGGACGGCGAGCCGATCGCGGGGATGTCGGACGCCGACGCGAAGCTGCTCGCCGAGCTGCGAGACGGCTGAGCGCGGCGCCGTTCACTCGCCGCCGGGCGGCGTCAAGTGCGGTCGGCTCTGCTGCGCGCCCAGGCGCGGCACAGCGACAGCGACACGGCGATCCCCAGGCAGTCGACGAGGACGTCGAACGGGTCCGAGTCGCGCCCCGGCACGGATCGCTGGTGAAGCTCATCGGTGATCGCGTACAGCACGCAGATCGCCGCCGCCACCGGGATCGCGCGCCGGCCGAGCCTCGGCGCCAGCGCCCACGCCCAAAGCGCCGCCAGCAGCGCGTACTCGCTGAAGTGGGCGATCACGCGCGTGAACGCGGGCAGCTCCGGGCCCACCGACGGCTGCGCGGAGAGGTAGAAGATCAGCGCCATCAGCGCCAGCGGCGCGAGCGCTCGCCACCCGGTGCGGTTCAAGCGCGGAGTTCGTCGAACAGCCCGCGCCACCGGCGCTCGTCGCGCTGGGCGGGCAGCTGCAGGGTGATCCGCGTGGCGATGTCGCCGTAGCGGCGCTTGATCTCGGCGACCGCCTCCTCCGGGGAGCCGACGACGGCGAAGGTCTCGACCAACTCGTCGGCGATCAGCTCCGGCATTCGGTCCCACTCGCCACGCTTGGTCATTGCGCGCAGCTCGTCCTGCAGGTCGCCCCAGCCGTGCAGCTCCAGCACCGGCCGGTAGGCAGGCGTGGAGCCGTAGAAGGCGATCTGCTGCTTGATTTGGGCGACCCCGGCGGCGATCTCCTCCTCGGTGTCGGCGGCGACCACGAACGCGGGCGCGGTGATCTCGAACCCCTCCCGAGTGCGCCCTGCCTTCGTGAAGCCACGCTCGAGCGCCGGCAGCGTCGCCTCCCGCAGGTAGCGCTCGGTCGAGAACCCGTGGACGAGGATGCCGTCGGCGACCTCGCCGGCGGTCTCGGTCATCAGCGGGCCCACCGCGGCGACCATGATGTCCGGGTTGCCGTGCTCGTTCGGGCCCGGGTTGAAGAACGGCGCCATCAGCGTGTGGGTGTAGAAGTCGCCCTCGAACTCGAGCGGCGCGTCGGTCGCCCAGGTGTCCCAGATCGCGCGCACCGCGAGCACGAACTCGCGCATCCGCGCCGCCGGCTTCGACCATGGCATCGAGTAGCGCCGGGTGATGTGCGGCTTGATCTGCGACCCGAGCCCGAGCGTGAAGCGGCCGCCGGAGAGCGCCTGGACGTCGTTCGCCTGCAGCGCGACCGTCATGGGGTTGCGCGCGAAGGCGACCACGATCGCGGTGCCGATTCCGATCGTCTCGGTCCGTTCGGCCGCGATCGCGCAGGCGAGAAAGGGATCGATCTGCGTCTCGAACGCGAACCAGCCGTCGTAGCCGTCGCGCTCGGCCTGGACCGCGGCCGCCCCGGCCGCGTCGACGGTCGGCTGGTAGGTGCCCGCATCGACCTTCACGCGCGGGACTCTATGCGCGGGCGGGTTCGGCGGCGGTGGGGCGGCTCGTCGAGGGCCCGGCCGCCGAGTGTCGCCTGAGGCACGCTTCCCGTGTCTCAGACGACTCTCGAGGGAAGGGGGCGGGGGCGGGGCGGCCACCGGGTGGGATGGAATTCGTCGCAGTTGTGGCGGTCGTGCGCCAATTCTGGGTCGGGCGGACCGTTGGTGGGGTGGAGTGAACTGCACGCACCAGGGTGTACACACGATCAGCTCGTCTTATGACCGCGAGATGAGGGTCCTGACCTGGTTTCGCCGCTGCCACGAGTGCGGGGCGCGGTTGAGCGACGTCAGCCGACTCGCCTACGAACCGCGATTCGACCCGAATGGCAACGACCGGTTTCTGACGCTCGAGGATCCACCCTCACGAGTTCCCGCGACGGCCAGAGTTCCGCTCTCCAGCTGAGCGACACGATCACTTCGCGTCCAGCGGGCCTACGGCACGCGGTGGATCTCGAAGAGGTTCGTGCCCAGGTCCTGCTGGGGCAGCCCCGCGGTGATCGCGATCAAGTCGCCGGACTTTGCCACCCCGGCCTGGCGGGCGAGCCGAGCGCAGTCGTCGAGCAATGCCGTGATCCCGGTCCAATCGTCGGCGATCACGCACTGGACCCCGAAGAGGAGATTGAGCCGCCTGACCGTCGCCAGCCGCGGCGAGATCGCCAGCACCGGCGTCCGCGGGCGGTGTGCGGAGACCAGCCGCGCGGTGCGGCCACTGCGCGTCGGGACGACGATCGCGGCGAGCCCGAGCGTGTAGGTGGCCCCGACCGCCGCCCGCGCGACCGAGCTGGCAACGTCGGTCTCGTGCGAGCCGGCGCGGTTTAAGACCCAGTCGCCGTACGGGAGCTCGGGCTCGGTCTCGTGCGCGATTCGATCCATCACCCGCACCGCCTCGGCCGGGTAGTCGCCGACCGCGGTCTCCTCGGAGAGCATGATCGCGTCGGTGCCCTGGAAGATTGCGTTGGCGACGTCGGAGACCTCGGCCCGGGTCGGGCGGGGCGAGGCGACCATCGAGGCGAGCATCTGCGTCGCCGTGATCGACGGCACCGAGTAGCGCCCGGCGAGCGCCAGCAGATGACGCTGGACCCCGGGGACCCGTTCGATCGGCAACTCGATCCCGAGGTCGCCGCGAGCGATCATCACCCCGGCGGTGACCGCCTTGACGATCTCCTCCGCCCGCTCGGCGGCCTGCGGCTTCTCGATCTTGGCGATCACCGGGATGTCGGAGCCCCCGGTGCGCACCCGGCGCTCGACGGGAGCCAGGTCCTCGGCCCGGCGGACGAAGGAGACCGCGAGCAGGTCGATGTCGTGCGCGACCGCGAAGTCGACCCAGGCGAGGTCCTCGCGCCCGGCCGCCGGCAGCCCGACCTCGGCGCCGGGGAGGTTGAGCCCCTGGTGGGAGGAGATCCGTCCGCCGACCTCGACCGAGCACCGCACCTCGTCGTCGCCCGCCTCGAGCACGCGCAGGCGGATGCGCCCGTCGGCGAGGTAGATCAGCCCGTCGGCGGTAACCGCCTCCGGGAGGCCGTCGTATGAGACCGAGAGCCGCTCATCGGTGCCGATGCAGTCCTCGGTCGTGAGCACGATCTCGCTCCCAGGCCGGAGGCCGACGATGCCCGCTTCGACGTGGCCGATCCGCAGCTTCGGGCCCGGCAGGTCGCCGAGGATCCCGACCTCCTTGCCGCTGCGCTCGGCGGCCTCGCGCGCCATCGCCACGTTCTCGGCGTGGTCGTCGCGGGTGCCGTGCGAGAAGTTGAAGCGAAAGACGTCGGCGCCGGCCTCGATCAGCTCGATCATGCCCTCGACGCTGCGCGTCGCCGGGCCGATCGTGGTCACGATCTTGGTCCGCCGGTGGCTGCTCATCCTCGCTCCATCCTCTCGGTCGGGGCGACGGTCGTCGGCGCCTCGCTGTGGTCGTCGGGCAACGATGGCTCGCCCGGTCCCGGCATCGCGACCGCATCGAACTCGCCGGTGCGCGGCGTGTGGGTCGGCTCGGGCCCGTCGTCGGGGGCAAGCTCGTCGCCCTCGGCGAGCTCGAGCCGCTGCACGTACGGAAGCTGCCAGACGGCGCCGGCGATCCCGAGCCCGAGCGCGACGCAGAGCAGCGCGGCGAACCACTGGCCGCCGGAGAGCACCGCGAGGTCGAAGAACTCGCGCACCGGGTCAATCGCGATGATCCCGGCGAACAGCGCGCCGAGGCCCGCCACCAGGGCGAGCATGTAGCTCTGCACGGTGATGTGCTCGCGCCCGGGGCCGCGCTCGAGCAGGACGATGAAGCACAGGCCGAGCACGATCAGGGTCGTAGTCGCCGCGGTCCTGCCCTCCTCGAGCGTGCCGCCGAAGACGCTGTCAACGAGGAAGAACGAGAGCAGGGAGGCGATCCCCATCGCGACCCCGGCGGGAAAGGCGAACGCCGCCAGCGCCCGCAGCAGCCGGCCGCGGTACAGCGGCCCCTCGCTCGGGGCCAGCGCGAGCACGAACGAGGGGATCCCGATCGTCAGCATCGCCGCGACGGTGAGCTGGCGCGGCAGGAACGGGAAGGTGAAGTCGAAGATCGCGGCGAGCAGGATCAGGAAGGCGGCGTAGACCGACTTGGTCAGATAGAGGCGTCCGAGGCGGTGGATGTTGCGGGCGATGCGGCGTCCTTCCGTGACCGCTCGCGGCAGCATCGAGAACTGGTCGCGCAACAGGACGATGTCGGCGACGCCCTTGGTGATCTGGCTCCCGGAGCCCATCGCGACGGCGAGGCGGGCCTGCTTGAGCGCCGGGACGTCGTTGACGCCGTCGCCGATCATCGCCGTGAAGCGGCCACGGTCGGCGAGCGCCCCGACCAGCGCCTTCTTCTGTTCCGGGTTGATCCGGCAAAACACCGTGTTGCGAAGCGCCGCCTGGGCGAGCCCGCCCTTGTCGGTCGGCAGGTCGGGCCCCTCGATCACCGGCGCGTCGCCGGGCACCCCGACCGCGTGCGCGACCGCGGTCACCGTCTCGCGCGCGTCACCCGAGATCAGCTTCAGGTCGACCTGCTGGTCGCGCATGTAGGTGATCGTCTCGGCGGCGTCGGGGCGCAGGGTCTCCTCGAGCACGACCAGCGCCCGCGGCTCGAGCGTCGGCGGCGGCTCTGCGGCCGGGTCGGTGGGCAGGCCGCCGCGGGCCTCGCCGAAGGCGACCACGCGGCGCCCGGCGCCGGTGTGCTCGGCGAGCGCCCGCTGCAGGCCCTCGGGCAGCCGCAGCGCTCCGGCGCGGGTGAGCACGTCCGGGGCCCCGATCACGTAGCTGGAGCCGTTCAAGGTCATTCCGCTCCATTTCCACTGCGACGAGAACGGCACCTCGGCGCTCGGCCGCTCGGGGTGGGCCGGGTAGCTCTCCGCGATCGTCTCGAGGGTCCGGTTGCGCTCGCCGGCGGAGGCGGCGAAGGTGGCGAGGGCCCGCTCGGCGTCGCCGGCGCGGTTCTGGTCCGCCGGGACGACGCCGACGAGCTTCAGCGTCCCGTCCGTCAGGGTCCCGGTCTTGTCGACGCAGATCGTGTCGACGGCGGCGAGCGCCTCGGTCGCCGCCATCTGCTGGACGAGCGTGTTCTGGCGCGCCAACCGCACCGCCGCGACCGCGAGGGTGACGCTGAGCAGCAGCACCAAGCCCTCGGGGATGAGGGTGACGAGCCCGGCGGTCGCCTCCTGGGCGGCGTCGCGGAACGCTTTGTCGTGAAGGGTGAAGCCGACGAGCACGATCAGGGCGATCGGGATCAGCGCCAGCGAGGTCGCCTTCAGCACCGTGTTGACCTCGACCTGCAGCGGCGAGGGGGCGTGGCGGAACTCCCGCGCCTCGCCGGCGATCTTGGCCGCGTAGCTGTCCTCGCGGACCGCGTCGACTTCATAGTGGCCCGAGCCCGAGATCCCGAACGAGCCCGAGAGCATTCGGTCGCCGGGCCGTTTGCGGATCCCGTCCGACTCGCCGGTGAGCAGCGACTCGTCCACCGTGAGGCTGCGCGTGTCGACCACCGGGCCGTCGGCGACCAGCTGATCGCCGGGCTCGACCCTGACGACGTCGCCGGGGACGACCTCGTCCGCGGTCAGCTCGACGACGCGGCCGTCGCGGATCGCCTTGGCGCGCGGCGCGACCAGCAGCGCGAGTTGGTCGAGCGTCTCCTTGGCCTTCAGCTCCTGGCGGATCCCGATCGCCGAGTTGACGACCGCGATCAGGCCGAAGAGGGCGTCGGCGAAGAGCCCGAGCGACAGCATCAGGATGAAGAACACCGCGATGATCCCGTTGAACAGGGTGAGGACGTTCGCTCTGACGATGCTCGCGACCGAGCGGCTGCTGGGCGGCTCGGGCTCGCCGAGCCGGGCGAGGCGGCGGTGAGCCTCGGCGCTCGAGAGTCCCTGGGTGGTCCGCGCGTCCTCCATGCGTCCATATAAACAGAGGCCAGCGATAGGATCGAAGACCGAGGCAAGGATGCGAAGGGGACTCCACCCGACGATCGCGGCGGCCGCGGCCGCGGCCGCGGTGGTGGCCCTGGGCCTGCCGGCGTCCGCCGCCGCCTCGCACGACGTGGCGATCACGCAACTCGAATCAGCCGACCCGGTCGCCGCGGGGACCGCTGTCACCTATACGGCGACGGTCGCCAACGTCGGCACCGAGACCTTCGACGACGTTGGCCTCGACCTGTTCTCCCTTACGCCGGGGGGCTCGGGCGCGGTCAACAACCCTTATGTCTCGGCCGCGCCGACCCAGGGCTCCTGCCTGATCTCGCCCGCCGGCGACTACCAGCAGGCGCTCTGTGACCTCGGCACCCTGGCTCCGGGTGCCAGCGCCCAGGTCACCGCCGTGCTCCGGGCCAACTTCTCCATGGACCACGTCGCCGGGCTTCTCTCCTGCGACTTCGGCCCGACCTCGTGCCAGGCCTCGGATGACGACCAGCCGGCCGACGACGAGACGCGCGAGCGGACCACGGTGATCATCCCGCCAGTGATCGGTGGCGACCCCAAGCTGAAGCTCAAGGGCCTGCCGACCGGCTGCTTCGACGCCGACCTGAGGATGCAGGCAAGGGCGAAGGTGAGCAAGGTCAAGGGCATCAAGGCGAAGCTCACCGGCAAGAACGTCCGTCAGCGCCTCGGGAGCGCGGACGGCGGCCGCCTCACCTTCACGATCCCGGCCGCGGATCTCGATCAGGCGCGGATCTACGTCCTCAACGTGAATGCGACCCGCAAGGGCAAGCCCGGTCTGAAGCGCGAGGTGGAGCTCCAGCGCTGCTGAGTCAGAGGTGAGAGCGTCGGTGGTGCGCGGCTGTATACGGGCGCGCGTCCGTGCTGCCCACGGATGCCGCTGCCCGCGTCCGCCACGATGATCGACCGACGATGAGGAGCTTCCGCTGGGCCTCGGGCTCGGTCATCCGGATCGCACTGCTGGTGATCGTCGGCGGCGCGTTGGTGATCCAGCTCGTCCCCTACGGACGCGACCACGCCAACCCGCCGGTCACCCGCCAGGTCCGGTTCGACAACGCGCGCACCGAGCAGCTGGCGACCGATGCGTGCGGCGACTGTCACTCGAACCTCACCACGTGGCCGATCGAGAGCAACGTGGCGCCGTTCTCGTGGCTGATCCAGCACGACGTCGAGGACGGCCGCGGGGTGCTCAACTTCTCCGAGTGGGACCGGCCACAGCCCGACCCGGGCGAGCTCGGCGAGGTGATCGACGGTGGCGAGATGCCGCCGCTTCAGTACCGGCTGCTGCATCCGGGCGCGCGGCTCTCGGACACCGAGAAGACCGACCTGGTCGCGGGGCTGACCCGCACCTACCAGCAGGACCCGCCCGGTCCCTGAGCCTCAGAGGTGAAAGCGGCGGTGGTGCTGGTGGTGGACGAGCTCGTCCACCACCGGCTCCGGCGGCGGGGTTGGTGAGCGCACGAGCAGCCAGGTGAGCACGGTCGCGATCGCGACGATCACGATCGCCGGCACGAGCGCCGCGGCGACCGCGTCGGCGAGCTGCCCGGAGCTCGCGGTGGCCGCCGAGCCGGGAAGCGAGTCCTGGTAAGTCGCCGAGCAGAGCGCGAGCAGCAGCGCTCCGGCGAGCACCCGGTCCATCGCCAGCACGCCGGAGGCGACCCCACTCTTGGCTGCCGGCATCGCCGCCATCGCCGCCGTGGACATCGGCGCGTACACGAGCGCCAGCGCGACGCCGAAGCAGAGGAAGCCGGGCAGCAGCGAGAGGACGTCGTCGGACTCGATCAGCAGCGCCTGGAGGCACAGGCCGGAGAGCGCGAGCACCATCCCCGCGGTCATCGTCGCGCGGGCGCCGTAGCGGTTGATGAGGCGGCCCGAGAACGGGGAGAAGGCGGCCATCGGCGCGGTCACCGGCAACACGAGCGCCCCGGCGGCCACCGCCGAGTAGCCGAGACCGTTCTGGAGGTATTGAGGCTGAAAGAACATCACCGACCAGTAGGCCCCGACGACCCCGAACGCGGCGGCGCTCGCGCCGAGGTAGGGGCGATTGCGAAACAGCGAGAAGTCGACCAGCGGGAAACGGATGCGGTGCTCGAGGGCCCAGAAGCAGACGAGGAGGGCGATCCCGCCGCCGAGCAGGCCGAGGGTGCGCGCCGAGTCCCACCCCCAGTCGTCGGCCTCGACGAGCGCGTAGACCACCGCGGTCAGCCCGGCGCCGAGGACGGCAACCCCGGCGAGGTCGACCCTCGAGGCGCTCTCGTCGCGTGTCTCCCACCCACGCGCGAGCAGGATCGCGACCCCGAGCGCGAGTGGCGGTCCGTTGATGAAGAAGATCCAGCGCCAGCTCGCGAGCTCGATCAGGGCGCCGCCGACCAGGGGCCCGACCGCGAGCGCAACCGCCGAGACGGCGGCCCAGATGCCGAGCGCGCGCGGGCGGGTCGCCGCGGGGAAGGCGTCGGCGGTGAGCGCGAGCGACAGCGACAGCAGGGCGGCGCCGCCGAGCCCCTGGACCACCCGGCCGACGATCAGGACGCCGGTCGACCCGGAGGCTCCCGAGACCAGCGAGCCGACGGCAAAGATCAGCAGGCCGGCGATGAAGACGCGGCGCCGGCCGAGGATGTCACCGAGCCGCCCGCCGGTGACGACCGTTGCGGTCAGCGTGAGCAGATATGCGTTCTGGACCCACTGCAGGTCGTCCGTGCTCGAGCCGAGGTCGTCGTGGATCGCGGGCAACGCCAGGGTGACGACGGTCGAGTCGAGCATGAGCACGAACAGGCCGGTGCACGCTCCCGCGAGGACCCACCAGGGATTTCGCGGCGTGGCCATCCCGGCGCGAGCGTAGCCGGTGGGTACGGCGGGTACGATCGGCGCACGGTGGAGGCGGCCACGGGCCTGAGAGAGGCGGCGGGCGAGGCGCTCTCGGTTGAGTTCCGAGCGGCGACCAAGCGCTACCCGGGAGCGGACCGCCCGGCGGTGGAAAAGCTCAGCCTCGAGGTCCCGGCGGGGGAGATCTGCGTGCTCGTCGGGCCGTCGGGCTGCGGCAAGACGACGGCGATGCGGATGGTCAACCGGATGGTCGAGATCACCGAGGGCGACGTGCTGATCGGCGACCGCTCGGTGCGCGACCGCGCCCCGGCCGAGCTGCGGCGCGAGACCGGCTACGTGATCCAGCAGATCGGGCTGTTCCCCCACCGCACGATCGCCCAGAACATCGCGACGGTGCCCGGCCTGGTCGGGTGGGACCGTGACCGCGCCCGGGCGCGCGCGGCCGAGCTGCTCGAGCTGATCGGCCTCGACGCCGAGCTGGGCGATCGCTACCCGGCGCAGCTCTCGGGTGGGCAGCAGCAGCGGGTCGGGGTCGCCCGCGCGCTCGCCGCGAACCCCGGCGTGATGTTGATGGACGAGCCGTTCGGCGCCGTCGACCCGATCAACCGCGTACGGCTTCAGAACGAGTTCCTCCGGCTGCAGGCGGAGCTCCGCAAGACGATCCTCTTCGTCACCCACGACATCGACGAAGCCATCAAGATGGGCGACCGGATCGCGGTGCTGAAGGAGGGCGGGCATTTGGCCCAGTACGCCACCCCCGCCGAGCTGCTGATGGCGCCGGCGGACGCGTTCGTCGAGGACTTCGTCGGCGCCGACCGCGCGCTCAAGCGCCTCTCGCTCATGCGGGTCTCCGACATCGACCTCTGGGAGGCGCCGCTCGCCCACGTCGGCCAGGCGACCGCCGAGGTTCGAGCGAAGCTCGAGGGGGCCGAGGTTCCCTACGCGCTGCTGGTCGACTCCGAGCGCCGCCCGGTGGGCTGGCTCTCCGCCACCGACCTCGCCCGCGAGACGGTTCCCGCGCGCCCCGACAGCGGACCCGACCCGGTGCTCGACCTCGAGGACGCGATGCGCGACGCGCTCTCCGACCTGCTCCAGGCCGAAACCCAGTACGCCCCGGTGGTCGACGGCGAGCGGCGGATCGCCGGGGTGCTCAGCGTCGAGATCATCTCCGACTTCCTCTCCTCCAAGGAGGCGCTCACGGACGAGCACTCGGCGGCGGAGCGTCCGCTGGCCTCGCCGTGATCGCGAGCCTCGCCACGGTCCTGGTTCCGCTCGCTCAGGGCGGCGACGGGTTCGTCCGCGACGCCAACGACGCCGCGACCGAATGCGTCGCGAAAAACGACACCGTCTGCATCGGCTGGGCGATCGACAACTTCGACCGCTACGTCACCCCGCTGCTCCAGCACATCGCCCTGGTCACCCTCTCGGTCGTCTTCGGGTTCCTGATCGCGTTCGCGCTGGCGGTGGTCTCGCATCGGCGCCGCTGGCTGATCCCGCCGCTCACCGGCGCCACGGGGATCCTCTACACGCTGCCCAGCATCGCCCTGTTCTCGCTGCTGCTGCCGATCACCGGCCGCGGGACGACCACGGCCGTGATCGCGCTGACGCTCTACAACCTGCAGATCATCTACCGCAACACCGTGGTCGGGCTCGCCAACGTTCCCGGTTCGGTTCGCGATGCGGGCCGCGGGATGGGGATGTCGAACCGCCAGTTGCTGTGGAAGGTCGAGCTGCCGCTCGCGGTGCCGGAGGTCATCGCCGGGCTCCGGATCGCCACCGTCTCGACCGTCGCAATCGCGACCCTGGCGGTGTTCGCCGGCGCCGGCGGGCTCGGGGCAGAGATCTACAACGACATCACGTTCAAGACCGGGATCGTGGTCGCGGGCGGGCTCGCGGTACTGCTCGCGATCGGCCTCGACGTGCTGCTCGTCGGCGCGCAGCGGCTGCTGTCGCCGTGGCGGCGGGTGAGGCCGGTATGAGGCGGAGCCCGACAGGGCGAAGTCGAGGTGCGCCGTTGAGGCGCTCGGTATGAGCGTGTTGCCGATCGCCTCGGTCTTCGACACCTTCGGCGGTGCGATCGACTTCATCTTCAGCCAGCGCGAGCCGGTCGGCGTGACCGGGCAACCGGTCGGCGGCCTCGCCGAGGTGCTCGGGTTCATGTGGACGCAGACCTGGATCTCGGTGCTGGCCTTGGTCGTGTCGATGTCGATTGCGCTGCCGATCGGGCTCTATCTCGGCCACCGCGGGACCGGAGAGCTGGTGGCCGTCGCGCTCGGCAACGCGGGCCGCGCGATTCCGGAGCTCGCCCTGATCGCGTTCATGGCGGCGTTCGTCGGGCTCGGCGTCTTCAACCTGACGGTCGCGCTGATGGTCCTCGGCATCCCACCGATCCTCACCAACGCGTTCGTCGGGATGCGTCAGGTCGACCCGGGCGCGGTCGAGGCGGCGCGCGGCGTGGGGATGACCGAGTTCGAGGTGATCCGGAAGGTCGAGCTGCCGCTGGCGATCCCGACGATCATGACCGGGGTCCGAACCGCCGCGGTCAACATCGTTGCCACCGCGACGATCGCGCCGCTGGTGGGAGTGTTGACGCTCGGCGACTACATCATCAACGTCAACGTCTATGGCGACGAGGGCGTGCTCGCCGGGGCGATCCTGGTCGCGCTCCTGGCCCTCATGTTCGAGCTCGTGCTCGCCGGAATCCAGCGGCTGCTGACCCCGCGGGGCGTGAAGCTGGAGCGCGAGGCCGCCCGGGCAAGCTGATCACCGTGGTCGTTTCCCCGGCCGACCACATAGGCTTTGGCCGTCCGCGACCAGCGGAAGTCACACGAGAGGGAGGACACCCCCAATGAGTACCCACCCCCGTCTGCGAGCGCTGTTCGCGTTGCTCGCCGTCGTCGGTTTGACCTTGGCCTTCGTTGCTTGCGGCGACGATGACTCCAGTTCATCGTCATCCAGCGCCGACACGAGCTCGGCCAGCTCCGCCAACCTGATCGAGTCGAATCCCGACAACGGCCAGATCAGCCTCACGGTCGGCTCGAAGAACTTCACGGAGCAGTACATCCTCGGTGAGATCTACGCCCAGGGGCTCGAGGCCGCCGGATATGACGTCTCGACCGATCTCAACCTCGGCTCCGAGCAGGTCGCATTGAAGGCGCTCCAGAACGGCGAGATCTCCGGCTACCCGGAGTACACCTCGACCGCTCTGACCTCGTTCTTCGGCTTCGCGCCCGAGGACGTGCCGGCGGATGCCCAGCAGGCGTTCGAGGAGAGCCAGAGCGACTTCGAGAAGGAGGGGCTGGCCGCCTACCAGCCGACTCCGTTCTCGAGCGCGAACGCCGTCGGCATGCTGAAGTCGAAGGCCGACGAGCTCGGGATCACGAAGATCTCGGATCTCGCCGACCATCAGGACCTGACCCTGTACGGGTCGCCTGAGTGTCGTCAGCGGATCGACTGCCTCGCCGGGCTGGAGAAGTACTACGGGCTCGACGGCCTGCGTGAGAACTTCACGCCGATCGACATCGGGCTTCGCTACGAGGTGCTCGACAAGGGGGACGCCGATCTGTCGATCATCTTCACGACCGACGCGCAGCTGTTCACCTCCGACGACTACGTGACGCTCGAGGATGACAAGGGCGTGCTGCCCGCCGGCAACGTGATCTTCATCGCTTCGAAGCAGGCGGCCAGCGAGGCCGGCCCCGACTTCGGCACGACGATCGAGAAGGTCCAGGGCAATCTCTCGCTCGAGGTGATGCAGGAGCTCAACGCCCGGGTCGACATCGACAAGGAGAAGCCCGAGCAGGCCGCCCAGGAGTACCTGCAGGAGTTCGGGTATATCGAGTAATCGTTGTTCTTGTTCGTTGTTCGTTGCTCGATGGGCCTTCGCTCCGAGCAACGAGCAACGAGCGACCCTTGTGCGGATAAGGCCGCGAACTGCGGGTAAGCCCCTGCGCATGCCCGCGGCGCTGCTGGATATCGACGGCACCCTCGTCGATTCGAACTACCAGCACGCGATCGCCTGGTATCGGGCGTTTCGCGAGCACGACCTGAGCCCGGCGGTGTGGCGGATCCACCGCCACATCGGGGTCGGCGGCGACCAGCTCGTCGCCAGGGTCGCCGGGAACTCGGTCGAGGCCGAGCTGGGCGACGCGATCCGCGAGTCCGAAGGCCGCCTGTACGGCGAGCTCGTCGGTGAGGTGCAGCCCTTCGAGGGCGCTCGCGAGCTGCTCGTCGAGCTTCGCGACCGCGGCCATCGCTGCGTGTTGGCGAGCTCGGCGAAGAGGGCCGACACCGAGCACTACATCGAGCTGCTCGACGCCGCCGACCTGATCGAGGGCTACACGACCGCCGACGACGTCGAGGCGACCAAGCCCGAGCCCGACCTGATCCGCGCGGCGATGCAGATTTCACACGAGCTCTCCGCGGTGATGGTCGGGGACTCGACCTGGGACATCGAGGCGGCCTCGCGCGCCGACCTGAAGACGATCGCGGTCCTGACCGGAGGCTTCTCCGAGGCCGAGCTGCGCGCTGCCGGCGCGGTTGACGTGTTCGAGTCGCTCGCCGAGCTGCGCGAGCGCCTCGACTCCACCCCGTTACGGTAGGCGGGTGGGCGACCAGCCGGACCTGCTCAGCGCCGACGACGCGAGGATCCTCGGGCTCGAGTCCGCGGCGATCGCCGGCCACACCCTGAAGCTGGTCGTCCTCGAGCCGGCCGCCGAGCCGCTCGACCTCCAGCGCCTGCGGGCATCGGTCGAATCGCGGCTGCGGCCCGGTTCGCGGGGCCGCGACCGCGTCGAGCTGGGGCCGCCGGCGAGCTGGGTCGCCGACGACGGCTTCGAGATCGCCGCCCACGTCCGCCGCGCCGAGGGGACCGAGGGCATCGACGAGCGCGGCGCCTGGGCGGCCGCCGCGGCCTTGATGTCGCAGCGCCTCGACCACGAGCGGCCGCTGTGGCGCTTCGACGTCGTCGGCCCGTTCGCCGACGGCCGCGAGGCGATCGTCTGCCGGATCCACCACGCGATGGCCGATGGGATCAGCTCGGTGCGCTTCCTGCGCGAGGTGCTCTGGGACGAAGTCGAGGCGCCGCCCGCCACCGGCGCGCACGAGGCCGGCGAGCGAGCGAGCGAGCGCCGCCACCTCGCCGCCGAGGTCGCGCGGATGCCCGGCGCCGTCGCCCGCGAGCTCGGCCACCGCGCCTCGGACACGGTTCTCGACCGCAGGATCGGCGCCACCCGCGAGCTCGCCTTCTCGGCCGTGCCGCTCGCGCAGCTGAAGGCGATCGGCGCCTCGCTGCCGGGCCACGTGACCGTCAACGACGTCTTCCTGGCCGGCGTCGCCGGCGGCCTGCGCGGCTGGCTCGAGCACGCCGGGGAGCGGCTGCCGCGCCTGCGGGCGCAGATCCCGGTCAGCCTTCATCACCGCGAGGAGGACGCGGGCGAGCTCGGCAACCGCGACTCGTTCATGAACGTCGACCTGCCGATCGCCGAGGCCGACCCGGTCGCCCGGGTGCTCGCGATCAAAGCGCAGACGGCCGCCCGCAAGCAGCACCACGACGCCGAGGAGCTCTACGACCTCTTCCACGCGCTGGCGCGCTACAAGCACCTCGACCGAGCGGCCGAGCGGCTCGCCGGTGGCCCGCGCGAGTTCAGCCTCTCGATCTCCAACGTCCCCGGCCCGGGATGCCCGCTCGCGGTCGGCGGGCGCGCGGTCGAGAGCCTCTACTCGGTCGCCGAGCCGGCCGACCGCCACGCGCTGCGGGTGTCGGCGATCTCGTGCTCGGGCGAGATCGGGATCGGCCTCTGCACCGACCCCGACGCGGTCGCCGGAATCGACGCGCTCGCCGCAGCGATCGACAGGTCGCTGGTCGAGCTCGGCGCCGCGACGCGCAGCGGTGGCTAAGCGGCGCTTACGACTGGCGCGGCGCCAGCGGTCAGCACGGCGTCGAGCAGGCCCGGGAAACGGGCGTCGATGTCGTCGCGGCGCAGCGAGTTCATCCGCGAGGTACCCCGGACCTCCTGGGTGATCAGGCCGGCCTCGCGCAGGACGCGGAAGTGGTGGGTGCAGGTCGACTTCGTGACCTCGAGCCCGAAGGAGCGGCAGGCGCGCGGCTCAGGGTCGGAGGCGAGCTCGCGGACGATCCGCAGCCGCTGCGGATCGCTGAGCGCGTGCAGGACCGTCTCGAGCTCGATCTCGTCGCGGTCAGGCTGGTCGGGTGAGTCGCTCATTGGTTCGATGAATGTCGAACAAAGTGGTACGATGTCCATCTTACTATGCGGATGAGTCGTTCCACAGCGTTGCTGGTCGTGATCTGTCTGGCCCAGTTCATGGTCATCCTCGATGTCTCGATCGTCAACGTCGCCCTGCCGTCGATCCACGACGGCCTCGGGTTCTCGGAGACCGGCCTGCAGTGGGTGGTCAACGCGTACACGCTCACCTTCGCCGGCTTCCTGCTGCTCGGTGGGCGCGCCTCCGACCTGCTCGGTCGCCGCCGCGTCTTCCTCGCCGGGATCGGCCTGTTCGGCGTCTCCTCGCTGGTCTGCGCGGTCGCCCAAGACCAGGGGATGCTGCTCGGCGCACGCGCGCTGCAGGGGATCGGCGCCGCGGTGATCTCGCCCGCAAGCCTCGCGATCATCGCCAGCTCCTACGCCGAGGGCGCGGAGCGAAACCGCGCGCTCGGGGCCTGGAGCGCGATGGCCGGGCTCGGCGGCACCTCCGGCGTGTTGCTGGGCGGCCTGCTCACCGATGTCTTCGACTGGCCCGCGATCTTCCTGATCAACGCGCCGATCGCCGCCGCGGTCGTCTTCGCCGGCCTGCGGCTGATCGCCCCCGATGGCGAGGTCTCCAAGGAGCGCGACTACGACGTCGCCGGCGCAGCCACCGTCACCGCCGGTCTGACCGCGCTCGTATACGGGATCGTCCGCACCGACGTGCTCGGCTGGGGCGCGGCCGGCGTCTTGGTCCCGGTCGGCATCGGGCTGGCGCTGCTCGCCGCCTTCGTCGCGATCGAGGCGCGCTATGCGCGCAACCCGTTGATGCCGATGCGGATCTTCGCGATCCGGACGCTGCGGGCGGCGAACGTGGTCATCCTGCTGCTCGGCGCGGCGCTGTTCGCGATGTGGTTCTTCCTCTCGCTGTTCCTGCAGCAGGTGCTCGGCCACAGCCCGCTCGAGACCGGGATCGACTTCCTGCCGATGACGCTCTCGATCGTTGCTGCGGCGACCCTCGCGCCGCGCCTCGTCGCGCGCTTCGGAGCCAAGGCGGTGCTGACGACCGGGATGCTGTTCGCGGCCGCGGGCCTCGGCATTCTGGCCGAGCTCGATCCGAGCTCCGGCTACGCGCCGGTCGTGTTGATCGGCGGCGTGGTCGCGGCGATCGGGCTCGGCACCTCGATGGTGCCCGCGACGATCGCGGCGGTCAAGGGTGTCCCCGTCCACGAGACCGGCCTCGCCTCCGGGATGGTGAACACCTCGCGGCTGGTCGGCGGGGCGCTCGGGCTCGCGGCGCTGACCACCCTCGCGACCTCCCACACGAACTCGGAGGTCGCCTCCGGCACCGAGGCTCTGCTCGCACAGACCGACGGCTATCAGCTGGCGCTCCTCGCGGGCTCGATCCTGTGCGTGGTCGGCGCGCTGGCTGCGGCGCTGATGATGCGCACCCCGCGACGCGATGCCGAGCTGTCCCCCGTCGGCGCGACCGAGTCGGCCTAGACCCTCCCTCCAATAGGGTTTCGAGCCGTGGCGCTGAAGCTCGGAATCAACCTCGGCTACTGGGGGATCGGACCTCGCGGCGAGGAGGCGGTGGAACTGGTGCAGGCGGCTGAGGGCGCCGGCTATGACTCGGTCTGGGTCGCGGAGTCCTACGGCTCCGACGTCGTCAGCGTGCTCTCCTGGCTGGTCCCGCAGACCGAAACCATCAAGCTCGGCGCCGCGATCATGCAGGTTCCGGCGCGGCCGCCCGCGGCGGCGGCGATGGCCGGGGCAACGATCGATGCGCTCTCAGGTGGCCGCTTCATCTTCGGCTTCGGGCCGTCGGGCCCGCAGGTGTCCGAGGGTTGGTACGGGGTCGAGTACGCGAAGCCGTGGGGGCGCACCCGCGAGTACATCGAGGTCGTCCGCGAGATCATCGCCCGCGAGGGTCCGCTCGAGCACAAGGGCACGCATTACACGCTGCCGCTCGAGGGCCCGGGCACGACCGGCCAGGGCAAGGCGCTCAAGCTCAACTTCCACCCGGTCCGCAACGAGATCCCGATCTTCGTCGGGGCGATCGGGCGCAAGTCGGTCGAGATGGCGGCCGAGCTGTGTGACGGCTGGATCCCGATCTTCTTCTCGGCCGACGCGTTCGAGCGGACCTGGGGCGAGCACCTGGAGGCCGGGTTCGCGAAGGGCGGGCGGACCCGCGCCGACCTCGAGGTCTCGCCGTCGCTACAGGTCGCGATCGACGGCGACCAGGACGCCGCCCGGGCGGTGATCAAGATGGGCCTGCTGCTCTACCTCGGCGGGATGGGCTCGCGCGAGACCAACTTCTACGTCGACCTCACCCATCGGTTCGGGTTCGGCGACGTCGCCGACGAGGTCCAGTCGCTGTTCTTGGACGGCAAGCGCGAGGACGCCTACGCGGCGATCCCCGAGGAGCTCGTCGACGCGACCTCGCTGGTCGGGAGCGAGGCGCAGGTCGCGGAGCGGGTCTCGAAGCTCGCCGCTGCCGGAGTCGACCGCCTGATCCTCTCGCCGGTTCACGGCGACCAGGGCGAGCGCCTGCACACGGTCGAGCGGCTCGCGGCGTTGACCGGCGTCGCGGCCTCGGCCTGAGCGCCGAACGGCGTCGGATCGGCGCGGCGCGCTCATGGTCCGCCTTGGCGAGCCGGCGCTGCTCACGTGGCCCTCGCGCAGGAGGAGCTGAAGCATGGTGCCCGCGCCGACGGATTGATCCGTCCGGAGGACGGCCTACGATACGAACGTATGTTCTTCTCAAATCGGCCAGCGACCAGCCGTGACCTCCAGTTGCCGCCCCCGTTCGCTGACCATGACATCCAGGCCCCGCGGAACCGCGACAGTGACCATGACAAGTCATCTGACAAGTCACGCGACGGCGTCATAACGGTTCCGCGGAACCGCGGGGACACCCTCGCCGTGGAGGTTGCCCTGGAGCAGATCGAGGACCGGATCGAGGCGATCGAGAATGAGTTGGCCGCGTGCGGTCCTCTCGTCATCGAGCGGTCGCGGCTCTTGCGGGCTCGCGCGCTGCTGCTCGACGAAGTCGTGGAGGACGGCTCGACACCTGATCGCCGACCGCAACGCGTCGCGCGCGACGACGTCGCCCGCGCGGTCGCCGCGGCGCCCGGGTCCAGGGCGGGCGAGCTCGCTCGGTCGCTCGGGACCTCCCAGCCTGCCGTATCGGCCCACCTCTACCGAGGGAAACGAGAGCTGTTCGAGAATCGCGGCGGGCGCTGGTTCTTGCGCGAGCGCGACGACTTCGATTAGTCCGGCGCCAAGCCGCGTAGGATCGCGCCATGGCTGATCCGCTTCAGCCCGGGTCGGTTTTCGCCGGACACCGGATCGAGGGGCTCGCCGGCAGGGGCGGGATGGGGGTCGTCTACAAGGCGACCCACCTGGCGCTCGACCACGTCGTCGCGCTCAAGGTGATCTCGCCCGAGCTCGCCTCCGACGAGCGCTTCCGCCGCCGCTTCGGCGAGGAGTCGCGGATTGCGGTCTCGATCCGCCACCCAAACGTGGTTGCGATCCACCACGCCGGCGAGGAGGACGGCCTGCTGTTCGTGACCATGGACCTGATCGACGGCACCGACCTGCGCGGGTTGCTGGGCGCCAAGGGCCCGATGAGCCCCGATCACGCCGCCGCCGTGATCGCCGAGGTCGCTGCGGCGCTCGACGCCGCCCACGCCCGCGGGCTCGTCCACCGCGACATCAAGCCCGGCAACATCCTGATCGAGGGGGAGGGGCCCGACGAGCGCGTCTACCTGACCGACTTTGGCCTCGCGCGAATGGTCGAGGCCTCGACCGGCGTGACCGCGACCGGAGCCTTCGTGGGCACGCTCGACTACGTCGCGCCGGAGCAGATCCGCGGCGAGCGGGTCGACGCCCGCGCCGACGTCTACGCGCTCGGCTGCGTCCTGTTCGAGTTGCTCACGGGCCACCCGCCGTTCGCGGCGCGCGACGACAAGGTGGCGAAGATGTACGCGCACCTGCAGGAGGAGCCGCCGCGGGTGCGTCTGCGGCGCCCCGAGCTTCCGGGCGAGCTCGACCTCGTCGTGGCGCGGGCGCTGGCCAAGGAGCCCGAGGATCGCTTCCCGTCCGCGGGCGACTTCGCTCGCGCGGTCACCGCCGCCGTCCAGGGCCAGCCGACGGTCGAGGCCGAGCGCAGCGTCGCGATCGGCGCCGCGGCGCCGGGCCCCGCCGATGCGACGACGACCGCGGAACGAACGCGGCTCGCGGCGACGGCGGAGCGCCAGGCCGACCCTGCGCCGATCGCGCCCTCGGCGGCGGCGACGACCCCGACGCCGACCCCGCCCCGCAAGCCCCGCCGCGGAGCCTTGATCGTGAGCGGCGCGGTGATGGCGGCGGTGATCGCGGTCGTCGCAGTGGTCGCCCTCGCGGGCGGCGGCGCGACGACGGCGGGGGAGGCGGCGCCCCGGACACGTCCTCGACCGCGGGCGGTGGGCGGACGGCGCCGGCGACCCCGAACGCCGAGATCGACGGGAAGCCGGTCCCGGTCGGGAAGCTTCCGGTGAACGTCGTCCACGGCCAAGAGGGAATCTGGACCACCAACCGGCTCGGTGACTCCGTCTCGCTGGTCGACGGCGACCCGGCGAAGCAACTCGCCGAATTCGGGCTCGCGTTCAAGCCGGAGGGGATTGCGGTCGGCGACGGCTCGATCTGGGTCGGCGGATACAACGCGCCGACCCTGCTGCGGCTGAGCCCCGGCGACGGCACGGTCGAGGACCAGATCGCAGTCGGCGCCCCGCCCGGCAACGTCGCGTTCGCCGAGGGGGCGATCTGGGTTGCCAACAGCGGCGCGACCACGGTTTCCAAGGTCGACACCGCCAGCGGCGCGGTGCGCACGATCACGGTCGGCAAGAGCCCGTACGGGCTCGCCGCCGGCGACGGCGGGCTCTGGGTCACGAACCGGCTCGACGGCACGATCCAGCGGATCAACCCGGTCAATGCCAACCCCGATCCGCCGATCGAGGTCGGCTCGAACCCGAAGGGCATCGCGGTCGCAAACGGGTCGGAGTGGGTCGCGAACTCCGGCGACGGCACCGTCTCGGTGGTCTCCAACGGCCTCGAGCAGGACACGATCGACGTCGGCACCGAGCCGCGCGGCGTCGCCGCCGGATTCGGCTCGGTTTGGGTGGCGATCGGCGGTGGCGACTCGGTCGTCCGCATCGACCCGGAGAGCGCGAAGGTCGCGCAGACGATCGAGGTCGGCCACGGGCCAGAGGGGATCACGGTCGGTCCGAAGAGCGTCTGGGTCGCCAACGGCCAGGACGACACCCTGACTCGGATCGACCCGGGCGTACAGCCCTAGTTCCGGGATACTGAGCCCGGTGTCAGCGGCGAACGTCGAGACTCTGCGACGGATCTACGAGCGCTGGGGGAGGGGTGACTTCGGCGCCGGGGTCGAGCTCTACGACCCGTACGTCGTCCTCGTGCTCCGATCCGATTTCCCGGAGGCCGGGCCGCACTACGGGATCGACGCGATCCGCCGCTACATGCGAGGCGACTTCCTCAAGGACTTCTCGGGCCCGACGATCTCCGCCGACGAGTTCCTCGACGCCGGAGACAGCGTCGTCGCCCGGGTCGATCAGCGGGCGACCGGCCCGTCGAGCGGCGCGCCGGTGAGCATGCGCTACTTCCAGGTCTGGACCTTCAGAGGCGGTTCGGTGATCCGGATCGAGAGCATCATGGAGCGCGCCGATGCGCTCGAAGCCGCCGGGCTCGCGGAGTAGGGTGGCCGCGTGGCCGAGACCGTCTACCGGGTGGCGTGCAGAGGGGTGATCGACGACGGCGCCCGGGCGCGGATCAACCTCGAGTTCACACCGGAGGGATGGACCGGCGGGATGATCGATCCCGGCCAGCCGTTTCCGAGCGTGCCGCAGGGGTTCGAGTTCAAGCTCTCCGCCGCCTCCGAGGAGGAGGCGATCGAGACGGTCCGCGAGCTCGTTGAGGCCGCCGGTGGGCACGTCGACGGGTTCGAGGCGACGCCGGTCTAGAGCTCGCGCTCCGAGACCAACCCGCTCTGGAGCGCTCGCTCGACCAGGGCGACCCGCTTCTGGTTCTGCGGCAGGCCCTCGACCCCGAACTTCTCGAACAGAGCCCGCAGGTGGGTCTTGACCGCGTCGACGCTCAGGTGCAACTCCTCGCCGATCTGCCCGTTGGTGGCCGGGGTCGCGAACGATGACCCGTCCTTGAACGGCCGGCAGAGCGCTACCAGGACCCGCTTCTGCGCCGGCGAGACCCCGGCCGCGGTGAGCGCGTCGCCGGAGAGCACCGTCTCGCTGCCGCTCTCGGCCGGGGCTCGGTAGATCACCCCGGTGCGTCCGAAGCGCAGCGTGTCGGCGTCGCGCAGCCGGCGCCGCCCGCTGATCCGCTCGCCGTTGACGAACGAACCGTTGCGCGAGAGGCCGTCGTCGATCAGCGTGCACTCGAGCCCGACCAGCTCGAGCTGGGCGTGCAGGCTCGACACCTCCTCGTCCCAGCCGAGGCTGAGGTCGGCCGACTCGCTGCGCCCGACCCAGAGCGAGCTCACTCCGTCGGCGATCGTCAGGAGCTGCTGCTCGTCGTCGCCATCGCGGTAGACGAGAAACGGCCGCCCGAGGCGCTCCGCCTCGATCTGAGCCTTGAGCTCGGGCGCCGTCCGCGCCCTCGGGCCGAGACCCTCCACGTTCATCGTCTGAACATTGACCCATTTCATTCGGCTAGGCTCCCCCGGCTTTTCAGGGAATGAAGGTCGGGGTCCCCAAAGAAACCGCGCAAGCCGAGCGCCGGGTCGCATTGACCCCGGACGTGGTCGCTTCGCTTGCCGCAAAGGGCGTCGACGTGGTCGTCGAGTCGGGTGCCGGCGAGGGCTCCGGCCACCCGGACTCCGATTACACCGAGGCCGGCGCCGAGATCGGCGATCCCTGGGGCGCCGAGGTCGTCGCCCACGTCGCCGTCCCGACCGCGATGGAGATCGGCAAGTTGAGCAAGGGCCAGGTCCTGATCGGCCACCTGGCGCCGCTGACCTCCGCCCAGACCAACCAGGCGCTCGCCTCCGCGGGGGTCACGAGCTTCGCGATGGAGGCGATCCCGCGCATCACGCGCGCGCAGGCGATGGACGCGCTCTCCTCGCAGGCCAACGTCGCCGGCTACGCCGCGACCCTGCTCGCCGCCCGCGAGGCCGGCCGCTTCTTCCCGATGATGACCACCGCCGCCGGCACGGTCACCCCGTCGAAGGTCCTGGTCCTGGGCGCCGGGGTCGCCGGGCTCCAGGCGATCGCGACCGCGAAACGCCTCGGCGCCGTGGTCACCGGCTTCGACATCCGCCGCGCCGCCTGGGAGCAGATCGGGTCGCTCGGTGGCCGCCCGCTCGAGCTCGACTTCATCCCCGACGCGGAGGACGAGGGCGGCTACGCGCGGCCGCTGACCGAGGAGGAGAACGAGCAGGTCCGCGAGGCCCTGGCCGAGAACGCAGCCCGCCAGGACGTGATCATCACCACGGCGCAGATCCCCGGGCGCCCAGCGCCGGTCCTGATCACCCGCCAGGCCGTCGCCAACATGGCTCCCGGCTCGGTCATCATCGACCTCGCCGGCGACTCGGGCGGCAACTGCGAGCTCACCGAGGCGGGAAAGACGGTCGTCTCCGACAACGGCGTCAAGGTGATCTCGCCGGTCAACCTGCCCTCGGACATGGCGGTGCACGCGTCGCAGCTGTACGCAAAGAACATCGAGAACCTGCTCGGCCTGCTGCTCGACGAGGACGGCAACCTGAACCTCAACTTCGACGACGAGGTGCTCGCCGGCGCGTGCCTCACGCACGAGGGCGAGATCCGCAACGAGAGGGCGGCGAAGTGACGATCGAGCGGCGAGCGCCGGCAGCCGGGCGGCGAACCTGATGGACCTCGTCACCGAGCTCGTCATCTTCGTCCTGGCCGCGTTCGTCGGCTTCGCCGTGATCTCGAAGGTCCCGACCACCCTGCACACCCCGCTGATGAGCCAGACGAACGCGATCCACGGGATCGTGATGCTCGGCGGCCTGATCGTCGCCGGGGTCGCCGACGGCTTCCTCGAGCAGCTGCTCGGCTTCATCGCGATCGCCTTCGGCACGATCAACATCGTCGGCGGCTTCATGGTCACCGACCGGATGCTCGGCATGTTCGTGCGCAAGCCGAAACCATCCCCTGACACGTCCTCCGCTTCGCGTCCGGGCGCGTCGGGGTCGGATGAGGGACGGGCCACGTGACGCTCGCAGTGCTCGAGGCCGGCGGCGACGCCTCGGTCCTGCTGTACACGCTCTCGTTCTCGCTCTTCATCTACGGCCTGATGCAGGGCACGCACCCGCGCACGGCCAAGAACGGCAACCTGATCGCCGCCGGTGGCATGGCGATCGCGGTGATCACCACGCTGCTGCTCGACGGGCTCGGCAACTGGGGCGTGATCATCGGCGGGCTCGCGGTTGGCTCGGCGGTCGGCGTGATCGCCTCGTTGCGCGTGCAGATGACCGAGATGCCGCAGATGGTGGCGCTCTACAACGGCGTGGGCGGCGGCGCCGTCGCGCTGATCGCGTGGTCGGAGTTCCGCCACGGAATCGCCCTCGACGGCGACTTTCCCCTCGACGAGCTGATCCCGATCCTGTTCAGCGCTGTCGTCGGCTCGGTCTCCTTCTGGGGCTCCAACATCGCCTTCGCCAAGCTCCAGGACCTGATCCCGACGCGGCCGCTCGCGGTCCCGGGCCAGCAGGTGATCAACGCCGTCCTGGTGGTCGGGATCCTGGTCGCCTGCATCGTGCTCGCCTCCTCCGACGACCCCTCGCAGGGCCTCTTCATTCTGGTCCTGGTCGCCGCCGCGCTGCTCGGAAACCTGGTCGTACTGCCGATCGGCGGCGCCGACATGCCGGTGGTGATCTCGCTGCTGAACGCGTTCACCGGCCTCTCCGCCGCGGCCGCCGGGTTCGCGCTCGACAACGTCGCCCTGATCGTGGCCGGGACCCTCGTCGGCTCGTCGGGAACGTTGCTCACGATGGAGATGGCGACGGCGATGAACCGCTCGGTCGCCAACATCCTCTTCTCCGGCTTCGGCGGCGCCCCGGCGGCCGGGGCGGGCGGCGGCGAGGAGCGCCCGCACATCTCGATCGGCGCGCAGGACGCGGCGATCAAGCTCGCCTACGCCGACTCGGTGGTGATCGTCCCCGGCTACGGACTCGCCGTCGCCCAGGCCCAGCACGCGGTCAAGGAGATGGCCGACGAGCTCGAGAAGCGCGGGGTCGAGGTCAACTACGCGATCCACCCGGTCGCCGGGCGGATGCCCGGGCACATGAACGTGCTGCTCGCCGAGGCCGACGTGCCCTACGAGAAGCTGCGCGAGATGGACGACATCAACCCCGAGCTGCCCCGCACCGACGTCGCCGTCGTGATCGGCGCCAACGACGTCACGAACCCGGCGGCCAAGAACGACCCGAACTCGCCGATCGCAGGGATGCCGATCATCGAGGTCTCCGAGGCGCGCCAGGTGATCGTGATCAAGCGCTCGCTCTCGCCGGGATTCGCCGGGATCGACAATGACCTCTTCTATCTCGACAACACCTCGATGCTGTTCGGCGACGCGAAGGCGGCCGCGGCCGAGATCGCGGCCGAGATCGAGAACACCTGACGCCTCGGGGCCGGCTCTGAACCGCGAGCAGGTACTCGCCCACCGCCTCGCCCGCCACGGGCTCGACCGCCGTCGGCGGATCGACCTCGCTACCGCCGCCTCCTGCCCGGCCTCGGACTTCCAGCGCGACTCGGCGATGCTGGCGCTGGCGGCTCGCGCGACCGGGGCCAGCCGCGAGTCCTACTCTGCGGCGATCGACGCCGGCGACCTCGTCCTCGGCCCGAGCCTGCGCGCGGCGCTCCACGTGGTCACGCCCGACGACCTCTCGCTCTATGGACGCACCGCGATCTCCGCCGACGACGACGAGCTCGGGCGCCAGCTCGGCCAGGGGGCGATGAGGTCGCTCGAGCGGCACGGGATCGCCCCGACCGAGGCGCTCGACGAGGTCGCTGCGGCGACCCGGGCGGCGCTGCGCAACGGTCGCCGCCTCGACCGCACCGGGCTGCACGACCAGTTGCGCGAGCGGGTCCGCGACGAGCTGCTGCCGTGGTGCAAGGGGTGTCAGAGCCACCACGTCTCCCCGATGCTGTGGCGCTACGCGGGCGTCGTCGCCGGGATGCGGATGGACTCGCAGCGACGATTCCGATCCGGTCGCCCCGGGAGACGTCGGAAGGGCGGCGACCTGGTGCGCGCCTACCTGCGCTTCTACGGGCCCGCCGAGGTCAAGGGATTCACGGCGTGGGCGGGGCTGGCGCCGGCGCAGGGGCACAGGCTGTGGGACGAGGTCGCCGACGAGCTCGCCGAGGTCGAGTGGGCGGGCGGGCGCGGCTGGATCGCCGCGGCGGATATCAAAACGCTCGACGCGCCGCCGCAGGCCGCCGGCACGCGCATGCTCCCGCCGCGCGATCCGTACCTGCAGCAGGCCGACCGCGAGACGCTGGTTCCCGACGCGGCGGTCCGCAAGCGCCTCTTTCGCGCGGTCGCGAGCCCGGGGGCGGTGCTGCGCGACGGGCGGCTCGCCGGCATCTGGAAGGCGCGGGCGGCCGGCGAGCGCGTCGAGATCGAGGTCGAGCGCCTGGCGTCGCTCGACCGCGACGAGCTCGAGCGGGAGTGCGCGCGGCTGGCGAAGCTCCGCCGCGCCGAGGGCTTTGGGCTGGCGCTCGGCTGAGCCGCGCCGCGCGCCGAGAGTCGGTGTTCTACCGCCAGGGGCCAGTCGGACGCTCTCGACCCGAGCGGCACTTCGCGCTTAGAGGCCCTCGTTCAGTTCCGTGAGCGTCTCGCGCAGCTCGCGCATGCGCCGCTTGCCGACCCGCGCGGTCCACTCGCGCTCCATCTCGGCGACGACCTGACGCGCGATCTCGTAGACCTCGGCGCCGCGGTCGGTCGCGCGCACCAGCTTCGCGCGGCGGTCGCTCGGGTCGGGGACCCGCTCGACGTAGCCGTGGCGCTCGAGGTGGGCGACGAGCTCGGCCATCGACTGCTTGGTCATCGCGGCGCGCTCGGCGAGCATGCTGACCCGGGTGCCGTCCGCGTCGAGGAACTGAAAGACGTTGCCGTGCGGGGGGCGCAGGTCCGGGTGCCCGCTCTCGGCGAGCCGCTCGGCGATCAGCGCGTTGCCGAGGCGCACCGGCTCGCGCAGCAGAAAGCCGAGTGGGACGGGGTTGCGCTGTGACTTGAGCGGGGCGGTTGACATTCGACAGGCTTCCTGTCTATATTACGCGCCGCTGAGATAGACAGGCAACCTGTCGATACGAGAGAGGAGACCGGATGCGCGTCGGCGGCGACGAGACCAGAGGAGGTCGCATGATCGAGCTCGACCACGGATACCTGACGATCGTCCGGATCGCGGGCGACCCGGACGGGCTGCTGAGCGGCTACCGGAGCTCGCTCTCGGTGATGAACGGAGTGGGCCGCGACCACGGCCTGCTCGTGCACGCCGCAGCGCGCACCGACGAGGGCCTGTTCCTGGTCAACCTCTGGCCGTCGGCCGACGGCTCGAAGTCGGCGGCGGCCGACCCGCGCCGCCAGGGCCGGATCCAGGCGACCGGCCTCCGCCCCGATCAGTTCAGTCGCGAGCACCACGAGCTCGCGCAGGTGGTGCTGTTCGAGGCGGCCCAGGTCTCCGGGCGCCCGCGGTCCGGCTAGTCGCGCTTGCTCTCGCGCTCGCGCTCGACCCGGCGGCTTCGGCGAACGTGGGGGAGGGCCCAGCCGATCAGGGCGCCCAGCCCGCCGGCGATCACGAGGGCGACGATGAGCGGTGTCTGGGTCTCGACGAAGAGGAAGTCGACGGTGACCTTCTGCGCGTTCTGGACGATCAGGATCGCGAGCAGCAGGCCGGCGATCGCGAGCACGTAGAAGCGCCAGCCGCGGCCTTCCTTCTTCGGCATCCCCTCGAAATTGCGCGGCTCGGACACGGCGCGACTGTATCGCTTCCGCCGTGGCCCACAATCGTCACGGTGGGCGCGCCACCCGCGCGGCGAGCACGCCTAGCGTCGCGCCGTGGCCTCGGTTTCACAGCGCGGGCAGAGCACGGTCGAATGGGTCGGCCTGCTCTCGGTGGTGACGCTGGCCATGCTCACGCTCGGTTCGATCGCCGGGGTCGCGCTGCCGGACACGGCGCTCGCTCGCGCGATCGGCGGCCGCATCCTCTGCGCGCTGGCGCTCGAGGGCGACTGCGGCGAGCTCGGCGCCTCCGATCTGGTGCGGGCCTACGGCGACGAGCTGGCCGCGCTGGTCGCCGAGACCGCGCCCCAGATCCGCTACGGGCCGGGAATGAGCGCGCTGCCGATCGACTACCGGGCCTGTCGCGAGGACCGCTGCGCCGAGGGCCGCGACGGGGTTCGCGTCGCGCGCACGCGCACCGGCGAGCCAGCGGTCGCGTTCACCCACGTCGTCGACTGCCGCCCTGGCCATGAGACTCCGGGCGCCGTGTGCGGTCGCGCCGCGGCGGGCAATCGCTACGTCCAGTTCTGGCTCTACTACCCGGGCAGCGCGACCGGGGAGGGGTCGACGATCCTGCGCGGCGCGATCCGCGAGATCTCCGCGGAGGTCGGCCACCCGACCTATCACCCCGACGACTGGGAGTCGGTGCAGTTCCGGATTCGAGCCCGACGGCGCAACCGACGTCCGCGCCAGCGCCCACCATGGCTACGGCGACGGATGGCAGCCAGCCGACGAGTCCTCATATACGGTCGCCGGCGGCAGCCATGCGGGCACGGTCGAGCCGGCCGAGTTCGACCGGATCACGGCCCCGCGCCGCCTCGGCCTGATCCCGCTCGAGCCGATCGCCGAGGCCCACCCGCAGACCGAGTTCGCGATCACGCCGCCGTGGCAGAAGCGCGTCTGGCTCGACCCCGAGTACGGCGGCACCGACTGACGGGCCCGCTCAGCCCCCCAGGGGCAGGCAGTAGGCGTAGACCTTCAGGTGGCGCGGGTCGTTGCCGTTCAGCACCGTCACCTTCCAGCGTCCGCCGCCCTTCTTTCGCCGCGAGGTCGCGACCGAGGTTCCGATCGAGTTCCCGTGCGGCGTCGCGGCGTCGAAGCCGCCGGCGATCGCCTCGTTGCCCGCCGGGCACGAGGAGCCCGCCGACGACTTGTTGAAGCCCTCCATTCGGACCTGGTTGACGCTCGTCGATGGCGCCGAGTCGAGGCGCGCGCAGTACGCGAAGGCGGTCAGCTTGCCGGTGCCCTTGAGGGCCACGTTCTCAGCGGCGATCTTCCAGCCGCGGGTGCCGGTGCGCTTCGACAGGAACGGCACCATCTCGGCGCGGCCGCCGCTCGGCGCCGAACCCCGGTAGCCGCCCGAGACCGCGGTCATGTCGCCCGGGCAGCGCGCCTTCGCGCTGCCGTTCTTGAAGCTGTCGATCGTCGCGCTGCCGCTCGCGGTCACGATCTTCCCGAAGTCGCCGCAGTAGGCGTAGGAGTAAAAGCGCCCGACGCGGAAGGCGTCGTTGCTCGCCCGGCTGACGAAACGGCGCTTGCCGTCGCGAGCGGCGCCGACCGTGTCCGTGTACGGGCCACCGCCTGCGTAGGCCACGTCCGGGGTTGCGAAGCCGCCCGAGACGACCTCGCTGCCGTCGCGGCACCTCGCGGTCGCCGCGACGTGCCCGTGGCGTGGGACCTTGACCGAGCCGACCTCGGGCTCGAGCAGCGACGCTCCGCCGTGGGCCGACGCGATGCCGGCCGCGCTCAACGCCAACGCCGTCGCGACTCCGGTCGCCAGCGCCCGATTGCGCCGCCGGCCACGCCCGTGCTCACTGCTCTTGCTCATCCCTCTCCCTTCGCGGCGCGGCTGGCGCGGCGCCCCTCATTCTGAACCCGATGGCGCCAGCATCCCCCGGCCGCGGCGCCGCTGCAAGTCACCTAGGTGGGTGCCTTTCACACCCGAGCCAGGGCGACCGCGCTCAGGCCTCGGGCGGGAGCATCTCCGGCGTCGCGTGGGCGACGTAGAAGCGGCTGCGGCCGATCTCGCGCTCGCCGGCGCGGATCACGACCGCGTGCGGCCCGGCGTTCGAGAACACCGCGGTCGCCTGGATCGAGACCACGACGCGCTGGTCCTGGCCGGTGACCGATCCGGGCGGGCGCCCGACCTCGATCTCGAGCTCGAGCTCGTCGCCGAGCCGCTCGCCGTCGGGGTCCTGGGTCTCGAGGGTCAGCGTGTGGCGCTCGTTCGCCTCGTCCCAGCCGACGTCGATCCCGAAGCCGATCCCGAAGACGTGCTCGGTCGGCAGTTCGGCGAAGCGCAGCATGTTCCAGCCGCCGCCCATCGCGTAGAGCTTTCCGTTGAGCGACTCGCTGTGGTCGGTGAGCAGCAGGAACCCGATCTCCATCGGCGTCAGCTCACCTTCGGCGCCTCAACGGCGGCGCGGCTCGGTTTCGCTTCGCTCCGCCTCACTTCGGCGGCATCCGCAGGGCGCCGTCGAGCCGGATGGTCTCGCCGTTGAGCATCGGGTTGGCGACGACCGCGGCCACCGCATCCGCGTACTCCGACGGCTTGCCCAGCCGCGACGGGAAGGGGATCCCGGCGCCGAGCGCCTGGCGGGCCTCCTCCGGCAGGGCGGCGAGCAGCGGCGTGTCGAACAGACCCGGCGCCAGCGTCATCACCCGGACCCCGCGGCCGGCGAGGTCGCGCGCCGCGGGCAGCGTGAGGCCGACGATGCCGCCCTTGGAGGCCGCGTAGGCAACCTGCCCGATCTGGCCGTCGTAGGCGGCGATCGAGGCGGTGTTGACGCACACCCCGCGTTCGCCCTCCTCATCCGGATCGTTGTCGACCATCGCCGCCGCCGCGAGGCGCAGGACGTTGAAAGTCCCGATCAGATTGACCTTGATCACGTTGGAGAAGATCTCGAGGTCGTGCGGCCCCTGCTTCGAGACCGTCCGCTGGGCCCAGCCGATCCCGGCGCAGCAGACGGAGATCCGCAGTTCACCGCCCTCGCGCGCCGCGGCGACCGCGGCCTCCACCTGATCGGCCTCGAGCACGTTCGCCTCGGCGAAGCGCGCCCGGTCGCCGAGCTCGGCGGCCAGCGCGGCGCCCTTGTCGGCGTTCAGGTCGGCGATCGTCACCGTGGCGCCGTCGGCGTGCAAGCGTCGGGCCGTCGCCTCGCCGAGCCCCGAGGCGCCGCCGACGACGAGCGCGTTCGTTCCCTCGGTTCGCATCGCGCGGACCATATCCACTCGGTTGCGAGGACCCGTCGGCGCCTGGGTAGCCTTAGAACCATCGCGCCCACCGCCCAGGCAAACCTGAGCGAGCAGATCGCCGGCCGTCTGGCGGAGGCGCGTGAACGCACCCTCCTGTTGGTGGAGCCGCTCGCCGACGAGCAGCTCAACACCGTCTACTCGGACATCCTCAGCCCGCTCGCCTGGGACCTCGGCCACATCGCCAACTTCGAGGAGCTGTGGTTGGTCCAGCGGGTCGGCGGCCGGGAGCCGATGGACGGCGACCTCGGCCGCTTCTACGACGCGATCGAGAACCCGCGCAAGACTCGCAACGAGCTGCCGATCCTGCGCGGCGACGAGCTGCGCGCGTACATGGACGAGGTCCGCTCCCGCACCTTCGACGTGCTCGAGTCCGCCGAGCTGATCGACACCGACGACGAGCTGCTGCGCGACGGCTTCATCTACGAGATGCTGCTCGCCCACGAGCAGCAGCACAACGAGACGATGCTGCAGCTCCTGCAGATGGTCGACGGCTACCGGCCCGCCCGGGTCGACGGCACGGTCGCCGGCGAGCCGGTCGAGCGACGGGCCGCAGATGGTCCGGGTCGACGGCGGCGACTACGAGGTCGGCGCCGACGCCGCGGGCTTCGCCTATGACAACGAGCGCCCCCGCCACGCGGTCGAGCTCGAGGCGTTCGAGATCGACCGCACCCCGGTCACCAACGGCGCGTTCGCCGAGTTCGTCGCCGACACCGGCTCCGAGCCGCCGCTGTACTGGGAGCGCGAAGGCGATGGCTGGGTGACCACGACCTTCGGTCACCGACGCGCGCTCGACCCCGACCGCCCGGTCGTCCACGTCAGCTTCCACGAGGCGCAGGCGTTCGCCGGCTGGGCCGGCAAGCGGCTGCCGACCGAGTTCGAATGGGAGGCGGCGTCGAGCGGCGCCGATCCGGCGCGCGCCAACCTCGACCACCTCGCCTTTGGCTGCGCGCCGGCCGGCGCCTACGCGGACGCCGCCTCGGACTGCGGCGCGGTGCAGATGCTGGGCGACGTCTGGGAGTGGACTTCCTCCGACTTCGCCGGGTATCCCGGCTTCCGGGCCTTCCCGTACCCGGAGTACTCGGAGGTCTTCTTCGGCGACGAGTACAAGGTGCTGCGCGGAGGCGCCTGGGCGACCCGCCGCGACGTGATCAGGCGCAGCTTCCGCAACTGGGACCTGCCCGAGCGCTCACAGATCTTTTCCGGCCTGCGTTGCGTAAGGGACTTGCAGTGAAACGAATCCGCCGCCGAGGGGACGAGTAGGTAGCCGATGGCCGCGACCGCCGAACAGATCGAGATCGAGGTCCACCTGCCCGAGGGCGGAACCCTGGCCGGGCTCGCCGAGGACGTGCGCGAGGGCCTCTCGTGCCCGTTCAAGGAGCTGCCCCCGAAGTACTTCTACGACGAGCGCGGCTCGGAGCTGTTCGAGGCGATCACCGAACTGCCCGAGTACTACCCGACCCGGATCGAGCGCCAGATCCTCGACCACCGCGCCTCCGAGATCGTCGCCGCCGCGAACCCGACGACGCTGATCGAGCTCGGCTCCGGGGCCGCGGCGAAGACCCGCTGCCTGCTCGACGCGATGCGGGTCGCCGGGACGCTCGAGACCTACGTCCCGGTCGACATCTCCGAGGAGATCACGCGGCGGGTCGCCGACGAGCTGGTCGCCGAGTACGAGGGCATCCGCGTGCACGGGGTGGTCTGCGACTACGAGACCCATCTCGAGCGGGTTCCACGCGAGGAGGGCGCCCTGATCGCGTTCCTCGGCGGCACGATCGGCAACTTCCGCCCGGGCCCGCGGCGCTCGTTCCTGGCCCGGATCGCGACCCTGATGTACCCCGGCGACCGCTTCCTGCTCGGCACCGACCTGGTCAAGGACACCGCGGTGCTCGAGGCCGCCTACAACGACTCGGCCGGCGTGACCGCCGAGTTCAACAAGAACGTTCTTCACGTTCTCAACCGCGAGCTCGACGCCGACTTCGACCCCGAGCAGTTCGAGCACGTGGCCTTCTTCGACCCCGACAACGAGTGGATCGACATCCGTCTGCGCTCGCTCACCGAGCAGTTCATCGACCTGAAGGCGCTCGACATGCGCTCGCACTTCGCCCGCAACGAGGAGATGCGCACCGAGATCTCGACCAAGTTCACGCGGGACCGGCTCGAGGCCAGCTACGCGGACGCCGGGCTCGAGCTGGTCGAGTGGTGGACCGACCCGGACGACCTGTACGCGCTCAGCCTCGCGCAGCCCGCGTCCTGAGCCGCTGTCACAGCGGCGAGCGCCGTCTCGTCTTCCTTTCGTAGCCGCAATTCGAAAGGAGAGCCCGATGAAGGTCTTCGTCGCCGGCGCCACGGGAGCGCTGGGAAAGCAGTTGGTTCCGAAGCTGGTCGGCGTCCGGCCACGACGTGTGGGGAACGACTCGCAGCGAGTCGCGCGCCGCGCTCGTCAGCGACCTCGGGGCGCGGCCGGTGGTCCTCGACGCGCTCGACGCCGACGCGGTCGGCGAAGCCGTGAGCGCGGTCGAGCCGGATGTGATCGTGCACCAGCTCACGGCGCTCTCGGGCGCGCTCGACCTGCGCCGCTTCGAGCGGACGTTCGCGCAGACCAACCGCCTGCGCACCGAGGGCACCGACATCCTGCTGTCGGCCGCGCACGCAGCGGGCACGCGGCGCTTCGTCGCCCAGAGCTACGCGGGCTGGCCGTCCGCGCGCACCGGCGGCCCGGTGAAGACCGAGGAGGACCCGCTCGACACCGATCCGCCTGCGGCGGTGCGGACGACGAGCGAGGCGATCCGTTATCTCGAGCGGGCGGTCACCCAGGCCGACTGGATCGAGGGCATCGTGCTTCGCTATGGGGGCTTCTATGGCCCGGGCACGTCGCTGGAGCTCGACCCGCCCGGAGAGATGCTGGAGATGATCCGCAAGCGAAAGTTCCCGATCGTCGGCGCCGGCGGCGGCGTCTGGTCGTTCATCCACATCGAGGATGCGGGCGAGGCGACCCTGCGGGCGGTCGAGTCGGGCGCGCCGGGGATCTACAACGTCGTCGACGACGAGCCCGCGCGGGTGTCGGAGTGGCTGCCCGCGGCCTCCGCGGCGCTGCACGCGAAGCCGCCGATGCGGGTGCCCGCGCTGGCTCGGCCGGATCATCGCCGGCGAGGCGGCGGCGGTGATGATGACCGAGATCCGCGGCGCCTCGAACGGGAAGGCCAAGCGCGAGTTCGGCTGGCAGCCGCGCCACCCGAGCTTCGCCCGGGCGCTCGCCGAGGAGATCGCCTAGATGGAGGCCGGCGAGAGCCTCTACGAGGAGCTGCGACCGCGCGCCTTCGCGATCGCCTACCGGATGCTCGGCAGCGTCGCCACGGCCGAGGACATCGTCCAGGAGGGGCTGCTGCGCCTCCACGGGGCGATCGAGGGCGGCGAGGAGATCTCCTCGCCGCCCGCCTACCTCGCCACCGTCGTCACCCGCCTGGCGATCGACGAGCTGCGGTCGGCGCGGGTGCGGCGCGAGACCTACGTCGGCGAGTGGCTGCCCGAGCCGCTGGTCACCGCCGATGAGGACGACCCGGCACGCCACGCCGAGATCTCGGACTCGCTCTCGCTGGCCTTCCTCGTCCTGCTCGAGAGCCTCACGCCCGAGCAGCGCGCCGTCTTCCTGCTGCGCGAGGTCTTCGACTATCCCTACGACCGGATCGCCGAGATCGTCGGCAAGCGCGAGGACGCGACCCGCCAGCTGGCGGTGAGGGCCCGCCGCGAGGTCGAGGAGCGCCGGCCGCGCTTCGAGGCCGAGCGCGAGCGCTCCGAGCAGCTCGCCGAGCGCTTCTTCGCGGCCAGCGCGGAGGGCGACCTGGCGGCGCTCGAGTCGCTGCTCGCGGCCGACGTCGAGCTGCACGGCGATGGCGGCGGCAAGGTGCCGGCGCTCGCTCGCGCGGTCACCGGGCGCGCTCGGGTCGCGCGGACGCTCAGCGCCTGGTGGAAGGCCGGCGAGCGGTTCGGCGGCATCACCTTCCGGCGGGTCGAGGTCAACGGGCAGCCGGGCGCGATCGTGCTGGCCTCTGACGACAAGGTGATCAGCGTGCTCGTCCTCGATGTCGCCGGGGGCCAGATTCAGCGGGTCAGCTCGATCGTGAACCCCGACAAGCTCGGCCACATCGGGCCGGTCGCCGACATGCGCGGCCTGCTGGACCGCAGCCGCGGGCGCTCCTGAGTCCACGCTCAGGCGGACTCGGCGGTGCGCTTGAAGCCGGCCAGCGCCTCGTCGACGAGCTTCGCGCGGACCTTCTCGATCACCGGGCCGCGGGCGAGCATCGAGAGCATCCGCCCGGGGTCGAGGCCGGTGGAGTAGTCCACCCGGGTCAGGCCGGAGTCGAGCTCGACGAACTCGAACGTGGTCCACATCTCGTTCAGGTCGCCGGACTCGCGCCGGCACTCGACCCGGCCCGGCTCCAGGTAGCTGAACCCCACCTCGACCGTGACGGTCGAGACGCTCGCGTCGACGATCGCCCGCGCGCGGCTGGCCCGGCCGTCGGCGTCGTGGGCGAGCGGCGTCATCGACTTGATCACCGGATGCCAGTCGGGATAGCCGTCGACCGCGGCCGCGACCTCGAAGCAGCGCGGGCGCGCCGCTTCGACCTCGACCGATCCTCGCCGCCGAACTCGGCCACGTCAGCGCGGCGCCAGCGCCTCGATCAACTCGCCGAGCCGGTCGGGCGTCGTGATCGGGGTCAGCACCGGGCAGGTGATCCCACCGGCGACGAACTCGCCGAGTCGCTCGTGCATCTGCTCGGGCGACCCGAGGATGAACATCTCCTCGATCAGCTCCCACGGCGCGGCGGCCATCGCGCGCTCCCGGTCCTTGGCCGCCCACGCCTCGCACATCTCGGCGATCGCGTCGGTGTGGCCGAGCCAGCGATAGAAGGCGGCGTAGACGGGCACGGTGACGTAGGAGGCGAACATGAACCGGGCGATCGGCTCGATCTGCTCGCGCTCGCCCGGCAGGCAGAAGAAGCGGCAGAGCAGCTCGAAGCTGGGCGCCGCGCCCTCGAGCTGCTCGGTCACCCGGGCGAGCCCGGAGATCGGCAGGAAGTTGGTGAACGCGCCGTCGGCCTTCTCGACCGCGAGCCGCAGCATCTTGCCGCGCAGCGCCGCGAGGATGATCGGCACCGGCGGCGGCGGCGCCTCGAGCTTGAACCCGTTCGCGCGTCCGCTCGCCGGCGAGCGCCGGGCGGAGGAAGTCGATCGTCTCGTCGACCTTCGAGAGCGGACGCTCGAACGGGATCCCGTTCCAGCCCTCGACGATCCGGTCCGAGGAGGCGCCGATCCCGAGCGCGAAGCGGCCGCCGCTGGCGTCGGCGAGCGCCGCCGCCTGCTGGGCGAGCAGCGCCGGACCGCGCTGGAAGACGCCGACGACCCCGGTTCCGAGCCGCACCGACTCGGTCCACGCCGCGGCCAGGGCGAGCGGGGTGAAGCCGTCGGGGCCGTTGGTCTCGCCGCTCCACAGATCCGTGTAGCCGGCCGCCTCGGCGCGGCGCACGTGCTCCTCGGTGGCGCTCAGCGGGGTCGCCGGGAGCGGCAGCGTCAGGCCCCAGCGTTGCATCGGTGCAGCGGCTTCCATCTGACGCGCTGCAGCCTATCCGTGGGATAGGCTCGCGGCTGAGTGGACTTCTCGCGGCTCAACAACCGCCGGGTCGTGGTCGGGGGGATCGCCTCGATCCTGCTGATCGTCTCGATCCTCTTCCTGCCCTGGTACTCGCTACGACCTCGAACGCGCATCGACAAGTCGCTTGACGACCCGGATGCTGGATTCTGCGGCGCCGGCGAGACCTCCTGCACGGGGTTCGAGACCTTCCCGATCCTGCGCTGGCTGCTGCTGCTCGCGGCGCTCGCCCCGCTGATCCTCGGCTACATCATCGTCCGCGGCCACAAGCTCTCCTACCCGCCGGGCGAGATCACGATGCTCTCCGGCTTCGCCGCCTCCGTGCTGATCGCCTACAACGGCCTGATCGACAAGCCCGGCAGCGGCCCGGCCGAGATCGGCCTCTCGCTCGACTCGGGTACTGGATCGCGCTCGCCTGCGCGATCGCGATCGCGCTCGTCGGCTTCACCCGCTCGATCGAGAGCGGGCCGCGCAAGACTCGAAAAGCCCCGGGCACGGTCTAGCGCCTAGGCTGATTCCATGAGCGTGATCTCGCACGACGTGCGCTCGGGCGCAAAGCCCGACCGCAACCTGGCGCTGGAGCTGGTGCGCGTCACCGAGGCCGCGGCGCTCGCCGCCTCGCGCTGGGTCGGTCGCGGCGAGAAGGAGTCCGCCGACGGCGCCGCGGTCGACGCGATGCGCGTCCTGCTCGAGACCGTGCCGATGGACGGCCTCGTCGTGATCGGCGAGGGCGAGAAGGACGAGGCCCCGATGCTCTACAACGGCGAGCGGATCGGCGACGGCAGCCCGCCGGAGGTCGACATCGCCGTCGACCCGCTCGAGGGCACGACGCTGACCGCCCGCGGCATGCCCTCGGCGCTCGCGGTCATCGCGCTCGCAGAGCGGGGAACGATGTTCGACCCGGGCCCCTGCGTCTACATGGAGAAGATCGCCGGCAACTCGGAGATCGCCGACCTGCTCAGCCTCGACGAGCCGCTCACCGATGTGATCGCGAAGGTCGCCGAGCGCAAGGAGAAGACGCGTCGGCGACGTCACCGTGATCATGCTCGACCGCCCGCGCCACGAGGAGAAGGTCGCCGAGATCCGCGAGGTCGGCGCCCGGATCCGCTTCATCTCCGACGGCGACGTCTCGGCGGCGCTGTTCGCGGTCTCCGCCGACGCCGGTGTCGACCTGCTCTGGGGGATCGGCGGGACGCCGGAGGGCGTGATCTCGGCCGCGGCGATCAAGTGCATCGGCGGCCAGCTGCTCGGCAAGCTGTGGCCTCGCGACGAGGACGAGCGCCAAGCGGCCCTCGACGCCGGATACGACCTCGACGAGACGCTCGACGTCGACCGGCTCGTCTCCGGGCAGGACGTCTTCTTCGCCGCCACCGGCGTCACCGACGGCGAGCTGCTTCAGGGCGTCCGCTACAGCCGCGGCAAGGCGACCACCGAGTCGCTGGTGATGCGCTCGCGCTCGGGCACCGTGCGCACCGTCTCAGCCCGCCACGACCAGGCGAAGCTGCGCGAGGTGACCGGCGGCAGATACGGGTAGCACCCGCCGGTGGTACCCGAAGACGAGCCCAAGGTCCTGGTCGCCGGCGCGACCGGGTACATCGGCGGCCTGCTCGCCCGCAAGCTGCGCGACGACGACGTCGCCGTCCGCTGCCTGGTCCGCGACCCGGCGAAGGCCGGCGAGCTCGAGCGGATCGGCTGCGAGATCGTCCGCGGCGATGTGCTGGAGGCCGAGACGCTCCCGCCGGCGCTCGAGGGGATCGAGGCCGCCTACTACCTCGTCCACTCGATGGGGCGCGGCGCCGGGGCCGACTTCGCCGACCGCGACGCGCGCGCCGCGGCCAACTTCGGCGAGGCCGCGGCGGCCGCCGGGGTAAAGCGCCTCGTCTACCTCGGCGGGCTCGGCGAGCCGGGCTCCGAGCACCTGCGCAGCCGTCACCACACCGCCGAGATCCTCGAGCGCTCGGGCGTGCCGCTCACCTACTTTCGCGCCGCCGCCGTGATCGGCTCGGGCAGCGAGTCGTTCCGGGTCGTCTACTACCTCGTCAAGCGGCTGCCGGCGATGGTCACCCCGCGCTGGGTCTCGACCAAGACGCAGCCGATCGCGATCGCCGACGTGATCGCCTACTTGCGCGCCGCCCCCGGGATCGAGGCGGCGGCGGGGCGCGAGATCGAGATCGGCGGTCCGGAGGCGACCACGTACGGCGGGATGATGAAGGAGATGGCGCGGGCGCTCGGCCGCCGACCGCCGGTCCAGATCCCCGTGCCGTCTACTGACGCCGCAGCTCTCCTCGCTCTGGATCGGCCTCGTCACGCCGGTCGACGTCGGCGTCGCGCGGCCGCTGATCGAGGGCCTGGCGACCGAGACGATCGTCGCCGACCGCTCCGGGATGGAGCTCTTCGAGGTCGAGCCGACGCCGCTCGACCGGGCGATGCGCGCAGCGCTCGCCGAGCAGGACGGTTAGCCCGGCCCCGGGTCGCTCTCGGCGAAGGCCCGGGCGCGCTCCTCCTCGATCGAGCCGGTCTCGTGAAACTCGAATCGAAGGGCGTTGATCACCGCGCCCGCCAGCAGCGCCGAGGCTGACGAGGTAGAACCACAGCAGGGCGACGAGGATGAAGCCGAGCGCGCCGCCGAGTTGGTCGATCGACGATTGGCCGAGATAGAACGGGAAGATCGCGTTCGCGAGCGCCGTGGTCACGGTCACGAACAGCGCCCCGGGCCAGACGCCGCGCCACGGCACGTGGCCCTTCGGGACGACGTAGTAGATCAGTGCGCAGACGCCGAACGTGAGCACCAGCGCGACGCTCAACACCGCGACGCTGCGCACCCCGGCGAACTCGTCGAGGCCGAACGGCAGGTTGTCGGCGCTCGAGGCGAGCACGCCCTCGGCGACCGGGACGACGACGCTCGCCGCGAGGAAGAGGATGACCACGACGAGCATCACGAGGGCGAAGCGCTTCTGCTCGACCCAGCCGCGGCACTCCACGTGGTAGATGCGACAGAAGGCTGTGTCCATCGCGCCCCAGAACGACGCCCCGATCCAGATCGCGCCGACGGCGGCGACGACGCCGATCGTGGTCGAGCTGTCGCGGATCCGGTCGACGACCGTGGCCAGCGAGTTCTGCTCGGCCGCCGGGAAGATGCTCTGCAGGTCGCGCAGCACGCTCGCCTCGACGTCGGGGTTCTTGATCACCTGGCCGAAGATGAACAGGACCAGCAGCGCGAACGGAAAGAGGGCGAGCGCCAGGTTGTAGGCGACCATCGCCGACAGGCCGGTGATGTTCTCGCGGTAGGCGCGCTCCCAGAACACGCGCAGGAACCGGGCCGAGCCGCGAGCCGAGGCGGCGCCGGCCCCCCGCACGGTCAGCTTCGCTCCGAATTCCCCCGCAGGGCCTCGAGCGCGCGGTTGGCGAGCTTGACGCCGAGCGTCGCCGCCTCGGCGGCCGCGGCGACTCCGGCCCACGCGATTTCCTCGAGTCCGCCGCGCTCCTCGGCAACCGGTTCCGGTCGGCGCCGTGGCTCCGCCTCGGCCGGCTCCGGCGGGGGCTTCGGCGCCGCGCGCGGCTTCGGCTTCGGCCTGCGTGGCCTTCGGCTTCGCCGCCTTGGCCTTCGCGGCGCTCGGTTTGGCCGGGCCGCGCTTGCCGCGATCGCGGCGCGGGCTGCGGGTTCCGGGTCGCGACTCGGGCAGGTTGCCGAACACGCCGCCCTGCGGCTGCGCTCCCTTGGCCTCGGCGTCGTCCTCGCTCATACCCGTATTCCATCGCGAACGCCGGATCGGCGCTTTGTGCTTCGACGTAACCGCGGGCGGGTAGCGGTGTTGCATGTCGCCCGGGGTCCGCAGGCTCGCCTGCAGCGCCTGGAAAGGGCCCGCAAGGCACGAACCATCCGTTGACTTCAAAAAGCCGCCGACTACACTTCGGACACCATTTGAGGCTCGCCACGCTGCATCAGGATCCGGGCTACGGCAGGGACCCGAGGCCGGGAAACTCGACGAACGACGGGCATCAGACGGCGTAACTATCGCGGCCGGGCGCGGTTACGAAAGAGACCCGGCAAGCACTTACGGACAACTGACGAGGAAGGAAGTCGTAGCTAAGCGATGTTGATCACCGAACTTCAGGAGCTGGAAGAGGTCAAGAACCTCGTCGCCAAGGGCCAGGCTGTGGGCGTCGTCGCCTACGGCGAGGTCGCGCAGGCGCTGGCCGAGGTCGAGGTCGACGAGGGGGACATCGAAGAGCTCTACGGCTACCTGGAGGGCCAGGGCGTCGAGATGGTCGACGACGTCGACCCCGCGCAGGCGTCGTCGCCCGACGCCGAGCGCGCCGAGCCGAAGCGCGGCAAGCGCCGCAAGTCCGCCGCTCTGGACCTGAAGCCGGACATGACCACGGACTCGCTGCAGCTGTTCCTCAAGGACATCGGCAAGGTCCGCCTGCTGACCGCACAGGAGGAGGTCGACCTCGCGAAGCGGATCGAGCGCGGCGACCTCGACGCGAAGCAGAAGATGGTCGAGTCCAACCTCCGCCTGGTCGTCTCGATCGCGAAGAACTACCGCAACCAGGGGCTGCCGTTCCTGGACCTGATCCAGGAGGGCACCCTCGGCCTGGTCCGCGCGGCGGAGAAGTTCGACTACCGCAAGGGCTTCAAGTTCTCCACCTACGCCACCTGGTGGATCCGCCAGGCGATCGCCCGCGCGCTCGCCGACAAGGCGCGCACGATCCGGATCCCGGTGCACGTGGTCGAGAAGCTCAACAAGATCGGCCGCGCAGAGCGCAAGCTGGTCACCGAGCTCGGCCGCGAGCCGACCCCGGACGAGATCGCCGAGGTCACCGGCATCGATCCCGAGGAGGTCGACCAGATCAAGCGCTCGGCGCAGGCCCCGGTCTCGCTCGAGAAGCCGGTCGGCGACGAGGAGGAGTCGGAGTTCGGGCAGTTCATCGCCGACGAGAAGGCCGAGTCGCCGTTCGAGCGCGCCGCCGACCTGCTCACCAAGGAGGCGCTCCGCGAGGCCCTCGAGAACCTTTCCTACCGCGAGCGCCGCGTGCTCGAGCTCCGTTACGGGCTCGGCGGCGAGCACCCTCGCACCCTCGACGAGGTCGGGCGCACGTTCAACGTCACCCGCGAGCGCATCCGCCAGATCGAGAACCAGTCGCTGAAGAAGCTGCAGTCGCTGGCCGAGGCCCAGAAGCTCCGCGAGGTCGCCTAGCGCGACCAGCGGAGGCGGGCCGGGCCCAGAGAGGGCCGCGGCGGATCTTTCCGCGGCGACCGCTGACCCGCGTCGCTACCGTTGCGCGGACCTTGGCGGGGATGCGGAAATCGATGCCGCTCGCGGCGGTTGCGGCGGTGATCGCGATCGCGGCGGGCTTCGCGTTCGGCGACTCGACAGCGCGGGCGGTCGAGCCGGCGCCGCCGAACGTGATCGTGATCATGAGCGACGACCAGGCGCCCGGGATGATGAAGGCCCTTCCGAACGTCCGCAACGAGCTCGCCGCGCGCGGGACCACGTTCGAGAACGCGTTCGCCACCTATCCGCTCTGCTGTCCGGCGCGCGCCACGCTGCTCACCGGCGAGTACGCGCACAACCACGGCACGCTCGGCAACAACCGGGGCAGCGGCGGCGGCTATCAGGCGCTGATCGACCCGGGCCGGACCCTGGCGCCATGGCTGCAGGCCTCCGGCTACGCGACCGGCTTCGCCGGCAAATGGCTGAACGGGCTGCGTACCCCGCACCGGGCGCCGCCGGGCTGGGACCAGTGGTCGGCGCTGATCGGCGAGGGCGGCGACGGTCTCTCGTCGTATTACGACTTCGACCTGTTCGAGCCGGACGGGACCCCGCGCCACTACGGCACCGCGACCGCGGACTACCAGACCGACGTGCTCACGCGCGACTACGCTCTGCCGTTCATCGACGCCGGGGCCGTCGACCCGCGCCCGTTCTTCCTCTGGCTCTCCTACCACCCGCCGCACTTCGGGCTCGGTCGCGACGACGCCGCCGGGCGGCGGTGCTCGGACGGCCCGCCCACCGCGCGCGCCAGCAAGCAGAGCGCGATCCCGCCGGCGCGCTACGCCCGCCTCTACCGCCGGGCGCAGGTGCCGCACCCGCCCTCGTTCGACGAGCGCGACGTCGCCGACAAGCCGAAGCTGGTGCGCCGCCACCCGCCCCTGTCGCGCGACGAGCTCGCGACGATCGAGCGCGACTACCGCTGCGGGCTCGCAGCGCTGCGGGCGCTCGACGATGGCGTCGGCCAGATCGTCGACCGGCTCCGGGCGACCGGCCAGCTCTCGAACACGGTGATCGTCTTCCTGGCCGACCAGGGGGTGATGGCGGGCGAGCACCGGATCAAGCGCGGCAAGAACATCCCCTACGAGGAGGCGATCAAGATCCCGCTGCTGATTCGCGGCCCGGGGGTCGTCGCCGGCCGCGAGATCGCCGAGCCGGTTTCCAACGCCGACCTCGCGCCGACGATCCTCAACCTGGCCGGAGCGACGATCCCGGCTGAGCTCGCGCGCCCGATCGACGGTGTCTCGCAGGCGGCGACCTTGGCCGGCGCGCCGCCGACGCCGGGGCGCGTGGTCCCGATTGAGGGGCGCGACAACGTCTCGGGCTCGCGGCGCGGCTACAAGGTGCGCTCCTACGTTGGCGTGCGCACGGCCCGGTACGCCTACTTCGAGTACCGGCGCGCCAACTACGAGACTCGCAGCCAGGGTGCCTCGGCCGCGATCGGGGCCGGACGAACGACCGAAGTCGAGCTCTACGACCTCGTTCGCGACCCGTACGAGCTCCGCAATCTCGCCCGCGAGCCGCGCTACGGCGCGGCGCGCGCGCAGCTCGCGGGGCTGACCGCGACGCTCGAACGCTGCTCCGGTCCCGCCTGCGTGGTCTCGGCGAGCCCACCCGGGCCGACCGCTCGCTGAGCCCGAGGCGCTGCGGGGCTCAAGCCGGGCGCTGGGGCGCCGATAGAGGGGTGATGTTCGACATCGATGCAGCTCTGCGCAGGGTGGTCGAGAGCGAGGGCTCCGACCTGCACCTGAAGGTCCCGTCGCCGCCGATGATCCGGGTTCACGGCGAGCTCAGCCCGATCCCCGACAGCGAGCCGCTGAAGCCCGAGGACACCGAGGCGGCGCTGCGACAGATCGTCACCGACCCGGCGATCCTCGAGGGGTTCGACAGCGTCGGCGAGGCCGACTTCTCCTACTCCATCCCCGCCCTCTCGCGCTTTCGCGTCAACGCCTTTCGCCAGCGCGGCTCGGTCGCGATCGTCTGCCGCGCGATCCCCTTCCAGGTCCGCACGATCGACGACCTCGGCCTGCCGGCGGTGATCCGGTCGCTGGCCGACGAGCAGCGCGGGATCATCCTGCTGACCGGGACCACCGGCTCTGGCAAGTCGACGACGCTGGCCGCGATGGTCGATCACATCAACGCCTCGCGCTCTCGCAACATCATCACGCTCGAGGACCCGATCGAGTACCTGCACCGTGACAAGTGCTCGATCATCAGCCAGCGAGAGGTCGGCATGGACACCGAGAGCTTCGGCCGCGCGATGCGGCGCATCCTGCGCCAGGACCCCGACGTGATCCTGATCGGCGAGATGCGCGATGAGGAGACGGTCCGCACGGCGCTGTCGGCGGCCGAGACCGGTCACCTCGTGCTCTCGACCCTGCACACCCTCGACGCGACCGAGACGATCAACCGAATCATCGACTTCTTCCCTCCGCACCTGCAGCAGCAGGCCCGGGTGATGCTCGCGGCAACGCTGCGCGGCGTCGTCGGCCAGCGGCTCGTGAAAAGCGCCGGCGGCGACGGCCGGGTCGCGATCTGCGAGGTCCTGGTCGCGACCGGACGCGTCCAGGACCTGATCCTCAACCCGCAGGAGACCGGCCGCCTGACCGAGGTGATCTCCGAGGGCGAGTACTACGGCATGCAGACCTTCGACCAGGCGCTGCTCGGCCATGTGCTGGCCGGCAACGTCGAGCGCGACGTCGCCTTCGAGGCCGCCTCGAGCGTGCACGACTTCAAGCTGATGCTCGACGCGCAGGGCCAGCGCGCGAGCGGGATCGAGCAGGTGATGGAGGATGCCCCCGAAGCGCCGGCCGAGACCGCTCCGGCCAGCATGATCGGCCCCTGATCGCCCGCTCGCGCGGCGGGTGAAACCCTGCTTCATTTCCTGAAGCGATGGCTATACTCGGGTTCGAGGTCGCGTACGTCCCAACCGCTGTGCGCCGGCCACACGAGACGATGAACGAGTCCCCCTGTCCAGTCGGTTGTTGCGCGGAGATCATCTCCGGCAAGTGGACCCTCCTCGTGATCCGCGACCTCGCGGAGTCCAACCGTCGCTTCTGCGAGCTCGAGCGCTCGCTCGAGGGGATCAGCCCGCGCACGCTCTCGCTGCGCCTGCGGGCGCTCGAGGAGTGCGAGATCGTCGAGCGCCACACCTACCCGGAGGTCCCGCCCCGGGTCGAGTACGCGCTGACCGAGAAGGGCCGCGCGCTGGTGCCCCTGATCGACGAGATGCGCTCCTACGGCGAGCGCTGGCTCGTCTCCGTCTGACCGCCTCACGGACGCTGCAAGCCCGCTTGCATTGAAGGAGGCCCCGGTGGCCGGGCGAAGCCTGAGCCATGCGCGATCTGGTGGTGAGAGAGGGACTCGAGGCGATGGCCCTCGACGCGGCCGAGCGGCTGCGCGAGTTGATCGCCGTCGGCGAGGAGATCCCCTACGAGGTGCGCGAGCCCGGTGACGGCTCGCCGCTCTGCCGTTACGAGCCGCAGACCGAGGTCTTCGTCCACGATCACTCCAGCGAGCTGCGCGAGCTCGACTCGTTCGGGGCGGCCTGCGCAGCGCTCGAGATCGCCGGGCTTGCCGCCCCGTACCTGGAGCGCATGGGGATCGGCGTCCCGGAGGATCCGCGCAAGCGAGCCGAGATCTCGTGCATCGCCTTCCTCTGCCGGCTGTGGATGGGCAGCTCAGACTTCACGCTCGAGGCCGACCGCCTCGACGCCGCGATCGACGAGGTCGAGCAGGGTCTCGACGTCGACGCCGGCCAGATCGAGGTGATCGTCCCGTTGCGCGGCCTGCAGATGCCGGTCGCGCGGCTCGAGCTCGACCCCGTCTCGATCGTGCGCGCCGACACGGTCGAGGTTCCCGGCGGAGGCGCGCTCGAGCGACGGCCTCGGTGTCTCGCCCTGGGAGCCCGCCTTCATCGCGGTGGTCCGGGTCGAGGAGGAGCCTGGCGACGGCGCCAGCGACGCCGGCCTCGCCGCAGTCGAAGCCTTCCGCCGCCTGATCACCACGCTGCGCCTGTTCAAGGCCGGTGGGGTGGGGCTCGGCCCGCACGCCTGGACACGGATTGCCGGCGACCGCTGGCGCCGGATCGCGACCGGCTCGGGCCGCCAGCGCCCGGGCGGGTATCGCCTCACCGAGGCCGAGCTCGGCGACCTGCTCGCCTTCTCGCGCGCGCTCACCGTCCCCGGGACGCCGTTCGAGCGCCTGGCGCAGGGCCGCCCCGGCTTCCCGACCGTGCTCGGCCGCGCGCTCAACCGGTTCGAGGCCGGGCTCGAGCGAAACGTCGTCGTCGAGGCGCTCAACGACCACCTTCTCGCGCTGCGCTTCCTGCTCGAGGGCGGCGGCCCCGCTGACCTCGGCATCTCGATGCGGGTTGCCGCGCTTTGCGCCGAGCCGGACGGCCGCGCCGCAGTCAAGTCGGTCGTCGACCGCGCGATCGGGCTCGAGCGCGAGCTCTGGAGCGGCGAGCCGGCCCCCGGCAGCGCTGCCGCGACCCCCGCCGAGACCGGCGCGCGGCTCGAGGAGCTGGCGCGGGCGATCCTCAAGGACGGTGCCGCCGGCCACCTCGGCTCCGACCTCCGGGTCACCGCCGATGAGATCTTGCTCGCTGATGGCCTCGCCGTCGGCGACGGCGCCGCCGAACAGCGCGGCGGCACGACCGAGTGGGACCTGACCCCGATCGACGCCGACGAGGTCGAGCTCGGGGTCGAGCTCGAGCGGCTCGTCCCCGAGGCGGGACGCGAGCCCGAGCCGAGCCCGCGCCGGAGCCCGAGGCCCGGCCGGAGGCCGAGCAGCCGGCGACGACCGACGGCGGGTTCGAGTTCGACCCGTTCGACTGGCAGGGATCGGAGCTCGACGCGCGAATCTCCTCCGAACCGAGCCCCGAGGCAGAGGACGAGCTGGTGATCGAGAGAGCGCGAGAGATCTTTGGAAGGACAGCAAGCCCGCAGGGCGGCGAGACGGATGTCGCCGGCGAGCACCCGACCACCTCTCGCTGGGGCTGATCCCGAACCGGCCCGAGCCGGCGGCTGAGTCGCGCCACCGAGTACGAGGCCGAGCGCGCCCGGCTGATCGACGACCGCGGCACGCCGCGGCCGGCCAGCCCGGTGCTGAGGCTGATCGAGCAGACGCGGGCCGAGCGCCAGGCCCGCAGCGAGCGGGTCGCCGGGCTGTTCCCGGCCCCGGAGACCACCGAGTGGAACGTGCGCGACATCACCTACGACCGCTCGCGCCGCGCCCGGGTCTCCCCGCAATAGAGAACTTCCTCCGATCACCCCAGGAAGAGCAGGTCGAGTCACCGGGCAAGACGCCCGGTGACTCAGGCCGTTCCGCGATCAGACGGCGGCGGCGATCGCCTGGCGCTCGGCGGCGCTGGTCGCGAACAGGTACTTGTTGATCTCGGCGAGACCGCCGAGATCGTGGACGTCGTGGTCCAGATAGGGGACCTCGATCACGGAGCCGCCGCCGAGGCGGCGCCCGAGCCGGGCGATGTTGCGCCGGTCGCGGTCGGCGAGCGCGAGGAAGTCCTCGAAGTTGGCGCTGACCCGGTCGCCGAGGTCCGCGTCGCCGAGCAGCTCGCCGAGCTCCTCGGCGCCGGCGCGCTCGCTCGGCTCGCCGCCGAAGTTGACCTTGTTGACGATCACGCCGCCGAACGGCATCTGCGCCTGCTCGAGCTTGCGGTGAAAGTAGACGGCCTCGCTGATCGGCTCGCCCTGCGGGGCGCAGACCACGATGAACGAGGTCTGCGGGTCGGAGAGCAATTCGTTGACCCGGCGGGCGCGCTCGCGAAAGCCGCCGACCATGCCGCTGAACGCCTGGAAGAACTCGGCCAGGTCCTCGAGCAGGTCGACCCCCGTGATCCGGCGCAGGACCGAGAACATCACCGAGGCGCCCCGGCCGAAGATCCGCATTCCGAACCCGGTCGGCTTCATGAACACCTGCAGCGCGCGGCCCTCGATGAACTGCAGCAGCCGGGTCGGGGCGTCGAGGAAGTCGAGCGCGTTGCGGGACGGCGGCGTGTCGAGGATCAGCAGGTCGTAGCGGCCCTCGGCGTGGATCTCGTAGAGCTTCTCCATCGCCATGTACTCCTGGGAGCCGGCGAGCGCCGAGGAGAGCTGCTGGTAGATCCGGTTGGTGAGGATCCGCTCGCGGGTCTGGTCGTCGGGCGCGTGCTCGCGGACGACCTCGTCGAAGGTCTGCTTCGCGTCGAGCATCATCGCCCAGAGCTCGCCCCCCTCGGTCTCGATCCCCGCGTCGGCGAACAGCGCCGGATCGACCTGGCGCTCGGCGTTGCCGAGCTCGGGGAGTCCGAGCGAGTCGGCGAGCCGCTTCGCCGGGTCGATCGTCAATACCGCGACGCGCTTGCCCCGGGCGGCCATCCCGGCGGCGATCGCCGCTGCCGTGGTCGTCTTGCCGACCCCACCCGAGCCGGCGCAGACGCAGATCCGCTTGTCCGTCGAGCAGCTCGGCGATGCCGGCCATCAGACCGACAGCTCCGTCGCCAGCGACTCGATCTGCTCGAGCGCCAGCTCGGGCTCGAACATGTACGGCAGCGTGCTCACCGGGGCAACGCAGTTCTCTTCGAGACGGGCGAGCTGCAGGCGCTGGTCGCCGGCGCGCCGGTACTCGGTCAGCGCCGCGCGGCAGGCGGTGCGGGGGCCGTCGTCGGCGCTCGCCGTCGCGGCCTCGATCCGCTCGACATCGGCGTCGTCGAAGCGCTCCGGGTAGAGCCCGTTGCAGTAGATGCGGTCGACCCCGAGGCCGACCTGCTCGGCGAGATCGCGCTCCAGCGCCACGGTCTCGTTGACCGGCATCTCCTCGGGCAGGGCGACGACCGCGACGCCGGTGCGCTCCGGGTCGCGGACGAAGGAATCGAGCGTCTCCGCCTGCTGGCGGATCGGGCCGACCCGGGCGAGCTCGGCGAAGGTGCGCGGGGTCTGGAGAAAGCCCACCCCGTGCCCGGTGGCCGGGGCGTCGACGACGACGAGGTCGTAGCGGCGCCCGTCCGAGGACTTGCGCTGCTCGAGCGCCAACTCCCAGATCTTCCCGATCGTGACCAGCTCCTTGAGCCCAGGGGTCGCGGCAGCGAGATAGGTGAAGATCCGGGAGCGAAACAGCAGGTCGCGCATCGGCTTGACCTTCAGCTGCAGAAGCACGTACTCGCGCATGGACTCGTCCGGATCGATCGAGATCCCCCACAGGTTCTCGCTCATCTCCGTCTCGTTGAAGCCGATCTCCCCGGTCTCGAACAGATGCGACAGCTGCTCCTGGGCCGAGACCTCGCAGAGGATCGTCCGCTTGCCGGCCCGCGCGGCGGCCAGCGACAGCGCGAGCGAGACCGTGGACTTGCCGACTCCACCCTTGCCGGTCACGAAGACCAGGCGCTTGTCGAGCAGGTCGGACACCGCGGCCATCATTGCAGGGGGAGGAAAGGCGCCAATGTGTGCGAATAAGCGCGAACGATGGGATTTTTCAGCCGCGGAATGCGCTCCGATGACAACCGACTCCAGGGCTCGGACAGCTCCGAGAACACCGGCCACGAGCCCGCGGCGACGCGGGTGATCGAGCCCGACCCGGTGCCCGCGCCCGAGGTGCCCGCGCCCGCGCCCGCGCCGGTCGTGGCCGAGCCGCCGGTCCCCGAGCCCGAGGCTGCGGCTGAGCCGCAGCCCGAGAGCGCGCCGAAGCCTGAGCCCGCGCCGGATCCCGAGGCCGTGGTCCCGCCGGAGGCGGCGGTCGAGTCGCCCGCCGCGGTCGAGCCCGCCGCGCCGCGGGCGGAGGCCGAGATCGAGCCCGACGCCGAGGCCGAGGCGAAGCCCGAGCCCGAGGTGAAGGTGGAGCGCCCGTTCGCGCCGTCCGTCGCCGCGGCGCTCCCGGAGCCCGACCCCGAGGAACTGCGCATCACCGCCAGCGAGGCGATCGGCCCCCGGCGGCTGAAGCCCGAGTTGGAGGAGGGCGCCGAGGCGCCGACCGACCGCGCCAAGGTGATCAGCTTCGCCAACCAGAAGGGCGGCGTCGCGAAGACGACGTCCACGCTCAACCTCGCGGTCGCCTTCGCCGAGTCCGGCCATCGGGTCCTCTGCGTCGATCTCGACCCGCAGGGCAACCTGACGATGAGCCAGGGCATCGACCCCGACAAGGTCGACAAGTCGATGTTCGACGTCCTCGTTCATCACATCCCCATCCGCGAAGCGATCCAGCATCGCGAGATCGATATCGCCGTCGCTTCGATCGACCTCGCCGGAGCCGAGATCGCGATGTCGACCCAGATCGGCCGCGAGCGCTCGCTCGAGAAGGCGCTCAGCGTGGTCGCCGAGGACTACGACTTCATCTGCATCGACACCCCGCCGAGCCTCGGGCTGCTGACCGTCAACGCGCTCACCGCATCGGACAAGGTGATCGTCCCCGTCCAGTGCGAGTACCTCTCGATGCGCGGGTTGCTGCAGCTGCAGAACACGCTCGACATGATCCGCGAGAACCTCAACCCGCGGGTCGAGATCGAGGGCATCCTGCCGACGATGCTCGATTCGCGCACCGTGCACGCCAAGGAGGCCGTCGCGATCCTCGAGGAGAACTTCGGCGACCTCGTGTTCAAGTCGCGGATCAAGAAGGCGATCAAGTTCGCCGAGGCGCCAGTTCGCGGAGCGAGCCTGCTCAAGTACGATCCGAAGAGCAATGCCGCCGATTACTACCGCGAGCTGGCACGGGAGGTCCTGACCCATGGCGCGTCGTAAACGGGCGAGCATGCGCGAGGGCCCGCTCGCCGACCTCTTCCGCTCCACCGTTGATCCCGACGATCCGCCCGAGGCTCCGTCCCGTCCCGACCGTGAGGCCGACGACGAGACCGGGGTCATGTCCGAGCAGCCGGCGCCCGCGCCGCGCGAACCTGATCCCGAGCCGGAGCGCGCCTCCGAGCTCGAGGCCGACGAGCAGGCGCCCTTCGACCAGGCCGAGCCCGAGCCCGAGCGGCCCGCCGAGCAGGTGCGTGCCTACCGCGCCGAGGAGCCGCCCGCGGCCAAGGAACGTCTCTCCCGAATCTTCGCCGACGACGTCCTCGACGCTGACGGGCCGACGTACGGCCGCGAGGAGCCCAGCTACGGCAGCGACTACCGCAACGCCGAGCCGCACGCCCCCGTGATCCGGGTCGTCGGGGTCGGCGGCGCCGGGGTCAACGCGATCAACCGGATGGTTGACGCGGGCATTCCCGGGGTCGAGTTCATGGCCGTCAACACCGATCTTCAGTCCCTGCAGCAGTCGAACGCAGACGTCACCGTCCACCTCGGCAGCGGGATGCAGCGCGGCCTCGGCGCCGGCTCCAACCCCGAGCTCGGCTACCGCGCCGCGTTCGAGGAGCAGGACAAGATCAAGCGCCTGCTGAAGGGCTCCGACATGGTCTTCGTCACCTGCGGCGCCGGCGGCGGCACGGGCACCGGCGCGGCGCCGGTGATCGCGCGCCTCGCCCGCGACGTCGGCTCGCTGACCGTCGGCATCGTGACCAAGCCGTTCAAGTTCGAGGGCTCGCGCCGCGCGAGCCAGGCCGAGGAGGGCGTCAAGGCGCTCGGCTCCGAGGTCGACACGCTGATCGTGGTCCCGAACGAGCGCCTGCTCACCGTGCTGGCGAAGACGACGACGATGGTTGAGGCCTTCCAGGTCGCCGACGACGTCCTGCGCCAGGGCGTCCAGGGGATCTCCGAGCTGATCACGCTGCCCGGGATGATCAACCTCGACTTCGCCGATGTCCGCACCACGATGCGCGATGCTGGCCAGGCTCTGCTCGGGATCGGCATGGGAAGCGGCGACAACCGCGCGGTGGAGGCGGCCGAGAGCGCCGTCTCATCACCGCTGCTGGAGACCTCGGTCGACGGCGCCCGGTCGATCCTGCTGTCGATCACCGGCGGCGACGGGCTCAGCCTGCTCGAGGTCTCCGAGGCCGCGAAGATCGTCCAGGAGGCTGCGCACCCGGAGGCCAACATAATCTTCGGCGCCAACATCGACGAGTCGATCGAGGACGAGGTCTGGATCACCGTGATCGCGACCCGCTTCGACGAGAGCGGCCGCCGCGCCGACCGTCCGGCGCTGGGCGAGCGCCGCGCGCTCGAGGTGAGCTCGTCGGCGTCCCGCCAGGCCGAGCGCCGCCCGGCGTCGAGCCGCGAGTCGCGCTCGCGCGACCTCGATCTCGACGTCCCGGAATACGTTCCCGGTCGCTGATCGCGAAGCGCACGCGGGCGTCGGGCCGACGCCGTAACGTGCCGCTGCGATGGCTCAACGCGGCGTAGTCGCTGCCGGCCACCCGGTCACCGCCGAGGCGGGGGCCAGGGTCCTGCGCGAGGGCGGCAACGCGGTCGACGCCGCGGTCGCCGCGGTGATGGCCTCGTGCGTCACCGAGAGCCCGCTGACCGGGCTCGGCGCCGGGGGTTACATGCTCGTCCGCCGCGGGTCCGAGACCGTGGTGCTCGACTTCTTCGTCGCCGCGCCGGGAGCCGACGGGATCGAGCGCGGCTCGGAACTGGTCCCGATCGCGGTTCACTTCACCGAGCACTCGACCCAGGTGTTCCACGTCGGGGCGGCCTCGTGCGGGGTTCCCGGAACGCCCGCCGGGCTGGAGCGCGCGGTCGAGCAGTTCGGGACGATGCCGCTGGCCGAGCTCGCCGCCCCGGCGGCGCGACTGGCCCGCGACGGGGTCGAGGTCAACGCCGAGCAGGCGTACTTCATCGCGATCCTGGCGCCGATCCTCACTCACTACGAGGCGGCCCGGGAGATCTACGCGCCCGGCGGCGACCTGCTCGACGCCGGGGACCTGTTTCGCTTTCCGGAGCTCGGCGACGCGCTCGAGCGGCTCGGGTCGGAGGGCGCGGAGCCGTATTACCGCGGGGACGTCGCCGCCCGGGTCGCCGAGTGGGTCGTTGAGCGCGGCGGCACCCTCGGAACCGGCGACCTCGCCGCCTACGAGCCGATTGCCCGGGTCCCGGTGAGCGCGCGCTTCCAAGGGCGCGAGGTGCTCACCAATCCGCCGCCCTCATCGGGCGGGATTCTGATCGCGTTCGCGCTCGAGCTGCTCGAGCGGGCCGATGGGCCGGTCGGCGCGGAGCGCCTGGTCGAGGTCATGGACGCCGCGCAGCGCCAGCGCACCCGTGAGTTCGCCGACGGCCTCTACGAGGACGGGTTCGCGCGCAGCTTCCTCGCCGCCGACCGGCTCGGCTCGACCACCCACATCACCGCGATCGACGCTGACGGCACCTGCGCCGCGGTCACGTGCTCCAACGGGACCGGCTCAGGGGTCATCGTCCCCGGCACCGGCCTGCACGTCAACAACATGCTGGGCGAGCAGGACCTGAACCCGCTCGGCTTTCACCGTCACCCGGCGGGCCGCCGCGTCCCATCGATGATGTCGCCCACGGTGATTCTGCGCGACGGCGAGCTGGAGGCCGGGCTCGGCAGCGCCGGCTCGAACCGGATCCGCTCGGCGATCCTGCAGACGATCGTGAGGCTGGTCTGCGACGGCTGCGCGATCGAGGCGGCGGTCAACGCGCCGCGCGTGCACTTCGAGTCCGGCGAGGTCCAGGCCGAGCCCGGGATCGACGAGGGCGCGCTCGACCGGCTGGCCGAGCGCGGTTACGGGATCGTCCGCTGGCCGGACCACAACGTTTTCTTCGGCGGCGTTCACGCCGTCACCCGCGATCCGTCTACGGGCCGACTCGCCGGCGCCGGCGACCCGCGGCGGGGTGGGGCGGTGGCGGTCGCCTGAGCGCGGTGTCGTGGGCCCGGCGGGGTGTCGCTTTGCATGCGTTCCTAGCCGTGCCGCGAGTTCTCGGCCTCGATCGCCGCCTCGATCTCCCGCTCCAGGCCACCGTGCTCGAGGTCCTCGACAACCTCGCTCTCCTCGTCGCGCGAACCGAGTGTGCCGACCACCGGTAGGTCGCGCGCGGCCGAGAGCTCGTCGAGCGCCTCCTGCATGATCGCCGTGACCGCGTGGTAAATCGCTTCCTCATCGGGGTCGGGCCCGAATCGGCGCCGCAGGTCGATCCTGGGCAGGACCTGGATCGTGATCTGGGAGGGCAGCGGGATCCGGCCCGGGAGGTCCAGCACGGTCAGGCCGAAGGGAGGCCCGACCTGGATCGGCAGAACCTTGAGGCGCAGCAGCCGGTCGAGGGCAAGCAGGTGAGAGAGCCGCTCGCCGCGGGTCAGGAAGAGAGCGGTCTCCTGCCCTCCGATTGCGACGACCGGGACGATCGGCACGTCGGTCGTCAGCGCAAGGCGGACGAAGCCGCTGCGGTGGCCGAACTCGATCTCGCCCGATTGCCAGGAGGGGCGGTAAGTCTCGTGATCACCGCCCGGGTAGACCAGGAGCGCGGCCCCCTTACTGAGCGCCGCCGTCGCGTTCTCGTGGTTGGCCGGGATCGTCCCGTACTTGCGCAGGGGTGCGAGGCCTGGCACCTGGAAGACCAGGTCGTGGGCGAGCTGGTGGAACAGCCGGTCGGGCCCGAAGTGGTCGTAGAAGCAGTAGGCGAAGGCGAACGTGTCGGCGATCAGCGTCCCGCCTGAGTGATTGCCGACCAGCAGCACCGGCCCCTCGGGCGGGATCTGCTCGAGCCCTCGCACCTTGGGGCGGAAGTAGAGCTGCGCCAAGCGGCCCAACCCGGGCAGGGTCTCGCGGATGAACTGCGGGTCGCGCTCGGCCAGCGGGTCCTCGGCTCGGGAGCCGAGCAGATCCCGCGCCATTACCGAAGCCGTCGCGCGGGTGGCGCCGAGTACCTGGGTGAACATCAGCTTCGCAATCTACCTGCCCTTTGTTGCGGCTCCGAAGCCCGGCCTTCGCGAAGCTCCCTCGACTAAGACCAATGGTGGCTGCGCCCCCGATAGGTTTGCCGGTGGTGACGGACCCCTCCCAGCCGTCGGGCGCGAAGCCGGTCGTCGCGGTCTTCGGACCCCACCCACTGCTGTCGGTGACGCTCGAGCGGCGCGGCGACGGGGATGACGTCCATCTTCACCCGGCCGGCCAGGGTGTCTGGGTGACGCGGATGGCGGGCGAGCTCGGCGCCCACTCGGTCCTCTGCGGGCTGATCGGCGGCGAAACGGGGAGCGTCCTCGAGACCCTGCTCGAACGGCTCCCCGGTGAGACGCGGCTCGCGCGAACGGCGGGACCCAGCGGTTGCTATGTGGTCGACCGTCGCACCGGCAGCCGCGAGGTGGTGGCCGCTGCACTCGCCGAGGCGCCGTCACGACACGAGCTCGACGACCTGTTCTCGATCACCTGCGCGGCCGCGCTCTCGGCCGAGGTCCTCGTCGTCTGCAACCCATATCCGGCGGAGGCGCTCCCCGACACGATCTACGGCGACATCGTCAGGGACGTGCGCGAGAACGGCACCCCGGTGATCGTCGATCTCTCCACACCGCGGCTCGATCACGCGCTCGGGGGCCGGCCCGACTTGGTGAAGCTGAACGACTGGGAGCTCGCCGAGTTCGTCACCGGCCCGGTCGACACCGACGCCCAGCGAGCAGCGGCCGTCGATCGCCTGCGCGCGCTGGGCGCAAGCACGGTGGTCGTCACGCGCGGCGGCGAGCCGGCGATCGTCTATCGCGGCGATGACGTACTCGAGCTGGTCCCGCCGCGCTTCGAGCGCGGTCACCGCGAGGGCTGCGGCGATTCGATGACGGGCGCGCTCGCAGCGGCGTGGGCGCGCGGCATCGAGCTCGGATCAGGCCCTGGTGCTCGCGGCCGCCGCCGGAGCGGCCAACTTCCTGCGCCACGGCCTCGGGTCGGGTGCCAGCGTCGTGGTCGAGGAGCTCGCCGATCAGGTCGAGTTGCGGCCGCTATCGGGCTGACGGGCGCGGCGCCACGGGCGGAGCGATCGACTCGCCCGCGACGATCGCAGCGGGCGCATCGCGCGCGATCCAGTCGAAGTGCGGCAGCCCGGCAAGCCGATCGAGCCCTTCCGAGATCGCCAGCCTGCGGCCGCCGTGCGATGAGTGCGCGTCACTTCCGAGCACGTGCAGCAGGCCGCGCGCGGCGAGATCGAGGAAGGTGTCGCGCTCGTCCTCGACCACGTACGCCGCCGTCACCTGGATCAGCGCGCCCGCCTCGATGAGCTGTGCGAGGCGAAGCTCGAAGTCCACGCCCAGGTGGCGCTCGGGATGGGCGATCAGCGCCCGGTACCCGCGCTTCCGGAGGTGTTCGACGGCTTTGGCGATCGCTTCGTCGAGGGGGCCGGACGGCGGCTCGAGCAGGATCCAGAGCCCGCCGCCGCCGAGCGTGAGCGCGGCGAGGTCCTCGTCGGAGAGCCGGTCGACGATCGGCGCCGCCACCTCGCCGCCGCTGGTCGCCCGGGTCGCGATGCCCGCCCGTTCGAGTTCGCCGTTGAGCGTGGCCACCCGCGCAGCCAGTTCGTCGATGAGGACGTCGTGGTCGTCGCGGATGTGCGGAGTGGCGCAGACCAGCTCGACGCCGTCGCTCTCGGCGACCCTGGCCATCGCCAGGCTGTCGGTCCGGATCGAGGGCTCCGTCGTCGACGCCGGGGAGCAGGTGGGAGTGCAGGTCGATCATCGCCAAGCGAGTCCGGAGGCGGCCGCGGGGCGAGACGGCCGGCAGCCGCGCCGCGTGCCCCTAAAGGTCGCCGATCACGACCTTGCCGTTGAGCTTCGCCCGCTCGGCGACGTCGCGTGAGCGGGCGACGGCGTCGACAAGGGTGCTGAGCGCGGCAGCGAGGACGGTCATCCGCTCCTGCTCGGAACGCTCCTCGAGCAGTTCCTGCTTGGTCTCGGCGGGCAGTTCGACGCGGGCGGCGATCGCGTAGGCGTCGTAGTCGGAGAGCTCCGGAGGAGGCTCGCCTCCGACCCTGCGGACCAGCTCGGCGAACGCGTCCTGCGCTGCCTCGGCTGACGCCGCGGGCCCGGCGTCGGCGCTCGAGTCGACCGGCTCGACCTCGCCGGCCGGGTAGTCGGCCCCCTCGAAGCGGTCGAGGACGCGGAACGGGCGCTCGCCGGTGACGACGATGTTGAGCCGGCCGTCGTCGAAGCGCTCGGTGACCTCGGTCACCCGCGCCTCGCAGCCGATCCGCCGGGCGCCGCCGTCCTCGTCGCGGAACACGATCCCGAACGGCTGCTCGTGCTCCAGGCAGGTGGCGACCATCCGCTTGTAGCGTTCCTCGAAGATGTGCAGCGGCAGGAGCTCGCCGGGCAAAAGGACCAGGGGTAACTCGAAGATCGGCAGCTCGACGCCATCGCCCGCCATGCGCCAAGTCTAGGACCCGGCAACAATGCGCTCGGCGATGACGGAGGTCGACTTCGAATCCGAGGGACTGCTCGAGGGCGTCGAGGGCCGCGCGCGCGAGGCGCGGCTGAAGCTGCTGCGCGAGCTCGCCGACCAGGGCGTCCCGCTCGACGAGCTTCGGGTCGCGGTCGAGGAGCAGCGGCTCGCGGTGCTCCCGGTCGAGCGGATCCTGAGCGGCAGCGACGAGCGCTTCAACTCGGCCGAGGTCGCCGAGCGCGCTGGGGTCGACCGCGAATTCCTCGAGCGGGAGTGGCGGGCGCTCGGGATGGCACTCTCGTCCGAGGACGCCGAGATCTACTCCGCGCGTGACGTCGAGGCCGCGGCGCGGGTCCAGCGGTTGCTCGACGCCGGTATCCCGGAGGAGGGGGTGCTGGAGATCGCCCGCCTGCTCGGGATGACGATGTCCCAGCTCGCCGCCGCCAACCGGCGCCTGATCGCTGACGCGTTCATGCGCGAGGGCGACACCGAGTACGACGTCGCGCACCGCTTCGCCGCGGTCGCCGAGGAGTTCCTGCCGCTGATCGGCGAGACGCTCTCCTACACCCTCGCCCTGCACCTGCGCGAGCAGATCCGCCACGACGCCTTCGACATCGCCGAGCTCTCCTCGGGCCGCCCCACCGCCGCCGACGAGGCGACGGTCTGCTTCGCCGACATGGTCGGGTTCACCCAGCTCGGCGAGACGCTCGACCCGACCGCGCTCGGTGCCGTGACCGGCCGCCTCGGCGAGCTCGCCGCGTCGGTGGTGGAGCCCCCGGTTCGGCTGGTGAAGATGATCGGCGACGCGGCGATGGTCGTCGGGCCCGAGCCGGCCCCGGTGGTCGAGGCCGCGCTCGCGCTGGTGGAGGCGGCCGAGAACGAGGGGGAGGACTTCCCGCTGCTGCGCGCCGGGGTCGCGAGCGGCCAGGCGCTCGCGCGGGCGGGGGACTGGTACGGCCGCCCGGTCAACCTGGCGAGCCGGGTCACCGCGATCGCCCGCCCGGCGAGCGTCCTGGTCACCGAGCCCGTCCGCGAGGCGCTCGCCGACGTGTACGCCTGGTCGTTCGCAGGCGAGCGCCGGTTGAAGGGGATCGACGACCGGGTGAAGCTGTATCGCTGCCGCCGGCGCGGCTGATCGATCGCGGCGCGCCTTGCGTAGGCACGGGTGATGGGCGTGCCTTCAGTAACGGTTTACCCGCTCGCGAGACGCTAAGGACCAGATGGTCCTGCTGATGCTGTTCGCGCTCTTGGCGGGCGCCGCGACAGCCCTGTCGCCATGCGTGCTGCCGGTGCTGCCCGCGGTCCTCGGCGCCGGGGTGACCGGCGGCCGGCGCCGCCCGCTCGGCGTCGTCACCGGACTGGTGCTCGCGTTCACCTTCGCGACGATCGCGCTCGTCTACGTGATCGACGCGCTCGGGCTGCCCGACGACCTGATCCGGACGCTCGCGATCGTCACCCTGTTCGCGTTCGGCATCATCCTGCTGATCCCCGGGCTCGGCGACCGGATCGAGGCGTTCGGCAGCCGGATTGCTCCGGGCCCGGCACGGGTCGGCGGCGACGGCTTCGGCTCCGGGTTGCTGCTCGGCGCCAGCCTCGGCCTCGTCTACACGCCCTGCGCCGGGCCGATCCTCGCCGGGGTGATCACCGTCTCGGCGTCGCAGGACTTCACCGCGGGCAAGCTCGCGGTCGCGTTCGCCTACGCGCTCGGCTCCGGCGTCGTCCTGTATGGGCTGATGCTCGGCGGGCGCAAGCTCGTCGACCGGATCAAGCCGGCGCGCGCCTGGGTGCAGGCCGCCACCGGTGCGGTCATGGTCATGGTCGCGGTCGCGATGACCGCCGACCTCGATCTCAAGTTCCAGAACGCGATCGCCGACGACCTGCCGTCGGTGCTCGTGAACCCGAGCGGCGAGCTCGAGGGCTCGAGCGCCGTCGCCGACGACCTCGCCCAGGTCCGCGGCGGCCACACCGCAGCGCAGGAGGGCGGCGGCGCGCAGGCGGAGGCCGGCTCGAAGCTGCCCGATTACGGGCCGGCGCCCGACTTCGTCGACACGGGGGAGTGGTTCAACACCGACGGCGAGCCGCTCTCGATCGCCGAGCTGACCAAGGGCCAGGGCCGGGTGGTGCTGATCGACTTCTGGACCTATACGTGCATCAACTGCCTCCGCACCCTTCCCTATGTCAAGTCCTGGGATTCGGCCTACCGCGACCACGGGCTGACGGTGGTCGGCGTCCACTCGCCCGAGTTCGCGTTCGAAAAGGACGCCGGCAACGTCGAGGACGCGATCGGCCGCTACGGGATCTCCTACCCGGTGGTCCAGGACAACGACCTCGGCACCTGGAACGCGTTCGCGAACCAGTACTGGCCGGCCAAGTATTTGATCGACGCAAACGGCCACGTCCGGTACGTGCATTTCGGCGAGGGCGACTACGACCAGACCGAGCAGGCGATCCGCTCGCTGCTCGCGGAGACCGGCGACGCGAAGCTCGGTGGCGAGGCAAAGCCCGAGGGCGAGGTCGAGACCGCGGACCGCGCGCTGCGAACGCCGGAGACCTACCTCGGGACCGCGCGAGCGCAGGGCTGGGTCAACGGGCCGCAGCCCGGCAGCAAGGACTACGGCGTGCTCGAGGCGTCGAAGCTGGACCTCAACCAGTTCGGCTACGGAGGGGACTGGGAGATCGACGACGAGACCGCGACCGCGGGCGACGCGGCGACGATCGGTCTCGGGTTCAAGGCCCGGCGCGTGTTCCTCGTGCTCGGCTCGCCCGACGGGCCGCGCCAGGTCGGGGTCGTGCTCGACGGCGAGCCGATCTCCGACGCGAACGCCGGCGACGACGTCACCAACGCCACCGCGACGATCGCCGAGCAGCGCCTCTACCGGCTGGTCGACCTGCCGCAGGCGGGTGAGCACACGCTCGAGCTGCGCTTCGACGACGGCATCGAGGGCTATGCATTCACCTTCGGCTGAGCGCCGCCCGCCGACTGTCTACGCTGAAGGCATGTGTCGAAACATCCGCACCCTTCACAATTTTGAGCCTCCGGCGACCGCGGAGGAGATCCACGACGCAGCGCTTCAGTACGTGCGCAAGATCAGCGGCTCGACGAAGCCCTCGCAGGCGAACGCCGAGGCGTTCGACCGGGCGGTTGAGCGGGTCACTGCGGCGACCGCGGATCTGCTCGACGAGTTGACGACCACGGCGCCGCCGAAGGATCGCGAGGCCGAGGCGGCGAAGCGCCGCGCTCGCGCCGAGAAGCGCTTCGCGACCGCCTGAGCCCGGCCCTCCGCGACCTAGAAGACGCGGCGGAACAGGTACAGGGCAAGCAGGACGAGGACGATGATGATCAGGATCGTGACTACTGACATTGAATTCCCTTCGTTTGGATGTCCGCAAGAGTTACCCCGCCGGCCTGTCGCGAAGCCGCCGATCGGCCCGACGACCGGATGATTTGAGGGGGTCCGACCGGCCCAGTGTGGCGTCGCCGGTCGGTCTGACCTCGGATTTACGCATTTTGCGGGCTCCGCCTCGGGTAGTCCGGACGAACAGCTGCCAACCCTTCAGGAGAGGAAGGCGTCAAAATGGCCCAGCAGACGAAGACGAAGCGATCGTCGAGCTCATCAGCGAAGTCCGGTTCGAAGTCAGGGAGCGCGAAGCGCCCGGCCGGGCGAGCGAAGTCCAACACCAGCCGCAACGGCTCGACCGCCACCAAGCGCGCCAGCGCTCGCAATGGTTCGAGCGCGACGAAGCGCACGACGCGGAGTAGTAAGCCGCAGTCGAAGGCGTCGAGCAAGGGCCCGGTGGCGACCGTGGCCGACACCGCGAAGGATGGAGCCAAGACTGCCGGCGGGGCGGTCAAGGACGCGGCGAAGGGCGCCAAGGTGCCAGCGATGCTGGCCGGCGCGGGGATCGTCGGCGTCGCCGGCGGGATCGCGGCAGCGAGCCGCGGCTCGCGCAAGCGGGTGCTCGGCGTCGCGATGCCGAGCAAGCGCACCTCGAAGGCGGTCAGCAAGAACCTCGCGGAGGTGTCGCGCAACGTCGGCCGCTTCGGCGAGGGCATGGGATCGCTCGCCGCCCAAATGAACCGGGTGTCCGAGGGCGTCTCGGCGGCCAACGGGAAGTCGCGCCGGTCCCCGATCGAGGTCGTCCTGCAGGGGCTGACCAACCGCCGCTAGCGCGCGCCGAGCACCCCGCGGCCGGCGTCCTCAGGCCGGCTTGCGGGCGCTCAGGACGAGGTTGTAGAAGAGCTCCGGCGGTAGCCGGGGCTCGAGCAGCGAGGTGTCGAGGCGCTGCAGCGCGATGTAGCTGCGGTACGCGAAATGCCGCCAGCGAAACGGCACCTCGGCCGGGTCGGCGGTCGCCTCGAGCGAGCGCAGCCACCACCCGTAGGCGTTGGCGACCAGCTCCTCGCCGCGCAGCTGCACGCGCTCGAGGCCGGCGAGTTCGGCGAAGGCGCGCAGGTCGTCCGGGGCGAAGGCGTGCACGTCCACCTCCGGCTCGAGCTCGTGGCCGTCCTCGGCTGGGCCGTCGGCGAGCCAGCCCGCGGGCGCGGCGCCGACCAGCCGTCGCCAGGCGGGCGCGACCAGGTGGCCGGCGCGCTTCGGTAGCGCCGCGATCCGGTCGCCGTAGCGCGACGGCTCGCCGCAGAAGGCGACCGTGCCGCCGGGGCGCAGGACGCGTCGGAACTCGGCGAAGGCGCGCTCGAGGTCCGGGATGTGGTGGAGGACCGCGTGGCCGAAGACGAGGTCGAAGCTCGCGTCCGTGAACGGCAGCGTCTCGGCCTCGGTGCAGACGGTCTCGACCTCGAGTCCGAGTTCGGCGGCGCTGCGCTCGAGCCGGGTGAGCATGCCGGGCGAGATGTCGGTCGCGGTCGCGCGGTCGGCCAGCCCGAGCTGCAGGAGGTTGAGCGAGAAGTAGCCGGTTCCGGCGCCGATCTCCAAAGCGTCGGCGAACGGGTGCGTCGGCTCGGCGCCCAGCGCCTTGGTCAGCTTCGCGCGCACCTGCTCCTGGCCGACCGGGCCGAAGTCGATTCCCCACTTGGAGTCGTATTCGTCGGCGGCCGCGTCGTGGTAGCGGGTGTTGACGTCCTTGATCCGGTCCGGGCTGGCGGTCGGCGAGGCTGGCATCGGCCCGAGATAGTAGGTGCTCGAGGCGCTCAGGCACTACGGTCAAGCGCCGTGGAAGGCGTCCACCTGCAGCGAAACCAGCCCCCCGGCGTCCCGCCGCTGGCGCTCACGGGCGAGCGCACCCTGCCCGACGTCCCCGAGGAGAACTACTGGTATCGCCGCCACCTGGTCGTCTACGAGTGGATCGCGGAGCGCGTTCGCGGAGCCGCGGTTGCCGACCTCGCCTGTGGCGAGGGCTACGGCTCCGACGTGCTCGCCGGGCGCGCCGCCGAGGTCGTCGGGGTCGATGCCAACCCGGAGGCCCACGAGCACGCGAAGGCACGCTACCGGCGGTCGAACCTGCGCTTCGAGCGCACCCTGGTCGAGAGCTTCGACGAGCGCTGCGACGCGATCGTCTTCCTGCAGACGATCGAGCACGTCGAGCACCCGGCCGAGCTGCTGGCGCACTTTTCGGAGTTGGCGCCCGTCTCCTACGTCTCGACTCCGAACCGGCTCACCTTGGCGCCCGAGGGCGCCGAGAAGTCCGAGAACCCCTGGCATCTGCGCGAGTACACGGCCGCCGAGTACCGCGAGCTGGTCGCGCCGCAGTTCGAGTCGGTCGAGATCTACGGCGTCTTTCACGCCGGCAAACTGCGCCTCCACGAGCTGGCGCTGAAGGCCGGCTGGGACCGGGTCCACCCGGCGCTCGGGCTGACCAAGCGCTTCTACGACCGCTTCGTCCCGGCGATCTCGGTCGCCGACTTCGCGCTGCGCCGCGAGGGCGAGTGCGACTTGGACAGGGCTCTCGACTTCATTGCCCTCTGCAGGTCATGAGCGAAGGCCGCGCGAGCGTTGGCTCCCTTGCGCTCGTGCTCCACAGCCACATGCCCTACGTCGAGGGCTTCGGCACGTACCCGTTCGGCGAGGAATGGCTGTTCGACGCGGTGATCCGCTCCTATGCGCCGCTGACCGAGGTCGCGGAGCGGGTGACGTTCACGGTCACTCCCGTGCTCGCCGACCAGCTCGAGGCCGAGGGCGTGAACGAGCGGCTGCTCGAGTTCTGCCGCCGCTTCCGGATCGACTCCGCCGAGGCCGACGCTGCCGACATCGACGAGCCGCTGCGCGCCGCCTGCCTGGCCGAGGCGGAGCGCTACAACGCCGCGCTGGAGCGCCTCGAGCGCCTCGACGGCGACCTGCTGGCGCTGTTCGCCGAGCCCGCTGCCGCAGGTCGGGTCGAGTTGCTCGGCGGCCCGGCGACTCACGCGGTCCTGCCGATGCTCGCCACCCGCCAGGCGCGCAGGCTTCAGCTCGACGCTGGGCTGCGCTCGCACCGGCGCCGGTTCGGGGCACCGCGCGGCCTGTGGCTGGCGGAGTGCGCGTTTGAGCCGGGGCTCGAACGGCTGCTCGCCGAGCAGGGGGTCGAGTACTTCTGCACCGACCAGAGCGCCCACGAGGCGCCGCTGGACGCGCTCGCGCCGGTCGCCGCACGGGCCGGGATGCTCGCGTTTACGATCGACTGGGAGGCGATCCAGTGGCTGTGGTCGCTGGACGGCTACCCGTCGGATCCCGGCTTTGCCGACTTTCACCACAAGTCGCTGCGCGGGATCAGGCCGTGGACGATCGCCGGCGAGCCGTATGACCCGGAGGCGGCGGACGGGCGGGCGCGCGAGCTCGGGCGCGAGTTCTGCGCCGCGATCGCGGCGCGCCTGAAGACCTACGCAGAGCAGCGGGCTCGCCCGGGAGCGGTCGTGTTCGCGATCGACACGGAACTGCTCGGCCACTGGTGGTGGGAGGGCCCGTCGTGGCTGGCCGCCGTGCTCGAGTCGGCGGCCGACCATGGGATCGAGTTGGTCACCCTCGCCGAGGCTGCGGCTCGCCATCCGCCCGAGGAGCGCCCGCTGCGACGCTCGACTTGGGGGGAGGGAAAGGATCTGCGGACCTGGGACTCGCCCGAGGTCGCCGACATGGCCTGGGCAGCGCGCCGGCTCGAGCTGCGCGCGCTGCGCGGCCTCGGTCGCGGGCTGCGCGGCGCCGCCGCCGAGCGCGCGGTGCGCGAGTTGCTGGCGGTCCAGGCGAGCGACTGGGCGTTCCTCGACCGCCGCGCCCAGGCGGGCGACTACGCGTGGCAGCGCAGCACCGGTCACGCGAGCTCGCTGCTCGAGGCGATCAACTCCGCCTCCGACCCGCCCGACCCGCGGTTGCGCAACCTGGCGCCAGATCTGTGCCTCAGCCCGCTGCTCGAGCCCTAGCGCGACCCAGACACCGCGTGACCGTAGTCGTCGCTGACCCGAACCGGCGGGTCACTACCGATGTCGCCCATCGGCGACGAACCTAGGATCGAACCACCGTGGCGAGATCCCGCCAGGTCACAACCTGATCAAACGAGGAGATGGCCGTGTCCGGACCAATCGACATGTTGTGTGGATACCTCGACGAGAACGGGGTCGGCTACGAGGTTGTCGAACACCCCGAGCGCTTCACAGCCGCCGCTGAGGCGCGTGCGTCAGGGGTCAGCCCGGCAGACGCCGCGAAGGACGTCGTGCTCGAGAGCGGCGAGACCTACGTCGTCGCCGTGATTCCGGCCTCCGAGCGACTCGACCTCGAGAAGGTCCGCGTTTCGCTGGAGGCGGAGGAGCGACCCTCGCTCGTCAGCGAGACGGAGATCGCCGCGCGCTTCCCCGAGTACGAGGTCGGCGCACTGCCGCCGTTCGCCCCGATCCATCGGCTGCCGGAGATCGTCGATCGGCGCCTGCTCGACCATGATCGAGTGCTGTGCTCGGGCGGCGATCATCGCCATTCGCTGAGAGTCGATCCGTCAGACATCCTCCGCCTTGGCGACGCCTCGGTCGCCGACCTCTGCCAGGAGTAAGCGCCATAGGCGCGCGCCTGAGGCCGGGCAGCGGGAGGTGAAAGAGCCGGTTGGTCCGAGCAGCGAGACGCTGGATCATCCGCCGCTCGATCCAGAGGAGCCGGCGCAGCCGTGAACGTCAATTCCTCGGGGCGCCAGTTCCTGACGACGCCCGGGATCCGGGCCCTTGCTGTGCTCGGCCTCGGGCTCCTGGTCGTGATCGCGCTGCTCTATGTCGTCGTGCCAGGGGTCGCGGGCCTCGACGAGACCTGGACCAGGCTCTCCTCGGGCCAACCGATCTGGCTGCTGGCGGCGCTGCTGCTCGAGGTGCTCTCGTTCGCGTCCTACACGATCTTCTTTCGGGCCGTGTTCGCCTCTCCTCCGGCGCGGATCGACTGGCCGGCGAGCTACCGGATCACGATGGCCGGTGTTGCCGCGACCCGCCTGCTCGCCATCGCCGGCGCCGGCGGAATCGCGCTGACCGCGTGGGCTCTGCGGCGGCTCGGGCTGAGCCGTCGTCAGGTCGCCGCCGAGATGGCTTCGTTCTATGCGCTCCTGTACGGCATCTACATGGCCGCGCTCGTAGTCTTCGGCCTCGGCCTCTACTGGGGTCTCTTCTCTCAGGCTCGGCGCCGCGCGGCCTCACGCTCGTCCCGGCGATCTTCGGAGCGACCGTGATCGTCACGGTCCTGGCGATCGCGGCTCTTTCCGACGACCTCGAGGGCGTGTTCGCAAGGTTCGCCGGACAAGGCTCCGACGCCAGGCCCGCTCGCAAGGCTCTCGCTGCGATTCCGGCGACTGTCGCCTCCGGCGTCCAGGGTGGCATTGGCTTGCTGCGTGCGCCCCGTCTCGGCCTGCTTGGGGCCGTTGGATGGTGGGGATTCGACATCGCTGTGCTCTGGGCTTCGCTGCACGCGTTCGGCGGCGCGCCGTCGGCCGCCGTGATCGTAATGGCGTATTTCGTCGGCATGCTCGCGAACACGCTGCCGATCCCAGGCGGGATCGGCGCCGTGGACGGCGGCATGATCGCGGCCCTGATCGGCTTCGGCGTCGCCGGCGGTCTGGCGATCGTCGGCGTGCTCGCCTACCGCGCGTTTGCCTTCTGGCTGCCGATCGTGCCGGGGACGATCGCCTACGTCCAGCTGCTGCGCACCAGGTCGGCAGGCCGATAGCGACCACCGAGCCCCCAAAGGCGTGGCCCGCGGATTGATTCGCTGCCGTGGCTGTGGATGCTCAGGCTGCGCGAGGTCATCGAGCTGCTGGGGCGAGCCCGTCGGCGCTCGAATGGCGGCGATCGCCGCGAGGAGGCCGATCGCGAGGCCGCGATCGCCGAGCTCGAAGTGACGATCGCTGAATCGGGCATCCAGCTGTCCGGAACACTTCGCCTGCCTGACGATCCCGCCGGGCTCGTGATCTTCGCTCACGGCAGTGGCTCGAGCCGCTTCAGCCCGCGAAACAGAGCCGTCGCCGCCCACCTGAACGCGGCTGGGTTCGCGACCCTGCTCTTCGATCTGCTGACCGAAGGCGAGGCCGGCGACCGCGCCAACGTATTCAACATCGACCTGCTCGCGAGCCGGCTCCTTGCCGCCCGCCGATGGGTCGCCCAGGCTCCGGAGATCGACGATCTGCCGGTCGGTCTCTTCGGCGCCTCGACAGGTGCCGCCGCGGCGCTCCGCGCGGCGGCCGCTGCGCCGGAAGGTATCGCCGCGGTCGTTTCCCGCGGGGGCCGCCCCGACCTTGCCGGCGCGGCTCTTCGGCAGGTCAAGGCTCCGACCCTGCTGATCGTCGGCGGCGAGGACCGGGAGGTCCTCGAGCTCAACCGAAGGGCGGCGAGCCGGCTCGCCGGACCCCACCAGTTCGCCGTTGATTCCCGGCGCCGGCCATCTCTTCGAAGAGCCCGGTGCACTCGAGCAGGCGGCGCGGCTGGCGGTGGAGTGGTTCTCGGACCGCTTCGCCGAGGCGCCTTCGTCGCGATCCTCGCTTGCCGCCGGACCTCGATCGCGGGGCCGCTGATGACTCCCATGGCGACCACGGTCGATGAGGCGCACGTCGCCGCGATCCGGGCGCACTCAACCCCGCTCACCGGCGCCGCCGATGACCACGATCGGCTGCTCGAGCTGATCGGCGACGCGCGCGTCGTCCTGCTGGGCGAGGCCTCCCACGGCACGCACGAGTTCTACCGCCAGCGCGCCCTGATCACGAAGCGCCTGGTCGACGAGTGCGGCTTCGATGCCGTCGCCGTCGAAGGTGATTGGCCCGACGCCCATCGTGTCACCCGGTTCGTCCAGGCGCCAACGAGGACGCTGACGCCGAGCAGGCGCTGCGCGGGTTTCAGCGCTTTCCCACCTGGATGTGGCGAAACGCCGACGTGCTCGACTTCGTCGGCTGGCTTCGCGCCCGGCACGACGAGGGCAAGTCCCCGATCGGCTTCTTCGGGCTCGACCTGTACAGCCTCTATCGCTCGATCGAGGCCGTGATCGAGTATCTCGACCGGATCGATCCCGAGGCCGGGCGGCGGGCGCGCGAGCGCTACGCGTGCCTGGAGCGGTTCGAAGAGAGCCAGCGATATGGCCACGCAGTGGCGACCGGCTTGTCGGCGGCGTGCGACCGCGAGGTGCTCGGGCAGCTGATCGACTTGCAGCGGTCCGGCGACACGTATCTGCGCCGGGACGGGATCGCCGCCGAGGACGAGCAGTTCTACGCTGAGCAGAACGCCCGGCTCGTGGTCGGCGCCGAGCGCTACTACCGCTCGATGTTCGCGGCGCCGGCCGCGTCCTGGAATCTCCGCGACAAGCACATGGCCGAGACCCTGGAGCGGCTGATGGAGCACCTCGACCACCGCTCCTTGCGCTCGCGGGTTGTCGTGTGGGCCCACAACTCCCACGTCGGCGACGCCAGGCGCACCGAGATGTCGCAGCGCGGCGAGCTCAACCTCGGCCAGCTAATGCGTCAGCGATACGGCGACGATGCGTTCCTGGTCGGCTTCACTACCTTCACCGGCACGGTCAGCGCGGCCTCCAGCTGGGATACGCCGGTGGAGCGAAAACGCGTGCGCCCGGGGCTCGCCGGCAGCTACGAGTCTCTCTTCCACGCGGCTGCGATCCCGGACTTCATGCTCCCCCTCCGCGGCGGAGCGCCGGCCGCTGCCGCCCTGGGACAGCCGTTGCTCGAGCGGGCGATCGGGGTCATCTACCGCCCTGAGGCCGAGCGCGTCAGCCACTACTTCCACGCCGATCTCGCCCACCAGTTCGACGCGGTGCTGCATTTCGACCGCACTCGCGCTGTCGAGCCGCTGGAGCCGACCGCCGGCTGGACCAGAGGGGCCTCGGTTCCCCAGCTCTCAGATACCCTGACGCCATGAATGCGCAGGCGGACCCGCCAGCGAGTCGTCTTGCCGTCCGCAGGTGGTAGCTCGAAACCTCCGTCCTATCCTCGCTGTCGCCTCGTGGCATTCGCGCCGACAGACCAGCCTGGCCCATGGTCTCAACCCGGTAGGCCGCCAAAGGGTCGAACACCGCTCCAGATAGCCAGCTTGACCAGAGTCCTCATCCTCTCCTGGGAGTACCCGCCGCTGATCGAGGGCGGGCTGGCCCGCCACGTTCGCAAGCTCTCCGAGGCGCTCGCCCGCGACGGGGTCGAGGTCCACGTCCTCACCCGCGGCAGCGAGGAGTCGCCGCCGGAGGAGATCGCAGCGGAGGTGAACATCCACCGGGTGCGCGAGCCGACGCGTCCGACCGACCTCGGCGAGTTCGTCGCCTGGGTCGAGCGCATGAACTCGGACATGCTCGCCGCCGGCGTCGAGCTCGGCGACCGCTACGAGTTCGACCTCGTCCACGGCCACGACTGGCTCGTCGCGATGGCGGGCGACCACCTCGCGCGGCGCTTCGGCGCGCCGCTGGTGACGACGATCCACGCCACCGAGCACGGCCGACACCAGGGCTGGGTCGACAACCACCCCCAGCGCCACATCCACGGGGTCGAGCGCTGGATCACCAACCGCTCCGACCGCGTGATCGCCTGCTCGTATTACATGCGCGAGCAGATCGTCGACATCTTCGGCGTCGACGAGAGCCGCGTCGCGGTGATCCCGAACGGGATCGACCCAGAGGACCTGCAGCCCCAAAACGATCCCGAGCTCGAGCGCCTGCGCGCCGAGTTCGCCGCCCCGGACGAGCGGCTCGTGCTGTTGATCGGCCGGCTCGTCTATGAGAAGGGCTTCCAGCTAGCGCTCGAGGCGATGCCGCGCTTGGTCGAGGCGGTCCCGGGAACGCGCTTCCTGGTCGCCGGCTCGGGAACCCACGAGCACGAGCTGCACGAACAGGCGGCGTCGCTCGGATTGATGGAGCACGGCACGTTCCTCGGCTGGATCGGCGACGACGTCCTCCACTCGCTCTACAGGATCGCCGACGTCTGCGTGGTCCCGTCGATCTACGAGCCGTTCGGGCTCGTCGCCCTCGAGGCGATGGCCTCTGGCTGTCCGTGCATCGTCGCCGACACCGGCGGTCTGCGCGAGGTCGTGCCCCACAACGAGGCCGGGCTGCGGTTTCGCGCCCGCGACTCCGAGGCGCTCGGTGAGATGGTCGAGCGCCTGCTCACCGACGAGCAGCTACGCGACCGCCTGGTCGCCGAGGGCTCCGAGCACGTGCTGCGCTTCGACTGGGCCGACGTCGCCGAGAGCACCGCGGCGATCTACGCGGAGCTCGCCGGCGAGCCCAGCCGCGCCTAGGCGGGCCTCCGCGTTCGGGGGGCCGGCCCGAGTGAACGCCCGTAGGCGCCCTACGGCTCGACCGGGTTTGGCCAGCGGAGCGTCTGGGGCGTCTCGCGCATCCGGATCAGCTTCGCCGGTACGCCCCCGACGACGGCGTTGGCCGGCACGTCCTTGGTGACGACCGCGTTCGTGCCGACGATCGAGTTGTCGCCGACCCGGATCCCGCGCAGGACGCAGGCGCCGTACCCGATCCAGACGTTCGAGCCGACCTCGACCTCGCGCATATAGATGCCCTGGACGCGGATCGGGCGCTCCACCTCGACGACGCCGTGGTCGAAGTCGATGAACATCGCGCGGTCGGCGATCACGCACTGATCGCCGATCCGCACCCGTCGGTAGGCCGAGATCGTGCACTCCTGCCCGAGCACCGACTTCGCGCCGATCACGACCTCGCCCTCGTGGCAGCGGATCTTGGTCCCGTCGCCGATCCAGACGAAGCGCCCGAAGCGGACCTTGCCGCGACGGGCGATCTGGATCTGCAGGTCCTTGCCGAAGAAAACCGGGCCGTCGGTCTCCCAGCGCCACCCGGAAACGGTCAGGTAGCGCCGCCACACATAGCGCCACAGCAGCCGCGCATAGCGCAGGTTGAGCATCTTGTTCGCGGCGAGGAATCGAACGGTCCGGATCACGGCGGCGCGGACTCTAGACTGCGCCGCCGTGACCGAGCCCGCTGCAAAGGAGTCGCTAGCCGAGCGCCTGGTCGCCGGCGACAAGCGGGCGCTGGCCCGCGCGATCAGCCTGGTCGAAAACCACGATCCGGAGGGCGACCGGCTCGTCGCCGAGCTGTTCCCGAACACCGGTACCGCGCGGATCGTCGGGGTCACCGGCCCGCCCGGGGTCGGCAAGAGCACCCTGATCGGAGCGCTGTGCGGCAAGCTGCGCCAGCGCGACCGCGAGGTCGGCGTGCTCTCGATCGACCCCTCGAGCCCGTTCACCCAGGGCGCCGTGCTCGGCGATCGGATCCGCCTCTCCGAGCACTTCCTCGACCCGGGCGTGTTCATCCGCTCGATGGCGACCCGCGGCTCGCTCGGCGGCCTCGCCGAGGCGGCGCTGCAGGCGGCGCTGCTGATGGACGCCTCCGGCAAGGACGACGTCCTGCTCGAGACGGTGGGCGTCGGCCAGGGCGAAATCGACGTGATCGATCACGCCGACACCGTCGTCCTGGCGCTGATGCCCGGCTCGGGCGACTCGATCCAGGCGCTGAAGGCCGGGGTGATGGAGATCCCCGACGTGATCTGCGTCAACAAGGCCGACCACCCGCTCGCCAACACGATGATCCGCGAGGTCAAGTCGGTGCTGGCGCTGGGGCCGGACCGCGACTGGAAGGTGCCGGTGATCCGGACCGAGGCCGCGAAGGGGGAGGGGATCGACGAACTGCTCGCCGCGATCGACACTCACGGCGAGCGGATCGCCGCCGCCGGAACCCTGGCCGAGCGCCGCGCCCGCAACCTGCGCGCCGAGGTCCTCGGGATCGCCGCCGCGCGGATGCGCCGCGAGCTCGAGGCGAAGGCGGCTGCCGACCCGGACTGGGCCGAGCTGCTGGAGCGAGTCGTCAGGCGCGAGATCGACCCGGCGACCGCCGCGCGCGAGCTGCTGGAGCGCGAGCTCGATGACCCGCTCATGGTTCTCGTGGTGGTGTTCGGGGCAGCCGCGCTCCAGAGCTGGCTCACCACGCCGACCGAAGGACTGTCGGCGATGGCGGCGATGCTGGTCGCCGCCTACTCGAGCAGCGCCTTCGCCGCCGTCGGCAGGGCGGCGGTGAGTGCCGCGACGATCGTGGTGACAGTCGCACTGCTCGGGCTGACCGAGGGTGACGGCGCCTTCATGGCCATCGTGTTCGGGTCAGCGTGGCTGATGGGGTTTGTCGTGGCGCAGCGATCCGGGCAGCTGCAGCGGGCCGCGGGCGACAACCGCAAGCTGGCCGAACGCCTTTCCGAAGCGACGGCACTGCTCGCCGAGGCGGAGCGGCGCCAGACCACCGGCGCGCCAACTGCAGCCCCCACTGGCCTCGCGGACCTGACCAGTCGGGAGCTCGAGGTGGCGCGGGCGATCGCGACCGGGATGACGAACGCGGAGATCGCGGCCTTGCTCGTGATCAGCGAATGGACGGTCAAGACCCACGTCGCCAGCATCCTGCGCAAGCTGGGGCTGCGGGACCGGACCCAAGTGGTCGTCGCCGCCTACGAATCGGGACTCGTCAGGGCAGAACTGCCTCCCGCCGTGTCTTAGGACATCAACATCCACGTGGACAGCCGGGGCGCAGGTCACGCAGTCAGTAGGCCGGGACGCACAAGCCAGGCAACGACGGCGATTGTCGCGCTACCCATCCAACGAGGCGACGTGTCTGAGGGGTGATGCACCCAGGCACCGCCCGCTCGGGGACGGCAGCGTGTCGGACATGCTCTGGGGCGCGACCGGCGGTGACCATCCTGGGCATCGACTGTCCGCCGGTCGTCGGCTCTGCTGCGGCCATCGTTCCGAAGGCGGCGGCGCGGCTGAACCTGCGCATCCCTCCGGGGATGAATCCCGCCCACGCCGAAGCAGCCCTGGTCGAGCAGCTGCGCGCCGCGGCCCCGTGGGGCGTGCACGTCAGGGTCGAGGTCGAGGCGACCGGTGCCCCGTTCGAGGCCGACACCACCGGTCCGGCGTACCAGGCCATGGCCGCAGCGATGCAGGAGTCCTACGGACGCGCGATGACAACTCTCGGCCAGGGCGGGTCGATCCCGCCGCTGTGCAACGTGCTCGAGGAGACCTACCCCGACGCCGAGATCATCCTGATCGGTGTCGAGGAGCCCCAGGCGCTCATCCACGCCCCCAACGAGAGCGTGGACCCCCGCGTGATCGAGGCCATGGCACTGACCGAGGCGATCTTCCTCGAGCGCTACGCCACCATGCGCTCCTGACCCCATCGAGCAGCGGGACTTATCCGGGTTCGACGTCGACGTCGTCGGGGTCAGGCGACCTTGCCACCCCGGCGTCGGAACGAGCCGAACAGGCGAGGGCCCGCGAGCCGGGTCCCAGTCGGCGCGCCTCGAACTAGAGAGTTCCTGCGGGATCGGCGGCTGGCCAGACTCGCTCCAGGCGCCCGGCGGGACGCTCTCGCTTGGGGCTGCCCACTATCTGCTGCAGTGCCCTGGCACCTGGAGGGCGTAGTCCTTGATGACTGCCCCGAAGACGAGCGCCTGGACGAACTGCTTGAAGCGCGGGCCCTTTTCGCACTGGGCCAAGGACCTCCGTACGTAGATGCGTACCAACGCCGCTCAGTCCTTCGGAAGGCGCTTGCAGCCCTGAGCAACCTATTGTCGCGATCCGCGCGACCCTGCCGATGAGCGCGCCCCACAGCCGAGACTGAGCGCGGCTTGTCGGGTGCTTTCGCTGCAATGTGGTCCGGGCGGGAATCCGTGGTCGACGCCCCAGAGAACCGCGCGCGTCCGACTGTCCACGCCCATCTTCCGGTACGCACTGCGGATGTACTTCTTGATGGTGTTGATGCTCATGTAGGTGCGGGCGGCGATCTCCCCGTTCGCCAGGCCTTGGGTGATCAGCGCGATGACCTCCGCCTCGCGGGCGCTTAGCCCTTGGTCGCGGCCCGGCCAGTCGCCGAGGTCGAAGTCGACCGAGGGCGGATAGTCGGCGCTGGTGACGCCGCTCCCACCCTGATGGATCCGCTTGAGCGCATCGGCGAGCTCGTTCGCCGTCAATCTTTCGTCCAGGAAGCCCACAACCCCGAAGCGCGCCCACGTCTCGATGAGCTCAGGCGCCAGACTCCAGCTGTAGAAGACGAACCGCCGGCGTTGGCTTCGGCCAGCACCTCGTTCACGTCCCTGGTCTGAGCAAACGAATCGATGAGCGCTATATCGACGCGCGCCACCCCAGGCTGATTGGTGGAGACCTCGACCACCTCGATGCGATCCTTGAACGGATCGAACATGCGCGCCAGACCCTGGACCACGATGTCGTAGTCGTTGACGATTGCAATTCGGACCGGACGGCCGACTGCTGACTTCATCGACCTCAACCTAACGCCCACCGCGCTGGTCCCGTACTCACTCACGCAACCTGCCTTGCCAACGTCTCGTGGTCAGGTCGGCGGGTCGTCGGGTCGGCGGGTCGTCGGCCGGGGTCTACCTCGAAGGAGGCGAAACCGTAGGCGTTCGCGGCGTCGCGGTGCCCTGGGTGTGATGTCCAGGGAGGTTGTCCCGATCGGTGGGCCATTCAGCGTTCCTCTGTACGGGCTGACCTGATCCGGCTTCTACTGCAGGACCAAGTCACCCGTCGCTTCGGTGACTCCCTCATGGGTGACCAGCATGTGCCCCGCGACCGTGGCGCCGCTGCTCATCTGGATGTGCAGCGGAGGCCGTTGCCCCCGGGTGCCCACAGGCGTTGCGAACCATCCATCGTGGCCCGCGACATTCTCTTCAGCGTGATGTCGAGGCGATCCCCGTAGACGCCTAGCACCAGGTAGTTGACCGTGCCGCTCTGCATGCGTCCGCCGTGGATGATCTCCGGGATCCCCGCCTCTGCATTGCATTGACCTCGTGGAACTCGGCCGACAGCACCAGGTCGACGTCTGCGCGCACCAGCACACGGTAGAGCGCGCCCGCATTGTGGAGAGTTGTCCGCGAGGAATGGTCACTGTTCTCGCCGCCGTACGGGGGAATCTCGGTCTGAACGACCTTCCACCTGGCTGTGGATCTGCCCAGGCTCCGACGGAGCCAGCGCAACTGGGTGGGTCCGATCTCGGCGTCCACCCCCTTGTCAGTCTCTTGCGAACGGCTGCAGGGTCCACAGCTCGACCGAGCCGGGTAGCCGCACGTGGTAGTACGACGGACGGTCCATCGTGCGTTCCCAGACGTGGACCCAGGAACCGAGCGCCTTCGCTTTGAAGGCCTGCGCGTTTGTGTGCCCGGCATTGTCGAGATCACCGATCTCATGGTCGCCCATGCCTGGGTAGACCGTCAGTCCGTGGGCCGACCACTCTCGCCGCAGGTGGCCCTCGTACGCCTTCCCGGCGTTGACGACCGCGGCCTTCTTGTGCGCGAACGTGTCGACCGGGCCGAAGATCCCGGTGTGGTCGAGGTCGACCCCCCAATAGCCCTGCACCATGTCTCCGGTCGCAAAGACGCCGACGGCACCTTCGGCCGCGATCTGGTCCCAGACCGTGTCCAGCGCGGCGCGCCAATCAGCGTTGATGCTGTTGGGGTCGCCGGGGTCCCAGCCTCGACCCGCGCGCAGGCGCTTGACGTCCGCTATGTCGCCATGGGCGATGCCGCTGGTCGAGACGTAGACGGCGCGCGGCCCCGGGCCGACCCGGAACGCGTGGCCCCGGTCCTGTTGCTGCGGGGGTGGAGCTGCGTGGCTCGGTGCCATCACCGCGAACAGCGACAGGACCAGAATCAAGTACCCGAGACGTTGTGACATGTCCGCCCCCTCCGTTCCCGGGGACAGCACGTGAGAACCACCTTGCTGCGAGAAGCCAGCTGCGTGCTCCAGGATGATCCTGGGTGACCCGAGACCTCATCTCGAGTGTCGAACGCTCCACTCATCTGGTCAAGACAAAAGGTGCAGATCCGCTGATGGCGCACATAGGTCGGCTGGGTGGATCAGGCTGATTCCTCCAGCTTGACGTATGCCGATATCGGCATATGATCGCACCATGGCACGGGCAGCGACGACGTCGGACGTCTTCAACGCTATCGCCGAGCCGCAGCGCCGGAGATCCTCTCGCTGCTGCGGGCGGGTGAGCGGCCGGTGACCGACTTGGCCCAGGAGCTGGGGATGACCCAGCCGGGGGCGTCCAAACACCTGCGGGTGCTCCGGGAGGTCGGGCTGGTGCGGGACCGCCAGGCAGGCAAGCAGCGCCTGTACGGCCTTGACGCCCGCGGACTGCGACCGGTGCACGAGTGGACCGGCGGGTTCGAGCGGTTCTGGAACGAAAGCCTCGACCGGCTGGACGCGTACGTGCGGGACCTCAAGCAGGCAAGGCAGGAGGAGTGACCATGGCAGCGACAGGACGGGACGCGCCGGTGCAGTCAGCGATGGCTCGGCTGGTGGAGATCGTGATGACCCGGGCTCAGAATTCAGCGCCCCACGGGGGCTGGTGTTCGAGGCATTCACCGAGGTCCGGCACCTGTCGCGGTGGTGGGGCCCTGAGGGCTTCACCACCACCACGCGGTCGTTCGAGTTCCGTGTCGGCGGGGAGTGGGACTTCGTGATGCACGGACCGGACGGGACGGACTACCCGGAGTGGATCACCTGGACCGACATCGCGCCGCCGGAGCGGATCGCATGCTCCACGGTGAGTCCCGCGACGACCCGAACGCATTCGAGTCGGTCCTGACGTTCGCGCCCACGGCGCGGCGACCCGGATCGAGATGCGCACGATGTTCCCCACCAAGGAGCTGCGCGACGAGGCGGTCGAGAAGTACCACGCGATCGAGGGCGGCCAGCAGACCCTGAGCAACCTGGCGGCGTACGTCACCGAGATCGTTCGGAAGGAAGCGGAGGGCTGATGGCCGGGAAGGTGTTCTTCAGCGTGTCGATGTCGCTGGACGGTTTCATTGCGCCCGAGTCCCCAGAGGACTTGATGGGGCAGCAGTGGATGGAGCTGCAGCGGTGGGCATTCCCGCTGCGGTTCTTCCGGGAGAACCTGAAGCTCGGCGACGGCGGCGGCAGGAGGGGCGCGACAACGACGTCGTGCGGGAGACGTATCTGCGCACCGGCGCAAGCGTGATGGGCAAGCGCATGTTCTCGATGCCGGCGAGCGGGCCTGGCCGGAGGAGGCGCCGTTCCACACGCCGGTGTTCGTTGTGACGCACGAGCAGCGTGACCCCTGGGAGCGGCTGGGTGGGACCACCTTCCACTTCGTCAACGACGGCATCGAGTCCGCGCTTGACCGGGCCCGCGAGGCCGCCGGCGACCGGGACGTCCGCATCGCGGTGGCGCAACGATCCTGGAGTACGTGAACGCCGGCCTGATCGACGAGTTCTCGATCGCACTGTCACCCGTGCTGTTCGGCTCCGGAATCCGCCTGTTCGAGGGCGTGGACGCGGGCCGCGTGGCCCTGGAGCAGGTCCGCGCTGAGCCCTCCCCGAAGGGTGACGCACCTGACCTACGCAGTCCGGGAGCGGTAG
>CAWHFY010000018.1:0-22754 GCA_963828755.1 uncultured Solirubrobacterales bacterium | reverse complement strand
GGGGCCTTGGTGATCGACGACCTGGCGCGCACCCGGCGCCGGTCCAGCGGCGCCCTGCCGAGCATCTACCTGAACCCCTACGACCGCGCCGCGCTCGCCGACGGGAACCTCGCCGACACCTCGGCGATCGTGCACCGGGCGGGGCTCGCCGAGGCGCGCTTCGACGAGAGCCTCGACCTGTTCAGCGACTGGGACCTGCTCGCCCGGCTGACCACCGACCGCGATCCGCTCGTGCTGCCCGCGATCGCCTGCTTCTACTCGACCGACTCTCCCGACCGGATCTCCGGCGGGCCCTCGGAGGCGGCCGACGCGGAGCTGGTTCGGCGCCGCGTGCGCGCCGCCCGCGGACTCGGCGAGCCCGAGCCCGGCGCCTGGGCGCTCGGCCCCGAGGCGCTGCAGCTGGTCCTCGACCGGATCCCGCCCAGCGGCGCGGCGGTGGTCGAGTGCGGCTCGGGCGAGAGCACGATCGCGATCGGGCGGCTGCTGCGCTCGCGCGGCAGCGGGCGGCTGCAGGCGCTCGAGCACCATCGCGGCTGGGCGGCGGAGGTCCGCCGGCGGGTCGAGGCCGAGGGCCTCGGCGAGCAGGTCGAGGTGATCGACGCGCCGCTGGGCCCGCACGAGCTGGCGCCGGCGGGATGCCAGTGGTACGCCGCCGGGGCGCTCGAGCGGATCGCGCGCCGGATCGACGTGCTCCTGGTCGACGGCCCGCCGGCCTCGGACCAGGGGCGGTTGCGGGCGCGCTACCCGGCGTTGCCGGCGCTCGCCGACCGCCTGGCGGCGGGCGCGACCGTGATCCTCGACGACATCGGCCGTCCGGGCGAGCGCTGGATCCTCGACCGCTGGGAGGCCGAGCACGGAATCCGCTTCGAGCGCCGGGACGAGCAGGGGATCGCGATCGGTGTATGTTGCGCCGAACCTGGGAAAGAGAGCATGACGACCGGCACGAAAGGGCGTACACGCACGATGAGAGGAACGAGAATTTGGCTGCTGACCGGGCTCGTGGCGCTGCTGGCGTCCGCGGCGGTCGCGGCAGGATGCGGTAGCGACGACGAGAGCACGAGCGCGAGCTCGAGCGCGTCGAGCGCCGACGTGACCACGCTCACCGACGGGCACGCTGCTGATCGGCACCGATACGCCCTACCCGCCGTTCGAGATCGGCACGCCGCCCGACATCTCCGGCTTCGACATCGACCTGATCAACGCGATCGCCGAGAATCTCGGCCTGACGCCCGAGTTCCAGGACACCTCGTTCGACACGATCTTCCGCGACGTCGCCGCGGGTCAGTTCGACGTCGTTGTCGCGGCCTCGACGATCACGCCGGGTCGCCAGAAGACGGTCGACTTCTCCGACCCGTACTACGAGGCCCAGCAGGCGCTCGTCGTGCCGGAGGGCTCGGACATCACCTCGGTCGACGACCTCGCCGGCAAGATCGTCGGGGCGCAGGACGCGACCACCGGCGAGGCGTACGCCAACGACGAGACCGACGCCGTCCGAGGTTCGCGGCTTCCCCGAGGGCCCGGACGCGATCGCAGCGCCGTGATCACCGGTCAGGTCGACGCGGCGATCATCGACCAGCCGGTCGCGGTCGACGCGGTCGAGAAGCAGGGCGGGATCGAGATCGCCGCCGAGATCCCGACCAACGAGCTCTACGGGATCGCGCTGTCGAAGGACAACCCGGGACTGCTCGACGCCGTCGACGGTGCGCTTCAGCGACCTCAAGGACGACGGGACGATCACGGAGCTGTACCAGAAGTACTTCAAGACGGATCCGCCGAACTCGGTGCTCAATGGGACGACCGAGAACCCGAGTTGAGCGAGGCCTGGAAAGGACGTGGGCGAAAAGGGGCGCCGTTGGCGCCCCTTTTCTCGCGCATAGCCTGCGCCGCGACCGCGTAGACGAGAGAGCGACGATGAACTTCATCCTCAGCTACTACTTCGACTTCAGACGTCATCAGCGACCAACTTCGACCTGGTCCTCAACGGGTTCTGGATCACGCTGAAGCTCTCGTTGATCTCGGGCGTGCTGGCGCTCAGCTGGGGGCTGATCCTCGCCGTCCTGCGCCAACTCCCCGGCCGCGGGCTGGCGCCGGTGCGCTGGCTGACGATCGGCTACATCGACGTCTTCCGCGGCATCCCGCTGCTGCTCGTGCTGCTGCTGATCTCGGGAGCACTCGGTGCCTTCGGCTCGCCGATCGGCGGCGACGTGCTGCCGAAGTGGATCGGCACCCCGACCTGGCTCGGCGAGACCTCGCCCTTCTGGTACGGCGTCTTCGGGCTCACGATCACCTACGGCGCCTACATGGCCGAGGTCTACCGGGCGGGGATCGAGGCGGTTCCGCGCGGGCAGATGGAGGCCGCGCGCTCGCTCGGCATGAGCCACGGCCAGTCGATGCGCTACGTGATCGTGCCGCAGGCGGTGACCAAGGTGATCCCGCCGCTGCTCAACGACTTCATCGCGCTGATGAAGGACACCTCGCTGGTCAGCGTCCTCGGCGCGGTCGAGGTCGTCCAGGCCGGTCGCGACGTCCAGTCGGAGCACCTTCAACGGCTCCGGGCTGATGATCGGCGCGATCCTGTTCCTGATCGTGACCATCCCGCTCGCCCGGCTGGTCGACTGGCTGATCGCGCGGGAGCAGCAGGCGGACGCAGCGTGGCGGCAGCCAAGCGGCGACGACGGGGCCGAGCCTCCGACCCTGGCGCGTGCCCACCGGCGCACCGGCGGGAGGCCCGGTATGAACGACGCCGGGCCGATACTGCGCCTCGAAGGCGTCTGCAAGCGCTTCGGCAAGCTCGAGGTGCTGCGCGGCGTCGACCTCGAGGTCGAGCGCGGCGAGGTCGTCTGCGTGCTCGGGCCGAGCGGCTCGGGCAAGTCGACGCTGCTGCGCTGCATCAACCTGCTCGAGCCGCCTGAGGGAGGACGGATCCTGCTCGAGGGCCACGAGATCACCGGTGCCGGCGCGACCGAGGGCGTCGACTACGTCCGCCAGCGGGTCGGGATGGTGTTCCAGCAGTTCAACCTGTTCCCGCACAAGTGCGCGCTCGACAACGTCGCGCCTCGCGCAGGAGAAGGTGCTCGACCGCGGCGGCAAGGAGGCGGGCGAGAAGGCGCAGGCGCTGCTCGCCCGGGTCGGGCTCGACGACAAGGTCGACGAGTATCCCGGACCGCCTCTCCGGCGGCCAGCAGCAGCGGGTCGCGATCGCCCGCGCGCTGGCGATGGACCCGCACGTGATGCTCTTCGACGAGGTCACCTCGGCGCTCGACCCGGAGCTGGTCAAGGAGGTGCTCGACGTGATGCGCGAGCTCGCCGCCGAGGGGATGACGATGATCGTCGTCACCCACGAGATCGGCTTCGCGCGCGAGGTCGGCGACCCGGGTCGTGTTCATGGACGAGGGCGTGATCGTCGAGCAGGGCCGGCCCGCCGAAGTGCTCGACAACCCGAAACAGGAACGCACCAAGCAATTCCTCGGGCTCGTGCTCGAGCATTGAACGATCGAGGCCCGGGCGCCGATGCCTTAGGATTTCGCCTGCAAACGCGGACCGCACGGAGAGAGAGCTTGCCCCGAGATAGCCCCGGCTGGACGATCACGGATCGTCTGGACAGCTTCGACTGCACCCTCGCCAACCTCGGCGAGATCGTCCGGGCCTGTCTCGACGCCGCCGGCGCCCGCTCGGTCGCCGAGGTCGGCGCCGAGCACGGGCTGTTCACCAGGGAGCTGCTCGACTGGGGCGCGCGCACCGGGGCGGAACGGATCGCGGCGATCGACCCGGCCCCGCGCCCGCTGCTGCGCGAACTCGCCGACCAGCACCCGGAGCTCGAGCTCGTGATCGGGACCAGCCACGAGGCGCTCGCCGAGATGGAGCTCCCCGACGTGGTGGTCATCGACGGCGACCACAACTACTTCACGGTCGCGGGCGAGCTCGAGCTGATCGGCGCGCGGGCCGCCGGTCCGGGGATGCCGCTGCTCCTGCTCCACGACGTGGGCTGGCCGCTCGGGCGGCGCGACAGCTACCACGCGCCCGACCGGATCCCCGACGAGCATCGTCAGCCGCTCGCTCACGACGCCTTCCTCGTCCCCGGCGATCCAGGGGTCGGCGACCGCGGCCTCTATTACGAGTGCGTCGCGGCCGAGGAGGGCGGCCCGGGCAACGGCGTGCTCACTGCGCTCGAAGACTTCCTCGCGGCCAACCCCGAGCTGCGCTCGGCGATCATCGCGCCGTTCTTCGGCCTCGCCGTCGTCTGGCACCCGCAGGCCCCGTGGGCCGCGGCGCTCGAGGCGGTGGTCGCGCCGTGGGACCGCGACCCGGTGCTCGAGCGGGTCGAGGCCAAGCGCGTCGATCACCTGGTCGCCGAGTTTCAGAACCTGCAGCGCGTCGACGGCCTCTACACGGCCGATTACGTGCACCGCTACCGGCTGATCGGGCGCCTGCTGCCGATCCTCGACTCCGGCGCCTTCGCACTCGCCGAGAAGCTCTCGGCGGTGAAGCAGCGCGGGCGCCCGAACGTCTCGCGCGCCGACCTCGCGGCCCTGCTCGACGAGCTCGCCGCCGACGACATCGACGTCGAACACCTGCGCCGCCACCCCGAGGACTCGCCGGAGGGCGAGGTGCCGATGCGCGCGGTCGAGCCGGAGCCGGCCTCCCCGCCGGCGACGCTGCCGGCGGTCAGCCCGGGCCTCGCTAGCGAGGCTTCCTGATCCGGGCGCCGAGCCGGCGCAGCGGCTCGGTCCAGGTCCAGCTCGAGCTTCTCCAGGTGTCCATCAGCTTGCCGCGAGCGTCGTTTCGCTGGAGCTCGGCGGCGCCCATCCGCAGCCGCGCCGCGGCCGCCTCGGCCTCGGCGCGCCGGGCCCGCCGGCGCCAGTCCGGATCGGCGTCGGCATCCAGCCGCTCCGCCCACTTCTCGGCCAACTCGACGTGGGCCTGGACCCACTCCTCCTGGTCCGGCAGCAGGTCCAGCGAGTGGTGGTGGACGACCCGCAGGTCGGCGGTCACGACCCTGCGCCCTGCGGCCGACGCCTGCATGCAGATGTCGACGTCATAGCCGTGGCGCCCAGCCAGGGCCTCATCGAAGCGCAGGTTGCGGACCGCCCAGGCCGAGAGCACGATCAGGCAGCCGTCGATCGCGTCGACCTCGCCGGTGCCGACGTAGGCGCGCCGGTCGCCGCCGTTCCACGAGATCCCCGGGATCTCGCCGCCGCCGCCGAACTCCTCGTAGCGCTGGGTGAGCGAGGCCCAGGTCACCGAGCCCTCCCACCAGGCGAGGCTGCGGACGCCGATCGCCCCGGCGCAGCCGGCGACCGCGACCTCGGGGTCGGCGAGCGCCTCGCGCAACTTCGCGGCGAAGTCATCGGCGACGATCTCGAGGTCCTGGTGTACGAGCACGAGCGCCTCGAGGTCGTCGCGCTCGGCCGCCCGGTCGCAGAGCAGGTTGTAGTTGCGAGCGATCGAGCCGGCGCTCGGCTGGGCAAGCAACTCGCCCGCCGGATCGCCGGCGACCGCGCGACGGATGCCGGGCTCGGCGTAGCGGGCGAAGACCTCGCCGTCGGTGACTGCGCAGCCGTAGAGGATCACTTCGGTTCGGCTCCGATGTTTACGGGGACGGCGAAGAACTCGTAGCCAAGGGTCGGGGTGGTGGTCGCGAACCCCCGCTCCGAGTCGACCGAGATCGAACGCACGTCGGGCGCGAGGTTGAACGGCCGCGGGTAGTCGAGCGCGCGCGGGGCGCTGATCAGCAGCCCGCCCGCGGCGTTGGAGGCCGCGAAGCGCGCTCGCGCCGGTCCGAGCCCGAAGCGCCGGATCGACGACCGGTACAGCAGCGTGCGCAGGCGCTCGATCCCCGCCGGATCGACCCCATCGATCCGCGCGAAGACCGCGTCGCGGGGTCCGGCGCGCGGCACGGTCACCGGCTCGCCGTAGTCCGCCTCGACGGTCTCGAGCGGGCGCTCGGGCCCGCAGCGGTCGGCCCCGCTTCGCTCCAGTAGCTGGTACTGGCCGGAGGTGATCACGGCGCCGAAGCGGCAGAACAGCTCGCGCGCCTCCTGGGGCGAGTCGAAGTTGATGTAGCGGCCCTCGGCGCCGACCGACGGGCTGCCGAAGCCGTAATGGCGCAGGATGAACCGCGGCCCGTCGGCGGCCGCGAGCGCCTCCGCGTTGGTGCGGTCGAGCTCCGGCGTGTAGGCGGCGTAGTCCTGGATCACCGGCAGCGGGTCCCAGTTGAGCCCGTAGGCCCAGGCCAGCCCGATCTCCCAGGGGCGGGCGTCGACCGGCTGGTCGCCGATCCGCTCGAGGATCCGGGGGTCGACGGCGTAGGCCGCGGCCATCGCGGCGCGCGCCGAGTCGGTGGCTTCGTGGCGCTCGCCCGGGACGAGCAGCGTCCGCAGCTGGTCGGCGCCGCGGTCGACGCTGAGCGAGTCGGCCGGGCGCTCGCCGGTGGTCGCGAAGTAGAAGATCGCGATCATGGCGACCGCGCCCGCCGCGACCCACCGCCCCCGGTCGCGCCAGACCAGCGCCAGCCAGACGACCGCGAGGCAGCCGAAGAAGGCCCCGACGTGGCCGGCGTCGTGGCGCACGAACGCGTACTTCTCGAGTGCCAACGCGAGCACCGCGACGATCGCCACGGTCGCGATCCGCTGGGCGGTGCGCAGGCGGGCGCCGGCGACGATCGCCGCCGCGACCGAGGCGAGTCCGACCAGCAGCGCCGCGGCCCAGTCCCAGCCGACGACGCCGGCCTCGGCCTGCGAGTTCTCCGAGTAGCCGGCCACCACCTCGCGCGAGGAGCGCAGGTAGTCGTCGAAGTTGGTCAGCCCCTGCCCGGCCACCAGCCAGAGGACGGCGACCCCGCCGATGAACACGCCGAAGCGCGATCGCGGCCTGGCGCAGGCGCGGGCCGGGCAGCGCCACGACCGCGATCGCGACGATCGCCGCGACGGTGAGGCCGACGTTGATCTTGACCAGCAGCTCGAGCGCCGCGAGCAGCGGGCCGCCGATCAGCAGCAGCCGCCGTGTCCAGCCCGGGGCTTCGTCGCCGAGCGCCACCAGACACCAAACTGCCGCGAGCGCCTGCGGGACGATTGCCGACGGCGCGATCGTCGCCACCACCAGAGCGAGAGCCGCAGCGATTGGCCAGGCGAAGCTGCGCCGCGCAACCCACAACAGGCTCGCCGCGAACGCCGCCCGGATCGCCAGCAGGTAGATCGCGCCGAGCATCGCCAGGACGCCGTCGACGACCATCGGCTGCTCGAGGAAGCCGAGCGGGCCGTAGGTGAAGATGAAGTCGGTCCCGTGGTCGGCGCCGGCCGCGGCCGAGAGGTTCAGCGCCAGGATCCAGGAGCCGTCGAGGCCGGGGACCGGCGTGATCTGGACGTAATGCCAGCTGACCAAGGCGACGACCAACCCGAAGGCGGCGGTCGCCCACGGGCTGTCGAGGCGCGAGTGGCTCACCGGCCCGCGCGCCTGGGATCGATCGGGAGGGCAAAGAACTCGATCCGCAGCGGCCCGTCCGAGGTCGCGAATCCGCCCTCCGAATCGATCGCGATCGTCGGCTGGTTGAGCGCGAGCGCGAACGGGCGCGGCAGGTCGACGTCGGGCCCGCGCGGTCAGCAGGATCCCGTCGGGCGCCGTCGCGGTCTGAAATCGGGTCGCGGTCGGTCCGAGCGTGATCGAGCGCAGCGCCTCGCGGTAGGCGAACGTCCGCAGGCGCTCGATCCCCTCTCCCCCGGCGCCCTCGATCCGCGCGAACACCGCCTCGCCCGGGCGCCCGCGCGGGACCGTCAGCACCTCGCCGTAGTCGGCCTCGACCTCCTGCAGCGGGCGCTCGGGCCCGCAGCGGTCGACCTCGCCGCGCTCGAGCAGCTGGTAGGTCGAGGTGGTGAGCACCGGGCGGAACCGGCAGAGCAGCGTTCGTGCCTCGCGGGGCGAGTCGAAGGTCGTCAGGCGCCCGTCGATCCCGACGAGCGAGCTGTTGTCATAGCCGGGGTGGCGCAGGACGAAGCGCGGGCCGGCCGGGTCGGCGAGCGCGTCGGCGTTCAGCTGATCGAGCTCCGGCGTGTAGGCGGCGTAGTCCTGGATCACCGGCAGCGGGTCCCAGTTGAGCCCGTAGGCCCAGGCCAGCCCGATCTCCCAGGGGCGGGCGTCGACCGGCTGGTCGCCGATCCGCTCGAGGATCCGGGGGTCGACGGCGTAGGCCGCGGCCATCGCGGCGCGCGCCGAGTCGGTGGCTTCGTGGCGCTCGCCCGGGACGACGAGGTCGCCGAGCTGCTCGACCGCGAGCCGCGGCTCGAAGGTCGTGTCGAGGCTCTCGTCGGCGGCCGGGAAGTAGACGATCGCGATCAGGGCGATCGCGCCGACCGCGACCGCCCTCCCGGCGCCGCGCCACAGCGGGGCCAGCCAGACGACCGCGAGCACCCCGAAGACGGCAGCGACGTGGCCGGCGTCGTGACGCACGAACCCGTACTTGAGCAGCGAGAACGAGAGCACCGCGACCAGGACGGGGATCGCGATCCGCGCCGCGAGCCGCTCCCGGGCGCTGGTCGCGAGGACGGCGACGAGGGTCGCCCCGATGACCAGCAGGGCGGCGGCCCAGTCCCAGTCGACCGCGCCGTTTTCGATCTGCATCCCGCGCTGGTAGCCGGAGATCACCTCGACCGAGGTGCTGACGTAATCGTCGAGATTGCCGATCCCCTGGCCGGCGGCGAACCAGAGGACCGCAAAGCCGATCGCAAACGACGCCGCGATGCGGCCGAGGTTGCGCAGCCGCGGACCTTCGAGCGCGAGGGCCGCGATCACCACCATCGCGAGCACCGTGACCCCGACGTTGAGCTTGACCATCGCCTCGACCGCCGCCAGCGCACCACCGCCGTAGACGAGCAGGCGTGCCGTCCATGCCGGCGCCTCGCGCTGGAGTGCGACGAGGCACCAGAGGATGGTGAGCGCGAGCGGCACCGAGCCCACCGTCCGCGGCACGATCGCCGCGACGACCAGCGCAATCGCGGCCGCGGCCGGCCACGCGAGGCTGCGCCGCGCCGCCCACAGCAGGCTCGAGGCGAGCGCGGCGCGCAGCCCGAACAGGTACACGGCGCCCAGCGTCGCCTGCAGGCCGTCGACCACCATCGGCTGCTCGAGGAAGCCGAGTGGCCCGTAGGTGAACGCGAACTGGGTGCCGTGGTCGAGCCCCGCGTCGGCGGCCAGATTGAGGCCGAGGATCCACGATGCGTCGAGCCCGAGGGCCGGAACGATCTGGACGTAGTCCCACGTGAGCAGCGCGACGACGACCCCGAACAGGCCGGTCACCCAGGGGCTGTCCAGCCGTGCCAGCAGGCGCCGATGTATAGCGAAGGCTTACGCTGGCGAGCCCGATGACGCCCGCTCGCGAGCCCGCCCCGCGCTGGGAAGAACCGGTGGCCACCGAGGGCGGATTCGCGGCCTGGTTGCGCAGCCCGGCGCCCACCGAGCTCGCCGCGGGAGCCGGAGCGCTGTTCGTCCACGGCGCGGTCACCCACGACGCAGGCGAGATCGCCGGCCTGGAGCTGACCGCCGGCGGGGTCGCGGTCGAGCCGATGGCGTGGCGGATGCCGTCGCCGGGACTCGGCGCGGAGCGCCCCGGGTTGCGCGGCGGCGACCGGGCGATCTTCTGGGGCATCGTCGCAATCCCGGCGTTCACCGGGAGCGTCGAGCTCGGCCTCCGCGCGCGCGGGCCCGGCGGCGAGACGGCGGCCCTCACCCTCGCCACGATCGCCGCCGCGCCGGCGCCGACGCCGGCGAGCGCTCCAGCGGCAGGCCCGGAAACGGTCGCGATCTGCATGGCCACCTACGAGCCAAGCGCCGAGCTGCTCGAACGCCAGCTCGACTCGCTGCGCGCGCAGACTCACGGGGACTGGATCTGCCTGATCTCCGACGACGGCTCGAGCCCGGAGGCGTTCGCCGCCCTCGAGCGGCTCGCCGGCGCCGACCCCCGGTTTCACCTGTCCCGCGCCCCGGCGCGGCTCGGCGCGTACGGGAACTTCGCCCGCGCGCTCGGCCTCGCCCCGCCTGCGGCCGGCTACGTGGCGCTCGCCGACCAGGACGACCGCTGGCATCCGGAGAAGCTGGCGACGCTGCTCGGCGCGCTGGGCGAGGCCGAGCTCGCGTTCAGCGACATGCGGCTCACCCGGCCCGACGGGACCGTGCTCTCGGACACCTACTGGACGTCGCGCCAGCCGAACCACGGCAACTTCGCCTCGCTGCTGCTCGGCAACTCGGTCAGCGGCGCGGCCTCGCTCTTCCGCCGGCGCCTGCTCGAGCGCGCCCTTCCGCTGCCGCCGCGGATCGGCAACCTGTACCACGACCACTGGCTCGCCCTGGTCGCCGCCGCGCACGGACCGATCGCCTACGTCGACCGCCCGCTCTACGACTACGTCCAGCACCCGCGCGCGGTGATCGGACACGCCGGCGCGAACCGGCCGCCCGAGGGCGGGCCGCTGCGGCGGCTCGCGGCGCTGCGCGGCCGGGAGCGCGGCCGGCTGCGGGGCGAGTGGCGGCGGATCTACTTCGCCGAGTACTGCCGCATGGCGCTGACCGCGGTGGCGCTGCGCGAGCGCTTCGGCCCGGCGCTCGATCGACGGCGCCGGCGAGCGCTGAACCGTGCGCTGGCCCTCGACCGCTCGCCGACGGCGCTCGCGTGGCTCACCGGGCGCCAACTACGCCGCCTGCGACGCGACGACAGCGGCGGCGCGGAGGCGGGGATGTTGCGCGGTTTGCTGTGGCGGCGCGCGATCGAGCGCCGCCGCACCGGCGACCCGCTCGACGACGCCGACCTGCCCGCCGCGGTCGTCGGCATCGACCCGACCTTCCCGGACTAGCGCACGCACCCGCACGAGAGTCCCGCACGGGACCGCCCGAGCACCCCCTACCCGGCCGACCACGCGAACTGTCCGGCCGATGTTGCGCATGGCGCCACAAGCGCCGGACAGTTCGCCCGCGCGCTCCCTCGCTCCGGCCCGCGCCCCCTCGCCCGTGCGCTCCGCGCCCCTCACCCGTGCGCGAGCGTGAGCTCGACCGCGCGGCGGAAGCCGGCGAGGCTGTGCTCGGGCGTGAGCCGCGCGGCGACGATCTCGCGCGCGCCGGCGACCAGGGTCGCTGCGAGCTCGGGGTCGGCGAGGATCCGGATCACCGCCTCAGCGAGCGCCTCGGGGTCCTCGGGCTCGGCGATCAGCGCCGAGCGCCCGTCGGTCAGCAGCTCGGGGATCGCGCCGACGTTCGTGACCACGGCGGGCTTGCCGGCAATCGCCGCCTCGAACGGGACCCGGCCGAAGGGCTCGTTGAAGCGTGCCGGGTTGACGATCACATCGGCGGTCGCGTAGACGTCGGCGACCCGCTCGTAGTGACCGGCGACGATCACCGAGTCCTCGATGCCGAGCTCGGCGATGAGGTCGATCAGCTCGTCGCGAAAGGCGAGGTCCTGCGGGCGCGGAAACGGGTCACCGGCGAGCACGAAGCGGGCGTTCGGGAGCGCCTCGAGGATCCGCGGCATCGCGCGCACAAGGACGTCTTGGCCGCGGCCGCGGGTGACGTAGCCGACCGACGCGAGCACGGGCGCATCGGGCGGGATCGAGAAGCGCTCGCGAAGCGGTCGCGCGTCGCCCTCCGAGTAGCGCTCGCCCACCGGCGGGTAGACGGTCTCGATCTCGGCCGAGGCCTCGATGAACTGGCCGGCGACCGTCTCCGAGCAGGCGATGATCACCGCCGCGAGCCGCGCCGTGAGCACGGCCAGCGCCCGACTGGCCAGCGCCCGCACCACGCCGCCGCGATCGCCGCGGTCGAACAGCTCGCCGCAGTAGACGAGGGACGGGACCCGCTCGAGCTTCGCCGCGATCGGGACCGCCGGCAGCATCGTCGTCACCGAGAGCACGAGCTCGGGGCGGCGCTCGCGGATCACGCGCCGGAAGCTGCGCACGTCGCGCCACAGACGGCGGAGCTCGTGGATCAGGCCGCGCATGCCCGGCGCGGGCTTGGTCAGCGCCTCGTAGTCGAGCTGGATCATCTGCGCTCGGTCGCCGAGCACATCCCCCAGGTTCCCGGCTCCGGGGGTGACGACGTCGAGCTTTCCCTCGCCGGCGAGCCAGGAGAGCTCGGCCTCGAGCGAGCGCGAGGGTCCGCTCGTGTCGGCCAGGTGGAAGACCGCGAGCGAGCGCAGCCCGCCGGTCGGCGTCGCCGTGGTCCGCAGGCGCCTGCGCCGCGCGGCGCGGCGGCGCAGCGTTTCGATCGCCCCCGACGCGCGCTCCAGCTCGAGCCCACCCGGGTAGCGCTGAAGGGTTGTCGCCGCGCGGTAGCCCTGCACCCGGCCGCGGACCCCGGCGAGGTTGCGATCGAGGACCGCCTGGCCCGCGCAGAGCGCGAGCTCGCGGGCGAGCACCGCCGGCAGCCGCCGCGGCGTCAGGACCCCCCACTTGCGCAGCAGGTAACCCCGCCCGTAGCCCATCAGGTAGTTCTTGCGCGCCGAGCCCGAGCCGAGCGTCGCCGAGTGCTCGTGGTCGCCGCGCGCGGTCGGGGCGAGCGCGCAGCGAAACCCGAGCCGGCTGAGGCGCAGGATCAGGTCCACGTCCTCCCAGTAGGCGAACAGCCGCTCGTCGAAGCCGCCGACCGAGAGGAAGGTCATCCGATCGAATGCGGCGGCCGCGGCCGACGGGCCGATCGGGTCCGGCACCCCGGCGTCGAGTCGCGAGACCGGCTCGCCGTTCAGGTAGTCGAACACCAGCAGGGTCCGGTCGAGCTCCATCCCGGCGCTGTCGATCAGCGATCGGTCGCGCCAGTCGCGCATCACGCCGGCCGCCATCACGACCCCCGCCGCCGGGTCGATCGGCGCCGTGATCGCCTCGACGAAGCCCGGGTCGCACACGCAGTCGTCGTTGAGCAGGACGATCCGCTCGCCGCGCGCCCGGCGCACACCGAGATTGATCGCTCGCGTGTAGCCGACGTTGTGGTCGAGCTCGACGACCTCGACCCCCGGCAGCCCGGCGCTCGCCGCGGCGACGGAGCCCCCGGACCCGTTGTCGACCACGATCGTCTCGTGGTCGGGCGAGGCGACCGAGGCGAGCATGCGCCCGAGCCGCTCGCCGCCGAGCGTCGGCACGATCACCGACGCCTCAGGAGCGCTCATCGGACCGCGCGCGCCTGGATCACGATCGAGCCGCCGCGCCGCGCCAGGCCGGCGGCGAGCTCGGCGGCGACCGCCACCGGGGCGAGCAACGGCCCGGCGACCGCCGTCACCGCGAGGTCACGGGCGCGCTCGCCGGCGGTCGCGGGCTCGAGGTCGCGCTTCAGCGCCCGGAAGGCGAAGTCGCGCTGCGCCGTCAGCCGATTGAGCAGCGTCTGCCACATGCCAAGCGGATTCTGCTCGACGAGCAGGTGGCGGACGCGCTCGACCTCGAACCCGGTGCGAGCCAGCAACGCGCCGGCGCCGGCCGGGGTGAAGTGGGTGCGATGGCGTGGCACGTCCTGATGAAACCAACGATCGCCGCCGATCCGGGCCTGGATCGAGTCGAGATTGGGGACGGCGACGATCAGGCCGCCGCCGTCGCGGACCCAGCCGCGAACCCGCTCCAGCGCCGGCGCGGGGTCGTCGAAGTGCTCGAGCGCGTGCCAGATGACCACGGCGTCCTCGCTCGCGGCCGGCAGCTCCGCCTCGTCGACGCCGACCGCCTCGACCGGAGCGCCGATCGCCGCCGCGGCGGCGCAGGCCGCGGGCGACGGGTCGATCCCGTGCGCGTCGAGCCCGGCGGCCCGCATCGCCGCGACCAGCTTGCCGTCGCCGGCGCCGACCTCGAGCACGCGCGAGCCGCGGTCGAGATGCGAGCTGAACCGGACCCGGTCGCGCTCGGCGAGGCCGCGCAGCGGGGCGAGCAGCCGCCGGGCGCCGCCGCGCGCGGGTGCGTAGGTGCCGCCCTCGTACATGAGGGCGCGGTCGGGGGCGTCGCCGACCGTTGCCGCCGAGCCGCAGTCGGCGCAGCGCAGCAGCGCGAACGGCCCGGCGCCGGCGAGCTGAGGGTCCGACGGCGTCGCGGCGCGCCACGGACGCAGTGACGACCGGCCGCAGGCCGGGCAGGGCCGAGCTGCCACCGGCCGCTGCTCAGTAGGCCCCGGACCCGCGCAGGGTCACGGGGACGGTCTCGGCGATGATCCGCAGGTCACGCGCGAGCGAGAGGTTCTCGATGTAGTCGAGCTCGACCGCGAGCCGCTCGTGGAAGGTCAGGTCGCCGCGGCCGAAGACCTGCATCGGCCCGGTGATCCCGGGCTTGACGCTGAGCCGGAAGCGGTGCTCGGGCCGGTAGCGCTCGACCAGCTCGACCTGCTCGGGGCGCGGCCCGACGATGCTCATCTCGCCGCGCACGACGTTGATCAGCTGCGGCAGCTCGTCGAGGCTGAGGCGGCGCAGGAAGCGCCCGACCCTGGTCACACGGGGATCGTCGGAGAGCTTGAACACCGGGTCGCGGAGGTCGTCGAGGCGGACGACGTCGGGCAGGCGCGCCTCGGCGTCGGCGACCATGGTCCGGAACTTGTGCATCTCGAACGGGCGCCCATCGAGTCCGGCACGGGTCTGGTTGAAGAGCACGGGCCCGCGGCTGTCGAGCTTGATCGCGAGCGCGACCAAGGGGAAGAACGGCGCCGTCAGGACGAGTCCGATCGAGGACACGGCGATGTCGAAGGCGCGCTTGATCAGCGCCGTCGAACGCGACGGGTCCCAGGTCTCGTATTCGAGCACCGGCAGGTCGGCGACGCGCGAGAGGCGCACCGGGCCGGCGCGCCCGTGCAGCGGCGAGATCACGCTCAGCTTCACCTGACGCTCGCGACAGAGAGCGACGAGGCCGCCGACCTCCCCGGGCTCCATCCGGTCGGAAGCGAAGATCACCCGGTCGACCCCGCCCGCGAGCGCGTCGAAGGCCTCGATCTCGTGCTCGTCGACCAGGCTCAGGTGCATGTCGGGGAAGAGCTCGAGCTTGCGGCGGATCATCTCCGCGAGATCGCCGTCGCCGAGCACGGCGGTGACCTCCGGCGGGGTCAGGCGCCGCCACAGCCAGCGGGCGGCGCCGCGCAGGACCAGCGCCGCGCCGCCGGCCACCACCCAGGCGCCGACCGCGGCGCTCGGGGTCACCTCCCCGGCGGGCGTCTGGGGCAGGATCAGCGCGAGCAGCGCGACCCCGGCCGCGGCCCAGGCGGCGAGCGCCGGCAGCTCGTCGACGGTCAGGTGACGAATCGCGACGTGATCGCGGTCATAGAGCCCGATCAGCTTCGCGACCACCACCCAGACGGGCAGCAGCACGAGCGCCCAGAAAGCGTCCGCGGAGGTCGAGGCGACGACGATGCTGGCGGCCGCGGCGGCGATCAGATCAGCCAGCGCGAGCATGCGGCGGCGCAGGGCGTCGCGCCAGAAACGAGGCCTACCCGGCTCGTCCTCACGGCCCCGTTCGGTGCGGACGGAAGGGGGGCCTTCCCTGACCATCTCGGAGAGGTTAACCCGCCAAAGCCGCAAAAGACTCGCAAATGGACGGCTTGGCACGTCCTTCCCACACCCGCGCGGGAGCCCTCTACCCTCCTCCTCGCCCGTGAGCGACCAAGCCAACCAGAGCGCCGCCGAGCTACCGGCCTTCCTGATCTGCGTCGAGCACGGTCGGCTCGAGAGCGAGGCGATCTTGCTGGTCGAGAGCCTGCGCGCCTGGGGCGGCTCCTGCACCGAGTCGCCGGTTTACGCGTTCGCGCCCCGGCCCGAGTTCCAGCCAACGGCCGAGACGGTCGAGCGACTGACGGCGCTCGGAGCGACCTTCGTCGACGAGCACCTGGTCGACCGCTTCGCCGAGACGCCGACCTTCAACAAGGTCGCGGTCTCGGCCTGGGCCGAGCGCGAGCTCGACCACGAGACCCTCGTCTTCACCGACACCGACTGCATCTTCGCGGGCGAGCCGCTCGAGCTGACCGAGGGCGACTGGGTCGCCGCGGTGCGGCCGGTCGACCGCCGGATCGCAGGGTCGCGCGGCAAGGGCAAGGGCGAGCCCTACTGGCAGAAGATGTACGACCTGCTCGGCGTCCGGAACCGCCCCTTCGTGCACACCACCGTCGGCCAGTCGGAGATCCGCGCCTACTGGAACAGCGGCCTGGTCGGAGCGCGGCGAAGCGCCGGGCTGTTCACCGCCTGGGAGGACGCGCTAACGAAGCTCTTCGATGCCGGCGTCGTCGCGAAGCGCTGGCCGCACTTCATGGACCAGCTCAGCCTCGCCGCGGTCACTGCGGACGTCCACGACCGGGTCCGCATCCTGTCCGATGCCTACAACTACCCGCTCCGCCACCGGGCGGCGCTCGTCCCGGCCGCGGTCGAGCTCGACCTGGCCGACATCGTCCACCTCCACTACCGGCTCTGGTTTCACATGCGCGACTCGCTCTCGAAGATCAACCCGCCGTTCGACCCTGGCAGCGAGCAGTTCAGGTGGCTCGACGAGCGGCTGCCGATCCCGCCCGAGGTCGCCGACGACGCCTGAGGCCTAGCTCGAGGCCGCGAGTTCCTGGACGATCGCGGGGTCGCGCGGGTTGAGCTGATGGGCGGTCAGCAGCGCCGATCGCACCGCGGCGCGGTCGCCGTCCTCGGCCGCCATCCGCGCCGCGAGCAGGTGCAGCCGGTAGTCATCGGGCGAGCGCTCGACCGCCTGGGCGATCGCCTCCCGAGCCTCGGCGTAGTCGCCCTCCTGCTCGTAGACGAGCGCGAGCTGGGTGCGCGGCTCGGCCGACCACGGCTGCAGGTCGATCGCGTCGTTGGCGGCCGAGATCGCCGCGTCGACGTCGCCGTCGGCGGCGTCCGAGCGGCTCGCGTCGAGCGAGTGGGCCGAGAGCAACAGCAGGCCGGAGCCGCAGATCGAGATCCAGGCGACGAGGAGCAGCGCGACGCCGCCCGCGAACCCGCGGCGGCGGCGCGCCTGGTCGCGCGGCTCGCGCGAGGGAGGCCCCGGATCCGGGCCGCCGAGGGTCGCGGGACCCGTGAGCAACGCTGCGGCGACGATCGTGATCGCGAACACCGCCGGCAGGTCCCAGGTCCAGTCGACCGCCGCGATGGCGATGCCGACGACCAGCAGCGCCAACGCCGGGCCGACCTCGGGCACCGGCTCGCGGGCGCGCGCCCGGCGGACACCGCAGTACAGGGCGGTGCCGAAGAAGGTCAGCAGCAGTCCGAGCCCCGCGATCCCGAGCTCGGCCAGGGTCTCGAACAGAGCCGAGTGGGCGCGGGTCGCCGGGATCGGGATCTCGCGGTGCTCGAACCAGTAGGGGGTGTAGCCGCTGGCGCCGACGCCGCCGATCGGATCGCTGGCGAAGGCGTCGACCGCGGTCTCCCAGAACTGGTAGCGGCCGCTGCCGCCGCCGCGCAGCAGGCCGACGTCGCCGCTCGCGAGCACGTCGTTGCTGGGCGGTGCCTTGAACTCGTCGTACTGCTGGATCGGGTCGATCGCGATCAGGCCGACGACCGCGACGACGGCCGCGACGCGCGAGGCCGGCGATCGCGAGCCGGCGCGAGATCAGCAGCGGCTGCACGAAGCGGTCGAGCGCCATTCGGGCTGCGAACGCGAACGCGACCACCGCGAGCGTGATCACCAGCATCCGGTCGCCCTCGCCGCCGGCCGCCGGTGCGGTAGGGGCGTTGAGCAGGGTGTCGTAGGTCTCGGCGACCGCGATCAAGATCGCTCCGAAGGCAACCCCGAAGGACAAGGTTGGCGAGCAGCAGCGAGCGCCGCGGGCCGACCACGAGCAGGACCCCGAAAGCGATCACCGCCGCAGCGATGCCACCGCGAGAGTCGGTCATCCAGAGCGCGAGCAGGACCGGCGGAAGCGCGGCGACCGCGCCGGCGCGCGCGCGGACCGAGCCGGCGGTCGCGGCGAACCAGCTGAGCAGCACGATCGCGGCGGCCATCACCGCGGCGAGCCCATTCCAGTATCCGATCGGGTAGATGAGCCGGCCGAGCACCGCGGGCAGGTCGGCGAGGTCGGCGTCGGGATTGCCAAACAGCGACGGCTCGAACCGGGCGAGGAGCGCGATCGCGGCGATCGCGGCGACCCCGACCGCGAGGCCGGCGAGCCACGGCGTCGCCTCGTTGCGGCGCGAGGCGAGCACGACCGCGGCGAAAGCGCCGAGGTAGGCGAGGGTCCGGACGACGTCCTCGAACCCGTTGCCGTCGTCGCTCGCCCAGGCGAGCGAGAGCGCGGTCAGCGCGGCGAGCCCGGCAAGCGAGATCCCGGCCACCAGGGCCGCGGTCGGCGGCTGCGAGCGTGGCAGCACCCCGACCGCAAGGCCGATCACGACGGCGATCCAGACGACCAGCCCGGCGGCCGCATATGCGGTCGGCTCGAAGCCGCCTCCGGCGAGCGCCACGGCGACGGCGGAGGCCGCAACTGCGCCCCCGATCACGTGTTTGACGTCTAGACCTGGTATGCCACTCATGATCGGCGCCACCCTGTACCCTGCTCGGCCTGCAACCCCCCAAAGGACGAACTTACGGATGACGCAAGGCAGGAAGTCTAAGACCGTGCTCGCGCTCGTCAGCGCCCTGGCGTTCGTCGCGCTCGCGATCCCGGCGCTCGCCGCGGCGCAGGCGGCCGACGACGAGTACAACCTGACGCTGCCCGGCGCGGGCGGCTCGGGCAACGGCTCCTCGACCCAGTCGGCAAGCGGCGCCACCACCGGCACCGGGGCCAAGGCCTCGAGCGCGTCGACCTCCGATGGCGCGACCACGACCGGCGGCGGCGACGCGGTCGCGGCTACCGCCTCCGGGTCGAGCGGCGACGGCTCGGGCGCCGAGGCCGAGAAGTCGAAGGCGAAGAACGAAGGCGCGACGACGGGCGACTCTCAGAAGCGCTCCAACGTTGCCTCCAACTTGGCGTCCCCGGCCCCGAGCGCCGGATCAGCCGACGACGGGGGCGGCGTTCCCATCCTCCTGATCGCCCTCGCCGTGGTCGCCGCAGCCTGTGTGGGCGCCGCCGCGTGGCGGCTGCGCAACCGCCCTGACGGCGGCGCAGGCAAGCTCGGAACCGGCGCCCCGCCGGCGCCCGGCAAGTCACAATAACCGCGTGGGGTCGACGGACTCACGCGGTACCGGCGGGGCACGCGTCGCCGGCTCGGGTCGGCGCGTGGCGCTCTGCGCCCTGGCGCTGACCGTCGTCGCGATGCTCGCATTGACCGCCCGCGCCGACGCGGCGAAGCCGGTCTTTGGGATCGTCCCTCAGGACGGCGCCCTCCCCGACGTCTCCGACCTCAACATGATGCCCGCCGGCGGGATCGGCGGGATGCGGACGATGCTGCCCTGGGGCTCGGTCGAGCAGTCGCCCGGCGAGTACGACTGGGGTGGTACCGACGCGATCATCCACGAGACGACCAGCCGCGGGATCGCCCCGCTGGTCTTCATCTACGGCACGCCGGAGTGGGCGGCGAAGATGGACGGGCGCAACTGCGACGGGGGCGCCTGCTCGGTGTACCCGCCGCGCACGCCGGCGACCCGGGCCGCGTTCCGGGCGTTCGCGGCCGCCGCGGCGAAGCGGTACGGACCCGGCGGCGACTTCTGGAGCGTTCCGGTCAACACGCTGCCGACGACGACCGGCACCACCGACGAGCCCGCCCCGACGAACCCCGAGGACACGGGCAATGGGCTCTGCGACCTGCTGCCGATCTGCCCGCCGACGCCGCCCCCACCTGCCTCCCCCGCTCGATCCGCCGCTGCCCGGCCAACCCCCCTGCGGGTGCACGAAGCCGAGCCCGATCACCGTCTGGCAGATCTGGAACGAGCAGAACTCGCCCAAGTACTTCGCGCCGAAGGTCGACGTCCGCGGCTACGCCGCGCTGCTCAAGAGCGCGGCCGCCGGCATCCGCTCGGTCGATCCGAAGGCCGAGATCATGCTCGGCGGGATGTGGGGCCCGAATTCGGCGCGCGAGGTCGTGATGCCGGCCAAGGCCTACCTGGAGAAGCTCTACAAGCTCGGCGCCGACGACGACTTCGACTCGATCGCGATCCACCCCTACGCCAACAACGCGACCGGTTCGGTCGCCCAGCTCGCGACCGCGCGCAAGGTGGCGGTTGCCGCCGGCGACCGCAAGGCCGGCATGTGGGTGACCGAGATCGGCTGGGCCGGGCGCGGCCCGCGTGAGAACCCGTACGTCAAGGGCCTGGTCGGCCAGGCGCGAGTCCTGACCCGGGCGCTCTCGGCCTACAAGCGCAAGGCCCGCAGCTTTCACCTTCGTGGGGTGTTCTGGTACTCGTGGCGAGACAAGAAGGGCGGCGACGCAATCTGCGATTGGTGCGGCCACGCTGGCCTCCGAGCGAAGAACGGGGACGCGAAGCCCGCCTGGCGGGCGTTCGTAAGAGTGGCTCGCGGGTGAGCGCCGGCTTGGGCCGGGCCGCGGCGCCGGCGATCGCGCTCGCGCTGATCGCGGTGCTGTGCGTCACCGCGAGCGCCTCTGCGGCCGTCCCGAAGCGCTTCTTCGGCGTCATGCCCCAGGGGCCACTGAACGCCCAGGACTACGACACGATGGGCGCCGCCAACGTCGGCACCCTGCGCTTCGAGATCTACTGGGCCGGCATGGACCCGACCTCGGCCCCCGGCGACTACGACTGGTCGACGTCGGACGCGGTGGTCGCCGAGGCCGCGCGCAACGGGGTCGCAACGCTGCCGTTCGTCACCAGCGTGCCGGAATGGGTCGTGCGCCTCGACGGCCACAGCTGTCAGGTCGGCAACTGCCCCTCATACGCACCGCGGGGCAAGGAGGCGCTGGCCGCCTGGCGCACCTTCCTCGCCGACGCGGTCCACCGCTACGGCCCCGGCGGCAGCTTCTGGGACGAGCACCCGACGCTGCCCGAGCTGCCGATCCGCGCCTGGCAGATGTGGAACGAGCAGAACTCGCCCAGCTTCTGGAAGCCGAAGCCGAACGTGAAGGCATACGCGAAGCTGCTCGACTCGGCCCACACGGCGATCACCGGCGCCGACCCGGGGGCGAAGATCATCCTCGGAGGCATGTTCGGGACCCCGCTCGGCGGCCGCAAGCCGGCGATCTCGGCCTGGGACTTCCTCGAGAAGCTGTATCGCCAGAAGGGCGCGAAGCGCGACTTCGATGGCGTCGCCCCGCACCCGTATGCGTCGAAGTTCTCGAAGGTGCTGGCCCAGATCGACCTGCTGCGCGACGCAATGGTCGCCGCCCACGATCGCGACGCCGAGCTGTGGATCACCGAGATCGGCTGGGCTTCCGGCGGCCCCCCGAACCCGCTCAACCGCGGGCTCGCCGGGCAAGCAGACCGGCTGCGGGAGGCGTTCAAGTACTTCATCGCGAAGCGCCGCAAGCTCAACGTCGAGGCGCTGATCTGGTACTCGTGGCGCGACAACACCGCCGACGACGTGCAGCTGTGCGAGTGGTGCCCGGAATCGGGTCTGCTGAAGGAGGATCGCTCCCCCAAGCCGGCCTTCGACGCGTTCACCGACTTTACCGGCGGAACCTTCCCGGCCGGTAGCTAGCCTTCCCGCCGATGAAAGCTCTGCTTGCCGCGGCAGCGGCCGCCGGCATCCTCGCCCTGGGAGTCGCCGGCTGCGGCTCCAACACACCCCCCGAAGAGCCCCAGGCGGCCGACGCGCCCAAGGAGTTCTTCGGCGTCGTGCCTCAGAGCCTGTTGACCGAGGAGGACCTCAGCCGGATGCAGGAGGGGCGAGTCGGCACGATCCGCCTCGTGATCCCATGGGGCGCGCTGGCGCCGGATGAGAAGGACGCGAAGCAGGTCGACTTCTCCAGCGTCGACCCGATCCTGGTCAGCGCCGCCGAGAACGGGGTTCGGGTAGTTCCGACGATCTACGGGACCCCGACCTGGGTCGCCGAGGGCCTGGACGGTTATGACCTGCGACCCCGGCTGCGGTCCGTACGCGCCGACCTCCGACGAGGCCCTGGCAGCGTGGAAGGACTTCGTCGACCAGCTGGTCGAGCGCTACGGCCCGGACGGCGACCTCTGGACCGCGCATCCCGAGCTCGACCGGGTGCCGGTGCGCTCGTGGCAGATCTGGAACGAGCAGAACTCGCCGACCTTCTACCAGCCCGAGGTCGACCCGGCCTCCTACGAGCGCCTGCTCGACACCGCCTCGGAGGCGATCAAGGACCGCGACCCCGACGCCGAGGTGATCCTCGGCGGGATGTTCGGGACGCCGTTCAACGGCAAGCCGCCCGCGCTCAGCGCCCCCGACTTCCTGCGCCAGCTATATGCGATCGACGGCGCCCGCGAGCAGTTCGACGCGGTCGCCGCCCACCCCTACGCCGCTCACGAGGGCAAGATCGAGCTCCAGGTCCGCCTGCTGCACGACGAGATCGAGCGCGCCGACGACGACGCCGGACTCTGGATCACCGAGGTCGGCGCCTCCTCGGCCGACGGCCCGAACCCGCTCGACCGCGGCCCCGAAGGACAGGCGCAGCAGCTCACCGACGCGTTCACCTTCTTCCTCAACCGGCGCCGCGCCTGGAACATCGAGGGCGTTACGTGGTACTCGTGGCGCGACACGAGCGACCCGAACCAGTGCGACTGGTGCCCCGGCTCGGGCCTGTTCGAGGAGGCGTCGCTGGAGCCGAAGCCGGCCTGGGACGCGTTCACCGCCTTCACCGGCGGCTCCTGAGATCGGCCGCCCCGACTCCAGCGCGACCGGCGAGACCCAGTCGGCGGTGTGGAGCGCGACGACGATCTGCTCGACGCTGAGCGCGTCGTAATCGTCCAGCGCCAACTACATCG
>CAWHFY010000017.1:0-259231 GCA_963828755.1 uncultured Solirubrobacterales bacterium | reverse complement strand
CGTGGCGGCGCCCGACGCTCGGCGGCGCAATAGCAGCCCGCCCATGAACAGCGCCAGCCCGACCGAGAAGACCGGCACGAGTGGCGCGCCCGTGAACGCGAGCTCGCCTCCCCTCGCGTCCGTGACGGCGCCCGGGACGACCGGCGCGCTGACCGGCCGCTCGCGGCTCGCCTCGCCGCGCCGAGCCGAGGCGGACCCCGGCTCCGAGTCGGAGGACGAGGACGTCGACTCCACTCCCGACTCCGGCGGGGTCGGTTGCTCCGGCTCAGGCGCGGCCGGCGGGACGACCTCTCCGCCGCCCGGGCAGACGAGGCCCGCGCTCGTGATGGTGCAGCCCGACCCGCACGTCACGCCGGAGCTCGTGATCACGCACGCGGGATCGGCGCGGACAGGCCAGCCCGGAGCTCGTGAGTGTGCAGCCTGACTCGCCTGGCACAGGCTCAGTCCCCGCCGGCGGGTCCTCGGCAGGTGGGGCCGGCGGGTCGTCGGCAGGTGGGGCCGGCGGGTCCTCGGCAGGAGGCGCCGGCGGGTCGTCGGCAGGTGGGGCCGGCGGGTCGTCGGCGGGTGGGGCCGGCGGGTCCTCGGCAGGAGGCGCCGGCGGGTCGTCGGCGGGTGGGGCCGGCGGGTCCTCCGCAGGAGGCGCCGGCGGGTCGTCGGCAGGTGGGGCCGGCGGGTCCTCGGCAGGAGGGGGGTTCTCCGCTGCTGGCTCGCCGCCCCTCGGCGCCGCCAGCGGCGGCCCCGCCGTCGCGGGGACAGCCAACACGAGCACCGTGCCCGCTGCCAAGCTAAGTATCAATCTCCGCGTGGTCATTTCCCTCCTCTGATCTCTTCGGGCTCCAGCGCAAGGCGGTGGACGTTCAGCCGCAGGCGGGCCTCCGCGGTCGCCGTCACGAGCGCTCGGCCGCGCATCCCGTCCCCGGGCTCTAGGCCGGCGGCCGCCAGGACCGTCGGGGCGATGTCCATAGTTGATCCCCGGGTCGTCGCGGCCCGCGGCGCGGCGCGCCCGGCCCGGCGACGCATGAAGATCCCGTCGGGGGCGTGGTTGGCGTCGTCGGGGCCGGTGTCGTTCTCGAAGGTGTGGATCTGGCCGGTCGCCGACCGTGCCGACGGATCGCCAGCGGAGGTCGCCGAAGTAGACGAACGAGGTCGGGCGGGGCCGCGCCGCGGACGGTCGCGGTAGAGGTCCTCGGGCTTGAGGACGCGGGTCCCGATCGGCCGCCCGTCGGGGTCGCCGAGCGCCTCGAGCTCGGCGATCAGGCGGTCGCGGGTCGCCTCGTACGTCCTCGGCGGGGTCGATCAGGCCCTGCGGCTCGCGGCCCTTCACGTTGAGGAAGAGCCGGCCGTAGTAGCCGCCCGAGCCCCAGGCGGTCGTCTTCGCCCAGTCGACCTTCAGCGCCTCGAGCCGCGACGGGCGTCGGGCGGCTCGTGCAGGACGAGGTAGCCCTTCTGGACAGCCACTCGTTGAGGGCGATCCCCCCGTCCATGCACTGCGCCGCCGTGGTCGGAGACGACGAGGACGTGGCGTGTCCTCGGGGAACACCTCGAGCAGCTCGCCGATCTTCCCGTCGACGTGGTCGTAGTAGTCGGCGATCACCGACTCGAACGGGTTGCCCGGCTCGTAGCGGTGGTGGGCCGGGTCCATGTACTGCCAGAAGGCGTGATGGACGCGGTCGGTCCCCATCTCGACCATCATGAAGAAGTCCCAGGGCTTCGTGTCAGCAGGTGGCGGCCCAGGGCGAACCGCTTGTCGGTCATCCGGACCTCGCGAGTGCGATCGCGGTCGTCGGGGTCCGGAAGTCGCTGACGTCGAACTCGTAGGGGTGGACGTCGCCCGCGATCTCGGCCTTCAGCTCGGGCGGATAGGTGTAGGCTCGATCGAGGGCGGTCAGGAAGTCGGTCACCATCAGGCCGTTGACCGGCCGGGGGGGATAGGTCTGCGGGACGCCGATCAGGATCACCTGCTTGCCGGCCGGCCGAGGTAATCCCAGAGCAACCGCCCTCACCGCCAGCGAGTTGCGGCGTCATCTTCTCGTAGGAGCGGTCGGCGCGGTTGCGGAAGCCGTAGATGCCGAGCGTGCCCGGGTCCTTGCCGCCCGACATCATCGACATCCAGGCCGGCACCGTGATCGGCGGGTCAACGCTGCGCAGCGGCCCCGCATCCCGCTCGCCGCCAGCCGGCGGATGTTCGGGAGATCGTCGAACCAACGTCCGAACACCAGGCTCGGCTCGGCGCAGTCGAGTCCGATCACTGCGATCTTGCGGCTCATCCGAGGCTCATATGATCCCGCGCCGGGCGGCCACGCGGACGGCGTGCGCCCGGGTGCGTCCGTCGAGCTTGGCGAGAAGGTCGTGGACGATGTTCTTGATCGTCCGCTCGGAATAGCTAGCCGCTGGGCGATTTCGCCCGTGGTCTCGCCCTCTGCGAGCAGACAAAGCACATCGAACTCCCGGCAGTTGAGATGCCGTTCCTGCGCCCGGCATGCCGGGCCCCACTCTACGGGGATCGTCGTACCGAGGCGCTCGCCCGGCGCGCTGGCGCCCTCGTCGCTCAGCGCCCGGATGCACGAAGGAGCCGCGCCGGGGTCAGGGTCGTGGGGCGCAAGAGGGCCGACAGGCCGCTGGCGAGCAGGTCTCGGATGCGGCCTGCCGGCGTGTTCCGTACGACGCCGACGGAGAGCATGTCCCGCCGGCGCGCGAGCGCTGCGGCCCGGTCGAACCCGGCGGCGTCCACGTCGAAGATCAGCAGCGAGATTGGCGCTGGGTTGGGCCGCGGCCGCAGCCGGGCGCTCTGCCCCGCGATGGAATAGCCCTCGTCCTCAAGACAGGCGACGAGTCCTCGGCGGTAGATTGCGTCGCGCTCATCGACCCAGATCGGCCCCGGCGGCCTTACGTCGCTATCGCGGACCTCGTTGAGCGCAGCCGTGTGGGCCACGGTCATCATCGGGAGCATCGTCGCTCTCACGGACCACCGGGTCAATCCTCAATTTCAGGTAGTCGCCTCTCGGCAATGGCGCCGGCAAGCCTGGTCGCCGAGTAGAGCGCTCGGCCGACTTAAGCGCTCGACCCGGGAGCGAGTGGGCGGCGAAGGCCGCGGCGCGGACCACGCCGACCCCTGGCAGGCTCGTCAGGACCTGCCCAGGGTCTGGCAAGCAGCCCCCGCGATCTAGTCCTCGCAGGGGGCGATGCCTCGTTGCAGGCCACGGCAGCGCTCAAGGTCCCCGGCCGACGTGTTCGGCGCGTAGCGCCGCGGCGCCAGCCCGCGGCGCCGGCGTTGGGCCAATAGCTCGCGTTTCGTCTCGTCAGGCGTCCGGGGGGCGCGGGAGATCAGCGAGCGGGGCGCCGACGCGCGTCCGCGAAACTCGACCGCGCTGGCGAGCACTGCCTGGCCGGTGCGTACAGGCCGGGTATCGCGTGTGCAGAGACAACGCGTTCGAGTATGAGGAGAGCGCCATGGAAGTGACGATCATCGGCGCCGGGAACATGGGCCGGGGGATCGGCACCCGGCTCGCCGCCGGCGGCCACGACCTGAAGATCATCGACAACGATTCCGACGAGGCAGCCAAGCTCGCTGGGGAGCTGGCGAGCGCGGGTGACGGCAGCGCGGAGGGTGCGGCGGCGGGAGACCCATTGAGCGGCGTGGTCGTGATTCTCGCGGTCTGGTTTCCCGGTTCGCTCGATGCAGTCGAGCGATACGAGGACCAGCTCGACGGCAAAGTCGTTGTCGACATCTCCAACCCCGTCGACACCGAGACGTTTGATGGCTTGACGACCCCCCGGACAGCTCCGCCGCCGAGGAGGTGGCGAGGAAGGCACCCGAAGGCGGCAAGGTCGTGAAGGCCTTCAACACGACGTTCGCCGGAACCCTTGATCGAGGGTGAGGTCGGCGGCCAATCGCTCGCCGTGTTCATCGCCGGTGACAACGACAGCGCCAAGGAAATCATGGCCGAGCTGGCCCGCAGCGGTGGTCTCAACCCCATCGACGCCGGACCGCTGCGGCGCGCCCGAGAGCTGGAGGCCCTCGGTTTCCTTCACATGACGCTTCAGGACGGGCTGGGTACCGGGTACGGGAGCGCTGTGAAGGTCGTTCACGAGTAGGCCGCGCACGGAATCGCGGCGCACCGTGATGTTCGAAAGCCCCGACTGGGGTTCGGTTATCGGCAAGGCGACCATATTCGCGGTGATCGCTTGAGCGTATTGCCGATCGGCCGTGGGATCGGCGCGCGCACCCTCCCTCTCGGCCTGTGACCGCGGCGCATTCGCCTCGGGCGCTCTAATCGCTGCGGTCGCGTTCGAGCTGTTCGAGGGCGCCAACCGGCCTGGAGGGGCCTGGCGGCGGCAACCGCCTTTCTCGCCGGCACCACGGTGTTCATCGTCGTCGATGGCTGGCTCGACCCGGGGCGTGGTACCCACTTTGGTACCGACTGCTACGTCCTATCCGTCCAGAACGTCCACGGCGGTGGACGATGGGGACGCGCGGGACGCTCCGGGACGCATCTACACCAACCGCCTGCCGGCTGGGGGCCGAGCGGTCGCTGGTTCGAATCCAGTCGCCCCGATCTCACGAAGGCCGCTCACGGCATCTCGAGAAGGACTGGCGCCCCGGGTTCATCAGGAAGTTCGATGAGCTGGAGGCGAACACGATCGCCGATCGTGGCAACGACCTTTCGCGAGTGACTCGTCCGTCGACGCTCAAAGTGTCGTCGGTAAACCTTGGCACCCCGGCGCCGACGCTCGGCCGGCCCCAAACGAAAAAGGCCGGCCTGAGCGGGACTTTCTCCTATAGCGGGCGCCGATTCGTTTCTCGCTACGACGCACGGATTGTCGAGCGCCCACGCCCACCGGCCTGACAGGACATCGCTTCCCCTTTCACGCGAAGGGAGCAGCGGGGCCTACAGGATCCATAAGCGAGATTCGCGGACAACTACGGAGTGCGCACGCACCCTCCCGCCCTAGACTCTCGCGGGCTGAGGCGGTTCAGCTTCACCCCAGACCGCGGAGAGTGACGGACGGATGATTAGGCGGACCGCCCTTTTGGGCGCGAAGGGAGGCGTGATGGCGGCGCACCTCGGGAGTGGTACTGAGCGTCCGGGCAATTCTCGAGGAGATCGGTCGGCCCGTTCGACAGACCAAACACTTAGGCAATGCAGAACCCGAGTTCATGGCCGCCTCGGCCAAATCTCATCAGAAGGCAGCTCCTCGGGACGACGACCGAGCCAGCCGCGCCCATAGTCCGCCCGTGATTGCATTGCGTCCACCCTGCCAGCCGACTTATGCTCGCGCGATGGGTGCGGAGACGAACCTGGTCGCTGTGGCTACCGACGGCAGCGCCGGAGCCGCACTCGCGGTCGAATGGGCGGTGACCTTTGCCAGATCAGCGGGCGCGGAGCTACTCGCGATTCAGGTGGTTAGGCCGGCCTCGACGCCAGGATCGGTCGCGCCGGATGCCGCGGCCGCGAACGGCAGCCCAGAGGCCGGGTCGCAGCCCGCTGCACCGGCCCCGGACGAGGTCGCGCATGCGCGGTTGCACGCGGCGCTCGAGCGCACCCTGCCCACCGACGGGATCCGCGCCCGCGCCGTGGTCGAGTCGGGCGAGGACGTCGCACAGGTGATCCTCGCCGCCGCCGAAGAGGCCGATGCCGACGTCGTCGTCGTCGGCAGCTCGGGTATGCGCGGGCGCAAGCAGTTCCTGCTCGGCAACGTCGCCAATCGCGTCACTCATCTCGCCGACTGCACCGTGGTGGTCGTGAACACGACCACCGGCGAGCCTGCGTCCCAGGTGACCTCCGACTCGAACCGGCTGCGCGCCCGGGCGCGCGAGATCAGCCGCGTCCTCGGCCCGGTCGGGATCCGCCAGCTCTCCGGGCGGCTGCTGCGCCTCGAGGGTGACCCGGACGGGCCGCGGCGGCTGCGGGAGGCGTTCGAGAGTCTGGGACCGACCTTCGGCAAGCTCGGCCAGGTGCTGTCCACCCGTCCCGACCTGGTCTCCCAGGAGTACGTCGCCGAGCTCGCCGCCCTACAGTCGGAGGTGCCGCCGATGTCCGAGGCGGAGGTCGTGTCGATGATGGAGCGCGAGCTCGCCGTTCCGTGGGAGGACGTCTTCTCCTCGCTCGAGCCCGAGCCGCTCGCCGCAGGGACGATCGCCCAGGTGCATCGGGCGCGAATGGCCGACGGCCACCGCGTGGTGGTCAAGGTCCAGCGCCCCGAGGCCGAGGAGGTGGTCGAGAACGACCTCGCGCTGCTCGAGATGATCATCGGTCCTGCGTCGCGCTCGCAGCGGCTAAACCGGATCATCGACATCCCGTCGCTCGCCGAGCAGGTCGCGAGCGCGCTTCGCGACGAGCTCGACTTCGGCCAGGAGGCGCGCAACACGGTCCGCATGGCCGAGATCGTCGCCGGCTATGACCGCATCGGCGTCCCCCGCTGTCACCGAGAGCTCTCGACCGCGCGCCTGTTGGTCATTGATGAGATCGTCGACGCAGTTCCGCTGCTCGATGCCCCGGAGGGCCCGGAGCGCACCGAGGCGGCGCGTCAGTTGATCCAGGCCTATTACAAACAGGTCCTCGAGGACGGCTTCTTCCATGCCGACCCCCACCCGGGCAACCTGCGCTGGGCCGACAACAGGATCTGGCTGCTGGACCTGGGGATGGTCGGCCGCCTGGAGACCCAGACGCGCCGCCAGCTGTTTCTCGTCTTGCTCGCCTTCGCGCAGGGCGACGTCGATCTGCTCGCCGATGTCTCGCTCGATCTGAGTGGTGTGGCGGACGCCACCGAGGTCGACGTCGAGGCCTACCGCAACGACATCGCGGCCGTGGTCGCCGAGATCCGAGGTCGCCCACTCCAAGATCTCAACCTGGTCGAGCTGCTCAACCAGCTGACCGCGATCTCGGTTCGCCACGGAGTGCCATTGCCGCCCGCTTTCGTCATGGTCGGCAAGGCGCTCGCCCAGGTCGACGGCGCGGTTTCCGAGCTCGCCCCGGAGCTCGACCTGATCGAGGAGGCGCGGCGCTTCTTCCTGCGCAGCATCTCCCGGCGGCTGGCCGGGCGCCTGGATCCACAGCAGATCATCTACGAGGTGGAGCGGCTGCGCTACCGGGCGAGCCAGGTCTCCGACGGCCTGGCGACGGTCGTCGGCGGCCGGCCGGGGCGGCAGCTCGAGGTCAAGTTCACCTCGGCCCGGCTCGAGCAGAAAGTCGTGCGCGCAGGACGCGCGGTGGCGCTCGGGCTGGGCGCGGGTCTGACCTGGGTTGCCGCGACGCAGGCAAGCGCATCCGACCGGATCGACCCCCGGCTCTCGCGGGCACTGCGAAGCGCCGCCGGCGGGCTCTCGGTTTGGTTCGCGGCCGAGGTCGCGCGGACCCGCTAGCGCTGGAGCTGGCGGGGTTCCTACGACGCATCCTTCAGCGGGACCGTCGCCGAGTCCGCGCGTGGAGGGGCGCACCGTCTCGCTCGCTTCCGCGATCGTCGCCCTCTCGCGGCTCCAGATTCGGATGAACGCCCGCCGCGAGGCCTTGTGACTCGGCAACGCGCTGCAAGAGCGAGATGAGCTGCGAGCGCTCTGACGGGTCGAGCGCGGACAGCAGCTCGACGTCCCGTTCGTCGGCCACGCGTTCGAGGTCGGTCAGCAGGTCGCGCCCAGCCGGCGTTAGGTAGAGCGTGTACGCGCGCCGGTCGACGGGGTCGCGGCGTCGCTCCGCGAACCCACGATGCTCGAGGTCGTCGACGAGCGCGACCACGGCGCTGCGATGGATCCCCAGCGCGACGCTTAGCGCCTGCTGGGACTGGCCCTCGGCGGCGGCGAGGTGGCTGAGCATCCCGAAGTGCCGCGGATGGAGGTCGAGTCGGGCGAGGCGCTCGGCGAAGCGCCGATGCGCGTGCGTGCCGAGCTGCGCGAGCAGGAAGCCGAGACGCCGGCTCAGTTCCCCCGGCGCGGACGCCGGCACCCTGGAGGGCTCTTCGGGCATCCGCCGATGATACAGCGCCACTTAAACTGTTTCTGCTATAAACAGTTATATCTACAGCACATCTGGAGGGAGGACCGAGATGACCACTGTCAGCGTTCGCTACATCACCGACGACGTCGACGCCGCCGTTGACTTCTACGTCGCCCGGCTCGGGTTCAACGTCGAGATGCAGCCCGGACCCGGCTTTGCGGTGCTCTCGCGAGGCAACCTGCGGCTGCTGCTCAATCGGCCCGGCGCGGGCGGCGCGGGACGGCCGACGCCCGATGGCCGCCTTCCCGCACCAGGGGGCTGGAATCGCATCCAGATCGAGGTCTCGGACCTCGAGCGCGAGGTCGAGTCGCTGCGCGAGGCTGGGGCCAGCTTCCGTAACGAGATCGTCACCGGGCAGGGCGGCAGCCAGACCCTCCTCGATGATCCTTCGGGCAACCCGATCGAGCTCTTCCAGCCCGCCGACGCCTGAGCTCTGGTCTCGCACCCGGACTCTGAAGGGAGCTCACACGATGTCATCAGCGCCGAACCTCACCACCAACGTTCTGTTGCGCAGCGAGGAGACCGACGGCCACGTGTCCGTGACCGAGATCGTGGTCCCACCCCACAGCGCCGGCCCCCCATTGCACACGCACGACTTCGACGAGGCTTTCTGCGTGCTCGAGGGCGAGCTGATCTTCCTGGTCGACAACGCCCTCGTCACCAGGCGTGCGGGCGAGCTCTCCTTCGCCCCGCGCAACGTAGCCCACACGCTGGCCAACCACGGCGACGCGCCCGCGCGCTACCTGCTGATCTGCACGCCCGCGGGCTTCGAGCGCCACTGGGCGCGAATCTCCGCCGACGCGGCCGGCATCGAGCCGCCGGGGTGGGCGTTGCAGCCGATCCCCGAGGTCACGGTCGTCGGCCCGCAGATCGCGGCGCAGGAGTGAGGCGGGCTGCTCGCTTGCACTCGGTGCTCGCGGCGGTGAGGTGGCTAGCCCGCCGTCCACGCTGCTCCTTCGCGTTAGGGGGCTACCGTCGTCCGTGGGACGGATGCCGAGGTCAGCGTCCCGGTCCGCGGTCGCTGGATCAACTCGATCGTGACCCCGTCGGGGTCGCAGGCAGGAGCCCGAGCACCAGGCGCAGATCGACGCCTGGACCGGAGCCGTCACGCCGGCCACGGGCGTGCGCAAGATCCTCGAGCGCACGGACCCCGAGATGGCCGACAGCGAGCTCGTCTTCCCGAGCAAGGAGTACACGAAGAACTGTAGGCGGGCGATCGAGCTGCCCGGCGGCGCGGAGGGCGGGAAGGCCATCGAATCGGCCTGGGCGCAGCTGACCGGCGCCTGAGCTTCGGCCAGCGATGCCAGCCCCGATCGCGGTCGGGCAATCCGACCGGGTCGAACCGGCGTACAACCTTAGGTAGTGGACGACACCGACATCGACCGCTGGCTGGCCCACCCCCAGGTGGTGACCCGCCATCGCCGCCGGGCCCGCGTTGCCCCGGACGAGCTCTGGCACGCCGCTGAATCGGTCCGCGTCGCCGACGCGCCGGCCTTTGGCAGGGTGCTGCGCTGGCGGATCCCGGGGACGCCCGCCGAGCTCGCGTATCGCGACGTCCTTCGCCGATACCCGTTCGTCGTGCTCGCCGAGGACGACGGTTGGTCGATCTCCGGACTCTGCGGGGCGATCTGGTCGATTCGCCGTGACTATCCCCGGCTCGGGGGGCCCGACGCGTTCGTTGCCTGGGACCGTCCGGGCACGGTGCGGGTTGTGCTCGCGCACTGGGTCGAGCCCGACGAAGGCGGGTCGGCGATCGTCAGCGAGGCGCGGATCGAGCCGGTCGATCGCGCGGCGAGTGTTCGCACACGGTTGCTGTGGGCGAGCGTCGGCCAGTTTCAGCGCCTGATCGGCGGCGAGGTGCTGAGCGCGGCGGTGCGCAGGGCCGAGCGAGCGCCGGCGCTGGGGCGGACGGCCGACGCGGGATCGGTCAGAGCCTCACCGCGACCAGGCCGACCGCGAGCGCGGTGATCGCCCAGGACAGCGCCCGCAGGGCTCCGTCGAGCGGTCGCGCGAGCCGCTCGACCGTCAGCGGGATCGCGGTGCCGTCGGCGAGAAGCTGCTCGCCTTCGACCGACGCGGTTCTGCGGCGCAGCTCACGGACCGGCGACGAGAGGCGCCGCTGCGCCACGCTGAGGCCGAAGCACCCAGTCGCCACCGCCAGCCCCGCGACGAGCTCATCAGGGTGGTCGAGCTCGAGCGTGTTGACCCACCACGACGTAAGCGCGGGGAAGGCGCCCCACGCCGCGGCGAACCAGAAGTCCGTGTGGAAGCGGCCACCCATCAACTCGAGGTTGTAGGCGACCACGAGGAATCCACCGACGAGGACGAACGGCGCCAGCGTCGGCGAGCAGATGAACACGCCGGCGATCCCGATCGCGATCGCGCCAACCAGCGAGATGGCGGCGAGTGCGACCAGCGACCGATCCGAGAGCCGAGTTCGTAGCGGGTGCCCGTTGAGCTCGTCCAGGGCGTGGGCGGCAACGCCGACCGCAAGGAAGAACGCGGCAAGGGTGGGCAGCAACCGATCAAGGTGAATCGCCGGCGCCGCCGCCGCGCCCAGCGCGACATACGACAGGTGCCAGGCGGTGTACGGCGGATGCAGGAGGGTGACGAGGTCGCGCCAGCCGCCGCCGCGCAGCGCGTAGAAGGCGGGGCGATCGAACCGGTCCGCGGTCGGCGCGCTGCGGTCACCCATCGCGCGTCCCCCAGATCACGACCCCGCCGCCCAAGCTCATCACCCTCGCCTCCACCGACTCGAATCCGGCCGCTCGCCAGAACTCCAGCTGCCGGTGCAGCGGCAGTCGCCGATAGAACGTCGTGATGCTCGGTCCCAGGAAGCGGCCGACCTCATACCAATCCCGGGAGATCAGACGGCCGAGGACCGGCAGCCCGAGCCGGACGTAAACGTGCCAGAGGGCGCGCGCCGCTCGATTCGGCGGCAGCATGAACTCGAGCGAGGCCATCCGCCCGCCGGGCCTGACCACACGGGCGAGCTCGCGCAGGGTCGCCGCGGGATCGTCGACGTAGCGCAGCAGATATGTGAACGTGAGGTGGTCGAACTCACCATCAGCAAACGGCAGCGACTCGGCCTCGCCGCGAACCACCTCGATGCGTGCTGCGAGCTCCGGCTTCGCGCGCAGCCTCGCCGTCGCTCCGGCGAGCATCTCCGGGCTCTGGTCGAGCCCGACGACCCGGCAGCCGTACCGGCGCACGAGGGCCTCGGCGACCATGCCGGTTCCGGTGGCGACGTCGAGCACGCGGTCCTTTGATTCGGCGTCGACCCGGGCGACCATCGCCCTCCGCCAGCGAGGATCCTGGCCGAAGCTGAGCGCGGCCCCTGCCGCGTCGTAGCGACGCGGCAGGCCCGCGAAGAGCCCGAGCGCCTGGTCCTTGCGAGCGCCCGCCGGGCCCGAGGCCTGTCCGCCCGTCTCCATCACGGCGTTCGCTTGGCGGACGTCGCGCTCAGGTCGGGCGCGCGTCGGGACGCGAACTCCTTGATCGCCCGAGCGTAGGGGCCGGGGTGAGTCACCTGCGGGTCGTGCGCCGTGCCGGGGATCAGCTCGCAACTTGCCCCCGGCAAGGCCACGGACACCATCTCGGCCATCCGCCTGAAGAACGGCGGACGAACGCCCCCGTGGGTGACGAGGGCCGGACCGTCGAAGGCGGCGAGGACGCCGAGGTCGATGCGCAGCGCGTCGGGGTCGCGGAACTGGTCGAGATAGGTGGGGGCATTCTCGACCAAGGCGCGTCTGCGCGCGGGGTCCAGCCCGGCCCAGCCGCCCGGCGATTGGGCGACGCGGTCGAAGTACAGCCGAGCCCCTCCCTCGAGATCGCCCGCCTCGAGCCGGGCCGCAACCGCGGAGAGGTGGGCGCGCAATTCGGTGAGCTCGGTCAGCTCGGATGCTTCGAGGGCCCGGCGATCGATCAGGTCGAACAGCGGCGGTTCATGGACCGCGATGCTGAGCAGCGCGTCGGGCCGGCCGGCCGCGAGGCGGAGGGCGATCGAGCCCCCGAAGGAGGCCCCCGCGACGTGGGCGGGCTCGGCACCGAGCAGGTCGATCAGAGCCGCCAGGTCATCGACGTCGTCGTGGACGCTTCCCTGGCCGGGCGGGCAGGTGCTGAGGCCGTGCCCGCGGCGGTCGTAGACGACGACCTCGAACGAATCACGCAGCAAGGGCGCGACGCCGTCCCAGACGCGGCAGTCCACCCACGATCCGTGCACGAGCACGAGCGGCTCGCCGACGCCGCTTCGCTCGTAGTGAAGCTGGACTCCGTTTACTTCGGCGATCGTCATCGTGCCCTGGCCGCCACGGCGGCCGGTTCCCGAGGGATGCTAGGCGCTGACTGCACCGGCGCCGTTGGCCAGCGCCCGCGGCGGTGATAGCGTCGCACCATGCACCCGGCGACGCTCGCGTCAGCGCGCCCCGCTGCGGTACCTCGCTGTCGCCGCGATCGCGGCGCTTCTGTGCAGCGGCATGCTGTTCGCCCAGGGTGCCGGGGCAGACCGAGCTCGCAGCGGCGCCTCGTTCGAATCCTGTGGCACCGTGGGCAACGGCGCCGGGGGCAGCGAGAAGGTCAAGGCGTCGGAGATCCGCTGCGACCGAGCGAAGCGCCTGGCGCGCAAGTTCATCCGCAAGGGCCAGCTTCGCCGCGGGTGGAAGGTGACCAATCCCGCCGGCTGCGAGTTCCTCATGTTCCGCAAGCGCGACGCCGACGAGTTCGGCCCGGTCCCGAAGCCCAAGCCGGACCTCCCGCTGATCTTCTTCACGAAGACCGTCGGCTGCGTGAGCTGAGCGTCCCGGCCGAACCGGCTGTTCGCTCCCCGGCGCAGCCGCGGCTCGACCGCTCTCAGCCGGACGGGTCGACCGCGGCCGTCTGCGGGTGGATCGGCCCCTCTGTCTCGCGCAGGCTCTCGCCGGCGCGCCCGCTGCGGACGGCGATCACCTCGGCGAGAATCGAGATCGCCGTCTCGGCCGGGGTTCGGGCACCGACATCCAGGCCACAGGGGGCATGGATGCGGGCGAGCGCGTCCTCGTCGAGACCGCGTTCGCGCAGGCGCTCGACGCGGCGCTCCTGGGTGCGCCGGCTGCCGAGCGCGCCGATGAAGCCGGCGTCGGTCTCGAGCGCCTCGATCAGCGCCGGCTCGTCGAACTTCGGGTCGTGGGTGAAGACGAGGACGACGTCGCGCGAGCTCAACCGCTGGCCCTCGAGGTAGCGGTCGGGCCAGTCGACCACCACCTCCGCGCTCGCCGAGAACCGTGGGCTCTCGACGAACGGACGGCGCGCGTCGCAGATCGTGACCGCGTAGCCGACCTCGCTCGCCAGCTTCGCCATCTCGGCGGAGAAGTCGATCGCCCCGAAGATCACCATCCGCGGCCGGGTCGAGAACGCCTGTATGTAGACGGCGAGCTCAGAGCCCATCAGGGCGCCGTCGTCGCCGTAGCGGCGGATCCGCGAGAGGCCCTCGTCGAGCTGGCCGCGCGCGTCGCGCTGGACGGAATGGTCGAGGAGCTCGGTGACGCCGAGCCCGCCGACCGTCCGGTCGGCGAGGATCGCCATCTTGGTCCCGACGTTTGCGCCCTCGAGCAGGGTCGCGAGCGCGACCGGCTCGCCGAAGGCGCGGGCCTCGGCGACCGCGTCGAGCGCATCGAGCGCATCGACGCGGTTCTCGTGGACGAAGACGCGGACGGTGCCGCCACACATCAGGCCGACCCCGGTCGCCTGCTCGTCGGAGATCCCGTAGGTGACCACCTTGGGCGCCGAGCCGGCGAGGATCTGCTGAGCCTCCTCCACGAGCGCTCCCTCGACGCAGCCCCCGGTGACCGACCCCTCGATCCTGAGCTGATCGTCGATCAGCATCTGGGCCCCGGGGTCGAGTGGGGCGGAGCCGATCGTCTCGACCAGCGTCGCGCCGACGACTCGCCTGCCGTCGCGCAACCAGTCGGCGGCGATCCTCTCGGAGGTCGGCAGCGTGCTCACGTTAGCTCTCCGGTCGTAAGGGTAATCGCACGCTGACACCGCCTTCGACGGAGAGGACGGCAATGGCCGCGAGCGACCAGGATCAGGGTGCACGTCCGCCGAGCGAACAGCGCGGCGGGACGACCCCGGACGAGGCCGAGGCCCGGGACAAGGGCGAGTGGGGCGCTCGCGCCGCCGAGGGCGTTGGTCCCCGCCGAGCTCGGCGGATCCGACGCCCCGCGGGAGATGCTCGACGACGACCCAGAGCTCGAGAGCGAAGTCCTCGGTCGGACGACGGGGTCCGACGAGCCGGCGACCGAGAGCGGGGTGGATCTCGAGGCAGGCGACGACGCCGACGCTACGTCCGACGGCCGAGCCGAGATCCCGGACGACGCCGAGCCCGACCTCAAGGACATCGGGACGGCGTCGACCGGCGAGGAGGCCTGAGCCGCCGCCAGTCCACTTGGCCGAGGGTTTCCGTCTGGGATAATGTGCGGATCCCGACGAGTGTTGGGATCCATGAGGAAGGATTGCGGTGACCCGCTGCCAGGGTGCGTCTGAGGAGATTCGTTGCTGACGATTGCGTCGAGCACCGGCTGGACGATCGGCATCGTCCTCGGCGTCGTCGTGATCGCCGTCGCGGCGGCGATCGTGATCACGATCGTGGCGCTCTCCCGGAGGATCGCAACGCAGGCGCAGACGGCCGACGAGGCGGTTGAGGTGGTCCGCCGCCAGACCGACGGGCTCGACGGCATCTCGCGGATCAACGACTCGGGCGTGCGCATCCTGCACTCGGCCCGGGCCCTGCGAAAGGCGGCGGTCGGCAGATGACGATCGTCGCGCTCTCCAGTCACGGCTTCTGGACGATCGCGCTGATCATCGGGCTCGTCGCGGCGCTCGTCGTCGCCGGGTTACTGGCGATGCTGTTGGTGAACGTGCCCGGATCCAGCGCTCGGTCGAGGGGCTGCTCGAGACCGCCGGCAAGGTCGGCGCGAACACCGCCCACATCCCTGAGCTCGAGGCGACCGCGCCGGTGCTCGCCCAGATCGTCGACGAGGCCGTCGTCCAGGACGGCTACATGAACGCGCTCACCGACGGCTTCGGCGCCGGCGACGAGAAGAGCGAGGGGGCCGCCGCATGAGCACCGACGCCTACATCGTCCTCAGCGTCCTGCTCGCGGTCGTCGTCGTCGCGGTGCTCGCGATCGCGCTGATCCGGGTCCGCGCCGGGCTGACCGCGATCTCGCAGGGTCTGGCGACGCTCGCCGACGCTCTCAGCGGGGTCGAGGCCGAGCACCTGCGGCCGCTCGAACCGGCGGTGAAGGCGATCAACGCGCAGTTCGAGATCATCCTCTCGGCGCTGCCGGGGATCGGGCGCAAGGCGGCGATGGTCGCCGAGCGGAGGCCGCGATGACCCTCTGGTGGATCGGCGACATCGTCCTGCTGGTCGTCATCCTGCCGGTCGTCGTCTACCTGCTGCGGGGAGTGCTCGAGGCGGCGCGAGGGATCGTCCCGAGCGTGAACGAGATCGCTGCGGTCGCCGACGCCGGCTCCAAGGACCTCGATGCTGCGGCATTGCTGCTGACGACCAAGGACCAGGTCGAGCAGACGGTCGCCGGGGTCGCGGCCTACGGCGGCTCGCTCGATGTGATCGTCGACGACGCCGAGGGGAAGGCGAGCTAGATGCCGGCGGCAGGGGTGGTCATGCTCGTCGCGGTCCTCCTGATCGTGCTCGCGCTCGTCTACTACCTCGTCTCGACGATCGTCGAGCTGCGCCGGATCGCCTCCGGGCTCGACGAGGTGATCGTCGGCGTCGGCGAGATCGTCGCCAAGAGCGAGCCGGTGAACGAGATCGTCGGCTCGATCAACCAACAGCTCGACGCGGGGGTGGGCCTGCTCGAGGGCCTGCTGGTGAAGAAGGCGGGCCTGAGCGACGCGATGGGCCTGATCGAGAGCGTCTATCCGGGCGCCGCGGCCGCCGGGCTGCGCGATGTGCCCGAGAGCGGCGCCGTCGACCCGCCGCGAATCGGCGAGGTCTATACCCGCGGCACGCTCACGCTGGCCCGGCTCGGGCGCGAGGCGCCGATCGCCGCGGCCAGCCCCGCCGGGGAGGTCCTGCGCAACGTCGAGGGCGGCAGCCTCGCCGCGCGGCTGCTGTATCCGAACGTGCGCCAGGAGGCTCCCGAGAACCTGCCGCGCTCGCCGGTGATCGGCACGGACGCGCCGGAGCAGTACGAGCGTCGCGAGGACGTTGGCGCGCCGCGCAAGCGGCTTCCAGCCCAGCGACCGTGAACTGAGAGGAGTCGCTTGCAGACCCCGGCCCCATTCGAGTACGAGCGCGCCACGACCATCGACGGGGCGCTCGAGGCGCTCGCCCGGCGCGGTCCCGAGGCGCGAATCGTCGCCGGAGGCCACAGCCTGCTCCCGATGATGAAACTGCGGCTCGCCAACCCCGAGCACCTGATCGACATCAACGAGATCGCCGAGCTCGCCTACATCCGGGAGGCCGACGGCGAGATCAGGATCGGGGCTCTGACCCGCCACGTCGATCTGCAGCGCTCCGAGCTGCTCGCCGAGCGCCTGCCGCTGTTTCGCGACGCCGAGGACGTGATCGCTGACCCGGTTGTCCGCAACCGCGGCACGATCGGCGGCTCGCTGTGTCAGGCCGACGCGGCCGAGGACCTCTCGGCGGTCTGCTCGGCGGCGAAGGCGAGCGTCGTGATCCGCGGCCCCGAGGGTGAGCGCGTGGTGACGATGGAGGACTTCCACGTTGGCCCCTACATGACCGCGGTCGGCACCGGCGAGATGCTGACCGAGGTCCGAGTGCCGGTCCGCCCCGGCGCCGGGAGCGCGCACGAGAAGGTCGAGCGACGCGCCGGGGACTGGGCGATCGCCGCGGCCTCGACGGCGGTGTGGATGGACGGCGGGACGATCGCCGACGCCGGGATCGCGCTGAGCGCGGTCGGGCTGACGACGATCCACCTCAACCGAGCGGAGGAGTTGCTGCGTGGACGCCAACCCTCGGAAGAGGTCTTCAGACAGGCGGGGGCCATCGCCTCGGAGGACTGCTCGCCCAGTGCCGACGGCCGCGGCCCGGTCGATTACAAGCGTCACCTCGCAGGGGTGCTGACCCAACGCGCGTTGCGCCGCTCGGTCGCGCGCGCCGTCGGACAGGAGGCCTAGGGCAACGTGAACGTTTCGATGACCGTCAACGGCGAGCAGGTCTCGCGGGAGATCGAGGATCGCCAACTGCTCGTCCACTTCATCCGCGACACGCTCGGGCTCAAGGGCACCCACTGGGGATGCGACACCTCCAACTGCGGAGCCTGCGTGGTGCTCATGGACGGCCAGCCGGTGAAGTCCTGCACGGTGCTCGCCGCGATGTGCGACGGACACGAGATCCGCACGGTCGAGTCGCTCGAGGTCGACGGCAGACTCGACCCGATCCAGCAGGGCTTTCATGAGCGCCACGCGCTGCAGTGCGGCTTCTGCACCCCGGGGATGCTGATGACCACGCGGGCGCTCCTCGATGAGAACCCCGATCCCAGCGACGAGGAGATCCGGACAGCGATCTCCGGAGCGATCTGCCGTTGCACCGGGTACAAGAACATCGTGAGCGCGGTCCGCTGGGCCGCCGAGCACGAGGCCGGCGCGAGACAGGAGGCCTGAACATGGCGGTAGTCGAGAACCTTCCGAGCCCGTCGACCGAGCGGCCGATCGGCTTCGGCCGGCTGAAGCGCAAGGAGGACGCGCGCTTCATCCGCGGCCAGGGCACGTACCTCGACGACATCGAGCTGCCGGGGATGGTCCACGGCGCGATCCTGCGCAGCCCGTATGCCCACGCCAAGATCGTCTCGATCGACACCTCCGCGGCTCTGGCTCACCCGAATGTCGCGGCGGTCGTGACCGCCAAGGACCTCGAGACGCTCGGGCTCGCCTGGATGCCGACGATCTCCTACGACACCCAGGCGGTGCTCGCCGGGGACAAGGTCCGCTTCCAGGGCCAGGAGGTCGCCTTCGTGATCGCGACCGACGAGTACTCGGCCAACGACGCGCTGGCGCTGATCGATGTCGAGTACGAGCCGCTGCCGGCGATCGTCAACGCCCGCAAGGCGCTCGACGACGACGCGCCGCTGATCCGCGACGACAAGTCCGGCCAGCGCGACAACCTCGCGAGCCCGACCTGGGAGGCGGGCGACGAGGCCGCGACCGACAAGGCCTTCGCCGAGGCCGACACCGTGGTCAGCCGCGACATCATCTACCCGCGCTGTCACCCGGCGCCGCTCGAGACCTGCGGGATCATCGCCGACTTCAACCCGGAGACCGGCCAGCTCGACATCTACAACGGCAACCAGGCGCCGCACGCCCACCGCACCGTGTACGCCCACGTCGCCGGGCTCGCCGAGCACATGATCCGGATCCGCTGCCAGGACATCGGCGGCGGCTTCGGCAACAAGGTCCCGGTCTATCCGGGCTACGTCTGCGCGATCGCCGGCTCGATCGTCGCCGGGGTCCCGGTGAAGTGGGTCGAGAACCGCTCCGAGAACCTGATGTCGACCGGCTTCGCCCGCGACTACGTGATGAAGGCCGAGATCTGCGCGAAGGACGGCAAGATCACCGGCCTGCGCGTCGACACGATCGCCGACCACGGGGCATTCGACTCGACCGCCCAGCCGACCAAGTTCCCCGCCGGCTTCTTCCACATCGTCTGCGGCTCCTACGATCTCGAGGCCGCGCACGTCAAGGTCAAGGCCGTCTACACCAACAAGGCTCCCGGCGGGGTCGCCTACCGCTGCTCGTTCCGGATCACCGAGGCCGTCTACCTGGTCGAGCGGATGGTCGACGCGCTGGCCCTGGAGATGAAGGCCGACCCGATCGACCTGCGGATGCGCAGCTTCATCGCCCCCGAGCAGTTCCCCTACGAGACGACGACCGGCTGGACCTACGACTCCGGCAACTACGCCGAGACGATGAAGGTCGCGATGGGGATCGCCGGCTACGAGGAGTCTGCGCCGTGAACAGGCCGAGAAGCGAGCCCGCGGCGAGCTGATGGGGATCGGGGTCTCGTTCTTCACCGAGGGCGTCGGCGCCGGGCCGCGCAAGCACATGGACATCCTCGGGCTGTCGATGAACGACGGCGCCGACCTGCGCGTGCACCCGTCGGGCAAGGCGGTGGTCAGCATCAGCGCCCAGACCCAGGGGCAGGGCCACGAGACGACGTTCGCCCAGATCGTCGCCGAGGAGCTCGGGATCCCGCCCGAGAACGTCGAGGTCCGCCACGGCGACACCGACAAGTCTCCGTACGGTCTCGGTACCTACGGCAGCCGCTCGACTCCGGTCTCCGGCGGAGCGGTGGCGATCGTCTCGCGCAAGGTCCGCGACAAGGCGCGCCTGATCGCGGCGACGATGCTGGAGACGCGGCCGGAGGACCTCGCCTGGGAGAAGGGTCGCTGGTACGTCAAGGGCGACCCAGAGAAGGGTGCGATGATCGAGGAGATCGGCGAGTACGCCTACAGCGGCGAGCCGATGCCCGAGGGGATTGAGGGTGGCCTCGACGCTCAGGTGATCTACGACCCGCCGAACCTCACGTATCCCTACGGGGCCTACATCGCCGTCGTCGACATCGATCCCGACACCGCCCAGGTCACCGTGCGCCGGTTCATCGCGGTCGACGACTGCGGCGTGCGGATCAACCCGATGGTCGTCGACGGCCAGATCCACGGCGGCCTCGCCGAGGGCGTCGGGATCGCGCTGATGGAGCTGATCTCCTTCGACGAGGAGGGCAATTGCCTCAATTCCTCGTTCATGGACTACCTGATCCCGACCGCGCTCGAGTGCCCCGACTTCGAGTTGGGCGAGACCGTCACCCCGTGCCCGCACCACCCGCTCGGCGCCAAGGGCGTCGGCGAGTCGCCGAACGTCGGCTCGCCGCCGGCGATCGTCAACGCGGTGATCGACGCCCTGCACGAGACGCACGGGGTGGACCACATCGACATGCCCTGCACCCCGGCGCGCGTCTGGGCCGCGATGCAGGGACGCGGCGAACCGCCGCAATGATCCCCGCCGCGCTCTCGCGGCGATCGCAGGAGCTCGCCGCAGCTCGGATCCCGTTCGTGACGGCGACGGTGGTCCGGGCGCAGAGCCCGACCAGCGTCGAGCCCGGGAGCGTCGCGCTGGTGCTCGCCGACGGCACGATCGACGGCTTCGTCGGCGGCGTCTGCGCCGAGCAGAGCGTGCGCGCGTACTCGCTGGTCGCGCTCGACAGCGGCGACCCGGTCCTGCTGCGGATCCTTCCCGACGGCGAGGAGCACGGTGTCGACGGGGGCGTCGCGGTCGAGGACGGCGCCGTGACGGTGCGCAACCCGTGCCTGTCGGGCGGCGCGATCGAGGTCTTTCTCGAGCCGTCGCCGCCGGCGCCGCGGGTGCTGGTCGTCGGCGAGACGCCGATCGCCGCGGCGCTGCAGCGCATCGGCGCCGAGCTCGAGCTCGAGATGGTCGCGGCGGGCGCCGACGGCCCCGAGCCCCAAAGGGGGGACCTCGCGGTGATCGTCGCCGCGCACGGGCGCGACGAGCTGCACGCGCTGCGCCGCGGGCTGGAATCCGAGCTGCCCTATGTCGGCCTGGTCGCCAGCGCCAAGCGCGGCGCCGGCGTCCTCGACGAGCTCCGCGCCGACGGGGTGGCCGATGGGCTGCTCGCCCGCATCGACGTGCCCGCCGGGATCCAGATCGGGTCGCGAACCGCGGGCGAGATCGCCGTCTCGATCCTCGCGAAGGTGGTTGAGGTGCGGCGCGCGGGGGCCGATGTAGATGGCGCCCGCCGTGTCTGAGGCCGACGAGTTCGAGCCGGCCGCGCCCGGCCTGCCGCCGGCCTCGGCGAAGCTCGCCGTCGATCCGGTCTGCGGGATGACCGTCGCGGCGGTCGCCGGCACCCCGTCGCTCGAGCGCGACGGCGAGACGTTCTACTTCTGCTGCTGAGGGCTGCAAGGCGAAGTTCGAGGCCGAGAGCGAGCATGCCTCCGTCGCCGGCTAACCGCAACCAGGCGCCTCAACGGCGGCGCGACTCGGCTACCGCCTCGTGGGTCACCGGCCTCGTCCTCGCAGCCGGTGGCTCGAAGCGTCTGGGGCGGCCGAAGCAGCTGCTCGCCTACGGCGACGAGACTTTGCTCGGGCACGTGGTGGGGGTCGCCCGCGGCGCCGGCTTCGACCAGCTGATCGTCGCGATCGGCGGCGCCGCGGATCAAGTCCGCGCTCAGGTCGACCTCGCCGGCGCCGAGGTGGTCGTCAACGAGTCCTACGGCGAGGGCTGCTCGTCGTCGATCGCCGCCGCGCTCGCCGCCGTCGACCCGCGCACCGAGGTGCTCGTCCTGATGCTGGGCGACCAGCCGGGCGTCTCGGCCCACACGGTGGCGTCATTGCTCGCCGGCCGCGGCGACGCTCCGCTGGCCGTGTGCCGCTACGACGACGGCAGGGGGCACCCGATCGCGTTCGCCCGCGCGGTGTTCGCCGAGCTCGCCGACCTCCATGGCGACAAGGGCGTCTGGCGCCTGCTCGACCGCCGCGCCGACGAGGTGGCTGAGGTGACGATCGCTGGGCCGATCCCGCTCGACGTGGACACGCCCGAGGACTACCGGGCGGTCCTCGACGCGCTCTCGGTCGCATGAGCCCGCCCGGCGTCACCGGCTCGGCGCCCGAGGAGGTCGGCCGGATCGTCCCGGACGTCGAGACGCTCGCCCGGCGCTTGGCCGCGGTCGACTACCTCGTCGACGAGGGCCTCGCGACCTCGATGTTCCTCAGCCTGCGCCTGCCCCAGCCGCTGCTGCTCGAGGGCGAGGCGGGGGTCGGCAAGACCGAGGCCGCGCGCTCGCTCGCGGCGGTGCTCGAGACGCCGCTGGTGCGGCTGCAGTGCTACGAGGGGATCGACGCAGCGGAGGCGCTCTACGAGTGGAACTATCCGCGCCAGCTGCTCAGCATCCGGCTTGCCGACTCGCAGGGTGCGGCGCTGGGCGAGGAAGAACTGTTCGGCTCCGACTACCTGATCCGCCGCCCGCTGCTGCGAGCGCTCGAGCACCCCGGCCCGCGTCCGGCGGTGCTGCTGATCGACGAGATCGACCGCGCCGACGATGACTTCGAGGCGTTCCTGCTCGAGCTCCTGGGCGAGGCGAGCGTGACGATCCCCGAGCTCGGCACGATCACGGCCACGCACCCGCCGATCATCGTCCTCACCTCGAACCGCACCCGCGACCTTCACGACGCGGTCAAGCGGCGCTGCCTGTACCGCTGGATCGACTACCCGACGCCGGAGCGCGAGGTCGAGATCATCCGCCGACGGGTCAAGGGCGCCGCCGAGACGCTCGCCGTCGAGGTCGCCGACGCCGTCTCGAGGATGCGCGAGTCGGACGTCCAGAAGCCGCCCGGGATCGCCGAGGCGATCGACTGGCTGGCGGCGCTCGAGCTGCTCGGGATCGAACGGCTCGACGAGGCGGCGGTCGACCTCACGCTCGGCTCGGTGCTCAAGTACGACGAGGACCAGGAGGTGATCCGCGCGGCCGGCCTCGACCAGCTCGTGCGCAGCGGTGGCTGAGCCCGAGGCGTCGGCGCCGTTCGCGGTCGAGACGGTCCACCTCGACCTCGCGGCGCTCGCGGGCTCGCTGAGCCACCGCCTGCGCGAGGCCGGGCTCGGCGGTCACCCCCGAGCGCGCCGCGGAGTTCGCCCGGGCGCTGACGCTGACCCGCCCGCAGAGCCGTCGTCGCCTGTATTGGACCGCGCGCTCGATCTTCGTCACCGACCGCAGCGAGGTCGGCGCCTTCGACGCCGTCTTCGCCTCGGTCTTCGGCGGCGCACGCGACGGGGAGCCGGAGCTGGACGACACCCGACCGCACCGGCGCCGCGCGATCACCGGCCGAGCGCCGAGCGCAAGGGCGCATCCGCTGACTCCGGCGAGCCGGGCAGGCAGGGCAGCGCCGGCTCCTCGCCGCCGTCCGGCCGACGAGGACCCCGACGCTCCCGAGCTCGAGGTCCCGCTGGCGATGGCGAGCGACGAGGAGGTGCTCGCCTCGAAGAGCTTCGACGCCCTCGACCCGGGCGAGCTCGCCCGCCTGTACCGGCTGATGTCGCAGCTCGAGCTGGCGACGCCGACGCGGCGGACGCGCAGGTTCGACCGCGCCGGCCACGGCCAGCGCGTCGACGTGCGCCGAACCCTGCGCCAGAGCCTGCGCACCGGCGGCGATCCCGACCGTGCTCGCGCGCCGCCGCCGCCGCGTGGTTCCGCGCCGCCTGGTGATGCTCTGCGACATCTCGGGCTCGATGGAGCCCTACGCCCGCGCCTACCTGCAGTTCCTCGCCTGCGCGGCCGGCGCCGGCCCGAACGCGGAGGCGTTCGTGTTCGCCACCCGGCTCACGCGGGTCACGCGGGCGCTCGCCTCGCGCCACCCCGATCGCGCGATCCAGCGCGCGGCCGCGACCGCGCCCGACTGGTCGAGTGGCACCAGGATCGGCGAGGCGCTGAAGGAGTTCAACGATCGCCACGGGCGGCGGGGGATGGCCCGCGGCGCCGTCGTGGTGATCCTCTCCGACGGCTGGGAGCGCGGTGACCCGGCGCTCGTCGGGCGCGAGATGGAGCGCCTCGCGCGCCTCGCCCACCGGATCGTCTGGGTCAATCCGCGCGTCGGCGCGAGCGAGTTCTCGGTCCGGGCGGGCGGCATGGTCGCCGCGCTCGAGCACTGCGACGCCCTGGTCAGTGGCCACAGCTTCGACGCGCTCGCCGAGGTCGTCGACGCAATCGCTGCGGCGAGCGCGAGCGAAGTGGCGCCGCGCGGGGATCGCGAGCCGCCGGCGGAGACGGAGGAGGATTCATGGGCGAGCGCGACCCCGGTGCCCGGCAGCTCAGTGGCGATGCCGAGCGGGTACGGGCCGAGCCGCGGCAGGACGACGCCGGGATGGTCGATCGGTGAACGCGACTGAGAAGACCTGCATCTATCCGGGGTGCGAGCGTCCCGCGGTCCCGCCGCATCCGCTGGGCGGGCCCCAGCCGGCGTTCTGCGACCTCGAGGAGCACAACGCGCTGACCGCGCACCAGGAACGAGAGCGGCTCGCGGCGCGAGCCGAGGGGAACGACGACGAGGAGGATCAGTGATGGCTGATGAGGCCTATCGAGCGGTGTTTCTGCGCGTCCATCCGACGGGCAAGATGGTGCTCAGCCTGACCACCGAGTCCGACGGCAAGGAGGGGGAGTACGCGGCGCTCGTCGGCGCCGAGCTCGGCGTTCCGGCGCTCGACGTCAAGGTCGTCCCCGCCGACACCGACCGGTTCGGTGAGGGCCACGGTTTCAACACCAGCCCCTCGGCCGGCACCTCGGCCGCGATCGAGACGGCGAGCGGCCGAATCCGCGACAAGGCGCGGCTGCTGGCCGGCGTCGCGCTCGACGTGCCGCCCGACAGCCTCTCGTGGTCGAACGGCGGCTGGGTCGCCGACGGTGGCGGGACGAAGACGATCGAGGACCTCGCGCTCTACGCGCACGGCACCGGAGCGCTGCCCCCCGGGGTCGAGGGCGGCCTCGACGCGCAGGCCGTCTACCGCGACTGAGGGCTAGGAAGCCGGAGCCTGAAGGTGCCCCTCGACCTCGACCTCGACGTCATCGGCCACTTTGAGCGCCCCGAACAGCGCCGAGTACGGCTTCATCCCCCAGTCGCTCTGCCTGACGACGGCGGTCGCCGCGACGGCGCCGGCATCGCTGATCTTGAGGTCGAAGGTGACCGGGTGGCTGTTGCCGAACAGCGACAGGTCGCCCTCGACGTGGATCACGCCGCCGTCGCCGGCGGGCTCGGCGCTGGTCGAGCGAAAGGTGATCTCGCGGCGCATCAGCACCTCGTCGTCGATCGTTTGGTGGATGTTGTCGAGGTCCTCGTCGCCGAGCGCCTGAATCCCGCCCTTTCCCTCGCGCACGCGAAGCGAGCTCGGGTTTGCGGTCAGCTCGAGCTGCACACCGGCAGGCCCGCCGCTCGACCACGATCGTCGCCGACCAATCCGTCACGTGTATGAGCAGGTCGTGTCCCGCCTTCGCCGCCGCCCCGGCCCGCGCGGTGCGCACCGAGAGGGTGGCGGTGTCCGGACCGAGCCGATGCGTACCAGTCTCAAGCGACACGCGCCGAGCATATAAACCGGCGCCCAACCGAAGGAGGTAGTGAGATGGCAACCGAGCTCGACCATTCGTTTTCGACCACGAAGCCGATCGATGAGAGCTTCGCTGCGGTCACCGATCTCGAGCGCGTGATCCCCTGCGTCGACGGCGGGCGCGTCATCGAGGCGACCGGTCCGGACGCGGTCAAGGCGGAGATCGTCCTGAAGATGGGGGCGATGTCGATGAAGTTCACGGGGACGGTGGAGGTCGTCGAGAAGGACGAGGCCGCGCACCGTGCCGTGCTCCGGGTCAAGTCGAAGGAGGCCGGCGGCCAGGGCCACGCGAACGCCGACGTCACCATGCAGCTCGCCGACGGCGGCGGGACGATCCACACGAACGCTCAGATCACGGGCAAGGCGGCGTCGATGGGCGAGGGTGTGGTCGTCGGCGTGCTCGACGCGTTGATCACCGACTTCACCGGCAAGCTCGGCGACCTCTGAGCGCGCTCGCGCGATGGCGACCGTGACCATGCGAGAGATCCGCGAGGGCGAGGTGCCGTTCGCCGCCGGGACCGCGGTGCAGGAAGATCCGGATCGACCCGCGTTCGCCGGCAACGGGCCCGATGACTACGTCTGCGTGCAGTGCGGGAACGTGCTCGCGGCCTCCATGCACTCGATGCAGATGACCAAGAAGGTCCGCGTCAAATGCGGGCGCTGCTCGACCGTCAACGTCGCGGTCACCGGCGACTGAACGATGGCGCCGATGCTCGCGAATAGATTAAGCCCGGTGAACGCGACCGACACCGCCCGGGTCGGCGTCGAGCAGACGGCCGACTTCCGCTTCGCGCGCTGGACCGCGGTGCGCCGGGGCGCCCTCGCTGCCTACTTCATCGTGCTCGTCGCCTGGAGCGCCTACTACGGGATCCCGGCCCAGCGCGAGCTGGTGATCGCCTGGATCTGCGGCGCGCTCGCCTGCGCCTCGCTCGGCCGCGACCCGCGCCAGATCCGCCAGCTCGTCGTCGACTGGATGCCGATCGTCCTCGTGCTCAGCGCCTACGACCTCACGCGCGGCGCCGCCGACTCGCTCGGGATCGGCGTCCACTCGCAGACGATGATCGACTTCGACCGGTTCGTCTTCGGCGGCGACACGCCGACTCAGTGGCTGCAGTCGAACATCAACCAGCCCGGCGTCGTCAACGGTTGGGACGTCGCGTTCACGCTCGTGTACACGTCCTACTTCATCGTCCCGTTCGCGCTCGCCGGCGCCCTGTGGATTCGCGATCGAGCCGCCTTCTTGAGCTTCACCAGGCGCCTCGTCACCCTGGCGCTCGCCGGGCTCGCCACCTACATCGCCTTCCCGGCCGCGCCGCCGTGGATGGCGGGCGAGACCGGCCTCCTCGACGGCGTTCAGCGGACGACCTCGGAGGGATGGGAGGTGCTCGGCGGCGGCACCGCCGGCCTGTTCTCCGAGGGGCAGACGAGCGTCAACCTGGTCGCGGCCGTGCCCTCGCTGCACTCCGCGTTCACGGCGCTGGTCGCGATGTTCCTGTGGGGGCGGGTCCGCCCGATCCTCCGCCCGCTGGTCGTCCTCTATCCGCTGGCGATGGGGCTGACCCTGATCGCCACGGGCGAGCACTACTTCTTCGACGTCGCGCTCGGCTGGCTATATGCGGGCGCGGTGATGGGGGCCTGGGCGTGGTGGGAGCGCCGCCGCGCGACCGTCCTGGCGCCGACGGGTTGAAAACGCCAGAGGGGGCAACGAAATCAACCCGTCGGCGCGGGCGGCGCGGGCGGCCCGGTCAGCTATGGCCGACGATCGCGAGGAGGCGGAGCGGGGAGGTGGCCTCGAGGCGCGTGGCGGTGTCGAGCGTCACCCAGGTGCCCGGGCCGAGCTGCGCCGGGCCGTTCTCGAGGCTGAGCTCGCCGGCGAGCACATGAAGGCCCGTGGTGGCGCCGTCTCGTCCCGCCACCGTCGACTCGCCCGCCTCGAGCTCGAGCCGGTTGACCCTGACCTCGTCGAGGTCCACCTCGCCCGCGGTGATCATCGCGTCGCTCGCCGGACGCAGGCCCTCGGCTGGCGGGTCATGCTGGTCGAAGTCGACCTGGCGGCCGTCGCGCAGGCCGCGCATGTAGTCGGCGAAGCCGCAGCCCGGAGCATGCAGGTTGAGGTAGCGGACGTCGACATCGGCGGCGTTTCGGAAGCCGTGGACGACGAGCGGTGGCGCGACCGCGAGCGATCCCGCCGAGGCGGTCACCTCGGCGTCGGCGAGCTTGATCGTCAGCTCGCCGTCGAGCACGTAGAAGAGGTCGGTGTGGCTGCGGTGGATGTGGCGCCCCGCGCCGTCGCGGCCGGGGCCGAAGCGCGACCAGGTCGCGTGCAGGCCGTCGCGCTCGCACAGAATCTCGACGCGGCGGTCCGGGGCGTCGCCGATGATCTCGCCCTCTCCTCTCGGGATCACCGCCGGCGCGCTCATCGCCGGGGATCTTAGGCGGCGCCCGGCTACCCTGACGGCGTGTCGGGTCCCGCCAGCGCCGTCCTCTCAGAGTCGCAGCTCGCGACCCTCGCCAGGGTCGGCGAGGAGCGCTCCGCGGAGCCGGGCGAGGTCCTGTTCCGAGTCGGCGATCCGACGTACCCGTTCATCGCGATTCTCGAGGGCGAGGCCCAGGTGCTCGACGCGGCCGGCAACGAGGTCGTCCGCCACGGCGCCCGCGGCTTTCTCGGCGAGATCAACCTGCTCTCGGGCCAGACGGTGTTCCTGACTGCGGTTGCGAGCGAGCCGATGCGCTACATCGCGGTCGAGCGCGAGGTTCTGCGCGAGCTGCTGTTCGAGGATCCGTCGCTCGCCGACCTGCTGCTCTCCGCCTTCGTCCGCCGCCGCGAGCTGCTGCAAGGGCGCGAGGGGATCGGGATCGAGATCGTCGGCGACCGCGACTCCGCGGACACCCGCCGGCTGGTCGAGTTCGCGCGCCGGATGCGCCTCCCGCACAGCCGGCACGACGGCGCCGGCGAGCAGCTCGACCCGGAGCGGCTGCCCCTCGTCCGCCTGCCGGGCGGACAGGAGCTCGAGCGGCCGAGCAACGGCGAGCTCTCCCGAACGCTCGGGATCGGCCTCGAGCTCGCCCCGACCGAGCGGGTCGACCTGCTCGTCGTCGGCGGCGGCCCGGCCGGCCTCGGCGCCGCCGTCTACGGTGCCTCCGAGGGGTTGGATACGCTCGTGATCGAGAGCACCGTGCTCGGCGGCCAGGCCGGGACCTCGCGCCGGATCGAGAACTACCTCGGCTTCCCGGCCGGGATCAGCGGCTCGGAGCTGACCAGTCGCGCGGTCACCCAGGCTCGCAAGTTCCATGCACGCACGGCGACCCCGTACCGGGCGCTGGCGCTGGAGCCGGGCGAGGACGGTCACGTCGTGAAGCTCGAGGGCGGCCACGAGGTCCACGCGCGCTCGGTGGTGCTCGCGACCGGGGCCGAGTACCGGCGGCTGCCGGTCGACGGGCTCTCCGAGTACGAGGGGGTCAGCGTGTTCTACGCGGCGGGCCCGCCCGAGGCGCAGCTCTGCGGTGCCCAGCGGGTCGCGGTCGTCGGCGGCGGCAACTCCGCCGCCCAGGCTGCCGTCTGGCTGGCGCGCGGTGGCGCCCTGGTGACGCTGCTCCACCGCCGCGCCGATCTCAATGAGACGATGTCGCAGTACCTGATCGACGAGCTCGATCGCTATGGGATCGCGGTCCGCGACCGCAGCGAGATCGGCGAACTGCACGGCGCCGACGGCGTGCTCGAGGGCGTCACCCTTCTCGACGGCACCGAGCTCGCCTTCTCGTTCCTGTTCCTGTTCCTGGGCGCGGCGCCGTGCACCGACTGGCTCGGCGACGCGGTCGCGCGCGACGAAAGAGGCTTCGTCCTCACGGGCGCCGAGGCCGGGGCCGGCGGCCTGCTCGAGACCAGCGTGCCCGGCGTGTACGCGGCCGGCGACGTGCGCGCCGGCTCGATCAAGCGCTGCGCGACCGCGGTGGGTGAGGGCGCGACGGCGGTTCGCTTCGTCCACGAGCACCTGGCCGACTCCCCGGCGACCGCGGGCGCCTGAGCGGGCTCAGGGCTCGCGCGCGCGGGCTCGAACTCGACCGGCATCGCGGCGCTCATCGGCGCTCAGCCAGTTCCCACATCTGCAGATAGGACTCGGCGGAGCGAAACAGCGTCCGCATTGCAGCCGGCCCATCGGGGCCGCGCTGCATCTGCGCGATCAGGTCGGCGAACAGGCCGTAGTGGGCGACGCCATCGGAGTTCAGGTCGAAGACGCGCTCGCCGGTGCGCTGCCGCGTGAACTCGACCGCGCCGTCGTAGGACCTGAACGGGTAGTCGAGCGGCGCGGCCGCGTCGCCGGCGGGGCCCGGGAGGGAGGAGAAGCCGCCCGTGTCGGTGCCGAGCCCGACGCCGTAGTAGCGGCGCCGATCGCGGTACGGGCGGAACGACAGCAGCCGCTGGGCGAGCTCGGGGGCCTGGTCCGGGGTCGCGGTCGCGATCCCGCCGTGTCGATACAGGCGCACGAGCTCGGCCGGGGTCCACGAGCCGCCGGTGCCGGTATGGCTGGAGACGACCGGATAGCCGCGGGCCGCGGTGATCCGCAGCACCCGCTCGCGCGCCAACTCGCTCATGTGGTCGATGTCGATCAGCATCCCCTTGGCGATCATGCGCTTGATCAGATACGCGCCGAGCCCGGTGAGGCCCTGCGAGTTGCACTGCCTGCCGTCCGCGTAGTCGGGCATTGGCGGAATCCCGGCGGTTGCGGGGTAGAACTGGCTCAGGATCTGCATCTCGAACGGCCCGAGCGTGTCGAGTTCCTCGCCTTGGCTCGGGTCCGGACAGGGGCCGGTGTTGAAGTAATGGCCGGTCTCGACCTGGTTGAAGACGTTGATGAAGGTCCCCTTGATGCCACCCTCGAGCGCGGCTCCGGCGAACGCGTTGTCGACCCAATGGGCGACGAACATGCTGCGAACCCCCAGCCGGCGCATCCGGGCGAGCCCGCGGTCGACGTCGGCCCGGGTGCAGTCGCTCGGCTCCGAGCAGCCGAACGGATCGGAGGACTCGACCCCGATCACGACCGCGAGCTTGCCCCGCTCGATCACCCGGCGCGCCTCGCGCGGGCCCTCAACGATCCGCAGCCAGCCGCGACCGCGGCCGCCCTCCTGCGCGTCGACGTAGTCCTCGAGGTCGCGCAGCTGGTCGATCTCGAGGCGGATCGTCTTGGTCTCGCTGCAGGAGTGCGAGCGCACCGGCTCGATCCGGCAGATCGGCTCGTCCTCGACCGCTTGGGCGACGACCAGGCGCAGGCCTGACATCCAAGCGCGCTGCAACCAGCCGTAGTAGATCTGCTGATGGGTGTTGGTGTCGTTGACCGGCCAGCCGGCGAAGCTCGGCCAGCCATGGGTGTCGTGGGTGCCGAACGGGATCCCGTCGCGCAGCAGGTTGCCGGTCACGTCGAGGCTGCCGTCGGCGCCGTGGTCGTCCGCGTCGTGGCCGAGTGCCTCGGTGATCCCGAAGCGGTCGAACGGCTCGCCATGGATCACGCGGCCGCCGGCGCGCAGGTTGGCGGTGATGTGGAGGTGGGCGTCGATGAACCCGGACACGGTGTCGTCGGGATTGGTGCCGGTGAACGGTCGCCCGGTCGCGCCCGGCCCGGCCTCGGGGTACGGGCTGCAGCCCGCGGACGGCGTCAGTCGCCAGTCGTCGGCGTGCCCGGAGGCGAGCCGCATGCCGTTGCCGCGCGTCGTGGTCAGGAACTCGTGGGCGTGTGAGATCACTCCCGGCTCGGTCGGCGACGCGAACACCGTCCATTCGGCATCGCGGCCGGGGATACTTTGAGCGCTCACGCCGTGGCCGGCGGCCGTGAGCAGGCGGCCGTCGCTGCCCTGGATCAGGAAGCGATTCGACAGCGCCGTCGGCTTGAGCCAGAACCGCTCGGCCCGGGCGGGCGTCGCGTCGGCGGCGTAAGTGTCGCCGTCGGTCCGCAGGTAGCCGTCACCCTGGACCGGAGCCGATCGCGAAGCAATCGTTCGCGACCGGCGGCATCGGCTTGGGGGACTGGGCCTGCGCCGTGAGCGCGCCTGTGATCGTGAGCGTCGCGGCGACCAGCCCGATCAGGGCACCGACGCTCCGATCCCGCGCTCGACGATCTCCCATCGTCGCCATCGAACGGGACTATATGTCGAGCTTGCCCTCGGTCTCGTCGCACCAATCGACCGTCTCCTGGAGCAGGCGGACGCCGAGCTCCTGGATCCGCCGGCCGCGCTCGCGGGGAGGGGTCAGCGCGCGGATCGTCTCGAGCCGCTCGGCGCTCATCCGGCGCAGGTCGCCGAGGTTCTTGCGGACCAGCTCGGTGTCGCTCCAGTCGACCAGCATCAGCCTCAGTAGGCCCTCGTTGCGAAGCCACATCGACGGCTGGGCCGGGTCGGTGAGCCAGCGCCCGAGCTCGGTGCGGCCCGCGGCGGTGAGCGAGTACTCGCGGCGGCGCCGGCCGTTCTCGGTCAGGTCGCGGCCGCGCACCAGTCCGGCGGCCTCGAGCCGGCGCAACTCGGGGTAGATCTGGCCGTAGCTGACCGACCAAAAGAAGGCGGCGGCCTTCTCGATGAACTGCTTGATCCGGTAGCCGGTGTCGTAACCGTCGCGGATCATCGCCATGACCATGTACGCGGAGGGCGCCAGGTCGTCGACGGGGGCGGCCGTCGCGGGGTTTTTCTCGTCGGTGATATTCATCACTGATATATTCACGCCAATAATATGCGGTGGCGACGCTACATTTCTTCATCCGAGGGGTTAGCGGTTGACAGATGGAATCCGCAGGGAGGTGGAGAGTGCCGGACCGGTCTCACAAAGTCAGTGCGCGTAGGCGCCGACTCGCCGCGTTGCTCGGCGTGTTCGGCCTTGCGCTGATCGCCGCCGCGCCGGCCAGCGCCCAGGAGGAGATCCTCGGCGCCGCGAGCTATCCGGACATGTCGACCTACCAGTGCCGGACCGACGCGATCCCGATCTATCCGGGCCAGAACCTCAACCTGTTCGGGCTCACGAAGACGTGCCCGAACGCGGTCAAGGTCAGCGGCCCCGGCGACGCCTCGGACTTCGCCCCCGGCTCCACCGTCGACGGCTACGTGACCCGCTTCCAGCCGAGCATGGTCGAGGTCAAGGAGGACGGCAAGCTCGTCACCCCGAGCGTCTGGGACCTGCACCTTCACCACGTCGTCTGGCTCGCCCCCGACGGCGGTCCCACGTTCGCCTCCGGCGAGGAGAAGACGATCCCGAAGATGCCCCAGGGCTACGGCTTCAGGACCGGCGGCGACGCCACCTGGGGCCTCAACTACATGATCCACAGCCTCGGCTCCTCCGAGAATCGCAAGGTCTACATCACCTGGGAGATCGATTGGGTCCCGGTGACCAGCCCGTCCGCGTCGCAGATCACCCAAGCCCGAATCCACTGGCTCGACGTCGCCGGCGCCCCGCAGCTCTACCCGGTGTTCGACGCCGAGCGCGGCTTCGACACCAACGGCGACGGCCAGTACACCTTCCCCGACGAGGTCCCGTTCGACCCGGCGGCGCCCGGCTACGAGGAGCGCGAGAAGATCAGCAACGCGCGGACCTGGACGCTGCAGAGCGACCGCACGCTCGTCTTCGGTGCCGGCCACCTGCACCCGGGCGGCTCGCACGTCGACCTCCAGGTCGCGCGCGACGGCCCCGACCCGGGCTCGATCGACGGCGATGACCCGGCCGAGGTCCGGCCGCTGTTTCGCTCCGACGCTCACTACTACGAGCCCGCGGGCCCGATCAGCTGGGACGTCGCGATGACCGCGACCCGGCCTGACTGGCGGATCGCGCTGAAGGCCGGCGACACCGTCTCGGTCAACGTCACCTACGACGTCAGCAAGTCCTCCTGGTACGAGTCGATGGGGATCCTGCCGCTCGCCAACGCGCCGGCCGGCGACCCGGCGGCGAAGGACCCGTTCGACGACGAGGCGGCGGTCGCCGCGATGTACAACGAGGGCGGCGTCCTCACCCACGGCCGCCTGCCGGAGAACATCGACGCGAAGGCGCGCAAGAACCTGAAGCTGCCGGACCCGCGCGACATCCGCTCGAAGGGCCGGCGGGTGCCGAAGAGCGGGATCAAGATCGAGGGCTTCCGCTACTCGCGCGGCGGCTACTCGGCCAACAAGGGCTTCCCGACCCGGCTGATGCGCCCGCCGGTGATCCGGCCCGGCCAGTCGGTCACCTTCACCAACGTCGACTCGCCGTTCGGGAGCCCCGACGAGCAGCAGGTGTGGCACAGCGTCACCTCGTGCAAGGCGCCGTGTAACCGCGGCTCCGGGATCGGTTACCCGCTCGCCCGCGGGCCGGTCAAGTTCGACTCCGGCCAGCTCGGCTTCGGCACCGGGACGAGCACCGAGGTGACCACGGGCAGCGACACGTTCACGACGCCGCCGCTGACCAAGCCGGGGACCTACACGTACTTCTGCCGGATCCATCCGTTCATGCGCGGCTCGGTCCGGGTGAAGGCCAGGGACAAGAACCGGACCTAGGAGGGATACGGGCATGACGATGAAGGGCAGGGTCACAGCTCTCGCTGCGGCCGTCGCCGTGATCGGGGCGTTCGCCGTCCCGTCGGCAGGCGCCGCGGTCGGGGCCCGGGTGAACGCGTCGAACTACATGTTCACGTCGGACTCGGTCACGATCCACAAGGGCGACAAGGTCGTCTGGAAGTTCGTCGAGGGCAAGCACGACGTCAAGGGCAAGGGCTTCCGCAGCCCGGTCCAGCGCGACGGCAAGTTCTCCCACAAGTTCACGGGCGTCGGCACGTTCAAGTACCACTGCACGATCCACGCGCCTGACATGAAGGGCGTCGTCAAGGTCGTCAAGTAGGCGTCGGGGAGGGGCGGTCCGCCGGCTGGTTCGGCGGGTCCGCTCACTCTTCCCTAACGCTTTGCTAATATCCCGCGCTCCTGCTGAGTCCCCGCCGAAATCGGCGGGGGACGGGGGACCCAACTGTTGGGGCGAATCGCGGCCGCTAGCCGCGTAGCGCAAAGCTCTCAAGTTCGCGCGAGCCCGTCAGCTAACCCCGGAAGCGACGAGAGCGGAGCGCGAAATTGAACTTAGAAGATGTGATTAGCAAGCCGCGCCTGATCGCTTTGGCGATCGCGGCCGCGGTCATGTTCATCGCCGGGATGGCGGCGGCGGACCTCGCCGGCGCAGCTTCCTCGGGCGGCATCGGGACCGGCGGCGGCACGGCGACCGCGAGCGGCGCCGGCACGACGCAGTCGAGCCCGCGCCTGAACGCGAAGTACACCCGCGTGTACGACTCGTTCAAGCTCAAGGACAAGCGCTGGGCGCGGACGACGAGCGAGTGCGAGTCGGGCGGCAACCCGGACGCGATCGGCGGCGGCGGCATCTACCGGGGGGCGTTCCAGTTCATGCGCTCGACCTGGAAGGCCTCGCCCAAGAGCCCCGGCGGCGATCCGGTCGCCTACCCGTACAAGACGCAGGCCGTTGTCGCCGTGCTGCTGATGCACCGCGACGGCGCCGGCCACTGGCCCGTCTGCGGCTGAGCCCTCACCCGGCGGCCGGGCGATCGCCGATCCAGTAGCGCGGCCCCGGCCCGAGCCGCCCGGCTCGGTCACCGGGATTGGCGAGCTTGCAGCGCTCGAGCGATAGGCAGCCGCAGCCGATGCACTCGGTGAGCCCGCGGCGCAGGCGCTCCAGCTCGGCGATGCGCTCATCGATCCGCGCTCCCCAGCCGCTCGACAGGCGCGCCCAATCGCGGCGCGTCGGGGCGCGATCCGGGGGCAGCTTCTCGAGCTCGGCGCCGATCTCCTCGAGCGTCAGACCGATCCGCTGGGCGAAGACGATGAACGCGATCCGCCGCAGTACCGCGCGCGGGTAGCGCCGGTGACCCGATCCGGCGCGCTCGGAGCGGATCAAGCCGCGCTCCTCATAGAAGCGCAGGGCGGAGGCGGCGACGCCGCTGCGCCTCGCGACCTCGCCGATCGTCAGCTCCGTGGCCATGGCCCCGGAGCGAATCAGATTTGGCGCTTGACTTCAAGTTCACTTGAGCTTGTAGTTTGGCTTTTTCGCAACTGCAAACGAACCAAGGAGTAAGAGATGACCACGACCCAGACCGCCGGCGAACGGATCGTCGAAGAGGCGACCTCGTGGCCGGGAGTGAACGCCGAATGGGGCGAACGCGGCGCACTGTCGCTGCGGCTCGGGCCACGCGAGATCGGCCACCTGCACGGTGACCACGCACTGCACGCAGCCTTTCCGAAGCCGATCTGGCACGAGCTTCACGACGCCGGGCGCATCGACTACCACCCGGTCTTTCCGGGCAAGCCCGGCTACGGAGCGCGCCGCATCGAGGACGAGGCCGACGTCGACGACGCGATCGCGCTCCTGCGCCTCAACTACGAGCGCGCGGTGGCCGAGCGCGGCCTGCCCAGCGAAGTGGGCGACTGAGCCGACGTCGGCGCCGGCTCCTCGGACCGCGGCGCCGGCCGGGCTCGCCGCCGCGGGACGACCTGGGCTTCGCGGGCGCGGCGGGCAACGAAGAGAGCAAGTGGTAGCACGGGAGGTTCCTCCCTCGAGTTTGCTTTTGATGACCAGCTATCAGCGTACACCGGTCATCATGACCTGTCAACCCTTTTTGGCGGTCATGCAATCGACTACTACACTGGTGCCGTGGACATCAGAGAGCTCGCCCGCCAGATCGAGTACAAGGTCGCGCCTGAACCGCTGATCGCAGTGCAGGGCCTCGCGAACACGATCGCGAGCGAGCCCGAGGAGGAGCGGCTGCTCGACCCCGGATCGGCGCGTCGCTGGATGATCGAGTCGGGCCTGGCGACGCGGTCGGTAGAGGTCGGCGAGCCCGAGCTCGCCGGCCTGGTCGAGGCCCGCGAGGTGTTGCGCGACCTGATCGAGGTCAACCTGACGGGCAAGCGGCCGCGGGACCTCGACGCCCGCCTCGGTGCGCTCGCCCGCTCGCACCCGGTCGAGCTGGCGCCCACCTCCGGCGGCGGCCTCGACCTCGATCTCGAGCCCGCCGCGACGGTCGACGAGCTGATCTCGCAGATGCTCGGGATCGTCTACCGAGCCCAGGCCGAGTCGAAGTGGGAGCGGCTCAAGATCTGCGCGAGCGACGAGTGCCGCTGGGCGTTTTATGACCGCTCCAAGAACCGCGGTGGAACCTGGTGTCAGATGGAGACCTGCGGCAACCGGATCAACAACCGCGCCTACCGCGGCCGCCGCGCCGGCGCGGCGCGCTAGGCCTGGGCGACGTCGAGCCCCGCCTCGAACCCGGCGAGCGCCGCGGTGACGAGCTCGCCGATCGTCGCCAGGTCGTAGCCGCCCTCCTGGACGACCACGGTCGGCAGGCCGAGCTCGCCGAGCGCGCGGCCGGCGCGGTGAAAGCCGTCGGCGCTGACGTCGAGGGGCGCCTCCGGGTCGCCGCCGGCCGGATCGACACCGAGCGGCACAACGAGACCGTCCGCCCCGCCGGCCCGCGCGAAGCCGGCGAGATCGATGACAGCCGCGAGCCACTCGTCGTCGCCGGCGCCCGGGTCGAGGCAGAGGTTGCGGTTGGTCCCAGCAGCGGGCCCGGCGCCGGTCTCGCGCTCGAAGCCGAGAAAGTGGGGGAACCACCCGCCGCCCGGATCGACGTGAACCGAGCCGGTGAGGACCGTCGGATCCTCATAGAAGATCTGCTGGGTTCCATTGCCGTGGTGGGCGTCGATGTCCAGCACGGCCACCGGGGCACCGACCCGGGCGCGCAGTGCGACGGCGGCCGCCGCGGCGTTGTTGAGGTAGCAGGAGCCGCCGAAGCAGGCCGCGGCCGCATGGTGGCCCGGGGGCCGACAGCACGCGTAGGCCAGCGGCTCGCCCGCCGCGACCAGGTCGACCGCGGTCAGCGCCGTGTCGATCGCGCCACGCGCGGCCTGCCAGGTCCCGGGGCCGATCAGGGTCATCGTGTCGTAGGCGAAGAAGCCGGCGCGGGCGCTGGCCGCGGCTGGCCGGGTCGGTGCGAAGCCGTCGGTCATCCCCGGGTGGCAGACGATGTAGGGGACGACGCGGTCCTGGCCGGGATCCTCGGTGAGCCCGGCGCGCTCCCACTCCTCCCAGGCGCCGGCGAGGTAGTCGAGCAGCGCGCGTTCGTGGACCGCGTCGACTGCCTCGTCGCCGTGCGCCTCCGCCTCGACCCCACGCGCGCCGGCCTCGAGCAGCGCGGAGCGGATCCGCTCGGCGCGCTCGGGTAGCTCGGTCCCCGGCGTCCGCACCCCGACCCAGATCTCGCCTCCGGGCTCGTGGAGACGGTGAGCCTGGTTGAAGACGGCGGGCAGCGAGACGCGCACCGCGCCAGCGTAAGCGTTCGTCCGCGCGCCGGGCTGGACGCGTGCAGACGGCGCAGCCGGGCGCTGCGAACGGACGTTCAGTCGCATCGGGTTGTCGATCGTTGGCCGAAACGCGGATTGACCCCGCCGGGGGCGCGGCATAGGTTCACGATCGTTCATGAGGGCTGCGCTCGCGGACGAGATCACGGAGCGTTTGGGGGCCGATCGGGTGCTCGAGCCCCGTGGCTCGCTGCCGCAGACCGCGACCGCTCTCGACGCCTCGGCCCCGGTTCGGCCGCACGAGCTCGAGCTCGCCGTCGAGCGGCTCTGCCTCGACTCGACCTCGCACCGCAACCTGCGCGAGCGCAGCGGCGGCGACCCCGAGGCGATGGCGGCGCGGATCCTCGAGATCGTCGTCGCGCGGGGCAAGATGCACAATCCCGAGACCGACTCCGGCGGCATCCTGGTCGGCTCGGTCGTCGACGCCGGCTCGGCCTACCCCGATCCGCCGCCCGCCGGGCTGCGGGTCGCGACACTGGGCTCGCTGACCATGACCGCGCTGCGCCTCGACGCGGTGACCCGCCTCGACCCGGGCTCGGCGCAGGTCGAGGTCGAGGGCGCCGCTTACGTCTTCGAGCGCGCCGGGTGGGCCCCGCTGCCCGACGACCTGCCGCTGGAGCGCGCGATCGAGCTCTTCGACGTCTGCGCCGCCGCCAACCAGGTCCGCGACCTGACCGAACCCGGCGCGACCGTCTGCGTGCTCGGCGCCGGGCATGCCGGCAAGCTCGCGCTCGCCGCCGCGGCCGAGCGGGCCGACACGCTGGTCGTCGCCGACGTCGACGCCGAGGCCGTGGAGCTCGCGGTCGACAGCGGCCTCTGCGATCTCGGCTTCACCGCCGATCTGCGCGACCCGCTCGCCGCACTCGAGGCGGCGCGCGCCGCCGGCGCGCCGCCGGCCGACCTGACCGTGGTCGTCGTCAACGCGACCGGCTGCGAGCCGGGGGCGATGCTTCTGACCGCCGACCACGGCACCGTCCTGCTGTTCTCGATGGCGACGAGCTTCTCGGCCGCGGCGCTCGCCGCCGACGGGATCGGGAGCGCCGCGCGGATGGTGATCGGCAGCGGCTTCGCGCCGGACCGCGGCGCCTACGCGCTCGAGCTGGTGCGCGGCTCGGCGTCGCTGCGCCGAGCGCTCGGGCTCGAGCCGGGGGGCCTGGAACGATGAGCTGGAACTCCGATCCGGTGGTCGTCACGTGCGCGATCACCGGCGCCGACGTCTTTCGCGACAACAACCCGAACATCCCCTACACGACCAAGGAGATCGCCGATTCGACGATCGGGGCCGCGGCGGCAGGCGCCACCGTCGCCCACCTCCACGTCCGTGAGGACGACGGGACCCCGAGCGGGCGCCCGGAGCTGTTCGTCGACGCGATCGACCGGATCCGCGCCGGCTGCGACGTGCTGACGATGGTCTCGACCGGCGGCGCCAACGACATGACGATCGAGGAGCGGACCACCGGCCTCGAGGCGAAGCCCGACATCTCGGGCGTCGAGTCGGGGTCGATGAACTTCGGCGACGAGACCTTCATCACCCCGCCGCCCGCCGGACGAGGGATCGTCGAGAAGGCGAGCTCGCTCGGGATCGCGCTAGAGGTCGAGTGCTTCGACGTCGGCCATGTGGTCAGCGCGGTGCGTTGGCTGGAGCAGGGAATCCTCGAGCCGCCCATGCGGATCAACCTCGTGTTCGGCGTGCCCGGGGGCATCGACGCCTCGCCGGAGGCGCTCGACGCGATGCTGCGGCCGCTGCCTCCGGAGACCTTCTGGACGGTCACCTGCATCGGCCGCCATCACCAGCGGATGCTCGGCCTGGCGCTGCTGAAGGGCGCGCCGGGGATCCGCACCGGGCTCGAGGACGTGGCGTACATCGCCAAGGGCGAGCTGGCCGAGTCGAACGCGGCTCTGGTCGAGATGGCGGTCTCGCTCGCCGGGACGCTGGGGCGCGAGGTCGCGACCCAGGACCAGACACGGGAGTTGCTCGGCCTGTGAGGCGGAGCGAAGCGAAGCCGAACCGCGCCGCCGTTGAGGCGCCTATCTGTGAGGCGGAGCGAAGCGAAGCCGAGCCGCGCCGCCGTTGAGGCGCCTGATTGTGAGGCGGAGCGAAGCGAAGCCGAGCCGCGCCGCCGTTGAGGCGCCTATGTGAGGCGGAGCGAAGCGAAGCCGAGCCGCGCCGCCGTTGAGGCGCCTATTGAGGCGGAGCGAAGCGAAGCCGAGCCGCGCCGCCGTTGAGGCGCCGTATGCCTGAGGTCGCCGAGCGATCCGCGGCCCGCCGCGGTGCCGGCACGCGCGACGCGATCGACCGCGCCGCGATCGAGCTCTTCGCAGGCCGCGGCTACCACGCGACCTCGATGCGGGCACTTGCCTCGGCGGCCCAGGTGCAGCCTGCGGCGATCTACCACTGGTACCCGAACAAGGAGGCGATCCTCGTCCACCTCCAGGACCAGTTCATGGAGCAGCTCACCGCGCGCGTGCTGGCGGCGATCGAGTCCCAGGACCACCCGGCGCTGCGCCTCGCGGCGGTGGTCCGCGAGCACGTCGTCTTCCACGGCCACCACCGGCTCGAGGCGTTCGTCACCGACTCTGAGATCCGGGCGCTCACCGATGACGCGCGCGCGGCGCTGGTCGCCAAGCGCGACGACTACCAGGCCCTGTTCGAGCGGTTGATCCGCGATGGGATCCGCGACGGCTCGCTGCGCTGCTCGGACGCGCGGATCGCCACCTACGCGATCCTGCTCCAATGCACCGGCGTGGCGCTGTGGTTCGACCCCGCCGGGCCGGTGCGCCTCGACCAGGTCGCCGAAGCTGCACATCGAGCTGGTCCTCGGCGCGCTCGGCGCGTCCCCCGAGTTGATCGGCGAGGCGGTCGAGGGCGTCGCGAGGCGCGCGGTGGAGGCGGCGTGAGCGCGGGAGAGCGGATCAAGCCCCCGGTGCTGCCCGAGCGGGCCCGGATCGCGGTGGTCGCGCCCGCGAGCCCGCCGCAGACCCGCTCCGACTCCGAGCAGGCGCACGCCTACTTCGAGGACCTCGGCCACGAGGTCGTCTTCGGCCCCAACTACCGCAAGGTCCACGGCTACCTCGCCGGCACCGACGCCGAGCGGGCCGCGGACCTGCAGTGGGCGCTGTCGGAGCCCGGGATCGACATGGTCCACACGCTCTGCGGCGGCTACGGCTGCGCGAGGTTGCACGACCTGATCGATTGGGACGCGGTCGGCGAGCCGCGGATTGTCTGCGGCTTCTCCGACATCACGGCGCTGCACCTGGCGCTCGCCGCCCATGCCGGCTGGGTGACGTTCTACGGGCCCAACTTCACCCGCTTCACCCGGCACAAGGACGGGCTCACCAAGGAAACCAAGGAGTGGTTTCACCGAGCCTTCCAGCGCGAGCCGCTCGGCCGCGTGTTCGAGGATCCGGAGGACCCGTACGTCCTCACGGTCGGGGGCGGAGCCGCCGAGGCGCCGCTGGTCGGTGGCTGCCTGACCCTGTTGAGCGCCTCGCTCGGGACGCCCTTCGAGCTCGAGACCGACGGCTGCGTGCTGATGGTCGAGGATCTGAACACCGAGGAGTACCTGATCGACACCCTGCTCAACCACCTGATCCGCGCCGGCAAGCTCGACAACGTCGCGGGCTTCGTCTTCGGCACCGACGTCAACCTGCGCGGTCGCACCGCGCCCGAGGGCTCGGAGTCGACCCTGTCGATCGAGGAGGTGCTCGACGAGCTCGTCGGCCCGCTCGGGATCCCGGCGGTCGCCAACGTCCCGGTCGGCCACGGCAAGCACATGGCGACGATGCCGCTCGGCGCCCGGGTGAAGCTCGACGCCGACGCGAAGACGCTCGAAGTTCTGGAGGCGGGAGTCTCGTGAGGCGGAGCGTGGCGATCGCGCTCGCGCTCGCCGTCGCCGGCGCGGTGGTCGCCTTCGCGATCCCGGCCGCCGCCCAGGACAGCTCGAGCTCGGACGAGAGCATCCTGCGGATCGGCTGGGCGCAGGATCCGCAGACGCTGAACCCGTTCGTCGGCCTCGACGAGGAGGACTACAACGTCTGGGCGATGAACTGGGATCTCCTGGTCAACTTCGACCCGGAGGACCTGTCGCCGGCCCCCGGGATCGCGAAGAGCTGGACCGTCTCGGACGACAAGAAGACGATCACCTTCAAGCTCGATCCGGAGGCGAAGTGGTCGGACGGCGAGCCGATCACCTCGACCGACGTCAAGTGGTCGCTGGAGACGCTCGGAGACGAGGGGGATCTGTTCACGAACTACACCAGCAACGTGACCAGGATCGACACCCCGGACGACTACACGGTCGTCGTCCACACCAGCAAGCCGGACGCGCGGATCATCGGCGGCCTGTTCATCTACATCCTGCCCGAGCACATCTGGGGAAAGGTCCCGCTCAAGGACCTGACCGGCCAGTACAAGCCGGAGCTGCCGCTGGTCGGGTCCGGCCCGTACATCGTCACCGAGTACGAGCACGGGCGGATCATCCGGATGGAGCGCAACCCGAACTTCCGCGGCCCCGAGCCCGCCTTCGACCAGGTCCAGTTCATCAAGTACGGCACCCAGGACGCGGTCGAGCGGGCCCTGCAGCTCGGCGAGATCGACATGGTCGATGGAGGTCCAGGCCACCAACTTCGAGCGGCTCGGCAGCGAGCCCAACATCGAGACGGTGAAGAGCCCGACCCCCGCCTACACCGAGCTCGCGTTCAACCTCTGCCCGCCCGACAAGTGCCCGGACGCCGAGTTCAACCCCGCGGTCCAGGACCGCGACGTGCGCCAGGCGATCGCCTACGCGATCGACCGCGAGCGGATCAACACCATCGCGGCCCGCGAGACCTCGTATCCAGCCCACGGGATCCTGCCCGAGTTCTACAAGTCGTTCTACGAGCAGCCGACTCAGGACTATCCGCTCGACGTCGACCGCGCCAACCAGATCCTCGACGACGCCGGCTGGGTGATGGGCGACGACGGGGTGCGCGAGAAGGACGGCGAGCGGCTCGAGTTCGACCTCTACGTGCGCTCCGAGTCGCCGTACAACATCCAGGCGGCGAAGCTGGTCGCCGAGCAGACCGCGCCGATCGGCGTCAAGTTCAACGTCCAGGTGGTCTCGGTCGACAAGCTCACCGACCTGACGATCCGCAAGGTCGACGGCAAGGCGGCGCCGGACTTCGACACCTTCATCTGGGGCTGGGGCGGCGACCCCTACGACCCGAGCTTCCTGCTCAGCCTCTTCCTCTCGACCGAGATCGGCGGCCTCTCGGACTCGTTCTACGACAACCCCGAGTACGACAAGCTCTTCGCCGAGCAGGCAGGGACGTTCGACGTCGCCGAGCGCAAGGCGATCATCAAGCGGATGGTCGACCTGACCCAGCGCGACCTGCCCTACATCGTGCTCACCTACGACCCGAACCTGCAGGCCTACCGGACCGACACGGTCGCGAACGTCGAGCCCGCCTGCCCCGCGGACGGCGGCGACATCATCTGCGAGCAGGTCGGCTACGCGCCGCTGTCGACCATCACCCCGGGCGAGGCGAGCGGCTCCGGCGACGGCGGCGGCCAGTCGGCCGGCCTCGCGGTCGTCGCGGCGATCGTCTTCGGCTTCGGCGGCTGGATGCTCGGGCTGCGCCAGAGCCGGCGACGCGAGCGCGAGCCGCTCGAGCTGCCGGAGTAGCTCGTGAGCGGACGCTGGCTCGCGGGCAAGTTGGCGGCGGCGCTGCTCACCCTGCTCTTCGTCCTCGTCTTCAACTTCTTCCTCTTCCGGGTCATGGGCGATCCGACCACCCAGCTCGCGCGGCTGCCCGGCTCGAGCCCGGCTGAGATCGAGAAGCTGAAGGCGGACTACGGGCTCGACAAGCCCCTCGTCGGGCCAGTTCGCCGACTACATGGGCGACACGGTGACGCTCGACCTCGGGATCAGCCAGCGCTCGCGCCAGCCGGTGTGGGACGAGATCAAGGACGCGCTGCCGTGGACGCTGCTGCTGGTCGGGGTCGGCACCCTGGCGGCGACGCTGCTGGGCAGTTGGCTCGGGGTGATCGCGGCGACCAGGCGGGGCAAACGCACCGACGACAGCCTGCTCAGCTTCAGCCTGTTCACCTACGCGGCGCCGGAGTACTGGATCGGGATCATCCTGATCCTCGTCTTCGCGGTTGCGATCCCGATCTTCCCGGCCGGGCTGCAGATGTCGCCCGGGGTCGAGTTCAACAGCTGGTGGGACCAGGCCGTCGACGTCCTCGACCACCTGATCCTGCCCGCGACCGCGATGACCCTGATGCTGCTCGGGCAGTACTTCCTGATCATGCGCTCGTCGATGGTCGACGTCCTCACCGAGGACTTCGTCACCGTGAAGCGGGCGACCGGCCTCCCGTGGCACCGGGTCGTGCGCAGCCACGCGGTCCCGAACGCGCTGCTGCCGCTGGTCACGATCGCGGCGATCCAGTTCGGCGCCGTTGCCGGCGGCGCGATCACGATCGAGACGATCTTCTCCTGGCCCGGCCTCGGCGAGCTCAGCTTCACGGCGATCAACGACAAGGACTTCCCGGTGTTGCAGGGGACCTTCCTGGTCTTCTCGGTCGGGGTGATCCTCGCGAACCTGATCGCCGACTGCCTCTACTTCTACCTCGACCCCCGGGTGCGAGTGACGAGAGCGAAGCCGATGGCCGAATCGGGGGCGACGATGGGCGGTGAACAGGCCGGCGCCGCGGTCGAGGTGCTCGCGCAACCGGAGTTCGACGACGACCGCGAGGCGCGGATCCGCGACCTGCTGTTCGGCAGCTGGAGGGGGCGCTTCGGGGTGGCGATCCTGGCGTTGGCCGCGTTCGTCGCCGTGTTCGGCTCGCTGCTCGCCCCGTACGACCCGGACGCCTCGAGCCTCGACGTGCTCCAGTCGCCGAGCTTCGACCATATCCTCGGGACGACCGAGAACGGCTCCGACGTCTTCTCGCAGATCCTCGTCGGCGCCCGAGTCTCGATCGTGGTCGGCTTCGCGGCCGCGTTGATCTCGGCCGTGCTCGGCTCGGTGGTCGGGCTCGCCGGCGGCTACTTCGGCGGCTGGACCGACCGCATCCTCGACGCGCTCGAGAACTGGTTCCTGGTGATCCCGACGCTCCCGCTGATGATCGTCCTGGCGCGGCTGCTCGACCCATCGCTGATCGTGCTGATCGCGGTGATCGGGCTGACCTCCTGGGCGGGCACCGGCCGGATCGTGCGCGCGCAGGTGTTCACGCTCAGGGAGCGGGCCTTCGTCGAGCGCGCCCGGGCGCTCGGTGCCAGCGACACGTACATCATCAAGACGCACATCCTCCCGAACACGCTGCCGCTGATCTTCGCCAACACGGTCCTGATCGTCGCCGTCGCGATCCTCTCCGAGGCGGCGCTCTCGTTCCTCGGGCTCGGCGACCCGACCAGGATCTCCTGGGGGACGATGCTCGAGAACGCGTTCGAGTCCGGCGCCCCGAGCCAGGGCGCCTGGTGGTACGTGGTCCCGCCGGGGCTCTGCATCACGATCGTCGTGCTCGCGGTCGCGATGCTCGGCTACCTGCTCGAGGAATTCGTCAACCCGCGGCTGCGAGACGAGCGCTGATGGCTCCCGGCGCCCACCTGCTCGAGGTCGAGGACCTGCGCGTCAGCCACGGCGAGCACGCGATCGTCGACGGGATCGACCTGGCCATCGACAAGGGCGAGGCGCTCGGTCTCGCCGGCGAGTCGGGGTGCGGCAAGACGACCACCGCCCTGGCGGTGATGAAGCTGCTGCCGCCGACGCTCGAGCAGTCGGGTGGGATCACCCTGCGACCGCCGGGGGTCGCCGAGCCGATCAACATCGGCCGGCGGACCGAGCGCGGCATGGGACTCGTCCGCTGGCGCCACATATCGCTCGTCTTCCAGGGGGCGATGAACTCGCTCGACCCGGTGCAGCGGGTGGAGGACCAGATCGCCGAGGCGATCCGCCTGCACGAGCGGGTGGGCTCGCGCGGCGAGCTCTCCGACGCGGATCGACGAGCTGCTGACGACGGTCGGGATCACTCCGGCGCTCGGGCGCCGCTACGCGCACGAGCTCTCCGGCGGCCAGCGCCAGCGGGTGATGATCGCGCTGGCGCTCGCCTGCCGGCCGTCGCTGGTGATCGCCGACGAGCCGACGACCGCGCTCGACGTGGTCATGCAGGCCCAGGTTCTGCAGCTGCTCGAGCACCTGCGCGAGCAGCTCGGCCTGGCGCTGATCCTGATCTCTCACGACCTCGGGGCGCTCGCCGAGACCTGCGACCGGATCGCGGTCATGTACGCCGGCCGGGTGGTCGAGAGCGGGCCGGTGGACGAGGTCTTCAGCGCGCCCCAGCACCCGTACACGAAGCGCCTGCTGGCGACGCTGCCGGTGATCGGGGGCGAGCGCGGGATCGCCGCGCCGATCGCGGGGGCGCCGCCGGACCCCGGGCGCATGCCCGAGGGCTGTCGCTTCCGACCCCGCTGTCCGTACGCGGCGGATCGCTGCCTCGAGGATCCGGCGCTGCGCGAGGTCCGCCCCGGGCACCAGGCCGCGTGCCACTTCGCGCCGTGGAGCGAGTGGCCCGAGGTTGAGCCCGTGATCGCGGAGGCGAGCGGATGACCGAGGTCCTGCTCGAGGCGCGCGACATCGAGGTCCAGTTCGCCTCCCGCGGAGCGGTCGCGCGGGCGCTCGACGGCGTCTCGCTCGAGTGGCGGCGCGGCGAAATCCTCGGCGTCGTCGGCGAGTCGGGCTGCGGTAAATCGACCCTGGCCCGGACGCTGCTCGGCCTGCAGCCGTCCGTCGCCGGCTCGGTCGCGCTCGACGGCGCCCTCGTCGACGACCGCCAGGCGAAGTCCGCATTGCGCCGCCGGGTGCAGATGATCTTCCAGGACCCGTACCAGACGCTCAACCCGCGCCAGCGGGTCGAGGCGATCGTCAGCGAGCCGCTGGTCGTGCAGAAGGTCGAGCGCGCCGAGCGTGGCGAGCGGGTCCGCCGCGCCCTCGACGACGTTGGCCTCGACCCCGAGCTCTACCTGGAGCGCTATCCGCACCAGCTCTCCGGAGGCCAGCGCCAGCGGGTTGCGATCGCGGCGGCCTTGGTGCTCGAGCCCGACGGGCTGATCTGCGACGAGCCGGTCTCGATGCTCGACGCCTCCGTCCGGGCGCAGATCCTCGCGGTGCTCGTCGAGCTGCAGCGCCGGCGCGAGCTCGGCCTCCTGTTCATCACCCACGACCTCAGCCTCGCCTGGTCGTTGTGCGACCGGCTTGCGGTGATGTACCTGGGGCGGGTGGTCGAGCAGGGGATCGCCGTCGACGTGATCGAGCGCCCCCAGCACCCGTACACGCAGGCACTGGTCGACGCGGTCCCGGTGCCGGCGGCCGGCGGCGGCGGGCGCCGCGAGCTGCTCGGCGGCGAGCTCCCAGACGCCACCGACCTGCCGTCCGGATGCCGCTTCCACCCTCGCTGCCCGAGGCGCTTCGGGCCCTGCGACTCGATCGACCCGCCGCTTCTGGCTGCGGGCGCGCCCGACCAGCTCGCCGCCTGCCTGCTTCACGACCCCGAGCACGCTTCGCAGGCAAGAGCGGCCGATGGCTGAGTGAACCAGGCGGCTCAACAGCGGCGCGCCTCGGCTACGCCTCGGTGGCGCGAGATCGCCGGCCCGGTCGGGCTGCTCGAGCCCGGTTCGCGCAACGCGATCACCGACGTCCCCGGGGTACTGGTCGGCCACTCGCAGGCTTGCGGCGGCCAGCCGACCGGTGTCACGGTGGTCGCGCCGCCGACCCTGCCCGCGCGGGCAGGGAGCGCGGTCGTCAACGGGATGGGCGAGCTCACCGGGCGGATCGAGATCGACGAGCGCGGGTCGATCGAGACCCCGGTGTACCTGTGCGGCTCGCACGCGGTCGGGATCGTCCACCACGCCGCGGTCCGGGCATCGGGGCGCGGCCCGGACCAGATCGTGCTCCCGGTGGTCGGCGAGTGCGACGACAGCTGGCGCGCCGACTCGCGCGAGGTGGTGACCGATGACGTCGACCGCGCCCTCACGGCTCTCGGGGAGGAGGTCGCGGAGGGCAGCGTCGGTGCCGGCACCGGGATGATGTGCTTTGACTTCCCCGGTGGGATCGGGACGTCGTCGCGGGTGGTTCGCGACCACCACGTCGGCGTCCTGTTGCTCTGCAATTTCGGTGACCGCGAGCGGCTCGACCTGCTTGGCAGCCGGCTGGACCCGCCGGAACGCAAGGCGGCCCCGGCCGGCTCATGCATCGCGGTGTGCGCGACCGATGCGCCGCTCGACCCGCTGCAGCTGCGGCGCCTGGCGCTGCGCCCGCTGCTCGGGCTCTCGCGGGTCGGCTCGTACGCGGCCGACGGCTCGGGGGAGATCGGGCTCGCGTTCGCGACCACCTCGTCCACGGGCCTCGCCAACGAGGAACTCAACCCCTACTTCGCCGCGGCGTGGGAGGCCGCGCAGGAGGCTGTCTACAACTGCCTCGTCGCCGCGACGCCGGCGACGCTGCGCGACGGCACCCCGCAGGACGCCATTCCCGGTCGACCTCGTCCGCGAGCTGGCGCGTCGGTGAGCGGGCTGCGCGACGAGGTGGTCGAGCTCGCCCGCGAGCTGATCCGAATCGACACCTCGAACCCGCCCGGTAACGAGAGCCTTGCCGCGCGCCGACTCGCCGCCTACCTGGCCGAGGCGGGGGTCGAGTCGCAGCTGATCGGTCCCGACCCGGACCGCCTCAACCTCGTCGCCCGGATCGAGGGTGCGGGGGAGGGACCGTCGCTGATGCTGATGGCGCACACCGACGTCGTCCCGGCCCCGCCCGACGGTTGGAGCACCGGCCCGTTCGACGGGACCGTGCGCGACGGCCAACTGATCGGCCGCGGTGCCGCCGACATGAAGAACGAGCTCGCGGCGCGCGCCGTCGCCTTCGCCGCGTTCGCGCGCAGCGGCGAGCGGCCGAGCGGCGATGTGGTCCTCGTCGCCGAGGCGGACGAGGAGCGCAACGTCTCCGACGTCGGGATGTCGTGGCTGGCGCGCGAGCGCCCCGACCTGCGCTGCGACCTCGCGATCAACGAGGGTGGCGGCCTCCTGCTCGAGCTCGCCGACGGACGGCGCGTGGTGACGATCTCGGTCGGCGAGAAGCAGGTCGCGTCGGCGCGGCTCCGGCTCGCCGGCACCGCGGCGCACGCCTCGGTGCCCGACGGCGCCGACAACCCGGTCGGCCACGCGGCGACCGCGATCCAGAGGCTGCTCGGACATCGGCGCCCGGCGCGCCTGCCGGGGGCGGTCACGGCCGCGCTCGACGATCTCGGTGCTCCGGCGGGCGACGACGAGGAGCGAATCGAGTGGGCCTCCAAGCAGCATCCCCTGCTCGCCGACCTCTTGCCGGCGATGGCGCGGATGACGGTCACCCCGACCGGGATGCGGACGTATGAGCCCGCGAACGTGATCCCGCCGTTCGCCGACGTGATCTGCGACTGCCGCGCGCTGCCGGGCGAGACTGAGGACGATCTGCAGTCCCATGTCGCAGCCGCGCTCGGCACCGACCTCTCCTACGAGCTGACGCTGCTCGAGCCGCTTGTCGGAGGCACCGAGTCGCCGATCGCGACGCCGCTCTACGAGGCGATCGAGCGCTACGTCGACGCTCGCGTCCCGGGGGCCCGACTGCTCCCGCTGATCGACACCGGGTTCACCGATTCGCACTGGGTCCGCGAGAGCTTCGGCACGGTCGCCTACGGGTTCGCGCCTCTGCTGCACGGGGACCCGCTCGCGTACGTGCGCGCGGCGCACGCTGACGACGAGTCGCTGGAGCTCGACGACCTCGCCGAGATGGCCGAGTTCCACCTCGAGGCGATCCGGGCGCTCGTGGGCGTCGACGCCGACCGGTAGTCGCCCGAAACGCCGACCGGTAGGCGCTACCGATGCTCGGCCCGGAAGGCGGCCGTAGGGTCGCCCGGTGAGAACTGCGCTCGCAAAGGAAGAGCCTGGAGGCGAGCGATTTCGCGTGCTGATCGCCGGCGGCGGGGTCGCGGCGCTCGAGGCGATGCTGGCGCTTCGCGCGCTCGCCGCCGACCGGGTTGAGGTCGAGCTGCTGGCGCCCGATCCGAAGTTCCGATTTCGGCCGCTCTCGGTCGCCGAGCCGTTCGGGCTCGGCAGCGCGCGGGCCCTCGACCTCGCCGAGCTCGCCCTCGCCAATCACGCCACCTTCACGTGCGATGGCCTCGATGCGATCGATGCCCCCCGGCGCGTCGTCGCCACGGCCGACGGCCGGGACATCCCCTATGACGCGCTGCTGATCGCGATCGGCGCCGGCGGCGTCGACGCGGTCCCGGGGGCGATCACCTTCCGCGACGCCGACGACGACGGCGCCGCGATCCGTCTCGTCGACGAGCTCGACAGCGGCGAGATCGGCTCGATCGCCTTCGCGGTCCCCGGCGGCTTGAGCTGGCCGCTGGGCCTGTACGAGTTGGCGCTGTTGACCGCGGCCCGGGCCGAGCACGCCGGGCTCTCGGTCGAGCTCACCCTGGTCACCCCGGAGGCGCGGCCGATGGAGATCTTCGGACGGCGTGCCAGCGACGTCGTCGCCGACCTGCTCGACCGCTCGGGGATCGCCGTCCGCACCCGGGCGAAGCCGACCAGCTTCCACGACGGCGAGCTCGAGCTCACGGGCGGCGACCGCCTGGCATGCGACCGGGCGCTCTCGCTGCCGACGCCGCGGGTGGGTCCGCTCACCGGGGTGCCGCAGGGCCCGGAGGGCTTCATCCCGGTCGACCGCTACGGCGCCGTGCTCGGGCTCGAGCGCGTGTTCGCCGCGGGCGACGTGACCTGGTTCCCGGTCAAGCAGGGCGGCCTCGCCGCGCAGATGGCCGACTGCGCCGCGAGCGCGATCGCCGAGCTGGCCGGGGCGCCCGTCGACCCGCAGCCGTTCCAGCCCGTCCTGCGCGGGGCGCTGCTGACCGGCTGGGGCCCGCGCTATTTGCGCGCGGATCTCCCGGCCGAAGGGTCGGGCCGGGTCTCGAAGAGCGTCCTGTGGTGGCCGCCGGGCAAGGTCGCCGGGCGCTATCTGACTCCGTTTCTGGCCAACGTCGCCGGCTATCGCTTTCCGGCGAAGCCGCTTCGCGACCTCGACCCGCCACCGGCCGAGGACGCCGCCGACACGAGCTCTGGCCACGAGGACGCGGTCGCGCTGTCGCTCGGCTCCGCCGACGCGGCCGCGGCCGAGCGCGACTTCAAGGGGGCGTTGCGCTGGCTCGAGGTCGCCGAGGATCTCGAGCTCTACCTGCCGGGCGATTACGAGCTCAAGCGGATCTCCTGGCAGGCCTCCGCCCAGGACGGCTGAGGCTCCCACGTATACCCCTCCTGGGTATGCGTACAATCACGGGGCAGATGCGAGCGACGACCGAGAGGACGCGATGAGCGAAGCCACCGAAATGCCCGGCTACATCGACGACAAGGACGAGTTGCTGAAGCGGCTGCGCCGAGTCTCGGGGCAGGTCGGCGGACTCGAGCGCATGGTGGGCGAGGAGCGCTACTGCATCGACATCTTGACCCAGATCTCCGCCGTGCAGGCCGCGCTCGACCGCGTCGCGCTCGGCTTGCTCGACGACCACGCGCGCCACTGCGTCATCGGCGCTGGCGAGGACGATCGCGAGGCGCGGACCGAGGAGATGATGGGCGCGGTCGGTCGACTGCTGCGCAGCCGCTGACGGGCCGGGGGAGCGCCGGGAGCGCCCGGTAGCGTACGCGCGCGTGGGGAGGATGCCGACGCCGCTGAAGCTGGCCTGCACGATCGCGGCGGCGCTTGCCGTGATCACCCCCGCCGGGGCCTCGGCCGCGGCGAGCGGCCCGGCCGTGGTCCGCGACGGGCCGGTCCGGGTCGAGGTCGTCTCGCCGAGTCTGTTCCGGCTCGAGTACGCCGACGACGGGCGCTTCGAGGATTCCCCGACCCTGACGGTGCCGGTGCGTGCCGGCAAGCCGCCCGCGATCCGGTCGAAGTCGCGACACGGCGTGCTCACGGTTCGGACCTCGCGAGCGGTCCTGCGCTACACCGAGGGCACCGGTCCGTTCTCGGCCGCCAACCTGCGGCTGAAGCTGCCGGGGCGCCCGCAGCTGCGGCCGTCGTTCCCCGCGGACCGAGGCCCGGCCCCGGCCACCGCGTCGGCGCCCATCGTGCCCCCGCCGAACCCAGACCCCGACCCGGCTCCACCTACGGCCGGCAACCTCGGCGGCTGGTACCGCGCCCTCGACAACCAGAACGGGCCGGTGCCGCTTCACGACGGGCTGCTGAGCCGCGACGGCTGGTACCTCCTCGACGACACCGGGACGCCGCTGGCGACCGAGGGCGGCCAGTGGTACGCGCCGCGGCCGTCGCACGAGGGCGCGTACCAGGACGGTTACCTGTTCGCCTACGGCGACGACTATCCGCGCGCGCTCGCCGACCTGCGGGCGCTGACCGGCCCCGCGCCGCTGCTGCCGCGCCGCGCCTTCGGCAACTGGTTCTCGCGCTACTACGGATACAGCGAGTCCGACTACCACGAGCTCTTGCGCCGGTTTCGCAGTGAGCGGGTGCCGCTCGACGTGCTCGTCGTCGACACCGACTACAAGTGGCCGTACGACTGGGACGGCTGGCAGTGGACGCCGGCATTCTTCCCGAACCCGAGCCGCTTTCTCAACTGGGCGCACTCGAACGGGCTCGACGTCACCCTGAACGTCCATCCCTCGATCAGCATCGCCGACCCGAGCTACGCGGCCGCCGATGCGAACGCCGGCGGGCTGATCGACGGCGGGGATCGTTGCCGAGTCTTCCTTCGCGACCCGACCGCCTCGTGCGGGGTGTGGGACTGGGCACAGCGCGATGACGCGGCCTCCTACTTCAAGCTCCACGAGCCGTTCGAGCTCGCCGGGGTCGACAACTGGTGGCTCGACTACTGCTGCGATGAGAGCCGAGCGTCGGCGCCCGGACTGACCCCCGACAGCTGGATCAACTCCCTCTACGCCAAACGTCAGGAGAACCGCGGTCTGCGCTGGCTGCCGCTGGCGCGGATCGGTTCGTCGATGTTCGACCAGGCCGGCTCCGGCGGCGCCGGGATCTGGTCCGAGCACCGCAACGCGATTCACTTCACCGGCGACACCTTCGCGACGTGGCCGATGCTCGACTTCCAGACCCGGCTCACGGCCGCCGAGGGCGCCGGAATCGGGATTCCGTATGTCTCGCACGACATCGGCAGCTTCAACGCCAAGCAGCTGCCCAACGACCTCTACGTGCGCTGGGTCCAGTCGGGCCTCGTGCAGCCGATCCTGCGCTTGCACTCCAACCACGCGCCCCGCCTGCCGTGGGAGTACGACGGCCGCGCCGGGCAGATCGCGGCGTTGTTCCTGCGCCTGCGCGAATCACTCGTCCCGTATCTGTACACGCTCGCCCGCCAGTCCTTTGACACCGGGCTGCCCCTCGCCCGCGCGATGTACCTGGAGTGGCCGAAGCGCCGCGAGGCCTACCGGTTCGACCACCAGTACATGCTCGGCGGCGAGCTGCTCGCCGCGCCGGTCGCGAGGCCGGGCGATCCGGCGCGCAAGCGGGTCTGGTTCCCGCCGGGCCGCTGGGTCGACCTGTTCACGGGCGAGGTGCACGACGGCTCACGGGTCGAGACGCTGAGCGTGCCGCTCGAGCGGATGCCGCTGTTTGCGCGCGCCGGGGCGATCGTGCCGCGCCAGGACTACGTCGAGAACTCGGGCCGCACCGCCCCCGATCCGCTGATCCTCAACGTCTACGCGGGCGGCGACGGCACCTTCACCCTCTACGAGGACGAGGGCACCGGCTTCGGCTATCGCAATGGCCGCTTCGCTCGCACCGCGCTGCGCTGGGACGAGGGCGCCACAACCTCGACGCTGACGATCGCCAAGTCGCAGGGCGGCTATCGCGGCGATCCGGCCACCCGCCATTACAGCGTCCGGGTGCTCGGGGTGGAACGGCCGGAGTCGGCGACGATCTCATCGGGCAATGGCGCCCGGCGGGCGGCGTTCAGCTACGACGCCGCGGCGAAGCTGCTCACGATCGACACCCCGGCGCTGCCGACGACCCGGCCCGCGTACGTCAGCCTCGGCTTCGGTGGCTGAGCGCGGCCGCGACTAGGATCGGCCGATGGAGTCGGTGGCGATCGAGCAGCGGGACGGGATCGCGCTCGTTCGCCTGCAGCGACCGCCGGCGAACGCGCTCGACCCGGAGCTGCTGGCGGCGGGGGCCGCGGCCGCGAAGCAACTGGCCGCCGAGCGCCCCGCGGCGGTGGTGATCGCCGGCTCGGGTGGCTTCTTCTCGGCCGGGATCGACCTGAAGCTCGCGCCGACGCTGTCGGGGGCCGAGCAGGGCGCGATCGTCGGCGCGATCAACGAGCTCTTTTACTCCTGGTACTCCCTCGATCTGCCCGTGGTCGCCGCCGTCACGGGGCACGCGGTCGCCGGCGGGCTGATCCTTGCGCTGTGTGGCGACCATCGGGTCGGCTCGCTCGCCGGTCGCTACGGCCTCACCGAGCTGCGCGTCGGCGCGCCGTATCCGGCCGCGGCGCTCGCCGTGGTCCGCGCCGAACTGACCCCGGCCACGGTCCGCCGCCTGGTGCTCGGGGCCGAGCTGATCGGCGCCGAGGCCGCGCGCGAGCACGAGCTCGTCGATGAGCTGGCCGAGCCAGACGGCGTCGTCGACGCCGCGACCGACGTGGCGCGCCGCCTGGCCGAGTTGCCGCCGGCGACCTACGCGACCGTGAAGGCGCAGCTGCGCGCCCCGGCGCTCGAGCGGATGCGCGCGGCGCTCGAGCACGACCCGCTCGCCGACGGCTGGCTCAGCGGCGAGTCCGCCGGCGCCGCCGCCGCGGTGCTCGACCGGCGCAGCTGAGCGTCCCGGATCAGGCTGCGACCCGGTAATCGCCCGGGTTGATGCGGCGGGTGCGGCGGCGGTACTCGAGCCAGGCGCCCGGCCAGTTGTTGGTGTTCTCGCCCCTGCCGTTCAGGTACCAGTTGCTGCACCCGCCGGAGGCCCAGACCGTGTCGGCGCTCCGCTCGGACATCTCGGCGCGCCACCGCTCCTGGACCTCGGGGCGCAGGTCGATCCAGCGGTACCCGCCGTTGCGCAGGCGGCTGATCGCGTCGGCGACGTAGTTGAACTGCGACTCGAGCGTGTAGGGAACCGAGCCGGAGCCGTGATTCGTGTTCGGCCCATAGAGAATGAAGAGGTTCGGAAAGCCGGCGACGGTCGTCCCCAGGTAGGCCTCCGGGCGCTCGGCCCAGAACGCGTTGAGCTCGCGCCCGTCGAGGCCGGTGATCTCCATCGGGGCGACGAAGTTGTGGCTCTGAAATCCCGTTCCGTAGATGATCACGTCCGCCTCGCGCTCGATCCCGTCGGCGCCGACCACGCCGCCCGCGGTGACCTGCTCGACGCCCCCGTTGCACAGCTCGACGTCGTCACGAAGCAGGGTCGGGTACCAGTCGCTCGTGAACAGGACCCGCTTGCATCCAAGCTCGTAGTCCGGGGTCGTCTTCGCGAGCAGCTCGGGGTCGTGGCCGAGCATCCGGCGGCGCTCCCAGTTGGCGATTCGCTTGACCGGTGCCGAGACCCAGAGGTGCCCGGTGAAGCCGTACGTCGCCATCTCGAAGAAGGCGAAGAAAGCGGCGCGGCTCGCGGCGACCCGGGCGGGGAAGCGCCGGAACACGGCCTGTTCCCAGGCCGGGTACGAGCGGTCGAGCTTCGGCACGATCCAGGGCGCCGAGCGCTGGTAGATCGTCGTCGAGGCCGCGATCTCGGCGACCTCGGGGACGAACTGAATCGCGCTCGCGCCGGTCCCGATCACCGCGACCCGCTTACCGGTCAGGTCGACGTCGTGGTCCCACTCGGCCGAGTGGAACGCGGGCCCATCGAACTCTTCGATCCCGGCGAGCGGCGGGATCGACGGCCGGGTCAGCTGTCCGCAAGCGGTGACGAGAAGGTCGAACTCGCGGGCGCCGCCGTCCTCGGTGCCCACCGTCCAGCGGCCCGCGGCGGGGTCGAAGCGGGCGCCCGTGACCTCGGCGCCGAGGTGCACGTGCGGGTCGATCCCGTAGTCGGTCGAGCACTCCCGCAGGTAGGCGAGGATCTCGGCCTGCGGGGCGTAGCGGCGCGACCAGCGGTGGCCGGGCGCGAACGAGAACGAGTACAGATGCGAGGGCACGTCGCAGGCTGCCCCGGGGTATGTGTTGGCTCGCCAGACGCCGCCGACCGATTTGCCGCGCTCGAAGATCTCGAACGAGGCGAGCGCCTCCTGTTGAAGGCGGATTCCCATGCCCACGCCGCCGAAGCCGGCTCCGACAATGCCGACCGAGAGCTCGCGGTGCGCTCCGTTGCTGCTGCTCATCGTCGTCGCGCAGGCTACCGGCGCCGGGCGATGGGCGATCGATTACGCTCGCCGCCGAGCATTGCGTTCGCTAGGGTGCGTCGCGGTGGTGGGGGGCGGCACCCGTGAACGGTGCTAGGCGGGCACTGGCGCTAGGACGACGGCGTCGCCTGCGAACATGAGACCTCGATCGAGCGTCGTCCGTTTGCCCGTCTGTTCCGCGGTCTTTAAAGAAAAGCCGACCTCGCCCGATAGATAGACCGATGCCGCATCGACGCTTCACCATGCCCGCGCTCGTGGCGCTTGCCGCGGCGCTGGCGCTGCCCGGCGCCGCCTCGGCCCAGGAGGCGCCGATCTGTCTCAAGGGCCACGAGCGCCTCGACGACAGCAAGAACAACTGGGTCGGCACCAACAGCCGCGACAGCGTCACCGGGTTGCGCGGCAAGGACCATTTGATCGGCCGCGCCGGCAACGACCTGCTGAACGGCGGCCGCGACAACGACGTCGTGGAGGGCGGCCAGGGCAACGATGTCCTCTGCGGAGGTCGCAGCGCCGACAAGCTCTACGGGGGCCCCGGCGACGACATCATCTACGGCGAGGAGGAGAACGACACGATCTTCCCGGGCCCCGGCGACGACAAGGTGCTCGGCTCGGCCGGCGACGATCGGATCTTCGGCTACGGGATGTCGGGCGGCGAGGTGGTCGACGACGGCATCGACATCCTCAACGGCGGGTTCAACGACGACGTGATCGTCGCGGGCGGCGCCGACACGCTGCTCGGATTCACCCACGACGACGTTCTGAGCACGAAGACGCCCGGCGTCGCCCCCGCGCTCATGGACGGCGGGGGCAACGACGACGTCATCTACGGCTCCGAGGCCGCCGACTTCATCCGCGGCGGCGAGCGCCTCTCCGGCGACGACAAGCTCTACGGCGCCGGCGGCGGCGACACGATCCTCGGCGACGGCAACGACGATGAGCTCTACGGCCAGCTCGGCGACGACGATCTCTCCGGCGGCGATGGCTTCGACAAGCTCGACGGCGGCCCCGGCGACGACCGCTGCGACGGCGGCGACCTGCGCGACGCGGCCGCCGAGTGCGAGCGTACGAATGCGATCGAGCGGCGCCCGCTCGGCCGGCTGTTCCGCGGCCTCTAGCGCGGCTCAGTCCCTAGCGCGACTCTTGCTCGTCGAACTGCTCGAGCGTGGTCAGGGTCCGATACAGCTCGTGGTCGGCGGGCCGCTTCGGTACCGCCGCGTGCCCGGCGGCGGACTCGTGGTTGCGGATCGCCGCCGCGAGCTCCACGAACGGAGCGTTCGCTTCGGGCGATGCCAGCCCGCCGCCGAGCGCGGGCTGCTCCTCAGTCGGCGGCTGGACGAGCGCCGGGCTCATCGAGCCGCGCCTCCGCGGTGGGCGTGGACGATCTCGCGCAGGCGGCGGTAGAGCGCTTGGTCGTGGGGGAGTGGGCCGCTGGTGAACCGGCCGGCGCGCACTTCATGTTCACCGACCGCGTCGGCGAGGATCTCGAAGCGCCGCGACGCGAGCTCGCTCTGGACCCGGTCGAAGAGCCGGTGGGTCGAGGTGTCCAGTGCCCCGTTGCCGTTCAACATCGCCAATCTCCTTTGTCTAGCGATTTAGTAGACAAATGCTGAGCGCAAGATAGCACGGACGAACCGATTGTTAGGCTGGCGGAGCAATCGATGAGGAGGAACCGAGCATGGCACGCCAACCGCTCTCGCTGAGGGGCAGGATCGTCGCGATCACGGGTGGGGCCCGGGGGATCGGCAAGGCAACCGCGAGAGCACTGGTGCTCAAGGGCGCGAAGGTGGCGATCGGCGACCTCGACCGTGAGCTCGCCGAGCAGACCGCCGCCGAAATCGGCGGCGACACGCTGGCGCTGGAGCTCGACGTCACCCGCCGCGACTCGTTCGAGGGCTTTCTCGACCAGGTCGAGGAGCGTCTCGGCTCGCTCGACGTGTTGATCAACAACGCCGGGATCATGCCGCTCGGCAAGTTCGTCGAAGAGGATGATGCGACGGCGCAGCGGATGGTCGACATCAACGTGCACGGGGTCATGTACGGGATGAAGCTGGCGCTGCCGCGGATGCAGCGTCGCGGCAGCGGGCACCTCGTCAACATCGCTTCACAGGCGGGCAAGACCGGGTTCCCCGGGGGCGCCACCTACTGCGGCACCAAGCACTTCGTCGTCGGCGTCTCGGAGGCGGTCCGCGCCGAGCTCCGCGGCAGCGGGATCGAGGTCTCCTGCGTGATGCCGGCCGTCGTCAACACCGAGCTCGGCTCCGGTCTGCCCGAGACGCGCGCGATCAAGGTGTTGCAGCCCGAGGACGTCGCCGACGCGATCGTCAACGCGCTCGAGCGACCGAAGTTCGACGTCTTCGTCCCCCGCGAGAGCGTCGGGATCTACAAGTTCATGACCCTGCTGCCGCGCGGCGCCCGCGAGAGCGTGGGGCGGATGCTGAAGGCGGACAAGGTGCTGGCCGAGGCCGACCCGAACGCCCGCGCCAACTACGAGGACCGGGCGGCGCACTCGGAGCCGGGGCGCGAGCCCGGGGCCGACGAGCAGAGCGAGAAGGCCGAGACCGCCGGTTAGGCGGTCGACAGCAGCGCCGCGAGCGCGAAGCCGAGGACGGTCACCAGCCCGACGCTGGTGCCCGCCTTACGCAGCGCGTCGGGGACCATCGTGTCGGTGAGCATGCACAGGATTGCGCCCCCGGCGAACGCCTTGACGAAGGCGACGACCTCGTCGGAGGCGCCGCCGAGCAGTTGGTAGCCGAGCCCGGCGGCGACCGCCGACGCGAGCGCGATCACCAGCCAGAGGCCGAGGATCCAGCGCCGCGAGTGCTTGGGCTCGAGCTCGGCCGATGCGGCGATCGACTCGGGTAGGTTGGAGATGAATACCGCGGCGATGAACGAGACGCTGACGCCGCCGCCCGAGAGCAGGGTCAGACCGATCGCGGCTGACTCGGGGATGCCGTCGAGTAGCGCGCCGAGCACGATGCCCTGCGGGTCATCGCCGCCCTCATCGGAGCCGCCGCGGTCGATGAGCTTGTCGCCGCCGAAATACGTGAGCGCTCCGGCGCCGAGCCCGAGCGCGGCCGCGAGGCCCCCGCCGATCGTGATCGCCTCCTCCGTGAGGTCGAAGGCCACGGCGCTGATCAGGACCCCGGCCCCGAACGCCATGACGAAGCCGACCGCGCGATCCGGGAACGAGCGGCGAGGCACGAGCGCGATCAGCGCGCCGACCACCAGCGCCATCCCGCCGAACAGACCCCAGAGCGCCGCTTCGAGCACGCGCCGAGTCTGTCGAGCTTGTCGGTCGGCAAGCCGGGTACTCGGTCAGTTCACGACAAAGGAGCGAACAACATGGCTGACACGGTTACCCAGACGAAGCTCGTGCAGTACCTGAGCGAGGCTTACGGCAAGGAGAAGGAACTCGAGACGGCGCTGCAGGCGCACATCGCAATGACCACCAGGCCGCCTTACAAGAAGCGCCTCAAGGAGCACCTGAAGGAGACGAAGGCACACGCGCGCGAGCTCGAGCGCCGGATCAAGAAGATCAGCGGCTCCGGCCCCGCGCTTGCGGAGAGGGTCGCCGGCCCGGCGGTCGTCAAGGCGAAGTCGCTCGCCAAGGGGCCCCTGCACATGGTCCGCGGCACCGGCGATGCCGAGAAGATGCTCAAGAACGCGAAGACCGAGTACTTCAACGAGCACGAGGAGATCGCCACCTACACCGCGATCGAGGCGCTCGCGGAGAGCGTCGGCGACGACGAGACGGCGAAGCTCGCTCGTGCGATCCGCCGCGACGAGGAGCGGATGGCGAGCTTCCTGGCGAAACAGATCCCGGTGCTGACCAAGGCGGTCGTCAAGGAAGAGGTCCCGGCGAGCGAGCGCAAGGCGCCGGCGCGCCGTCGCGCGAGCGGGCGCCGTCGCGCGAAGGCGGCGAGCCGATGAACGTCGGCGTCAGCGACGACCGCGTCTCGGCCGCGGGCCGGGCGCGCACGACCTCGGCCTCACCGCGATCCTCGGCGGCAACCTGTTCGCGCGGGTCAGCCGACCGCCGAGCGTCCGTGTGAGGCGCGCAGCGCCGCCTCGCGCAGCTCGTCGCGAAAGTCTGGATGGGCGATCTCGGCGAGCGCGAGGCCGCGCTGGTGCACGGTCAGGCCCTGGAGCTCGGCGGCCCCGTATTCGGTGACGATCACGTCGACCTGGTGACGCGGGGTCGTGATCACGCTGCCGGCCTCGAACCAGGGGACGATCCGCGAGCTGCGCTCGCCCCCAAGCGTGACGGTCGACGGCAGGCAGATCAGCGCGCGGTCCTCGAGCGAGAGCGCGGCGCCGGCGATGAAGTCCTCGTGGCCGCCGATACCGGAGTACTGGCTACCGTGGATCGTGTCGGCGACCACCTGGCCGTGGACGTCGACCCCGATCGCCGCATTGATCGTGACCATGCGCCGGTTGCGCCCGATCAGCTCCGGTGAGTTGACGATCTCGACCGGGAGGAAGGCGACCTCGTCGTTGCCGTCGAGCCACTCGTAAAGCCGCGCGGAGCCGGCGGCGAAGGTCACGATCGAGACCCCGTCGTAGAGGCCCTTGCGGTTGGTGACCTTGCCCGCCTCGTGCAGGCGCATGAGCCCGTTCGTGAACATCTCCGAGTGGATGCCGTAGTCGCCGCCGTCGCCGTCGGCGAGCCGCGCGACGATGGCGGACGGGATCGCGCCGATCCCGGTCTGCAGGGTCGCCCCGTCGTCGATGAAGGCGCGCGCGTGCTCGGCGATCGCGGCGTCGATCTCGCCGGGCTCCGGCTCGGGGAGCTCGAGCGGCTTCGCGTCCGACTCGATCACGATGTCGATCTGGTCGAGGTGGATCGCGTGGCGATGCTCCGGCGCGATCCCGCTGGTGCGCGGGAAGGAGGGCGACGTCTCGACGACGAGCAGGCGCGAGGGATCCTCGCCGGCGCGAAACAGCTCCTTCAGGGTGCCGCCGGCGTGCAGCGAGAGGCTGCACCAGCCGTCGGCATCTGCCGGGGTGGCGACCGTCGCCATTACGCGCGGCGCCTCGGCCTCGAGCAGCGGCTCGAAGCGGCGAAAGTCCGCAGGGGCGAAGGAAATGTTGGCGCCCGAATCACGCAGGGTGCGCTCGACCGGGCCGAAGAAGCCCGACAGGTAGTGCACGTTCGGGTGCATGTACGCCTCGCTCCAGGCGAGCGCAAGGGCGCCGTAGATGCGCAGCTCGGTCCAGTCGTCGCGGTCGCCGAGCGCCGCGAGGAACTGCGGCGGCTGGCCAGGGCCGAGCGGGATCCCGAGCGCGTCGGCGGGGTTGACTCGGGCGGCGGCGTCGGCGGCGGTTAGCAACTCGGGCATCGAGCTCAACCTATCCGCTACGGCGCAGCTCAGTGGGTCGCAACCCCGCGACGGCGCCTCAGCAGCTACGCTCCCGCGGAGTACAGGAGTACAAACGTGCGTAGCAGTCCGAGGCGTCCTTCCTGGGTTCCTTCGTACCGCGAGCACCCGAGTTCCCAGGAGGAACGATGGCATCAGGCACAGTCAAGTGGTTCAACCACGAGAAGGGCTTCGGCTTCATCACCCCCGATGACGCCGGTCGCGATCTCTTCGTCCATCAGAGCCAGGTCGAGGGCGGAGGCGCCCTCGCCGACGGCGCGAAGGTCGAGTTCGAGTCCGAGGAGAGCGACAAGGGCCCGCGCGCGGTCAACGTGCGCACCATCTAAGCCCGGACTCATCCGAGCTTTCGAGGGGCGGCGCTTGCGCCGCCCCTCTTTGCGTTCTAGGACATCTGGATCACTGCGAAAGTGGCGCCCTGCGGGTCTGTGAGCACGGCGATCCGCCCGACGCCCTCGGCGTCGAAGGCCGGCGCGGCGACCGCGGCCCCGAGCTCCTCCGCCTTGGCGACGGCGGCGTCGGTGTCCTCGACGTTGAAGTAGGTCAGCCAGAACGACGGCGTCCCCTCGGGCCAGGCCTGGTTCGACAGCATGCCGCCGATCCCGTTGCCGCCCTCTTCCTGCGGGCCGGTCGCCGGTTCGACTCCCTCCGGGTGCCAGATCGTGTACTCGCCTTCGCCGAACTCCATCGTGCTCGTCTGCCAGCCGAAGACCTCGCCGTAGAAGCGCTTCGAGCCCTCGACGTCACCGGTTGCGAGCTCGTTCCACGACAGCGTTCCGGGCTCGTTGACGAGCTCGGCGCCGATGCTTTCACGCGGCTCCCAGACCATGAAGGCCGCACCGGCGGGGTCGGCGCAGACAGCCATCCTGCCGGCATCCATCACGTCGAACGGCTCCATCATCACCTGACCGCCCGCGTCCTTGACCGCTCCCGCGGCATCGTCAGCCGAGGCCACGGTGATGTAGGTGTTCCAGCTCGCCGGCGCTCCCGGCATCGGGTTCGAGCCCAAGGCCGCGACGTCCTTGCCGCGTAGAGTCGCCATGTGGTACTCGCCGTCGCTGTCGGCCGGCATCCGGTTCTCGGTCTGCCAGCCGAACAGGCCTGAGTAGAAGGTGGCCGCGGCGGCCGGGTCCGCCGACGCGTTGTCGGTCCAGCTTGGGGTCCCTGGCGCGTACTCGGTGTGCTCGCTCATCATCCCTCCTCGATCGAGGTCGTCGGGGCGACTCTATCCAGTGAATCCGGGCGCGCGGTGAACGTCTCGTTCAGTGGTTGAGCTCCCGCTCGAGGCCGGCCTTCGCGTTGTCGCCGAGCCGCTTGAACAGCAGCCCGAGCACCGGGCCGGCGAGCTTCATCGCGCCCTTCGGGTCGAGCTTTGCGTCGTAGGTCACCGCACAGCCCGACGGCCGCGGCTCGATGGTGATCGTGTCGAGCGAGACCACGGTCGAGCTCTCCGCGCGGAGCACGAGCTTGGTCGGGCGGACGAACTCCAACGTGCGGTAGACGAACTCGTTCTCGGCGCCGGCGAACCGGACGACGACCCGGAACTCGGCGCCCTCGCCGACGCGCCCGGAGAGCTGCTCGGCGCTGACCGCGGTCGGGTCCCACTCGGTCACCGACGTGAAGTCCGCGAGGTAGTCGAAGGCCTCCTCCGCGCTCAGCGAGGAGTCGACGGTGGCGACATAGCGGGCCATCAGGCCCGAGCCTCGCCGATCGCAGCCGGGTCGGCGTGGTCCGTCCAGCCGCTGAGCCGCACGCATTCGGCCCAGAGGCGCTGGCGCTCGTCCGCGCTCTCGCGCGTCCACGGCACCCGGTGCACCGGCCGCGGCTCGCGGTCGTGCCAAAAGAGGCCGGACCGGTTCGCCGGCTCGGGCGCGGTCGCCAGCCAGACGGCGGTGTCGGCGCCCTGCCCGGCGTCGCGAAGCAGCGGCCGCATCAGCTTGCGAAAGCGCGGGAGCGAGGTCTGAACGCCGGGCGTGTCGGCCCAGCCCGGGTGCATCGAGTGGACGCTGACCCCGGTGCCGCGCAGGCGCTCGGCCCAGAGCTCGGTGAGGACGACCTCGCAACGCTTCGTGTGCGCGTAGAAGGCCGGCGGGTCGTACTCGCGCCGTTCGAGCTGCGGGTCCTCGACGTCGAGCTTCTGCGTGTACATGCCGCCGGAGGAGACGTTGACGACCCGCGACGGCGCACCGCGCTCGAGTGAGCCAAGCAACAGGTTGGTCAGCAGAAACGGGCCGAGCACGTTGGTGGCGAACGTGAGCTCGAAGCCCTCCTCGGTGTGGGTGCGCTCGGGCGGCATCGTCCCCGCGTTGTTGATCAGCGCGTGCAGCTCCGGCTGCTCGGCGGTGAATCGCTCGGCGAACTCGCGCACCGAGGCGAGGCTCGAGACGTCGCACAGCTCGAGGACGAGCCGGTCCGAGCCGGTGCGCTCCGCGATCCCGGCGCGGGCGTCCTCGCCGCGCTCGCGGTTGCGAACCAGCATGTGGACGGTCGCCCCGGCCGCGGCGAGCTGCTCGCAGGCCGCGGCGCCGATCCCCGAGCCGGCGCCGGTGACGAGCACCGTCCAGCCGTCGAGTCCCTCCGGGGCCGCCTGATCCCAGAAGCGGCTGCGCAGCGAGTAGCCAAACCGGCTGTACCCCGGGACGACGGTCCAGTCGAGCGAGCGGTCGAAAAGGGCGGGGAGCACGGTCACCGCTCACCGTATCCGGCGCCGGCGCGAATCGAGGATGTTCTAGCTCTGTTCATGGTTTCTGTTTATACTTTGTCACATCTTGGCCACGAGAGCGGAGACGCCGGTCGAAGGGACGCAGCCGATGTTCAGGATCGGCGAGCTCAGCCGCCGCGTCGGCGTGCGCCCGGAGACGTTGCGCGCCTGGGAGCGCCGTTACGCGCTCACCCGACCCGAGCGCACCGGTTCCGGCTACCGGCTTTATTCCGCGGCCGACGAGGCCCGGGTGCGGGCGATGACCGCCTTCATCGCCCAGGGGATCTCGGCGGCCGAGGCCGCAAGACTCGCTCGCGTCGCCCCTGAGGGCGTGCAGCGAGACGGGATGGGCGCGACCGAGGCGGGACGCGCCGTGCCGCAAGGCACGGCGCAGGCGGTGCCCCTCGCGCCCGACCGGACGGGCGCTGGTGCTTCGGCATCGGCGCCCGTCCAGAACCCCGTCCTCGCGCAGGTCGCCGGCGAGCTGCTCAACGCGCTCGCCGAGTACGACGAGCAGAGCGCCAACGAGATGATCGACTCGGCCTTCGCCCGGCTCGCGCTCGACGTCGTCGTCGGCTCGCTGCTGCTCCCGGTGCTGGCCGAGATCGGCGAGCGCTGGAGCGACGGCCGGATCAGCATCGGCCAGGAGCACTTCGCAAGCGAGCTCGTCCGCGGCCGCCTGCTCGGCGTCGCCCGCGGGTGGGGAGGGGGAGATGGCCCGCTCGCGGTGCTCGCCTGCCCGCCCGGCGAGCAGCACGACATCGGCCTGATCGCCTTCGGTCTGGCGCTGCGCCGGCGCGGCTGGCGGATCGCCTACCTGGGCGCCAACACGCCCATCGCGACGATCGGCGACACGGCCGACCAGCTCCAGTCGCAGGCCGTCGTCGTTGCGGCGGTCGACGAAGGGCCGCTGCGCGACGCGGGGCCCGAGCTGCGGGAGCTCGCCGGACGCCATCCGGTGTTGCTCGGCGGCGATGGGGCGGGGTCTCGGATCGCGGCCGACGTCGGCGCCGCCGAGCTCGGCTCCGACGCGGTCGGTGCCGCTGAGTTGTTCGACCTCGCCATCTAGGTCGCTGCAGGGCCGCTCCCGCCGCGAGGAATGGGTGCGCCCGCCCCGAATAGCGGTTGGGTGATGGCGGTCATGACACCGCGCGACCCGCTCGGCCGGGCCGTGTTCAGGACGGTCCTGATCGTCGTCTCGGTCGTTCTCGCGCTCTACCTGATCTACCTGCTGCAGAAGCCGCTCACCTGGCTGGTGATCGCGGCGTTCATCGCCGTCGCGATGTCGGGGCCGGTGAACCTGCTCTCGCGGCACATGAAGCGCGGGCTGGCGATCACGCTCAGCTACCTGGCGTTGATCGCCATCCCGATCGGGCTCGGGGCGCTGCTCATCCCGTCGCTGGTCGGCCAGATCGAAAACCTCGCCGAGAACGTTCCCCAGTACGCGCAGGACGTGACCAACTTCGTCAACGACAACCAGACCCTCAACGACCTCAACGACAAGTACGACTTCACCAGCGAGCTTCAGAGCCTGGCCGACGACCTGCCGAGCAAGATCGGGGACGCGGCCGGGGTGCTCCAGGACATCGGCGTCGGCGTGATCAACTCGATCTTCGCGACGGTCACGATCCTGATCCTGAGCGTCTTCATGGTCGGGGGTGGGCCACGGTGGGCAGAGGCGTTCGTGCGCGCGCAACCGCCGGGGCACGCCGAGCGGATCGAGCGCGCGCTGCGCGATGTCGCCGACGCGATCGGCAACTACGTCGCCGGAGCGATGCTGCAGGCGACGGTCGCCGGGGTCACCTCGTTCATCGTCCTGACGATCCTCGGCGCCCCGTTCGCGGGTCCGCTCGCCCTCGTGGTCGCCTTCTTCGACCTGATCCCCGTGGTCGGTGCGACGATCGCCGCGGTCTTCATCGCGATCGTGATGCTGTTCGTCAACTTCCCCGTCGGCGTGATCATCTGGATCATCTGGGCGATCGCCTACCAGCAGATCGAGAACTACCTGATCCAGCCCCAGATCCAGAGGCGGGCGGTTCAGGTCGAGGCGTTCATAGTCCTGGTCGCGGTCCTGTTCGGATCGACGCTCTTCGGGGTTCTCGGCGCCGTGCTCGCGATCCCGGCCGCCGCGACCCTGCAGATCATCTGGCGCGAGTACCGCGACTATCGGCGCGAGTCCCTGACGCAGCCGGTCGACCGCCCGCCGCAGACGGGGACGCTCGAGACCCCGGGCGTCTCGCCGTAGGTGCCAGGCCCGGCTAGCCTGCGCGAATGGACCCGCGGGCGCAAACTGAAGCGGTCGGCATCGACGCGATCGAGGCTGCCGCGGCGACGATCGCGCCGCACGTGCGGGTCACCCCGGTGCTGCCGGCGCGCGAGATCTCCAACCGGGTCGGCGCCGATGTCGGGCTGAAGGCGGAGAACCTGCAGCGCACCGGCTCGTTCAAGGTCCGCGGAGCGGTCAACAAGGTCGCAGCGCTCGATCCGGACGAGCTCGCCCGCGGGGCTGGTCGCCGCGAGCGCCGGCAACCATGCGCAGGCGGTCGCGGTCGCGGCCCGCAGCCGCGACGCGCAGGCGAAGGTCGTGATGCCCGCCGACGCGCCGCTCGCCAAGGTGGAGGCGGTGCGCGGCTATGGCGCCGAGGTCAGGCTCGTCGACGGCGGGTACGACGACGCTGCGGCGCTCGCCCGCGAGCTCGCCGAGCGCGAGTCGAGGACGCTGATCGCGCCGTTCGACGACCCGGCGGTAATCGCGGGCCAGGGGACGATCGGGCTCGAGCTCGCCGAGCAGGCGCCCGGCGTGCGCACGGTCGTCGTCCCGATCGGCGGCGGCGGGCTCGCCGCCGGCATCGCCGTGGCGATCAAGGCGCGGGTGCCCGGCGCGCGGGTGGTCGGGGTGGTCGCCGAGCGCCGCGCGGCCGGGACGATCTGCGACGGCATCGCGATCAAGCGGCCCGGCGAGATCACCGGCCCGCTGCTCGAGGCCCACGTCGACGAGGTGGTCTCGGTCACCGACGACGAGGTCGCCGAGGCGATGGTCCTGCTGCTCGAGCGCTCGAAGCTCGTGGTCGAGGGCGCCGGCGCCGCCGCGGTGGCCGCGCTGCTCGCCGGGCGGGTGAGCCCCGGGGCCGGGAGCGTCTGCGCGGTGCTCTCCGGCGGCAACGTCGACGCGACCCGGCTGACCGAGTGCATCCGCATGGGCGAAACGGCGGCCGGGCGGCGCCTGGTCGTCTCGACCGTCGTCTCCGATCAGCCGGGGGAGCTCGCTCGGCTGCTCGAGTCGGTCGCCGATGCCGGCGCGAACGTGCTCGACGTCGTCCACATCCGCGAGGGCGTCGACCTGCACGTTCGCGAGACGGGCATCCGGCTCGTGCTGCAGACCGATGGCGCCGAGCATGGGGAGCGTGTCCTCGGCGCGGTTCGCGAGCTCGGCTTCGCGGCCGAGCCGGAGCGCGGATGAACGCCGCCACGGTCGAGGCGGCCGGCGGGGTGGTCGTCCGCGGCGACGGCGAGCCGCTCGAGCTGGTCGTCGTGCACCGGCCCCGCTACGACGACTGGTCGCTGCCCAAGGGCAAGCTCGAATCCGGCGAGCGGTGGGAGGACGCGGCGCTGCGCGAGGTCGAGGAGGAGACCGGGCTGCGCTGCGAGCTCGGCGACGAGCTCGAGTCGGCCCGCTACCGCGATCGCAAGGGCCGCGACAAGCTGGTGCGCTGGTGGCTCATGCGCCCGTTCGAGGGCGGGTTCGAGCCCAACGACGAGGTCGACGAGCTGCGCTGGCTGAGCGCCGCGAGGCGCTCGAGCTGCTCGATTACGAGCACGACCGCGATCTCGTCCGTTCGGTCGTCGCGCGAACCTGATCGAACGGTAGAACAAACGTCCAGTCGGCTGGAGTGAGCTATCGGGGCCCTGGGTACTTGCCGATGGCAGGACCGGAGAGGCGCGCCCCCAGCGGGTCACCGCTCCAACTGCACCCCATAACCCCATATGTACCCCACTGGTGGCCGCAAGGCCTTCCGCGGGGGCACCTCCGATGCCAGAGCCGGAGCGCCAGGACGGCGCTCCGGCTCTCTTTTGGGCGGGCCCGCCGGTCGCCGGTTGGCCGCTCGCCGCGTTGCGGGGTTCAAGCCCGAGCGCACGAGCGCCGATTGATGGGACACCATCCCGCCTCGCGGAGGCGGAACGTAGAGCACACCTCCCATGTGACAAGGACGGGGCGCCGGGCGGGCGCCCCGTCCGCTGTTTCGGCTCAGCCTTCGCGCTCGACCCGCATCCGCATGCCGCCGAGGCCGATCGCGATGCAGCCGCCGAGCGCGACGAAGACGCCGAGGCGCGGGCTCACGTCGAAGCTGCCGCCGAGCTCGTCGGGGCGATCGAAGACCAGGTAGACGCAGAGCAGCGCCCCCCAGGCGCCGGCCACGACGATCAGCTCGGCGGCGCGCAGCGGCCGCGGGAGCGTCCGCCCCAATGCCTCGCGTGCGATCAGCAGCACGGCCGCCGCGACCGTCACCAGCAGTGCCGCGGCGGCGAACCCGAACGCGTCGAGGCCGGTGACCGAGAGCCCGTCGCCGAACGGGATCCCGTACCAGGGCAACAGCATGCTCGCGACGACCGCGATCGCGCCGCCCGCGGCGACCCGCTCGGCGGGCGAGAGCGGCCGGCGCCGCGGTTCAGTCGAGCGGCCGGCGGCCGCCATAGCCCGTGTCGAGCTCGTGCCAGTAGGCGATCTCGGCCTCGCCGAGCTCCCAGCACAGATAGATCTCGCGATCCTCGCGGATCGACGGGAAGTCGATCAGCCCGCGGCTGACGTCGCGAACGACGATCCCTCGCCCCTGCAGCTCGGCGAGCAGCGATCGCAGCTCGACGAAGGCCTCGCCGACGGCGCGCCCCGGCTCACCGCCGCCGTTGCCGGGGGCCGCGTCCGAGAGCAGCTCGTGCAGCTCGGCGTCGCTGAGCCGGGCGCCGGCGTCGTGCAGCTTGCGCACCATGGGCTCGACCTGCGGCAGCAGTTGCTGCGCCTCCACGAGCGTGAAGTGGCGCTGGTGGATCACCCGCCGGCGCCGGCGAGCGCGCCCGCGATCCGGCTGCGCAGGAGCTCGGCGTCGTGCTCGGAGACGGTGCGCAGCTGGCCCTGAAAGCCGAGGTGCCAGTGCTCGGCCGGCCACTTGCGCAGGTGCTCGAGCTCGCTGATCAGCGACGCGGCCGGGATGAACTGCTCCTCTTCGAGGACCGCGACCGGCTCGCCCTCGACCCGCCACGGGTAGTCCTCCGGACGCTTCTTCTTGCCCTGCGGCCAGATCGGGGTGCGGTCCTCGAACATCTCCGAGCGCACTCGGGCGATCCCACCGAACGCCTGCACCCCGGTGACGTAGAACACGACCTCGTCACCCGGCTCGAACTCGAGCGCCTGGTTTCGCCGCCGCTCCTTGAACCCGATCGGATCGAACCCGCGCTCGACGTTGATCCGGAAGTTGGTCAGGTCACCGGTGAGGATCCAAGTCTGCACGGGGGCATTCTATGTTCGGCGTTCGCCGCTCGCCGCCCGTTGTTCGTTGTTCGGGCTCAGGCGACGTGTTCGATGTGCGCGCCGCCACCGACGAGCGACGAGCGACGAGCGCTACTCGCCAGCCGTTGCTGCTGGCGCTCCGGGGAGATCCTCACGACGTTCCACGCCAGGCCGACCTTCTGCATCGCGCCGATGATCGCCCCCGACGGGTCCAGCTCCCAGCGGCGCAGGCCGTGGACGGCGGAGCGCGGAAAGGCGTGGTGGTTGTGGTGCCAGGCCTCGCCGAGCGATGCGACCGACAGCCACCAGACGTTGGTCGAGCGGTCCTCGGTCGCGAACCGGCGACTGCCGTGGTAGTGGCAGATCGAGTTGATCGACCACGTGATGTGGTGGACGAAGAAGATCCGCACGAGGCCGCCCCAGAGCAGCCCCGTGAGGGCGCCGGCGGCCGTCCCGGTCAGCACGAACCCGAGCGTCGCCGGGAGCCCGAGCGAGAGCACGACCAGCGAGAGGAAGCGGCGGTTGAGCAGCCTCATGCCGCGGTCGTCCATCAGGTCGGGGGCGTACTTGCGCCGGTCGGCCTGGCCGTTGGCGTCGAACAGCCAGCCGACGTGGGCGTGCCAGAGCCCGGCGAGGCCGGAGCCATGGCCGACGTGCGGCGAGTGCGGGTCGCCCTCCTCGTCGGTGTGCGCGTGGTGCTTGCGGTGGTCTGCGACCCAGTCGATCACCGGCCCCTGGACCGCCATCGAGCCGGCGGCGGCGAGCGCGTACTCGATCGGCTTGTGAGTCTGGAAGGCGCGGTGGGTGAGCAGGCGGTGGTACCCGATCGTGATCCCGAGCGCGGTGACCAGGTACATCCCGAGGAGGATCACGAGGTCGGTCCAGCCGACGGCGCGGTTCCAGAGGAGCACGATCGCCGCCAGGAAGGCGACGAACGGGACGACGACGGCGGCCATGTTCGTATAGCGCTGGGCTCGGCTCATGCTCGGGAAGCTACGGCGCAGATGCGCACAGTTTCTTCCCTCCTGACCACGTCTGATGGTTAGGATTATGTGCAGATGGCACAAGAAATGCCGCTCGACGAGCCGTGGAGAGCGATCCCGCCCCGAATCGGGGCGCTGATTCGCCCCCACGTGCCGGCGCTGAGCGACGAGGTGATCGCGGCGATCCGCGAGCGCGTCCCCGCCTACCGGCGGCCGCTGCGCGGCCGCTTCGGCACCGGGATCCGGGGCGGCGTGGAGGAGGCCCTGGCCCAGTTTGCCGACCTGGTCGCCGATCCGGAGCTCGACCGCACCCGCACCGACGCGGTGTACCGGGCGCTCGGGCGCGGCGAGTACACGGAGCGCCGCTCGCTCGACGCGCTGCTCTCCGCCTACCGGCTGGGCGCCCGCGTCTCGTGGCGGCGGGTCTCAGCGATTGCGGTCGACGGCGGCGTCGACCGGCGCACCCTGGCGCTGCTCGCCGAGGCGGTGTTCGCCTACATCGACGAGCTCTCGGCGCTCTCGGCCGAGGGCTACGCGCAGGCGCAGTCGGCCGCCGCCGGCGAGCGCGAGCGCCAGCGGCGGCGCCTCGCGCTCCTGCTGCTCGACCCGGCGAGCGACGAGGCGCTGATCGCGACGACCGCCGCGGAGGCCGGCTGGGAGGCCCCGGCCCGCCTGGCGGCGCTCGCCTGGTCGACCGGTGGCCGGCGCCTGCTCCCCCGCCTGCCCGCCGGGACGCTGATCGCCGAGCCCGGCGACGACGGCGGGCCGGGCCTCGCCCTGATCGCCGACCCCGACGCCCCCGGCCTCGCAACGGCGCTCGCGCGGGCGAGCCGGGCGCTCGTCGCGGTGCTCGGCCCGGCGGTCGAGCCCGCCGGCGCCGCCCGCAGCGCCGAGCGAGCCCAGGCGGTCCTGCGGTTGATCGAGGCCGGCGTCGTCGACGCGGCCGGGTTCACGCTCGCCGACGACCACCTCGCCGCCCTGGTCGCCCATGGCGACGAGCGCACCCTGGCGGAGCTCGCCCGCAGGCGCCTGGCCCCGCTCGACGGCGAGACCGCCGCCTCGCGCGCCCGCCTCGCTGCCACCCTGCGGTCGTGGCTCGATCACCAGGGCGAGGTCGCCCGGGTCGCCGCCGAGCTCCACGTCCACCCGCAGACCGTCCGCTACCGCCTCGCCCGTCTGCGCGACCTATTCGGCGACCAGCTCACCGATCCCGAGGTCCGGTTCGAGCTCGCGCTAGCGTTGAGAAGCCCGGTTTCGGCGTAACTGAAGCGGGAAACCTCCAGGCAACCCGAGCTAAGGAGCTGAACGAGATGAGCGCGTCCACCTCGAGCATGGACATCATGGCGGCCGACCACAGCGAACAGCGCGAGCGCGTGATCGAGCTGCTGACGAAGGCGTACTGGATGGAGATCGAGACGGTGATGAGCTACATCTCCAACTCGACCAACCCGGACGGCGTCCGCGCGATGGAGATCCGCGAGTCGCTGGAAGCCGACATCCAGGAGGAGCTCGGCCACGCGCAGCAGTTCGCGGCCCGGATCAAGGAGCTCTACGGGGTCGTCCCCGGCTCCGAGGACTTCACCGCCGAGCAGAGCTACCTCCAGCCGCCCGGCGACCAGGTCGACATCGTCCACGTGATCAAGGGCGTGATCGAGGCCGAGCAGGGCGCGATCGAGTACTACAGCCGGATCGTCGAGGAGACCGATGGGATCGACCCGGTCACCCAGGACATGGTGATCGCGATCCTCCGCGACGAGCAGGGGCACAAGCGCCTGTTCGAGGGCTTCCTCCGCGAGTACGAGAAGGAAGGGCTGGCCTAGCGCGTGCTCGCCGTTCGTCGCTCGCGCGCTAGCGGATCGCAGGTAGGCGTCGCAGCGCTCGGCGTCGCGCGGGCGGCCGAGCGCGTCCCAGGCCTCGCGCGCCTGCTCGAGTAGCGCGGCATCGCTCGTCGGCGGCCCCGCGCGCCTCGAGGCTCGCGGCCACGCCGACCGGGTAGCGCAGCCGCTCGGCGAGGCCGGCGGCTTCGTCGGCCGTCTCGCGCGCCTGGTCGAGCTTGCCCCAGGCCGCGAGGTTGACCGCTCGCGCCGCGGTCGCCTCGACCGACTGGGCGACCAGGCCGGCGCGCTCGCAGAGGTCGAGCGCCCGCGCCAGCGCCTGGTCGGAGTCGGCGTGATCGCCGCGCTCGCGCAGCGCGCTGCCGAGCGCGTGCAGCGACTCGAACACGACCTCCGAGCGGCCGACTTGCTCGGCCGACTCGGCGGCTCGCCGGAGCAGATCAACCGCGCCGTTGAGGTCGCCCTCGTGGGCGAGCAGGACGCCGCGCATCGAGTACGGGAAGCAGAGCTTGCCGCTCAGGCCCTCGCGCTCAGCGAGCGTCTGCGAGGCGTCGACCTCCGCGGCTGCCGTCTCCCACTCGCCGCGGTACGCCGCGACCTGGGCCAGCGAGGCGTGCAGCTCGACCTGTGACGGCAGGTCGCCGGTCCGCAGCGCGATCGCCAGCGCCTCGCCGTAGGCGCCGCTCGCGCCCTCGTAGTCGGCCTCGGAGATCTCGAGGTGGTAGCCGAGCGCGAGCAGCGCCCGAACCGCCTCCGCGGGGTCGGTCTCGCGCGCCAGCTCGACCGAGCGCTCGAGGTTCTCGCGCGCCCGCTCGGAGTCGCCGATGCGGCCGAAGACGCGGCCGAAGATCCCGTGCGCGCGGCTCGCCGCGGCCGCCTCGCCGAGGCGCTCGGCGAGGCGCAGCGCCTTCTCGGAGGCGTAGATCGCGAGCATGTTGTCGCCGGTGTGCATGTACAGCGAGGCGGCCTCCTCGTAGAGGCGCACCAGCTCGAGGCACGGCGGGCCGTCCTTGAGCAGGTCGATCCCGCGCTGGTAATGCTCGATCGAGCCCTCGCGGTCGCCCTTCTGCCAGAGCCCGGCGCCGATCTTGCGGTGCAGGTCGCCGACCCTGGCGAGGTCTTCCTCCCCGCGGTGGTACTCGAGGCAGCGCTCCCAGGCGCGGACCGCGCGGTCCACCCGGCCGAGGCGCAGGGCGACGTCGCCGAGCTTCTCGCCGATCCGCGCCGCCCCTTCAGGGTCGAGCCGATGCTCGAGCGCGAGCGCGGTCTCATAGTGGCCCTGGGCCTCCGAGTTCGAGTACAGCGCCGCCGAGGCATCACCGGCCGCCTCGAGGGCGGCCACCGCCCGGACCTCGATCCGCTCGAGTTCCTCGGGCTCGAGGTCCGCGCCGGCGCCGAGGTTGGCGGCGCGGGCGTAGTGCTCGGCGACCATCGCGATGACGCCCTCGGAGCGATCGGCCGCGCGCTGGCTGATGAACTCGCCGACCTCGGCGTGCTTGCGAGCTCGGACCGCCTTCGGCAGGGTCGAGTAGGCGACGTCGCGGATCAGCACGTGCTTGAACGCGTACTCGCGCTCGCCGGCCAGCCGGCTGCCGGCGGTGGGCACGACCAGGTCCTTGCCCCGCAGCGACTCGAGCGTCGCGCGGAGCTCCGCGCGGTCGTCGCCGGCTTCGGCGATCGAGCCCTCCCAGAACGTCTGGCCGACCACCGAGGCGGCCTGCACGGCCTGGCGCTCGTCCCGGGTGAGCGCGTCCAGCCGGGCCGCGAGCACCGAGTGCACCGTCTCCGGTAGCGCCTCGGTGTCGGCGGCGCCCTCCTCGACGATCCGGTTGACCATCTCCTCGGCGAACAGGGGGTTGCCGCCCGAGCGCGCCGCGACCTCGGTCGCCAGGTCGCCGGTTTCGCCCCCCGCTTCGCCGAACAGCGCCGCGACCAGTTCCTGTGCGTGGCTGCGGTCGAGCGGGTCGAGCGTGATCGTCGTCGCGTTGACGCGGCCGCCGCCCCAGCCCGGCCGGCGGTCGAGCAGCTCGTCGCGCGCCAGGCACACGATCAGCACCGTGCCGCGCGACCAGCGCGCCAGGTACTCGATCAGATCGAGCATGCCCTCGTCGGCCCAGTGGATGTCCTCGACGGCGAAGAGCAGCGGTTGGCGCCGGCTGCCGGCCTCGACCACGAGGCGGACCGCCGAGAAGAGCCGCTCGCGCATCTGCTGCGGGTCCTCGTCGGAGCGCTCGACCGCCTCGCCCGGCGCCGGCTCGATCCCGAGCGGCCGGCCGAGCGCCGCTGCGACCCGGTCGGCCGGCTCCTCGACCTCGGAGTCGGTGAGCAGGTCCTCGATCCCGCCCTTCAGCTTGCGCCAGGCGGCTCCGGCATCGTCGGTATCGACGATGTCAAAGGTGCCGCGGACGATCTCGCCGAGCGCCCAGTAGGCGAGCCCGGCGCCGTAGGCCGGGCAGCTGCCCAGCCGCACGGCGGGCGGTGAGGGACGGCCGCCGATCTCGAGCGTCAGCTCACGCAGCAGGCGCGACTTGCCGACCCCGGCCGGGCCGATCACGGTGACCAGGTGCGGGCGGCTCTCACTGATGACCCGGTCGAAGAGCGCCAGCAGCCGCTCCGTCTCGTCGCTGCGCCCGACCAGCGGCGTCGTCGCCGAGCTGCGCGCGGCGCGACCCCGGACCACGGCTCTGACCGCCTCCCAGGCCGGCACCAGCTCGGCCTTGCCCTTGAGCTCGAGCGGCGCGAGCTCGACGTACTCGACCGCGGCGCGGGTCAGGCGGTGGGTGATCTCGCCGACGATCACCGTGCCCGGCTCGGCGGCGCCCTGGAGCCGCGCGGCGACGTTGACCGGGTCGCCGATCACCGTGTAGCCGTCGCCGACCCGCCCCGCCAGGACCTCGCCCGAGTTGATCCCCACCCGGAGCTTGAAGTCGGCGCCGATGTCGACGGCGATCTGCTCGTTGATCTCGCTCATCGCCGCCTGCATCGCGAGCCCGGCGCGCACGGCGCGCTCGGGGTCGTCCTCGTGGGCGATCGGGGCCCCGAAGACGCCCATCACGTTGTCGCCGATGTACTTGTCGATCGTCCCGCCGTAGCGCTCGATCTCGTCGCCGAGGCGGCGCAGGGCGCGGTCGACGAGCGACTTCATGCGCTCCGGGTCGAGGCGCTCGGAGACGGCCGTGTAGCCCGACAGGTCCGCGAACAGGATCGTCGCCTTGCGCCGCTCCTCCGGAAGTTGTTCGTCGGCCGGGCGCCCGAGCGGCCGGGGCGCCGTCGAGCGGGGTGCCGCACTCGATGCAGAACTTCGCCTGCGGCGGGTTCTCGGCCCCGCAGCTCGGGCAGGGGGAGGGCAGGCCGGAGCCGCAGGACATGCAGAACCGCGCCCGGTCGGGGTTCTCGGTGCCGCAGGTCGGGCAGTTCATTCGATCGGGATCTCCTCGACCGTGGGGCCACCGCTCTGCTCGTATTCGTCGAGGCGCTCGAGGTAGTGGTCGATCATCGCCCGCATCGTCACCAACGCCTCACGCTGGACCGTCTGCCACTGGCCGCGGAGCTCCGGGGTCGAGGTCGAGCGCAGGACTTCCGCGCCGCGGCAGATCGGGCACAGCTCCACGCACTGGTGATTTGGCTCAGGAGTGGCCATCGGTGGCGGCGTTGGTCTCGAAGCTGACCTCCAGCGAGCCCTCTGCGAGCTTCGCCGCGGTCGGGCTGCGACGGGCCAGCGCGGCCGGGAGGATGATAGTTCGCTTCCGCGGACCGACCGAGACGATCAGCTCCGGGCCGACCTTCTTCAGGCCGATCTCGCCGCGCTCGCCGAACGGCAGCTGGATCCGCAGAGTCGCGGTGCCGTTGTGCGACTCGAGCTCGTGGGCCAGACCGGCGTGCATGATCGATTCGGCCGGCGGGCCGTCGTCATAGAGCTCGGCGGCGAGCCGGTCGAGCATCGCGGTCCCGATCACCTCCTCGCCGAAAAACCGCGCGGTGAGCACCGGGACCGGCGCGAAGCCGCTGCGCACCTCCTCGAGCTGCTCGCGTTGGCGCTCGCGCCACTCGCCGAAGTAGCCGCCGGCCAGCTCGTCCGGAAAGATCCGGTTGACGATCACCGCGTCGGTGACGTAGCCGTAGAGGTTGAGGTAGGTGAACGTGCGCTGCGCCTCGCGAACCACCATCCGGTCCGGGTTCATGACCAGCCGGATCGAGGCCGAGTTCCGGTCGCGGAGGATCTCGTTCATCGCGATCATCTGGCGCACCAGCTCTTGGACCTCGGCGAGCACGTCAGCGCCCGGCAGCTCGACGTCGATCATCCGCGCGATCGGGCGCGCGGCGCTGACCAGCCGCCGCTCCCACGGGAACACCTTCTCCAGCCACCAGTGGGCGATATCGGGGAACCCGAGCAGGCGGAGCGTCTCGCCCGTGGGCGCGCAGTCGACGATCACCACCTCGAACTCGCCGGAGTCGTGATGGCGCTTGATCTGCAGGAGGCTGAACAGCTCGTCCATCCCGGGCGGCACGGTCAGCTCCTCGGCGGCGATGTCCATCACCCCCCGGTCGGCGAGCAGCGCCCCGAGCCAGCGCTGGACCGAGCCCCAGTGGGCCTCCATCTCGCGCTCGGCGCGCACCTCCTGGCCCCAGAGGCGGTCGCCGACCTGGGTCGGGTCGGGCCCGAGCTCGGCCTCGAGCGAGTCGGAGAGGCTGTGCGCCGGGTCGGTCGAGAGGACGACCGTCCGCAGCCCGGCCGCGGCGCAGCGGCGCGCGGTGGCCGCGGCGACGCTCGTCTTGCCGACGCCGCCCTTGCCGGTGTAGAGGATCGTCCTCGGTGGCGCCATTCGGCCGCCCAGCGTAGACCGATCCGCGCAAAGGGGCGTGATCTCCGGTGCCTTCAGGCGTAGTCGCTACGCTGCCCCGTCCCGTGCAACGAATCAAGGAGATATCCACTTGACCCGGATCCGAACCTTCGCCGTGGTATGCGCTCTGGCGCTGCCGATCCCGGCCGTGATCGCCGGCTGTGGCGGCGATGATTCCTCGAGCGAGGACCCGCAGACGGTCCTCGACGAGACCTTCAACAACGACACCCAGGTCACGAGCGGGGACCTTTCGCTGACCGCTTCAGTGAGCGCCGATGGCGATCAGGGCGGCAGCTTCGAGGCCAGCCTCAACGGCCCGTTCCAAGGGGATCCAGACAACGCGAACGCCGTTCCTCAACTCGATTGGACGGCCTCGCTGTCGGGCTCGGGTGCCGGCCAGAGCCTCGACTTCAACGGCGGGCTGGTGGTCACCGACGACAACGCGTACGTCGAGTACAAGGACCAGGCCTACGAGGTCGGGACGAAGGCCTACAACGAGCTGGCCCAGCAGATGGAGGCCCAGGCGCAGTCGAGCGGGGCCGACGCTCAGGGCACGTTCCAGGAGCAGTGCTCGAACGCGATCGAGCAGGCGGGCGGCGACGCCGTCGGCGTGCGACATCGACTTCGAGAGCTGGCTCACGAGCCTGACGAACGACGGCACTGAGGACGTCGGCGGGACCTCGACGGTGCACGTCTCGGGCGACGTCGACGTGACGAAGATGCTGACCGACATCGGCAGCCTCGCGGCCTCGATCCCGGGTGCCGACGCGCAGGGGATCGACCCGTCGCAGCTCGGCGCCGTCTCGGGTGCGGTCACCGACGCGTCGGTCGACGTCTACTCGGGCGAGGACGACCACGTCCTGCGCAAGATCGACGCCAACCTGACGATCGACCCGACCCAGATCGTTCCCGAGGGCGCGATCCCGGTCTCGAACATCCAGATCCAGTTCTCGGTCGAGATCGACGGCCTCAACGAGGACCAGACGATCGAGGCTCCGACCGACGCGAAGCCGATCAGCGAGCTGCTCGGCGACACGGGGCTCGACCCGAGCACGCTCGGCGGGCTCGGCGGTGCCAGCCTCGGCGGCGGCAGCAGCGGTGGCGGTGCCGCGGGCAGTTCGTTCGAGCAGTGCATCCAGCAGGCCTCGACGCCTGACGAGATCAACGCCTGCGCCACTCAGCTCGGCGGCTGAGCAGCGGACAAGCGGAGTGCGAGCGGGCCCCGGGGCGCATGACGCTCCGGGGCCCGTCGCTCCTTCTGAATAGGCTCTGAGCGGATGACCGAGGCAAACGCAGGGAGTCGGCGCAGCTTCCTGTTCACGCCCACGGGGCTGCCCTACCTGCTGGTTCCGTTCATCCCGATCGCGGTGCTGCTCGAGATCGTGAGCGCGCCCGCCGGGCTGATCTTCGGCGTCGCAGCACTCGGCATCATCCCGACGGCGGCGCTGATGGGCCTCGCGACCGAGGAGCTCGCGGCCCGTTCCGGACCCGGCATCGGCGGCCTGCTCAACGTCACCTTCGGTAACGCGCCGGAGCTGATCATCGCCCTCTTCGCGCTCGCCGAGGGCCTGCAGGAGGTGGTCAAGGCATCGATCGTCGGCTCGATCATCGGCAACATCCTGCTCGTGCTCGGGGCCTCGATGCTGGTCGGCGGGCTCGGCCGCGATCAGCAGCACGTTCAACCCGCAGGCGGCCAGCGTCCAGGCTTCGATGCTCTTCCTCGCGGCCGCGGCGCTGCTGATGCCGGCGATCTTCGAGCTCGTCGAGGGCCAGGGCCTGCCGGCGCCGGGTGCGGAGCTGGTCGACTACGGCTCGACGGTCGAGCACCTCTCGATCGCGGTCGCGGCCGTCCTCATCGCCACCTACGTCGCCGGGCTGTTCTTCTCGCTGCGCACCCACCGCGACCTCTTCAACCCGCCGTACGCCGAGGAAGCGGAGGAGGGGCTCGGCTGGAGCGTGCGGCGCTCGGTGCTGATGCTGTTCATCGCAGGGATCGCGGTCGGCGGGATGTCGGAGATCCTGGTGGGCTCGATCTCGGAGGCCTCGGAGGCGGTCGGCCTCTCGGAGTTCTTCATCGGCGTGATCGTGGTCGCGATCGTCGGCAACGCGGCCGAGCACTGGGTCGCGGTCCTCGTCGCGCGCAAGGACAAGATGGACCTCGCGGTCAACATCGCGATCGGCTCCAGCGCCCAGATCGCGCTCTTCGTCGCCCCGGTGTTGGTGCTCGCCTCGCTCGTGTTGGGGCCGTCGCCGATGCCGCTCGTCTTCAACGGCTTCGAGCTCGGCGGCGTGCTGCTCGCGATCCTGATCGCCAACGTCGCCACCCGCGATGGGATCTCCAACTGGTTCGAGGGCGTCCAGCTGCTCGGCCTCTACGCGATCCTCGGGATCGCCTTCTTCTTCGCCTAGGCCGCGCGCTGACGCGATGGACGTCGTCTTCCTGCTCTCGAGCTTTGCCGTCATCCTCGCCGGCGCGCTCCTGTTCACCAACGCGATCGAGTGGGCCGGCCACCGGCTCGGGCTCGGCGAGGGCGCGACCGGCAGCGTGCTCGCCGCGGTCGGCACGGCGATGCCCGAGACGCTGATCCCGATCGTCGCGATCATCGGCGGCGGCGAGGGCTCCGAGGACGTCGCGGTCGGGGCGATCATCGGCGCACCGTTCCTGCTCGCCACGATCGCGATGGCGCTCGTCGGAATCTCTGCCCTGATCTTCCGGGGCCGCCGCGAGCAGGGGGTGCGGCTCGCCGCCGACATCCCGACGCTCGACCGCGACCTGACCTTCTTCCTCGTCTTCTTCGCGCTCGGCATCGCCGCGGGGCTGGTGCTGCCGGACCCCTTGAAGATCCCGCTCGCGATCGTCTTCGTGCTCGCCTACGGCGTCTATGTGCGCCAGACGCTGCGCGGCGGGGGAGAGGTGCAGGAGATCGAGTCGATCGGCGCCCTGTACGTCGACCGCAGCCCCGGCGACGAGCCGCCCACCGGCGCGATCGTCCTGCAGCTGGTGATCGGCCTCGGCGCGATCGTCGGCGGCGCCCACCTGTTCGTCGAGGAGCTCGTCGCGGTCGCCGCCGACGTTGGGATCGAGCCGCTCGTGCTCTCGCTGGTTCTGGCCCCGCTGGCGACCGAGCTGCCCGAGAAGGCCAATAGCTTCTTCTGGGTCAAGGACGGCAAGGACAGCCTCGCGCTCGGCAACATCACCGGGGCGATGGTCTTCCAGTCGACGATCCCGGTCGCGTTCGGGCTCGCGCTGACCGAGTGGGACCTGGACAAGTTCGCGGTCGTCTCGGGAGCCCTCGGGCTCGCCGGCGGCGCGCTCGCCTACTGGGCGCTGCGGCTCCGGGGGCGGTTCGAGGCGCTACCGATCACGATCTGGGCCGCGCTGTTCGGCGCCTTCATCGCGTACGTCGCGCTCGCCTGAGCGAGCTCAGGCGGCGAGCAGCTTCAGAACCTGGTCGTCGTGCGTCTTCGGCGACGCCTTCGGGATCACGTGCGCGATCTTGCCCTCACCGTCGATGATGAAGGTCGCCCGGGCGACGCCCATGTACTGCTTGCCGTACATGCTCTTCTCGACCCAGGTCCCGTAGCTCTCGGCGACCGCGTGGTCGGGGTCGGCGAGGAGCGTGAAGTCGAGATCGAACTTGCCCGCGAACTTGGTCACCGCTTTGACGTCGTCGGGCGAAACGCCGATCACCTTGGCGCCCGCGGCCTCGTAGTCGGCCCGGTGGTCGCGCACCCCGCAGGCCTGTGTCGTGCACCCGGGGGTGTCCGCTCGCGGATAGAAGTAGAGGACGACGGTCTGCCCGCGCAGGTCCGAGAGCGTCACCAGGTTGCCGAACTGGTCGTCGAGGGTGAAGTCGGGGGCGGTGTCGCCGGGCTCGAGCACGGGCGGGAATCTAGCTGGCGCGCAGCTCGTAGAGCAGGTGGGGGAGACCGGCGCGCTCGAACTCGCACACGTAGCTCATCCCGAGCTTCTCCATCACCCGCTGGGAGCGGCGGTTCTCGGGTAGCGTGAACGAGACGACCCGCTCGAGCCCGCAGCGCTCGAACCCCCAGGCGACCGCAGCTCGCGCGGCCTCCGGCGCGAGGCCCTCGCCCCAGCGCGGCGGGGTGATCGACCAGCCGACCTCGACGACCGGCTCGCCGTCGACCTCGTCGCGGTTCAGGCCCGCGTAGCCGACCAGCTCGCCGCTCCCGCGCTCCCGCCACCACCACAGGCAGAACCCGGCCTCGCGGGCCTGGGCGCGCTGCGCCTCGATCAACGCGAGCACCCGCTCGCGGCTGCGCGGCCCGCCGCCGTGCCAGGGGCCGACCAGCGGATCGGCGAACTGGGCGACGGCGAACGCGAGGTGGGCGTCGGCGTCGGGCAGCTCGCCGTCGAGCCGGGCGCTGCTGGGCGTGCGGGGCTCGGCCGCTCCGCGCCGTTTCGGGCGCCTGGTTTCTCAGCGGGGCCAGAAGTCGTCGCCGCTCTTCTCGGTCCGCGGCTCGTCGAGGCGGGTCGAGATGATGAGCAGTTCGGCGTCGTCGCCGGTGTCGTTGTGGACCGAGTAGAAGTCCTCGCCCGTCATCCGGACGGCGGTCTGCGGGCCGGCCTCGAAGACGTCGTCGCCGACCTTGAACGTGAGCGTCCCGGCGACCACGAAGTAGATCTCCTCCTGGCCGGGGTGGCGGTGGCCGTAGCTGCCGCGCCCGCCCGTGTCCGGGGGCATCTGTCGCCAGGAGAACGCGACCTGCTCGCAGCCGAGCGCCTCGGCGTAGTGGCGCATCTCGCCGAAGCCCGGATAGTCGGCCATGAAGTCGACGGCCTGCTCGCGGGTGGCGACGACGTGGCTCACCGTGACCGCCTCAGGGCTCCTCGTCGGGATCCGGGTCGGGCTCGAGCTCTTCCTCTTCCTCGACCAGGTCGTCGGAATCGGGCTCGAGCTCGGTCGCCTGGACCGAGACGCCGACCGGCGCGTGGCGCATGCTCTGGAAGCGCTCCATCGCGGTGTCGAGAGCGTCGTTGTCGACCGGGACCTCGTCCGAGACGCGGACCCAGTCGGCGCCCTCGAAGGCCTCCATGTTGAAGACCTCCTGATCGATCGAGGTCGAATCGTCGACCACGACCACGACCTCGGTCTGCGGGTTGAAGTAGGTGCCGGGCCGGACGAGCAGGTCGTCCAACTCGACGATCGGGTTGTCCTCGGTCATCACGCCAAGCCTATAACGGTCTGGCGCTCGTCTCGCGTCGCTCGCCGCTCGTCCGCCACCGGCACGCCCGGACGCGGAGGCGCAGGACGCTGAAACAACTCGCGCCACGTCCTCCGCTCTCGCCTTCAGCCAATTGCCTCGGCTGCGCCTCGGGCGTTGGATGCTGCTTCCGCGTCCGGGCGTGGCGCGGTGGTGGTCGGGCGTCGCGCTTATTGCCCGAGGTTTTCGAGCTCGCGCAGCTGGCGCTCCACCTCGGCGTCGACGTCGAGCGGCTCCTTGCCCTGGCGAGCGCGCCGCTCGTTGCGTGCGACCACCAGCTGGCGGACCTCGGCGCGCAGGGCGGGGTCGGCGCTGGTCGGGGCGGCGCTCTGCTCGGCGAGCAGGCGCTCGAGCTCCGCGTCGACGTCGAGCGGGGTCTCGCCGCGGGCCTGCTGGCGGTACGCCTTCGCCTCGAGCATCTGCCTCAGCTCCTCGACCTGGACCCCGGCGCTCTCGCCGCCGCCGGTGTCGCGCAGCTCCTGGTCCGCGTCGGAATCGAACTCGACCGAGAGCCCGCCCTTGCCGATCGAGCGGAAGGCGTTGCCGGCGTTCGCGATGAAGGCGATCGCGGCGAGCGGGACCGCGACCACGACCGCGATCACGATCACCTCGCCGTTGGTGACGGCGACCGGCACGAGGGACGAGAGAGACGCCACCCACACAGCCTAGATCAGCTACGATTTGTACCGATTGACTGATCAGTCAATCGATTTCTTCCGACGCAAGAAGGAGCACCTGAGACAGTGGTTGACTTCACCCTGACCGACGAGCAGAAGGACCTGCGAGAGCTGGCGCACAACTTCGCCGAGAAGGAGATCCGCCCGGTCGCCTGGGAATACGACAAGGACGGCACCTGGCCGCAGGAGATCATCGACAAGGCCTGGGAGGTCGGGTTGATGAACACGCACGTGCCCGAGGAGTACGGCGGGCCCGGGCTCGACTTCCTCTCCGGCTGTCTGATCGAGGAGGAGTTCGGCTGGGGCTGCTCCGGGATCGGCACCTCGCTGGCCGCGAACGGTCTCGCGATGACCCCGGTCGCCCTTGGCGGCTCGGCCGAGATCCAGGCCGAGTACCTGGGGATGCTGACCGAGGAGCCGAAGCTCGCCTCCTTCTGTCTGACCGAGCCCGACGCGGGCTCCGACGTCTCCGGGATGAAGACGACGGCCAAGAAGGTCGGCGACAAGTGGGTCATCAACGGCTCCAAGTGCTTCATCACCAACGGCCAGTACGCCGACTGGTACACCGTCTACGCGAAGACCGACAAGGACGCCGGCCACCGCGGGATCTCCGCCTTCGTCGTTCCCCGTGACGACACGGTGATGATCGACAAGAAGGAGGACAAGCTCGGACAGCGCGCCTCGAACACCGCCACGGTCGTCTTCAACGAGACCGAGATCCCCGCCGCGAACCTGCTCGGCGAGGAGAACAAGGGGTTCAAGCTGGCGATGATGACCCTGGACCGCACCCGTCCGGGCGTCGCCGCGATGGCCGTCGGCATCGGCCGCGCCGCGTTCGAGTTCGCCTGCGAGTACTCGAAGGAGCGCGTCCAGTTCGGCGTGCCGATCGCGATGCACCAGGCCGTCTCGTTCATGATCGCCGACATGGCGACCAAGGTCGAGGCCGGACGCCTGCTGACCTGGCAGTCGGCCGCGCTGCTCGACAACGGGATCCGCAACACGCTCGCCTGCTCGCACGCGAAGCGCTTCGCCGCGGACTCGGCGATGGAGATCACCACCGATGCCGTCCAGGTCTACGGCGGCTACGGCTTCATCAAGGACTACCCGGTCGAGAAGCTGATGCGCGACGCGAAGATCATGCAGCTCTACGAGGGCACCTCGCAGATCCAGCGTCTCGTGATCGCGAAGGAGGTCCTGATGGGCCGCAACGTCAACGAGCCGCTGCCGGAGTCGGTCAAGACCCAGAGCGACGCCGCCGCGAAGGAGTCGGAGACGGCTGCCGCTGCCGTCTAGCACCCCGCGGCCAGATTGACGGTGGAGGGCCCCGGTTTTCGCCGGGGTCCTTCGTCGTTCAGCGCCTAGCTCGAGCGGCGAGCGGGTGCGATTACGCCCTGCGGTTTGGGCTGACCGCGATCATCGCGCCGACGGCGGTCAGCAGGATGAAGCCGAAGACGATCACCTGCGCCCAGCCGTCGATCAGGGTGATGTTCGCCCAGACGAGCCCGCCGATCAGAAGGACGCTGGCGATCGTGTAGGCGGTGAGGCTGCGCGCGCTGCGGACCTGGATCCCGGTGGTCGGGGCGCTGAGGTCGACGCGATCGAACTGGGTGCGCTGGTTGACGGTCATGTTGGACATCGAGGCTCCCCTTTGGCGGCGCCGGTGGCGGTGGTGTGAACGAACCTATGCCGTCCTCGGGGCCGTGTCAGTGAGGCTCGTCACGGATGTCACATGGGCGGGCGCGTCGCTCATCGTCGCTATCGTCGGCGGCGATGGCGGAGCGAGCGCGGCGCGCCAAGCAGCCCGTGGCGGACGCGGTCGCCGAGGCGGCCAGGTCGGCGCGCGAGCGCGGCGCCGAGGCCGGGCGCGCCCGCGGCGGCCGGACGATGGACGTGTTCGGCGGCGAGATCCGCCGCCGTGACCTGTTCCCGCTGCTCGTCCTGCACCTGACCGAGCGCGAGCCGCAGTACGGCAACCGCCTGATCGAGGAGATCGAGGCGATGACCGCGGGGGCGATCTCGGTCAACCCGAACACGATCTACCCGCTGTTGCGCCAGCTCGAGGCCGACGGGATGATCGAGGGCAGCTGGGAGCACCCCGACCGCCGCACCCGCCGCTTCTACTCGATCACCGCCGCCGGCAAGCGCGAGCGCCGGCGCCTGCAGGCCGAGATCGAGCCGTTCCTCGACTCGGTGATCCACTCGGTCAGCCTGATCAAGCGCGAGCTCTACGGCTCGTAGGCGCGGACCTCGAGCCGGCCGCCACGCAGCCGCAGCCGGGCGCCGTGCTCGCGGCCGACCCGCTTCTGCTTCGTGCGGATGACGAGGTTGACGAATAGCGCCGCCGGCCCGCCGTCGCTGCCGCGGACATCGCGACGCACCTTGACGACGCCGACCTTGCGGGTCGCGCACGGGGACTGCACGGGCGTGCAGTTGGTGCCGTTGATCGGGCTGATCCGGCCCTGCTGCCAGACCGAGCGCCGCACGAGGCGGCTCGGGGTCGCGGCGCGCGGTCCGCGGGCGACCACGAGCTCGCCGCCGACCAGCGCGTTGTAGCCGAGGTGGCGAACGTCCGAGCGCAGCGCGGCCGCGACCGCCAGCACGTCGCCGCGCTCGAGCCCATCGACCTTCTGCGAGAGCACGACCTTGCGCCGCGGGCGCAGTCGCAGCGAGCCACGGCGCAGCCGCTCGGTGACCAGCCGACGAGCGGTCTCGCCGGGAGCCAGGCGGATCGCGTTGAGGCGGCTCTTGTTCTGGACGATGCGGCCGTTCGGCTTGTTGGCGCCGATGATCATCCGCTGGTCGCCGCTCGCCAGTCGGCTCGAGGCGCTGACGACGACGTTCGCATAGCAGCGGTCGAGCGGGCACGGGAAGTGGTCGCCGATCCGGGTGGTGCGGTCGAGTACCACCGGGCAGTGGTGCTGGCGGTTTGGGAGCCGCTGGCGGCAGCTGAGGGTGCGCCGTGCGATCACCCGCGAGCGCGCCGCTGGCGACTTGTGAGCCGCCAGCTCGAGCGAGACCTGCACGTGCGGGTCGAAGTCGTAGGGGCGCCCGGCGCAGCGGGCCGAGGGCTTGTCGCAGTCCACGGTGACCTGGACCTCCGACGAGAGCTCGATCCGGTCGCCGCGCTCCAGCCCGGAGAGCTTGCCCGGTCCCATCGAGAGCACCACGCGCGGCTCGGCGCCGCGCCTGCGGGTGATCGGGACGGTCTTTCGCAGTTCCGAATCGGCGCCGGTGGTGGCAGCGTCGGCCGCGCGCGGTGCCGCGGCCGCTCCGGAGGGGCCGATCCCGGCCGCGAGGACCGCGACCGCGACCGCGAGCGCGAGCGCAGCGCGCGCGCGGGGGTGGGCTGGGCTGGATCCTCGGCATCGGGGCAGTTCTAAGGGCTGAGTCTGGTCGCCGTCGCATCACCCTCGCTCACGGCCCAGACCGCGTCGTCGGCGAGCGTCACGTCGGCCGGGTCGGCCCCGACCGCGGCCGGCTCGCCGACCGCCTCGTGCGTGCTCGGGTCGATCCGCGCGACCGTGCCGTCGCCCCCCAGCGCCACCCAGACCGAGCCCAGGCCGGCGGCGACGCCGCGCGGAAGGGCGCCGACCTCGATCGGATCGCCCTCGACCTTGTCGGTCTCGGGGTCGAGCTCGTACATGGTCCCGTTCAGGTTGCTGATCACCCAAACCGATCCCTCGCCCACGGCGACGTCGCTGGGCAGCTCGCCGACCGTGATCGAGCTGCCGACCCGCTCGGGGCCGTCGGGGTCGATCCGCGAGACCGAGGCGGCGCGGACGTTGGTGACCCAGACCGACCCGTCGCCCGTCGCAAGCGCCCGCGGTTCGGTGCCGAGCGGGACGTTCCCGGCGACGGCGTTGGCCTCCGGATCGACCCGCACGACGCTCTGAGCCCCGGCCTCGGCGACCCAGACCCAGTGCTCGTCGACCGCGACGTCGGTCGGATCGGCGCCGTCGCCGAGCGGGATCAGGAGCGGCTCAGCTCCCTCGAGCGGGTCGAGCCGATACAGCGCGTCGGCCGCCTTGCTCACCGCCCAGACCGAGCCGAAGCCGATCGCGACGGCGTTCGGTGCCGGTACCGGGATCTCGAACGCGACCTGGTTCGTGACCTGATCGATCGCGTCGACCTCGTCGCCGTCGCGCGCCGCGACCCAGACCCGCTCCGGGCCGACCGCGACGGCGACCGGGCCGCGACCGACCGTGACCGGTGCCGCGGCGACGGGCGGCGGTTGCTCGGAGCCGCGGTCATCGTCTGAGGCGAGCAAGACGACCGCCACCGCCGCGGCGACCGCTGCCGCGGCGACCGCCCACGGCCAGCGCCCGCGCGCGCCGTGCCGCACAGCCGGCGCGGGCACCGGCGACTCGTCGAGCGACACGGTGCGCTCGTCCTCGACCACCGCGTTCAGGGCTCGGCCGACCGCTCCGGCGCTCGGGAAGCGCTCCTCGGGGTCGACCGCCATCGCCTTCTCGACCACCGCGTCGAAGCGGGTCGAGAGCCCCGGGCGGACCTCCGACGGCCGCGGCCGGGGAGCGTTTGCGTGCGCGAACAGCGTCGCGAGCTCGTTCTCGCGCGGAAACGGCGCCTCGCCGGTGAGCGCGTAATAGAGGACGGCGCCGAGCGCGTAGACGTCGGCGCGCCGGTCCACCTCGGCCCCTGCGATTTGTTCCGGGGCGATGAAGTCGGCCGTGCCGACGACCTCGCCCGTGCCGGTCACGGTCTCGGCGCCGCTGCGGGTCGAGCGGCTGATCCCGAAGTCGGTCAGGTAGACGCGGCCCGCGTCGGCGCCGGCGCCGACGAGGACGTTGGCCGGCTTCACGTCGCGGTGGATCAACCCGGCCGAGTGGGCGGCGTCGAGGGCGCCGGCAACAGCGCCGATCACCTCGGCCGCGGCGCCGGGGGAGAGCGGTCCGTCGAGGGCGATCGCCTGGCGCAGATCGGTGCCCTCGACGAGGCGCATCGCAAGGAACAGGTGCCCGCCCTCCTCGCCGGCTTGGTGGACCGGGATCACATTCGGGTGCTCGATCGAGGCGGCGAGCCGCGACTCGCGGCGAAAGCGCTCGCGAAAGCGCACGTCGGCCGAGAGGCCGGGGGCAAGGATCTTGAGCGCGCGGACGCGGTCGAGCGCCAGATTGCGGGCGCGGTAGACGACCCCCATGCCGCCCTCGCCGATGACGGCCTCGATCCGATGGCCGGCGAACTCGGACCCGGGCGCCGGGGCGCCGGCCCGCTCGCTCTCCTTCATTCGAGCTCGCGGACCGAGATCACGCCGTTGCGCAGCGCCAACTCGACCAGCCGCACGCGCTTCTGGTTCTGGGGCAGGTCGGCGATTCCGAACTTCTCGAAGAGCGCCCGCAGGTGGCCCTTGACGGCGTCGAGCGACAGGAAGACCTCGTCGGCGACCTGCTGGTTGGTCGCCGGCGTCGCGTACTGGTTGCCATCGCGAAACGGGCGGCACAGCGCGATCAGGATTCGCCGCTGGGTGTCGCTGAGGCTCGGCGCCGCGGCCGCGTCGGGGGCCGCCACGGTTGCCGAGCTCGGCGATGGGGAGGGGGCGCGAAAGGCGACGATCGTCGACCCGAAGCGCAGCTCGTCGCCGTCAGCGAGCCGCCGTCGGCCCCCGATGCGGTCGCCGTTCAGGAACGAGCCGTTGCGCGAGAGCCCGTCGTCGGAGACCGTCCACTCGCCGCCGATCCGCTCGATCTCCGCGTGCAGGCGCGAAACGCGCTCGTCGACCTCGAGCGCGATGTCGACCTCCGGGCCGCGCCCGACCGTGACCCGGGTCCGCGTCGGGGTCCAGCGAGAGGATCCGCTGTCCGTCCGGCTCACGCCAGAGCAGGAACGGGACGCCGGCCCGCTCGGCCTCGAGCCGCTCCTGCAGCTCGGCGGGGGTGGCCGTGTGGGCTGCTCCCGGGCTCTCCATCAGCCCAACTTAGACGCTTCGGCGGCGCGGATCGCACCTAGGTGTCGGAAGCGGACACCTCGGTGCGCCCCGCGCACACCCAGAGGCCCTGTCGCGCCCGCTCGGGGTCGCCGAGGGTGCTCGTGAAAGCGAATCCACCCGCCGACGGCGGGGCGAAGGGAGAACCGGATGAACTCGAGCAAGCGAACGCGAGGCGGGCTCGGCGCGACGGTCGTGGCGCTGGCGCTGGTCATGGCGGCGATGCTGTGCGTGGCGTCGGGCGCGGCGGCGGCATCGCCGAAGTGCTTCGGCAAGGCGGCGACGATCGTCGGCGGCAAGAAGGAGAAGATCAAGGGCACGAGGGGGGCGGACGTGATCTACGCCGGCAAGGGCGACCACCGGGTGCTCGCCGGCAAGGGCGACGACCTCGTCTGCGCCGGGCCTGGCGAGATCTCCGCCAACGGCGACGAAGGCGATGACCGCATCGCCGGCGGCGAGCAGAACGACGACATCGACGGCGGCGCCGGCGACGACCGCGTCGACGGCGGCGACGGCCGTAATTACCTCAACGGCGGGGTCGGCGACGACCGGATCACCGGCGGGGTCGATCGTGACGACATCGACGGCGATGACGGGGCGGACCTGATCGACGGCGGTGACGCTGCCGACCGGATCGAGGGCGGCGACGACGAGGACGTGGTCAACGGGGGCGACGGTGCCGATGACCTCGAGGGCAACGACGGCGCCGACGAGGTCTCCGGTGAGCTCGGCAACGACGTCCTGAGCGACGGCCGCGGCGTCGACTCGACCAACGGCGGCGGGGGCAACGACACCGTGTACCCGACCTCCGACTCCAACGGCGGCGACGCGTTCGTCGGCGCGGAGGGGGACGACCGGGTCAGCTACGCCTACGCGGCGCAGTCGATCCGCGTCAGCCTCGACGATCTGGCCAACGACGGCGAGGGCTGCCCGCAGCGGTGCGAGGGCGACGACGTCAGCACGACGATCGAGGAAGTCGTGGGCGGCGACTTCAACGACACGCTGCTCGGCAACCCGGCGAGCAACCTGCTCGACGGCGGGCAGGGCAGCGACGTGGTCGACGGCGCCGACGGTGGCGACATCCTGCGCGGCGACGTCGGCGACGACGCGCTGATGGGCGGTGCGGGCGACGACTCGCTCAGCGGCGGCGGGGGCGACGACGCCCTCGACGGCGGCACCGAGACGGACGAGTGCCGCGGCGACCAGGGGATCGACACGGGCGTCAATTGCGAGACGCAGGTGGCCATCCCGTAGAATAACTCGCGCACGCCTCGGAGGCGAAGCCGAGGAGGTGGCGCGAGTTGTTCCGGGCGTGCGCGGGTTTGGCTGAGGGACGGGCCTCGCGGGGCCCGTCCCTTCGTCCCGGACTAGTGCGCCTCGGCGAGCACGCGCTCGAGGTTGTCGAACACCTTGTTCCAGCCGTCCTCGTGGTCGCGGACGACTTCCTCGTTCCAGAGGTTCTCGTGCGTGAAGCGGACCGCGGTCGAATCGCCGGCCGGCTCGAAGTCGATCACGATCAGCTGCTCGACCTGGTCGCGGTCGTCGTCCCAGATCCAGGTGAACGCGAGCCGCGACGGCGGCTCGATCTCCGTGTAGACGCCGCCGCCTCCGTAGAGGATGTCTTTGTGTGGATCTCGCATCAGCACCCTGATCTCGCCGCCGATCCGCAGGTCCACGCGCGCCTCCGGCGTCTCCCAGTCCGATCCGGCGTGCCACCAGCGGCGCATCACGTCCTCGCTCGTGAACGCGTCGAACACGCGCTGCGGGGCGGCGTCGTAGGTCCGCTCGATCGTCAGGCTGGGGCGCGCGCTCACCGGCCCACCCTACGGCGCACGACGACGGCAAGCCAGGCGCGGGCGATCACCAGAGCCGCCCCGCTGCCTGCGAGCGGGGCGAGCTCCTCCACCGGGACGCCGGAGACGTGGGCGATCACGCCGCGTCTCCGTAGGCGTCGTTGTAGTTCCACCATTGGTACGGCGCTGTCTGTGGGTATCCCTCGGGCGAGTCCTCCCACTCCTCCTGGCGACCGAGCGCGGTCATGTCGAGGTAGCTCCACGTCGTGCCCAGGTGCTCGTCCCCACGACTGTCGATGAAGTACGTGCGGAAGACCCGGTCGCCGTCGCGGATGAACGCGTTGTGTCCATGCCACTCGTCGACGCCGAAGTCCTTGTCGAAGTCGTCGGTGACCGTGTACCAGGGAATGTGCTCCCACCCGTGGCGCTGCTTCAGGCCCTGGATCTCGGCCTGTGGGGCGCGCGATACGTACGCGAGCGTGGTGTCGCGCGCGTTCAGGTGCGCCGGGTTCGCGACCTGGTCCGCGCCGAAGGAGCAGCCCACGCAGCCGCGCTGCGGGTACGAGCCGCCCTCGGCATAGGTGGTGACCTCCGGGCCGTAGAAGGCGCGGTAGACGATCAGCTGGCGCCGGCCCTCGAACACGTCCGCCAGGCTGAGCGGTCCGTCGGGACCATCGAACCGGTAGTCCTTCTCCACGGCCATCCACGGCATCCGGCGACGCTCGGCGGCCAGGGCGTCGCGGGCCCGGGTCACCTCCTTCTCCTTGACCAGCAGCTGCTCGCGCGCGGCGCTCCACTCTTGCGGCGAGACGATCGGGGGTGTCTTCATTTCGATTCCTTCTCCTTCAGGTAGTCGTCCACGACGTCGAACAGGCGCTCCCAGCGCGCGCGCTGGACCTCCATCCACTCGGCGGCATCGGTGAGCGCGGCCGGGTCGAGCGAGAGCCGATGAGTCCGGCCCTCGATCACCCGGGTCACTACGCCCGACTCCTCGAGCACCTTCAGGTGCTTGGAGATCGCCGGCTTCGAGACGCCGAATCCCCCGGTCGCGTCGCCGACGGTGGCCGGCCCATCGGCCAGCCGCTCGACGATCCCGCGGCGGATCGGATGCGCGAGCGCCTTGAACGAGTCATTGTTAACCATTAAGTGAACAATAGCAAAGGTCCGCGGCACATACGCTGGGCCCATGGCGACCACGGAATCGGTCCTCGTCGGGGCCTCGCTCAAGCAGGCCTGGGACTTCTATTTCGAGCCCTCCGGCTGGCCGGCGTGGGTCGACGGCTTCGGGCGGGTCGAGTCCGCGCAGGGCTATCCGGAGCAGGACGGCGTGCTGGCCTGGAGCTCGGTTGCCGCGGGGCGCGGGTCGGTCCGCGAGCGGGTCATCGCCCATGAGCCCCGCACCCTGCATCGGATCGCCTTCAGTGACCCCGAGTCGACGGGCGAGCTGACCACCCGGTTCGCGATCGAGGGCGACGGGACGCGGGTGACCCTGGAGCTCGAGTACCGGCTGGCCAGCGGCGGCCCGCTCGCCTGGGTCACGGACCGTGTCTTCGTTCGCAGCCAGATGCGGGAGTCGCTGCGGCGCACCCTCGCCCGCTTCCGGCTGGAGGTCGAGGACCTCGCGGGGTAGCGCCGCGACCCGCACGCCCCGGAGGCGAAGCCGGGACGTGGCGGAAGTTGTCCAGTAGCCTCCCGCGCGCTCTTACCTAACCCGCGAATCCGGAGGATCTGAAACCGAATGTTCGTCTCCAAGGCCGCCGTCGTCGGCGCCGGCACGATGGGCGGCGAGATCGCACAGGCGATCGCCTCGTCCGATATCCGCGTCGTCCTCAAGGACATCGACAAGAAGTTCGTCGACCACGGCCTCGAGAAGGCTCGCGAGGTGACCAAGGGCCAGCTCGACCGGCTGGTCGAGAAGGAGAAGCTCACCCAGGAGCAGGCCGACGCGCGCCTCGAGGAGGTCATGGGCCAGATCGAGGGGACGACCACCTACGACTCGTTCGGCGATGTCGACTTCGTGATCGAGGCGGCGCCGGAGAAGATGGAGATCAAGCAGGCGGTCTACGCCGAGCTCGACGCCGTCACGCCCGGCCACGCGATCCTCGCCTCCAACACCTCGTCGCTGTCGATCACGGAGATGGGCGACGCGACCCTGCGGCCCGAGAAAGTCGTCGGCTTCCACTTCTTTTACCCGGCATCCGTGATGCCGCTCGTCGAGATCATCGAGGGCGAGGACACCGACCCCGAGGTCGTCCAGGCCGCCTACAACTTCGCCCAGACGATCCAGCAAGCAGCCGATCACGTGCGGCGAGGTCCCCGGCTTCGTCGTCAACCGGATCCTCAACTCGGCGGTCGGCGAGATCTGGCGCGCCCAGGAGGAGCAGGGGCTCTCGATCAAGAAGATCGACGAGGCCGTCGCCGCCGCCAACGTCGCGCCGATGGGCCCGTTCTTCCTCGTCGACCTGCTCGGCCTCGACACCGTCTTCCACGTCGCCGAGCACCTGCGCGAGTCCTACGGCGACTCGTTCTACGTCCACGAGGGGATGCGCAAGCTCGTCTCCGAGGGCAAGCTCGGCGCGAAGAGCGGCGGGAGCGGCTTCTACGAGAACGGCGAGCCGCAGATCCCTGGCGACGCGGACCCCGATGGCGAGGCGCTCGCCGAGCTGATGAAGCTGAAGGCCGTCGTCGAGGCCTGCCTGGTGCTGCAGGAGGGCGTCTGCACGGTGCGCGACATCGACCTCGGGATGATGGCCGGCGCCGGCATGGACCCGCGCCGCGGGATCTTCCCGCCGTTCATGGGCGCCGACATGCTCGGCCTCGATGTCGTGCTCGAGAAGCTGGAGGCCGCCGAGGAGGAGCACGGCGAGCGGTTCGCGCCGCCGACCGTGCTCAAGCGGCTGGTCGCGCAGGGCCGGCTCGGCATGAAGAGCGGCCAGGGCTTCTACGCCTACCCGCAGGCCGACGAGGGCGATCAGACCGACACGGTCAAGCTCGAGACCCGCGGCAACGTCGCGATCGCGTGGCTCGCCAACCCGCCGATGAACGCGATCTCGCCGCAGCTGATCAAGGACCTCGGCACCGTCTGGGAGAAGGTCGAGGGCTCGGGCGAGATCGGCGCGATGGTGATCGCCTCGTCCATCCCGGTCGTCTTCTCGGCCGGCGCCGACATCAAGGCGTTCACGCAGATGGACGAGGCCGGCGGCGAGGAGCTGATCCACTCCGGCCACGCGCTGCTGCGCGACATGGGCCGGAGCCGCGTGACGACGATCGCCGCGGTCAACTCGCTCGCCTTCGGCGGCGGTTGCGAGGTCGCGATGGCGTGCAACTTCCGGATCGCGGCCGAGTCGGCCGTCTTCGGACAGCCGGAGATCAAGCTGGGGATCATCCCCGGGTTCGGCGGCACCCAGCGGCTCCCGCGTCTCGTCGGCAACGAGAAGGCGCTGGAGATGAACCTGATCGGCGACGCGATCTCGTCCGGCGAGGCAGAGGCGTATGGGCTCGCCAACCGGGTCGTCCCCGACCACGAGCTGTTCGACACCGCGCTCTCGTGGGCCCGCAAGCTCGCCGGGCAGGCGCCGGTCGCGGTCGAGCAGGTCAAGCTCGCCTCCGACGATCCCGACCTCGACCAGGGGATCGAGCAGGAGAAGCAGGGCTTCGCGACCGCGTTTCGCAGCGAGGACGCGAAGGAGGGCATCAGCGCCTTCCTCGGGAAGCGGACCCCGAAGTGGCAGGGGAAGTAGTTCGGCGCTCGTCTCTCGTCGCCCGTCGCTCGTTCCAATGAGCAGCGCCCGAGAGCCGAGGGACGACGGACGAGTGACCGAGCTCGCTCCCTCATTCGTGGCCAAATCGGTCGTCGCCCTGACCGGCGCGGGTATCTCCACCCCCTCCGGTATCCCCGACTTCCGGTCGCCTGGCTCGGGGCTCTGGGAGAAGGTCGACCCGATGGAGGTCGCGCACATCGACGCCTTCCATCGCGACACGAAGCGCTTCTGGGGCTTCTACCGGCCCCGGTTCGCCGAGCTCGACGACAAGCTCCCCAACCGCGCGCACGAGGTGCTCGCCGAGCTCGAGTCGCGCGGGCGGCTCGACGGCGATCGTCACCCAGAACATCGATCGCCTGCACTCGAAGGCGGGCTCGGACCGGGTGATCGAGGTCCACGGCTCGATCGCGACGTCGAGCTGCACGACCTGCCGGACGAGCTACCCGCTCGAGAACGTCGGCGAGCTGTTCGACTCCGATGGCGTGGCCACCTGCGCCTGCTGCATGGGCAAGGTGAAGCCCGACGTGGTCCTGTTCGGCGAGCTGCTGCCGGAGGCGGCGATGGCCGAGGCCCAACGCCTGTGCGCCGCCGCCGACCTGCTGCTGTGCGTCGGCTCGTCGCTCGAGGTCTACCCCGTCGCCGGCCTGCCCGAGATGACGCTCGCCTCCGGCGGCGAGATCGCGATCGTCACCCAGGGCCCGACCCCGTACGACGGGGAAGCCGCGCTGAAGCTGGACGGCGACGTCGTCGAGGAGCTCGAGGCGGTCCTCGCGGCCCTGTAGTCGCAGCGCGCCGGCGCCGGGCGCCTAGCCCAGCGCGCGCTTGCGTCGCAGGACGCGCTCGGCGATCCGCAGCGCCGCCTCGACCTCGGCGACCCGCTCGCCGTCGAGCTCGCCGCTCTCGGCCCGCCGGGCGAGCGCCGTGACCGCGTCGCGGCGCCGCTCGAGCTCGGCGAAGTCCGGCTCCTGGTCGGGCGCCTCGAGCGCCGGGCGTTCGGCCAGCATCGCGTCGAGCGCCGCGCGCAGCTGCAGCGCCGCCTCGCGCCGGCGCCCGGAGTCGAGGTCGGCCCGCGAGCGGATCACGAGCAGCTCGCAGGCGGCGATCGCGCCGCGCCCGCCGAGTACGTCGGCGACCCGCTCCTGTGGGCGCAGCACCTCGGCGCGGCGACGGCGCTCGGCGACCGGGACCTCGAGCGCGCGCTCGTACTCCCCCTCGGCGAGCTGATCGCCGGTCCCGAAGCCGACGCGAAGGGCGAGCGCCGCGTGGGTGGCGACGTCGGCGATCGCCGGGTCGAGCGTCGCCGCGCGGTGCGCGTGCACCGCGAGGTTGATCAGCGCCAGCGCGGCCTCGATCTCGGCCTCGAGCCGCGCCTCGTCGGCGCGCAGCTCGGCGAGCCACGTGGCCGCCGGGTCGAGGTCGCCGAGGTCGTCCGGGCGGATCACGGTGAGGGTTGTCAGCGGCACGGTCGATGTCGCCTCGGGATCCGCGTCGCGAGGTCGCGAGCGGCCGATCCGGCGGCGTGGGGGAGGCGGGGCGCCGTGGACGCGGACGACCAACACCCGCTCCGGCTCACGGCCGAGGTAGCGCCCCTGCTCCAGCCCGACGGTCCCCGCGAGCTCGAGCTGGACGAACGGGAGGCGCAGGGTCGCGGCCGGCCCCGGTTACTCGGACAGGTGGGCGGCTGAGGCGCGGTCGCCGTGCTTGCGGCCCTTGGGCGCCGGGAGCGCCGCGTCGGAGGGCTTGGTCGGCACGGTCGGGTTGTCGATCTCGCCGAGGCGGTCGATCAGGCGCCGCCACTGGTCGGGCTTCAGCATCGCCGAGAACTGCCTGGAGATGCTGCCGGAGCCCGGCCCGGCGACCGGCGTGTAGCCGACGTGGACGTGGTCGTCGTGGTCGGCCATCGCGAAGGTGTTGTCCGCGCCGAAGTAGTCCATCAGGCTGATGATCTGGTGCGGCTTCATCGTCCCCTGGAGCTGCAGCAGGTCCTTGACCAGTGCCTCCGAGATCGAGCCCGGCCCCTGGTGGCCGATCACCGGGATGCCGTTGATCTGGGCGATGTCGACGGCGGTGCCGGTGGTGTGCTCGCTGACGTTGCCGGAGGTGGTGAGCACCGAGTGGCCGCACTTGAGCGACGTGATCGTGAGGTTGAACCCGCGAGCGACCAGGTACTCGAGCATCGCCAGGACCCGGCGGTCGATCAGGCCGGTCTTGATGTCCTCGCGGCCACAGGCGTAGATCTCGAGGCTCGGATCGTTGAGCACCCGTTCGATCAGCTGGGCCTTCGACATCAGGAGCACCTGGCTGGCGTTCGCGCTGCTCTCCGCGAACGGGTTCTTGCCCGCTGCGCGATAGATGGCGGTGGCCTCGAGCAGCTTCCAGCCGTCGAGGATCGGCTTCGGGTCGATCTTCGGCGCCCCGCGGCCGGCCGGGCGGATCGCGAAGTGGACGTGCGGCGCAAGCTCGGTGGTCTTGCCGATCCGGCCGAGCACGGTGCCGGCGGTGATCTGCGAGCCCTTGCGCAGCGGCTTCAGCTCCATCTTCTTCGGATCGAACTTCATGACGTTGGAGAGGTAGCCCTTGAACTGTTCGTAACCGGGCATCTTCGAAGCGAGAAGCGAGTCGAGCTGGCCGGTGAGACCGGCGCGCTGAGCGTTGTTCTTGCGCTCCGGGTAGGCGTACAGCCGCTCGCGGGAATCCTCGGTGTTGACCGGGCCGGCGTCCTCGGTCGCTGCCTTCGCGTCGGCGCTCTTCGAGCCCTTGCGCTTCTCGACCTGGGTCCCGGCGCTGGCCGGCTCGTCGGGGGCGGAGTCGTCGGTCGGCGTGACGAGCTCGAAGTCCTTGGCCGAGAGCTTGCTCTCCTTCGGCACCGGATAGGCGTCGGCGACCGAGCCGAGCTCGGCGTAGGTGTAGCGGTTGCCGTAGGCGTCCTGGAGGACGATGTAGCGGCCGAGCTTCTTCGATTTGCCGACGTCGGTGATCACACCGTCGTTGACCGCGACCACCGGGGCGCCGTCGCGCGAGTAGATGTTGATCCCTCGACGTGTGGTCGAGCCTGAGATAACCTCGGCGGCGTTGCCGGCGGCGCGCTTGCCGGGCTTCGAGCGCTTGAGCGCGCGGCGCTCGGAGATGTCGTCGGCGTAGCGGGCGTCGGCGGCGACCGGGAAGTGGGCGCCCTCGGTCAGCCCGGTGAGGGAGCTGATCAGCGTGTCCGGGAGCTTGCCGTACTGGTTCGCGTAGAGGAGGACCTCGTCGACGTACCAGTCGGCGTGGTTGTACGCGAAGATCGCGGTCCGCAGGTCGGTGTCGCCGTCGGCGGCCTTCAGGTAGCGGGCAGCGGCGCAGATCGCGTCGACCGGGTTGTAGGGATCCTTGCGGCCGTCGTCGTTGGCGTCGACGCCGTACATCTCCCAGGTCGAGGGCATGAACTGCATCCACCCGAGCGCCCCGGCGGTCGAGACGTTCAGGTTGGTGCCGAACGCGGTCTCGATCCGGTTGATCGACGCGAGCACCTGCCACGGGATCCCGTACTGCGTTCCGCAGGCCTGGTAGATCGGCAGCAGGAACGGCGGGATCGTGAACTGGTCGATGACGAAATTGGGGACGCCGATCGGCGCTGCGCCGAAGTCGGCGATGGTCACCGACGGGTTGGTGTCGGTCGGGGTGCCGTCGGGGTTGCGGTCGGCCTCCGGGTTCATCGGGGCGCGGGTGCCGCCGGTCGCCTCGTCGTCTCCGCCGTTTCGGTTGCCGTGGTCGCGGCCCGGCTTGTGGATGCCGGTGCCGTCGACCTCGCCGTTGCCGCGCCCACCGGAGCCGGTCGGGCCGACGGTGCCATCCTCGTCGCCCGTGGTCGTCGTCGAGTTCGCCGTCGGTGGTGGTCGAAGTCTCGCCCGGCGTGGTCGTCGAGCTGTCGCCGTCCGGCGTGGTCGTGGAGGTGCTGGGCGTCGTCGTCGACGGGGTCGTCGTGCCATTCGTCCCGGACTCGGTGGCGTCGAGCGGGCCGGTGCAGTCCGGGTCGCCCATGTCCTGGACGCCGTCGCCGTCATCGTCGGCGCCGTTCGAACACTGAGGCAGGACCTGGACCTGGTCGAGGTTGCCGCCGTCGGGGATGTCGATCTGGACACCGTCCTCACCGACGCCGACGACGCTTCCCGCACCGGCGGTGCCGGCGGCGATCGAGGCGCCAAGAACGGCGAGGCTGATTATGAGTAGAAGCTTGCTTCTCATTCCCTCATACCCGGAAACGCGTCATGCCAGGCGTGAACCCTGCCCGGGTCTCGGCGCCGCTCCTCCTCCTCAGAAGCGAGGCGAAAGCTATCTGTTGGCGTCTGGCTTTGCAACGTGGAACCGGCGGGGCAACCGTACCCCAATTGAACGGACTGAAGCGCAGGTCGGCAGGTGATGCCGCCGCACCCTGCATCGGCAGCATCGATGCGGGCCTTGAAGCCTGACAGCCGCTACGCTCCGGCGCTCGATGGAGGCCGATGACGATCGCAGCGGAATCCGCGCCCGCGGCGAGGAAGCCGTGGGTGAGTTGGCCCAGGCGCTGATCGAGAATCCGCTCTTCAACTCGGCCCTCTCGCGCGCCCTCGGTGCCGGCGAGCGCGCCGCCTCGGCGCAGCGCTCCGCGATGGGTGCCCTCAACGTCGCGTCAGGCAGCGATCTCGAGCGGATCGAGCAGCGCCTGCGGTCGCTATCCGGCCGGCTCGAGGCGCTCGAGGACCGCATCGACGAGCTCGCCGACGAGATCGCCGCGCAGGCCCGTAGCCAAGACTCCTAGGCGCGCACCGCCCCCGTCGCCGCGCTCGGCGTGAGCGCCGCCGCGGCCGCGTCGCCGAGCGCCAGCAGCGATGTCTCGACCGCGTCGTCGTCGCCTTCGGCGACCAGCCCCGCCGCGACCGCGAGGCCGAGCCGTCGCCCGAGCGCGATGACCGCGGCGGTCTCGAGGTCGACCGCGAGGGCTCCGGCGGCGATCCAGGCGCGGCGGTCCGCCGGCGTCGCCTCGTCGCCGAGGTCGTGGCTGGCGACCGCGCCGCGAACGGCGCCGGCGGCCGCATCACGCAGCATGCCGGTCAGCTCGGGGTCGGGCAGCGGCTCGGCCGCGCCGAGCGCGATCGACGTCCCGTCGGCTCCGACGGCACCCGTCGCGACCAGCGTCCCGCCGGGATGGAGCGCCCGCTCGAGCGGCGTGCAGCGGCCGATCCTGATCACGCGGCGGACGCCGTGGCCGTGCAGCTCGCGCAGCACCGCGGCGGCGCTGGGAGCGCCGATCCCCGACGCCTGGACCGTGAGCTCGGCGCCCGTCTCGGTGCGGCCGCTGTAGCCCCATAGCCCGTGGTGGTGGTTGGCCATCAGGGGCTTGGTCGTCAACCGTGTGGCCAGCGCCATCGCCAGCCCGGGATCGGCGGGGAGCAGCACGTCGGCGGCGATCGGGGAGGTCGGGCGCAGGTAGGCGGACACGGGCCGCGGATTATGCTGGGAAGCCGGATGAGCTACCCAACCGACGATCAACACCCCGAGGACGGGGACGCGGCCGAGAGCGGCGTCGCCGACGCGGTTCGAGCCGCGGTCGAGCGGACGATGCGGGCGACCGCGGGTTCGGCCGCGAGCACCCGCGGCCGCGCCGGCGAGCTGGTCGATGAGGTCGTGCGCCGCGGGCGCGACGCCCGGGACGAGCTCGCCCGCCGCGGGCAGGAGGCCGGGGTCGAGCTGGCGCGCCGCGGGCAGGAGGCGACCGGGGAGGTCGGCCGCCGGCTGGAGCTGCTCGAGCGTCGCCTGGCCGAGCTCGAGGGTCGGCTCGGCGGGCCGGGGGCCGAGGCCGAACCCGTGGTCGAGCCCGAGCGCTCGGACGAGGCCGAGGCTAAGCCTAAAGCTGAGAGTTAGATGAGCGGCGGTCGCCGGGTCGCGATCATCGGCGCCTCGACCCATTGGGGCGGCGAGCTCGCGCGCCGGCTCGAGCGCGACCCCGGGGTCGACTACATCGCCGCGATCGACAGCCTGCCGCCACCGGTCGAGCTGCAGCGCACCGACTTCATCGAGGCCGACGTGCGCAGCGCCGTGATCTCGCGCTTGCTGCCGGCGACCGGCGTCGACACGGTCGTCCACTGCGGCGTCCTCTGGTACCCGGAGCCAGGCCGCCCGGCTCGCGCCCTGCACGAGATCAACGTGATTGGGACCCTGCAGCTGCTCGCCGCATGCGAGCGCACCGAAGTCGCTGCGGACGGTGATCGTGCGCGGCTCGGCGGCGATCTACGGCAGCGAGGCGGCGGTGCCGTCGTTTTACACCGAGGACCTGGCCGGGGCGCAGCCGCTACGCACCCGGTTTCAGCGCGACATCTTCGAGCTCGAGGAGTACTTCCGCAACTTCGCCCGCCGCCATCCGCGGCTGACCTGCTGCATGCTGCGCTTCCAGCCCGAGGTCGGCCCGGGGCTCGACAGCCCGCTGGTCCGCTACCTCAGCCTGCCGGTGGTGCCGGTGCAGATGGGCTACGACCCGCGGCTGCAGCTGCTCCACGCCGAAGACGCGACCGGGGCGATCGAGGCCGCCGTCGCGAACCCGGTGCGCGGCGCCGTCAACGTCGCCCCTTCGGGCTCGATCTCGCTGAGCCGCGCGCTGCGGCTGTTGCGCCGCCCGTCGCTGCCCGTTCCGGCGCCGGCGTTCGAGCCGCTGATGGCGCGGCTCGGCGCCCGACTCGGCGCCGGGGCGCTGGTCGGCGACGGGGTCAGGCTGCTGCGCTACGGGCGCGGCGTCGACAACTCGAGGTTGCGCGACGAGATCGGCTTCGAGCCGCGCTTCGACGCGGCCGCAACGATCGCGGACCTGGCCGAGAAGGCGGTGGCGGCCAGGGTCGGGCCGGGCCTGCATCCGGGTGGCCTCGCCGCGCGGCTCGGGGAGCTGGTCCGGTGAGTGCCAGCGGCTCGCCGACCGCCGGCCCGGAGGCGATCGCCGACTTCCTGCGCGGCGTCCGGGTCGGGGTCGAGGACGGGCTCGACCCGCTCGCGGCGGCCGAGCGCGCCGCCGCGTCCCTGCCGGTCCGCCTGCGCGGGGGGATCGAGACCGTGCTCCGCCGGCTCGCCGGCGAGTACCACGAGGATGAGTGGGGCTTCGACGAGGACTTCGCCGAGGCGGTGTACCCGTTCTTCGCCTTCCTCTATGAGTCCTGGTGGAGGGTGCAGGCCACCGGGGTCCGCAATGTCCCGGCCCACGGTCGCGGCCTGATCGTCGCCAACCACGCCGGCTCGCTGTTCCCGTTCGACGCGACGATGATGACCATGGCGCTGATGAAGGAGCACCCGCTGCCGCGCTGGCCGCGGTTCATGGTGCTCGACTGGGCGTTCGAGCTGCCCTATCTGTCGGCGTTCATGCGCCGAGTCGGCGGCGTCCCCGCGAGCCCCGAGAACGCGACGAGGTTGCTCGGCCAGGAAGAGCTCGTCATGGTCTTCCCCGAGGGCGTCAAGGGGACGGGAAAGCCGTTCTCGGAGCGCTACCACCTGCAGCGCTTCGGCCGCGGCGGATTCGTGGAGATCGCCCTGCGGACCGGGGCGCCGATCATTCCGGCGGCGGTGGTGGGCTCGGAGGAGATCTATCCGAAGCTGGGTGAGAGCCGAGTCCTCGCCCGCGCGGTCGGGGCCCCGTTCGTGCCGATCACGCCGACCTTCCCCTGGCTCGGCTTGCTCGGCCTCGTGCCGCTGCCGTCGCGCTGGCGCATCGAGTTCTGCGAGCCGATCGAGGTCGCGCACCTCGGGCCCGAGGCCGTCGACGATCGCCGGGTCGTCCTCGATCTCGCCGAGCAGGTGCGCGAGACGATCCAGGAGCGGGTCTACGACAACCTGGTCGAACGGGGTTCGACTTTCCTGTGAGGCGGAGCGAAGCGAAGCCGAACCGCGCCGCCGTTGAGGCGCCGTCGAGGCGAGCCGAACCGCGCCGCCGTTGAGGCGCCTATCGAGGCGGAGCGAAGCGAAGCCGAACCGCGCCGCCGTTGAGGCGCCTGATGCGAGGCGGAGCGAAGCGAAGCCGAACCGCGCCGCCGTTGAGGCGCCAAATGTGAGCGGGCAATAGGGTTGCCACGATGGCGACCGTGACCAGCCCTCCACGCGTTCACGAGGAGCTCGGCGGCGCGCGCCGGGCCGAGTTGCGCGAGGCGCTCGAGCGCTCGCTCGAGGCGGTCGACGCGGACGATCGGGTCGGGCCGCTGATCGGGGCAACCGGGCTGCGGATGCGGTTCGAGTTCACCGACATCGACCTCGTCCTCAACGTCGCCGCCGGGAGCGACGACCGCAACGTCGAGTGGTCGTTCGCCGCCGACCCGGGCTGGTCGCCGAAGCTCGTCCTGCGGATGACCTGCGCGGTCGCCAACCGGTACCTGCTCGGCCGCGAGAGCCTCGCGATCGCGCTGGCCCACCGCGAGGTCCGCCTGGAGGCTGACTCGCGGGTCGCGCTGCTCTACCTGCCCGCCGCGAGGCTGCTCTCGGACTCGTATCGCCGGGTGGTCGAGGCCGACTTCCCGGCGCTCGCGGCCGCGGCCTAGCCGCGCCCGCGCTCCGAGTCGGGCGATCGGGTTGACGATCGCCTCCGGGCGGCGTAGTGTCGATTCGCACCAAGATGGCAACAGGCCAGAAGTGGGCCGAGCCGCGCGAGCCCCCCGGCGACTGGGGCGCGAGCGTCGCGGTCTGCGAGGCGCCACAGGCGCCGCCGGCCGGCGAGGCGGGCCGCCAAGCCCGCATTGGCGACGGGGCCGATTCGACCCCGTCGCCGTCTTCTTCCGGTCACACATGAGGCTCGCGGGTCCGTCGTAGGATCGTCCGGTGGCCGAGGAAACGATCTCGCTCAACGAGGCCTCGCGGATCTCCGGCGTCTCGCCCTCGACCCTGAAGCGATGGGCGGAGGCGAAGGTGATCCCGGTTCGGCGCGGGCGCTGGACCAGGTCCGCCGCCGCCCAGGCCCGCGTGGTCGCGCGAATGCGCGAGCGCGGCCACTCGCTCGAGGAACTGCGGCGCGCTGTCCGCGATGGCCGGCTGGCCTTCGGCTACGTCGAGGACCTGCTGCCCTCCCACCACGATCGTGCGGTCACCCGGGCGGAGGCGGCGGCGCGGACGGGGCTCGAGGAGGAGCTGATCGAGCGGGTGATGAGCCTGCTGGGGACGCCGACGGCGCTCGAGGGGACGCTGAACGAGCAGGACGTCGAGGCGATCGAGCAGATGGCGGCGGTGCTCGGGGCGGGCTTCCCGCTCGTCGCACTGCTGCAGCTGGTCCGCGTCTACGCGCAGTCGATCCGCAAGATCGCCGAGGCCGAGGTGCGCCTCTTTCACCTCTACGTGCACGAGCCGCTGATCCGTCAGGGAGTCGATGCGCTCGAGATGGCCGACGAGATGGAGGGCCTGGCGCGCGAGCTGCTGCCGCTGACCTCGCCGCTGATGGAGTACATCCACCAGCGATATCTCGGCTTCTACATCGAGCAGGACGTCGTCGGCCACATGGAGGTCGACTTCGGCGGGCTGCGGCAGATGGGGCGGGTGACGATGGCGTTCTGCTTCGTGGACCTGACCGGCTTCACCCGCTACACCGAGGAGGAGGGCGATGAGGAGGCGCTCGACATGGTCGAGCGCTTCGTCGAGACGGTCGAGGCGACGCTGCCGGCCGAGGCCCTGGTCGTGAAGACGATCGGCGACGAGGTGATGATCGTCTCGCCCGACCCGGTGACCTTGACCGAGTGGGCGGTGGGCTTCCTGACCCTGTTCCGGGAGCGACCGCAACCTCGGGTCGGGATCCACTTCGGGCGCGCCGTCTACCGCGACGGCGACTACTTCGGCACCGAAGTCAACCTCACCCACCGCGTGGTCGCCCGGGCGCTCGGGGGCGAGGTGATGGTGACGACAGCGGTCGCCGACGCGATCGGCGATTCGGCCTACCTGGTGTTCGACCCGATCGGCCGGGTTGAGCTGAAGGGGTTCCCGGAGCCGGTCGAGTTGTTCGTGGTGCGTGCCCGCGAACCGGACGAGCTCTGACCGAGCTCACCGGCGAAGCAGGAATCCGCATGCGCGCGGCGTACGATCACAAGGTGATCAAGGAGGACGCCCTGGACGAGCTCGCCGAGGCGGTTCGGGCCAGTGGTTTGATCGAACCGGGGATCGAGGCCGTGGTGATGGTCTCGGGCGGCGCTGATTCGGCCTGCGCGGCCGCGGGGCTTGCCCGCGTGCTCGGCGCCGAGTCCGTGCACGCCTCGCACGTCAACTACGGGCTTCGTGAGGGCGCTGGCGCCGGCGAGGCCGCCGCCCGGCGCCTCTGTGCGGCGCTGCGTATCGACCTCCATGTCGAGCGGCCGCAAAGCCTGCCCGAGGGCAACCTTCAGGGCGCCGCGCGGACGATCCGCTACGAGACCGCGGCCCGGCTGCGCGAGCGCACCGGCGCCTCGGTGATCGTCACCGGCCATACCCGCACCGACGTCGCCGAGACCGCGATCTACCGGCTCGCGGCATCGCCCGGTTCCCGCGCGCTGCTCGGGCTCTCGCCCCGGAACGGGCGCGTGATCCGGCCACTGCTCGGGCTCGGGCGCGAGCGGATCCGCGAGCTGGTGGTCGCCGCCGGCTTGCCGTTCGCCGACGACGAAACCAACGAGGACACCACCTTTGCCCGCAACCGGATCCGCGCTCAGGTGCTCCCGGTGCTTCGCGACGTCAACTCGGGCGCCGAGCCGAACATCGCCGAGACCCGCGCTGAGCTCGCCGAGGAGGCGCAGCTGCTCGAGCGGGTCGTGCTCGATGCGCTCGGCGAGGCCGGCGTCGGCGCCGGTGACCTCGGGGTCCCCGCGGCGGCGCTCGCCGGCTGGGACCCGGCGCTCCAGCGGCTCGCCCTGCGGGCGCTCGCCGAGCGCGCTGCGGGCCGTCAGGTCGCGCTGGGGCGCGAGCGCGCGGCAGACATCGTCCGGCTTGCCGCGCGACCCGAGGGTGGGGTGGTCGAACTCGGTGGCGGCCTGCGGGCGATCTGTGAGTCGCACACCGTCAACTTTCGCGCGGCGGTGGTCGAGGCCGCCCCGGTGCCCGCGGCGGTCGCTCTGGGCCTGCCCGGCCTCGCGCGGCTCGGCGGCTGGGAGGTCCGCGCCGAGCTCCATCCCGGCCCGGTCGAGCCCGCCGGCCCCGAGCTCGCGACGCTCGACGCGGGCGCGATCGACGCCGGGCTCGAGGTCCGGACCTGGCGCCACGGCGACCGCATCCGCCCGCTCGGGATGCGCGGGACGAAGACGCTCGGTGATCTGTTCACCGACAGCAAGGTTCCACGGACGATCCGCGACACGCTCCCGGTGGTGACCGTCGCCGGCGACGTCGCCTGGGTGGCCGGGGTCGCGGTCTCGGACGACTACCGCCTCGCCCCGACGAGCGACCGGGTCGCAGTGCTCAGCGCGCGCCAGCTCTCGTAGAGCGCGAGCGACCCCGTGACCGCCCGAGCGACGCCGCGCGGCGCGATCCGGGGCGATTGCGTCGGCTATTCGACGCTAAGTGCCCAGAACTGTTCGTGCGGCCCAGGTGGGCGGGGCTCGCGAAGGACGTCTAGGCTCTCGCCGGTGAACGACCCCGCGATCGGTGAGACCCTGGTCGAAGCCGAGGAGCTCAAGCGGCGCGTGGCCGAGCTCGGGGCGGAGATCAACCGCGATTACGCCGGCCGCGACCTCGTGATGATCGGCATCCTCAAGGGCGCGGTCCTCTTCCTCGCCGACCTGATGCGCGAGCTCGAGATTCCCTGCGAGATCGACTTCATGGCCGTCTCGAGCTATGGCTCGGCGACCGACTCCTCCGGCGTCGTGCGCATCCTCAAGGACCTCGACGCCTCGATCGCCGACCGCGATGTGCTCCTGGTCGAGGACATCGTCGACTCCGGGCTCACCCTCCACTACCTGCTCAAGAACCTGCGCGCCCGCGATCCGCGCTCGCTCGAGGTCTGCGCCCTGCTGACCAAGCCCGAGCGCCGGCGGGTCGATCTGCCGATCCGCTACGTCGGGTTCGAGATCCCGAACCGCTTTGCGATCGGCTACGGGCTCGATCACGGCCAGCGGTACCGCAACCTCGGTTATGTCGCTGCGTTGCAGCAGTGAGTGGCTCGAAAAACCGCCTATTTGCCCCTGGTACGCTGATCTGAGCCCGAGCTGGGGCCGAAAGTCTTTGCAGATCCAATGAGAAGGTTCTTCCGCAGCGCCGCGTTCCCGATCTTGATCGTGATCGTGCTTGCGTTTTTTGCGCAGAAGCTGATCAATCCGCCGTCCTCGGAGAAGACACCCACCTTCAACGAGCTGCGCGATCAGATCGAGACCCGGCCCACCTCGATCGACTCGGTCACCTTCGAGCAGAAGACCGAGACCGTGAAGGTGGTCGAGGCGGACGGCGACGAGTACTCGACCGGCTACCCGCCTGACCTGCAGGCCCCGGTCGTCAACCAGCTCGCCCGCCAGGGGATCGAGACCAACGTCGAGGGCACCGGCGGCTCGAGCTTCCTCTCGATCCTCACCTACATCCTTCCGTTCGTCCTGTTCTTCGGGTTCTGGTTGTTCCTGATGAACCAGATGCAGGGCGGCGGCTCACGGGTGATGAGCTTCGGCAAGTCGCGCGCCAAGCGAATGTCGGTCGACGCGCCGAAGATCACCTTCCGCGACGTCGCCGGCGCGGACGAGGCCGTGCAGGAGCTGCACGAGATCAAGGAGTTCCTCGAGAACCCGAAGAAGTTCCAGTCGCTCGGCGCCCGGATCCCCAAGGGCGTACTGCTCTACGGGCCGCCCGGCACCGGTAAGACGCTGCTCGCGCGCGCCGTCGCCGGCGAGGCCGGGGTGCCGTTCTTCTCGATCTCGGGCTCGGACTTCGTCGAGATGTTCGTCGGCGTCGGCGCGAGCCGCGTCCGCGACCTGTTCGAGCAGGCGAAGCAGAACTCCCCCTGCATCATCTTCATGGACGAGATCGACGCCGTCGGCCGCCATCGCGGCGCCGGCATGGGCGGCGGTCACGACGAGCGCGAGCAGACCCTGAACCAGCTCCTGGTCGAGATGGACGGGTTCACGATGACCGACAACATCATCCTGATCGCGGCCACCAACCGGCCCGACATCCTCGATCCGGCGCTCCTGCGCCCCGGTCGCTTCGACCGCCAGATCGTCGTCGACCGCCCCGACCGTCGCGGCCGCAAGAAGATCCTCGAGGTCCACACCCGCGGCAAGCCGCTCGCGAAGCAGATCGACCTCGACGCCCTCGCCGGCCAGACCCCTGGCTTCACCGGCGCGGACCTCGCGAACCTGATCAACGAGTCGGCGCTGCTGACCGCGCGCTCGGGCAAGCGCGAGATCTCCCAGGACGAGCTCGAGGAAGGGATCATGCGCGTGATCGCGGGCCCCGAGAAGAAGACCCGGGTGATGTCGGAGAAGGAGCGCCTCGTGACCGCGTTCCACGAGATGGGCCACGCGATCGTCGGCCACCTGCTCCCGAACTGCGACCCGGTTCACAAGATCTCGATCATCGGCCGTGGCCAGGCGCTCGGCTACACGATCTCACTCCCGGGCGAGGACAAGTTCCTGACGACGCGCGCCGAGCTCGGCGACACGATGGCGATGACGCTCGGTGGCCGCGCCGCCGAGGAGATCGTCTTCGGCGAGATCACCACCGGAGCCTCGAACGACCTCGAGAAGGTGACCGAGACGGCGAAGCAGATGGTCATGCGATACGGCATGTCCGAGCGCCTCGGCCCCCGCGTCTTCGGCCACGATCGCTCGATGCCGTTCCTCGGCCGCGAGTTCTCGTCCGAGCCGGACTACTCCGACGAGATCGCGCGCGAGATCGACGACGAGATTCGGCGGATCGTCGAGGAGGCGCATCAGACCGCCAAGGACATCCTGGTCGACAAGCGCGCCGAGCTCGATCGGATCTCCAATCTCCTGCTGGTGCGCGAGACGATCGACGCGCAGCAGTTCGTGAAGCTGCTCGAGGGCGCCTCCGAGGAAGAGGTCTTCGGGGCCGAGGACTCCCAGCCCGAGCCGCCGGAGGCCGAGCCCGAGCCCGAGCGCGAGAAGTCCGCGGGCCGCGAGGGCCCGCGCCCGGTGCCGCAGCCGCGGCCCGGATTCGCCGGCGGCTCCGCCGAGATGCGCGCCGACGACCCCGCCTGAGCGGGATCGACCGCGCTTCCAGATCCCGAAAAGCTTGCTTCACGCCCGCCGGGCGCGGTAGATTGGCCGCCGTTCCAATCACCACTCAGTACCGAAAGGACTCAGATGACGAAGCGAGCAGGGGGGACTCGTGGCTTCCGCGTTTGGCTCGTAGCCGCGGTAGCCGCAGTTCTGTGCCTCGGGGTCGCCGGCCTGGCGATGGCCAACAACCTCGATCGCCGCACTGCCACCAACGCAGCCAAGTTCGTGGCCAAGAAGGAGTGCCAGCAGACCAGCGGTTGCACGGACTACTTCGTCCGTGGCCTGCACCGGGTCAGCCGCCACAAGGCGATCGGCAAGATCGTCGTCGCCGGGGCGCGACAGGGCGTCGGCTTCGCCTGCAGCCGCCAGGTCGTGATCAAGCTCGATCACTTCACGGGTGACATCACGTACGCGACCTCGCGTCGCCGCTGCGTGACCCAGTAGCCGCACGGCCAAAGGTCGTTGCCTCGAGGGGCGGGCCACGGCCCGCCCCTCGTCGTTTTCGGGTCCGGGCGATACTCCGGGCGTGAGCAATCGCCCGCGCCTGATGGGAATCGTCAACGTGACCCCGGACTCGTTCTCCGACGGCGGTCGCTATCTCGAGCCGGAGCGCGCGATCGCCCATGGCCGCGAGCTGGCCGCCCAGGGAGCCGACCTGCTCGACATCGGTGGCGAGTCCACCCGGCCGGGCGCTGCCGCGGTCGACGCTGCGGCCGAGCTCGACCGCGTCGGCCCCGTGGTCGCGGCGCTGGCGGCCGACGGCGGTGGCCCAGAGGTTTCCATCGACACCTCGAAGGCGGCGGTCGCCGAGTCGGCGCTCGACGACGGTGCTGCGATCGTCAACGACGTCACCGCCCTGCGCGCCGACCCCGACCTCGTCGGGCTGTGCGCGGAGCGGGGGTGCACGCTCGTGCTCATGCACATGCTCGGCGACCCGCGCACGATGCAGGACGACCCGCGCTACGACGACGTCGTCGACGACGTCCGCGCCTTTCTCGCCGAGCGGATCGAGTTCGCCGTCGCCGCCGGGGTCGACGAGCGCCGGATCTGGGTCGACCCCGGGATCGGCTTCGGCAAGACGGTCGCCCACAACCTCGAGCTGCTCGGCCGCCTCGGCGAGCTCGCCGAGCTCGGCCGCCCGATCGTGATCGGCACCTCGCGCAAGCGCTTCCTCGGCTCGATCACCGGCCGCGAGGTCGGCGACCGCATCGGCGGCACAATCGCCTCGAACGTGCTCGCGCTCGCCGCCGGGGCCGAGGTCTTCCGGGTTCACGACGTCGCCGAGGCGCGCCAGGCGCTCGACGCGGCGGCCGTGATCCTGGGTCGGGCCGAGTGGCGGCGCGACGGCGAGCCCGCCGCGCGTTAGCGTTAGCGTCGCATGGAAGCCCACCGCGAAGGTTCAGAGTCGTCGGTGCAGGTCGAGCTGCGCGGGCTCTCGATCTACACCCACCACGGGGTCAGCGACGCCGAGCAGGAGATCGGCCAGCGGCTCGTGATCGACGTCTCCTTCGACGTTCCCGATTGCGACGCGGTGCTCACCGACCGCCTCGAGGACACGATCGACTACTCCGAGGTCGCTGACATCGTCGCCCTCGCGGCGACCGAGCGCAGCTACCGGACCCTGGAGCGGCTCTCGAGCGTGATCGGCGAGCGGCTGATGGAGCGGTTCGGCTCCGACGTCGTCCGGGTGCGCGCCGCGAAGCCGGAGCCGCCGATCCCGCTGGCGATCGAGGAGGTCGGGGTCGAGGTGGTGCGCGAGCGGGTCGTCTCCGAGCTCGAAGAGGGAGAGGGCGAGCCCGGGGACGAGGCGTGAGCCGGGGCTACCTCGGGCTCGGCTCCAACGTCGGCGATCGCCTCGGCCACCTGCGCGCCGCGCTCGACGGCCTCGCCGCGGCCGGGGTGCGGGTCCTCGCCGTCTCGTCGGCCTACGAGACGGAGCCGGTCGGCGAGATCCTCGACCAGCCGGACTTCCTCAACGCCGCGGCGCGGATCGAGACCGAGCTCGAACCGCTCGCGCTGCTCGACCTCTGCAAGCGCATCGAGGCCGATCGCGGGCGCGACTTCGCCGGCCCGCGCCACTCGCCGCGCCCGCTCGACGTCGACCTGCTGCTGATCGACGGCGTCGAGCTGAGCAGCGAGCGGCTGACGCTCCCGCACCGCGAGGTGGCGACGAGGCGGTTCGTACTGGTGCCGCTGCTGGAGCTCGACCCGGATCTCGCGTTGCCCGATGGCACCAGCCTGAGCGGCGCCCTGGCGGCCCTGGGCGACGCCGAACGCGTCGTGAGGGTCGGGCCGGTGCGCTGAGCGCCGAGATTCATCCTGACCACCGTGGGCGTGGTTGAGATGAAACTCGCCGCCGGGCGGGCGAGGCTAGGCGTGCAGCGGGGCGAGCCAGGCCGGCGGCAGGATCGGCGGGGCGTCTCCCGGGTACTCGGGGGCGACGCGCAGCGCCAGCGCCCCGGCGGGGCGGGCGGCGATCGGCTCGCGGAGGTCCTGCAGGGTCATCAGCAGGCGGATGCTGGTCCCGATCTGGAGGTCGGCGGCGTTGAGCTCCTCGCCGCCGAGCACGCCCTCGGCGATCCAGTCATCGATCCGCTGCAGCATCCCCGGCAGGGCGGCGAGGTCGGCGCGGACGTTCTCGTCGGTCGCATCGTTGAGCTTCGCCGAGAGCGCGACCAGCGGCTGGCCGGTCTTCACGGCTAGCCCGATGGGAACCCCGAGCCGCGCGCCCTCCGAGTAGGAGGCGAGCGGCGAGCGGTCGCGGCGCAGCGCATTCCAGAGCACTCGGCGCGCGACCGGCTGCAGCGTCTCGTCGCCCCAGGCCTCGGCGGCCTCGACCGCGGCGCGGCGCTCCGGGTCGGTCGGCAGCAGCGGCGGGTCGGGCTGGATCCGGTCGAGCTCGCGGGCGATCGCTCGCGACCCCTGGACCTTGGTTCCGTCCAGCTTCAGCGCCGGCACCGTGTTGCCCGGAAAGCCGAAGGCACGCAGGGCGCCCTTCGAGATCACCGGCATGAGGTCGATTCGCTTGTAGGCGATCCCCTTGCTCTCGAGCATCATCATGGCGGTCCGCGACGGATGCGAGCCCGGGATGACGTAGAGCTTGGCTTCCACGCGGGAAACATATCCGCCCGAATCCTCCGTTTCGCTTCCGGTTCGGGCGGCGTCGCGCATAATCGGCCCATGCTCCTGGCGATCGACGTCGGCAACACCCAGACCCACCTGGGCGCCTTTCGCGGCGACGAGCTCGCCGAGCACTGGCGCTTTCGCACCGTGTCCGGCGCCACCGGCGACGAGATCGCCGAGCGGGTCGCCGGCCTGCTGGCGCTGAGCGGGATCGCGACCGCCGAGGTCGACGCGATCTGCGTGTCGTCGGTCGTGCCGCCGCTCGGGGGCCAGTACGAGGCGATGACCGAGCGCTACTTCGATGCCCGCTGGCTCAGCGTCGGCCCCGGGGTGAAGACCGGGATGCCGATCCGGATCGACAACCCATACGAGGTCGGCGCCGACCGGCTCGTCAACGCGGTCGCCGCTTACGAGCGCTTTCAGGACACCTGCGTCGTGGTCGACTTCGGCACCGGGATCAACTTCGACGCCGTCTCGGCGGAGGGCGAGTATCTCGGCGGGGCGATCGCGCCCGGGGTCGAGATCTCGCTGACGGCGCTGACCGAGCGCGGCGCGCGGATCGGGCGGATCGAGCTTGGCGCGCCCGAGACCGCGATCGGCAAGTCGACGCGCGGGGCGATCCAGTCCGGGGTGATCTTCGGCTTCGCCGGGCTGATCGATGGGGTCGCCCGCCGGATCGAGGCAGAGCTCGGCGGCGAGCCGACGCTGATCGCGACCGGCGGCCTCGCCCACGCGATCGTCCCGTTCTGCGAGACCATCGACGAGGTGGACGATTTGCTCACGCTCACGGGGCTGCGCTTGATCTGGGAGCGGAATGTCTGATCGCCGCTCGCCGTCCGCCGCTCGCCGCTCGCCTGGTGCTCGAGCGCCGAGCGCCGAGCGCCGAGCGGCGGTCCAACCTCCCCTTACATCCCCCTTCACGATCGCGACCGTCGAGCTGCCCAACCGGATCGTGCTCGCGCCGCTCGCCGGGATCGGCAACTGGTTCGTGCGCCTGCAGGCGCAGCGCCACGGCGCCGGGCTCGCGGTCTCGGAGATGGTCTCGAGCTTCGCGATCGCGCACCGCAACCGGCGCACGGTCGAGGAGCTGTTGCGGGTGCACCCCGACGAGGGCCCGCTGGCGATCCAGTTGTTCGGCTCCGATCCCGACGTGATGCGCGAGGCGGCGGCCGTCGCCGCGCAGGCGGGGCCGGACCTGATCGACCTCAACATGGGCTGCCCGGTGCCGAAGGTGCTGAAGACGGGCGCCGGGGCGGCGCTGATCCGTGACCCGGCGCAGGCGGTCGCGGTCGCGCGGGCCGCCGGCGAGGGCTCCCGGCTCCCGGTCACGGTCAAGGTGCGCTCCGGAATCGAGCCAGGAGACCACTCGGGGGTGGACCTCGCCGAGCGGCTGGTGGTCGACGCCGGCGTCGCAGCGATCGCCCTGCACCCGCGCCCGGCGAAGCAGTTCCATCGCGGCCGGCCCGAGTACGAGCTCGTCGGCGAGCTGCGCGGGCGGCTCGAGCGCGGGGGCACCGTGGTCCCGGTGATCGTCTCCGGCGGCCTGCGCGACGCCGAGCGCGCCCGCGCCGCCTACGAACGGTCCGGCGCGGACGCCGTGATGATCGCTCGCGGCTCGCTCGGCAACCCGTGGATCTTCGAGCAGCTGACCGGCGCGCGGACCGAGTCGCCGGGCGCCGCGGAGATCGAGTCCGAGCTTCTCTGGGTGCTCGATCGGGCGGCTGAGCACTGGGGTGCGCGCCGCGCCGCGCGCAACCTGCGCAAGTTCTATCCGTGGTACGTCGAGCGGCTCGGCTACGAGGGCCGGGAGGCTGATGCGTTCCAGCGCACCGACAGCCTGGATCGGGTCCGCGAGCTGCTCGCGCAGGGGCCGTCCGCAGGCGCGCCTGCGGGGCCCTCGGGCGACGAAGTCGCATCGCTATAATCCTGCGCCGCCGCCCGGCCCGCCAGCGGGGAAACGCGATGGGTTTCGGGCATTTCTATGCCGGGAAACCGCTTTATCAAGCGGTCTAGAGAATGAAGAGGACAGCACGTGGCTCGTGAAGCGCTGATCACCCAAGAGGGGCTGGAGAAGCTGAAGTCGGAGATCGACTTCCTCTCGACCACCAAGCGCCGCGAGGTCGCGGCGCGCATCAAGGAAGCGCGCGAGTTCGGCGACATCGCCGAGAACTCCGAGTACGACGACGCCAAGAACGAGCAGGCACTGCTCGAGCAGCGCATCGCTCAGCTCGAGGAGCGCCTCCGCCGCGCGAACGTCGTCGACGAGAAGCACATCGACCTCGAGAAGGTCGGGGTCGGCGTGATCGTCCACGTCAAGGACCAGAAGTCCGGCGACTCGCGCAAGTTCCAGATCGTCGGCCCGACCGAGGCCAACCCGGCCGAGCACAAGCTCTCGCACGAGTCGCCGATCGGTAAGGCGCTGCTCGGGCACAAGCGCGGCGAGATCGTCAGCGTGGACGTCCCGCGCGGCCCCAAGAAGAAGCTGAAGATCACCAAGATCGAAGCCGCTTAGGGCTTCGAAACATGGTTCTGATCTAGGCTCGCCGCGATGGCAGAGCCGGAGAACGCCGACGCCGAGGAGCGCTCGGAGCCGCAAGTCCTCGCCGAGCGCCGGGCGAAGCTCGAGCGCCTGCGCGCGGCAGGGGTCGATCCGTTTCCGCACGACTACGACGGCCGAGTCGAGATCGCGACGGTGCGCGCCGCACACGAGGATCTCGCAGACGGCGAGGAGACCGAGGACGCCTACCGGGTGGCCGGCCGCATCGCCGCACGCCGCGGCCAGGGCAAGGCTGCCTTCATCGACCTGGTCGACGCGACCGGCAAGCTGCAGGTCCACGCGCGTCGTGACGTGCTCGGCGAGGAGCAGTTCGACCGACTCGTCGGACTCGACCTCGGGGACATCGTCGGCGTCGACGGGACCGCGTTCAAGACTCGGCGCGGCGAGCTCTCGCTGAAGGCGACCGGGTGGACGCTGCTCGCCAAGAGCCTGCGCCCGCCACCCGACAAGTTCCACGGCCTCGCCGACACGGAGACTCGCTATCGCCAGCGCGAGCTCGACCTGATCGCAAACCCGGAGTCGCGCGAGCTGTTTCGCAAGCGCGGCAAGACGGTCGCGGCGACCCGCGAGTGGCTCGATGCGGAGGGCTTCGTCGAGGTCGAGACGCCGGTCTTGCAGCCGCTCTACGGAGGCGCTCTGGCGCGGCCGTTCACGACTCATCACAACGCGCTCGACCGCGACCTCTACCTGCGGATCGCGACCGAGCTCTATCTCAAGCGCCTGATCGTCGGCGGCATCGACCGCGTCTACGAGGTCGGCAAGGACTTTCGCAACGAGGGCGTCTCGTTCAAGCACAACCCCGAGTTCACGATGCTCGAGTGGTACGAGGCCTACGCCGACTACGAGGACGCGGCCGAGCGGCTGCAGCACCTGGTCGCCCATGTCGCCGAGCGCGTCAACGGGACGACCAAGGTCGAGCGCGACGGGGTCGAGATCGAGCTGGCGCCGCCGTGGCGGCGGCTCACTCTGCGCGATGCGATCCGCGAGCGGACCGGGATCGACGTGCTCGAGCACCCGACCCGGGAGGCGCTCGCCGCGGCGATGGATTCCGAGGCGAGCCCCGACGATGGCTGGGGCAAGCTCGTCGACGGGCTGCTCTCGAAGGAGGTCGAACCGACGCTGATCCAGCCGACCCTGATCATGGACTACCCGGTCGAGATGTCGCCCTTCGCGAAACGCCACCGCACCGACGACGGCTTGGTCGAGCGCTGGGAGGCCTACGTCGGCGGGTTCGAGATCGCGAACGCGTTCACCGAGCTCAACGACCCCGACGAGCAGCGCCGCCGCTTCGAGCAGCAGGCCGAGGAGCTGCGCCGCGGCGACGACGAGGCCCAGCCGTTCGACGAGTCCTACGTGCAGGCGCTCGAGCACGGGATGCCGCCGACCGGCGGCGTCGGGCTCGGGATCGACCGCCTCGTGATGCTGCTCACCGGCGCCACCAGCCTGCGCGAGGTCCTGCTGTTCCCGGCGATGCGGTGAGCGGCGTCGCCGCGATCGCGGCGACCGTGGCGGCGGCCACCGGGCTCGGCGCCGCACCGCCGGCCTGCGACCCCGGGCTCTCCAACTGCGCCGCCGCCTCGGGCACGATCCTCTACGAGCAGCGCGTCGACCCCGACGGCGACGGCGACGCCCACTTCGTCCTGCTCAGCGAGCAGGCGATCACCGCGCCCGGGATCTCGGTGATCGACGTCGCTCGCGACCTGCGCCCGAATCCGCTCCCAAAGCCCGGCGCCCTGGTCGCCGCCGCGGGCCCCGTCTACCCAGGCACCTACGGCCAGCACCAGATCCAGGCGACCGCGGTCGCCGTCGCCGGGCGCTAGCGGCGGCGCGGCTCGGCGGAGGCATTTGCCCGCTAGTTGCGACCGACGAGGTCGCCGAGGCCCTCCGGCCGCCCAAACCTCCCCGATATACTGGCTCCTCGCCGTAGTCGAGATAACCGGAGGTTCTAATCCCGCGGCAGAGACAGGCCGACCAAGTGATTGGAACTCCCGGCGCTGTCGCGTCCCCCGGCGCGGCTAGAACTTAGGCACAAGGCACAGGGAACGAAGGAAAACCAAGGGAAGCGATTCAGAGGGCGGAAGGGTTTGTTCGAGCGATTCACAGAGCGAGCGCGGCAGGTAGTGGTCCTTGCCCAAGAAGAGGCTCGGACGCTGAAGCACAACTACATCGGCACCGAGCACATCCTGCTCGGGCTGCTGCGCGAGGAGGAGGGCCTCGCCGCGCGGGTGCTCGAGTCGCTCGACATCACCGTCGAGCGCGTCCGCGCCCAGGTCGTCCGCATCGTCGGCTCCGGCGAGGAGGTCACCTCCGGCCAGATCCCGTTCACGCCCCGCGCCAAGAAGGTGCTCGAGCTCGCGCTGCGCGAGGCGCTCTCGCTCGGCCACAACTACATCGGCACCGAGCACATCCTGCTCGGGCTGGTGCGCGAGAACGAGGGCGTCGCCGCCCGCATCCTGCTCGACTTCGACGCCGACTCCGAGAAGATCCGCAACGAGGTCATCCGCATGCTCTCCGGCCCCGGTGGCCGGCGCCAGGGCTCCGGCGGCGGCTCCAGCGAGGGCAAGAAGTCCTCGAAGCTGCTCGACCAGTTCGGCCGCAACCTGACCAAGCTCGCCGCCGAGGGCAAGCTCGATCCGGTGATCGGGCGCGAGACGGAGGTCGAGCGGATCATGCAGATCCTCTCCCGCCGCCAGAAGAACAACCCGGTCCTGCTGGGTGAGCCCGGGGTCGGCAAGACCGCGATCGTCGAGGGTCTCGCTTCCCAGATCACCCGCGGCGAGGTTCCCGAGCTGCTCAAGAACAAGCAGATCTACACGCTCGACCTGGCGGCGCTCGTCGCCGGCTCCAAGTACCGCGGTGAGTTCGAGGAGCGCCTGAAGAAGGTGATGAAGGAGATCACCCAGCGCGGCGACATCGTCCTCTTCATCGACGAGCTTCACAATCTGGTCGGCGCCGGCGCCGCCGAAGGCGCGATCGATGCCGCTTCGATCCTGAAGCCGGCGCTCGCCCGCGGCGAGCTGCAGACGATCGGCGCGACGACGCTCGACGAGTACCGCAAGTACCTCGAGCGCGACTCCGCCCTCGAGCGCCGCTTTCAGCAGATCAAGGTCGACGAGCCGTCGATTCCGGACACGGTGAAGATCCTCGAGGGCCTGCGCGAGCGCTACGAGGACCACCACAAGGTCCAGATCACCGACGACGCGCTCGAGGCGGCGGCCGAGCTGGCCGACCGCTACATCTCCGACCGCTTCCTGCCCGACAAGGCGATCGACCTGATCGACGAGGCCGCGTCGCGGATGCGGATTCGCTCGATGAGCCAGCCGCCCGTCTACCGCGATCTCGAAGAGGAGATCGAGGAGACCCGGCGCGCCAAGGAGGCCGCGATCGAGGCCCAGGAGTTCGAGAAGGCCGCCAACCTGCGCGACACCGAGCGTCAGATGACGAACAAGAAGCGCGAGCTCGAGGACCAGTGGGAGTCCGGCGAGGCCGGCGAGCGTCCCGCGGTCGGCGAGGAGGAGATCGCCGACATCGTCTCGATGTGGACCGGGATCCCCGTCTTCAAGCTGACCGAGGCCGAGACCAAGAAGCTCATCCGGATGGAGGAGGAGCTCCACAAGCGCGTGATCGGCCAAGAGGTCGCGATCGAGGCCGTCTCGAAGGCGATCCGCCGTTCGCGCGCGGGGATCAAGGACCCGAAGCGCCCCGCCGGCTCGTTCATCTTCCTCGGCCCGTCGGGCGTCGGTAAGACCGAGCTCGGCCGCACCCTCGCCGAGTTCTTGTTCGGCGACGAGGACGCGATGATCCGGATCGACATGTCCGAGTACATGGAGAAGCACGCGGTCTCGCGCCTGGTCGGGTCACCGCCCGGCTACGTCGGCTACGACGAGGGCGGCCAGCTGACCGAGGCGGTCCGCCGCAAGCCCTACTCGGTGCTGCTGCTCGACGAGATCGAGAAGGCCCACCCGGACGTCTTCAACATCCTCCTGCAGATCCTCGAGGACGGGCGGCTCACGGACGCCCAGGGGCGCACGGTCGACTTCCGCAACACGATCGTGATCATGACCTCGAACATCGGCGCCAAGGACATCGCTCGCAACGTCTCCTTCGGCTTCGCGATCTCCGACGACGAGACCGGCGCGTCCTACAAGGACATGAAGGATCGGATCATGGGCGAGCTGAAGAAGGTCTTCCGCCCGGAGTTCCTGAACCGGATCGACGAGGTCATCGTCTTCCACAAGCTCTCGCGCGAGGAGGTCCGCCTGATCATCGACCTGTTGATCACGCGCGTCCGCGCCCAGGTCGCCGAGCACGAGCTCCAGCTCGAGCTCACCGAGGCGGCCAAGGACGTGATCGCCGAGCGCGGCTGGGATCCCGCGATGGGAGCGAGGCCGCTGCGCCGAGCGATCCAGCGTTACATCGAGGATCCGCTCGCCGACGAGGTCCTGCGCCAGGGGCCGGACTCGATCATCTCGGGCACGACCGTGCTCGTCGATGCGATCGAGGGCGTCAGCCGACGACGACGAGCATCCGCTCAGTCTCAAGATGGTGAAGCCGCGCAAGCCGCGCAAGAAGAAGGACGACGAGGCCAAGGAGCCGGTCGGCGTCGGCGCCAAGAAGGCCGACTCCGACGCGCCGGCCGACGACGATGCCGCCCCCGAGGCCGAGGCAGCCGATCAGGGCTGACGCGGGCGCGGGGCGCGGGGGGTTGAGGCGGGTCGGGATCTTGACGGCGTGCGTCGCGTTGATCGCGGCGCTCGCGCTCAGCGCTGCGGCGACGGAGGCGAGCTCGATCGGGCGGGCGAAGTTCGTCAAGCGCGCGGACAACATCTGCCAGCCGAGCCGCAACGACGCCAAGCGGCGCGTCGACCACGGCGTCCGGCTGCTGACCAAGAAGCACCCGCGGATCCAGGCGGCAGGGCGCGAGTTCGTGCGCGCCTACCGCGAGCTGCGCGACGGCTATGACCGGGTCGCCCGCCTGCCGCGCCCCGGCGCCGACCACAAGCGGATCGCGAGATGGCTGCGCCGCGAGCGTCAGGCGACCGCGACCGGCGTCCGCTCCGCGAAGGCGCTGCGCCGCAAGCATTTCGAGCGGTCGAGACGGCTGAGCGCGGAGGCCGCGAAGCTCGAGCAGCGCGCGAAGCGCCCGGTTCGCAACTTCGACTTCAAGCACTGCCGCCCGCTGTAGGCGGCCCGCTCAGCGCAGGCGACATGGCGCGGCGGCCGCCCGGAGCTTCACGGCGGCGCTCGCCGGAACTTCGGCCAGCCGGTGACGGCGCCCGACAGGCGCAATTGTCGGTCGGACCCGTGGTGGAGGCGCCGCCGACGCCCGTAGGGTCCGGGCATGGACATCGTCCTCGCCCTGGTCGCCGCGCTGCTGTTCGCGCTCGGCAGCGTCCTGCAGCAGAAGGCGGGCCTCGACGCGCCCTCGGAGGGTTCGAGCTCGGGCCTGCTCCTGCGGATGGCGCGGCGCCCGGTGTGGCTGGCGGGGATCGCCTCGGATGCCCTGGGATTCGTGGCGCAGGCGGTCGCGCTCAGCATCGGGCGGCTGGCGATCGTGCAGCCGCTGCTGGTCTTCAGCGTCGTCTTCGCTCTTCCGCTCGGCGCCCGGTTCACGGGCCAGCGCGTGCGACGCGCCGACGTCGGCGCCGCGATCCTCGTCACGCTGGCGCTGATCGCGTTCCTGACCATCGCCAATCCGGCCGGCGGACGCGACGACGCGCCGCTGGGCGACTGGCTGGTCGCCGGGGCGGTCAGCGCCGCGGTCGTGGCTCCGCTCGTGCTCACGGCAATGCGCATGGGTCCGTCTCGCAAGGCGGCGCTGCTGGGCACCGCTACCGGGATCCTGTTCGGGCTCAGCGCGGCGCTCACCAAAGTCGTCGCCGATCAGGTCGGCGACGAGCTCTTCGGCGTCCTCGGGCACTGGCAGGTCTACGCCCTGGTCGCGGTCGGCTATGTCTCGATGACGCTCAATCAGATGGCGCTCTCGACCGGGGCGCTCGCGCCGGCGGTCGCCACCAGCATGGCCTTCGACCCGATCGCGAGCGTCGTTCTGGGCGTGACCCTGCTCGACGAGTCGATCCACGAGACGACGCTCGGTGCGATCGCGACGATGGCGTCGCTCGGTGCAGCCCTGGTCGGGATCGCGATCCTGGCGCGATCGCAGAGCGGGCCGCCCGCATCGAAACCACTGTCGGGCACCGCGACCGCCGCGGGCCGGGACGGCGACGCCGCGCTTGCCGCCGCGCCCTCCTGAGCCGGACGGTCGGGCGGCACGAGCCGGAACCTGAGGCCGGGAGGAGGCGAGCAGCTCCAGCTGCGAACGCGCGCGCACCGCCGAGGTCGACCGCCTGCGCGAGCGCGGATCGAGCCGCTCGAGCGGCCCCCGGCTGGAGGTGCGGGAGCGGCGCGCGCTGGGTGACGCTCTCGGCACGAAGCCGCGTTGAGCCGTCGGCGCCCATCCGTACGATCGGCCCGATGGCGCGTTCGTCCACTTCCTTCTTCTGCCAGGCCTGTGGCCACGAGTCGCTGACCTGGTCGGGCCGCTGCGCCGGATGCGGCGAGTGGAACACCCTCGTCGAGGCGCCACGCCCCGATGCACGGTCGTCAGGCCGGGGCCGGAAGGCCTCGGCGGGTGGTGCGGCGCCCGGCCGCCCTGTCGCGCTGCGCGATGTCTCGGCCCCCGCGGTCGCCCGGCTGAAGACGGGGATCGACGAGCTCGACCGCGTCCTCGGCGGCGGCCTGGTGCCCGGCTCCCTGGTCCTGCTGGGCGGCTCGCCCGGGATCGGCAAGTCGACCCTGACCGGGATGGCGCTCGGCAACCTCGGCGCCGCCGGTCACCGGGTGCTCTACATCTCCGGCGAGGAGTCGACCGCGCAGGTGAAGCTGCGCGCCGAGCGGCTCGGTCCGGCGGCGCTCGCCGTGCCGGCGCTCGCCGAGACCTCCCTCGAGGCGGTGATCGCGACGCTCGAGGCCGAGCGGCCCCAGGCCTGCGTGATCGACTCGATCCAGACGCTCCACGCCGAGGGAATGACCGGGTCCCCGGGCTCGGTCGGACAGGTCAAGGAGGCATCCAGCCGCGTGATGGAGGTGGCGAAGCGGATCGACTGCTCGGTGATCCTGGTCGGCCACGTGACCAAGGAGGGGGCGGTCGCCGGCCCGCGGGTGCTCGAGCACCTGGTCGACTGCGTGCTCTTCTTCGAGGGCGAGCGCGAGCGCAGCTTCCGAACGCTGCGGGCGCTCAAGAACCGCTTCGGCGCGACCAGCGAGGTCGGCGTGTTCGAGATGCGCTCCGGCGGCCTCGTCGAGGTCGTCGACCCTTCGGCGCGGTTTGTCGCCGAGGCGAGCGCCGCGCCGGGGTCGGTGGTCCTGAGCTCGATGGAGGGCACCCGCCCGCTGCTCGTCGAGGTGCAGGCGCTGGTCGCGCCCACGGAGATCGTCCCGCCGCGCCGGGTGGCGAACGGGATCGACCGCAACCGGCTCGCGATGGTGATCGCCGTGCTCGCTCGCCACGGCGGGCCGTCGCTCGCCGGCGCCGACGTCTTCGTCAACGTCGCCGGCGGGGTTCGGATCGACGAGCCCGGCGCCGACCTCGCGGTCGCGCTGGCTCTGGTGTCCGCGCAGCGGGGCGAGGCGCTCGCCGACGCCGACGGCCGTCCGCTCGCCTGCTTCGGCGAGGTCGGGCTGACCGGCGAGCTGCGCCCGGTCGGCCACGCCGACCGCCGCGCTGCCGAGGCCGTGAAGTTCGGGCTGCGTCCGGTGCTCGCTCCGAGCGCCCCCGAGACGTCGCCCGGCGTGCGCGCGGTTTCGACCCTGCGCGAGGCGATCCGCGCCGCGCTCGAGCGGCGAACGACGAGCCGCGAACGACGAGCCGCGTAGCGCCGACTTGACAAGCGCCATTCCTAGCTCTCCACACGGAATTGGGGTGGAGGCGTGACGAGCAGGCCTTTTGCCATCATGGACAGGTGCAGCACCCAGGGGATGAGCTGAACGAGCTGGAGGCTAGGCAGGACCCCCGGCTCTTGCGGGCGCTGGACATGGTTTCTCCGGGCACTCCGCTGCGCGAGGGGATCGACAACATCATCCACGCGCGCACCGGCGGGCTGATCGTCGTCGCCGAGGCCGACGAGGTCTCGTACCTGTTCTCGGGCGGCCTGCGCCTCGACGTCGACTACACGCCGGGGCTCCTCTACCAAGTCGCGAAAATGGACGGGGCGATCGTGCTGCCGCCATCGGCCGAGAAGATCCTCTGGGCGAACGTGCAGCTGATGCCCGACCCGACGATCCTCTCGATGGAGACGGGCACCCGCCACCGCACGGCGGAGCGCGTCTCGAAGCAGACGAAGGCGCTGGTGATCGCGATCTCGCAGCGCCGCGACGTGGTCTCGCTCTACGTCGAGGGGATGAAGTACATCCTCGAGGACATCCCGACCGTGCTCTCGAAGGCGAACCAGGGGCTGGCGACGCTCGAGAAGTACCGCGCCCGGCTCGATCAGATCGCCGGCCGGCTGACCGCGCTCGAGTTCGTCGGCGGGGTCGTCCTGCACGACGTGCTCTTGATGCTGCAGCGCGCCGAGCTCGTCACCCGGATGGCCACCGAGGTCGAGCGCTACATCATCGAGCTCGGCTCCGAGGGACGCTTGATCGAGATGCAGCTCGAGGACCTGGTCGTCGGCGTGATGGCCGAGCGTGCGGCGCTGGTCCGCGACTACACGGTGAACGACTCCGAGCCCGCGATCGAGCTGGTCCTCTCGGAGCTCGCCGAGCTCGACCACACTGAACTGCTCGACTTCGGACGCCTCGCCGAGCTCGTCGGCTACGACCGCAAGACGAACACGCTCGACTTCAACGTCACCCCGCGCGGCTATCGCGCCTTGCTCGGAGTGCCGCGGCTGCCGCGGCTGGTGGCGCAGAAGGTGGTCAACCATTTCGGCGACTTGGAGTCGCTGCTGGCCGCGTCGGAGGCGGAGCTGGAGGCGATCGAGGGGGTGGGGGACACCCGCGCGAAGGAGATTCGCGAGGGGATTCGCAGGCTTCAGGAGGTCGACATCGTCGACCGTTACAGATGAAACAGACGGCCGCGCGAGCGGCCGTCTCGATTTGAGGAGGCGCACATCACAGAGACAGCAGTGGAGGAGGCAGGCCTCGAGGACCTCGAGGACATTGGGCCGCAGGAATGCGAGTTCCAGGTCGGAGACAACGTCGTTTACCCGCATCACGGAGCGGGCGTTGTCCTCAAGCGCGAGTCGCGCGACATGATGGGCGAGTCGAAGGACTACCTGACGATCAAGATCCTGCACAACGACATGACCGTGATGGTCCCGTGCGAGAACGCCCACCGGGCGGGCTTGCGGCGGGTGATCGACGAGGACGCGGTCCGGCGCGTGATCGACGTGCTCACCGGCGAGGTGTCGGAGATGCCGAAGAACTGGAACCGCCGGTTCAAGTACAACCGCGAGAAGATCAAGACCGGCGACGTCTACGAGCTCGCCGAGGTCGTCCGCAACCTCGCCATCCGCGAGCACGAGAAGGGCCTCTCGACCGGCGAGAAGCAGATGTACACCCGTGCGAAGAAGATCCTCGCCTCGGAGTTCATGTACGCCCTCGACAAGGATGAGGACGGAGCCGAGGAGTACATCGACGGGTTGCTGGAGGAGCGCTTCGGCGCCACCGCGACCGCCTAGCGGCGGCTCACACCACGCTGCCGCGATCATCGCGGCCGCCGGCTCCGGAGAGCGGCTCGGAGCCGGCGGCCCGAAGGCGCTGGTCGAGCTCGCCGGCGAGCCGCTGGTCGCTTGGTCGCTCGAGGCGATGCGGGCTGCCGAGGCGGTCACCGTCGTCGTGATCGCGGCGCCGCCGGGCCACGAGGCCGAGGTCGAGCGGATCGCCGGCGCGATCGCCGGCCGACCCGACGAGGCCGGCGGCTTTCACCCGATCGTGATCACCGGCGGCCGGACGCGGGCCGAGTCCGTCGGCTTGGCGCTCGCCGAGGTCCCCGAGCAGGCGCCGGCCGTCGTCGTCCACGACGCGGCGCGGCCGCTGGTCACCCCGACGCTCATCGACGCCTTGGTCGAGCGCCTCGCGGCCGCTGAGGGCGTCGCCGGAGTGATCGCAGCCGCGCCGGTCTCCGACACGCTCAAGCGGGTCGGGGACGCCGGCGCGATCACCGCGACCGAGCCGCGCGAGGGTCTGTGGGCGGCGCAGACGCCGCAGGCCTTCGACGCCGCGACCCTGCGCCGCGCGCACGACGGTGACCCGGCCGAGGTCGCTGCCGCGACCGACGACGCGCAACTGCTCGAGCGCCTCGGTGCCGCGGTGGTGGTCGAGCCGGTCGCGACCGAGAACTTCAAGGTCACCACCCCCGCCGACCTGCGCCTCGCGGCGTCGGTGCTCGCCGCGCGCTGAGCGCCGGCTGCGAGTTCGTGGCCCGAGGGCAACGGACCCGCCATCGAGCTGCCCTACCGGCGCAGCAGCACCCAGAGCAGCGTCGCAGTGAACGCGAGCTCGCCGAAGGTGAGCGCGCTGCCGAAGTTCGCTGCGCCGAGCGCCGCGGCGACGGCCGTGGCGGCGGCGAAGGCCGCGGCCAGCGTGAGCAGGTCGGTGAGCGTGCTGTTCATTCCGGGGCCGGGGGTGACTCGTAGGAGGTGCCCGCTCTGCGGCTGCGCCCGAGCGGAAGGCCGGCCCGCTCGCGTGCCTTGTCGGAGAGGTGGCGATGGCGGCGGCGCACGTAGATGGTGCGCTGTACGAACAGGGTCAGGACGCCGGCCAGCAGGATCGCGGTGAGGTTGACGCTGAGCTGGAGCATCGCCCCCCGCCACTCGCTCCACTCGCCGTAGGCGGCGGCCACGCCGATGTTCGCTGCCGCCGGAATGGTCGTCACCGAGACGAGGACCCCGATCAACGCGCCCGATTTGGCCGAGGTGAGCGACAAGACCCCGGCCGTCCCGGCGACGAAGGCGACGATGAACGAGAACGCGTCCGGGTGCGAGATGAAGTCCGTCAGCGGATGTGCGGTGGCGGTGAAGTCGTTCGGGGTCAGGTCTGTGGCGTGGACCGCGAGGGCGAAAAGCCAGGCGGCGGTGATCCCGATCGGGAAGCCGACCGCGAGGGCGGCGAACGACCGCTTCGCGAGGTCGGGCCGGCGCTGTACGACCGCGACGCAGAGGCCCGCGATCGGCCCGAACTCGGGACCGACGATCATCGCCCCGACGATCAGGATCGGCGAGTCGAGGAAGATTCCGACCGAGGCGATCAGACAGGCGAGCGCCATGAACGCGAGGAAGTTCGCGTTCAGCTCGATGTTCTCCGAGGTCCGTGACTCGACCTCCTCCCAGACGACCGCATCGCCGGGCCTACCGGCGGCGGCTCGCTCCGCCGACTCGGCCGCTTTCGAGATCGCCGAGTCGATGTGCTCGATCGCGATCGACCCCTTGGTGTCGACGTCGAGTTCTCGCAGGTCGCTGACCAGCACGCTCGCGTCCTCGCGGGCCACGTCGCAGAGGATCACGTCACCCGCCGGCTTGCGGGCAGCGCCCTCGAGATAGATCAGGTTGCAGACGGCCGGAGTGTCCTCGAGGAGGTCGAGCACGTTCTCGGCCAGGTCGGCCGGGACGACGATCCGCATGTGGACCATCGGCACAAACTACCCTGGGCCCTGCTGTGTTGACCGACTACCACGTGCACCTGCGCCCCGACGAGCTCGACGCGACGGCGGCCGAATACTTCACCGAGGCGAACGTCGAGCGCTATCTGGACGCTGCCCGCGCGGCCGGAGTCGACGAGCTGGGCGTCTCCGAGCACATCCACCGCTTCGTCGACGCGCTCACCATCTGGGACCATCCGTTCTGGCGCCAGAACGCGGTGGACGATCTCGCCGCCTACTGCGACTTCGTCCGCACGACCCCGTTGAAGCTCGGGATCGAGATGGACTACGTCCCCGGCCGCGAGGACCGGATCGCCTCGCTGCTCGACGCGCACGAGTTCGACTACGTCGTCGGCTCGGTCCACTTTCTCGGGGATGGCGCGGTCGACGATCCCGACTTCGACGTCTGGGGCCGCGACGGCGACCCCGACAGGCTCTGGCGGCGCTACTTCGAGATGATCGCCGAGACGGCTCGCACCGGCCTCTACGACATCCTCGCCCACCCGGACCTGGTCAAGTACTGGGGTCACGATCGCCCGCGGCCACAGCTCGACGTCCGCTTTCATTACGAGCCCGCGATCGAGGCGATCGCCGAGACCGGCGTCGCCGTCGAGGTCTCCACGGCGGGCTGGCGCAAGCCGGTTGATGAGCTCTACCCGGCGACCGCGTTCGCCGAGATGTGCGTCGACGCGGGCGCTGCCTTCGCACTCTCCTCCGACGCCCACATGCCAGAGGACGTCGGCCACCAATACGACCGCGCGGTCGAAACGATGCGCGATTGGGGCGTTACCGAAGTCGCCGTCTTCGAGCGCCGCGAGCGCACCATGCAGGAGCTCGGATGAGGGTCGGAATCGGCTACGACAGCCACCGCTTCGCCGTCGGGCGCCGGCTCATCCTCGGCGGGGTCGAGCTCGAGCACGAGGCCGGGCTCGAGGGCCACTCCGACGCCGACGTGCTGACCCACGCAGTGATCGATGCGGTGCTCGGCGCCGGCGGGCTCGGCGACCTCGGCACCCACTTCCCGCCCGACGACGAGACGTGGCGTGACGCCGACTCGCTCGACCTGCTGCGCACGGTGGTCGGAATGCTCTCGGGCTCGATCGCGAACGTCGACGCGACCGTGATCTGCGAGGCGCCCAAGCTCGGGCGCGCACCGCGGCGACATGGAGCGCAATCTGAGCGAGGTCCTCGGGGCCCCGGTGAGCGTGAAGGCGTCGACCAACGAGCGGATGGGGTTCATCGGCCGCGGCGAAGGTATCGCCTGCATCGCAGTGGCGCTGGTGGACGACCTGGGGGAATAGGGTTCGGGCATGGAGATCGCGAACCCGCTCTCGCTCGCGCGCAAGGTCAAGCTCGGCTCGCTCGGGCCGCTTCCCGACGTTCCCTTCAACCTGAAGGCGCTGGTCGAGGCAGGCGTGATCAGGCCGATGCGCCCGGACAAGCTCGCCCGCGTGTTTCGCGAGCTCGCCCGCTGGGGCGCCTCGCCCGCGGCTGGGATCATCGGCGCCTCGATCACGCATCCCGACGACGTCGGGCTGATCGACGAGCGCGGCGAGCTCACCTTCGACGAGCTCAACCGGCGCTCGAACGCGCTCGCTCGGGCGCTGGCCGAGCGCGGAGTCGGGCCCGGCGACGGCATCGCGATCATGGCGCGCAACCACCGCGGCTTCGTCGACGCGACGCTCGCCGTCTCCAAGCTCGGGGCCAGCGGCCTCTACATGAACACCGCCTTCTCCGGCCCGCAACTGCTCGACGTGATGGAGCGCGAGGGTCCCGCGGCTCTGATCTACGACGCTGAGTTCTCGGACCTGCTCGGCGAGGCGAAGGAGGAGGCGCAGCGGTTCATCTCCTGGACGGACGACGACTCCCCCGCCGACGAGACCACCGACGAGCTGATCGAGTCGAGCGATGACGCGGGGCTCAGCCCACCGGAGGAGTCGAGCCGCTTCGTCATCCTCACGTCGGGGACGACCGGGACGCCGAAGGGCGCCCAGCGCGCTGCGCCCGACACGCTCAGCCCGTTGGCGGCGATGTTCTCGCGCATCCCGCTGCGCGCCGGGGAGCGCACCGTGATTGCCGCGCCGCTCTTTCACTCCTGGGGATTCGCCCACTTCGTCCTCGGGCTCTCGCTCAGCTCGACCTACGTGCTGCAGCGCAAGTTCGACCCGGAGGCGACGCTGAAGGCGGTCGCCGACAGCGGCGCGACGGCGCTGATCGTCGTCCCGGTGATGATGCAGCGGATCCTCCAGCTGCCCGAGGAGACGCTGGCCAAGTACGACCTCCCGTCGCTGCGGGTGACCGCGGCGAGCGGCTCGGCGTTGCCCGGGCCGTTGGCAACCGAGTGGATGGACCACTTCGGGGAAAACCTCTACAACCTGTACGGCTCGACCGAGGTCGCCTGGGCGACGATCGCCACCCCGGAGGATCTGCGCGCCGCGCCCGGCACCGCCGGCCGGCCGCCGCGCGGGACGGTGGTCAAGATCGTCGACAAGGAAGGCAAGGGCGAGGTCCCCGAGGGTGAGACCGGGCGGGTCTTCGTCGGCAACGAGATGGCCTTCGAGGGCTACACCGGCGGCGGCGGCAAGGACGTCTACGAGGGGCTGCTCTCCTCCGGCGACGTCGGCCACTTCGACGACGACGGCCGCCTGTTCATCGACGGCCGCGACGACGAGATGATCGTCTCAGGCGGCGAGAACGTCTTCCCGCGCGAGGTCGAGGACCTGCTCGCCAACCACGACGCGGTCAAGGAGGCCGCGGTGATCGGCGTCGACGACGACGAGTTCGGCCAGCGGTTGAAGGCGTTCGTCGTCGTCCGCGACGGCGAGCAGCTCGACGAAGACGCGGTCAAGGGCCACGTGAAGGAGAACCTCGCCCGGTACAAGGTTCCGCGCGAGGTCGAGTTCCTCGATTCGCTGCCGCGAAACGCGACCGGCAAGGTCCTCAAGCGCGAGCTCGCGTGAGCTGATTGCTCGCCGCGGTCAACCGCCAGCGGGGCAGCTAGGCGCTGGCCGCCTCGCGCTCCGCCTTTCGCGCGGCGGCGTCGCGGCGCAGTTGCTCGTGCTCTACCTCGCGCTTCAGCTGCTGCAGCGAGCGCCGCAGGTGGGTGCGGATCGTCGGCGCGGCGACCCGCTCGGAGATGTACCCGGTGATCCCGGCGCCGGCGACGCCGTAGGCGAAGCGCATCTCGACCCGGGTGCGGCCGCCGCCGGCGCGCCGCAGCCGCCAGCGCCCGCGCTGGTCGACCCCGGTGACCGATGACCAGGCCATGTCGAGCGGCTCGGAGAACTCGACCACCTCGACCAGCCCGCCCATCTCGGCGGACCCGACCCGCATCAGCATCCGGTAGCGGGCGCCGAGTCCCGTCCGCTGGTCGCCCTCGACCTCCCAGCGGGTGATGCCGGACATGAAGTGCAGGGCGTTGGCCGGCTCGGCGATGTAGTCCCAGATCAGCTTCGGCGAGGCCGAGACGACGATCGACTCGTTGAGCCGCATCAGCCGACGACCGGGAAGCGGCGCTCGGCGGCGAGGCCGTCGAGCGTCTCCTGCATCACCCTGGTCACGTACGTCATAGATCTCGTCGACGTCGGGCTCGGCCCCGAACTGCTCGCGCAGGTCGATCGGCTGGCCGACCTCGATCGTGATCTTGGCCGGCAGCGGCAGGTGGCCGAGCAGGTCCCCGACGTTGAGGATCCAGGGCAGCGACAGCGAGATCGGCAGCACCTTGAGCCGCAGGTAGCGGTCGGCCCCGGTCAGCTTCGCCAGCCAGGCGCCGCGGCTCAAGAACAGTGCCGTCTCCTGGCCGCCGATCGTCACCACCGGGACGATCGGGACGTCGGCGTTCAGGGCGAGCTTGATGAAGCCCTTGCGACCGGCGAGGTCGACCCGGTTGCCCTCCCAGCTCGGCCGGTGGACCTCCCAGTCGCCGCCGGGAAGACGAGCACCGCTGCGCCGGCGCCGAGCGCGTCCTCGGCGTGCCGGTGAGAGGCGGCCATCGCTCCGTAGCGGCGCAGAAAGGGCCCGAAGGGCGAGGCGAGCACGAGGTTGTGGGCGAGCTGGTAGAAGGGCCGCTCGACGCCGAAGTAGGTCGAGAAGGCGAGCGGCAGGACGATCACCTCGGGGGACATGTTGCCACCGGTGTGGTTGCCGACCAGCAGCACCGGCCCGCGCTCGGGCACGTTGCCCATGTTGCGGACCTCCGCCCGGTACCAGAGCGTCGCCATCAGCCAGGACAGCGGCAGGTTCTCGCGGATGTAGTCGGGGTCGCGGTCGTCGAGATCGGCCGTCAGCGCCCGCCGGGCGCGCTTGGCCGCGTAGCCGAGCGCGCCGCCGGCCGCCCTGCGGCTCGCCCCGACGACGCCGCCCGCGAGGCGCCGGGCGCCGTCGCCGCCCGCTCGGGCCGCGTCGCCCAGTCCGGCGGCGCGTCCCGGGGCGGCCCCGTTGGGCCCGGCGCGGTGGCCATTGGTGCGCGCCTGGTCGGCGCCGGTTGCCTCGCTCATCGGGGCGATCTTACGCCGCCCGGCCCGATCCCGGCGCGGCCTCGTCCGTGTCTAGCCGGCGCGGCGCCGCCCGCGCGCGATGCGGCGCCGCGGCAGCGGCTGGGCGACCGCGCCGGCCGAGGCGATCCGCTCAGCGATCAGGCGGTTGGTGCGGTCCGGGAGCTCGACCTGCGGCACATGCCCGCAGTCGTCGAGGATCACCTGCTGCGCGTCGGGCAGGGCGGCGCTGACGTGGCGCGAGAACCCGGGCGGGATCAGTCGGTCGGAGTCGCCCCAGACGAACAGTGCTGGCGGCTCGAGCGCGGCGAGACGGGAGTAGAAGCCCTCCTCGCCGTGCGGCTCGTCGAGGTAGATGTTGCGAGCCGCCGCGAAGAACGCCACGCGGGCGGCGCGCGAGCGATACAGCTGGCAGAACTCGTCGACGGCCACGTCCGCGGCGGCCGGGTCGAGCCGCTCCGGCTGCGCGAACAGCCCCCAGAACTGGTCGCGGACTATCCGCTCGGTCAGCGGGTGGGGGATCAGGGCGAGCTCCGGGCGCAGCAGGCGGACCAGGGGCGCGAGCTGGCGGCGGCGGAAGGCGAGCGCCGGGGTCAGCAGGCTGAGCGAACCGACGCGGTCGGGCGCGGCGAGCCCGACCTCGATCGCGATCCGGCCGCCCATCGAGTTGCCGATGAGATGGGCGCGCTCGACCTCGCATGCGTCCAGGTAGTCGCGCACCGCGGTCCCGAACCAGGCCGCGTTGTAGCGGCCGCGGGCGGGCTTGTCGGAGCCGCCGAAGCCGGGCAGATCGAGGGCGTGGACCGTGTGGGTGGGCGCGAGCGCGGCCACCGTCTCGAAGAACGAGGCCTTGTTCGAGCCGAGCCCGTGCAGGCAGATGACCACCTCGGGGCCGTCGCCGGCGATCAGGCTGCGGATCGAGCCGACCCTGGTGCCGACGTCGGCGATCCGCAGCAGCGGGTCGCGGCCGCCGGGAAGGCGGAACATGTCCCTCGAAGCCGAGCGCCCGGTCGAGATCGCCACGGGCGTAGAGGCGGCGCTGAGAGAACGCGTCGAGCCCGGAGAGCCTGCCCTCGCGCAGGGCCAGCCAGGTCGAGGCGTCGGTGCCGATCACGACGTCGGGCTCGCGGGCGGGGGAGGGGCTGACCTCGCACAGCTCGCCGCGCGTGCGCACCTCCCAGGTGCGCCCGACGTCGCCGAGGCGGATCTGGAACGTCGTATCGAAGCCCGGCGGGGCCCCGAGATAGCGCGCCGGGAGCTCGGTGAAGGCGTTCACCGCCCGGGCCGCACGCTGATCGTTGAGCGAAGCCGTCCCCTGCCTCGCGGCCGTCCTAGCCATCAGGCGGGGGAAGTTACCGAGCGGGATCGGCGGATCCGCCGCGTCGACCGGCCGGAAACCGGAAATAGCGCCGGTTTCGCGCTCAGTCGGGTCAGGCGAGCGCGAATCGCGCGGGCGCGATTCGCGCAGAAACACCGAGCGGCCGCAAGGAAGCGCGTACGCGGCCGCTGCGCTGCCCGCGACCAGGGCGCGAAGCCTGGCCGCGATCCCAGCTTCCAACTAGCATCGCAGCGATGCGGGAGGTGAGGATCAGAGACACGCTCAGCGGCGAGCTGACGACGCTCGAGCCGCGCGAGCCGCCGAAGGTCGGGATCTACGCCTGCGGGCCGACGGTCTACTCGCGAATCCACGTCGGCAACGCCCGGCCGTACGTGATCCCGCTGCTCCTGGCGCGCTTTCTCGCCCACGAGGGCTACGAGCCGACCGTCGTGATCAACCTCACCGACGTCAACGACAAGATCTACGACGCCGCTCGCGCAGCCGGTATGCCCTCGGCTGAGCACGCGCGGCGGATGATCGCCGCGTACACGGAGGACACCGACCGGCTCGGGATCGGCCGTCCGGACGCCGAGCCGCTGGCGACCGCGACGATCGCCGAGATCGTCGAGCTGATCGAGACCCTGATCGCCGGCGGGCACGCCTACGAGTCGGGCGGCGACGTCTACTTCCGCGTTCGCAGCTTCGACGGCTACGGCAAGCTCTCCAACCGCGATCCGGACGACATGGACCAGGGCGAGGAGGCCGGGTCCGCGCAGCTCAAGGAGAGCCCGCTCGACTTCGCGCTCTGGAAGGCGCGCAAGGAGGAGGAGGACGAGTTCTGGCCCTCCCCGTGGGGCGATGGCCGGCCCGGCTGGCACATCGAGTGCTCCGCGATGGCCGAGAAGTTGCTCGGCGCCGACTTCGAGATCCACAGCGGTGGCTCGGACCTCGTCTTCCCGCATCACGAGAACGAGATCGCGCAGACCGAGGCCGCCCGCGGGCTGCCGCTGGCGCGGATCTGGATGCACAACGGGATGGTCCGCACCGACGCCGAGAAGATGTCGAAGTCGGTCGGCAATATCTTCCAGCTCTCCGAGGCGATCGATCGCTTCGGCCCGCACGCGGTGGTCGCCTTTCTGACCTCCGGTCACTACCGCCAGCCGCTCGAGTTCTCCGAGGCGGCGCTCGAGCAGGCGGCTGCCCGGGTCGAGCGGCTGCGCAACTTCCTCGCCGAGCCGCCGGTCGACGGCGAGCCCGACGGATTCGCGCTCGAGCGGCGGGAGGCGTTCCTCGAGGCGCTCGCCGACGACTTCAACACGCCGCGGGCGTGGGCCGCGGCCTTCGAGCTCGTCGCCGAGGCGAACCGGCGCCCGCTCCCCGGCGCCCGCGAGGCGCTCGCCGAGATGCTGTCGCTGCTCGGGCTCGAGGCGCTGCTCGGGGGGCACGCCGAGCGCGACCCGGAGGCCGAGGCGCTGCTCGGCGAACGCGAGCGCGCCCGTGCCGAGCGCGACTTCGCGCGCGCCGACGAGATCCGCGATCGGCTGGCGGCCCTCGGCTGGGAGGTCCGCGACACGCCTGAGGGCGCGCAACTGCGAAGGGCGTAGCGATCGGCGACCGGCTCGAGATCGTCTACGGGCGGCGCGCGGTGGCCGAGGCCCGCCGCGGGCGCCGGCGCGTGCACCGCGTCTGGACCGCCGACGACACCGACGCGGCCGAGCTGCAGCGGCTCGCGGGCTCGCCCGACCACCAGGGCCTCGTCGCCGAGGTCGACCCGTACCCGTATGCGGATGCGCTCGGGATGCTCGATCGGCCCGCGGCGCTGATCGTCGCGCTCGACCAGGTCCAGGACCCGCACAACCTCGGTGCGGTGGCGCGCTCGGCCGAGGCGGCCGGGGCGGACGGCCTGGTGATCCCGGGACGGCGCTCGGCCTCAGTGACCGCGGCGGTCGCGAAGGCCTCGGCCGGGGCGGTCGAGCACCTGCCGATCGCCCGGGTCTCGAATCTGGCCGAGTACCTCGCGCGGGCCAAGGACGAGGGCGCCTGGGTCTACGGCGCCGCCGCCGACGCCCCGACCGCCTACACGGCCACCGACCTGACCGGCAAGGTCGTCCTGGTGCTCGGCAGCGAGGGCAGTGGCCTGCGCCGGCTGGTCGCCGAGCGCTGCGATGGGCTGATCGCGATCCCGGTGCGGGGGAGGGTCGGATCGCTGAACGTCTCGGCCGCGGCCGCCGCGCTGCTGTTCGAGGCGATTCGTCAGCGGCGGGCCTAGCAACCGTCCTGGACGGACCTCGCGGGATGCAACGCATCTTGCGAAAAAGCGCCGCAGGTTGACAGAACTATGTCAACCGGCATACACTGCTCCGCACATAAGGGTGAACTAAAGGTCGAGCAATCGGCCGGCGGCGCACCCGGAGGAGAGGACGCCCAATCCTGGGAGGTACGGGCGTCACGGGTTCCAACCGAGATGGAGGACACGTGGCCGTACCTACCCAAGCATCGACAGCGATGGCGAGCGCCCATGGCGCTCGTCGATCTGACTCTCAACCAGAGCTTGAGGATACATACCTCGTCGCGCTGGCCAAGAAGGGCAGTCCCGACGCTTACGAGAGGATCGTCAAGCGTTATCGCGGATTCGTCCGCCTGAAGGCGTCGTCGTACTTCCTGCTCGGTGGTGATTCGGATGACCTGATCCAGGAGGGGCTCGTCGGCCTCTACAAGGCGATCCGCGACTTCCGCACCGATCGCGAGTCGAGCTTCCGCAACTTCGCGGAGCTCTGCATCACGCGCCAGATCATCACCGCGGTCAAGACCGCGAGCCGCAACAAGCACGCGCCGCTGAACCAGTACGTCTCGTTCGCGCAGTCGCCGGCCGCCGGCGATGCCGAGACCACGCTCGAGGACATCCTCCCGGGCCCGATCTCGGAGGAGCCGGCCCAGCGGGCGATCGCGACCGAGGAACTGCAGGCGCTGGTGTCCTGTCTCGCGAGCGTCCTCTCCGAGCTCGAGAGCCGGGTCCTGTCGCTGTATCTCGACGGTTACTCGTACGAGCAGATCGGCGAGCGGCTCGAGTGCGACACGAAGACGGTCGACAACGCCCTGCAGCGCGTCAAGCGCAAGGTCGCCGCCCACATCTCGGGGCGCGAGGTCCTCGTTTAGAGCCGGCGAGGCCCCCACGCGTCCTCTCGGTTCGCCGCGGCGCGCAAGCGCCGCGGCGAACCCATTCTTGGGGCCCGCAACGCGCCGACGGGTTGATTTCGCCAGACAGGGCAACGGTTTCAACCCGTCGGCGCGGTGAGGCGCCACGGCGTAGATTGGCGGAGTGTCGTGCCCGGATAGCTCAGCTGGCAGAGCACGTGATTTGTAATCACGAGGTCGTGGGTTCGATCCCCACTCCGGGCTTGTGAGTGAGAGGGACTTCACCTGGCGCGACGGCGAGCGGACGATCCACTTCCGCGCCGGGGTGGTCGCCGACTCCGTCGAGATCCTCGCCGGTCACGGATTCGACCCTTACGAGTTGCTGACGACCGAGCGGGCGATGGGCGCAGCTCCGGTCGACCTCGCGGAGGGCTCGAGCTGCTTTCACCACGTCCCGCCGGGGCCGGTGAACGAGGTCGCAGCGCGCATTTTCGACGACGTCGGCGACCGCGATCTGGTCGCGCTCGGCGGCGGTCGGGTGATCGACGTGGCGAAGGCGATCGCCGCGGTCAAGGGCAGCCGGGTTGCGGCGTTGCCGACGACGCTCTCGGGCGCCGAGATGACGCGGATCCACCGCCTCCCCGAGGGCCACGACGCGATCGGCGGACTCGTTCGCCCGCAGGTCGTGCTCGCCGACCCGCCGCTGATGGTCGGGCTCGCCGAGGATCGGCTCCGCGCCAGCGCCATGAACGCACTCGCACACGGTGCCGACTCGCTCTACACGTCGCTCGCGAACCCGGTCTCGGAGATGGCGGCGCTGCGGGGGGCGAAGCTGCTCGCCCACGCGCTCGACACCCCCCGCGCCGATCGCGAACCCGAGCCGCTCGCCCTCGGCTCGATCCTCTGCGCCTACGCGCTCGACTCGGCGCTGTTCGGCCTCCACCACGTCGTCTGCCAGACGCTGGTCCGCGAGCTGCGCATCCCGCACGCGGAGACCAACGCGACGATGCTCCCGCGCACGCTCGCGATGCTCGAGTCGCGCGCCGGCCCGCAGATGACGGCGCTCGCCCGGGCGCTCGGGGTCAGGCGCGCCGACCTGGTCGCTCGCGTGACCGAGCTGGGCGGCGGGCCGCGACGCCTTTCCGAACTCGGCGCCGACCGCGACGGAATCGAGCCGGCGATCAAGGCGATCCTGGCGCGCCCGGAGCTGCAGCTGACCCCCGACGTCCCCGGGGCGCGCGAGCTGCGCGAGCTGATCGAGTCGGCCTGGTAGTCGCGTGAGGTGATCCGGTTCTTCGCCGCGCCGAGCGCGAGCACACTGGACCGACGCGGTCTGACCCCGGACCCGACCGTGGCCAAGAGCCCGAACGAGTGATGACTGCGACGTTGCGGCCGTAACGCCGCCGCGTCGCGCGTGTAGGCACACGCATGGAAGAGGCCCCCCGGCGCTCGGCGCCGCCGCGCAACGACGCCGTGATCAGCCAGGAGCGCTTCGACGCCTACCACCGCTTCGCCCGAGAGAAGGGCACCAGCCGGGTTCTCTACTACATCGTCAGAGCGATCCTGATGCCCGCGTTCCTGGTCTGGTTGCGCCTCCAGCGCTCCGGCCGCGAGCACGCCCGCTTCAAGGGTGGGCTGATCGTCGCCGCCAACCACCGCAGCTTCCTCGACCCGTTCGTGATCGGCGCTCTGCTGCCGTGGCGGCGCCGGCTGCAGTTCGTCGCGAAGGTCGAGCTATTCGAGAAGCGCTGGCAGGGATGGGTGCTCTCGCGGCTCGGCGCCTTCCCGATCCGCCGCGGTCAGGCCGACGAAACCGCGATGGAGACCGCCGGGCTGATCGTCGACCGCGGTGGCACCGTCGTCATCTTCCCCGAGGGCACCCGGATCCGCACCGGCTCGCTCGGGCGCCCCAAGCGCGGGGTCGGCCGGCTCGCGCTCGAGACGGGCGCCGCGGTCCTCCCGGTCGCCGTCCAGGGTTCCGAGCAGGTTCGCCGCGGCTGGCGGATCCGTCCGCGCAAGGTCCGCCTGCGGGCCGGAAAGCCACTGACCTTCCCGCGCACCGAGCGCCCCTCGCCGGCGCTCGCGGCGACCGTCACCGAGCGGATCTGGCCGAACATCGAGCTGCAGTGGGAGTGGCTGGGCGGCCTGCCGCCGCTGCGCAAGGCGGCCGTGATCGGCGCCGGCAGCTGGGGTACCGCGGTCGCGGTTCTGCTCGCCCGCGGCGGGCTCGAGGTCGAGCTCGGCACCCGGACCGAGGAGAAGGCGGAAAAGATCGCCCGCGACCGCGAGAACGCCGAGTACCTGCCTGGAGTCGAGCTGCCCGACGGGCTGGGGGTGAAGCGTGCGAGCGAGATCGAGCTCGCCGGCTGTGACCTGATCTGCCTCGCGGTGCCGTCGTCGTCGCTGCCCAACGTGGTCGGCTCGCTCGCCGACCGGATCGGCTCGCGCGCCTCGGTGCTGCTCCTCTCCAAGGGCTTCGTCCAGCCGATGGGCGCGCTGCCCAACGAGTACGTGTCGGAGCGCGTCCGCGCCCGCGCGCTCGCCTGCCTCGGCGGCCCCGCGCACGCTCGCGAGGCGACCGCCGGGATGGCCGCCCTGGTGCTCGGCAGTGCCGACCCGGACCTGCGGGCGATGCTCGGCGAGGTCTTCGACCGCGCCGGCCTGGTCTGCGAGCGCACCGACGACGTCACCGGGGTCGAGGTCGCCGGGGCGTCGAAGAACGCAGCCGCGCTCGCCGCCGCGGCCGCCGAACGATTCGGCCTCAACGCGGCCGGGATCGCTGCCGCCGGCGTCTGGCGCGAGTGCGTCGAGTTCGCGCTCGCGCGCGGCGGCCATCTCGAGACGTTCACCGGGCTCGCCGGGGTCGGCGACCTGACCGCGACCATGCTGGCGCCGAAGAGCCGCAACCGCCAGGCCGGCGAGCTGCTCGGCGCCGGCGTCCCCGCGGAGAAGATCCCCGGGCGGATCGGACAGGCCTCGGAGGCGCTCGAGTCGGTGCCGTTGATCGCCGCGACGGTCGCCGCGGCCGGGGTCGACGCGCCCAGCCTCGAGGGGCTCGCGAGCCTGATCGAGGGCGAGATCGACGCCGGCGAGTGGGTCGCCGGGCTGCGCCGTGCGGAGCGCGAGCGAAAGGCGGCCTGAGGTGAACGACGTAGGCTTGCGCGGTGAGCGCGGAGAGCGAGGAAGTCGAGACGGGCGACGAGTCCGGGTCGAGCGGCGAGCGCCGAACGGCAATCGCTGCACCGTCCAAGGCCGAGCTCGACCGGGCGTTCTCGGAGCTCTACCGCACCCATCTGCGCGATGTCTATTCATACGCGTACTACAAGGTGGGCAACCACCACGACGCCGAGGACCTGACCGAACAGGCCTTCCTGCAGGCCTATCGCCACTTCGAGCGGGCCCGGCGCGAGTCGAAGGGGCGGCCGTTGCGCCCGTGGCTGATCAGGATCGCCCACAACCTCGCCTCGAACTACTACCGCGACCGAGCACGGCGCCCGGAGGCGAACATCGACGCGGTCGAGCCGCCCGCGCATCCGCACGAGACCGAGCGCGTGGTCGAGGGCCGCGAGGAGCTGCGCGAGGTGATCGCGCGGCTGGACGAGCTTCCCGACGACCGCCGCGAGGCGCTGATCATGCGCTTCGCGCTCGGCATGGACAACCGCGAGATCGCCCGGGCGCTGGGCCGCTCCGACGGCGCGACCAAGGTGCTCATCCATCGCGCGATCAAGCAGCTCGAGGAGCTGATGGCCGATGAGTGAGCAGGCCGGGAGCTGCGGCTCGAGCGCCTGCTCGCCGACGCGCTGCGTCCGGTGGAGCCGCCCGAGACGCTCGCCAACCGGCTCGAGTCGGCGCTCTCGTCGATCGCCGCGCAGGCCGCGGCCGAGCTCTCGAGCTGGGCGGACGACCTATCCGAGGGCGAGCTCGAGGCGCTGCGCGACCCGCGCAACTGGCTGCGCCCGGTCGCCGCGGTCGCGGTCGGCGGCGCCGCAGCGGCGGCGCTGGTCGTCGTCGAGGCCCGCCGGCGCCGGCGCCCGAACGGCATCCGGGCCACGGTCGAGCGCCGCCTGCGCGACCTCCCCTAGAGTCTCGAGTGGCGTCAGCCTCCCCGGCGGCGCCAATGCAAGTACCGAAGCGCCGCTGAGCGTCAGGCTTTCGCCTCCGCGTCTTGCTTTCGTGCCCGCCGCGAGCGGGTCGGCTTCGCGACCGTAGGAGTCGCCGCGCCGGCACCGAGGCCGACCAGGCCGAGGATCAGGTGCAGGAAGTTGTCGCCGTCGTTGACGGGCACCGCGCCGAGCAGGATTCCGTCGGAGTCGGCGAAGCCCCAGATCGCCAGCACCACGTAGAGGAGGCCCACGGCGAGGCAGTAGGTCCGCGCCCCGGAGGGCGAGCCGGCGACCGCGAGCGCGAGCAGGCCGAGCGCGATGTGCACGAGGTTGTGCCAGCCGTTGACGCCGAGGATCCCGAACACCTCGTCGGTGTCGCCGCGAACCCCGGAGACCCCCGTGTCGAAACCCGAGCTGTAGAAGAAGCCGATGATCCCGGCGATCACCAGCGCCGCGCCGACCAGCGTGCAATAGAGCCGGGCCGGACTTGATGCGGACAACGCGGGAGCCTCCTCGGGACGGGTGCGGACCGTGCCACTATCGGATCTCTCGCGGACGGATGATCCGATTCGCGCCTGCGAACGTACAGGGGTCAAGTGGCTGAAAGGCTCACACCCGAGGCGCTGCAACGACTCGCCGACGAGGACCTGATGACTTTGGTCGAGCGGCGCGACGCCGACGCGTTCGCGGTCCTCTACGACCGCCACGGCGGGGCCGCCTACTCGCTCGCCCACCGGATCGTCGGCGACGCCTCGGTCGCCGAGGACGTCACCCAGGAAGCCTTCATCTCGGTCTGGCGCAGCGGCGCCCGCTTCGACGCTGCCCGCGGCAGCGTTCGCTCGTGGACGCTCGGGATCGTCCGCAACCGGGCGATCGACTCGCTGCGGCGCTCCTCGGGCTCGGCGCCCAAGCTCGACCTCGACGACGACGCGGTGCTCGAGTCGCAGACCGCGGCGGAGCTCACCGACTCGGAGGCGATTCGCCGGGAGACCTCACGCAAGGTGCGCGGCGCCCTGCGCGAGCTGCCCGAGGAGCAGGGCGAGGTGATCGGGCTCGCCTACTTCGGCGGCTTCACGCATGCCGAGATCGCCTCGATGCTGGGGATGCCGCTCGGTACGGTCAAGGGACGGATGAGGTTGGGCTTGGAGAAGATCCGCGTCACGCTCGCGGAGGGCATGGGGATCGAGGGTCCCTCGGAGGTGTTGCCATGAGCGACTGCGCCGCGCTGCGCGACGACCTCGCCGCCTACGCGCTCGGGGCGCTCGACGAGCGCGAGGCGGGCGCGATCGAGGACCACCTGGACGGCTGCGAGCGCTGTCGCGAGCGGCTGCGCTGGCTCGCGCCGGCGGTCGACCTGCTGCCGGTCTCGGTCGAGCAGCGCACGCCGCCGCCGGCGCTGCGCGAGAACCTGATGGCGACCGTGCGCGCCGAGGCCGCTCCGGCCGCCGCCGTCGAGCCGAAGCCTGAGCGGAGCCGCGCTCGCGGCTCGTGGCTAGAGACGCTGCGTGGCCTGATGATGCGACCCGCGGTCGGCATGGCGGTGCTGATCGTGCTCGTCGCCGGGATCGGCGTCGGCTATGCGCTGCGCGGATCCGGCACGACCGACACCGCGCCGCAGCTGGTCGCGCGCCGATCCGCTCAACGACTCCGTCCCGGTCTCGGCGACGCTCGAGCGCACCGGGGACAGCGCCACCCTGCACGTCCACGAGCTCCCGGCGATCGGCTCCGACGAGGTCTACGAGGTCTGGGTCCAGCGCGCCGGCGTGATGGAGCCGCGCAGCACGTTCGTGCTCAGCATGGACGGGACCGCCGAGGCCGCCGTCCCCGGCCCGCTCGCCGACGGCGAGGCGGTGCTGGTCACCCGCGAGCCGCGCGGCGGCTCGCCGCAGCCGACCACCAAGCCGCTGCTGACCGCGCCGCTGTAGCGCCGCCGCCGGCGGAGCGGCGCCGTCCCGGCGAAGCCCCTCGTTATCGTCTCCCGCCCGATGGCCACCTGTTATCGCCACCCGTCGCGCGAGACGAACGTCTCCTGCTCGAACTGCGGCCGGCCGATCTGCCCGGACTGCATGACGTCGACGCCGGTCGGCATGCGTTGTCCGGAGTGCGCGAGCCAGAAGACACAGGTCCGCAACCCGATCGGCGCCGCGGGCCGCTCCGACGCGCCCGCGACCTACGCGATCATCGCGATCTGCGTCGCCGCCTATATCGGCGAGATCGCGACCGGGGGGACGATGGGCGGCGGCGGCGGCACGCTGACCCGCGACGGCGCCCTGTTCGCCTACGGGATCGACGCCGCCGGCCAGACCCTCGGGGTCGCAGGAGGGCAGCCGTACCGGCTGGTCACCTCGGCCTTCCTGCACGCCGGGATCCTCCACATCGGGCTCAACATGTTCGCCCTCTACATCCTCGGGACCCTGCTCGAGCCCGCGATCGGGACGGTGCGCTTCGTCGGCATCTACGCGGTGTCGATCCTCTCTGGGTCGTTCCTGGTCATGGTGATCGACCCGGGGCAGCTCACGGTCGGCGCCTCGGGCGGCATCTTCGGGCTCATGGCCGCCGCGTTCCTGATCGCCCGCAGCCGCGGCCTCGACGAGCTCGCGACGCAGATCGGCTTCTTCGTGATCCTCAACCTGGTGATCACCTTCGGCGCCAACAACATCAGCGTCGGTGCGCACATCGGTGGCCTGATCGGCGGCGGGATCGCGGCGCTGCTCGTCGCGCAGCTCGACCGCCGGCGGATCGCGAACGCGAAGGCGATCGAGATCGCCGCACTGGTTGGCATGTGCGTGGTCGCGGTGGTCGGGGCGCTGATCGCCGCCGACTCCTACGCGCCCGCCAGCCTCTGAACGCGGAGCGCCACTAGCGAGGTGGGCGCGAACGCACCGGCGCGTCCTGGACCCACGGTCGCTCGAAGGCGATCTCGGCTGGGGCCTCGACCAGCTCCGGGTGAAGGAGGTGGGCGAGCAGCTCGACGCCATCGACCAGCCGCGGGCCGGGGCGGGAGAACGAGGAGGCGGCGTCGACCGCGTACACCTCGCTGGCGGCGAGCCCCCGCAGCCGCTCGCCGTGGGCGCGGGCCTGCGCCGCGGCCTCCGGGGCGTAGAGCCCGCAGGGCATCGCGACGACGATGTCGGGGCTCGCGGCCTCGATTTCGTCCCACCCGGCCACCCTCGACTTGACCGCGGCGCGGCCGAGCGCGTCGACCCCGCCGGCGAGCGCGACCATCTCAGGGACCCAATGGCCGCCGATATAGACGGGGTCGAGCCACTCGAGCGCCGCGACTCGCGGGCGCGGCTCGCCCTCGACCGCCGCGGCGACCGCGTCGAGGCGCTCCCCGAGCCGGTCGAGCAGCTCGTCGCCGCGCCCGGGCTCGCCCGCCGCCTCGGCGAGCGTGCTCAGGTCGGAGAGGACCTCGGCGAGCGTCTCGGGGTCGAGCGAGATCACCCGCGGGCGGCTCGCGAGTCGCCCGGCGATCGCCCGGACGTCGTCGAACGAGACGGCGCAGACGGCACAGAGCGCCTGGGTCACGATCAGATCCGGCTCGAGCTCGGCGAGCAGCCGCTCGTCGAGCCGATACAGCGACTCGCCGCGCGCCGTCACCGCGCGGACCCGGCGATCGATCTCGCCGGGCTCGAGCCCCTCGGGGATGACGCTCGAGGTCAGGCGCGGCAGCTCGAGGGCGCCGGCGGGGTGGTCGCACTCATGGGTGACCGCGACCACCGAGTCGCCGAGCCCGAGCGCGAACAGCGCCTCGGTCGCGGATGGCACCAGGCTGGCGATCCTCACGCGGACGAGGATAGGCTTCACGCATGGCGGAGCTGCTCAGCGACGACGAGATCGAGGCGCGCCTCGGCGCGCTCGAGGGCTGGAGCCGCGACGGCGACGCGATCACGAAGGCGTTCGACAACGAGGACTTCGTCGGCTCGGTCGAGTTCGTCCGCCGCGTCGCTGAGCCGGCCGAGGCGATGAATCATCACCCCGATCTCGCGATCTCGTGGAGCGAGGTCAAGGTCTCGATCACGAACCACTCCGCCGGCGGGCTGACCGCGGCGGACTTCGAGCTCGCGAAGCGGATCGACGAAGTCAGCTAGGCCGCAGGTTGACGCGCGAGGAGGTCCGTTTCCGCTCCGCCGACGCGGACTGCGCCGCTTGGCTCTACCCGCCGCGGGACAGCGGTCGCGAGGGCGCCTGCGTCGTCCTCGCCCACGGCTTCGGCGGCACCCGGGAGGCCCGGCTCGACGCTTACGCGGAGCGCTTTGTCGGCGCCGGGTTCGCGGCCCTGGTCTTCGACTACCGCTGCCACGGCGCCTCCGGCGGTGAGCCGCGGTTGCTGATCGATGTCGAGCGCCAGCAGGCCGACTGGCGCGCCGCGATCGAGTTCGCCCGCGCGGTTGACGGGGTCGACCCGGAGCGGATCGTCGCCTGGGGAACCTCGTTCTCCGGCGGTCATGTGGTCGAGGTCGCGGCCGCCGACCCGCGGATCGCCGCCGTGGTCTCGCAGTCCCCGCACATGAACGGGATCGCGACCCTGCGCAGCGCCGGGCCCGCGAACCTGGCCCGCCTGACCGCGGCGGGGTTGCGCGACCTCGGCGCCGAGCTGAGCGGCCGCGGGCCGCGGCTCATCGCGGTGGTCGGCCCGCCCGGCAGCCTGGCCGCGATGAACAGCCCGGACGCCGAACCCGGCTACCGGGCCCTGTTTCCGCCCGGCTACGAGTGGCCGAACCGGTTCATCCCGAGGGCGATCCTGACCCTGCCCGCCTACGCGCCGGTGCGCAAGGCCGGCCGGGTGCGGGCCCCGCTGCTCGTCCAGGTGATGAGCTCGGACGTGGTCACCCCGCCGCCACCCGCTCGCAAAGCCGCTGCGAAGGCCCCGCGCGGCGAACTGATCGAGTATCCGGGCGGGCACTTCGATATCTACGTCGGCGAGCCGTTCGAGCGCGCGGTCGCCGATCAGATCGAATTCCTCGACCGGGTGCTGTAGGCGATGCGGATCGTCCACGTCCTCGGAACCCGGCCCAACTTCGTGAAGATGGCGCCGGTGATCGCGGCGGCGCGGGAGCGCTTCGGCGCCGAGTCGTCGGTCGTCGTGCACACAGGCCAGCACTACGACCGGGCGATGTCGGAGATCTTCTTCGAGGAGCTCGGCGTCCCCGAGCCCGACCACATGCTCGGGGTCGGCTCCGGCAACCACGGCGAGCAGACGGCCCGGGTGCTCGAGCGCCTCGAGCCGGTGCTGCGGGACGAGCGGCCTGACCTGATCCTCGTCCCCGGCGACGTCAACTCGACGCTCGCAGCAGCGCTGTGCGCGGCGCGGCTCGGGATCCCGATCGGCCACATCGAGTCCGGGCTGCGCAGCTTCGACCGCACGATGCCCGAGGAGATCAACCGGATCGTCACCGACCACCTCTCCGAGCTGCTCTTCCTGCACTCGCCCGAGGCCGAGGACAACCTGAGCGCGGAGGGGATCGGAGCGGAGCGCTTCGAGTTCGTCGGCAACACGATGATCGACACCCTGGTCGCGCTCGAGGCCCGGATCCGCGAGCGCCGGGCGGCGCGTGCCGCCGGGGTCGAGCCCGGTTCGTACCTGCTCGTCACCCTGCACCGGCCGGCGCTCGTCGACGGGCCGCTCCTCGCCGAGGCGATCACGGCGCTCGAGCAGGTGGCCGCCGAGCTGCCGGTCCTGTTCCCGGTCCACCCGCGGACGCGAAAGATGCTCGGCGAGCGCGGCGCCGGCGCCGTGCGGCTGATCGACCCGGTCGGTTATCTCGATTTCCTCTCGCTCGAGGCGGACGCGGCCGCGGTGCTCACCGACTCGGGCGGGATCCAGGAGGAGACGACCTACCTCGGCGTCCCGTGCTTCACGCTGCGCGACAACACCGAGCGCCCGGTGACGGTTCGCGCTGGGACGAACACGCTGCTCGGGCTCGCGCCGAAGCGGATCGCCGAGATCCCGGCGCTGCTCGGCGCGGCGGCGCGCGAAGCCCCCGCATCCTCCGGACAAATGGGATGGGCGCGCGGCGCTCCGGGTGACCGATGTGATCGCGGACCGGTAGATTCGCCCCCGTGCAGCTGCCCTCGCTCGTGCCCCGCGACCGGGTCTTCTTCGACCTCTTCAATCGCGCCGGTCAGAACACGCTGAACGCCGCCGTGCTGCTCAAGCAGATGCTCGAGAGCTGGCCGGACGAGAGCGGCCTCGCGCGCGAGATCCTGCTCGCCGAGCAGGAGGGCGACAAGATCACCCACGAGGTCGTCCAGCGAGTCAACACCACGTTCGTGACCCCCATCGACGGCGGGGACATCTACGGGCTCGCGACGCAACTCGACGACATCGTCGATTACATCGAGGAGACCGCCGACTTCATGGGCCTGTACCGGATCGAGGCGCCGATGGAGCAGGCGCTGGCGATGGCCGACGTGCTGGTCAAGTCATGCGAGCAGCTCGCCGACGCGCTCGAGCATCTGCGCGGATTCAAGAACCTGGAGAAGTACTGGATCGAGATCCACCGGCTCGAGAACGAGGGCGATCGCCTCTACCGCGACGCCGTCGCTTCGCTGTTCGCGAACGGGATCGATCCGATGTTCGTGATCCGCTGGCGCGACATCTTCCTCAGGCTCGAGCGGGCTGTCGACGCGACCGAGACCGCCGCTCACATCCTCGAGGGGATCGTGATCAAGAATGCCTGAGCTGCGCACGGCTTGAGCGAGGGCGACCTGATCCTCGGCATCGTCGTGTTCACGGCGCTGGCCTTCGACTTCACGAACGGATTCCACGACACCGCGAACGTCGTCGCGACCTCGATCTCGACCCGCGCGATGTCCCCGCAGATCGCGGTCACGTACGCCTCGGTGCTCAACTTCGCCGGGGCCTTCATCTCGCTCGAGGTCGCGGCGACCGTGGCCAAGGACGTTGTCGACGCCGGGGCGATCGACTCGAACACGGTGATCTTCGCCGGCCTCGTGGGCGCGATCGCCTGGAACCTGATCACCTGGTATTTCGGGCTCCCATCGTCGAGCTCGCACGCGCTGATCGGAGGGATCGTCGGCGCGACGTTCGTCGCCGCCGGAGCCTCGGCGATCTACGGCGACGGGATTGTGGGCAAGGTGCTGATCCCCGCCCTGATCGCCCCGGTGCTCGCCTTCGTGGTCGGCGCGATCGGGATCGTCTTCGCCTACCGGATCCTCGCCCGCCAGCGACCCGGGCCGGTGACCAGGGGATTTCGCTACGGCCAGGTGCTCTCCGGCGGCCTGCTGGCGCTCGCGCACGGCACCAACGACGCCCAGAAGACGATGGGGGTGATCACCCTGGCGCTGGTCATCAACGGCAACGTCTCCTCGACCGGGTTCGAGGTCCCGACCTGGGTCGTGATCGCGTCCGCCTCGGCGATCGCGCTCGGCACCTACTCGGGCGGTTGGCGGATCATCAGGACGATGGGCACGAGGATCATCAAGATGGACGCAGCGCAGGGCTTCTCCGCTCAGGGGGCGGGGGCGGCGGTGATCCTCGCGTCGAGTCACTTCGGCTACCCGCTCTCGACCACCCAGGTGATCGCCGGCGGGGTGATGGGCGCCGGCGCCGGCAAGCGCCTGTCGGCGGTCCGCTGGGGCGTGGCCGGCAACATCGTCACCGCCTGGCTCCTGACCCTGCCCGCGTCGGCGCTGATCGGCGGGATCACCTTCGGGATCGTCGACCTCTTCCCCGGCGCGGTCGGGGCCGTGCTGGTCGCCGCGGTCGGGGTGGCGCTGGTCGTCGTCGCGCTGATGCGCCGGGCCCGTAACGTCGAGGCGGTGACCGCGACATGATCGCGACGATCGTCGACACGAAGGCGCTTTGGGAGACGGTCGTGGCGGCGTTCGTCGCCGGCGTCGGGACCACGATCGTCTTCTCCCTCGCGATCCTCGGGGCGACCCGGTTCACGCACGCGAGCCGCGAGGGCCAGGTGGCCCACGCGGCCTTGTTCGCTGCGCTCGCGATCATCGGGGTGCTGGCGACGTGCGCCGCGGCGGTCATCGCCGTGATCGTGATGACGACGAAGTAGGCGGGCTAGGCTTCGTCTCGTGCGCGCGCTTCGGAACATCGCGATCATCGCGCTGCTGGCGCTGATCGTCGCCGTCGTCCCCGGCGGCGACAACGCCGCCGCCGCGCTGCTCGCGCTGATCTCGATGCTGTTCCTGGTCCTGATCGTCGCCGGCGGCTACCAGCTGTTTCGCCAGTACCGGTTCCAGTACCTCGGCCTGAGCGAGAACCAGCGGGCGCTGTTCGTCGGCTCGCTCGGGGCAATCGTGCTGATGATCGCCGGGGCGCAGAAGCTGACCTCGACCGGCGGCGGATTGATCCTCTGGTTCGGCGTGATCGCGTTCGCGGTGATCTCGATCATCAAGGTCTGGGGCGACTCGCGCTCGAGTTACTGAGGCCACGCTGCAGTCGGAGGACCGCACGGCATGGTGGGTGAGCGCGCGTGAAAGTCGGCGCGTAACAGCGACGCGTTTCGACATCCTGAGGTGCTGACCGGCGCGCCCGGGCGACCTAGGTTCGGTCGCATGCGCGCGATCCGCTCAGAGCGAGGCCAGGCGGCCGCGGAGCTGGTCGCGATCGTCCCGATCGCGGTGGCCGTCGTGGCGCTCGTCGCTCAGCTCGCGATCGCCGGCTTCTCGCTCTGGACCGCCGCCGATGCGGCGCGCGCGGGCGCCAGGGCGGCGGCGGTCGGTGGCGACCCCGAGGCCGCGGCGCGCAGCGCGCTGCCGGGCTGGCTCGAGCGCGGGGCAGAGATCGAGACCGCGGGGTCGGTCGAGGTGCGGGTGCGGGCGCCCGCCGTCGTCCCCGGCGTGCCGGCGATCGCGGTCGGGGCGAGCACCGAGCTCGATCCGGATGGGGAATGAGCGACGAGCGGGGACAGGCCTCGGTCGAGCTGGTCGCCGCGATTCCGCTGTTGCTCGCGGTCGCGGTCGCCTGCCTGCAGCTGCTCGCGACCGGTTACTCGCTGACGCTCGCCGACGGCGCCGCTGAGGCCGGGGCGCTGGCGATCGCGGCCGACCTGCCGCCCGAGCCGGCGGTTGAGTCGGCGCTGCCCGGCTGGGCCAGCGACCGGGTCGAGCTCGAGCACGAGGGCGGGCGATTGACCGTCAACCTGCGTCCGCCGTCACCGCTCGCGGCGCTCGCGAACGCGCTCGAGGTTCGTTCGACGGCGTGGGTGCGGCCCGCACCGGGAGGGGACGGTTGATGGCGGGCCTGGTGCTCGCCTCCGAGCTCCCGGGCGCCGGCGGGAGGTTGCCGTCGGCGGCAGCGCTCGCGGTCGCGGCGGCTCGCGGAGGAACGCCGGTGATTCTGGCCGAGGTCGGCGGGGCGCGAGGGCGCGGGCCGACGATGCTCGGCGCGGAGTCGGCGCGCTCGCTCGAGGCGCGTCTGCGCGACGGCGGCTTCGAGTCCGCCGCGCGCGGCCATCTCGCGTGGCTGCGGCTCGACCCCGACGGCTGGAACGAGCGCCTCGAGGCGGCGCTCGAGCTGGTCGACGGGACGCCGACCGTGGTCGCGGTGCTCGAGCCGACTGCCCTTCGGCGCCGCCGTCGAGGCCGAGCTCGGCGCGCGCGCCGCGCTGCTACGCGCCGACCTGCCTCGCCAGCGATCGCTGGCCGCTCTGGCCGTCACGGAGCTGCGCAGGTGCGGGATCCTTGTGCGGATCAGCGGCCACCAGCTCGGCCGGGTTGCGGCGCGTCGGGCGCTCGCCGGGATCGACCCCGGTGGCGGAGCGTCGAGGCGCTCCGCGCGCCAGGCCGCGGCGCTGCTCGGCGAGCGGCCGCCGTCGCCGCCTGGGGGTGGGCTCACGGAGCGCCGGCTGGCGACCGAGTCCGGGCAGGCGCTGCCGCTGGTGCTCGGCGGCATCCTCGCGCTGGTCGCCTGCACGTTGGCGCTTGCGGCGATCGGCGGCGCGGTGACCGGTAAGGCACGGGTGCAGCGGGCCGCCGACCTGGCGGCGCTCTCGGCCGCCCGCGAGATGCGCGACCAGTTCGATCGCCTGTTCGTGGCCGCGCGGCGCCCGGATGGCTCGCTCGATCCCGAGCACCTCGCAAAGCGCGAGTACCTCGACCGCGCCGAGGCCGCGGCGGTCGAGGCGGCGCGCCGCAACGGGGTCGAGCCTCGCCGGCTCGCGATCGAGTTCCCGGACCGCGCCTCCTTCGCGCCGCTCCGCGTCCGGGCTGAGATCTCGGCCGAGCTCGACGCCGGGGCTCAGCGCCTACCGCTGAGCGTCCACGCTGAGGCCGAGGCGGTGCCGGCGAGCGCCGCGCCCGCTGCGGGCGGCGGCCCGGCCGTCGCTTCCGGCGGCGGCTACTCCGGCCCGCTCGTCTACCGCCAGGGGGAGGGCATGCGCCCGGACGTCGCGGCGGCGTTCGACCGGATGGCCGCCGCTGCGGCCGCCGACGGGGTCTCGCTGCTGGTGAACGACGGCTTTCGATCCGACGCCGAGCAGGCGGAGCTGTGGGCGCAGAATCCCGACCCGACCTGGGTGGCGCCACCGGGCACGTCGCTGCATCGCTGCGCGACCGAGCTGGACCTCGGCCCGCCCTCCGCCTACGCCTGGCTGGCGGCGAACGCCGGGCGGTTCGGCTTCACCCAGCGGTACTCGTGGGAGGCCTGGCACTACGGCTTCACCGCGGGCCCGGCGCCCTGCTCGAGCGTCGGCGACGCGGTCGGGTCGGGGGATCCGGGCACCGTGGCCGATGGCGCGAGCGCCGCGGTAACCCTGCCCGGGTTCGTGCCGGCGCGCTTTCGCGAGCCCCTGGCCGCGGCCGCCCGGCGCTGGAACGTTTCCGGCGCCCTGCTGGCCGCGCAGCTGATGGCGGAGTCGAACTTCAACCCGTTCGCGGTCAGCCCGGCCGGGGCGGCGGGGATCGCCCAGTTCATGCCGGCGACCGCGGCGGCCTACGGGCTCGACGACCCGTTCGACGCCGAGGCGGCGATCGACGCCCAGGCGCACCTGATGGCGGACCTGCTCGCCCAGTTCGGCGATCCCTCGCTCGCGCTCGCCGCGTACAACGCCGGCCCCGGCCCTGTGCAGGCGTGCGACTGCGTGCCTCCGTATCCCCGAGACCCAGGCGTACGTCGCCCGGATCCTCGGGTTGATCGACGGCGCCGGCGTCACGGTCGCGGGCGGTCCGCCGCAGCTCGAGGTGCGCCTGGTCGACTGAGCGTCCCGGCGGGGGCCGGGCCGAACTGAATACGCTGCGCGCATGGAACCGCTGACGATCTCCGGAATCGACGAGCTGCGCGAGCTGATCGGCAAGCCGATCGGGCCATCGGAATGGGTCGAAGTGACCCAGGAGGACATCGACAAGTTCGCCGAGGTCTCGCGCGACGACCAGTGGATTCACGTCGACGTCGAGCGCGCTGAACGTGAGAGCCCGTTCGGGACCACGGTCGCCCACGGCAACCTGACCCTGTCGCTGATCGATGGCTTTCGCGGCCAGCTGATCCAGCAGCAAGGCGTCAAGGTGGGGATCAACTACGGCTGGAACAAGGTCCGCTTCCCGGCCCCGGTGCCGGCCGGGTCGAAGGTCCGCGCGACCGCCGAGGTGGACAGCGTCGAGGAGCTCGGCGACGGCTGGTACCACGTGGTCACCAAGTTCACGCTCGAGCGCGAGGGCGGCGAGAAGCCGGTCTGCGTCGCCGAGTCGGTCGGCCGCGCCCTGCGCGAGTAGCGCCGCTCGGGCGGCCCGGGCCGGCCGCGATCCAGCCGGCGCTCACCGGCCCGGCGACGATCACCTCTGGGTCGTGGCCGGGGAGGACGGTCGCACCGGCGTCCCGCAGCCCGACCAGCCGCTGCGCCGATTCGCGCTGGCGCTCCGATCATCGCCGTACGGCGGGAAGCGGTGGTCGTCGTAACCGCTCGCGTAGTAGGCGACGTCGGCGCCGATCACCACGTCGCCCACCCGCACCGATTGGTGGCCCGGCGTGTGGCCGGGGGTGGAGAGCAGTTCGACCGAGCTGTCGCCGAGCAGGTCGTGATCGCCGTCGACCAACACGATCTCGCGTCCGCCAGGTGCATAGTCGCGCGGCAGGTAGAAGTTGCGCGCGATCGCGTCGTCGTTCTCGCCCGCCTCCCATTCGGCACGCTGGACGATCGCCGGCACCGACTCGGGGATCAGCTCGAGGCCGCCGGCGTGGTCGAAGTGCAGGTGGGTGAGCACGACCATGGTGAGCCCGCCGACATCGATCTGGTCGGCGACGCTCGCCTCCTGCTCGAGCTGAAACAGCCCGAGCGACTCGGCTCCGTCGTAGTGGCTCGCCGTGTCGGCGGCGGCGCCGGGGTGCAGTCCGGTGTCGACGAGGATCCGCTCGCTGCCGCGCTCGATCACGTACGAGGGCACCGGGAAGCAGACCGCTTGCTCGACAGTCGTCGCCGGCGCGCCAGACAGCGGCCGGCGCCGTCATCGTCCCGGCGATCAGCCTGGTGACCCTGGTCTCGCCTGAGCTGCTCGTCATCCGACCTCCGTTTCGTGTCGACCCGACGGGCCGACAACAACGAACAACGAGCACCCTGTGCGAGACGGTCGCTCAGTTGACGGTGAGCGTCCCTTCCATCCCAGCGTCCCGATGCCCATCCACCGAGCAGAAGAACGTGTACGTGCCGGGCTCGAGCTTCGCGGTCGCGGTCGCGCTCGACGCCGAGATCTCGTCGGTGCGGGTGACCTCGTTGCCGTCCGCGTCCTCGACGACGACGTCGTGCGGGGTCGAGGCCGGGTTTTCGAAGTCGATCGTGACGCTGCCGGCCGGGACGCTGACGTCGGTCTCGGTGAAGGCGAGTTCGGTCGGGTCGGCGGCGATCGCGACCGCCTCGTCCGGGGTCGTGGTCTCGCCGGAGGCGGCGGTCGAGCTCGTCGACGCGGCGGTCGAGGTCTCATCATCGCCGCCGCAGGCCGCAAGGCCGAAGGCGCCGATCGCGAGGGCGCTGAGGAGGATTGCTGGTTTGATCATCGTCGCTCCTTTGAATGCTGGTGGCGGGTCAAGCGTATGCGAACGACGCGGCCGCTCAGCTCCCGGTGAACTTCGCCTCGCGGCCCTCGAAGAAGGCGCCCACGCCCTCGCGCAGGTCCTCGGTGCCCATCGAGTCGGCGATCCCGTGGCGCTCGACCTGAAGGTGCTCGGTCAACGAGTTGTCGAGGCTCTGGCCGATCAGCAGCTTCGCCATCCGCACGTAGTGAGGGGCCTTGGCGCCCAGCTTCGCGGCCTTCGCCCTTGCCTCGGGGAGCAGCTCACCGGGCTCGACGACCTTCGAGACGATCCCGAGCTCGAGCGCCTGCGTCGGGGGAGAGCAGCGGGTCGTTCAGCAGCAGCTGCAGCGCCTGGTCTGGGCCGACCACGCGGGGCAGGAAGTAGGTCATGCCCCCGTCGGGCGAGGCGCCGATCCGGCCGTAGGCGCAGACGAACGCCGCGTTGGTCGAGGCGATGCGGACGTCGCACATCAGCGCCAGCGAGAAGCCGGCGCCCGCGGCGACCCCGTTGATCGCGCCGATCACCGGATACGGGATGCGGCGGAAGTCGACGATCGCCTGGTGCAGCACCTCGGCCCCGCGCCGGACGTTCGCGGGCAGGTCGACCTCGGGATCGTCGAGGCCGCCCCTGAACCAGTTGACGTCGCCGCCTGAGGAGAAGGCGCGCTCGCCGGCGCCGGTCACCACGAGCGCCCGCAGCCGCGCCTCGTCGGCGAGCCAGCCGGCGGCGACGGTGAGCTCGAAGATCATCTCCGGGCTCATCGCGTTCAGCGAGTCGGGGCGGTCCAGGGTGAGGGTCCCGACCTCGTCGTCGATCTCGATCGAGAGCGTCTCGAGGGTGGGCGGGTCCGGGATCGTGGCGGTGCTCATCGGGCTCCTCGGGTGGGATTGGCGGCGGGTGCGAACCGTACCCTCTGAGCGGTGAGCGAAGGTTCCGACATCCCGGTCGCCGAGCAGCGCAAGCGCCTCCCGGATCAGCCCGGCGTCTACCTGTTCAAGGATGAGCGCGGCGAGGTCATGTACGTCGGCAAGGCGACCTCGATCCGCAAGCGGGTGGGCGGCCACTTCTCCGGCAAGTCGACGAGCGGCGGCGCGGAGATGATCGAGCGGATCGCGACGATCGACTTTCTGGTCACCGAGACCGAGGCCGAGGCGCTGCTCGCGGAGCAGCAGTTCATCAAGCGCCACCGGCCGCGGTTCAACATTCGGCTTCGCGACGACAAGTCGTACCCGTACATCGGGATCAGCCTCGACGAGGATTTCCCGCGCGTCTACTTCACCCGCGAGCGCCACCGCTCGCAGCGGCTCTACTTCGGCCCGTACTCGTCGGCCAAGCGGGTCCGCGAGACCCTGGACCTGCTCGGGCGGCTATTTCAGTACCGAACCTGTGAGGGCCCGGAGCCGGGCCGGCGCTCGGGCGTTCCCTGTCTCGACTACTACATCAAGCGCTGCGCCGCCCCCTGCGTCGGCTACGTCGACCGCGAGGAGTACCGGCGCGGGATCGACGCGATCGTCGCCTTCCTCTCCGGCCGCTACCGTGACGTCGAGCGCGACCTGGAGCGCAAGATGGCCGAGGCCGCAGCGGCTGAGGAGTTCGAGCGCGCCGCCGTCTTTCGCGACCGGCTCGAGGCGGTGCGCTCGCTGATGGAGCGGCGCTCGGTCGCCGGCGAGACGTTCGACTCGGCCGACTTGGTCGCCGTCGCGGTTGAGGGTGCCGAGGCCAACGCGCAGGTGTTCCAGGTCCGCGACGGGGTGCTCGCCGAGCGCCACGGCTTCTACCTCGCGAACGAGGCGGAGCGCGACGAGGCCGAGGTCACCGAGGAGTTCCTCGCCCAGTACTACTCGGCCGCTCCATCCGTGCCGCGCTTGGTCGTCGTCGGCCCGGCGCTCGCCGAGCGCTCCGAGCTGGTCGCCACGGCGCTTTCGGCCCGGCGCGGAGGTCCGGTCGAGGTCCGGGTCGCCGAGCGGGGCTCGAAGCGGCGGCTGCGCGAGCTCGCCGAGCGCAACGCGGTGCTGGCGCTCGCCCAGGACAAGCTCAAACAGGAGCGCCGCCGCGCCCAGCGCGTCGACGCGCTGTCCTCGCTGCAGGACTCGCTCGGGCTCGAGAACCTGCCGGTGCGAATCGAGGGCTACGACATCTCGAACATGATGGGCGAGCACACGGTCGCCTCGATGGTCGTCTTCCAGGGGGGCGCCCCGCGCAAGGCCGATTACCGCCGGTTCCGGATCCGGGGAAATTTCAGGAAGCCCCGCACCTCCGCTCACCCGGACACCCCCGGACGCGAAGCGGAGGCGGTGTCCGCAAGTTATGCCGACGACTTTGCGTCCATGGAGGAGGTGCTCTCGCGGCGGGTCGGGCAGCTGCTCGAGCAGTCGGATCGGTCTCCGCACGACGCCGAGCGCGACGAGAGCTTTGCCTCGGTCCCCGACCTGGTCGTGATCGACGGCGGGAAGGGCCAGCTATCGGCCGGGATGAACGTGCTGGCGCCGCTCGTCGAGCGCGGCACCGCGGTGATCGGGCTCGCGAAGCGCCTCGAGGAGGTCTACCTTCCGGGGCGGGCACAGCCGGTCGAGATCGACCGCGACTCGGAGGGCCTGCGCCTGCTGCAGCGGGTCCGCGACGAGGCGCACCGGTTCGCCCTCGACCACCATCGCAACCGCCGCGACAAGGCGATGACCGGGTCGCTGCTCGATGAGCTTCGAGGGGTCGGGCCGAAGCGAAAGCGTGCTCTGCTCGAGCACTTCGGCTCGCCCGAGCGCCTCGTTGCCGCTTCGCGCGAAGAGCTCGAAGCCGTCCCCGGGATTCCGGGCAAGCTCGCCCGCGACATCCACCGGCAGCTCAACAAGGCGGGCTGATGGCCGCCGGGCCGGCGGTGAGCGTCGTCGTCGCCGCCCACAACCGCCGCGACCGCGTCGCGGCGCTGCTCGCCTCCCTGCGCGACCAAACGCTCGACCCGGGCTCGTTCGAGGTGATCGTTGTCGACGACAGCTCGGCCGACGGCACCGGCGCAATGGCCGAGGCCGAAGCGCAGCGCTCGCCGTATGCGCTGGCGGTGGTCGAGCGCCCCGAGCAGGGCGGTCCGGCGCGGGCGCGAAACGACGGTTGGCGGCTCGCCGCGGCACCGCTGGTCGCGTTCATCGACGACGACTGCGAGGCCACCCCGACGTGGCTGGAGCGCCTGAGCGCCGCGGCCTCGGCAGCCCCCGGCGCGGTCGTTCAGGGACGCACGCGCCCGAACCCGCGCGAGCTCGAGGCGGCGGGGCCGTTCAGCGTCACCCGCGACGTGGACGGCTCGGGCGCGTGGTGGTTCGAGACCTGCAACATCGCCTATCCGCGCGAGGTGCTCGAGCGCCTCGAGGGCTTCGACGAAAGCTTTCCCGAGCCGCTCGGCGAGGACACCGACCTCGGCTGGCGGGCGCTCGGCGCCGGGGCCAGGCGCGTCTTCGTCGACGACGCCGTCGTCGACCACGCGGTCGAGGACCTCGGCCGCGCCGGCCACCTACGCCGGCCCTGCGTGGCGCCGATGCCGTGCTCGTCTTCGAGCGCCACCCGCGGCTGCGCGAGCAGGCCCTCGACGGCGGCATCGTCCGCAGCCACGCGAATCTGCGTCTGCTGCTGGCGCTCGCCGGGCTCGCGCTCGCGCGCCGCTGGCGCCCGGCCGCGTTGCTCGCGCTGCCGTACCTGAAGCTCGCCGCGGGCCGGGTGCGGCGGGGCGGGGGAGACCCCACGCTCGCCGCCCACTACCTCGCGCACGACATGCTCAGCCTCGCGACCACCGCGCGGGGCGACCTGCGCCACCGCGTGCTGGTGATCTGAGCCTCAGTCGGCGCGCCGGGCGTGGCGCCCGCCGCTGATCCAGCCCCACCATTCAGCGGCCGCCCAGCCGGCGTCGACGAGCGCGAAGCGCGCCTCCTCGCCGCGACCGCCGGCCGCGTGGGCGATCGCGCCGCCCAGCCCGCGGGCGAGCGGTCGCGCGAGGGTGACCCGGTCGACGGCCGGGCCATGCTCACGCCGGAGGTTGCGCTGATGGCCGCCGTAGGCGACGGCCTGGGAGAGCAGCTCGCGCGGGCGCTCGCGGTCCAGGTGGGCGACGACGACGTCGCCGCGATACGCAAACCCCCAGCCGGCGTCCTGGCAGGCGCCAGCAGAGGTCGAGGTCGCCCCCGCCACCGAGGCGGAAGCCGCCCACCTGCTCGAACGCAGCGCGGCGGACGAGCAGGTTCGCGGTCACGCCGCCGGGGTGCGGCCCGGTCTCGAGATGGTGGCGCACCCAGGCGCCGCGGCGTGAGCGCGCCCAGCGGGCGAGCGGCGCTTCCTGGGCGGCGACGCCGACGACCTCGCCGGCGATCACGCCGAGCCGTTCGTCGGCTGGGTCGGCCAGGTAGGCGTCGAGGATCGCGCGCGGTGGTTGGCAGTCGGCGTCGAGGAAGAGCAGCCACTCACCGCGCGCGACGGCGGCGCCGGCGTTGCGCGCGAACGATGCCGAGCGGGTGGCCGCGGCGCCGACCACCTCGAGCGCGCCGCCCCCGAGGCCGGCGGCGATTCCCGACCGGGTGTTGTCGGCCAGGATCAGCTGGTCGCCCGGGCCGAGCTCGAGCCGTCGCAGCTCGGCGACGAGCCGCTCGGCCTCGGCGAGCTCGCCCAGAAACGGGACCACGACGCTCACCGGCGGCCGAACCACGCGGGGTTGGTAGCACAGCGCGGGCGGGTGGCTAAGCTCGCCGATGAGATCGCCCGGCGACACGAGAACACGACCTAGGGGTGGCGGCGGGCACTGACAGTCTGTTCGAGCGCGGGGTGGAGCTGTTCGTGATCAGTGGCTACTCGGGCGCCGGCAAGTCGGAGGCGATCGCCGCCTTCGAGGACTCGGGCTACTTCTGCGTGGACAACCTGCCGCCGCGAATGATCGCGGCACTCGGCGAGCTGTTCGTACACGCGACCAGCAACGTGAAGCGTGCCGCGGTCGTCACCGACGCGCGCGGCGGTGACTACTTCGCCGAGCTCATCGAGGTGCTCGACGAGCTGGGACGCGAGGGGATCGAGCCCACCGTCGTCTTCCTCGAGGCCGACGAGGGCACGCTGGTCAACCGGTTCAAGGAGACCCGCCGCCGACACCCGCTCGCCCCGGAGGGACGGATCGTCGAGGGGATCAGGGCGGAGCGCGAGCTGCTCGGCCCGCTGCGCGAGCGCGCCGACGTGGTGATCGACTCGAGCGGCCTGACCGGAGCGATGCTGCGCCGGCGGATCGCTGCCGACCTGCTCGGCCCGCAGACCGACGCACGCCTCGCGCTCACCATTCTCACCTTCGGGTTCAAGAATGGGCCGCCGCACGACGCCGACCTCGTCTTCGACGTGCGCTTCCTCCCCAACCCCCACTACCGCGAGGACCTGCGGCCACTCACCGGGCGCGACCCGGCGGTGGTCGAGTACGTCGAGTCGGGCGAGCTCGCCGGCGAGTTCTACACGCGCCTGCTCGCGCTGCTCGACTTCCTGCTGCCTGCGTACGTCGCCGAGGGCAAGACCCACCTGACGATCGCGATCGGCTGCACCGGCGGGCGCCACCGCTCGATCACGGTCGCCGAGCGGGTCGCCCGCCACCTCGCGGTTCGCGAAGACGTCAACCCGCGGGTCGTCCACCGCGACGTCGACCTCGGCTAGCGCGCTCGGGCCGAGGCCAGGGTGGCCTCGTATGCCTCGTGTATGCCCGCGGCCTGGTGCTCGAGCGTGAGTCCCTCGGTTACCCGCCGCCGCGCGGCGGAGCCGAGCCGGGCGCGGGTCTCGGCCGGCTGCTCGGCGCACCAGGTGATCGCGTCGGCGAGCGCGCCGGCGTCCTCGGCCTCGACCAGGAGGCCCGTCCCGGCGGCGATCTGCTCGGCGATCCCGTCGCGACGGGTGCCGACGACCGGCAGCCCACTGGCCATCGCCTCGAGCATCGAGATCGGGAACGGGTCGGACCGCGATGGTAGGACGAACGCATCCCAGCCGCGCAGGCGGGCGAGCACGTCGGTGCTCGGGATGTGCTCGATCCCGGCGCTGCGCGCCTCGCGGAGCAGGTCGAGCGCCCAGCCGCGCTCGATCAGTTCGTGTGCATCGCCGACCATCTCGAACCGGTAGCCGCCCTCGCCCTGGCGCAGCAGGCGGCTGGCGGCGTCGACGAACACGTCGCTGCCCTTGCGGGTCGAGACGACCGCGACGGTGCCGACCGTGAACGGGCGAGGCTCGCTGCGGATCGCGACCGGCTCGGCGGGGATGGGGGTGGCCTCGTGGACGATCCGCGGCCAGTTGCCCTCCCAGGCGAGGCGCGCCGCGCACGCCTGCGAGACGGCGACGACCTGGTCGAGCCGGCGCCATGCGGCCCGCCGCAGCGCCCGGCCGCGCAGGTCGAGCGGCAGCATCTCGTGAACGTGCAGCGCCGTCGGCAGGCCGTCGCGACGAGCGATCAGCGCCTCGGCGAGGGTGAGGATCGAGTTCGCGTGCACTAGCGCCGGTCGGCGCTCGGCGAGGAAGGAGCGGAGCCGGCGGACGTAGGCGGGCGCCGACGTCACCCGGCGGCGGATCCCCGGCGCCAGGCGCAGGGCGCGGAGGCTGTACTCGAACGTACGCGGCGCGCCATCGACGTCCCAGCCCCGACCGGCGAGCTCGTCATAGAGCGCGCTCGGGCGCGGCACCCAGAAGCTGAACTCCCAACCGAACTCCTCCAGGAGCGGGACGATCCGCTCGACTGAGCGAGTCGCGCCCCCCAAGTGGCGCTCGTGGAACAAGACTGCGACCCTCACCGATCTCCTCTCCGGGGCGAGGCTACCGCTGCGGCGGCCGATGCGGGCCGGCCAGTCCGGCGGGTGGCTCTCCATACAATCGGCCCCGTGAGCGAGCCCGTCATCTCGGTCACGGGCCTGCGCAAGTCCTACGGCGACTTCGAGGCGGTCCGTGGCCTCGACCTCGAGGTCCGAAGCGGCGAGGTGTTCGCGTTCCTCGGGCCGAACGGCGCCGGCAAGACGACGACAGCTGAGATCCTCGAGGGCTATCGCGACCGCTCAGCCGGTTCGGTCACGGTGCTCGGCGAGGACCCGAGCAGGCCGGATCGCGAGTGGCGCGAGCGGATCGGGATCGTCCTGCAGCAATGCCGGATGCGGCCCGAGCTGACCGTGCGCGAGACGCTGCAGCTGTACGCCGGCTACTACCGCGAGCCGCTCGCGGTCGACGACGACGATCGCCCACGTCGGGCTGGCCGAGAAGGCCGAGACGCGGGCCGGGCGGCTCTCGGGCGGCCAACTGCGCCGCCTCGACGTTGGCGTCGCGCTGATCGGCGACCCCGACCTACTTTTCCTGGATGAGCCCACCACCGGGTTCGACCCCTCGGCCCGCCGCCAGGCGTGGGAGGTCATCGCCGGCCTTCGCGACCTCGGCAAGACCGTCTTCTTGACCACGCACTACATGGACGAGGCGCAGCGGCTCGCCGACCGGGTCGCGATCATCGCCCGCGGCACGATCGTCGCCGCCGGGCGTCCCGACGAGCTCGGCGACCGCGAGGGGCGCCCCGCGGTGATCAGCTTCCGCCTGCCGCCGGGCGCCGCCGCGGCCGACCTGCCGGTCGCGGTCGAGGCGCGCGGCGACGCCGGCGAGGTCACCCTCTCGACCGCGACCCCGGTCGAGGCCCTCAACCGGCTCACCGGGTGGGCGCTCGAGCGCTCGGTCGACCTCGACGGCCTTCAGGTCCAGCGCCCGACGCTCGAGGACGTCTACCTCGAGCTGACCGGTGACGACGGCGACTCGGCCGAAGGTGCCCGATGAGCGGCCCGGCCCTCGCCGTGCACCAGTTCCGCTACGACCAGAAGGCGTTCTGGCGCAACCCCGGCGCGGTCTTCTTCACGGTCGCGTTGCCGTTGATGTTCCTGTTCATCTTCGAGGAGATCTTCGGCAACGACACGCTGGAGCAGCTCGGCGGGCTCAAGACCACCACCTACTACGTCCCGGCGATCCTCACCCTGGCGATCGTCTCGGCGACCCTGCAGAGCGTCGCGATCCGCCTCACGACCGACCGCGAAAACGGGATCCTGAAGCGCGGCCGCGGCACCCCGCTGCCGCCGTGGGTCTTCTTCGCCGGCCGGGTCGGTAACGCGCTAACGATCTCGCTGCTGATGCTGGTGATCGTGCCCGGGATCGGCCGCCTCCTCTACGGGGTCTCGATCCCCTGGGAACACCTGCCGGCGGTCCTGGTCACGCTGGCGGTCGGCGCCGCCAGCTTCTGCTGCCTCGGGATCGCGCTCACCGCCGGTGATCCCAAGCGAGGACGCGGCCCCGGCCATCACCAACTTCGTCGTGCTGCCGCTGTACTTCCTGTCCGGCGTGCTGATCCCGGAGACCGAGATCCCGAACGGCGTCCTCGACGTCGCGTCGGTGTTCCCGATCCGCCCGTTCTTCGAGGCGTTCTTCGCGGCCTGGAACCCGGCCACGAGCGGCGCGGGGTTCGAGTGGGGGCACCTCGCCGTGGTCGCGGCCTGGGGGGCTGCGGGCCTGTTGCTCGCGGTCAAATTCTTCCGCTGGACGCCCCGGCGCGGGTAGTGAATCGGGCGAATACGGGTAGGTTGAGGCGATGATTCATCACGTCTCCGTGGACGTCTCCGAGCTCGCTCCCGCCGGCCGGTTCTACGACGCCGTGCTCGGCTCGCTCGGCTGGCGTCGCCAACTCGACAACGAGTCGCAGATCGGCTGGGGCATCGTCCGCCCGGCCTTCTTCGCCTCGGTCGAACGCTCTCCGGCGGGCTCGTTCGGCGGCCACTTCTGTTTTGCCGCCAGCGGGATCCCGGCGGTCAAGGCTGCCTGGGAGGCCGGCAGCCAGGCGGGCGGAACCGACGACGGGGCGCCAGGCCCGCGGCCCGAGTACGGTGCTGGCTACTACTCGGCGTATCTACTCGACCCGGATGGGCATCGCGTCGAGATCGCCGTTCAAAACAACTGATCAACGACCTCGAGGGAGATGGCGCAGATGGCGAAGGTGAAGGTTGGAATCAACGGCTTCGGCCGGATCGGGCGCAACCTGTTCCGCGTCGCCCACGAGTCGGGTGCCGAGCTCGAGATCGTCGCCGTCAACGACGTCTTCGACGCGGCCTCACTCGGCCACCTGCTCAAGTACGACTCCACCTACGGTCGCTTCGACGCCGAGGTTGAGGCCGGCGAGAACTCGTTCACGGTCGACGGCGCGGAGGTCAAGGTGCTCTCGGAGCGCGATCCCGGCGACCTCCCGTGGGGCGAACTCGGCGTCGATGTCGTGATCGAGTCCACCGGCCTGTTCACCAAGCGCGACGGCGCCGCCAAGCACCTCGAGGCGGGCGCCAAGAAGGTGATCATCTCGGCGCCGGCAACCGATCCGGACGTGACCGTCGCGCTGGGAGTCAACTTCGACGACGCCTACGACCCCGAGAACCACAACATCATCTCGAACGCCTCCTGCACGACCAACTGCCTCGCGCCGGTGGCGAAGGTGCTCAACGACAAGTTCGGGATCGAGCGCGGGCTGATGACCACGATCCACGCCTACACCCAGGATCAGCGGATTCAGGACAGCCCGCACAAGGACCCCCGCCGGGCGCGGGCCGCCGCGGTCAACCTGATCCCGACCTCGACCGGGGCGGCGAAGGCGGTCGGCCTGGTGCTCCCCGAGCTGAACGGCAAGCTCAACGGGATGTCGGTCCGGGCGCCCGTGATCACGGGCTCGCTCGTCGACCTCACCTGCGAGCTCGGCACCGAGACCACGGCCGAGGAGATCAACGCCGCGGTGAGCGAGGCGGCGGCGGGTCCGCTGGCCGGGATCCTGCTCTACAGCGAGGCACCGCTGGTCTCGACCGACATCATCAAGGATCCGCATTCGTCGATCTTCGACTCCGGGCAGACCGCGGTGATGGGCGGCAACCTCGCCAAGGTCTTCTCCTGGTACGACAACGAGTGGGGCTACTCGAACCGTTGCGTCGAGCTCGCGGCGAAGGTGCTCGAGCGCCAGCCGGCGGCGGCCTGAGTCGCGCGGGGGAGAGCGGGTTGAGCGAGCGAGGCACGTTCTCGAAGGCGAGCGTGCGCGACGCCCGCGTCGAGGGGGCGAAGGTGCTGGCGCGCGTGGACTTCAACGTCCCGCTCGCCGATGCGGGCGGCCGGCGGGTGGTCGCGGACGACACCCGGATCCGCGCGGCGCTGCCGACGATCGAGCTGCTGCGTGAGCGCGGTGCGGCGATCGTGCTCGTCTCGCACCTCGGTCGCCCGAAGGACCGCGAGCCGGAGCTCTCGATGGCCCCGGTGGCGGCGCGGCTCAGCGAGCTGCTGGAGGTGGAGGTGACGACGGCGCCCGCCGTCGTCGGGCCGGAGGTCGAGGCGATCGCCGCCCGCCTCGAGCCCGGCGCGATCCTCGTGCTGGAAAACAGCCGCTACGAGCCCGGCGAGACCAAGAACGATCCGGCGCTCGCCGACGCCCTGGCGAAGCTCGGCGACGTCTACGTCAACGACGCGTTCGGCGCCGCGCACCGCGCCCACGCGACCACCCATGGGGTCGCCGAACGCCTGCCCGGCTATGCCGGCCTGCTGCTCGAGCGCGAGGTCCGGGAGCTGACGGCGCTGCGGGACGACCCGCCGCGGCCACTCTGCGTTGTCCTCGGTGGCGCCAAGGTGACCGACAAGATCGGGGTGATCGACCGCTTCCTCCAGACCGCCGACGGCATCCTGATCGGCGGCGCCATGTGCTTCAGCTTCTTTCGCGCGCAGGGCCACCCGACCGGCGACTCGCTGGTCGAGGAGGAGGGGATCGCGCTCGCCGAGCGGGTGCTCGAGCGCGCCGAGGCCTCGGACTGCGTCTTGCAGCTTCCGGTCGACCTGGTGTGCGGCCGCGCCTTCGATGCCGAAACCGAGGTCCGCGAGCTCGACGGGGTCGAGGTCCCCGACGGCTGGATGGGACTGGACGTCGGCCCACGCACAGCCGCCGAGTACGCGCGGGTGATCGGCGACGCGGGCGCGGTGTTCTGGAATGGGCCGATGGGGGCGTTCGAGCTCGCGCCGTTCGCCGCCGGCACCCGGACGGTCGCCGAGGCGGTCGCCGGGGCGCCCGGGTTCACGGTCGTCGGCGGGGGCGACTCGGCGGCGGCGCTCGCCTCGTTCGGGCTCGACGACGACGTCGACTGGCTTTCGACCGGCGGCGGCGCCTCGCTCGAGTTGATGGAAGGGGCAGCGCTGCCGGGGGTGGAGGTGCTTCGAGGGATCGCGCCTCGACGGACCGCTTGTTGCTGCGAACTGGAAGATGAACAAGACCGCCGGCGAGGCCGCGGACTTCCTCGAGCGCTTCGGGCCCGCGACCGCCGGGCTGGAAGGCGTCGACCTGGTCGTCTGCCCGCCGTATACGGCGCTCCCCGCCGCGGTCGATGCGGCGGGCGGCTCGTCGGTCTCGATCTGCGCCCAGAACGTCCACGACGCCGAGTCCGGGGCGTTCACCGGTGAGGTCTCGATCCCGATGCTCGCCGACGTCGGGGTTCGGGGCGCGATCGTCGGCCACTCCGAGCGCCGCCAGCTCTTCGGCGAGACCGACGAGGCGCTTGCGCGCAAGGTCCCGGCGCTGCTCGGCGCTGACATGCTCGCGATCCTCTGCTGCGGCGAGACCGAGGCCGAGCGCGACGCGGGGGAGACAGAGGACGTGCTGCGCCGGCAGCTCGAGGCCGACCTCGCCGCCGTCGACGTGGCTCGGCTCGGCTCGGTCGTCATCGCCTACGAGCCGATCTGGGCGATCGGCACTGGGCGTACCGCGACCGCCGAGCAGGCCCAGGAGGCGTGCGCGTTCATCCGGGGCCTGATCGGCGCGATCGACGCCAACGCGGGCGCTGCGGTGCGGATCCTGTACGGCGGCTCGGTGAAGCCCGCCAACGCCGCCGAGCTGTTCGGCCTCGATGACGTCGACGGTGGCCTCGTCGGCGGCGCCAGCCTCGAGGTCGACGACTTCGTCGGCGTCTGCGAGGGGGCCGCGTGAGCGAGATCTCGCCCGGCGCCACCGATCTCCCGGCGCCGTCGGTCGCGCTGATCATCCTCGACGGCTGGGGGCTGGCCGAGCCCGGGCCCGGGAACGCGATCTCGCAGGCCCGTACACCGGTCTTCGATCAGCTCTGGAGCGGCTATCCGCACACGCAGCTCTCGGCGAGCGGCCGCGACGTCGGGCTGCCCGACGGCCAGATGGGCAACTCCGAGGTCGGCCACCTCAATCTCGGCGCCGGTGCGGTCGTCAAGCAGGACCTGGCGCGGATCGACGACGCGGTCGCCGACGGCACCCTGTTCGAGAACGAGGCGCTGCTCGCCGCCTGCGCGGCGGCGCGTTCGAGCCCGCGGGGGCGCCTCCACCTGCTCGGGCTGGTCTCCGACGGCGGTGTGCACTCGGGCTGGTCGCACATCGAGGCGCTGATCGAGCTCGCCGCCCAGGAGGGCGTGCCCGATGTCGTGGTGCACGCGTTCACCGATGGCCGCGACACCCTGCCGACGTCCGCCGACGGCTACATCGCCGAGCTCGAGCTCTGGCTGCGCCATGCGGGACGGATCGGAACGATCGGTGGGCGCTACTACGCGATGGACCGCGACCGCCGCTGGGACCGCGTCAAGCTCGGTTACGACGCGATCGTCCACGCCGAGGGGCTGACACGCCGCGACCGCCGCGGAAGCGATCGCCGCCGCGCGCGAGCGTGGCGAGACGGATGAGTTCATCACGCCGACCGTGGTCGGCGGCTACGACGGCATGGCCGACGGCGACGTCGCGATCCACCTCAACTTCCGCCCCGACCGCGCCCGCGAGCTGACCAGGGCGCTCGGCGAGCAGGACTTCGACGAGTTCGATCGCGGTCCGTCGCCGCAGGTCGAGCTGACGACGCTCACCGAGTACCACGACGGTTGGCCGTACCCGGTCGCCTTCCCGCCGAAGGCGCCGGCGACCACGCTGGCCGAGGTCCTCGCCGCCGAGGGCGCCCGCCAGCTGCACGTCGCCGAGACCGAGAAGTACGCCCATGTCACGTACTTCTTCAACGGCGGCCGCGAGGAGGAGTGGGACGGGGAGGTGCGCGCGCTGGTCGACTCGCCGCGCGACGTTCCCACCTATGACCACAAGCCGCAGATGAGCGCGGAGGCCGCGGCGCAAGCGTTCACGAGCCGCTGGAACGAGGGCGACTACCGGTTCGGGGTCATCAACTTCGCCAACCCCGACATGGTCGGCCACACCGGCAGCATCCCCGCCGCGATCGCCGCGGTGGAGACCGTCGACGGCTGCCTGGGCGAGGTGATCGCCGCGGTTCACTCGAGCGGCGGGACCTGCATGGTCACCGCCGACCACGGCAACTGCGAGCACATGCTCGAGTCCGACGGCTCGCCGAACACCGCCCACTCGCTGAACCCGGTCCCGTTCGTGGTCACCGTGTCGTCGATCGAGCTCAGCGACGGCGGCGTGCTCGCCGACGTCGCGCCAACCGCGCTCGCGCTGCTCGGAATCGAGCAGCCGGAGGGGATGACGGGCCGCTCGCTCATCGAGTGAGCGCCGGATCGCGGGCGCGCTCAGCCTGAGTCGGCTGGTTGGGGGTCGGGGGTTTGCGTCGTGCTCGAATTGCTGGCTGGCTACTGCTACAAACTGACTCAGGTTTTCTGTGATCGCGCGGCACCCCGCCCGCGAAGTAGTCAGGCTTCCGGGCGTGCGAGACGACCCGAGCGACTTCGATTCGAGATCCTGGCGCGTGACGGAGCCGCCCGCTGCGGGCGGCTGCTGACCGCGCACGGGCCGGTCGAGACGCCGGCGTTCATCCCGCTCGCCACCCGTGGGGCGGTGCGCAGCCTGGACGTCGGCGACGTCGCCCGGCTCGGGTTCGAGCTGATCCTCGGCAACACGTTCCACCTGTTCCTGTCGCCCGGGGCAGAGCGGATCGCCGAGCTCGGCGGCCTGCACCGGTTCATCGGCTGGGACCGGGCGCTGATCACCGACTCAGGCGGCTTTCAGGTCTTCTCGCTCGCGCACGGCAACGTCGCCGACGAGATCAAGGGCCGGCGCGGCGGCGCCGGGGCGAGCGGCGGGGTCGACGAGATCGCCGAGCGGGGGGTGTCGTTTCGCTCGTACATCGACGGCTCGAAGCGGTTCATGGGACCGGAGGAGTCGATGTCGGTGCAGGCGGCGCTGGGCTCCGACATCGCGCTGGTCTTCGACGAGTGCACGCCCTTTCACGCCGACCGGGAGTACACGCAGCGGTCGACCGAGCGCACCCACCGCTGGCTCGACCGCTGCCTCGAATGGCACGCCGAGCACGGCCCCGAGAAGCAGGCCGTGTTCGGCATCGTGCAGGGCGGGGTCTACGAGGACCTGCGCCGCGAGTCGGCCGAGCGGGTCGGCTCGGCGGCGGTCGACGGGCTCGCGATCGGCGGCACGCTCGGGCGCGACAAGCCCGAGATGCACGGGGTGCTCGAGATGACGGCACCGCTGCTTCCGGTCGGGGCGCCCAAGCACCTGCTCGGGATCGGGGAGCCCGACGACGTGCTCGCCGGGATCGGGCTCGGGATCGACGTCTTCGACTGCGCCGTCCCGACCCGGCTCGCCCGCCACGGGATGGCGCTGGCGCCGCTGCCCGACTCGCGCTTTCGCTTCGACGTCACCAAGCCCGCCTACCGGGTCGACCAGGAGCCGCTCGTCGAGGGGTGCCCGTGCGCGACCTGCGCCACCCACACGCGCGCCTACCTGCATTACCTGGCTCGCGCCGAGCCGCCGAGCTCGGCGCGATTGATCACGCTCCACAACCTGACGTTCCTCGAGCGCCTCGTCGCCGGGGCGCGGGCGGCGATTGTCGGCGGGGCCTACGAGCGCTATCGCGCCGCGGTGCTCGGCGGAGCGGCGCCCTGGGAGGCCCCCGCCGCCTAGAGTCGGCGCATGCGCAGGCCCCGAACGCCGGCCCGCCCGTTACCGCCGCCCGGCCGACCTCAATCCGATCCTGGCAGCCCCGGCCTGCGCGAGCGGCGAGCGGCGAGGACCTGGCGGGAGTCCTACTGCGTGTTCTCCCGAACGAAATCCTCGATCGACTGAATCTGATCGTTCAGGTTGTCTTTGATCGTCTGCCCGATGTCGGTTCCCTGCCCGGCGTCGGTGAGCAGCAGCACAGCGCCGGCGATCACCGCGGCGAGGATCGCGATCAGCAGCAGGATCCCGAGCGCCCGCGCGAACCGCGAGCCGGCCGAGCGCCGGCGCGGCTGCGCTGGGGTCGTGACCGGGCGCGCCGCCGGCTGCGCGGGCCGCCGCCGCGGCGGCGCCACGGGCTCGGGGGCAACCGGGGTGCGCGGCTCCGGGCTCGACATCCGCCGCGTCGCCGCGGTTGTCGGGCCGGTGGAGAGCATGTTGGTCGGCAGCTCGTCGGACGGCGGCGGCGGCTCCTGGCCGCGCAGGCCGGCGTCGAGCGCCCGCGAGAGGTCGCGGGCCGACCGGTAGCGGGCCGACGCCTCGCCCTCGAGCGAACGCAGAACCGCCTGCGAGAGCGTCTCCGGGACGTCGGGGTCGTACGACGTCGGCGGCAGCGGGCTCTCGTTCTCGCGCCGGATCGCGAGCTCGGCGAGGGTCGAGCCCTCCCAGGGCAGGCGCCCGGTGAGCAGCTGGTACAGCACCACGCCGAGCGCGTAGACGTCCGCGGCCGGGGTCGCCTCCTCGCCCCGGGCCTGCTCGGGCGCGAGGTAGGCAGCGGTGCCGACCACCGAGCCGACCTGGGTGAGGCGCGACTGCGCCGTCGCGCGGGCGATCCCGAAGTCGGTGAGCTTGATCGTCATCTCGCCGGTCGGCGGCTCGTGCGCGGAGCTGTCGCGGCGCCGGCGACCGGCAGGGCCGCCGATCACCATCAGGTTCCCGGGCTTGACGTCGCGGTGGATGATCCCCTGGCGGTGCGCGTACTCGAGCCCGGCGCACGCCTGGATACCGATCTCGGCGGTCGAGTCGGCGCCGAGCCGGCCCTTGGTTTGCAGCAGCTGCGCGACTGACTTGCCCTCGACGTACTCCATGACGATGTAGTGGCGCTCGGCGTCGACCCCGGTGTCGTAGACCTGGACGATGTTCGGGTGGATCAGCTTCGCGACCGCGAGCGCCTCGCGGCGGAAGCGGGCCACGAACTTGTCGTCGTCGGAGAGGTGCTCGGCGAGGATCTTCACCGCGACGGTTCGTTCGAGCACCCGGTCGGTTGCCCGGTAGACGGTCGACATGCCGCCGGAGCCGAGCCGATCGCCGAGCTCGTAACGGTCTGAGATCGTCGCGTTCATCGGTTAGCCCGCGTTCCCGCCGCCGGTGACGCCGCCGCTCGCCGGGCCGCCCGTGCCGCCCTGGCCCGTCTGACCGCCGCCCTGGTCCGGTTGACCGGTCGGCGGCGTCTGGTTCGGCTGCTCGGTGGGCTGCTGGTCGGTTGTCGTGCTCGTCGTCGATGTCTCCTCGGTGGTCGTTGGCGCGGTCGTCACCTCGGTGGTCGTCGACGAGGTGGTCGACGTCGTCGCGACGCCGGTCTCGCCCGAGGCGCCGGTGTCGGTGCAGTCCGTCTCGGAGAGGCCCTCGAGGTTGGTTGCCGCCTTGGCGAGCTCGTCTGCGACGTCAGGGTCGACCTCGTTCGGAAGCTGGTCGACCTCGCTGACCAGCTCCTGGGCGTGGGCCTTGGCCCGGTCGCATTCGCCGTTGACGACATCGTTCTTGACAGCGGCCACGAGCGTCAACAGGGTGTCCGCTTCGTCGGGTGGAATCGTGCCGTCGTTGCTTGACCCGCAACTGGCGAAAGCCAGAGCGAAAACGCACGAGAGCAGGCAGATCGGGCCGCGACGGGGCATCGCGGCGAGTCTAGTAATTGGCTTGCGCCGCCCCGGGTCACTCATTGGCCCACGTAGAGTCGCCGGGCGAGGTGTTCGGGGAGCTCGGTGGCGACGATCGCGTCCGCGGCGCGGTCGATGTCGTAGGCGACCCGGTGGAAGTCAGCGTGCCAGGCCTCGGTGTCGAGCTCGAGCCAGGCGGCGCGCGGGTCGCCATCGCGCGGCTGGCCGACGCTGCCGGGGTTGATCAGCCAGCGGCCGCGGCCGACCTCGAGGCTGGTCCCGGCCCCCGCCTGGGCGCCCCGCGCGTCGTCGGCGGCGCCGGGCGCTGCGCCCGAGTCGGGGAGGGCGAAGAAGAGGGCGACGTGCGAGTGGCCGACGAAGCTGACTCGTCGCGCCTGGGCGCGGATGCACTCGGCCGCCTGATCGGGCCAGAGCACGTACTCCCAGACCGGGTCGCGCGGCGACGCGTGGTAGAGACCGACCTCGCGGCTCTCGTCCGACGGGTCGAGCCCGGCGAGGAAGTCGCGGGTCTCGTCGCTCATCCGCTCCCTGGTCCAGCGGACCGCGGCGGCGGCGGCGGGCGAGAAGGTGGAGATGTCGAGCTGCTCGAGCGCGGCGAGGTCGTGGTTGCCCACGAGGCAGACCTCGCAGCGCTCACGCACGAGCGCCGCGCACTCGTCCGGCTGCGCGCCGTAGCCGACCACGTCGCCCAGGCACCAGATCCGCTCGACCCCGGCCGCGTCGGCGTCGGCGAGCACCGCCTCGAGGGCGGGCAGGTTCGAGTGGATGTCGCTGATCAGCGCGAGACGCAATTTCGGACCCCCGGGACGAGGCCGACTATCGTAGGCGGCGATGAGGCTGGCGGGCTCCTGGCCGCGCTCAACCGCGGTCCGCGTGGGCTGTGCGGCGGTGGTGATGGTCATCGTCGCCGAGGCGGCGGTGTGGGTGCTTGCCCCCTCCGACCGGGGCCCGGATCCGGTCGCGGTCGACGAGCGCGACTACTTCAGCGCTGCCGAGCTCGACCGCGCGCGCGACTACCGCGCGCCGCAGCGGCTGCTGCTGATCGCGAGCCTCGCGATCGAGGCCGCCGTGCTGACCGCGATCGCGCTCGGACGCCCGGCGCCGCTGCGCCGCCGGCTCGAGCGGCTCGCCGAGCGGCCGCTGCGCGGCGCCGCGCTGGCCGGGGCAGCGGTCTCGCTCTCGGTCACCCTCGCGACGCTGCCGGTGTCGCTGATCTCGCACGAGCGCGCCGTCGACATCGGCCTCTCGACCCAGTCGCTGGACTCGTGGCTGTGGGACGTCGCCCGCTCCGCAGGGATCACGGCGCTGCTGACCGCGGGCGGCGCCGCGCTGCTCATCGCCCTGGTGCGCCGCTTCCCGCGCCGCTGGTGGATTCCCGGCGCCGCGGTGGCCACCGGGCTCGCGATCGTCTTCGTCTGGATCGCGCCGGTGGTGCTGGCGCCGATCTTCAACAAGTTCGAGGCGCTGCCGGAGGGCAGCCAGGCGCGCGCCGACGTGCTCGAGCTCGGCCGCGAGGCCGGGGTCGAGATCGGCGAGGTCTACCGGATCGATGCCAGCCGCCGCGTGACCTCGCTCAACGCGTTCGTCGACGGGATCGGCTCCAGCAAGCGGGTCGTCCTGTACGACAACCTGCTGCGCGAGGCCGAGCGGCCCGAGCTGCGCTCGGTGGTCGCCCACGAGCTCGGCCACGTCGCCAACGACGACATCCGCCGCGGGCTTACCTACGTCGCGATCGTGGCCCCGTTCGGGCTCCTGTTCGTGCGCGAGCTCGCGCTCGCGATGGCCCGACGCCAGGACATCGACCCGGCGAGACCGGCGGCGGTCCCGATCTATCTGCTCGCGATCACCCTCGCGGTCTTCGTCCTCAACATTCCCGGCAACCAGCTTTCGCGCCAGGTCGAGGCGTCGGCCGACCAGTTCGCGCTCGAGCTCACCCACGACCCGAAGGCGCTCGTCGCGCTGCAGGTCGAGCTCGCGCGAGCGAACATCTCCGATCCCGACCCGCCGGGCTGGTTCGCGGCGCTGTTCGGCACGCACCCGACCACGGTGCAGCGGATCGGGGCGGCGCTGGCGAGCGAACGGGGACAGCCCTAGACGCCGCGCTCGCCAACGGACACGCACCGGGCTTACGGCTGGCGAAGCCCGGCGAGTGCGCTGCGCCACATCGCCGCCGCGAGCTTGACGGCGATCCCGGCGTAGACCGCGCCGTTGAGCAGCGGGCTGTTCGCGGCCGCGTAGTGGTCGCGATAGAAGCGGAACATGCCGTAGTGAAACGCCCGGTTGAGCCGCGGCGAGCGGTGCTCGCCGCTCGTGCCGGCCTTCACGTGGGTGACGGTCACCGAGGGCTCGAACCACGTCGTCCAGCCGGCCGCGGCGAACCGGTAGCAGAGGTCGAGGTCCTCCATGTACATCCAGTAGCGCGTGTCGAACATCCCGACCTCAGCCAGGGCGCGGCGGCGGATCAGCATGAAGGCGCCGTTGATCGCGTCGACCGGGCCGGCGACGTCCTCGGGGGCGCGGTAAGCGGCGAGCGCGCCGCTCGCCCCGGCGCGGCGCCCGACCCCGGTGAAGTGGCCGAGAGCGCTGAGCGGGGTCGGAAACGCGCGGCTCGAGGCGTGGTCGAAGCTGCCGTCGGTGCGTTCAAGCCGCGGCCCGATCATCCCGACCTCGGGGTGCGCCTCGAGCTGCGCGAGCAGCGAGTCGAGCGCCCCGGGCGTGACTCGCGTGTCCGGGTTGAGGACGAGCGCGTACGGCGCTCCTCCGCGCGCCAGCGCCGGGTTGTTGGCGCGGCCGAAGCCGGCGTTGTCGGGCGTTCACGGTCAGGATCGCGTCGGGGAACTCGCGCGCGACCATCTCCGCGGTCCCGTCGCCGGAGGCGTTGTCGACCACCTCGACCCGCAGGCGCCCGGCCGGCGGGTTCGCGTACAGGCTCGTCAGACACTCCCGCAGCAGTTCCTCGCAGCGGTAGGAGACGATGACGACGTCGAGATCGGCCGCCGCGGCGTTCATCGCCGCAGCCTAGGCCGGGTCGGAGATCGTCCCGAGGATGGGCTCGAGGCCCTCGACCAGGGTCACGCTCGCGCGCCAGCCGAGCTCCTCCGCCGGCGCGGGCGGGGTCGATCACGGTCCGCTGGATCTCGCCGATGCGCGCCGGCGCGAACTCGGGCTCGAACACCTTCCCGCAGGCCTCGCCGACCTGCCGGCCGAGCTCGAGCACGCTGGTCTCGACCCCGGTGCCGATGTTGTACGGGCCGCCGCCGGCCGCGGTCGAAGCGGCGGCGAACGCGGCGGCGACATCGCCGACGTAGACGTAGTCGCGCGTCTGCTCGCCGTCGCCGAACACGGTCGGCGTCTCGCCCGCGGTCAGCGCGCCGCAGAAGATCGCGACCACGCCGGCCTCGAGCCGCGGGTCCTGGCGCGGGCCGAAGACGTTGCCGAGCCGTAACACGGCGGTGTCGAGGCCGTAGAGGCGTCGATAGAGGCCGAGGTAGCCCTCGGCGGCGAGCTTCGACTGCCCGTATGGGGCGTCGGGCCGGCACTCCGCATCCTCGGTGAACGGCAGGGCGCGCCCCTCGCCCTCGCCGTAGATCGCACCGCCGGTCGACGCGAAGATGAACCGGCGGGTGCCGGCGAGCCGCGCGGCCTCGAGCAGCCGCAGCGTCCCGCCGACGTTGATCCCGAGGTCATAGAGCGGGTCCGCGACCGAGCGGCGGACGTCGATCTGCGCCGCGAGGTGGCAGACGACCTCGGGTTCGGCACGGGCGAAAGCATCGGCGACCGCGGCCTCGTCCGTGATTCCGCCTTCGATCAGCGTGGCGCCGGCAGCGATCGCCCCGGCCAGGTTCTCGCGCTTGCCGGTCGAGAGGTCGTCGAGGACGACGACGTCGTCGCCACGCGCAACCAGCGCGTCGACCACATGCGAGCCGATGAAGCCCGCCCCCCCGGTCACCAAAGCCCGCATCGGGGTGCAGCATAGTGGCCACCCCGCCTCGCGATCGCCCGCCCTAGTATCGGAGCGTGGCCATCAGCCCCGTCACCGATCCGCTCAGCGAGCTGCGCGCCGCCGTGCTCGGCGCCGCTGCGGTGATCGGCGGCGATCCGGGCCCGAAGCTGAGCCTCGAGCGGCCGCCGAAGGCCGAGCTCGGCGACTACTCGACCAACGCGGCCCTGCTGCTGGCGCCGACCGCGGGCGCGCCGCCGCGGGAGGTCGCCGAGCGGCTGCGGGTCGAGCTCGAGCGACGCCTCGCCGGCAGCGTCGAGCGGATCGAGGTCGCCGGCCCCGGCTTTCTCAACCTGTTCTTCGCCGACTCGTGGTACCGCGCCGCTGCGGCCGGGATGCTGGCCGCCGGCGAGCGGCTCGGCGCCAGCGTCGCCGAGCCGCCCGAGCGGATCATGGTCGAGTTCGTGAGCGCCAACCCGACCGGCCCGGTGACCGCGGCGAGCGGCCGCGGGGCGGCCTACGGCGACGCACTGGCGCGGCTGTTCGAGCGCACCGGCCAGATGGTCGAGCGCGAGTACTACGTCAACGACGCCGGCACCCAGGTGCGCTTGTTCGCGGCATCGGTGGCGGCCCGGACGCGGGGCGAGGAACCGCCCGAGGACGGCTACGCGGGCGACTACGTCGCCGACCTCGCCGCCGAGCTCGCGCCGAGCTCGGACCCGGACGACCTGGAGGCGCTCGAGGTCGCGGCAACCGACGCGATGCGCGCGCGGATCGAGGCGACGCTGGAGCGGTTCGGCGTGCGCTACGACACGTGGTCGTCGGAGCGCGCGCTGCGCGAGTCGGGCGCGGTCGAGCGCGCGATCGAGCAGCTGCGCGAGCGCGAGCACGTGTACGAGAGCGAAGGCGCGATCTGGCTTCGCACAACCGAGTTCGGTGATGACAAGGACCGGGTCCTGATCCGCGCCGACGGCGAGCCGACCTACTTCGCCCCCGACATCGCCTACCACCTCGACAAGCTCGAGCGCGGCCACGAGCGGCTCATCAACGTGCTCGGCGCCGACCACCACGGCTACGTGCCGCGGATGCGCGCGGCGCTCGCGGCGCTCGGCTTCGAGCCCGACCGCTTCGAGGCCCAGATCATGCAGCTGGTCAACATCGTCGAGGGCGGCGAGCGCAAGCGGATGGGCAAGCGCAGTGGCGAGTTCGTCACGCTCGACGAGCTGATCGACGACATCGGCGTCGACGCGACGCGCTTCTTCATGCTGCAGCGCTCCAGCGATACGCCGATCGACATCGACCTGGAGCTCGCCCGCTCGACCTCGCAGGAGAACCCCGTCTACTACGTCCAGTACGCGCACGCCCGGGTCGCGAGCATCCTGCGCAAGGCCGCCGACGAGGGGGTCGCCGGCTCCGAGGAGGAGATCGTCGCCAACGCCGCCGCCGGTGCCGAGGCCGTTGCCGAGCCCGCTGAGCGCGCGCTCGTCCGCCGCCTGCTCGAGCTCGGCGGCGAGATCTCGGAGGCCGCGAAGCGGCGGGCCCCGCACCGGCTCTGCGCCTACGCGATGGCGACCGCGGCCGACTTTCACGCCTTCTATCGCGACTGCCGGGTGGTCGGTGCGCCCGAGCCTGGTGCCGAGGCCGCGCGGCTCGGGCTCTGCGTCGCCACCAAGCGCACGATCGCGACCACGCTCGGGCTCCTCGGGGTGAGCGCGCCCGAGCGGATGTAACTCAGCCGCGTACCGCGAGGCTCGCGGCCGGCATCGCTCAGAGCATCGGGGTGCGGTTGCGAACGGCGGCGCGGGCGACGGCGCCGACCTCGATCAGGTCGTGGGCGACGAAGTACGGGGCGGGCGCCGGGCCGCCGCCCTCGACCTTGCCGCGCGCCCACACGTCCCGCAGGTACGGATAGGCGAGCCAGGCCCGAAGCAGGTGCCACCGGCTCGGCAGGAGGAGCGCGACCACGGCCTTGAAGAGCATCCAGTGGATGTCCTTCCAGAAGACCCCGAAGCGGAAGGCCTCACGGCGCAGCTCCGGTGGCGGGCGTAGGCGGCCATCGGCGTGGTCCAGCGGGCGGCAACGCGGAGCTTGCCGAGCGGGCCGACATCGTCGACCGCGTGGTGAACGAGCGCCCCCGGGGCGAACACCGGCCGGGCCCCGGCTGCGATCGCCCGCCAGGCGAGGTCGCAGTCCTCGCCGCCCGGCTCGCGCCCGAAGGTGACCGTGTCGAAACCATCGATCCGCTCGAGCAGCTCCCGCGGGTAGGCGATGTTGCAGGTTTCCGTCCGTTCGCCGCGGCCGCTGAGGTCGCTGCGAGCGGCCGGGTCGAGCGCGGGATCCGGCCGATCGGCGCCCGCTCGCCGGCGGGGCCTTGAGCGCGGCGCTGTAGAGGTTGAAGAAACGCCGGCGCGAGCCGCTGGCGGTAATAGAGGTCGGCGCTCGCCCAGGCGCGCGCGCCGAGCGGCCGGGTCGAGCGCGGGATCCGCCGATGAGGGCCGGCTCGCGGCGCGCCGCCGGCTTCGATATCCCTCGTCGAGCGTGATCTGGCCGATGGGCGCACCGCTCGCCGGCGGGGCCTTGAGCGCGGCGCTGTAGAGGTTGAAGATTTTTTTTCTGGCGGCGCGGGCCGGGGCGCTCGCGGCTGGTCGGCCGGCTCGCCGGCGTGCCCTCCGGCTTCGAGCTCGGCCCGACCGCGAGCTGGCTGTTTGCGAGCAACTACCTGCGCGAACGCGCGGCCGCCGCCGGAGTCGAGGTCTGGGCCGCGACCGTCTCCCACCCGGGGATCGAGACCGGCCGGTTCGCGCCATCGCGGCCTCGGGAGTGGGAGGGGCGGCTGTTGTGCCTCGGCCGTGTCGACTCGCGCAAGGGCGTCGCGACGGTGATCGGGGCGCTGGGCGAGCTCCCGGAGTGCACGCTGCGCTGCGTCGGCGCGGGCGATCCCGGGCATCTCGCCGAGCTCGCCGAGGTCGCGGCCGCGGCCGGGGTCGGGCGCCGGGTCAGCTTCGATCGCGTCGACCGTGCGGCGATCCCTGGCGTGCTGGCCGGCGCCGACGCGCTCTGCTTCTGCGTCGAGTGGCCGGAGCCGTTCGGGATCGTGCCGCTCGAGGCGATGGCGGCGGGCCTTGAGCGCGGCGCTGTAGTGGTTGAAGAAGCTCGAGCGTGTGGTACCGGAGAGGGTGGGCGGCGAGCTCGGTGGCGATCGAACCCGGCGCCTGCGCGGCCGGGACGGCTCACCGACCGGATGCTAGCCGCGGGCCGTTGGCGCGGCGCTGCGTGGGGAACCGCACAACCCGCCTGTTCAAGCCGTCTTTGAGCGCTGTTATGTTGCTCGGCGATCAACGACCCCCGCACAAGCCAGGAGGAAGACAGTGACCAAGTCCGACTTCGTCGAGAGCATCACCGACAAGTTCGACAGTAAGAAGGCCGCCGCTGACGCCGTGGACGCGGTCCTCGACGGGATCGCCGACACGCTCAAGAACGGCGGGGAGATCAGCTTCACCGGCTTCGGCAAGTTCAGCGTCGCCGAGCGCGGCCCTCGCCAGGGCGTCAACCCGCGCACCGGTGAGCGGATCACGATCGCGGGCGGCAAGGTGCCGAAGTTCTCCGCGGGCGCCGGTCTCAAGTCCGCCGTCAAGGGCGGCTAGGGACACCCTGGAAGCACCGTTCGCCGACCGGCTCGCGGCGCTCGTCGCAGAGCGCCGCAGCCAGGTCTGCCTCGGACTCGACCCGGATCCGTCCGGGCTCGAGCCGCAGCCCCGGCCGGGCGTTGAGCCCGCCGAGGCTGCGGCCGAGGCGGTCGCCGCCCACTGCCGGGCGGTGATCGAGGCTACGGCGCCGCACTGCGTCGCGGTCAAGCCCCAGCTCGCCTGCTTCGAGCGACTCGGCGCGCGCGGCTGGGCGGCCCTGGCCCAGGTGGTCGCCGCCTCGCGTGAGGCCGGCCTGCTGGTCGTGGCCGACGGCAAGCGCGGAGACGTTCCGGTGAGCGCCCGCGCCTATGGGCAGGCGCTGTTCGGCTCGATCGAGACTCCGTGGGGAGAGGTCGACGGACTGGGGGCCGACGCGGCGACCGTGAACCCGCTGATGGGCGCCGACGCGCTCGAGCCGCTGGTCGAGGCCGCGGCGGCGGCGGGGGGCGGGCTGTTCGCCCTGGTCCGCACCTCGAATCCGGGAGCCGCCGACGTCCTCGACCTCGAGACCGACGGGGGCCCGTTGCACGAGCGGCTCGCCGCGCTCGTTGCCTCGCTGGCTGGGCGGCTCGCCGGCGAAAGCGGACTCAGCGGCATGGGCGCGGTGGTCGGCGCGACCGAGCCGGGCCACCTCGGGCGGCTGCGCAAGCTGATGCCGGCGGCGATCTTCCTCACCCCGGGGGTCGGGGCTCAGGGCGGCGACGCCGCCGACCTGGCGCCGGCGTTCTCCGCGAACCCGGCCTCGGTCCTGGTCCCGGCGTCGCGGTCGATCGCCGGGGCCGCCGACCCGGCCGCGGCTGCCGCGCAGCTTCGCGACCAGGTCTGGGCCGCTTCGCAAAGCGCCGCCCGCTAGCGCCGTGCCACCGTCCTCGCGGCCAACGACCGCCTACGATTCCGCTCCTCATGCCCGGGCCGAGCGACGATCGCAAGCCGACGAGCTGGACCGCGAGGGTGCTCGCGCCCGTCCTGTTGTTGATCGTCGCCGCCGCGATCGTGCTCATCATCAGTGGCTCGCTGAGCGGCGACGACGACTCGAGCGACGACGGTGGTGGCGGCAAGCAGTCGGCCGCCAGCAGCTGTCCTGGCGGCTCGGAGGACGCGATCAAGAACGGCTACTACGTGGTCCAGGAGGGCGACACCTTCACCACGATCGCCGACCAGACCTGCATCCCAGAGGAGCGCTTGCAGCAGCTCAACCCGAACCTCGACCCGTTCGGCCTCCAGGTGCAGAACTGCGTCGACCTCGTCCCCGACGGTTGCAAGAAGCTCGCCGGCGGCTGAGCGCCGCGGCGCTCGCGCTCGCGGCGCTGCTCGTCCTCGCGGCCCCGGGTCCCACCCTTGCCGCGCCGCCTCGCGACCTCCCGGCGAGCGCCTGGATCCTGGTCGACGCCGACGACGGGAAGGTGCTCGCTGCCCACCACGCGAAGCGCTCGCTCTCGATCGCGTCGACGACGAAGCTGATGACCGCGTACGTCGCGCGCCGTGCTTTGAAGCTGCACGAGACGGTCGTCGCGCCCCCGTATGACGCGCTCGCCGCCGAGTCGCTGCTCGGCCTTCGAGCCGGCGAGCGGATCGAGGTGCGCGACCTGCTTTACGGGCTGCTGCTGGTCTCCGGCAACGACGCCGCCGAGGCGCTTGCGCAGGCCGCGGCGGGCTCTGAGGACGCGTTCGTCGCCGAGATGAACCGCGCCGCGCGCCGGCTCGGGCTCGACGACACCTCCTACGCGAACCCCATCGGGCTCGACGAGGCGGGCAACTACTCGAGCGCCGAGGACCTCGTCGCGCTCGCGATCGAACTGCGCGAGGACAAGCTCTTCAGGACGATCTTCGACACCGCCTCGACCACGATCGAGAGCGGCGACCACCCGCGCAGCCTGGTCAACCGCAACGTCCTCGTCCAGACGGTCCCGTACGTGAACGGGGTGAAGACCGGCTACACGCTCGACGCCGGCAACGTCCTGGTCGGCTCGGGCGAGCAGAAGGGGGTGGAGCTGGTCTCGGCGGTGCTCGGGGCGCCGAGCGAGTCCGAGCGCGACGCGGCGACGATGTCGCTGCTCGACTACGGCTTCTCGCTCTACAAGCGCCGCACCCCGGTGCGCGCCGGCGAGCCGCTGAGCGAGGTCGCGATCGCCGACCGCGACGCGACGGTCGAGCTCGCCGCCCCCGAGGACCTGCGCGTGACCGTGCGCTCGGGCCAGCGGCTCGACACCCGGATCGACGCGCCGGCCGAGGTCGACGGGCCCGTGACCCGCGGCGACCGGCTGGGCACCGTCGTCGTCTCGGTCGGAGGCGAGCCCGCCGCGCGCGCCCCGCTCGAGGCGACCTCTTCGGCCGCCGCCGCGACCCTGGTCGAGCGCTACGACGCCGCCGTACCCGGACCGCGAGCGTTCGCCTGGGTGCTCGCGATCGCGGCGATCGCCGCGATCGGGATCGGCGCGATCGCGGTCTGGGATCGGCGCCGATGATCGGCGCGCCGCGCTTCTACGCCGAGCGGCTCGGGCCCGGGTTCGTGGACCACGCCGAGCTGATCGCGGCGCGCCTGCCTGGCCCGCTCGCCGCGCTGGCCGGCCGCTTCGTCGCCGCGCGCGGGCTCGCGCTCGGACTGCTCGCGCGGCGCGGCGAGCGGATCGCGGTGATCCGCCGCGAGCGCGGCTCGCTCGCGGCGCTGCTCGTCTGCGGGCTGCCACCGGCCCGCCCGCGGCTGTTCGTGCTCGAGCTGTTGCGGCGTCCGACCCCGGGGAGGGCCACGCTCCGGCTCGCGTACGCGGTCTGGGTGGCGCTGGTCGAGCGCCCGGCGCTGCGCCGCGGGATGCGCGCCGGCCAGGTGATGACCGAGTGGGAGCGCCGCGAATACGCTGCCGCGCTGGGCTTGGGCCCTGAGCGACTCGCGCTCGTCCCCTGGGCCTGGCGCGAGGGTGGCGACCGCGAGCCGGCGGCGGTCGAGCCCGGCTCGCGGGCGGTGTTCAGCGTCCGGGCGTGCCGCCTGCGACTGGAAAACCCTGTTCGCGGCCGCGGCCGGGCGCGACTGGGACCTGACAGCGATCTGCTCGCGCGCCGACGCCGACCGGGTGCGGGCGCTGGCCGAGGCGAGCGGCGCGACGGTCGAGGTCGAGGTGGAGTGGGATCGCCACGACCGCGCCTTGCGCGCCGCCGCCGTGGACGTGATCGCGCTCGCTGATCGCGGCCCGAGCGCCGGCCAGGTGCGGCTGATGGCGGCGGTCGAGGCCGGGGTGCCCGCGGTGATCTCCGCCGTCCGCGCGCTCGACGGCTACGCGGTCGCCGGCGAGACCGCTGAGCTCGTGCCGCCCGGTGACCCGCGCGCTCTCGGCGACCGCGTCGACGCGCTGCTGGCCGACCCGGCCCGGCGCCTGCGCCTGCGCGACGCCGCGCGGGCCCGCGCCGACGCCTGGACCTACCGCGAGTACTTCGCCCGGCTGCGCGAGCTGATCGGGGCGGAGCTCGGCGCTGCCGGGCGAGCTCCGCCTAGGCTCGGCCTGGCCGTCTGGCCGCCGCGCGGTGACAGCCGCGAAAGCGGTTAGCCTGTTCGCGAGCGCGAGTGATCCTTACCGTCACCCTCAACGCCGCGATCGACCGCACGGTCGCCGTCCCCAACTTCCGCCTCGGCCAACGCCATCGGGCGGTCGAGGCGCGGACGATGGCCGGCGGCAAGGGAGTCAACGTCGCGCGCGCGCTCCGGTTGCTCGGCCGGCCGGTGATCGCGACCGGGATGGCGGGCGGGGCGTCCGGGACCCGGCTGCTCGACGAGCTCCGCAGCGAGTCGGTGCTGACCGCGTTCACCCGGATCGGCGGCGAGACCCGGACCAACCTCGCGGTGATCGACCCGACCACGGGCGAGCAAACCGAGATCAACGATCGCGGCCCGGAGATCGGCGAGGCCGAGATCGAGCACTTCATCGAGCGGCTGCTCTACCTCGCCCAGGGGGCGCGCGTATGCGTGCTGGCCGGCAGCACCCCGCCGGGGATCGGCGAGGACGTCTACGGCCGTCTGATCACCGGGCTGCGCGGGCTCGGCGTGATCACCGTGCTCGACACCGACGGCGAGCGGATGCGAACGGCGCTGCGCGCCGAACCGACCGTCGTCGCCCCGAACGTGGGCGAGGCCGAGGAGGCGGTCGGCCACGAGTTCAACGACGCCGACGATCTCGCCCTCGGGCTCAGCGGCCTGCTCGAGATGGGGGCGGGGGAGGCGATCATCACCTCCGAGGACGGCTGCGTCGCGGTCGTCGGTGAGGGTGCCGAGCGCCGCCGCTACGAGGTCCGCATCGACCAGCTCGAGCCGGTCACCTCGGTGGGCTCGGGCGACTGCTTCCTGGCCGGCTACGTCGCGGCTCGCTATGAGCACTCGAACCCCCGCGACTGCCTCGCGTTCGGAGTCGCCTGCGGGGCGGAGTCGACCCAGCACTTCGGTGCCGGCACGCTCGACCGCCGCGAGGTCGAGCGGCTGCTACCGCGGGTGAGCGTGAACGAGCTCGCCTCGACCGCCGAGGTCGCATAGCGCGCCGTGTGACCCACGCGAAGCGCGGGTTGACCGCTGTTATCATCGCCAAGGCCTCGCGATGAGCGTTGATACGGGGGCCGTTCGGCCGCAAACAGCGGCTTTCCAGGCCCCTTTCGAGGGGCTTTTTTCGTCCGCGAACACCCCTAGGTTTGGAGCCAGATGGAAGTAGAGATCGGACGCGGCAAGAAGGGCAGGCGGGCCTACGGGTTCGACGACATCGCGATCGTGCCGTCACGGCGTACCCGTGACCCCGACGACGTCGACATCTCCTGGAACCTCGGCCCGTACCGATTCGAGCTGCCGTTGCTCGCCTCGGCGATGGACGGGGTGGTCAGCCCGCAGACCGCGGCCGAGCTCGGCGCCCTGGGCGGCCTCGGGGTGCTCAACCTCGAGGGCATCTGGAGCCGCTACGAGGACGCCGACGAGAAGCTGAAGGAGATCGCTGCGGCGCCGCCCGAGCACGCGACCCATCTGATGCAGCGCATCTACGAGGAGCCGGTGAAGCCGGAGCTGATCGCGCAGCGGGTCGAGGAGATCAAGGCGGCCGGCGCGGTCGCGGCCGGCTCGCTGACCCCGCAGCGGGTAACCGAGTTCTACGAGGTCGCGATCGAGGCCGGGCTCGACATCCTCGTGATCCAGGGCACCGTGATCTCGGCCGAGCACGTCTCGACCAAGACCGAGCCGCTGAACCTGAAGGAGTTCACGCACGAGATCCCGATCCCGTGCGTGATGGGCGGCTGCGCCTCGTACTCGACCGGGCTGCACCTGATGCGCACCGGCGCGGTTGGCGTGCTGGTCGGCGTCGGGCCGGGCGCCGCCTGCACCACCCGCGGCGTGCTCGGCCTCGGCGTCCCGCAGGCGACCGCGATCGCGGACGTCGCCGCCGCCCGTTCACAGCACATGCTCGAGACCGGCGAGTACTGCAACGTGATCGCCGACGGCGGCATGCGCACGGGCGGTGATATCTCCAAGGCCATCGCGGTCGGCGCCGACGCGGTGATGGTCGGCTCGCCGCTCGCGCGCGCCAAGCAGGCGCCGGGCCGCGGCTACCACTGGGGGATGGCGACGTTCCATCCCTCGCTGCCGCGGGGCACCCGGGTCAAGACCCAGCAGGACGGGACGATGGAGGAGATCCTCAACGGCCCCGCCCACGAGAACGACGGCACCTTCAACCTGATCGGTGCCCTTCGGACCTCGATGGCCACCTGCGGCTACGAGGACATCCGCGACTTTCAGCGCGCCGAGGTCATGGTCGCCCCGGCGCTCCAGACCGAGGGCAAGCAGCTGCAGCGCTCGCAGCAGGTGGGGATGGGCGCCAGCGGCCGCGAGCGCGCCTCGAACGGGATCGCGAACGGCAACGGCACCGGGACGCCGACCCCGGAGCCGGAGGAGGCCACCGCGGGCGATGGCTGATCGCCTCGTTCCCGAGGCCGAGCCGAGGGACGAGGTGCGCCCGCCGGACGGGTCGCGCGGGCCGATCGCAGTCGGCGATCCGGCGCTGCCCGCAGAGCCCGGCGTCGATGCGGCGATCGAGGTCGCGCCGCCCGCGACCGCGCACGAGGAGGTCCTCGTGCTCGACTTCGGCGGCCAGTACTCGCAGCTGATCGCGCGCCGGATCCGCGAGTGCGGCGTGTACGCCGAGCTGCTTCCCCACGACCTCGACATCGAGCGAATCCGCGAGCGCGCCCCCGCGGCTCTGGTCCTCTCCGGCGGCCCGGCGTCGGTCTACTCGCCCGGCGCCCCGCGGCTCCGAACCGAGCTGCTCGAGCTCGGGATCCCGGTGCTCGGCATCTGTTACGGGATGCAGGCGATGGTGCTCGAGCTCGGCGGCAAGGTCGAGGGCGCCGACGCGGGCGAGTTCGGGCGCACGGCGCTCGAGCTGGTCGGCGACGGCGGCCGGCTGCTCGCCGGCCTGCCGCCTGAGCAGCAGTGCTGGATGAGCCATCGTGACGCGGTCTTCGAGCCGCCGCCCGGGTTCACGGCGCTCGGCTCAAGCCCCGGCTCGCCGGTCGCTGCGCTCGAGGACAACGAGCGCGGCCTCTACGGGATCCAGTTCCACCCCGAGGTCGTGCACACGCCGTACGGCCAGCAGATCCTCGATCGCTTCCTCACCGAGATCGCCGGGTGCGATGCGGACTGGTCCCCGGCCTCGGTGATCGACGAGCAGGTCGAGAAGATCCGCGCCCAGGTCGGCGACGCGGGCGTGCTCTGTGGGCTCTCGGGCGGGGTCGATTCCGCCACCGCCGCGGCGCTCGTGCACCGAGCGGTCGGCGACCAGCTCACCTGCGTGCTGGTCGACCACGGCCTGATGCGCCTCAACGAGGCCGACCAGGTGGTCGCGGCGATGGAGGAGCTGGGCGTGAAGCTGATCCGCGCCGACGTCGAGCAGCGCTTCCTCGACAAGCTCGCCGGGGTCGACGACCCGGAGCGCAAGCGCAAGATCATCGGCGAGGAGTTCATCCGGGTGTTCGAGGACGAGGCGGCGAAGCTCGAGGGCGTTGGCTACCTGGTCCAGGGGACGCTGTATTCGGACGTGATCGAGTCCGGTGGCGACGGCCGTACGGCGGACACGATCAAGTCCCACCACAACGTCGGCGGCTTGCCCGAGGACCTGGGCTTCGACCTGGTCGAGCCGCTGCGGATGCTGTTCAAGGACGAGGTCCGCGCCGTCGCGGCCGAGCTCGGCCTCTCCGAGCGCGTCGTGTGGCGCCAGCCGTTCCCGGGCCCCGGGCTCGCGATCCGGATCGTCGGTGGCGAGGTCAATCGCGAGCGGCTCGACATCCTCCGCGACGCGGACGCGGTCCTCCAGGAGGAGATCAAGGCCGCTGGCCTCTATCGCGACCTCTGGCAATCCTTCTGCGTGCTCCCGGTCGTTCGCTCGGTCGGCGTCCAGGGCGACGGGCGCACCTACGCCTACCCGATCGTGATCCGCGCGGTCACCTCGCAGGACGCGATGACCGCCGACTGGGCGCGGCTGCCCTATGACCTGCTCGAGCGGGTCTCGAACCGGATCATCAACGAGGTCGCCGGCGTCAACCGCGTCGCGCTCGACATCAGCTCGAAGCCCCCCGCCACGATCGAGTGGGAGTAGCCCCTCGGCGAGTTTCATCTCAACCACCCATGAGGTGGTTCAGGTGAAATTCGGCGGGCGGGGCGGTGGCGATGACGAGCCTGCGGTCGCGCTCGGCGAGCGGGTCGCCGCCGAGCTGATCGGGGTCTCCGCCTAGCCGATCTCGTCGACCGCTGCGAGCTGGGCCTCGAGCTCGCGCGCCGAGCCGGGGGCGAGCGCGTCCGCGGCGATCGGGTGCGGGCGTCGGTACAGCAGGTAGAGCAGCCCGGACAGCACTGCCGCGCAGGCCATGAACCCGACCTCGACCGTCCGGTACGGGTCGAGCGGCTGGACCAGGTTGAAGACGATGAATGCGGCCGCGCAGGCGACCCAGCAGAGCGCCGCCCGGCGCGCCTGGCCCTGGGCGAGCGCGGCCTGGTTCAGCGTCACCGCGGAGAGGTAGAAGCCCATCCCGATCGCGACGATCGCGAGGCCCTCGCGGTCGTAGGTGTGGTCGTCGCCGAAGGCGATCTGCATCACCTCGGGTCCGATCGCGAGCACCCCGACGGTGACGGCGGCCGCGAACCCGGCGATGATCAGCAGGGTGTTGTTGATCGACATGCGGAAGGCGTTCTCGCCGGTCGAGTCACCGCGCGTGCGCAGCCGGGTGAGGTGGGGGAGGAGGCTGGCGGCGACCGCCTGGAACAGAAGCAAGGGCGCCCGCGCGACCATCAGGATGTTGAAGATCCGGCCCGCGGCGTCGGCGTCGAGCGCGCCGCGCACGAACAGCGCTCCGGAGCTGACCAGGACCTGCTCGGAGAGCATCATCAGCAACACCGCGGCTGCGAAGGCGCCGCCGCGGGCGAGCGTGAACTCGAGCCCGGAGTCACCCGGCGCGACGGTGACCGTGCCCTGGCGATGGCGCGCGAAGGCGAACGGCAGCACCGTGAGACTGGCGAGCGGGGCGACCGCGACGCCGAGCGCGACCGCGTCGACCCCCTCCGCGATGCCCGACCGCGACCGCGACCGGGAACATCAGCCGCGAGCCGCCCTCGAGCACGAGCAGGGTCGCGTAGAGGCCGAACTGGCGGCGCCCGGCGAGGAAGCCGCGCGCGTAGTAGGCGGCGCCGAAGCCGGCGATCCCGACCACCAGGACCCAGTAGAGGACGTTGGAGCCGTCGAGCAGCTCGTCGGTGATCGGGGTGCGCAGAGCCAGCATCACGATCACCGCGACCGCGGTCACCCCACCCTGGATCAGCGCGGCGATCCGCAGCACGTGGCCGGAGCCCTCGCCCATCTCCTCGTGCTCGGCGAGGTTGCGGGAAAGCAGCTGCTCGATCGGCCGGAACAGGGTCGCGGCGGCGATGAAGTTGACCGACCAGAGGACGACGATCGTCCCGTAGTCGGCGCTGTCGAGCGTGTGCGACGAGACCGCGAAGAAGGCGTACGCGAGCAGCCCGGCGGTGCCGAGGGCGATCGTCAGCAGGCCGGCCGAGCGCCCGTACTGGCGCGTCTCGGCGACGGCCTCCTCGGCGGGCGGTTGTGTCTGCTGCGGCGAGCTCATCGCGGCCAAGCTACCCGCTTGCGCTCAAGAGAAGGCATCCCAGCGCCGCAGCGCGGGAGCCGGGTCCTCGGGACCGCCGTCGTGATAGCCGTGAGGCCAGAGCTCGAAGTGAAGCTGGCAGAACTCGTTGCGCGCGTTGCCGGTCTTGCCGACCTCGCCGACCCGTTCGCCGGTCCGGACTCGGTCGCCCTCGTGCAGCGGGGTCGGCGCCTGCAGGTGGGCGTAGAAGTAGTCGCGGTCTGTCGCGGTGCCGTCGATCAGCACGTAGTACCCGTAGAGCGCGTCGCTGTAGCCGGTCGCCGCGACGCGGCCGCCGCGGGCGGCGATCAGCGGCGTCCCGCAGGCCGCGGGTAGGTCCTGGCCCTCGTGCACGCGCCCGCCGCTGCGCGGGTCCCCGAACTGGTCGCCGTACGTGTGCGACCCGGCCACCGGGAAGACGTGGTCGTGAAACTCGAACCGCCCGACGGTGGCGCCGTCGTGGCCGACCGGGCCGATCCTGACCTCGTAGGCGCCGTCGCCCGGGACGCCGCGGTTGGCGCGCCGCCCGTCCCAGCGTGAGCTGGTGGAACTTCCCGGGGGCGAGCTTGTGCTCGACGTAACGGCGCACACCGCGCCCGGTGTCGGCGTGGACGACCCTGACGACGACGTCGAGCCGCCGGCGGGCCTTGAACGTGAAGCGGACCTGCGCCTCGCGCTCGCCGTCGAAGTAGACGGTCGCCGGCTTCACTCGCGCCTTGCCGAGCTCGAACCCGGCTCCCGCCGGCTTCGCGGCCGCGGCGGCCGGGGCGCAGGCGGCGACGAGCGCCGCGAGGATCGCGACCGCGACCGGGCGCACGGCGCTCAGCTCCAGCTGTCCCAGTTGTGCAGCAGGTCGCCGACGCTCGGCAGCGGGTGACCGCCCTCGTACCAGCCGGGCCCGCTCCAGATCTCGAAGTGCAGGTGGCAGCCGGACGCGTTGCCCGTCTGACCGACGTTGCCGATCACCTGGCCCGTGCGCACCCGGGCGCCCTCCCGCAGGGGCGAGCGGCGGATCAGGTGGGCGTAGAAGGTGTCGAACTTCGTGCCCTTGCCGTCGAGGACGACGTAGTTGCCCGCTGCGGACTGCACGTCGACCGTCTGCACGCGACCGCCGCGGGCGGCGTGGATCGGCGTGCCGCACTTCGCGAAGACGTCCTGGCCCTGGTGCCCGCGGCCCGCGCCGTAGCCGTCGCCGTAGGTGTGGCGCGAGTCGAGCGGGAAGCGGTAGAGGTGGTAGCCGAAGTCCGAGTCCTCGGTGGCCAGGGTCGCGCCGCCCGCCGCGCTGCCGAGCTCGAACTTGTAGTCGCCACCCGGCGCCGGTGCGCCGTCGGTCGTCCGCCCGTCCCACTTGGCGACGTTGCGGGTTCCGGGCTTGGCGTCGTCCTGGATGAAGGTGTCGACGACCTCCTTGGTCTCGCGGTTCACGATCGCGACCCGGACGTCGGTGGCGTCGGGGCCCTGGAAGATGTAGGACACCCGCGGCGCCCGCAGCCCGTCGTAGAAGGTCTGATGCGGGGTCGCCTCGGCGGCGGTGAGCTTGAACTGGCCGCCGGTCGGGATCTGGCCCGGATCGACGATCTTCAGTGGCTGGTCGCTCGGCGTCTCGGCCTCGGTCCCGTAAGCCCTCGCGCGCACCGTCCCCGATGCCGCCTTGGCCGGGACCTTGACTTCGACCGTGGCCCCCGACACCGAACTCGGCGCCGCCGCGACTCGGCCGCCGCCGTCGGCGGCGAAGCGAACCTCGTCGACCCCGTCGAGCCCGCGGCCGCTGAGCTGGACGCGGGAGCCGACGGTGGCCTCGCGCACGTCGGCGCAGCGCTCGAGGCACAGGACGCCGGTCAGCACGGGCGGATCCGGAGTGCCGACCCCGCCGCCGCCTGAGGCGGCCGCAGCCGCGGCGCCGACGGTCAGCGAGGCGATCGCGACCGCGACCGGTGCCGATCTCCGCCGACTGCGCACCTGCGCGGGCGCCCCGAGCTGCATGACTGCTGCGATTCTCCTTCTCGAGCCTGCGGGGTTAGCTGACGGGCTCGCGCCGAAAGAGCGGCGCTACGGGCTCGAACGGGCCCGATTCGCCCCTGGGACGGTGATTCGACACCGCGCCAACGGTTCCCCCGCTCCCGGGCGTCGTGACGCGCGGGATTCGGCGGTTCTGCGGCGGACACTATAGCCTCGCTCGGAGCGGCTAACATCATCCGGCCGCGCCCGAAGCGAGTCGCGTCGGGGCGGCTTTTCGCACGATGAAGACCTACGTTGCCAAGCCCACGGACCGCCAGCGAGACTGGTACGTCGTCGACGCCGAGGGCAAGACCCTGGGCCGGCTCGCGACCCAGATCGCCGACGCCCTCCGCGGCAAGCGCAAGCCCGAATACACCCCTCACTGCGACACCGGCGACTTCGTCGTCGTCATCAACGCGGAGAAGGTCGCGGTCACCGGCAAGAAGCGCACCGACAAGCTCTACTGGCGCCACAGCGGCTACCCCGGTGGCATCCGCTCGAGGACGCTGAACGAGATGCTCGAGCGCCGACCCGAGGAAGTGATCCGCAAGGCGGTCCACGGGATGCTGCCCCGCAACCGCCTCGCCCGCCAGCAACTGCGCAAGCTCAAGGTCTACGCGGGCCCCGATCACCCCCATGCTGCCCAGCAGCCGAAGCCGATGGAGATTGAGACTTGATGGCCGAAGAGCCTGAGCAGAACCCCGACGAGGCGACCGACGCCGCCGAGCCGGAGGCGCCCGAGCGCCGCCGCCGAGGCCGCCGAGCCCGAGACGCCCGCCGCCGAGCCCGAGGCGCCGGCGCCGAGCCCGAGACTCCGGCGCCGCCGCGCCCGAGGCCGAGGCGCCGGCCGAGCAGCCTGAGGCGCCCGCCGAGTCCGCGGCCGAGGCGCCAGAGCCCGCCGAGCCCGTCGAGGAACCGAGCGCGCCGGAGCCCGTCTCCGAGCCGCCGCCCGCGGCTCCGACGCCCGAGCCCGCCGCCGCTCCCGCTGCCACGGAGAAGAGGCCCGAGCAGGCGCCCGGCGCTGATCTCGAGCCGATCGCGCTCGAGCCCGAGCGCGAGCTCTCCGCCGAGGAGCGCGCTCGACTCGAGGCCGAGGAGGAGGAGCGCGTCCGCCGTGAGGCCGAGGCCGAGGCCGGCGACGAGCCGCTCGCCCGCCGTGGCCCGCAGGTCGAGCTCAAGCCCGACGCCCTGATCCAGGCCACCGGCAAGCGCAAGAGCTCGATCGCGCGTGTGATCCTGCGCCCCGGCAGCGGCACGTGCGAGGTCAACGGCAAGCCGCTCGACGACTACTTCCCGCGCCAGACGCTCCGCACGATGGCTCGCCAGCCGCTGCTGACGGCCGGCTATGAGTCCTCCGTGGATGTCGTCGCCCGCGTCCACGGCGGCGGGATCGCCGGCCAGGCCGGCGCGGTTCGCCACGGGATCGCCCGGGCGCTGACCGACATCGACCCGGAGCTGCGCCCCGAGCTGAAGCGCCGCGGCCTCCTGACCCGGGACGCGCGCAAGAAGGAACGCCGCAAGGCTGGGTTGAAGAAAGCCCGCAAGCGTCCGCAGTTCTCGAAGCGCTGAGGCTGCTGCAAACCTTCGGAATCTCGGCGTCCTCGCTTGGACGCCTCGCTCACGTAGCGCCGCTACGCTCGCGTCGGCGTCCAACCTGTGTCGTTGACCTGCTCGGCTTTCGCAGCCTCCACCGCTTACTGCCAGAACATGCCTCAGCCGAGAAAACTCTTTGGAACCGATGGCGTTCGCGGGGTCGCCGGGGAGCTGCTCTCGGCTGAGTTGGCCGTCGCGTTGGGACGGGCGGCGACGTTCGAGTCGCGCGGCCGACCGACCGCAGGTGCTGATCGTCCGCGACACGCGCGAGTCGGGGCCGATGCTCGAGGCCGCGCTCGCCGCCGGGGTCGCGGGGGAAGGCGGGGACGCGTTCGTGGCGGGGGTGCTCCCGACGCCGGCGGCGTCGATCATGGTCCGCCGGCTCGGGCTCGATCTCGCTGTCGTCATCTCCGCTTCGCACAACCCGTGGCGCGACAACGGGATCAAGTTCTTCGACGCCGACGGACGCAAGCTCGGCGACGACACCGAGGCCAGGATCGAGCGCTCGGTGAGCGACGCGGCGCCGGTCGACGCACCGCGCAGCGCGTCGATCGGCCGGGTGCGCCCGCTCGAGGGCGGCCTCGACGACTACCTGCGCGAGCTCGAGCGCGCGTTCCCGCTCGAGCTCTCGGGCCTCAAGCTGGTGATCGACTGCGCCAACGGCTCCACCCACCTCGCGGGGCCGGAGATCTTCCGCCGGCTCGGCGCCGAGGTCGAGGCGATCGCCACCGACCCGGACGGGCGCAACATCAACGAGGGCTGCGGCTCGACCCACCCCGAGGCGCTCGCCGAGCGGGTCGCGCGAGCGGCGCGACGCTCGGCTTCGCCTTCGACGGCGACGGCGACCGGGTGCTCGCCGTCGACTCGACCGGCGCGGTCCGCGACGGCGACGAGCTGATCGCGATCGCCGCGCTGCACCTGCAGCGCACCGGACGGCTCGGCGGTGGGGTCGCGGTCACCGTGATGAGCAACTACGGCTTTCACAACGCGATGCAGGAGGCCGGGATCGAGGTCGCGACGACCGCGGTCGGCGACCGCAGTGTCTCGACCGAGCTCGACCGCCGCGACTGGACGCTGGGCGGCGAGCAGTCCGGCCACCTGATCTGGTCCGACTACGCGCCGACCGGTGACGGGATCGGCGCCGCGTTGCTCACGCTCGCCGCGCTCGACGGCCGCGAGCTGGCGCAGGCACGGCCGATAACCCGGCTGCCGCAGGTGCTCGAGAACGTCGCGGTCGCCGACCGGGAGGCGATCGACGGCGCCGCAGAGCTATGGGACGCGGTCGAGCGCGAGAGCGGGGCGCTCGAGGGCCGCGGGCGGGTCCTGGTCCGCCCCTCGGGCACCGAGCCCCTGGTCAGGGTGATGGTCGAGGCGCCCGAGCAGGCCGAGGCCGAGGCCGTCTGCGCCCGCCTGGTCGAGATCGTCCAGGCCGAGCTGGCCTAGATCGGGCGCCTGCCCGGCGCTACCCTGGACGGCCTCCCATGTGCGGAATCGTCGGATATGTTGGCCAGCGTCCGTGCCGTGATCTGCTGATCGCGGGGCTCGAGAAGCTCGAGTACCGCGGTTACGACTCGGCGGGCATCTCGCTGCTCGCCGACGGCGAGATCGACACGGTGCGCGCGGTCGGGAACCTCGCCAATCTGCGCGCGGCGGTCGGCCTCGACGCCGACCACCCGGTGACCGAGGGCCACGGTGCGGTCGCGGTCGCCGCGCCGCCGGCGACGATCGGCCTCGGCCATACCCGCTGGGCCACCCACGGTCGGGTCACCGAGGAGAACGCGCATCCCCACGGCGATTGCTCCGACAGCGTCCACATCGTCCTGAACGGGATCGTCGAGAACCACGCCGACCTGCGTCGGGAGCTCACCGACCAGGGCCACGTGTTCAGCTCCGACACCGACGCCGAGATCGTCGCCCATCTGATCGAGAAGCACTACGACGGCGACCTCACCACGGCCGTCCGCGACGCCTTCTCCGACCTGCGCGGCCACTACGCCTTCGTCGCGATGCACGCCGAGCACGCGGACACGCTGGTCGCGGCGCGGCAGGAGTGCCCGCTGATCGTCGGGCTCGGCGAGGGCGAGACCTTCGTCGCCTCGGCGATCCCGGCCTTCCTCGCCGAGACGCGCCACGTTCTCGGGCTCAAGAACGGCGAGATCGTCACCGTCACCCCCGACGGCGCCTCGATCACCGAGGCCGATGCGACCGTGGTCGAGCGTGACGTCGAGGTGGTCACCTGGGACGAGGAGGCGGCCGAGAAGGGCGGCTACCCGACCTTCATGATGAAGGAGATCCACGAGCAGCCCGACGCGGTCGCCGAGACGATCGCCGATCGCCTGCCGGAGGTCGACCGGGTGGACCTCTCGGAGCTCGAGTTCGCCGACGATCTGCCGAAGCGCCTGCGCCGGATCGTGATCGTCGCCTGCGGGACCTCGTACCACGCCGGCCTCGTCGGCCGCTACGCGATCGAGCAGTGGGCCCGCGTCCCGGTGGAGATGGACGTCGCCTCCGAGTACCGCTACCGCGACCCGTGGTCAACTCCGATGACCTGGTGATCGGCATCACCCAGTCGGGCGAGACCGCCGACACGCTGGCGGCGATGCGGCTCGCGCGCGAGCGCGGCGCGTGCGTGCTCGCGGTCACCAACGTGATGGGCAGCCAGGCGACTCGCGACGCCGACACCGTCCTCTACACCCGCGCCGGGATCGAGATCGGGGTGGCGGCCACCAAGACCTTTGTGAGCCAGGTGGCGGCGATGTACCTGCTCGGCCTGTGGCTCGCCCAGGAGCGCGGGACGATGGATGCCGACCGACGCGCCGAGCTGATCGGCGAGCTGAAGGCGCTCCCGCACTTGATCCAGGACACGATCGTGTCGGTCGACTCGCGCGTCCGCGCGGTCGCCCGCAGCCACGCCAACCAGCGCTTCTTCCTCTACCTCGGCCGCAACATCGGCCTCCCGGTCTGCCTCGAGGGCGCGCTGAAGCTGAAGGAGATCTCCTACATCCCGACCGACGCCTACGCCGCCGGCGAGATGAAGCATGGCCCGATCGCACTGCTCGACGAGGACACCCCGGTGGTCGCGGTGGCCACCGACAGCCCGGTGCTCGAGAAGGTGCTCTCGAACGTCGCCGAGGTCCGCGCCCGCGGAGCCGACGTGATCGCCGTCGCCACCGAGGGCAACGATCGGGTCGCCGAGACGGCCGACCAGACGATCCTCGTCCCGCGCACCGATTGGCTCCTGCAGCCGATCCTCGCGATTCTCCCGCTGCAGCTCCTCGCCTACTACATCGCCCGCCTCAACGATCTCAACGTCGATCAGCCGCGAAACCTCGCGAAGACGGTCACCGTCGAGTAACCGTGTCGTGCGCGCGTCCGGTCCGGCCGGCGACGGCGAGCGGGCCCGTTCGCGGGTCCACATCCGCCTCCCGTTGAGGTCCGCGGAGACGTGGATCCCGCTCGCTAGAGTGCCGCCCTTGCTCGGAGCCCCCCGCCACCGCTTCCTCGCCCTCCTGCCCGTGATCGCCGCCCTGATCGGCGGCTGCGGGAGCGACGACTCGAGCTCGGCCGGCCTCGCCTCGCTGGCTCCGCCCGACGCGCCGCTGTTCATCCAGGGAGTGATCCGGCCCGATGGCGACCAGGCGGAGGCGATCGACTCGTTCGCCGAGCGGGTCGGCCAGACCGACGACCCGGGCGCCGACGTGATCGCCGCAGTCGACGAGCTGTTCGCGTCGAACGGGGTCGACATCACCTATTCGGACGACATCGAGCCGTGGCTGGGGGAGCACGGGGCGGTGTTCGTGAGCTCGTTCAAGCCGCAGGCCTCCGGGACGCCGGACTTCGCGGCGATGGTCGAGGTCGACCGACGCCGACGCCGCGCGCTCGTTCCTGCAGCGACTGCTCGATCAGGACCCGTCGCCCGACCAGAAGCGGACCTATCAGGACACCCAGTACTTCAGTTCCGGCGGCGGCTTCGCGGCCGGGGTGATCAACGACCAAGCGCTGGTGATCGGCACCGAGACGGCGTTCAAGGTCGCCGTCGATTCGGCCGCCGGCGAGTCGCTCAGCGAGAGCGAGGAGTACACCGACCGCATCGACGCGCTCCCCGACGACACGCTCGCGACCGCCTTCTTCGAGCCTGCGTCGGCGATCGAGGCGGCGATCGCCTCGGAGGGGCTCGACTCGGTGCGCGCGCAGGCGCTGGAGCCGCTGCTCGGCGGGCCGCTCTCGCAGCCGGTGGCCGCCTCGCTGAGCGCGACGCCGGATGCCGCCAGCCTCGACATCTCGGCGATGGTCGACTCCGGATCGTCGCTGGGCACCGAGTCCTCGTTGCTCGCCGAACTGCCGGGCGGGTCCTGGTTCGCGATCGCCGTCCCCGACCTCGGCGAGACCCTTGCGCGCGGTCTCGATCAGCTCGCCTCGAGCGGCCTGCCGGGCGCCGGGGAGCTGCAGCGCCGCCTGCACGCCGCGACCGGGCTCGACCTATCCGATGACGTGTTCAGCTGGCTCGGCGACGCTGCCGCCTTCGTCCAGGGCACGGGCGTGCCCGGGTTCAGCGCCGGGCTGATCGCCGAGACGACTGACCCGGAGGCGCCGCGGGCGCTGCTCGAGGCCGGCCGAAGGCTCGCCGAGCGCGAGTCGGGGCTGCGCTCCAGCGGCCCGCCCGAGGGCGCCGACTACGGGTTCTCGATCGGCCTCCCGGGTGTCGGCGGCGGCGCCGAGGCGGGCGTCGTGGGCGACGAGCTCGTCGCGGTGGTTGGCGCGACCGCGAGCCAGGCGCTCGAGCCCGACGAAACCCTCGGCGACAACGAGGACTTCCAGAGCGCGGTCGACCGGCTGGGCGACGATTACGCGCCGAGCCTCTACATCGACCTGCCCTCGTTCTTCACGGTCGCCGAGGCGGGCTCGGACGGCGACATCGACTACGAGACGCTGCGTCCTTACCTGGACGCGTTCGCAAATCTGATCGCCGGCAGCAACGTCGACGGCCAGCTCGTCCATTCGAGGCTCACCGTCTCGCTCGCGTCCGAGTAGCAGTAGCGTTGCGGCCGTGCAGACGGCACCAGGGATCGGCCTCGACCTGATCGAGATCGCGCGGCTCGAGCGGGCGCTCGAGCGCCGCCCCGCGCTGGCCGCGCGGGTGTTCAGCGACGGCGAGCGCGAGTACGCGAGCCGCCACGGGCGGCCCGGTCGCCACCTCGCGGCCCGGTTCGCCGCGAAGGAGGCGGCGCTGAAGGCGCTCGGGCTCGGCGGCCTGCGGCTGCACGAGGTCGAGGTCGAGGGTGGGGGAGACCGCCCGCCTCGCCTCGTCCTGCACGGGGAGGCCGCGGCGCGCGGCCGCGAGCGAGGGGATCTCGCTCGCCGTCTCGCTGACCCACTCGCACGAGCTCGCCGCCGCGGTCGTCGTCCGCGAGCCCGCGGCCTAGCCCGCGCCTCCGGCGGGGGTACGCTGCGGCCGATGGAGCGCTGGCTCGAGCCGCTTTACGACGCCGAGGCGATGCGGGCGGTCGACTCGTGGGCGATCGAGCGCGCGCGGGGTGCCGTCGCTCGAGCTGATGGAGACCGCCGGGCGGGCACTCGCCGAGGCGACCGAGCGCCACGCGGCCGACGGGCCCGTGCGGGTCGTCTGCGGCAAGGGCAACAACGGCGGCGACGGCCTCGTCGCCGCCCGCCATCTTGCCGACGCCGGGCACCGCGTCGAAGTGCTGCTGCTCTGGCCGGCCGCCGAGCTCTCGGTCGACTCGACCGCGAACCTCGACCGCTTCCACGGCGAGGTGCGCGAGCTCGCCGCCGGCGAGGCGGAGGCGGCGCTGGTCGGCTCCGGGGTCGTCATCGACGCGATCTTCGGGACCGGCTTCAGCGGCGCTCCGCGCGACCCGGCAGCCGCGGCGATCGCGGCGATCAACGACTGCGGCGCCCCGGTCGTCGCGGCCGACATCGCCTCCGGGGTCGACGCCTCGACCGGCGAGGTCGAGGGTGCCGCGGTCAGCTCCACCGCCACGGTCAGCTTTCACGCCGCCAAGCTCGGGCATTGGATCGCGCCGGGCAAGCGCCACACCGGCCGGCTCGAGGTGGCGCCGATCGGGATCCCCGACGGCGCCCCCGATCAGCCCAGCGGCGGCCTCATCCGCACGTCGGTGCTCGAGCTTCTCCGGCGCCGCGGCCCCGACTCGACCAAGTTCACCTCCGGGGAGGTGCTGGTCGCCGGGGGCTCGCGCGGGCTCACCGGAGCCCCCTGCATGGCCTCGATCGCGGCGGCCCGGTCCGGGGCGGGCTACGCGACGGTCGCCGTGCCGGCCGAGCTCGAGCCGATCTTCGAGGCGAAGCTGACCGAGGTGATGTCGGTCGCCTGCCCGAGCGCCGACGGCGCCTTCACGTCGGCCGCCGCAGAGCCGATCGCCGCGGCGGCCGAGCGGGCGGCGGCGGTCGTCCTCGGGCCCGGGATCGGACGCGCGGAGCCGATCGCCGAGCTGGTCGCCGCGCTGCTCGGTCGGATCGAGGCGCCGCTTGTCCTCGACGCCGACGGGCTCAACGCGGTCGCCGGGCGGCTGGAGCTGATCGCCGCGCGGCGCGCGCCGACCGTGCTCACGCCGCACGCCGGCGAGCTGGCACGGTTGCTCGGAATCGACTCGGCCGAGGTCAACGCGCGGCGGCTCGAGCTGGCTCTCGAAGCAGCGACGCGGGCCGACGCGATCGTCGTCCTGAAGGGCGACGACACGATCGTCGTCGCGCCCGGCGAGGCGCCGATCATCAACGGCCTCGCCAGCCCGGCGCTGGCGACGGCCGGTACCGGCGACGTCCTCAGCGGCATGGTCGCGGCGCTGCTCGCCCGCGGCCTCGAGGCGCGCGCGGCGGCCGCGGCCGCGGTCCACGCTCACACCCGCGCCGGGCGCTCCGCGGCCGCGGCGATCGGAGCGCCCGAGTCGGTGATCGCCACCGATGTGATCGACTCGATCGCCGCAGCGCTGCGCCCTGAGGTCGACGCTTGAGGGCGCGGGCGGTGATCGACGCCGGCGCGATCGAGCGCAATTGCCGGCGCCTGGGCTCCGAGCTCGGCCCCGAGACGGCGCTCTGCGCGGTGGTCAAGGCCGACGGCTACGGCCACGGTGCGGTTCCGGCCGCCGCGGCCGCGCTCGCAGGCGGCGCTTCCTGGCTGGCGGTCGCCGCCGCGGCCGAGGCGGTCGAGCTTCGCGGCGAGCTCGCCGAGCGCGCCCGGCTACTGGTGCTCGGCGCGATGGCGCCCACCGAGCTCGACCTGGCGCTCGGGGCCGGCGCCGACCTCGCCGTCTGGCGCCCGGGCTTCCTCGACCTGGTCGCCGAGCGCGGGCGCGAGCTCGGAATCCGCCCCCAGGTCCACGTCAAGTACGACACCGGCATGGGGCGGCTGGGCGAGCGCGACCCTGAGGTGGTCGGCCGCCTTGCGCGGGCGGCGGCTGCGAGCCCCGACGTCGACCTCGTCGGCCTCTGGACCCACTTCGCGACCGCCGACGAGACCGACGCCGAGTTCCTCGAGCTGCAGCTCGACCGCTTCCTCGATCTCGCCCTGCCGCTGCGCGAGGAGCTCGGGGTGATCCTGCACGCGGCCAACAGCGCCGCGACGCTGCGAGAGCCGCGCGCCCACCTCGACATGGTCCGCTGCGGGGTGGCGATCTACGGCCTCGACCCCTTCGGCGCCGACCCGTCCACGCGCGGGCTCGAGCCCGCGCTCGAGCTGCGCTCGTACGTGGCCGACGTCAAGCGCTTCGAGCCCGGCGACTCGGCCGGGTACGGGCGCACCTGGACGGCATCGGAGCCGACCTCGGTGGGCGTGCTGCCGATCGGCTACGGCGACGGCGTCCGCCGAGCGCTCTCCAACAACGCCGAGGTGCTGATCGGCGGCCGTCGCTACCCGCTGGTGGGCACCGTCTCGATGGACAACCTCACGGTCGACCTCGGGCCCGAGCCGGCGGTCGAGCCTGGCGCCGAGGCCGTCCTGATCGGCGCTCAGGGCGGCGAGCGGGTGCTCGCCGAGGAGCTCGCCGAGCGCCTCGCGACGATCAACTACGAGATCACCTGCGGGATCTCGCCGCGGGTGCCGCGCGAGCTCGCCGGCGCCCGATGAGCGGCGCCGCGCCGCGGCTCGACTCGCCCGCGGCCGCCGCGGCACGGGCGGCGCTCGCCGACTGGTCCGGCGCCTGGGCGGTCGGCGGCGCGGTTCGCGACGCGCTGCTCGGCCGTGCCGTCGTCGACCTCGACCTCGCGGTCGGCGGCGACGAGCGCGAGGCGGCGCGCCGGATCGCCGCACAGGCCGGTGGGCCGGCGTTCGAGCTCTCATCCGACTTCGGGACGTGGCGGGCGCTGGCCGGCGACCGCTCATGGCACGCCGACGTCAGTCGCCTGCGTGGCGATTCGATCGAGGCCGACCTGGGCGAGCGCGACTTCACGGTCAACGCGATCGCGCTTCAGCTCGCCGACGGCAGCGAGATCATCGACCCGCAGGGCGGCGCGGCCGATCTCGAGGCGAGGGTCCTGCGGCCGGTCTCCGAGCGCGCGCTCGCCGACGACCCGCTGCGGATCCTGCGCGCGGCCCGGCTGGGGGCCGAACTCGGGTTCGCGCTCGATCCCGAGACGGTGCGCCTCGCCCGTGACTCGGCGGCGCGCGCGGCGGAGCCCGCGGGGGAGCGCCAACTGGCCGAGCTGCGGCTGCTGCTCGCCGGCCCGGAGCCGCTGCGCGGGCTCGAGCTGCTGGACGAGCTGGGCGCGACCGCCGAGATACTGCCGGAGCTCGAGGCGCTGCGCGGCGTCGGCCAGAACCCCAACCACCACCTGGACGTCCACGGCCACACGCTTGAGGTGTTGGCCAACCTGCTCGAGGTCGAGTCCGACCTCGACCGCTACGCCGGCGACGCGGCGGCCGAGGTGCGGGCGCTGCTCGACGAGCCGCTCGGCGACGAGCTCACCCGCGGGGACGCGCTGCGGTTCGGCGCGATCCTGCACGACTGTGGCAAGCCCGCGACGCGGGTCGAGCACGAGGGGGGCTTCGTCTCCTTCGTCGGCCACGACCGCGAGGGGGCGCGGATCGTCGCCGAGGCCTGCGCGCGGCTGAAGACGAGCCGGGCGGTTTCGCGCCACCTGCAGGCGCTCACGCTGCACCACCTCCATCTCGGGTTCATGACTCACGAGCGGCCGCTGACCAGGGAACGGCTCTACGAGTACCTGAAGCTGACCGAGCCGGTTGCGGCCGACGTCACCCTGCTGACGGTCGCCGACCGTCTCGCCGCGCGCGGCACCGGCTCGACCGCGACCCCGGAGATGATCGAGGCCCACCTCGAGCTCGCCCGCGAGGTGCTCCCGGCGGCGCTCGCCTGGCACCGTGACGGCGCTCCGAAGTCCCCGATCGCGGGGAACGAGCTGGCGGAAGCGCTCGGCATCGAGGAGGGGCCGGAGCTCGGGCGGCTGCTGGGTGAGGTCGAGAAACGCGTCTTCACCGGCGAGGTCGTCAGCGCCGACGACGCGATCTCGGTCGCACGCGAGCTCGGTTAACGTCGATCGGTCGCACGCGAGCTCGGTTAACGTCGGAGCGAGTCAGGTCGGCCGCGGTTATTGTCCGCGCCGTGAACGACTGCATCTTCTGCGCGATCGTCGGCGGCGACGCGCCGGCCGAGATCATCGATTCCGACGAGCACACGATCGCCTTCATGGACATCAACCCGGCCGTCCCGGGCCACGCGCTGGTGATCCCCCGCCGCCACTCGGCCGACCTGCTCGAGATCTCGCCTCAGGACCTCGAGCACACCATGGTCGCCGCGAAGCGCCTTGCCGGGCGACTGCGCGACACCCTCCACCCGGAGGGCTTCAACGTGATCAACGCCTGCGGCGCCGCCGCGTGGCAGACCGTTTTCCACTTCCACCTGCACGTCGTGCCGCGCCACGCCGACGACCCGCTCGAGCTTCCCTGGGTGCCGAGCCCGGGTGACCCGGACGAGATCGGCGCGACCGCGAGGAAGATCAGAGGAGAGAGCGATGAGTGAGCCGACGATCACGCTCGAGCGCGAGGGGGCGGTGGCGAAGGTGGTGCTCTCCAACCCGCCGCTCAACCTGTTCACCGACAACGCCTTCAACGAGCTCATGGACTGCCTCGACCAGGTCGAGGGCTCCGACGCCAGGGCGCTGGTCTGGTGCGCCGAGGGCGACATCTTCACCGGCGGCGTCGACGTGCACGCCTTCCAGGCGATCGTCGACGCCGACTCGCCCGAGGCCGCGAGCGGGATGGCCGGGCCGCTGATCGAGGGCGTGCAGCGGCTCGAGGCGCTCGAGATCCCGACCGTTGCCCTGATCCATGGGCTCTGCCTGACCGCGGGGCTCGAGGTCGCGCTCGGCTGCGACATCTTCTGGGCCGAGGAGTCGTCGAAGTTCGGCCTCGTCGAGGCCGTGGTCGGGCTCACCCCCGGCGCGGGCGGGACGCAGCGGATGGCCGAGCGCGCCGGTCCGGGCAGGGCGCGTGAGTTCGTGATGACGGGGGGCCTCTACGACGCCGAGACGCTCGAGCGCTGGGGGGTGATCAACCGGGTCGTCCCCGACGGCACCGTGCACGAGAAGGGGCTGCGGTTCGCCGCGCGCCTCGCCGCCGGGCCGACCAAGGCCCACGCCGCCACCAAGCGGATCGTGCGTGCGTTCAGCGACGGCGGGATCGAGCGCGCCGACGCGGTCACGCCAGAGCAGTTCGCCGGGCTGTTCGAGAGCGAGGATCTGCAAGGAGCGGTGCGTTCGTTCCTTGCAGATGGGCCTGGGAAAGCCAAGTTCGAGGGCAAGTAGCCGCTACCCTCACCCGGCGCATGGGCAAAGAAGAGAAGATCGAGATGGAGGGCGAGGTCACCGAGGCCCTCCCGAACACGATGTTCAAGGTGAAGCTCGACAACGACCACGAGGTCCTCGGTCACATCTCGGGCAAGATGCGGCGCCACTACATCCGCATCCTCCCGGGCGACCGCGTGAAGATCGAGCTCTCGCCGTACGACCTCGACCGCGGCCGCATCACCTACCGCTACAAGTAGTCCCGCGCCGACGTTCGCTCGCGGCGCGGACGCGGCGAGGGACGGGCTATCGCAGGGACCAGAAGCCGTCGGCGCCGACGTGCTCCTCGTCGGCGATCCGGCTGAGTTGCTCGCGGGCCTCATCGCGCTCGATGTCCATCACCGTCGCGACCTCCTCGAGGCCAGCGGCACCGGCCGCCCACTCGAGCACCTCGGCGGCGTCGGCGGGCGGCGGGCAGCGGTCGAGTCCGGGGACGAGGTTCGCGAACACGACGTCGTAGGCGGCGAACGGCTGAAAGCCGGGGACCGAGATCCGCACTCCATCGGCGAGCCGCTCGATTTCGTAGCTCGGGCAGGTGTAGCGGCGCCCGCCCGACCAGTTGGCGAGCCGCTCGTCGAGCACCCGAGCGGCGGGCATCGGCTCGCGCGCCGCCGCCATGTCCGCGCGCAGCTCGCGCTCCACGTCGGCACCCGCACGCCCGGAGGCGAACGCCGAGGACGTGGCGGGTATTCCGGCTCCGCGAGCTCGAGGATCAGGGTCGTCCACGCGAACTCGCGCGCCCCGAGCCCCTCGCCCGTGTGCGGGTCGTAGTACTCGCGCAGCCCCTCGCGGAGCACGAGCCCGGAGAGCCGCTCGGCCATCAGCGCGGCCTCGGCTTCGTAGCCGAGCCGGCGGATCCCGAGCCACAGCATCCACGCGGCGTTGACCCAGGTCGGCCCGCGCCAGTAGCGCAGCTTCCAGCCCGGGCCGCGGTTTGGCTCGAAGGTCGGCTCCTGCGCGGAGACCGAGGGCGGTGGGTTGGTCAGCCAGTAGCGCTGCGGGTCGAGCAGGTGCTCGCGGATCAGCCGGTGGCCGATCTCGTCGGGCAGGTCGGGCAGCGCGAGGGGGGAGAGGGCGGCCCAGGTCGAGATGCCTGGGCGCGCGCCTCCCGGCTGTACCTCGTCGAGAAAGAGCCCCCGCCGCTCGTCCCACAGCCGGTCGACGATCGCCGGGGTGATCGACGGTTCGCCCGCCGAGATCCGCGCCAGGCACCAGAGCACGTTGGTCATCACCTCGCAGAGCACCGGCCAGCCGCGATCGCGGATCCGCCGCGCGTCCCAGCCGAGGTGCCGGTTGCGCGCGACCAGCAGCGGGAAGCCGTAGCCGCCGTGCTTGAGCCGACCCCACACCGGGTCGAACTTCGGCGACGAGTCGAGCCCCGACTCGTCGGGTTGCACCAGCCACAGCAGCCCGTCGCCGTCGAGGTCGCGGTTGCTGCGCAGCCACTCGTGATGGGCGGCGATCCGAGGCTCCTCCGCGGGATCGCCGACGGCCAGCTTCCACGCCCAGGCGAGCAGCGGCGGCTGGATCGTCCCGGTCATCTCGGCGTGGCGGGAGGTGACGTTGTAGTAGACGAGCCGCCGGTAACTGAGCGGCTGGTCCCAGAAGACGACGTGGCCGATGAACCCGTCCGGGCGCATCGCGTTGAGCAGCGTCTCGAGCTCGGCTCGCGGGCGATCGGGATCGAAGCGCCGCCAGACGATCGCCGCGAAGCACGAGTCCCAGTACCACTGCCACGGATACCGGGTGGGGCTCGGCCGCGTGTACGAGTACGGCACGCCGCGGCGCTCGCCCTCGGCGTGGGAGGCCTCGAGCACCGCCCGGCAGCGCGCCGCGAGTTCGCTGAGGGCCGGGGGCGTGGCGTCGCTCAATCCGCGGTCCGGTTCATTCCTCGCAGGGCGAAGAAGACGAGGATCGCCAGCAGCCCGGCGAGCGCGACGATCGCCGGCCAGGTGTCGGCCCAGGTGATCGTCTCGCCGATGAAGCCCTGGCGAGCTGCGTCGACGACCTGGGTCAGCGGGTTGATCCGGGCGATGTCGGCGAGCCAGCCCTGCAGGAGCGCGAGCGGCGCGTACGCCGTCGTGGTCAGGACGAGGACGAACATCCCCGCCTGCATCAGGGGCGCGGCGCTCTGGGTCTTGTAGCGAAGCGCGAGCGTCACGCCCCAGCAGGCGGCGATCGTCCCGGTGCCCATGACGCACAGCAGCGCGAGCAGCAGGCCGCCGAGCCCTGGCCAGCCGACCCCGATCGCGAAGCCCACCGTGAGGAGCACCGTCGCCGGGATCAGCGAGCGCAGGCTCGCCGAGATCACCATCCCGGCGAGCAGCGCCGGGCGCGACGCCGGGGAGGCGAGCAGGCGGTCGAACCAGCCCTGCTCGATGTCGCGCGCGAGGTTGACCCCGGTGGCGGCGCCGGTGAACCCTGCACCCTGGAGCATGCTCACCGGGATGATGAAGCTCTGGTAGCTGTCGGTGTCGAAGCCGCGCAGCTCGGTCAGGTTGCCGAACACCGAGGTCAGGCCGAGGAAGAAGATCGTCGGCGCGAGCACGCCCGGGATCGCCGCCCCGGGGACGCGGAGGAGCTCGTTCGCGGCGCGGCGGATCAGGGCCCGCACGGTCGCGAGGTCGGCGGCCAGGCCCATCAGCCAGACGCCTCAACAACGGCGCGGCTCTGCTCTGCCTCGCTTTGCATCGCTAGCCCACCCGCAGCCGGCGTCGCAGGGCGATGGCGCTGAGCACGAACGAGATCCCGCCGACGAGCGCGAGCGCGCCGAACGCCTTGAGCACGGTCTCCACGCTGAGCGCCCCGATCACGGGCTCGCGGATCCCCTCGACGATGAACGAGAGCGGGTTGTACTCCGCGATCGAGGCCGCGGGCTCGAGCAGCAGGTTGACCGGGAAGAAGGCGCTCGAGAGAAAGAGGATCACGAAGATCAGCGGGAACAGCCCCTGCACCACCGACGCCTGGCCCGTGTAGAGCGCGATCGCCGCGCTCAGCCCGCCGAAGGCGACCGCCGCGAGCGAGGTGAACAGGATCATCAGCAGCATCCCCGGGACGCCGAGCGCGAACGAGGCACCGAAGATCAGCCCGATCGCGATGAACCACAGCGCGCTCACCGCGCCGAGCACGAAGGTCCCCGCGAGTCGGCCGAGGACGATCGCGAAGCGCGAGATCGGCGCGGCCAGCAGGCGGTCGGTGAACCCCATCTCGAGGTCGACGGCGAGCGCGATCCCGCCCGAGTTGCCGGCGAGCAGCGTCGACTGCAGCATCGCGCCGGCGAGCATGAAGCTCAGGAAGTTGTCGACCTCGGGGAATCCCGGGAGGTCGACCGCGCGGCCGGCGCCGCCCGTCTGGATCGCGAGCAGCAGCGTGGGGAAGATGACGATTGGCGAGACGAGCTGGGGACGGCGAAACGTCTGCTTGACCGAGCGCAGCCCGAGGGCGCCGACCACGCGGGCGTTGTAGGCGAACCTCATCGCTCGTCCGCAGCCGCGGACGGCGTGTCTTCGCCCTCGATGTGCTCGCCCGTCTTGGCGACGAAGACGTCGTCGAGGGTGGGCTCGACCAGCTCGAGCGAGTCGAACATGACCCCGGCGTCGTCGAGCGCGCGCACGACCTTGGCGACGTCGTTGGCGCCGCCGTCGAGCTCGACGAGGAGCTTGCCGTCGCGCTCCGGCAGCAGCCTGCCGAACGCCGCGCACACCTCGTTCGCGCGCTCGCCGCCGCCGTCGAGGATCCCGAGCTCGAGGTGCGACTTGCCGACCTCGGCCTTCAGCGACGACGGGGTGCCCTCGGCGACGATGCGCCCGCCGCTGATGATCCCGACCCGGTCGGCGAGCTGATCGGCCTCCTCGAGGTACTGGGTGGTGAGAAAGACGGTCGTGCCCTCGTCGTTGAGCCGCGCTACCTCCTCCCAGATCGCCTTGCGGCTGACCGGGTCGAGGCCGGTGGTCGGCTCGTCCAGGAACAGGACCTGCGGGCCGTGGACGAGCGCCGACGCGAGGTCGAGGCGCCGCCGCATGCCGCCCGAGTAGGTCCCGACGCGACGGTCGGCCGCCTTGGTCAGCCCGACCCGCTCGAGCAGCGCGTCGCAGTCGCGCTCGGCCTCGGCGCCGATCAGCCCGTGCAGGGTCGCCTGCAGGCGGATCAGCTCGCGCCCGGTCATCAGCGGGTCGAGCGCCGCCTCCTGCAGCGCGACCCCGATCGAGCGCCGGACGGCCGCCGGATCGTCGACGACGTCGTGGCCGGCCACGGTCGCGCGGCCGCCGGTCGGGCGCAAGAGCGTGGTCAGCATTCGCACCGTGGTCGTCTTGCCGGCTCCGTTTGGGCCGAGAAACGCGTAGATCTCGCCGTCGGCGACCTCGAGGTCAACGCCTGCGACGGCCTTGATCCCCCCCGAGAACTCGCGCTCGAGCCCTGTTACCTCGATTGCAGGCACGCGTGGGCAATCTACCGGCGGGGGCGAAGCGGCCTAAGCTACGGGGCCGCTGGAGGACCGAAACCCGCATCGTTTGCCCGTGTTTGCCTACGAGATGACCCGCATGAACACAGATTCGCGCCCGGCGAGGGCGTTCACGCTTGCCGCGCTGGTCGCGGCCGTCGGCCTGCTCTGCTTCGGCGCCTCGATCGCAGCGGCCAAGCCGGCGAAGACGCTCGGCAAGACGAAGCGCACGCCGGCGCCTTCCTGTCCGAAAAACGGGCCGAACGACTCCTGCGAGGCGGTGGGCAGCGTCACCGGCTTCCAGATGGTCGCCGACGGCGTCCGAGCGCCGTTCAAGGCGCGCGAGGACGGCACCCTGGTCGCCTGGGCGGTCGATCTCTCGAAGCCGAAGAAGTCCGAGGCGAACTTCTTCGGCGACTTCTATGAGTCGAATCAGTTCGGGATGGCGCCGACCGCGCGGATCTCGGTGATCAAGCGCAAGGACGAGCGCAACTACAAGCTCAAGTCGCAAAGCCCCGTGGTCGGCCTGAACTCGGTCCTCGGCACCCGCCAGACCTTCACCCTCACCGACCCGCTGAAGATCCGCAAGGGCGAGTTCCTCGCGCTGACGATCCCGACCTGGGCGCCGTCGTTCGCGGTCGGCCTGAGCAGCGACAGCAACCTGTGGCGCTCGAGCCGGGATGCCGGCCAGTGCGGCGCCACGGACCCGAATCAGATCAAGAACGGCAAGCCGCAGCAGAAGGTCGGGTCGAGCCGGCAGTACGGCTGCGACTACAAGGGCGCCCGGCTCCTTTACTGGGGCTACTACGTCCCGCGCTGAGCCCGCGTATCGGTCGCCACCGATGCCGACGGGTTGATTTCGCCAGACAGGGCAACGGTTTCGACCCGTCGGCCGGTCCGGGGGCGCGTAGCCGGCCTACTCGCAGGCGTCCGGGTTCTCGGTGCAGAACTCGTCGAAGCTCGACGAACCGTCCGGTGAGACCCCGCCGCTGTCGTTGCCACCGCCCGCGCTCGAGTTCTCACCGACCGGCGGCCCGGTCGTCGTGGTGGTCGATTGGGTCGAGGTCGTGGTGGTCGTCGACGGGCTGGTCGAGCTCGTGGTCGTCGACGACGAGGTCGTGGTCGAGGTGGACGAGGAGGTCGTCGAGCTCGTCGGCGCCGTGACCGTGATCGTCGAGGGCTGCTCGCCGTCGGAGCCGCCGCACGCGGTCAGGGCCGCGGCGGCGGCCAGGGTCGCGAACGCGGTGAGCGCGCGGCGGTCGCTCACGCGAGCGGAGGCTGGCGCAGTCCGCAGTACGGGCAGTCGCTGACGTCGACGCCGATCAGCTGATCGCAGCGCCGGCACGCTCGCAGGTTGGCCGGGGTCCGCAGCAGCGCCGAGTCCGAAGGGGCCAGCGGTAGCACCTTGGTCACCGGCTCCATCTCCTCGCCGGTCTCGCGGTCGAGGTAGACGCCGCCCGGCTCGGCCGGGGCGAGCGCCTCGCGGCCGGAGGCGCGCGCGCGCAGGCGGTAGATCTGGCGTGGGTTCTGCATCGGTCGTGAAATGTATCCGCTGGCCCCGCCGTCGCGCTGCGTAGGCTGGCGCGGTGAAGGTTCTGATCTTCCACGGCTACCTGCTGCGCGGGACCGGCTCGAACGTCTACAACGCCAGCCTCGCTCGCGCGCTCGCGCTTGCCGGCCACGAGGTCCACCTGATCTGTCAGGACCGCGAGCCACCCGACCTCGGCGCCGGCGCGCCCGGCTCAGTGACGGTCCACAACCCCGAGATCGGCGGCCTCTTACCGGTCTATGTGCGCGATCGCTACGAGGGTTTCGAGGTGAAGACCTTCGCCGAGCTCAGCGACGCCGAACTCGATCGCTACCTCGACGCCAATCTGACCGCAGTTACCGGGGTGGTCGAGTCGCTCGGCGGCGTCGACGCGGCGCTCGCCAACCATCTGGTGATGGGCCCGGTGATCCTCGCCCGCGCCGGGCTCCGCTACGCGCTCAAGGTCCACGGCTCCGACCTCTCCTACACGGTGCTGCCCGAGCTCGACCGCTTCCACCCCTTCGCGGAGGAGGCGGTCGCCGGCGCCGCCGGGATCCTGGTCGGGTCCTCTCACATCGCCGCCCGCCTGCGGCTCGCGGTCGACGACCCGGAGACCAACGCGAAGGTCCGGCTCGGCCCACCCGGGGTGGACGTCGACACCTTCTCCCCGATCCCCCGATCCGAGCGCCCGGTCGCCCTCGAATCGCTCGCCCAAGCGCTCCGCGCGACGGCGCCCGAACCCGCGCCGAGTCCCGAGGCGGGCTCATCGTGGGACCGAGATGCTCAGGCAGCGGCGGAAGCGATCGACTGGTACGCCGAGGCCCGGGGCCCCCGCGTCATCTTCGTCGGCAAGCTGATCGTGTCGAAGGGGATCGACCTGCTGCTCGCGGCCTGGCCGCTGGTCCACGCCCGGCACCCGGACGCTCGGCTGCTCGTGGTCGGCTTCGGCGCTGCCGAGCGCACGCTCCGCGAGGTCGAGGCCGGGCTCGCCGCCGGCGACCTCGGGCCGCTGCGCGAGCTCGCCGCCGCCGGGCGAGGGCTCGAGGGGGGCGAGGCGGAGCGCCTCCGCTTCCTCTCGGCCTTCCTCGACCGCGCGCCGGCCGACTACGCCGAGCTCGCGCGCGCGGCAGCCGGCAGCGTCCACTTCGCCGGCCGCCTCGAGCACGGCGAGGTCGCGACCCCGGTGGCCTGCTCTGAGGCCCTCGTCTTCCCAAGCACCTTCCCCGAGGCGTTCGGGATGGTCGCCGCGGAGGCGGCGGCGGCCGGCGCGCTGCCGGTGTCGGCCGCACACTCGGGCGCCGCCGAGGTCAGCTCGGCTCTCGCCGCGGACCTTCCCGAGCGGATCTCCGGCCTCGTCTCATTCGACCTCGACGAGGACGCCGTCACGGCGATCGCGGCCCGGATCGACGCCTGGCTGATGCTCGAACCAGGCGAGCGCGAGACGGTCGGTGCCGCGCTCAGGGCCACCGTCGACCGTCTCTGGAGCTGGGCGGGAGTGGCCGACGGCGTCCTCGATGCCGCCGCCGGGCGCCTCGACCGGCTGCCGCGGCCGGTGGGGGATTGAGACGCATGCGACTAGCTCGAGAACGTGCGTACAGCCCAGCCTCCCCGATCAATAGAATCGGCGCGCAGTGACCCGGGTGACCTATGTGCGGCTTGTCGCCGCGATGATCGTGATCGGGGCAGTGATGTCCGTGATCCTGCTCCAGTTCAACTGGTTCGGCGACGCAGCCTCCGAGCAGCGTGGCCCGATCGACACGCTCTTCAACGTCATGGTCGTGCTCTCGTCGTTCGTCTTCTCGATCGTGTGCGTGATGTTCGGCTACGCGATCTGGAAGTTCCGCGTCAAGCCGGGCGACGAAGGCGACGGGAAGCCGATCCACGGCAACACCAAGCTCGAGATCGCCTGGACCGTGATCCCGACGATCATCGTCCTGTTCGGCGCCGGCTACAGCTGGGTCGTGCTCGACGACATCGAGGCCAAGGAGCCGGATGCGATGCCGGTCACGGTGACCGGCCAGCAGTTCAAGTGGACCTTCGAATACCCCGAGCAAATGGTAGGCACGGGCGATAACGCGACCCCGGTGACGACCAGCGAGCTCCACGTCCCGGTCGACCGCCAGCTCGAAGTGACGATGACGGCGCTCGACGTCCTCCACTCCTTCTGGGTGCCCGAGTGGGGGATCAAGCGCGACGCGGTCCCGGCCGAGGACCCGGAGGCGGAGGGGATCGACAACCAGTTCGTCGTCACCCCGGACCAAGAGGGCAGCTTCAGCCTCGTCTGCACGGAGCTCTGCGGCACCGGCCACGCGACCATGCGGGCCCCCGTGGTGGTCGAGTCACAACAGGAGTTCGAGGCCTGGCTCGCCGAGCAGGCGAAAGCGCAGTCGGCGACCGCGGGCGGCGGGTCCGCGGCATCGTCCGGCGGGACATAGGCTTGAGGAGGTAAGGCGTTGGCAGCGGCAGTGAAGTCACCAGGTCTGATCCGGGCGGGCCTCGGGTTCATCATCGGCGCCGGCTTCGGTTTCGGGCTCGTCGTTGCGCTGCGCGCGATCTCCGGGCTTGAGATCTTCCAGACCGAACAGACCGGCTACCCGCACCTGATCGTTCCGGCGATCACCGGCCCACTGGGCTTCCTGATCGGGCTCGGGGCCTTCGACTACTGGTTCCGCTGGGCGATCGGCGCCCCGACCGTGCCCGACGACCACTCCCAGCACGGGGCCAAGTCGTGGCGCGACTACTTCAAGTTCAACACCGATCACAAGGTGATCGGGATCCAGTACATCGTCACCACCTTCTTCTTCTTCCTCTGCGGTGGCCTCGTCGCGATGCTGATCCGCGCCGAGCTTGCCCAGCCGGGCACGCAGATCGTCGACCCGGGTCTCTACAACGGCCTTTTCTCGACCCACGCGGCGCTGATGATCTTCGTCTTCGTGATCCCGATCTTCGCCGGGATTGCCAACTACGTGCTGCCGCTGATGATCGGCGCGCCGGACATGGCGTTCCCGCGGCTCAACGCCCTCTCCTTCTGGATGCTGCCGATGGCCGGACTCCTGTTCCTGGCCAGCTTCCTCGTCCCCGGCGGCGCCTTCGACGCCGGCTGGACGGGCTACGCGCCGCTCTCCACCGGGGCCCCGCTCGGGCAGTCGTTCTTCAACCTCGGAGTGCAGTTCGCAGGCGCCTCATCGATCGCGACCGCACTCAACTTCCTGGTCACGATCATCACCATGCGTGCGCCCGGAATGACCTTCTGGCGCATGCCGCTGCTGGTCTGGGCGAACCTCTCGACCTCGCTGCTCGTGGTGGCGGCGACGCCGTTCATCGCCGGCGTCCAGTTCATGGTCCTCTTCGACCGCGCCCTGAACACCAACTTCTTCCAGGAGACGTTCGGCGGCGACGTGCTCAGCTACCAGCACATCTTCTGGTTCTACTCGCACCCGGCCGTCTACATCATGATGTTGCCCGGGTTCGGGATCGTCTCCGAGGTGATCTCCACCCACGCCCGCAAACCGATCTTCGGCTACCGGTTGATGGCGCTGGCGCTGCTTGGGATCGTCGTCCTGTCCTACACCGTGTGGGCACACCACATGTTCGTCAGCGGGATGTTCAGCTGGCTGCGCGTGCCGATGATGATCACCACGCTGCTGATCGCGGTCCCGACCGGGATCAAGATCTTCTCCTGGCTGGCGACCCTCTTCGACGGAAAGATCCACCTCAAATCGACCGCGATGCTGTTCAGCCTCGGGTTCATCGTCACGTTCGTGATCGGCGGGATCTCCGGGGTGATGCTCGGCATGGTGCCGATCGACATCCACGTCTCCGACACCTACTTCATCGTCGCCCACATCCACTTCGTGCTGTTCGGCGGCTCGGTGTTCACGATCTTCTCCGGGATCTATCACTGGTTCCCGAAGATGACTGGGCGCATGTACGACGAGCGGCTCGGGCGCGCGCACTTCTACCTCACCCTGATCGGGATGCTCGGCACGTTCATCCCGATGCACTGGATCGGGATGGAGGGCATGCCGCGCCGAGTGGCCGACTACGCCGCCCAGTTCGGCGATTGGAACCTCGTGATCTCGATCTCCTCGTTCGTGCTCGGGATCGCGCAGCTGATCTTCCTCTACAACATGGCCGTGAGCTGGAAGTGGGGGCCGAAGGCGACCGCGAACCCGTGGCGGGCGAAGACGATCGAGTGGCAGGTCTCCTCGCCGCCGCCAGTCTTCAACTTCGACGAGATCCCGCGCGTGGTCGGCGGCCCGTACGAGTTCGGCGTCCCGGGCGCGCGCCACGCGATCATGGGCCCGTCCGAGGCCGAAGTGCGCGAGCACGAGCCGGCGACGGTCGGGGCAGGTGCCGGGACCGAGACCGCAGGGAGTAGTCCGTGACCGACGCCGAACACGCCGACTATCCCGTCGACGACCCGACCAGCTCGGTCGACTGGTCCGATGGCGGCACCGTGCTCGCGTTCGTGAACGAGGTCGCCGGCGGGCGCAAGCTGCTCCAGGCCGTCCGCGACCGGGTCGAGGCGGGCGCCGATCACGTCGCCGTCGCGGCGCCGCAGAACCTGCCGACCGTCGGCCAGATCGTCGATCGTGACGAGATCCGCGACGCCGCCCAGAGCCGGGTCGAGGTGACGCAGCGGGTGCTCGAGGCGTTCGGGATCGAGGCTGTGGGCGCGGTCATGGATCCGCTGCCCTCGCTCGCCCTCGATGATGCCGTCCGCGCCTTCCAGCCCGACGAGGTGCTGCTCTCCGCCCTCTACGAGACCCGCTTTGGGCTCACGCGCAAGGACCTTGTCGAGTGGGCGAAAGCCAACATCGAGGTCCCGGTCACCCACATCCCGGTCCGCGTCGACGACGACGCGGTGCGCTGGGACGTCGTCCACACCCTGGTGGTCGGCACGCAGACGATCAACAGCCCCGACCTGGTCGCGCGCCTCAAGGAGCGCGCCGCCGAGAAGCCGCACCGCTACACGGTGATCTGCCCGCGCTCGGGCGATCTCAGCCGCGAGCAGGTGTGCGAGCGGCTCGCGGCGACCCTCGCCGAGCTCTACCGCGATGACATCGACGCTACGGGCCAGCCGATGAGCCCGGAGCCGTTCGCGGCGATCACCAACGCGATCGACCACTACCGGATCGACGAGATCCTGATCTCGACCCTGGCCGGCCAGCAGTCGAAGTGGGTCGAGGAGGGCCTGATCGACCGCGTCAAGGAGGTCACCGACCTCCCGGTCGAGCACTACGAGGCCCGTGGGGCGGCCGAACAACGAGCAACGAGCAACGACTCCACGGAGGTTCCGGCCTGATGGAATCCGCTTCGATTCCGGTTCCGGGCTCCTCCTCCGGCGCCCACGAGCACGAGCACCACGGTCCGCCCGAGGCCCATCAGAGCTCGCGGATCGACCGCCAGACGCTCGGCATCCTGCTCTTCATCATCTCGGAGATCATGCTGTTCGGGGCGTTCTTCGCCTCGTACTTCTTCCTCCGCGTCGTCTCCAACGAGGGCCCGTGGCCGCCGGAGGGCTTCGACCTCCCGGTCTCGGTCGCCGCGGTCAACACGGCGATCCTGGTCTCGTCCAGCTTCACGGTCCACTGGGCGCTCGAGTCGGTGCGCCGGGGTAACCGCAACGGCATGAAGATGGGGCTGGCGCTCACCTGGCTCCTCGGCGCGACCTTCCTCTTCATCCAGATCAACGAGTACATCCACGTCGGCTTCAGCGCCCGCGACGGCGCCTTCGGCTCGATCTTCTACGGCCTCACCGGCCTTCACGGAGCCCACGTCTTCGTCGGGCTGGTGCTGCTCTCGTTCGCCAACATCCGCGCCTGGCGCGGTCACTTCGGCCCCGAGGCCAAGGACCACCTCGGGGTGGAGGTGCCGGGCATCTACTGGCACTTCGTCGACGTGATGTGGCTGATTGTCTTCACAGCCGTATATCTCCTCTAGAAACCGCTTAGGCAAGCGGTTCTCAGCCTCGCGCGCCGCCCTGATGATGGGCGACGAGCGAGACAGTCGTTACGAACGCGCCCTGGTCCGCTGGATTGGCTTCTGGCTTGCGAGGCATCCCCAGGTCGGGCTCGAGCTCGGCGCCGATCTGATCGACGCATTCGCTGATCTGACCGGGGCCTCTCCCAATGTCTCGCGCTCGAGGGTCGCGGTCCTGTTGCGGTCGGTCGGCGACGACGGGCCAGCCGGCATCCTCGAGCGCTGGTAGTCCGCCCGGCCAGGGTTGCGCGAAGGTTTCGAGCCCCGCCCTGTGCCGTCGCTCGGCCTCTATGTCACTCCGTCAGCGGACGAGGGAGAACCTATCCAGCGACTTCGTTCCGGACTCGTTCAGGTTTTCGAACACCCACTTTCCGGCGACCCCATTGAAGTCGCCGGAGCCGCCGGTGACGTTGAGCCTGGAGTCGTGGGGGGAAACGTTGCCCCGGTACTTGATGTCGCCAGAGCCACCGATCTCACCGTTGAGGTGAATGACCCCCCGACACCTCAACGTCTCGTGTGGCCGGATCTGGCACCGAGCATGGTCACTACCGACCCGGTCGTCGTGATTGAGTGGATCGTAGAGCCCTCCCCTGATCGTGAATACGCGCTCGTTCGACAGTATGTGGAAGCGCGCGTTTTCGAAAACCGTGAAGTGGTGATCGAACGAGCCGAAGGCCGGGACGGCGAGCGCGGCGGAGCCGAGCGCCGCGAGACCTGCGGCCAGGATGACCTTGCGCATGTAGGCCCTCTCTTTCCGAGTGGTGGAGGTGAGCCGACCCTATCCGGGGCCGCACAGCCGGTCAATTCGCCGCCTCTCCTGCGACATCGCCTACTCCGCTCGGCCAAGGTGCGCGAGGATTCGATTCCATGAGCACACGCGACCGGCTTGAAGCGTTGCGGCGACAAGACAGCGGCGATAAGGCTTTACGGCCGCAGTGCACTCGCATAGGGTTGAGAGATCGGGTTCTTCCGTTGAGCTAGCCGCACCCGTCCCAGGTGAAGGAGGGTTTCGATGTCGAAGCTAGTCCGGCTGCCGTCGCCCGCGATGCTCGTAGCGCTGCTCGCGCTGTGCGTTGCCCTCGGTGGCACCGTTTATGCAGCAAACCAGATCAACGGCAAGCAGATAAAGAAGGGCTCTGAGCCCGGAAACCGCCTGAAGACAGACACCGTCACCGGCAAGCAGGTCAGAGAGTCAAGCCTGGAGACCGTGCCCGACGCCGCGAACGCGAACACCCTCCAAGGCCAAGGGCCCGATGCGTTCGCCCCATCAGGCCTCGAGGCAGCCCACGTGGTCGGCGGGCCCGGGGAGCCGTACACCAATGGATGGACGGAGCCGACCGCCTCGGTGGATGAGCGCCTCTCGTTCTACAAGGACGCTTACGGAATCGTCCACCTTCAGGGAAGCGCCTCTCACTCGGGCCCTTCCGCGGCCTTCGTGTTCACACTGCCTCCCGGTTACCGGCCCGCGGAGTTCGTCTACTTCATCGTCTACGGAGGTGGGGGCGATGCCACCAATCTCCAGGTGACTCCAGACGGTCAGGTCGGAGTTGTCTTCGGAGGCGGAGAGAGCTTCTTGAGTCTCAGCAACGTCTCGTTTCGGGCCGGACTCTGAGGAGACTCTTCGCCGCGAGGCGCGGCGCCAGCCGCTGAAACGTGATGAATCGTTAGGGTCCTCTCCAGGGGCGGCCGGGAAGCCGCCCCGGTACCCAGATCAGAGGAGAATCCCTTGACCGATCGGACTGGTGTGAGCGTGCCGCGCCGGCCAACCATCCTGCTGGCCTCGCTCGGACTGGTCGTTCTCGGCCTGCTGGCGCCCTCGGCGGGCGGCGCGGCTCAAACCCCGGCACCGCCGAACGGCTCGACGGTCACGGTGATGTCCCGGAACCTTTACTTGGGAGCGGATCTCAGTCCGGCGATCAACGCGCCCAACACTTGCGGCGCAATCGACGCCGGCGGCAAGATCCTCAATGATGTTGATGCATCCAATTTTCCCGAGAGGGCGAAGCTTCTCGCGGCCGAGATCGCGAAGGCGAAGCCTGATCTGGTCGGGCTTCAAGAGGTCGCGCTCTGGAGATACCAGGAGCGCTCCGACTTTACGGCGACCCCCGCGACGGCGATCCGTTACGACTTCTTGCAGCTGCTTCAGGATCAGCTCGAGGCCAACCGCGCCGACTACTCCGTCGCGGTGAGTCAGGACGAGTTCGACCAGGAGCTACCTGCCGATCGCGACGGAAGCGACGCGACCAACGAGTTCATCTGCGGGGCCGACGAGGACGGCCGCTTGACGATGCGTGACGTGATCCTCGTCCGCGATCAAAGCGACATTGTGGTCTCCAACCCGCAGAGGGGGCAGTTCCAAAACCTCTACCACGTGATTCTCGGCGGGGTGATCCCCGTCGACGTCAAGCGCGGCTGGGTGTCGGTCGACGCCCAGATGAAGAAGTCGACATTCCATTTCGTCAACACCCACCTCGAGGCATTTGGCGCACCGTCGATCCGCGAGTCACAGGCGCGTGAGCTGTTCGCACCGGGCGGGCCGCTGCAGACGCAGGAGCAGCTGATCCTGGTCGGCGACATCAACTCGGGCGGGCCGTTGGACAGGGTTGGCACCGGGTTCACCACCCCCGGGGACGAGGGTGCGTATAACGCCCTCACCGGCGACTTCGGGATGACGAACCTGGGAACGCGGCAGACCTGCTGCTACCCCGATGTGTTCCAGTCGGCGATCGGCTCCTACCGCTTCGATCACACGGTCGACCACGTGCTCGTCAAGCCAGAGGTAAATCAGATCAGTGCATACGTCACCGGTGATGATCCGTCCGTGACCGGGGCCGGCGGCGTCGTCGCTTCCGACCACGGCGGGTTGGTCAGCAAGCTGAAGCTGTCGAAGTGAAGCCGAAGTAGATCGGTTCGCTTTCCATGCAAAGCGGTACCGTGTCGCCGAGGGAGGACGTTTGAACAGCCCGAAAGAGGACCACCGCGGGGCCGGTTTGGTTGGGTGGGCGAGCTGCAGGGGCCCCGCGGTGCGGGCGTGGGCTAGCCTCAAGCGATGCGCAAGGGTCAGCGGCCGCTTCAGGCCCGCAGGCGAGGAGCCTCTCTGAGAGGCAGACCGGGTAACGGAAGGAGCGGGAGAGGGATGGCGATGCGGATTGGCTTCGCGCTCGCGGCGCTGGTGGCGACGCTAGCGATCACGGCCTGTGGCAGCGACGACAGCAGCGACGACAGCGGCGGCGGCGCGACGTCCGGCGCCCCGACCGTCGACGCCTCCGGCAAGCCGTCGGGTGAGCTGGTGATCTCGAACTGGCCGCTCTACATCGACAAGGAGACGATCGCCGACTTCGAGGACGAGACCGGGGTCACGGTCAAGTACATCGAGGACGTCAACGACAACGCCGAGTTCTTCGGCAAGGTGCAGCCGCAGCTCGACCAGGGCGAGTCCGGTGGGCGCTCGATCTTCGTCGTCACCGACTGGATGGCGAACAAGATGCACGAGCTCGGCTACCTGCAGAACTTCGACAAGTCGGCGATGCCGAACAACCTCGAGAACTTGGTGCCGAGCCTCCAGAACCCGCCGTTCGACGTCAACCGCGACTACTCGATGCCGTGGCAGACGGGGATGACGGGGCTGGTGGTGCGCAAGGACCTGGCGCCGGACGTGACCTCGATCTGCGACCTGTTCGACTCCCAGTACGCGGGCAAGGTCGAGATGCTGACCGAGATGCGCGACACCGTGCCGCTGGTCATGAAGTGCATGGGCGTCGACCTCAGCCAGGCGAGCGAGCAGGACTGGCTCGACGCGATCCAGAAGATCTCCGACGCAGCCGACTCGGGCCAGATCCGCCGCTTCACCGGCAACGACTACGCGCGCGACGTGACCTCGGGCGACGCGGTCGCGGTGATCGGCTGGTCGGGCGACGCGGTCCAGCTGCAGGCCGACGACCCGAACATCGAGTTCCGGATGCCGGAGGAGGGCTGCATGCTCTGGTCCGACAACATGGTGATCCCGATCGGCGCCCCGAACCCGGTCGCCGCCGAGGCGTTCATGAACTACGTCTACGACCCCAAGAACCAGGCGCAGATCGAGTCCTACGTCAACTACGTCTCACCGGTCGCGGGCACCAAGGAGGTCCTGCTCAAGGACGACCCGAGCATCGCCAAGAACCAGCTGATCTTCCCCGACGAGCAGTTCACCGCGAAGTGCGACTCGGCGCCGCCAATCTCGGGCAATGAGGAGCAGCGGATTACACAGGCCTTCGAGTCGGTCGTCAACGGTTAGTAGGCGTCGCGCTGGGGGCCGCACCTCCCCATCAGGCAGGCAAGTCGGTGCCCCACAGCTTGACGGCGGGCACCACCGACCTACCCGACCCGTAGGGAGGGTGGGAGTAGTCGAGTCCACGCGCCCGAGGCACTGGCGGCCTGACTTGACACGCCGAACGGCTGTGTGCGAGTGTCCGGCCGTCGAACGTCAGCGGAGTTGGAGGGATGAGCTTGTCCAGGTTCCGGGTGACTTGCGTCGTCGGCGTTGTCGCCGCACTCGCCTTCTCCCTGACGGCCTCCACTGCCTCGGCCGCGGCGGCGCAGGGAGTCGAGCTGCAGGACTTCGGCGTCAGCCCGGCGGTTGCGGACCTCGGCCCGTCGGCGTCGTCTGACTCGAGCGGCGGCGCTGCCCGCCTCAACCCGCTCGGCTCGTCACCGAGGCCCGGAACGCGCGGCACGGGGGAGGGCGCTTCGAGCCCGTCGGACCCGCTCGCCGCTCGCGGATCCGCGACCGCCCGCACGCCGGCGCCGAGCGCCGTCTTCGACGGCAGCTCGAACCCGTTCGCCTGCGGTACCTGCTCGCCGCCCGACACGACGGGTGACGTCGGACCCAACCACTACGTCCAGGTGGTCAACGCAACCAAGGTCGCGATCTACAACAAGGCCGGCACGCTGCTCGAGCCCGCCTTCGACCTCTCGACGCTGTTCTCTAGCGGCTCCTGCAGCACGAGCAACGACGGGGATCCGCAGGTCCTCTACGACTCGATCGCGGACCGCTGGCTGCTGGCGCAGTTCGTCCTCAACGGGGGTGGCGGCCCCTTCTTCCTCTGCTTCGCGATCTCGCAGACTCCGGACCCGACCGGGGCCTATTTCACCTACGCCTTCAGCACGCCCGAGCTCCCCGACTACTTCAAGGTCGGCGTGTGGCCGAACGGCTACTACGTGTCCGACAACGAGTCGACCTACACGGCCTATGCGTTCGATCGGGCGAAGATGCTCGCCGGCGACCCGACCGCGTCGGGTGTTCGCTTCCCGGGCCAGACCAACCTGCTGCTTCCGGCCGACGTCGACGGGCCGCGGACTCCCGGGTCCGGCGACCCCGGCCTCTTCTACACGTTCAAGGACAGCAGCTTCCCCGACCACGGAGTGCCGACCGATCGGATCGAGCTGTTCGCGTTCAGCCCGAACTTCGCCACGCCGGCGTCGAGCACGTTCACGTCGGCCGGCAGCTTCGACGTGGCGCCGTTCACATACACCGTCTGCGGCTTCTTCAACCTCAGCTGCATCCCGCAGGCGGGAACGGCGGAGAAGGTCGACGCGGTGAGCGAGTGGCCGATGCAGCGACTCGCCTACCGCCGGTTCGGCGACCACCAGGCGCTGGTCGGCAACTTCACCGTCGGCGGCGGCAGCGCATCGCCGGGCGCGGCTCCCCGCTGGTTCGAGCTGCGCAATACGGGCGCCGCGTGGAGCCTGTTCCAGGAGGGGACCTACGACCCGGGCAGTGGCCTGAACCGATTCATGGGCAGCACCGCCCTCGACGTCCAGGGCGACCTTGCGCTCGGCTACTCGGCCTCCAGCAGCACGGCGTTCCCGAGTATCCGCTACGCGACCCGTGCGCCCGGCGATCCCGCCGGAACGCTCGGTGCGGAACAGGTGATGAAGGCCGGCGGCGGCTCGCAGACGAGCCTCGGCGACCGCTGGGGCGACTACAGCTCGATGACCGTAGACCCCGCCGACGACTGCACCTTCTGGTACACGAATCAGTACTACAGCACCACCTCGCTCAACAGCTGGAAGACCGCGATCGGCAACTTCAAGGTTCCCGGCTGCGCGGACACCGACCATGACGGGATCGCCGATGCTCAGGATGCCTGCCCGACGACCCCCGACCTAAACACGACCGACGGCTGCCCGCCGAACAACTTCACGATCGGCAAGAAGAAGCTGAACAAGAAGAAGGGCACGGCGACGATCCAGGTCACGGTCCCGGGTGCGGGCGAGCTCGCGCTCAGCGGCAAGAGCCTCAAGCCACAGCGTCCGGCGCACGCGCGGTCCGGGGCGTCAAAGCCGGTCAGCGCCGCCGGGACCTTCAAGCTCAAGGTCGTGGCCAAGGGCAAGGCGAAGAAGCAGCTGAAGAAGAAGGGCAAGGCGAAGGTGAAGCCGAAGATCACCTTCACCCCGACCGGTGGCCTGTCCAACACGGAAACGACGAAGGTTAAGTTGAAGCGCAAGCGAAAGCGCTAAGCCGGCGGCCCGGCGCGAGCGCCAGGCCGGCCGCCGCGTCGCCGGTGTCGTGGGAGGCAACCTATCGGCGCCGGGCGCCAACGGGGCGGTAGCGTCCCGGCTCTGGACCGATGACCGATGACGCCCCCAACAACCCGCTGCCCTCCGAGCAGGCGATGTTCAAGGTCGTGGTGGGCGTTGGCCTCGCGCTGTTGCCGGTGCTGGTGGTGAGCGTGATCGCCGGACCCGGCTGGGCGGCGCTGGTACTCGGCTTCGAGGTCGGGATCGGGATCGGAGTCTGGTTCAGCCGCAGGCGGCGCCAGGGCCCCTGAGGAGCGCTCAGCCGCCCTTGGCGGCGCCCTGGTTGACCTGATCCAGGATGTACTGGACCAGCGCGTCCAGGTCCTTGCCCGGGATCTGCTGCTCGAAGTCCTGCGGCATCACGCCGGAGGGGTAGCCCTGCGCGATGACCGCGTTCGGGTCGATGATCGACTGCTTGATGTAGGCGGCGTCCTTGCCGACCAGGTCGTCGCCGAGGTTTGGGCCGACGCCGCTGCCCGTGCCGGCCTCGAGGCCGTGGCACTGGCTGCACTTCTCCGCGAACACCTGATCGGGCGTACCGAGGGGCGGCGGCTTCGCGCCGGGCACGCCGGCGACGCTGCCGACGTAGGTCGCGACGTCCTCGGCATCCTGGCCGGTGACGATCTCGGCCGGCATATAGACGCGGTCGAAGTCCTGGGCGGCCTTTCGCTCATAGCGCGGCGACTCGATCTGGGTTTGGACGACGCCCTCGATCGTGTCGTTGTCCATCCCGTCGGCGCGGGCCTGGGCGAACGCGGCGTCGAGGTCAGGGCCGATGTTCGCGCTGGTGCCCGCCTGGGCGAGCGCGTGGCAGGTGCCGCAGTTCTGCTGGAACAGGGCGCGGCCGCGGTCGACGTTGGCGTCCTCGGTCGCGTCGCAGCCGGCCACGAGCGCGGCCGCGGCGATCGCGGCAGCGGCGACTCCGAGGCGGCTGGGGGCAATCCGCCGGCGACTGCGGGCAAGAGGAGAACGCACAGCGCAATCCTATCTATCCGGGAGGCTCGACCCGCACCACGCGCGCCGCACATCGGCTAGGGTTCGAGCCGATCTGCACTAGCTGCCGAGAGAGCTGAGGAACGGGCAAAGATGGAAGTCCGCGAGGGGATGTCGAGCGTCGTACTGACCGTCGGGCCGGGTCACAGCCTGCGCGAGGCGGCACGGCTGATGACCGAGAAGGGCGTCGGGGCGGCGGTCGTGATCGACGAGGAGCTGCCGGGCCCGGGGATGGTCTCGGAGCGCGACATCCTCAACTCGCTGGGCCACGGCCAGGACCCAGACTCGGAGCGGGTCGGCGACCACATGACGGACACGGTGATCTCCGCGGCGCCTGACTGGAGCCTCGAACGGGCCGCCGTCGAGATGTCGCGGCGCCACATCCGCCACCTGGTCATCGTCGACGGCGGCGAGGCTGGTCGGCGTGCTCTCGATGCGCGACATCGTTCGCGTCTGGACCACCGAAGGCGCGACGGCCAGCACGACCTCCCCGGACGCCGAGCAGAGCGCGGCCTGAGGCCGCGCGGCCGCGCAGCCCTCGGTCGCACGCTGAGCGGCGCGAACGCGTCGCGAGCTCACTTCACAGCGTGCGACACCATCGTGTGGCACGGCCGAAGTCGTCTGAGGCCCGGGAACCGTGCCTGAGGCGACACTCGCGACGCCCGCATCCGACCTGAGCGACCGGGTCTCCGCACCGGGCGGGCGCCCACTAGTGGACGGCGCTGTCAGCGCGCGCCTACCGCCACCCGGATGCGCCGCGCGAGCGCGCTCAGTCGCTCTTGGCGGGGCGCTGCAGCGGCACCGCGGGGATGACCGCGGTCGCGACCCGCTGCTGGCGCGGCAGGCGGGTGTAGTCACGGCGCGCATCGCGGATCCAGGAGCGCAGCGCGAACAGCGCCACGATCGCTCCTGCAACGCCGTAGGGCCACCAGGTGAACAGCGAGGCGAGCACCGCGGCGAGCCCGAACGCGATCAGCGCCGGCTGCCATGAGGACGCGGGCACGTAAACGAGCTCGACCGGCTCTCCGTTGCGGCTCTCGGCGCTCATCTCAGCCGATGTAGACGATCGCGATCACGAACACGAGCCCGAAGACGACGAGCGCCAGGGCGGCCGTGATCAGGCCGGATCCGAGGGTCGATGTGGCGCGGGTGCGGTCCACGTTCAGGTCGTTCTATCAGACGACCCGGTCCGCGGCCATCGCGCAGAACAGCAGCGCCAGGTAGGCGAGGGAGGACAGATAGAGGCGCAGCGCGGCCGCGCGGCTGCGGTCGCGCAGCAGGCGCACTGCGAGCGCGATGAACCCGGCGCCGAGGACGACCGCGGCGACCGCGTAAATCGCACCGAGGAAGCCGGTGGCGACCGGCAGCAGCGTGAACGCGACCAGGACCAGCGTGTAGATGAGGATCTGGCGCCTGGTGACCGCCTCGCCCTTGACGACCGGCAGCATCGGCACTCCGGTGCGCGCGTAGTCGTCCTTGATCAACAGCGAGAGGGCCCAGAAGTGGGGTGGGGTCCAGAGGAAGACGATCCCGAACGGGTAGAGCGCCTCCGGGGCGAGGCCGCCGGTTGCCGCGGCCCAGCCGACCAGCGGCGGGACGGCGCCGGCGGCGCCCCCGATCACGATGTTCTGCGGCGTCATCGGCTTCAGCCAGATCGTGTAGACGAGCACGTAGCCGAGCAGCCCGGTGAGCGCGAGCACCGCGGACAGCACGTTGACGGTCAGGGCCAGCTCGACCACCGCGAGCGCCCCGAGCACGATCCCGAAGGCGAGCCCGTGCAGCGGCTCGATCCGGCCGGCGACCAGTGGCCGGCTGCGGGTGCGGGCCATGCGCGCGTCGCGGTCGCGATCGATGTAGTGGTTGATCGCCCCGGCGCCGCCGGCGGCCAGGTAACCGCCGAGCATCGTCCACAGCATCGTCGAGACCTCGGGGAAACCGCCCTTGGCGACGATCATCGTCGCCACGGTGGTCAGCAGCAGCAGCGAGATGATCCGCGGCTTGGTGAGCGTGACGTAGTCGCGGACCGTCCCGGCGAACGAGCTCTCGCCAAGCCGCGAGCGGGTGCCGATGCCCGCCTCGATCCCAGCGTCCACGGGGGGCGTCGTTGTCGTCGCGCTTTCCATCAGGCCGGTGCCGCTCCGGTCGCCTGCGAGCTCCCGACTCGTTCGGGGCGCCGGCGCCGAGGCCGGCAGCAGAGTAGCGGTCGCGTAGACCACGGTCGCCCACAGTGTCGTCCCGAGCGCCAGGTGGCCGATGATCAGCCCGGCGTGCTTGCCGGCCCAGACGTTGATCGCGCCGAGCGCGATCTGGCCGATGAGGATCAGCGGCGCGACCCAGAAGGCGCGGCTGGGCGCGCGGCGACGCAGCGCGACGGCCGCCATCGCCACGACCGAGATCGCGGTCAGGTACATGAACAGGCGGTGGGTGAGCTGGATGTCAGCGAGCCGCGACTGGCCGAACGAGAGGGCCCCCTGCCCGTTACAGCCGGGGAACTGGGCGGTGTCCCAGCCGGTGCCGCAGGCCGAGTGGGCGCCGACCAGCGGCTGATCGGGGGTGCCGTGGTACTCGGTCCCGGCGACGTAGCCGCCGGCGACGATCGTCGCCAGCACCAGGCCCGCGGTGACCATGCTCAGCGGCCGCAGCCCGCGGACGGACTCGGAGGCGGGGGGCGCGGTGGTCTCGGCCCCGCGGCGCAGCACGAACAGCAGGCCGAGCAGCAGCATCGCGAGGCCCGAGGTGCGCGGCGACCAGCTCGTCCTCGAGTCCCTTCTCGACCGTGAGCCCACCGAGCGCTGCCTGGGCGACGACCAGGAGGCCGGCGGCGACGGAGCCCCGGACGAGCAGCCGGTGGCTGCGCAGGCGGCGGAAGGCCTTGAAGGCGAGCAGCGCGATCAGCACGACGACGATCGTCGCCGCGACACGGTGGCTGAACTCGATCACCGACTCGGCCGAGTCGGCCGGGAGGACGCCGCCCTCGCACAGAGGCCAGCCGTGGGTGCCGCTGCCCTCGGCGCCGCAGCCGAGCCCGGAATCGCTCACTCGGACGACGCCCCCGATCAGGATCAGGGCGAAGGTGGCGACGATCGTGAAGGTGACGAGGCGGCGAAAGCGGGAAAGCTCGTCCGCATCGCTACGAGCGGCGACTGCACTCATGGGGCTCAGGCTACCGGGGCGCTATCGCCGTCGTCGGAATCGCCGGGCGACTCCTCGGGCGGCTCCGTTCCCTGCTCCGGTTCGGCGACCGCGGTCGCGCTCGGCGAAGCCTCGGGGGCGACCGCTTCGGGTTCCTGCGCGGCGGCCCGGGTTCGGCGTGGGCTCCGACGCCGCGAGCCGCTCGACTCCAGCGGGCGCGACGAAGGTGCGCTCACGGACGGCGATCGATTCGCGGATGTCGTGCAGCGGCTCGGCGCTGCGCACGTCCGGGACCGCGTCGAAATTGTGCGGCGGGGGCGGTGAAAGCGCGTACCACTCGAGGGTCGAGCCGCGCCACGGGTCGTGGCCGCGGGCGAGGAGGCCGTTGTGCCAGCTGTAGGCGGCGTTGCCGAGCTCGAGCAGGATCCCGATCACGAGCACGAAGGCGCCGATCGAGCCGATCAGGTTGTAGCCGTCGACGCCGGTGTCCTCGGCGAAGCGCCAGATGTCGACCGGCTGGCCCTCGAGCCCGGCGAGGAACATCATCAACACGTAGACGTTGATCCCGATCACGATCAGCGCGAGCGCGGCCTTGCCGATGCCCTCGCCGAGCAGCCGCCCGTTGAGCTTCGGGAACCAGTAGTGCAGGCCGGCGAAGCCGCCGATCACGCCGCCGCCGACGAGCACGTAGAGCGTGTCGCCCTGGCTCGCGGTCGTGTAGTCGAGCGCCCAGCCGACCGGGATCACCGAGTAGGAGAGCTCGCCGGCGAGCCCGAACGACATCGTCATGATCGCGGCGAGCGCGTACCAGGTGGCGGCGCGGAGTTCGAGCACACCGCCCCAGATCGTCGCGATCCAGTTGTAGAACACGACGCCGATCGGGACGACCAGGGCGAGCGCGAACGCCATCGCCATGATCGTCCAGCCCTCGTTGAGCGGCGCGATGTACATGTTCTGCATCCAGGCGAGCAGGCCCAGCGCGGCGACTGCGACGAACGAGGTGCTGACCGCGCGGCGGCTGAAGATCGGCTTGCGCCCGAAGGTCGGCAGGATCTCCGAGATGATCCCGGCGGCGCCGATGAAGATCGCCAGGTAGAGGCCGGTGAAGTAGATGTAGGAGAGGTGCTCGTAGAGCAGCGGCGCGCCGCCCTCCTGCGAGTCGAAGAAGACGCCGTCGAAGCGGCGATCGATCTCCAGCATGGTGAGGGCCGCGATCATCACCGGGCCGATCAGCAGCACCATGTACCCGATCACCGCCGACGCCCAGGTGAACAGCGGTGCGCGGCGCCAGGCGAGCCCGGGGGCGCGCAGCTTGCGCAGGGTGACGATCAGGTTGATCGCGAAGCAGACGAAGCCGAGCGTCGCCAGAGCCACGCCGGCGATCCAGGCGTCGGCGCCGTTCGAGGGCGAATAGACCAGGTCCGAGAGCGGCGGCAGGGCGGCCGTGCCGGTCTCCGGGGCGCTGTAGAGGAAGCTGCCGAGGATGGTCACGCCCCCGGCCAGGTACAGGTAGTAGGAGAACTGGTTGAGCCGCGGCAGGGCGACCCCTCGGGCCCCGATCTGCAGCGGCACGATGTAGCCGATCAGGCCGAGCAGCAGCGGGAAGCAGCCCAGGATCAGGAAGCTGACCGTCGCCCCGGTCATCAGCCGGTTGAAGATCTCCGGCTTGATCAGGGTGTTGTCCGGGACCATCAGCTGCAGACGCATGAGCGCGAACTGGGTCGCGGCGAGGGCGAGGAAGGTGCCGGCGGTCGCGATGAACATCAGCGCAACCGTCTTGTGGTCGGCGCTCGTCGCGCGCTCGATCCAAGCCTGGCGCGATGACTTCAGCTCGCGGCTGACGATCTCGGGGCGGGCCCCGTGGGTGGCGGCGGGAGGGGTCATGGGGCGGTCGCTTCACTCGCGCTCTGCTGCACGTCGAGCACGGTCGTCTGGGCCTTGTCGAGCTGGGCGCCGAGGTCCTTGATGTAGGCCTCGTACTCGGGCACCGTCACGACCCGGACCCAGGAGCGCATCGCCGGGAAGCTGGTCCCGGAGAACACGGTCGAAGAGCCCGAGTACCGGCCGACCGAGTCGGCCTTGAACCAGGTCTGCACGACCTCGCCGGGCGATGCCTGAACCTGGCCGCCGAGCGCCGGAACGTGCCAGCTGTGGAGCACGTCGGTCGAGGTGATGTTGAGGATGACGGTGGTGTCGACCGGGACGACCAGCTCGCCGTACGAGAAGGTGCGAGCGCCGGGACGCCCGCCCGGGTACTCGAAGCGCCACAGCCACTGCTGCGCGATCGCGTCGATCTGCAGCGGCGCCGACTCGGTCGGCTCTGAGCCGCCGACCGGCAACGAGCCGGTCGCGGACTGCTCGTCGTCGGTGGTCGCGAACGGCGACAGGCCCTTGATCCCCACCTGGGCGGTCGGGTTCGAGGTCAACCCGTCAGGTCCGCTCGGCTCGATCGTGCGCGCGTCGTCGGTCTGGATCACGCCGTAGACGAAGATCGCGACCGCCAGGACGCTGAGTACGCCGATCACCGGGCGCAGCGCGCCGCGGCCGGCGGCAAAGCGGGCTGGCTCGACCCCGCGACGCTCGCGGAAGCGGACGACAGCAGCGATCAGGGCGACGTTGACGGCCAGGATGACCGCGATCGTGACCACGAACATCACCACGTAGCTGGAGTGGATCGTCTCCGCGTTCGGCGAGTGCGGCTCCGGCGGCGCGAGGTCGACCGCGTAGGCAGGGGCCGCCGCCCACGCGAGCGCGAGCACGGCGGTGGTGGCGGCGAGCAGGATGGTCCGACGGCTCAAGGCGGCGCCATTCTAATCGCCAAGCGGCGGTCTACCGTCGCCGGCCGCGATCGCGGGCGCGAGGCCACGCTCGCGCGCCCACGCCGCGCACCGCTCCAGACCGCGATCGAGAGCGATTCGCGGCCCAGCCGAGCTCGGGTTCGGCCCGCTGGATCGATGCCGTGCCGCGCCGATCGACGGACGTCGGCGACCGCGCCGTCAAACCCCGCCACTCGCGTGCTCTGGGCTCATGCGGCGGACGATACGAGCGGCGAGCGGCGACGGCGAGCGGCGGCGATTACACTCGCCCCGCCTTGCGCCCGCCACGCCTCTCGCGCCGCCCCTCGCCCACGCAGCGGACCGCGGTCCGCGTCGCGGCCGCCGGGGTGCTCGCCGCCGCCTTCGTGCTGCCGGTGCTCCGCCGCAAGCGCGAGATCCCGGCGAGTCTGACCGTCGGCGCCTTGGTCGCCGGGCCGATGGCGGTCGCCGTCCTGCGTCCGCGCACCCGTGGTCGCGACATCCTCCTGTACCTCGTCCAGATGTGGGGGTTCGTGATGGCCCACGAGCTCCCCTACGACGATCCGGCGGCGCTGCGGGCGCCGGCTGCGGATCCGCTACCCGATCGTGATCGACCGCGCGCTCGGGCTCGGCCGAGCTGCCGAACGCCCGCCTGCAGCGCACCTTCAGCCGCCCCGGGCGCGTGACGGCGCTCGACCGCCTGCTCTCGGCCGTCCACTGGGTCTGGTTCATGGAGCCGCACGCCTCGCTGCTCTTCGTCCAGGCGCGCCACCCGGACCGCTTCCCGCGCGCCGCGCGACAGCTCGCCGCCACCTACGACCTCGGCTGCGCCGTGTACTTCGCCGTCCCGACGGCGCCGCCGTGGTGGTCGGCCGAGCAGGGCTACATCGACCCGCCCGTCGAGCACGTCGCCGCCGAGGTCGCCGAGGCGGAGGGGATCGAGGTCCGGAGGATCATGGTCGACGCCGGCGAGCAGGTGTGGCGCCAGGCCTGGGAGCCGCTCTATGACCGGTTCAACGGCAACCCGTGGGCGGCGATGCCCTCGCTTCACTTCGCCACCTCGCTGATGGCAGCGATCCACCTGCGCGAGGCGGGACGGATCCCGGGGGCGATCGGCTGGGGGTACGCGGGGACGCTCGCCTTCGCGCTCGTCTACCTCGGCGAGCATTACGTGACCGACCTGATCGCGGGCGCCGCGCTGGTCGCGGCGGTCCGCGCCGGCGAGCCGCTGGCCGAGCCCGCGGTCGAGGCCGTGAACCGCGTCCTGCGCCGCCTCGAGCAAGTTGCCAACGCGGCCTGAGCGCGCCTGACGGCGTATCGACGGGCGGGCCTGCGAGGATGAACCTGGATGGGGAGCCCTGATCCGACCGATCGTGACAAGGGGGATGAGCTCGAAAAGATGCTGACGGATACGGCTGCCGAGCCTGGGGTCGAGTCCGACGAGGACGACGACGAGGAGGACTACGAGCCGTCGTTCTTCGAGAACCCCAAGCGCCTCGCGCAGTCGGCGCTGATCATCCTCGTGCTCGTCGTCGGCATCTACGTGCTGCTGCCGAAGCTGGTTGCCGACCAGAACGCAAGCGCCAAGCTCGGCGACGCCAAGCCCGTCTGGGTCGCGGTCTCGTTCGGGTTCGCCGTGGTCATGTTCGGCGCCTACGTGGCCCTGTTTCGCGGCGTCGTCGGCGAGCGGGTGAAGCTGCGTTGGAAGGACTCCTACGACATCACGATGGCCGGCCTCGCGGCGACCCGGCTGTTCTCGGCCGGCGGCGCCGGCGGCATCGTCCTCACCTACTGGGCGCTTCGCAAGGCCGGGATGCCGCGCAAGGAGACCGCCGCGCGGATGGTCGCCTTTCTCGTCCTGCTGTACGCGGTGTACATGGTCACCCTGGTGATCAACGGGATCCTGATGAGCACCGGCGTCTTCAGCGGCCCGGCGCCGCCGGGCATGACGATCGTCCCGGCCGCGATCGCCGGCGGGGTGATCCTCGTCTTCCTGCTGATGTCGCTGGTCCCGGGGGATCTCGAGCGTCGCTTCTCGGGGGCTTCGCAGGAGAAGCTGACCGGCCGCATCGCGCGCCGCCTGGCGACCGTCCCGGCGACCGCCGCGGTCGGCACCCGGGAGGCCCTGCGGTTCGTCCGCGAGCCGTCGCGCGGCGGGCTCGCGCTGCTCGGCGCGGTCGGTTTCTGGGCCGCTCAGATCGGGATCCTCTGGGCCTCGTTCCGGGCCTTCGGGGTCTCGGTGCCGCTCGCGGTCGTCGTCCAGGCCTTCTTCGTCGGCATGTTCGCCAACCTGATCCCGCTCCCCGGCGGGGTCGGAGGGGTCGACGCGGGGATGCTCGGCGCCTTCGCGCTCTTCGGTGTCCACAACATCTTCGCCGCGATCCTGCTCTACCGGATCATGGCCTTCTGGCTCCCGATCCCGCCCGGTGTCGTCGCCTTCCTGCAGCTTCGCAAGACCGTCCACGAGTGGGAGGAGACGCGTCGCCCGGAGCGCCGCTCGCTCACCGACCCGGTTCCCGGATCCGCCATTACTTCATAAAGTAAAGTGATATAGAATCCCCATCGGAAAGACTCATGGATATGAACGACGAGCAACGAAAGACTGAGAACCTGATCATCCTCGGCGGCGGCCCGGCCGGCTACACGGCGGCGCTGTACGCGGCACGCGCCAACCTCGAGCCGCTGGTGATCGAGGGCTTCCAATGGGGAGGCCAGCTTCAGAACACCACCGACGTCGAGAACTACCCCGGCTACCCGGAGGGGATCATGGGGCCGGAGATGATGAACCAGTTCCGCGCTCAGGCTGAGAAGTTCGGCACCCGCTTCGTCACCGACGACGCGGACCGGGTCGAGCTCTCCGACGGTGGCGTCCAGCGGATCTTCATCGGCGACGACGTGTACTCCGCCAAGAGCCGTGATCCTGGCCATGGGCGCCGAGCCGCGCCGGCTCGGCCTCCCGGGCGAGCTCGAGCTCTCCGGCCGCGGCGTCTCCACCTGCGGGGTCTGCGACGGAGCCTTCTTCAACGGCCAGAAGGTCGCGGTCATCGGCGGCGGCGACTCGGCGATGGAGGACTCGATCTTCATCTCCAAGTACGCCTCCGAGCTGACGATCGTCCATCGCCGCGACGAGTTCCGAGCCTCGCAGATCATGTTCGACCGCGCTAGGGAGCGGCCGAACATCAAGCTGAAGACGCCGTACGTGCCGGAGGAGTTCATCGCCGGTGACGACGGCAAGCTCCGCGCCGTGCGCCTGCGCCACGCGGAGACCGGCGAGACCGAGGAGCTGGAGGTCGGCGGGGCCTTCGTCGCGATCGGCCACATCCCGCGCTCCGAGCTGGTCGCCGAGCAGGTCCCGACCGACGAGGACGGCTACGTGCTGACCGAGGGCAAGTCGACCCGCACCAAGCTCGACGGGGTGTTCGCGGTCGGCGACCTCGTCGACCACACCTACCGCCAGGCGGTCACCGCCGCCGGCACCGGCTGCATGGGCGCCCTCGACGCCGAGTGGTACCTGCGCGACACGCCGCCCTCGCCGGAGGCGCATTGGCTGCCGCAGGGCGAGCCGATCGAGGTCGCGCCGACCCTCGGTGAGTAGTTAGGCGCCGTCCGCGCCCGCTCGGGCCTCGGCCAGCGCGTCGTACTCGGCGCGAGCCTGCCGCGGCTACCTTGAATGGATGCGACGCCGGGCCTGGACCCTGCTGCTGATCCTCGGCGCGATCTGGGGCGGCAGCTACCTGCTGATCAAGATCGGCCTGCGCGACCTCTCGCCCGGAATGGTCGCCTTCGGCCGGGTCGCCTTCGCCGCCGTCGTCCTCGTCGGCATCGCCGCCGGGCGCCGGGCGCTGGGCGGCTTCGGCCAGCGCGCCGGCTGGGTGATCGCGGTCGCCGCGACCCAGGTCTCGGGCCCGTTCGTCCTGATCGCCGCCGGCGAGCAGGAGATCTCGAGTTCGCTCGCCGGGATCCTGGTGGCCTCGGCGCCGTTGTTCACGGCCCTGCTGGCGATCTGGTTCGACGCCGACGAGCGCGCCGAGGGGCTGCGACTGGTCGGCGTGCTTCTCGGCGTCGTCGGGGTGGCGCTGCTGCTCGGCGTCGACCTGGTCGGCTCCGCCGACCAGCTGCTCGGCGGGCTCGCCGTGCTGCTCGCCGGCCTCGGGTACGCGATCGGCGCGCTGCTCGCGAAGCACCGGCTCGCCGACCGCCCGCCGATCGGCGTCGCCGCCTGGGTCCTCGTCGCGGGCGCGGGGCTGCTCGTCCCGGCCGCGGTGATCGGCTTTCCGGACTCGGCCCCCGCGCTCGGCCCGATTGCCGCGGTCGCGGTGCTCGGGATCCTGGGCACCGGAATCGCGTTCGCGATCTTCTACTGGCTGATCGCCGCGGTTGGCCCGGCGCGCACATACATCGTCACCTACCTGGCGCCCGCGTTCGCGGTCGTCTACGGCGTCACGCTGCTGGACGAGCGGATCACGCCGGCGATGATTGGCGGCCTGGTTCTGATCCTGGTCGGGTCCTACCTCGCGGTCGAGGGCCGCAGCCCGCGCGCGCTAATGCGGCGGGAGCCGGACCGCCGGCGACGGCCCAGCGGCGCAGGAGGGGAGCCGGGCGGTAACGGTCGGCACCGAGCTCGGCGCTGAGCGCCTCGAGCGTCGCTAGCACGTTCGCGGGGCCGATCTCGCGGCCCCACTCGAACGGGCCGCGCGGGTGGTTGAAGCCGAGGCGCAGGGCAGTGTCGAGGTCGTCCGGGCTCCCGACCCCCTCGCCCGCGGCGAAGCAGGCCTCGTTCACGAGTTGGCAGACGATCCGGCCCAGCACCAGCCCCGGGGCCTCGCCCGGCGTGCACTCGACGTGCTTTCCGAGCGCCGTGAAGTAGCGGCCGGCGGCGCCGAGCGCGGCCGGGTCGCCGCCGGGCAGTGCCGCGATCTCGACCACGGTGGCGCGCTCCAGATCGGGCAGCGCGACCCAGCGCACGCCGGCCTCGACCTCAGGGTCCCGCGACGGCGGCGAGGCCGGGGCCGGGAGCGGGGGAGGGTCGTCGGGGCGGTGCGGGCCGTCGTCGTAGCGGTACCAGCCGCCGCCGGCCTTGCGCCCGATCCGCCCCGAGTCGACGATCCGCTGCTGGAGCGGATGCGGGCGCCAGCGCGGTTCGCCGAAGCTCTGGTCGAAGAACGAGCGGGCGACGCTGAGGTTTACGTCGATCCCGATCAGGTCCTGGAGCTCGAACGGCCCCATCCGATAACCGCCGCCGATCCGCACGATCCGATCGATCTGGTCAACCTCGGCGATCCGCTCGCCGAGCAGCCTCAGCGCCTCGAGGCCGAACGGCCGCGCGGCTCGGTTGGCGAGGAAACCGATCCCGTCGGCGGCGCGCACGGGCGTGCGCCCCATGCGCTCGGCGACCTCGGTCGCGAGCTCGAGCGCGGCCGGGCCCGTGGCCTCCCCGGCGACCACCTCGACCAGCGGCATCAGCGCCGGGGGGTTGAAGAAGTGCATGCCACAGATCCGCTCGGGCAGCTGCGCCCCGGCGGCAATCGCGGTCACCGACAGCGACGAGGTGTTGGTTGCGAGCACCGCGTCGGGATCGCAGACGCGCTCGAGTCGCGCGAACAACGAGCGCTTCAGCTCGACGTCCTCGGGGGCCGCCTCGACCACCAGGTCGCAGCCGCCGAGGTCCTCGAGCTCGCCGACCCCGTGCAGCCGCGTCGTCGCCTCGGCGGCCGCCGCGTCGCTCCACCGACCGCGCGCGACGCCCTTTGCGAGGTCACCCCGCAGCCGCTCGAGCCCGCCCTCGAGCGCCGCTGCGTCGGGGTCGTGGAGGAACGTCTCGTAGCCGCCGAGCGCCGCGAGCTGCGCGATCCCGGCGCCCATCGTCCCGGCGCCCGCGACTCCGACCCGTTCGGCCACGCTCACCGGCCGCGGTACTCGGGGCGGCGCTTCTCCAGGAAGGCCTGCATCCCCTCGACCCGGTCCTCGGTCGCCATCGCGAGCTCGTACAGGCGACGCTCGTGCTCGAGACCCGCCGTCAGCCCGGTCTCCTCGGCGGCGAGCACCGCCTGCTTGGCGAGCTTCGAGGCGAGCGGTGGGCGCGAGGCGACCCGCGCGGCGAGCTCCAGCGCTGCCGAGAGCCAGTCGCGCCTGCCGGTGACCTGGTTGACGATGCCCATCCGGGCCGCCTCCTCGGCGTCGAAGCGGCGCCCGGTGAGGATCAGCTCCATCGCCCGCTGCTTGCCGACCGCGCGGGCGAGGCGCTGGGTGCCGCCGCCTCCGGGGATGATCCCGAGGGTGATCTCGGGCTGGCCGAACTCGGCCGTCTCCGAGGCCACGATCATGTCGCAGATCAGGGCCAGCTCGCAACCGCCGCCGAGCGCAAAGCCCGAGACCGCGGCGATGAGCGGCGTGCGGCACTCGGCGACTCGTTTCCAGAACGCGGCCGCCGGGTGAAAGAGGGCATCCTGGAACTGGCGCTCGGAGAGCGCGCGGATGTCGGCACCGGCGGCGAACACGTCGTCGGAGCCGGCGATCACGATGCACCGCACCTCGGTGTCGGCGTCGAAGCGCTCGAGTTGCTCGGCCAGGTCGGCCATCAGTTCGGGCGAGAGCGCGTTGCGCGCCTCCGGGCGGTTCAGCCGGCAGAGCGCGACGTGATCGTCGATCGACGTTTCGACCAGCGGCGTCACCGGGCGGGCGCAGGCACCATCGCGTTGATCCCGGTCGCGTCGCGACCGATGATCAGCTTCTGGATCTGCGAGGTGCCCTCGTAGAGCGTCGTCACGCGGGCGTCGCGCAGGTAGCGCTCGACCGGGTAGTCGTCGACGTAGCCGGAGCCGCCGTGGACCTGGATCGCGAGGTTCGCCGCCTCGACCGCGGACTCGGTCGCGTACAGCTTCGCCACCGACGTCTCGATCGTCGACGGCTTGCGGGCGTCCTTGAGCAGCCCGGCCCGGCGGACCAGCATCCGGGCCGCGTCGCGGCGCACGACCATGTCGGCGATCATCTCCTGGACGAGTTGAAAGCTGGCGATCGGGACGTCGAACTGCCTGCGCTCCTTGGCGTAAGCGACCGAGGCCTGCACGCAGCCCTCGATGATCCCGACGCAGCCCGCGGCGACCGAGTAACGGCCCGAGTCGAGCGCCGACATCGCCACCTTGAAGCCGTCGCCGACCTCGCCCATCAGCGCGTCGTCGCCCACCTCGACCCCGTCGAGCGAGATCTCCGCGGTGTCGGAGGCCCGCAGGCCGAGCTTGCCGTGGATCTCCTGGGTCGAGAAGCCGTCGGAGTCGGTCGGGACGAGGAAGCAGGCGAGGCCCTTGTGCTTTTTCTCGGGGTCGGTCTGGGCGAAGATCAGCGCGACCTCGGCGACGTTGCCGAGCGAGATCCACATCTTGCCGCCGCTGATTCGCCAGCCGCCGTCGATCTTCTCCGCCCGGGTGCGCAGGTTGGCCGCGTCGGAGCCGGTGTCGGGCTCGGTCAGCCCGAAGCAGCCGAAAGCCTCGCCCGAGGTCAGTCGCGGCAGCCAGCGCTGCTTCTGAGCCTCGTCTCCCCAGCGCTCGATCGAGCCGCAGACGAGCGAGGTCTGGACGCTGACGACCGTCCGCATCGCGGAATCTCCGCGCCCGATCTCCTCGACGATCAGCCCGTACCCGGTGAAGTCGAGCCCCCGGCCGCCGTACTGCTCGGCGACCGGGGCGCCGAGGTAGCCCATGTCGCCGAGTCGGCGCGCGAGCTCGATGTCGAACTTCTCGGCGCGGTCAGAGTCGCGAGCCCTCGGGATGACCTCGTTGTCGACGAACTCGCGAGCCGTTTCCTGGATCAGCCGCTGCTCGTCGCTGAGCTCGATCACCGCACCGCCTCCGTGCCGAGCTCGGCGGCGACCGCGCGCATCAGGGCGTCCCGTGCGTCGGCGGCGCGAGGGCCCGGCTCGAAGCTGACCGAGTCGATCCTCGAGACGGGCTGGACCTCGCGGACGGTGGACGCCAGGAACGCCTCGGAGGCGCCCAGCAGGTCCGCGATCGGGAACTCCCCTGCGGTCACGTGCAGCGCCTCCATCACCGCGCTCCGGGTGATCGAGTCGAGGATGCCGACGTGCAGCGCCGGAGTGCGCAGCTCATCGCCCGAGACCCAGAAGATCGTCGACGTCGGGGCCTCGAGCACCATTCCGTCGGGCCGCAGCAGCAGGGCCTCGTCGGCGCCGCCGCCCTTGGCGATCCGGGTCGCCTGCATGTTCGCGGCGTACGAGAGCGACTTGACGCCGTTGAGGATGAGCGTGGTCGCGTATCCGACCGTGGCCAGGCTGACGGTTTCAGTGTGCGCGACGAGTGGCTCGAGCAGGGCGATCCGGCGCCCGCCTCTCGTGACGATCAGGCGCAGCTGCGCGTCGACGGGCCCCGCGGCCTCGAGCAGCGCCTCGATCTCGGGCTCGAGCTCGGAGCGCTGGGCCGGCAGCGAGATCGCCGCTGCCGAGCGCTCGAGCCGGTCGAGGTGCGGGACGAGGGCGTAGGGGCGCCCGCCGTAGAGGCGGATCACCTCGAACACCCCGTCGCCGCGGTACAGGCCGTCGTCCTTGACCGGGATCGTCGCCTCGGCGGTCGGCGAGATTACGCCGTCGACGGATGCGAGTTCGCTCACGGGCACGGGCCGAGGCTATCCAAGCGGCCGCACGGGCGTCCGGCAGCCCCAGTTGCAAGGGACCCCGACCGGCGCCCGTTGACCGAACTGTCCGTAAGGTGAATCTGTAGTAACCGCTTTGGAGTAGTCAGCTTACGTTGAGGCTCCTTCGACGCGGGGGTTATGGGGTCCCTTTCGAGGGGCGCAAGTCGAATCGGGAGGTTTGACGTGAACACAGTGAGTAGGGCCGTCCTCAGCGCGGCCATCGCGATCGCGGCGTTTCCCGCGGCCGCGAGTGCGGCGAGCCACGATTACGCGCCGGGGGAGAGCGCTTGGTCGGGGTCACAGTCATCGGAAGGGCTCTGCGTGCCAGTGCTCCTCTGTCCGGTGATCACCAACGAGTCCGAGTCGGGGGTCGGCGCGCCGGGCACCGAGGCGGGCTATATCAGCACCAGGATCAGCAGCCTCACCGGGGTCGGAGCGACCTCGATCGGGACCTGGGAGTCGCAGCCGTTCGTCTACAACGGCGTCGACGGCAAGGGCGCCACCGAGGTGCGCTTCGGGATGGCGCGGCGCGGCGACGTGGGCCAGTTGCTCGCGGTCACCGGCAACACGGCCACCTACACGGTCTCGATCGTCCCGGCCTCGACCGGGGCCGAGGGGGTCACGATCATCGATCGGGCTCCGGTTGCGGGCGCGCCCGAATGGTCGCGAATCGCTCCGGTGGAGATCGCCGCAGGTCAGCTCAAGCGCGGCGACTCGTATCGGATCCGGATCTCGACCCGGTATGACACCGGGGCGACCGTAATTCCCGGCGGCAGTGCCGACTACGACGGCGTGTACATCCACGCCCGCCGTCAGACCGGCCACGGCAACGGAAACGGGGGCGGTGCGGATACGGAAAGCGGGCTCGCCAAGAGCGGCGTCGCGGGGGCGGCGGCGCTCGACGGCAAGCGGATCCGAGTCAAGGTCCGCTGTTCCTCGAAGCTCGAGGGCACCTGCAAGATCGGCCTCGGTGGGCTCGTCTCCCGCCACGGGCCGAAGCTGACCGCGCGTCGTCATGTCCGGGTTGCCTCGGGCAAGGCGAAGGTGGTCTCGCTGAAGGTCAAGAACCGCTACCGCGGCAAGCTCGCGGGTAAGAAGCGGATCTTCGTCCGCCAGACGGTGCGCGCCGACCGGATGACGCTGACCAGCGTCAAGCGGTTGCGCCTGCGCCACTAGACGCACGGGGCACCGGCGCCGCCCCGGTTTCGGGCGGCGCCGGCGGCCTCGATTCCGTCAAGTCGGCTTCAGCCTTCGGGGAGCCTGCCGATAGGAAAGCGTGAGCGAACCAGCTCCCGACGATCAAGCCGCCGCCGATCTCGGCCACGGCACCCGTCGAGTGCGCGAGGTCGAGGCGCGGCTCGCCGCGGTGCTCGCCCACCGTGGTGGTCGCATCGTCGGGCGGCGTTCCGGTGCGTTCGAGCTCGAGGGTGGGGCGACGATCAGGGTCGAATCGGCCGCCGGGGCTGCGTTTCTCTGCGTCGAGACGCCCGCGGGCGCCCCGCTGCAGTCCCACTGGATCCCGACCGAGATCAGCCGCTGTCGCGATGAGGCGCTGACCGCGGTGGTCGAGGACGCGCTCGCCTACGTCCACGACGCGCTCACGTTCAAGCCGAGCTAGCCGGGCCAGGTCCACGCTTGGAGGTACCAAAGACTCGGTCTTGAGGCTGGCTCCGAACTGCGACTAGGGTTCCGCTCCTGCCGATGCGGATCTGCCACTAGGGCTACGCGCGCAGCTGCCCGGCGACCGAGGCGCGGCGGCGCGCCAGCGCCACCTTCGAAGCCCGCGACCCGCAGAAGGCCATGAACGCTTCAACCTCCGCGCGCACGGGGCCGGTGGCTGTTCGAACGACGTGCCAATGGCGGACGGGCAGGCCCCCGCGGGGGCGGATCGTCGCGAGCAGGCCGAGCTCCAGCTCCAGCTCGACCGCCGCCATCGACTGCAGCGCCACCCCGAGGCCCGCCTGAGCCGCCTGCTTGATCGCCCCGTTGGAGCCCAGGGTGAGAACGGTCGGGTTGAGGCCGTTGGCCGCGAGGTACTCCTCGCTCAAGGCGCGCGTGCCAGACCCCGGTTCGCGGACCATCCAATGGCGTGAGGCAAGCTCCGAGACGGCAACCCAGCGCCGCTTCGCCAGCTCGTCGTCAGGCCCGGTTACCAGCACGATCGGGTTCTCGGCGAAGGCGTGCCCCACCAACCGGCCGGTGTCCGGGATCCTGCCGGTGATGCCGACATCGGCCACGTGGTCTGTGAGACGCGCGAACACCTCGTCGCGGTTGCCAACGTCGAGGCTGATCTCCAGTTCGGGGTGGCGTTCGCGAAACGCCTGGATGAGCTGTGGGGCGAGGTGCTCGCCCGCGGTCGTGACCGTCGTGATGCGCAGCTCGGTCGGCTGTGCCGACGCGGCCTCCCGCGCGACGCGGCCTCCGCGCTCGAGCAGCCCGAGGACGTCGGAGGCGTACGGAGCGAAGGCGACGCCGGCGGCGGTCAGGCGCAGATTGCGCCCGGCGCGCTCGGTCAGTTCCACGCCCAGCTCGCGCTCGAGCGCGCTGATCGCGGCCGAGACCGACGGCTGCGTGACCACCAGCTCGGTCGCCGCCGCCGTCACCGAGCCTCGTCGCACGACGGTGATAAACGCCTTCAGCTGGGTGAGGGTGATCGCCATCGGGTTCGGCCCACCGATTGATCTCCGTCTATGGGTCGGTGCGGAGTCTAAAGCGCGGGGTCCGGCGCCGGCTCGCCGTCCGCGGTCGCGGAAGCACGCGCCCGGACCAGGTGGTAGAGGAGGAGCAGCTGGACGAGGGCCAGCGAGTCCGAGCGGTGGAGGTCGGTCCCAACGGTGAGCTCGCCGAGGCGGCGAATGCGCAGGTGGTCGGCGAAGCTGATCCGGTCCCACACGGCCTCCTCCAGCGCCTCGGCGTGCTCGGCTGACAGGTCGCCCGGGATGCGCAGGAGCTGCTCGTGCTCGCGCTCGATCAGCGTCGGGCCGCCCGGCGTGCCGTCGATCAGCGGCGACAGGTCTGGGTGAGGCAGCGTGTCGCGCAGGACGACGTCCGTGTCGAGGTGCGCGGGGCCCCGGCCGTGATCGGGGCGAAAGGCGACGACGATGTCCGCCCAGGCGCGCTGCGGGCGGATGTAGGCCTCGGCGTCGCCCTGGCGCCGGTCGAGCTCCGCGAGTGCCTCGCTGGTCGTGTAGCCGCGGCGGGTGCAGTCGCGCTTCACCTTCCACGCGCGCCGCAGATCCTCGGGCGGCGCGAGGAAGACGCGGATCTCGTGGGCGCTGCGCAGCGTTTCGGTGTGGAAGTTGAGCAAGCCCTCGGCGATCAGGAAGGGCGACGCGCGCAGGTAGACCGGCGGCGCGAAGGTTCCGTGCACGTGGTTGTAGACCGGCTTGAGGACCGGCTCACCGCGGCGCAAGTGCGTGAGGTGCTGGGTGAGGATGTCGACGTGGTTGGCGTCGGGATGCAGCGGCGTGATCCCGAGCTCCGCCCGCTGCGCCCGATCGAAGCGGTGGTAGTCGTCGGCCGACAGGTGGGTGACCTGGGCGTCGCCTAGCACCCGAACGAGCCCGCGGCTCAGCGTGGTCTTGCCGGCGCCGGAATCGCCGACGAGGCCGAGGACCGTCGCGCGCGCCATAGGGGGTGATTACACCGCGACCGGGGCCGGAGCGCAAGCCGTCTCCAGGGCCTCGAGCACGCGGTCGGCCGTGGCACGGGTGGCGTTTTCGCCCATCAGCCCGATCCGCCACATCGGCGGCGCCTGGGGTCCGAGCCCGCCGCCGATCTCGATCCCGTGCTCCCACAGCATCTCCGTCTGCACGGTCCTGCCGTCGACCCCGTCCGCGAGCCGGACGGCGGTCAGCGGCGCCAGCCGGTGCCCGGCGTCGGCGAGCAGCTCGAGGCCGAGGTCCTCGACGCCCTCCCGCAGCAGCGCCCCGGCATCGGCGTGGCGCGCGAAGCGGGCCTCGAGCCCCTCGGCGAGTGCCAGCCGCAGCGCCTCGTGCAGGGCGTAGATGTGGAGGATCGGCGCCGTGTGGTGATAGGTCGCCGGCCGGGTCACCCAGTAGCGCTCGAGCAGGCCGAGGTCGAACGAGAACGGCACCGGCTCGCGCCGGGCGGCGATCCGCTCCAGCGCGCGGTCGGAGACTGCGATCGGCGACATTCCCGGCGGTGCGGCCAGACACTTCTGCGTACACGAGTAGGCGTAGTCGATTCCCCACGCGTCGAAGTCGACGGGGATCCCGCCCAGCGACGTCACGCAGTCGACCATCAGCAGCGCGCCGCTCGGCGCGATCGCGTCCGCGAGGCCGGCGATCGGCTGCTCGATCCCAGTCGACGTCTCGGCTTGCACCAGCGCGACCAGACGCGCCCTCGGAGTGCGCTCAAGCGCCGCGAGCAATCCCTCCTCGGGGACGATCTCGCCCCAGCCGGCCTCGACCTCGACCACGTCCGCTCCCGCGCGCCGCGCCTGCTCGGCGATCCTCTGGCCGAAGAAGCCGCACACCCCGACGATCACCGTGTCGCCCGGCTCGACCAGGTTCAGGATCCCGGTCTCCATCCCCGAGGTGCCGGTCGCCTGCAGCGGCAGCACCAGCCCGTCCGAGGCCCCGTACACGCGGCGCAGCATGGCCACCACCTCGAGCAGAATGTCGTGGAGGTCGGGGTCGAGATGCCCGAGCATCGGCTTGCGCATCGCCTCGAGGACGGTGGGGGCAACGTTCGTCGGCCCGGGCCCGCAGAGTAGGCGCGCGGGCGGGTCGAGCGGCGCGACGGGAGCGGGGTCGACCATGGAGTCCGGCAGCTTGGCGCAGACGGTCTTCGAAGGCAAACGAAGATTTCGCGCTGACATACGGCTTTGCTCTATGTATCGAATCCGCCTGATATTGCGGACAAATTTGTCTATCTCGTCTTGATCGCGGGTGGGTTTGGCGTTTCACTGGCCCGCATGACTCCGAAGAAGACACGGCTTCACCGCAGCGAGCTCGCCGTCCCCGGCAGCAACGTCCAGATGCTCGAGAAGGCGCCCGCGCTGGGCGCCGACATCGTCATGCTCGACCTCGAGGACGCGGTCGCTCCCGACGACAAGGATCAGGCGCGTGTCAACGTGATCGAGGCCCTGCGCGAGCTCGACTGGTCCATGCCCTCGGTGTCGGTCCGGATCAACGGCCTCGACACGCACTACTGCTACCGCGACATCGTCGACGTGGTCGAGCAGGCCGGCGACGAGATCGACACCATCGTGATCCCGAAAGCGAGCGGCGCCGGCGACGTGCACCTCGTCGCGACTCTGCTTTCGCAGATCGAGCCGGCGGTGGGGCTGCGGCGCAAGATCGGGCTCACGGTGTTGATCGAGACGGCGGCGGGGATGGTCAACGTGGACGAGATCGCCCGCGCCTGCCCGGAGCGGATGGAGGCGATGATCTTCGGGGTCGCCGACTACGCCGCCTCGATCCAGGCGCGGACGACCTCGATCGGCGGCGTCGACGAGGGGTACTCGGTGCTGACCAACGCCAACGGCGACGGCATGCGCGAGTGCCACTGGGGCGACCAGTGGCACTACCCGCTGGCCCGGATCGCCGTGACGTGCCGAGCGCACGGGCTGCGCCCGATCGATGGGCCGTTCGGGGACTTCACCGATCCGGAGGGGTACCTCTCATCGGCGCGCCGCGCCGCCTCCCTCGGGTACGAGGGCAAATGGGCGATCCACCCGGCGCAGATTGAGCTCGCGAACGAGGTCTTCACGCCCGACGAGCGCATCGTCGAGAAGACGCGGGCGATCATCGACGCGATGAACGCCGCCGCGGCCGAGGGCAAAGGCGCCGTGTCGCTGAACGGGCGCCTGATAGACGCCGCTTCCCTGCGCATGGCCGAGAACCTGCTCGCGAAGCTCGAGCAGATCGAGCAGCGCGAGGGGCCGGAGCGGGCCACTCAGCCCCGCACCCGGCCGCAGTTTGCGGTCAGCTCGGCGATGGCAAAACGGCCGCCGTCGGCGACGCCGAGTCGTCCGGCCCGGCCCTGATCGGTCCGTAAACCTGGAGCTTGAAGTACCCGCCACTGCCAGCATCGCCGTGGCAGATGAGGTCGCATGCGTCGAACCCGTCGACGTTTCGCAGGAACAAAGGACAGGACACAGCGCCCTGTCGGCGGCGAGGCGATCACCCCGCTCACGCCAGGCCGCTCCGATCAGGCCGGCCCACTCGGCCGATGAGCCCGCGAGCGCGCCCGTGCTCCACGTCGGGCATGTCGCGGTGCTCGCGTGCCGTCCGCTGCTGATCGTCATCGTGATCCACTACTCGCCGTACTCCACGAGCTGCACACGCCTGGACGGGCGTAGCCTTGCTCTTGCGGGGGTCCGCCTTCGCCTTTTTCTGGAGAAGATCGGGCGCAGCTGATCAGGTCGGCGTCAGGCCGCGGATCACGTGGAGGTCGATCGATCCCGGCGCGAACACGCCGATCGAGTACTGGACCGGGCGGCCGTCCGCGAGGTGCATGAGCTCCGCGAGCTCGAGGGCCGCCGTCACCCGCGTGGCGCCCATCGCCTCGCCCAGGCGCCCGCCGGGTTCGACCAGGCGCGGGCGCACGCTGGTCCTCGCGAACGCGACCTTGACCCCCTGCTCCAGCAGCACGTCGAGCACCATCTTCCCGGCCTCCACGGCGGCGCGAACCTGCTCCGGCGGGGGCAGCTCGACATCCGGGTGGACGATGTCGCGCATGTGGGCCGCCACCGTTCCGTCGGCGAGCACCGTCCGCTGAACCAGCAGGGCACGCGTGCCGCGGCGCAGGCCGAGCGCCTCGGCGACGTAGCCAGGTGTCCGCGCCGGCTCGACCTGGAGGTTCCGGACCGTCAGCCGCTTGCCCTGTCGGCGCGCGAGCGACGTGTAGGACTCGAGCACCTCGAGGCCCTCGCTGAACGCGGGACCGAGCGCGACCCGGCCCACGAACGTGCCACTTCCCTGGCGGCGAACGATCTCGCCGTTGCTCTCGAGGCGTTCCAGCGCAAGCCGCAGGGTCCCTCTGGACACGCCGAGCCCCTCGGCCAGCTCCTTCTCCGGCGGAAGCCGGTCGCCCGGGCGGGCTCGACCGGGTGCGAGCCGCTCGCGTAACGCCGTCTCGGTTGCGTCGACCAGCGAGGACTGAGCCACGGCCGAGAGCCTAGAGGCCTCTAGGCCGCGCGTCGTACCACCTCGCCGTCGAGCAACCCGAGCCGTCGCGCGAGCCATTCGGCCGGCAGCGCCTGGAGGAGCAGGGTCGCGAAGATCGCGAGCGCGACCACGGCGGCGTAGTCGTCGGTATGCGGAACCCCGAGCCCCGCCAGCACGCCGACCAACGCCGCCGGTACGACGCCGGTCTCGCGGGTCCAGCACATGAAGGCGACCTCGTTTCGGGTCCAGCCCGCCCGGCGGTCCGGCAGCGTGCAGGCGAGGACCGTCAACGGCCGCGCGACCAGCAGCAGGGCGGCGAGCACGGCAAGAGCGGGGAGGAAGTTCTCGCCAAGCGTGTCGAAGGGGATGTTGGCGCCCAGGACGACGAACACGAACAGCGTCACCAGGTCGGCGGCCGAGAAGGCGAACATTCGCAACTCCTGTTCATGGGACGAGTGCATGGCAAGCCCGAGGCGCTCCATGTTGCCGACGATCAAGCCGGCGAGGAAGGCTCCCAGGTAGCCACTACCCCCGGCGGAGTCGAGCGAGAAGTAGCCGATCGTGACCACCGCCAGCACCGCAGCGGCGGATGACTCGCGCCAGATGCCGGCGCGGCGGCTGGAGATCGTCGCCGCAAGCAGCACCCCCGCGACGATGCCGATCACGGCGCTGATCGCCAGGTCTCCGACGAACTCGCGGGCCGGCGTCGCCACCGACGCATCGCCACTCAACAGGACGCCCGCGAACGCTAGCGCCAGAACCGCGCCGGTGGGGTCGTTGAACGCGGATTCCGCGACCACCGTCTGGGCGACCTTCGGTCGCAGACGCGAGCGCACGAACAGCGGGATCAGAATCGCCGGGTCGGTGGGGGAGAGCACGGCCCCCATCAGCAGCGCCGCGGTCCACGAGAGGTCGAACGCGAAATGGGCGACGACTCCAGTGATCACCGCGGTCAGGACGACCCCGGGGATGACGAGCATTCCCAGTCCGATCCAGACCCGCCGCAGGACGTCCACCGAGAGGTTGAGGCCGCCGTAGAAGAGGATCAGCGATACCCCCAGCGTGAACAGGAGCTGCGCCCCGATCGAATCGAATGGGACGTCGACCACGTCCAGGGCGGACGGGCCGAACAGGGCGCCGGCGAGCACCAAGAGGAGGATCTCCGGGACCCGCAGCAGGCTGGCCACGAAGCGTGCCGCGAGCGCCGCGCCGAGCAGCAGGCTCAGCGTCAGGAGCACGTCCTGGGTCACGAGGGTCCGTCGTCGGGCGTCTCGGGCGGCTTGCGGCCGCGGATCGTGCGTTCCCCCTCGAGGGCCATGCGGGCGATGTCGTTCGCCGTGACCAGCAGCAGGACGATGACCAGGCCTGCGCCCAGGGCGACGGCGATCAGGCGCCGCCGGGCATCGTCACGCGCGTCGTCAAAGGCCGCCTCGGTGGCAGTCGCCTCCTCCGCCTCGTAGTCCGCCAGCTCCTCGGCCGTGGCGGCCATGGCCTCGAAGCGGCGCAGCTCGGGACCGAGCAGGATCCGCTTCGTCTCCTCGGGGTTGTCCGCCTGGAGCTCGCGCCAGGCGACCGCGTCGAGCTCCATGAACCCGTCGAACTGCTCGTTGAGCCGGCTCAGCAGTGGTGCCTCGCGCCCGTCGGTCAGCTGGTCGGCCGCGATGTCGAGCTCGTGCCGCAGCTTGCCTGCGGAGGCGACGAACCGGTCCCGGAAATCGCCACCGGCATAGCCGTAGGCGGTCTGCCAGCCGTTGACGTCCGTGACCAGGAACTTGAGCTCGCGCGCGACCGCCTGGTTCTGTCCCCGCGCGCTCACCTCGTCAAACCGGTCACCGAGCTGCGACATGCCATGGAGCGCCACGGCCGTCGTCGCCAGCGGCCCGATGATCGTCAGCACGATCGCCGTGTAGAGCTTCGCCCTGATCGTCACCGGCCCGCGCTCCGGATAGCATCGGCCCGACGATGATCCTGTTCGTACTCACCGGAGCGGCGCCTCCGATCCTGGTCCTGACCCTCCTCGCGATGTGCTACCTGACCGGGTATGAGCTTTGGAAGGAGACCGACCTCGCCTTCCTGTTCAAGGCCTGGTGGGTGCTGCTCGTGTTCCTGCTGAACGTCGTCGGCTTCGGGATCTTCTGGATCTGGCTGGCGATCAGGCGGGTCCGCCGCGCGGGCGCCGCCTAGCAGCACGTCGCCGCTCACTCGGCCTCGGTCCGGACGTCGTGCAGCCGGGCGAGCTTCAGCGCCAGCTCCAGTGAGAGCAGGTCCTCCTTCGGAAGGTCGAGCTCGGTGACGCGCTGGATTCGCTCCAACCGCTGACGGACCGTGTTCGGGTGCACGTAGAGCGCCCTGGCGCTCGCGCTGACACTGCCGCGGTCGGCGAGGAACTGCTCCAGTGTCTCGATCAGACGGGCGCCGTGGCGGCGGTCGTAGTCGGCCAGCTTCTCCACGGCCTGGCGATAGCGATCCCGGGGCGCCTCGTCGAGCTCCATGTGGACGAGGTACCGGTAGGCGCCGAGCTGCTCGTATGAGACCGCGCCGCCGCCGGCGACCAGCGAGCGCCCGACGCGTGCGGCGTCGGCCGCCTCGCGCATTCGCCGCCGGGCGCTGACCGCGCCCCGGTCGACGTCGCTGAGGCCGATGATCAGCCCCTCCTCGCGAGCGAGCGACTCAGACGTCTCGCGCAGCGCCTCTGCCGCCCCGCCGTTCGCGCTCGGCAGCGGCGCCAGCGCCCGCACCCGGTCGTGACGGGAGTCGAAGAAGGCTCGCGGGTACGCGCGCCGCAGTCGCGTCTCGAACCGCACCGCAAGCTCGGGCCAGGCGGCTGCGGCGCCGTCCGCTCGGGGAGCGCGCTCGACGTGCAGGAAGAGATGGTGCCCCGAGAGGTCGCATCGGGCCTGGCTCGCCTTCGCCTGCCCGGCCTCGATCGAGCCCGCGGCCAGCGCATCGAACATGTCCTTGACGATGTTCTCGGCCGTCAGCCGCTCGATCAGCTCGGCCTTCTTCAGCCCGACGGCCGTCTGGTTGGCGACCGCGCCGAGCAGCTCCGCGTCCTCGTCGGTGAACTCCCGGTTGCGGGCGAGGCAGCAGATCACCCCGAGCTGCTCGTTGCGCGCCACGAGGGGCACGGCGAGCACCGCCTGGTCGCCCGCCTCGGGCCACCGCTGCCGATCGGCGCCGCTGCCGCCGTTGCGCCCCTTGCCGCCCGGGCGGCGCATCAGGTCGAGCACGAGCCGGGCTCCGCCCTCACGCGGCCTTGGCGCAGGGGCGTTTGGGGGGTCGGAGCTCACGAGGATCAGCTCGTCGGCGTCCACGTCGAGGCGGTGGATCTGGCAGGCGTCCGCGCGCAGCAGCTCGCGAGCGCCACGGGCGACGGCCTCGTAGAGGTCCTCGCGGACGGTGACCTCGGCTAGCGCCTGGCTCAGCTGCGTCAGCGTGGTCAGGGCCTGGACCCGCCGCCTGGTGTCCTCGTAGAGCTGCGCGTTCTCGATCGCGCCGGCCACCAGCGACGCCGTGTGGACGAGGAAGTTGAGGACCTCATCCTCGAACTCCCGCGGTGCCTCCGTGTGCAGAACCACGACGCCGATCACGTCGCCGGCCTTGGCGAGGATCGGTACGGCGACCATCGACTGGAACTTCTCCTCCTCGAGCTCCGGAACGAACTTCATCCGCGGGTCCGCCATCGCGTTCTCGCGGATGAACTCCGGGGTCTCGTTGCGCGCCACCCAGCCCGCGAGCCCCTCGTCGATGCCGAGCGAGAGCTCGCCGACGAAACGCGCGTAGCGCGGTGATGCGGCCCTGAGCACCAGCCGGTCGCCCTCGACGAAGTAGATGAAGCACGCGTGTGACGCCGTCGCGTCCGTGGTGATGTCGACGATCCCGTGCAGGACCCGATCGAGATCGAGCGACGACGAGACCGTCTTGATGACCGCGTAGAGGGTCTCGTTCTCGAGCCGCGCCCGGCTCAGAGCGTCGTCCTCCTCGACAAGCTGCAGACTCAAACGAGACCTCCTTGGACGTCCACCCGGCGCCATCCTAGCCCGGGACACGGGCCGCTCCTATGTCGCGATCCTACACCGGGGAAGGCCCAAGTATGGACTCTGTGCCCATTGTCACGACCGGTCCGGCCGGGATACGTTGCCGCCGCTAGTGGACTTCCTGCTCGCCCAGGTTTCGGACCTCAAGGACGCCGCGCCAGCGGAGAGCCTGGGCCTCGACAGCGTCATCCTCGGCGAGCAGTTCTACTTCTTCACCGTCGTGCTGATGTGGCTGATCCACGTCGGCTTCATGACGTACGAGACCGGTGTCGCCCGCCGCAAGAACGCGCTCGCGACGGCGATGAAGAACATTCTCACGATCGCCGTAGTGACACCGAGCTTCTACTACTTCGGCTGGTGGATCTACAACTGCAACATGCCCGGCTTGCCGATCGGGCCGAACAGCACCGACTTCACGGCGGCCGCGTGCCAGGGCGGCATCCCGTGGTCCGACATCTTCGGGCCGAACCTGACGAACAACATCAACCTCGTCTTCTTCCTCGCCTTCCTGCTGTTCAGCTGGACCACCGCCTCGATCATGTCCGGCGCGCTGCTCGAGCGCGTGCGCCTGTCCGCGTACCTGGTGCTCGCGGTGCTGCTCGGCTCGGCCGTCTGGATCCTCGACGCCGCCTGGGGCTGGAGCTTCGGCGGCTGGCTCACGCTGCGGTTCGGCTTCCACGACTCGATCGCCTCGGCGGTCGTCCACGGCGTCTCGGGCGCCTTCACGCTCGGCGTCCTGTTCAACCTGGGGCCGCGGATAGGCAAGTACACGAAGGAGGGCCTAGCCCGCACCTTCAGACCCCACAACATCCATATGACCCTGATGGGGCTGATGCTGATCTTCACCGGCTTCTACGCCTTCTACGCGGCCTGCCTGGTGATCGTCTCGACCACCATGCCGGGCTGGGCGAACATCTACCTCAGCCCGACGACCCTCGGATCGATCGCGATGATCATCACCTTCGGCTTCGCGGGCGGCTTCACCGGTGGCTACTTCGCCAGTCGCGGCGACCCGTTCTGGACCGTGTCGGGCGGGCTCGCCGGCGTGATCAGCGTCTCCGCGGGCGCCGACGTGTACGCGCCCACGCTCGGGTACCTGATCGCGATGGCCTCGGCGGTGCTGGTGGTGTGGGTCGGGAATTGGATCGAGGCGAAGATGCGCGTCGACGACGTCGTCGGAGCGGTGGCGGTGCACGGCTTCACCGGCTTCCTCGGGATCATCTGGGTCGGCGTCTTCGCCGCCGGATACCCGACGGGCGTCAACAACGTCGAGAGCTCGATGGGCGGACAGCTCATGGGGCTGGCCACGTTCCTGCCGCTGGGCTTCCTCACCGGGTGGTTCGCGTCCTGGCTCCTGAAGAAGATGAACCTGCTGCGGGTGCCGCCGGAGGTCGAGCTCGACGGCCTCGATCAGGCCGAGTACGAGCCGGACATCCACGTGCCGGAGTTCGCGCACGCCGAGGACCTGCTGATCGAGCCCGACGGCACCCGGGTGCCGGCGGAGGCCGTCCAGAGAGCCGCTGCGGCAGAGCTTGTGAGGTGACGGAGAGATGCCAGCGATAATCGACAGCGCCCCCGATTGCGTCAGCAGCGACCCCGGGACGACCGAGGCGCGGGTCAAGGACTCCGCCGACTTCGTCATGGGCGACCCCTACACCGAATGCACCGGGTTCATGACCTTCGGCCCCGGTTCGACCTACGGCGAGGACGGAGTGGGCGCGACGGGTGCGTACATGGTGCTGACCTGGGTCGGAATCGTGGTCATGGTCGTCGTCTTTGTGATGTGGGTGGCGCTGGAGAACCGCCGCCTGGTCGACTACGCCCGCCGCACGGTGCGCGGTGCGCCGCCCAAGTCACCTCAGCCCGGCATGACCGGCGGTGAGGAGTCGGAGGCCCCATGAACGGAAAGCAGATCGAGTTCCCGCCCAAGCAGACGCACGTGAGGTCGTTCGAGGTCGCGATGATCGCGATCTCGATCATCTGCGTGATCATCGTCCTGATCATCGTCTTGGGCACTGACCTCGGCGACGAATTCCGTCCGACCGTCTGAACAGCGCGGATTACACTCGCGGGGTGCCGTCCCGAGGCGACGCCCGAGCCGCTTCGCCGCTGGAGACACCGAGTCGCCGGGCGCCGACCTGGCCGCGGGTCGCGGTGGTCGTCGCCGTGCTCGTGCTCGCCTTCGTCATCTCGCGCAGCTCGAGCCAGGAGGTGACCCAGGAGGAGGCCGTCGCGAAGGCCACCCAGCAGGTCGATTTCGTGCCCGAGGACACGCAGGTCCGCTTCCTGCGCCAGGGGATCGACCGGCATCCGTTCTGGGTGGTCTCGCTCTCGACGCCGGGGCCCACCGCCCAGACCTACGCCGATCTCGCGGTTCTGCGCATCGACGCGGAGAGCGGGGAGATCGTCGAGTTCCGCGAGCAGAAGGACGCCAAACGAGGGGCCGACCAGGCGCCGTGACGATGCGCCTGCTCGTCCTTCAGCACATCGCCTGCGAGCATCCGGGCGTGTTCACCGACGTGATCGCGGAGCGAGGGGTGGAGGCGACCGCGGTCGAGCTCGACGAGGGCGAGCCGCTTCCCGACTGGCGTGAGTTCGACGCCGTCCTGGCGATGGGCGGGCCGATGGGCGCGGGCGACGATCGCGACCACCCGTGGCTCGCGGCGGAGCGCGAGCTGATCGCGGCCGCGGTTGCCGCCGGACGGCCGGTCCTGGGGGTCTGCCTCGGGGCGCAGCTGATCGCGGCCGCGCTCGGCGCGGGGGTGGTGTCGTGCGAGCGGCCGGAGGTCGGGCTGCTCGAGGTCGAGCTGACCGAGGAGGGGCGCGCGGACCCGCTGTTCGCCGGGCTCGACCAGCCGCTCGTCTCGCTGCAGTGGCACGGCGACACCTTCGAGCTGCCGCCGGGTGCCATCCTCCTGGCGCGCTCGCCGGTGGCCGAGAACCAGGCCTTTCGCGTCGGCGAGCGCGCCTACGGCGTGCAGTTCCATCTCGAGGTCACGGCCGAGATGGCGCGCGAGTGGGCGACGATTCCGGCGTACCGCGGACTCGCTCGTCGACACCCTCGGCGAGGCCGCCGGTGAGGCGTTCATCGGCGTCGTCGAGCGGCGCGCCGACGAGTTGCACCCGCCCGCCCGCAGGATGTTCTCGAACTGGCTCGAGCTTGCCGGGAGCCGCGGATAGGGGCCTCTCCGGTTGCTTTGTACAATTTTGTCCATCAGGGAAGGGAGCCCCGACAGTGGTCGCTGATCAGCTTGGTGGGACGATCGAGACGGTCCTCTCCAACCCCCGGGTGAAAATGCCTCCCGCCTCCCTGGAGGAGGCCCGCAACCAGGAGGGTCGCCCGGCCCAGATCGAGGCGCTGACCAAGAGAATCGTCGCCGAGGACATCCGCTACGTCTTCTTCCAGCAGGTATCGATGACCGGCCGCGTGATGGGCAAGGGCGTCGTCGCGTCGTTCTTCCCACAGGTGGCCGAGCGGGGCTACCAGCTCGTCTACGGCGCCACCGCGAACCTCTTCACCGACCGCAACGGCAACTACATCGGCTTTGGGCCGGAGGAGTCCGAGCTGGCCGCGATCGCCGACCTTGACACGTTCGCGGTCCTGCCGTGGGACGAGCGGGTCGCGAGGGTGTTCTGCGACTGCTACGACACCGAGACCGGCGAGCTGCTCGACGCCGATCCGCGGCAGAACCTCAAGCGGGTCGTGAGCGAGTTCGAGCAGGAGCTCGGGCTCAACTTCGTGATCGGCATCGAGCCGGAGATGATGTGGATGCGCCGCGGCGAGGCCCAGGGTGAGGTGGAGGGGGTGACGAAGCCCTACTGCTACCACATCCACCAGTTCGAGGAACTGCGTCCCGTGCTCCTCGACGTCGTCGACTACGGGCAGCGGATGGGCCTCGACATGAGCTACGGCGACCACGAGGACGCCCCCGGTCAGCTCGAGCTCAACTTCCGGTTCGACCGGCCGGTCCGCACGGCCGACAACATCACTACGTACCGCCAGATCTGCGCCGCGGTGGGCCGCGAGCACGGCCTGCTGGCGTCGTTCATGCCGAAGCCGTTCACCGGTGTCTCCGCGAACGGCCATCACCATCACTTCACGCTGGTCGACGACGAGGGCCACAACGTCTTCCACGACCCGGACGGCATCTGCCAGCTCTCCGACACCGGGCGGCACTTCCTCGGCGGCATGCTCGACCACTTCGGCGCGCTGATGTGCGTCGGCAACCCGTCGGTCAACTCGTACTGCCGGATGTGGGACTTCGGGTTCTGGGCGCCGGTCTACAAGAACTGGGGCTGGCAGAACCGCACCTGCACGGTCCGCGTCGCCGGCGGGGGACGCTTCGAGTATCGCGGCGTCGACTCCTCCTGCAACCCCTATCTGACGATCGCCGCGCTCCTCCGCGCCGGCCTGGACGGGATCAAGCGCAAGTCCGACCCCGGCGATCCGCAGGAGGGCAACACCTACGACCTGCTGCAGCAGGGCGTGGAGCTCGAGCGCGTCCCGGAGAGCCTCGGCGCCGCGCTCGACGCTCTGGAGGCCGACGAGGTCGTGCGAGAGGCCCTGCCCGGCCGCCTCTACGACGTCTTCCGCCACTACAAGCGCGACGAGTGGGAGCGCTACCTGGCGGCGGTCACCGACTGGGAGCGCGAGGAGTACCTCGAGGTATTGCCCTAGCTGGGGCAGGTCCCTAGCCATGTGCGGGATCGCCGGGATCATCTATCGCAACGGCGACGGCGAGCACGACGTCGGGCAGGACATGACCCGGATGCTCCAGGCGATGAAGCATCGCGGCCCCGACTCCACCGGTTTCGCCCTCTACCGGGGTGACGCCGACGACTACGTCGTGCACGTGAAGCTCACCGAGACGACCAACGGCGACGCCGAGCTCGCGGCCCGGCTCGACCGACAGCGCGACCAGGTCGAGCAGCGGATGCGTGCCGCCGGCGCGCAGATCGACGACGTCAAGCACACCGCGCGCACGATGACCGTGGGCTTCGGCTTCGACGGCGACCCGAAGCCGATCGCCGACGCGATCGAGCGCGTCCGCCACACGGAGGTGCTCTCGCTGGGCCGCTCGCTCGAGATCATCAAGGACCTCGGCGACGCCGAGACGGTCGCGGCGGAGTACGACCTCTCCGGGCTACCTCGGCACGCACGCGATCGGCCACGCCCGGATGGCGACCGAGTCCGACGTCGACATCGCCAACGCCCACCCCTACTGGGCCTATCCATTCCCCGACGTCGCCGTCGTCCACAACGGTCAGCTGACCAACTTCCACGACTGGCGCCGGCGGCTGCAGCGCGCCGGCCACCGCTTCCAGTCCGAGTGCGACTCCGAGATCATCGCGGTTTATCTCGCCCAGCGGATGAGCGACGGCATGACGCTCGAGGAGGCGATGCACCGCAGCCTCGACGACCTCGACGGGGTCTTCACCTACATCTGCGTGACCGAGGACGCCCTTGGCGTCGCCAAGGACGAGCTCGGGGCGAAGCCGCTCGTGCTGTACGAGGACGACGACCTCGTGGCGCTGGCGTCCGAGGAGATCGCGATCCGCCAGGTGCTCGATCGCGAAATCGAGACCCATGACCCCTACGAGGGCGAGGTGCACGTGTGGACCAGGTGACCGAGCAACCGCGGATGGACGAGCGCGGCCTGGTCGAGCTCGACGACGCGGTGCCCAAGACCTCGAAGATCGAGGACGGCCGGGCCGTGCTCGACGCGCGCGATCTGACCACGCGGAAGATCAACGCGGAGCTGCGCTGGCTGATCTACGAACGGGGGGTGCGCGACGTCACCGTGCTGAACCCGAGCGCGCGGCATTCGCTCGGGGTGGCGATCCTCGCCCGCTGCCGGATCCGCTTCGAGGGCAGCCTCGGTTACTTCGGCTGCGGGCTGATCGACGGTCCGGAGGTCGAGATCACCGGGCGGGTCGGCTGGTCGGTCGCCGAGAACATGATGTCCGGGGTGGTCGTCGTCGACCACAACGCCGGCTCGCTCGCGGGGGCCGCCCTGCGCGGCGGGGATCTCGTGGTGAAGGGCGACGTCGGCTCCCGCACCGGGATCGACCAGAAGGGCGGCACGATCGTGGCGCTCGGCAACGCCGCCTCCATGACCGGGTTCATGATGCAGCGCGGCCGCCAGATCATCTGTGGCGACGTCGGTCCCGGCCTTGGCGACTCGATGTACGACGGCACGATCTACGTGGGCGGCCAGGTCGCGTCGCTCGGGGTCGACTGCGTCGAGGCCGAATGGACCGACGCGGACACCGAGCTGGTCGAGCGCAAGTTCTCGATCCACGGGCTCGGTGACCCGCCGGCGCTACGCAAGTTCGTGTGCGGCAAGAAGCTCTACAACTACGACAACCTCGAGCCCAGCGAGCGCAAGCTGGTCCTCTGATGGCCGACGACGCCCCAAGAGCACGCGAGGTCCTCGGCAGCAGCCCGATCTTCACGCCGGAGGTCATCAACGACATCCACATGAAGGCCGAGCTGGGGCGCTACCGGATGCGCGGCTTCTCGATGTTCAAGAAGCTCCCGGGTTGGGACGACCTGATCTTCCTGCCCGGCACGCTGACACGGTTCGTGATCGAGGGCTACCGGGAGAAGTGCGACACGAAGACCGTCCTCGGCGCGCGCTTCGCGAAGAAGCCACTCGAGCTCGACATCCCCGTCTACATCACCGGGATGAGCTTTGGCGCCCTGTCGCTGGAGGCGAAGATGGCACTGGCCAGAGGCGCGTCGATGGCGGGCACCGCGACCTGCTCGGGAGAGGGCGGGATGATCCCGCCCGAGCGCGACCTGTCGACCAAGTGGTACTACCAGGTGATTCAGAGCCGTTACGGCTTCAACCCGCACCACCTGATGCTCGCCGACGGGGTCGAGTTCTTCATCGGCCAGGGGTGCAAGGTCGGCCTCGGCGGCCACCTGATGGGCCAGAAGGTCACCGAGCAGGTCGCCGAGATGCGCTCGCTGCCCGCGGGTATCGACCAGCGGTCCCCGGCGCGCCACCCAGACTGGCTCGGCCCCGACGACCTCTCGCTGAAGGTCCAGGAGACGCGAGAGGCGACCAACTACGAGGTTCCGATCCAGCTCAAGCTCGGCGCCGCGCGCGTCTACGACGACGTCCGCATGGCGGCCAAGTGCGGTCCCGACGTCATCTACCTCGACGGCGCTGAGGGCGGCACTGGAGCCGGCCCGCACATCGCCGCCGAGGAGACCGGGATCCCCCTCCTGGCGGCGATCCCGGAGGCGCGGCGGGCGCTCGAGGACGTCGGCCTCGCCGACGAGGTCGACCTCGTCGTGGCGGGCGGCATCCGCAACGGTGGGGACGTCGCCAAGTGCCTGGCGCTCGGCGCCGACGCGATCGCGATCGGGCACTCGGCGCTGATGGCGCTGAACTGCAACAAGGAGATCCCGGGCGTCACCGACTACGAGGGGACGGTCGGCGTGCCCGCCGGCCAGTGCTACCACTGCCACACGGGCCGCTGCCCTGTCGGCATTACCACCCAGGACCCTGAGCTGCGCAAGCGCCTGCACGTCGATGAGGCCGCCCAGCGCGTGTTCAACTTCCTCCACACGCTGACGCTCGAGGTCCAGATGCTCGCCCGCGCCTGCGGCAAGACCAGCGTCCACAACCTCGAGCCGGAGGACCTCGCGGCGCTGACGATCGAGGCCTCGGCGATGGCCAGGGTCCCGCTCGCGGGCACCGACTACATCCCCGGCGTCACCGAGGGACGGGCGCTGGAGGAGATCCGCACCCTGCTCGACCAGTACCTGGATAACCCGGTCGACTACCTGCCGCAGACCGCCGATTCGAGGACGGAGGGATCGTGACGGCCGAGCCCGAGAAGGTCGTCTCGATCGACGCCGAGTACCTCTCCGGTAGGCGCTTTCCGTACCAGGAGGACATCTCGCTGGTCGAGGGCATCGACCTCGATGCGGCGACCCCGGGCGAGGACCTGAACTGGCTCGAGGACGTCGAGCTGCTGGTCGAGGAGGGGACGCCGGCGGTGTTCGACCGCTACTCCAACTCGTTCCTGCGGATCTACTTCCCGATCCCCGAGGGCCGCGAGGACGAGATCGCGCGCAAGGTGCTGATCGCCCACCTGCAGTCGGGGAACTCCTACGGCATCCGGCTCAAGGAGGCGCACGCCAAGTTCGCCCAGCCGGAGCTCGGACCGTGGGTCGAGGGCTCGGAGACGGTCGGCGGGGACTGGAAGCCGTCGGTGCTGGAGGGCTGGGAGCCCCCAGAGCACTGAGGGCGGCGACGATGCCCGAGCTGCCGGCGTCCGTTCGCCATCTCGTCATCGGCGCCGGCGTCCATGGCCTCTCCACCGCCTGGCATCTGGCGAGCGACGGCGAGGACGTCCTGTGCGTCGACAAGGCCGGCGTCGGCGCGGGCGCCTCCGGGATCGCCTGCGGGGTGATCCGCAACAACTACTTCCAGCCGGCGATGCAGGAGCTGATGGCCGCGTGCGTCGAGATCTGGGAGTCCGATCCCGAAACGCTCCACTACCACCCGACCGACTACGTGGCGCTCGGCCCGCCCTCACAGGAGCCCGACCTGATCGAGGTCTTCGAGCGCCAGCAGGCGATCGGCTACCGCTCGGAGCTCCACCGGGCGAGGCGAGCGGTGCGCGACCACATGCGCGGCTTGTATCCGCGACTGGCGCGCCGAGGGACTGACCGTCTGCCTGCACGAGCACGCCGGTGGCTTCGCCTTCAACCGCGAGTCGATGCTGGGCCTGGCGGAGAAGGCGCGCGCGGCGGGCGCGCGGATCGAAGAGGGGGTCGAGGTGACCGGCTTTGCCGACGACGGCTCGGGCGCCGTGACCGTCGTGGAGACGAGCGCGGGCCCGATCGAGGTCGAGCAGGTCGTGGTGGCGGTCGGGCCGTGGGTCCCGCGCCTGTGGGAGATGCTCGGGCTGCCGGAGCGGATCGACGTGCGCGCCCCAGACGGCTCGGTCGAGCCGGGGGTGTCGATGTGGACCTACTGGTACCTGCAGGAGGGGGAGGTCGAGCTGGCGCCGTCGACGCTGGACACCGCGCTCGGCGCCGAGGGCCCCGTCCTGCACGTCGACTCCGATCGCCCGCTTGCGGACGATGAGGGCCGACTCATCACCGACGAGCCGTGGGGCATCTACGTGAAGCCCGATCGCGACTCGGTCCAGGGCGGCGCCCAGCCGCTGCCGGTCGGTTCCGAGCTCAGCCTCGAGCCTTACCCGACCGGCACCGTCGAGCCCGGTTTCCCAGACCTCTGGTGCGCGGCGCTCTCGCACTGCATGGAGCGCTTCGAGGGCTGCCGCGGTGCCTACCGCCAGGTGCGTTCGGGCGGGGCGGGCGCGTTCACTGCGGACAACTTCCCGGTCTTTGACTACATGCGGCCCAACGTCTACGTCGCCGCGGACTCGAACCACGGCTACAAGATGATCGCGGTCGGGCGCGAGATCGCCCGGGTCGTCGCGGGCGAGCACTCATCGCTGCTGCATCCGTTCCGCTTCGAGCGCTTTGCGACCGGCGACCTGCACCCCGTCTCCCACAGCCCGTACCCGTGGAGCTGACGGACGCCGGTCACGTCGTCGTCGGTGGCGGCGTGCTGGGCCTATCGGCCGCGTGGCGCCTCGCCGAGCGCGGCGCCGACGTGCTCGTGCTCGACAAGGGCCGGATCGGCGGTGGCGCCTCCGGAGCCGCCGGCGGCATCGTGCGCAACTACTACCGTGCGCCGGCGATCACCGACGTCGTCCGGCTGTCGGTCGAGATGTTCGAGGCCGATCCCGAGGCCTTCGGCTTCCGCCAGGTCGGCTACCTCGCCGCCGTGCCCGAGGCCCAGGTCGACGACCTGGTCGCGATCAACGGGCGCCACCGCGAGTGCGGGTACGAGTCCGAGCTCGTGATCGGCGAGGCGCCGTGCAACGAATACCTCGCCTGGACGTGGCCTGACTGGGAGGCGCCCATCGCCGCGCTGCTCCACGAGCGCCGCGGCGGCTGGGCCGACCCGATGCGGACCGTGCGCCGGCTCGCCGAGCTGGCGCGGGCCGCCGGCGCCGAGATCGCCGAGGGCGTCGAGGTCACCGGGATCGAGCTCGGCGAGGGCGGGGTGGAGGCCCTTGAGACCTCGCGCGGGCGGATCAGCTGCGAGCGCCTCCTGCTTGCACCGGGCCCGTGGGCGGCGGGCGTGCTGGGGATGCTCGGCGGGGACTGGCCGCCGATCTCCTACTGGAAGGCCCAGGAGGGGGAGTTCGAGCTGCGCGCCGCCGCCGCCGGCGCTCGTGCCGGCCAGGAGCCGCCCGTCGTCCACCTCGACCAGGCCGGGCCTCTGCGATCCGACGCGGACGGCAGCGTGCTCGTCGACGGCCCGTGGGGGATCTACTTCCGCGTCGGCGCCGGCGGCGCGACGGTGACCGGCGGCGGGCTGCCGTTACCGCTCGTTGAGCCCGACCTCGACCCTTACGGCCCCGACAACCCCGAGCACGCGGCCGAGCGGTCCTTCGCCGACTTCTTCACCTCGGGACTCGCCGCGGCGATCGGCCGCTTCCGCGGCCACGCCGGCGACTGGCGCACGACGCTCGCCGGCGGGATCGTCTCCCACACGCCCGACAACTATCCGATCTGCGACTGGGTGGCCCCGAACGCCTATGCGATCGTCGACTCGGGCCACGGTTTCAAGCTGCTCGCGCTCGGCCGCCTCGCCGCGGACGAGTTCCTGGAGGGCGAACCACGGCTCGAGCCCTTCCGCCTGTCTCGCTTCGAGCGCGGCGAAACGCACCCGGCATCGAAGGGGCCGTATCCGTGGACTTAGCAGCTGAGCAGGAGCGAGGCTGACGCGGCGATCTCGACGAAAGCCGGCCTACGGCGCGGCGCGGTCGCGCGCGACGGCGGCTCGCCGGGCGGCGTCCCGGGCGCGCTCGGCGCGCGGGGAGTTCGACCCGGAGAGGTTGGCCGTCACCAGCCCGGCGGCCCCGCGGGCGGCGGCCGCGGCAAGCTCGCAGGCGACGATCGCGTCGGGCGTGAACGGCCACGTCCCGGCCGCCGCGATCTCCGCCGCTGCGGCTCCGACCTCGGCGGCCGCCTCGGCGATCGCCAGCGGCGGATCGCTCGCGCGCTCGAGCGCCGCCGCGCGCTCGGTCTTTTCCGCGGCTTCGGTCACCGCCGCGTAGGCGACCGCGTCGTCGTCGGCCGCGCGCAGGGCCGCTGCGCGAAGCTCACCTGCCCGGTTGCCGAGCGCCCGCAGCGCGACGGCGTCATTACGGCCGCCCGCCGCCTCGACCCGGTCCGCGGCCAGGTTCCCGGTCAACTCCACCAGCGCGGCCGCCGTCGCGCACGCGAGGGCGCAGCCGACCCCGGCCGCGGCCGCCTGATCGCGGTCGGCGATCGCGTCGAGCCATTCCATCGGCCGAACGCTACCGCCGCGCTCAGAACAGGCCGACCGTCCGGCCCTCGGCGTCGACGTCGACGTCGAAGGCGGCCGCGGTCTTGCCGAGCCCGGGCATCTGTTGAATCTCGCCGCAGAGCGGCACCAGCCAGCCGGCGCCCGTGTAGGCGCGCACGTCGCGGACCGGGAGCTGGAAGCCGGTGGGCGCGCCGATCAGCTGTGGTTCGCCCGACAGGGACAGTGGAGTCTTGGCCATGCACACGGGTAGCTCGGCCAGGCCCTGGGCCGAGAATTGCTCGATCTTGTGCTCGGCTTCGAGGTAGTAGAGGACCCCGTCGGCGCCGTAGACGCGCTCGGCGATCGTCTCGATCTTCTCCTTGGTCGTGGACCCGTCGTCATAGAGAAAGCGGAACTCGTTCGGCTCGTCGCAGGCCGCGACGACGGACTCGGCCAGATCCGCGACTCCCTTGCCGCCCTGGGCGAACCCGTCGCTCACGGCGGCGGCGAACGCGCCGGCCTCGGTCGCAAGCCTCGCCACGAGCTCGACCTCCTCGTCCGTGTCCTCGGGGCGCCGGTTGACCGCGACGACGGCCGGGAGCCCGAACTCGCGGACAATGCCGAGGTGGCGGACGAGGTTCGCGATCCCTGCCTCGACCGCCGCCAACCGCTGCGCCTTGCTCGGCTCATGGTCGGCGTCGAGACCGCCGTGGTGCTTGAGCGCCCGCACCGTGGCGACGACGACGATCGCGTCCGGAGCGATGCCCCCGGTTCGGCAGACGATGTCGATGAACTTCTCCATGCCCATGTCGGAGCCGAACCCCGCCTCGGTGATCACGTAATCGCCGAGCTTCAGCCCGAGCAGGTCGGCGATCAGCGACGAGTTGCCGTGCGCGATGTTGGCGAACGGGCCCGCATGCATCAGGCACGGCTGCCCCTCGAGCGTCTGGATCAGGTTCGGCTTGATCGCGTCCTTGAGCAGCACGGTCATCGCCCCGGCGGCGCCGAGGTCCTCGGCGGTCACCGGATCGCCGCCGAGCGTGTAGGCGGCCGTGATCCGGCCGACCCGCCGCCGCAGGTCCTGCAGGTCGCGGGCGACGGCCAGGATCGCCATTACCTCCGAGGCTGCGGTGATGTCGAAGCCGCTCTCGCGCGGGTAGCCGTTGGCCTTGCCCCCGAGCCCGAGCGCGACCTGGCGCAGGGCCCGATCGTTCATGTCAACGGCCCGCTTCCACGTCACGCGCAACGCATCGATGCGGTGCGGGTTGCCGTGCAGGATCGACGCGTCGAGGATCGCCGCGAGCAGGTTGTTCGCGGCGCCGATCGCGTGGATGTCGCCGGTGAAGTGGAGGTTGAGGTCCTCCATCGGCACGACCTGGGCTAACCCGCCCCCGGCCGCGCCGCCCTTCATCCCGAACACCGGGCCGACCGACGGCTCGCGCAGGCAGAGCACCGGGCTGCGGCCGATGTAGCCCATGCCCTCGGTGAGGCCGACCGAGGTGGTCGTCTTGCCCTCTCCCGCCTTGGTCGGCGTCATCCCGGTGACGCAGACGAGCTTGCCGTCCGGCCGGTCGGCGAGGCGGTCCATGGCCGCGAGTGAGATCTTGCCCTTGTAGCGGCCGTAGGGCTCGATCTCCTCGGGCTCGAGATCCAGCTGGGCGCCGATCTCGTCGATCGGCAGCAGCGTTCGCCTCCTGGGCGATCTCGAGGCTGTTCTTCATGTCTGGCTTCTCTCCGTTCGTCAGTGTGAGACGGCCGCCGCGCCGAGCTCGGAGACGAGGCGGTCGTGATAGAAGCGCTCGAGCGCAAAGGGCTCGATCAGCTCCGGGGTGGTTCCGGTGGCGGTCAGCTCCGCGAGCGTCGTGCCGACGATCGGCGCCGCCTTGAATCCGTAGGTGCCCCAACCGGCGCTGAGCAGCAGGCCGTCGACCTCCGTGACACCGAGGATCGGGCTGAAGTCGGGGCTGATGTCGCAAAGGCCGGCCCAGCTCCGCAGGATTCGCGACCGCTCCAGCTGCGGGAACAGCTCGAGCGTGTGGCGCGACGACTCCTGGATGAAGTTCAGCGTGCCCTGCTGCCGGTACGTCGTCCAGGGCTCGATCTCGGCGCCGACCAAGAACTCGCCGCGATCGGTCTGGGAGATGTAGACGTGCATCTGCGAGGAGACGATCACCACGTCGAGCAGCGGCTTCAGCGGCTCGGTCACGAAGGCCTGCAGGATGTGGGTGGTGATCGGCAACTCGATGCCGGCCATCGCGGCGATCGCGTCCAGCTCCAGCCCGCGGTCGCGCTGATCACATGCCCGGCGCCGATCGTGCGGCCGTCACGCAGTGCCACCCCCGTCGCCCGGCCGTTCGACCGCTCGATCCCGGTGACCTCGGTATACGGATGGATCTCGGCGCCGGCCGCGTCGGCGGCGCGGGCGAAGCCCCAGACCACGGCGTCGTGGCGGATGATCCCGCCGGGCGGGTGATAGAGAGCTCCCATGACCGGATGGATGGCGTCGGGAGCGAGGGACATCGCCGGCGCCAGCCGCCCGACCTCGTCCGGGCCGATGACGCGGGAGTCGATTCCGCAGAGCTGGTTGACCTCCGCGCGCTC
>CAWHFY010000016.1:0-26498 GCA_963828755.1 uncultured Solirubrobacterales bacterium | reverse complement strand
GGTGGACGAGTCGCTGCTCACCGGCGAGTCGGACGGGATCCGCAAACGCCCCGGCGACCGGATGCTCTCGGGCTCGTTCGGGATCTCGGGCTCGGGCCACTACGAAGTCGACGCGGTGCGCGAGGACAGCTACGCGGCCAAGATCGCCGGCGAGGCGCGGGAGTTCCGCCACGCCCCCTCGCCGCTGCAGGTCGAGGTCAACACCGTGCTGAAGGCGACCTCGCTGGCGCTCATCCCGATCGCCCTGATCGTGCTCGTGGGCTTCACCCTTCACGACAAAGCGTTCCGCGACGCCGCCCAGGAGGCGACCGCCGGGCTCGTCACCCTGATCCCCGAGGGCTTGGTGCTGCTGCTCAGCGTCACGCTCGCGGTCGCAGCGGTGCGGTTGGCGCGCCAGAACACGCTCGTCCAGCAGATGGCGGCGACCGAGGCGCTCGCCGCCGTCGACACGATCTGCGTCGACAAGACCGGGACCCTGACCGACGGGACGCTGAAGCTCGTCGGCGTCGTCCCCGCGGACCAGAACCGCGCCGGCGACGCCGAGCGGGCCCTCGCCGTCTTCGCCGCCTCCGCCGGCGAGCGCAACCGGACCCTCGAGACGATCGCGGAGAGCTACCCGGCCCACCCCGAGCGGCCGAGCGCGGAGGTGCCGTTCTCGTCGCAGTGGAAATGGAGCGGGATGACCTTGAACGGCTCCAGCTACGTGATCGGGGCCCCGGACGTGCTCACCCGTGCCGGAGCGCTGCGGCTGCCCGAGGGACTGCAGCGGGCGCTCGCCGAGCACACCGGCGCCGGGCGCCGCGTGGTCGCCTTCGGCGAGGCCCGCGGCGGCCTGCCCACCGACCCGGCCGCACAGCCACCACCGACGCTCGAGCCGCGGGCGCTGGTCGTGCTCGAGGAGACCCTGCGCCCCGACGCCGCCGAGACGATCACCTACATGCGCGACCAGCAGGTCGACCTGAAGCTGATCTCGGGCGACGCGCGCGAGACGGTGACCGCGGTCGCGCACGCGGTCGGGGTGCCCGGCGACGCGGCGGTGATCGAGGGGCCCGACCTGCCGACCGACAAGGGCGGGCTCGCCCAGGCGGCGCTTCGCAACACGGTGTTCTGCCGGATCACCCCGGAACAGAAGAAGGCGCTGGTCGGGGCGCTCGCCGAGCGCGGCCGGTTCACGGCGATGATCGGCGACGGCGTCAACGACGTCCCGGCCCTCAAGCAGGCGCGCCTCGCGGTCGCGATGGGCTCCGGGAGCCAGATCACCAAGGGCGTCGCCGACATCGTCCTGTTGCGCGACCAGTTCTCGATGCTGCCGCGAGCGGTCACGGAAGGGCGCCGCATCGCCCGCAACATCCACCGCCTCGGGCGCCTCTATCTGACCAAGTCGGTCTACGCCGCCTTCCTGATCCTGCTCGCCGCGATCTTCGACTTCACCTTCCCGTTCCTGCCGCGCCAGCTCACGGTCGCGGCGATGCTGACGATCGGGATCCCCTCGTTCGTGCTCGCGCTGGCCCCGAGCGAGGGGCCGCTGTACCGCGGCCGGCTGCTGCGGGCGCTGGCGGCGTTCGCCTTTCCCGCCGGGATCGCGATGGGGATCGCCTCCCTGCTCTCGTTCTTCTTTGTTGACAGCGTCTTCGGTGGCACGCTCGAGGAGGGCAGGACCGCGGCGACCACGACCCTGATCGTGCTCGGCCTGTGCTTCATCGTCCTGCTCGAGCGCGGCCCCGGGCGCGAGCACATCACCGTGCAGAGCTACATGCTCGCCCTGGTGGCGGGCCTCGGCGCGCTGTTCGCCGGGATCATCGCGATCGACCCGGTGCGCGAGTTCTTCGACCTCGCGGTGCTCTCCGGCGGCCAGTGGTTCGCCGCCCTGCTCTGCGTCGCGCTCGGGCTCGGGATCGCCGGCGCCGTCTGGCAGCTTCCGTACGTGCAACGGCTGGAGCTCGCCGAGGGCGACGAGCTTGCCCCCGACGACGGGCCCGAGCCGACCCACACGCCGCGCACCGGCGAGTTCGATGCGGTCGCGATGCCGGGACCGGCCGAGCCACCGTTGCCAGACGACCACAGCGAGGCGCCGACGACCGTCGCCCCGACCGAGAGGATGGAGCGAGGATGAGCAGCCACCGGCGGACGAAGATCGTGACCACGATCGGCCCGGCGACGCGCAGCGTCGAGGGCATGATCGAGCTGATCGAAGCCGGCGCCGACGTCTTTCGCTTCAACTTCTCGCACGGCACCCGCGACGACCACGCCGAGAACGTGGCGATGGCGCGCGAGGCGGCGGAGCGCAGCGGCAAGGAGGTCGGAATCCTCGGCGACCTGCCGGGCCCGAAGCTGCGGATCGGCGACGTCGAGGAGGGCATCGTCGGCCTCCGGCCTGGAAGCGAGATCGTGCTCACGACCGAGGACTGCGTCGGCACCGATGAGCGGCTCTCGGTCTCATACGACGGCCTCCCGGAGGCCGTCACCACCGACGGGCTGATCTACCTCGCCGACGGGCGCATCCGCCTGCGCGTGCTCGAGGCGGGCGACGACGAGGTCCGCTGCTCGGTCGAGGTCGGCGGGCGGATCTCCTCCCACCAGGGACTCAATCTGCCCGGCGCCGAGGTCGGGCTGCCGGCGGCGGGGCGCGAGGACCTCGCCTGGGTCGACTTCGCGGTCGCCCACGACATCGACCTGCTCGCGGTCTCCTTCGTCCGCCGGGCCGAGGACCTGGCTCCGGTCGAGCGCCGGGTGCGCACCGGGGGCTCCGACATCCCGGTGATCGCCAAGATCGAGAAGCCGCAGGCCGCCGAGCGGGCGGAGGAGATCGTCAAGGCGGTCACTGCCGGGGTGATGATCGCTCGCGGCGACCTCGGGATCGAGTTGCCGATCGAACGGGTCCCCGGGGTCCAGCGTCATCTGCTGGCGCTCGCCGGGCGCTACTCGGTGCCCTCGATCACGGCGACGCAGATGCTCGCCTCGATGGTCGCCTCGCCGCGCCCGACCCGGGCCGAGGTCTCCGACGTCGCCAACGCAATCTTCCAAGGCACCGACGCGATCATGCTCTCCGAGGAGACTGCGGTCGGCGACTACCCGGCCGAGGCGGTGCGGGTGATGGATCGGATCGCGCGCGAGACCGAGCCCGAGCTCCCGTACGGCGACTGGGTCTTCAACCGCGCCGGCTCGAACGAGACCGACGTTGCCAGCTCGGTCGCGCGGGCAGCGGTCGGGTCCACATACACGCTCGGGCTCGCTGCGATCGTGGTCCCGACGCGCAGTGGCCGCACCGCGCGGCTGGTCTCCGCACACCGTCCGCGGACGCCGGTGCTGGCGATCTCGCCGCGGCTGGAGACGGTCAGGCGGCTCAATCTCCTCTTCGGGGTCCAGTGCGTGATCGCCGACGATTGGACCGGGATCACGGCATTGCTCGACGACTGCGCTCGGCTCGCCCGCCAGGCCGGGGTTGCGAAGTCCGGCGACCTGATCGCGATCACCGCGGGGCTGCCCCAGCAGGACCTGGGCACGAACCTCTTCGAGATCCACCGCGTGCCGTAGGCCCGGCGTCCTGCGCGGCGCGGCCGTCTGCAGGAAGCGCTACGGCATTCCCGGCACTCCATGGAGAGGCCCGACGAACGCCGCTCACCTGGAGAGCGGAACTCTGGCCTTCGCGGGAGCTTGTGAGGTTGGATCCTCGAGCGTCAGAAACCGGTCGTTGCCATCCGGAACGAATCGCGGCTCATAGGCGAGCCGACTGACGTCGCTCAACCGCGCTCCGCACTCCTGACAGCGACGAAACCAGGTCAGGATCCGCTTCTCGCGGTCGTACGACGAACTGATCGTGTGTAGCTGGTGCGTGCAGTTCACGCCACCCGATCAACGGTCCGCGGCCCACGATTCGCGCGGCCGAGGCGACGACTACGACGAAATCCATCCCCTGCGGTCGCCCGCCACGGGCCGCCTCGCCCCTCGAAAGTCGTTTGAGACACGGGAAGCGTGCGTCAGACGACACTCGGCGGCCGGGCGCTCGGCGCGCCGCCCCCGCTCGACAGGCCGCCCCCCACCGCCTCGCGCATAGAGTCCCGCGCGTGAAGGTCGATGCGGGCACCTACCAGCCGACCGTCGACGCGGCCGGGGCGGCCGCGGTCCAGGCCGAGGGCGACGGCTACGACGGCTGGTTCGCGTTCGAGACGCAGATCGATCCGTTCCTCGCCTGCGCGATCGCGGCCGAACGGACCGAGACGATCGGAATCGGCACCGCGATCGTGGTCGCCTTCGCGCGCAACCCCATGACGGTCGCGCTGCAGGCCAACGACGTCCAGGCGCTCTCCGGTGGCCGGTTCACGCTCGGGCTCGGGTCGCAGATCAAGCCGCACATCACCCGGCGCTACTCGATGCCATGGTCGAAGCCGGCGGCACGCATGCGCGAGTTCGTGCTCGCGGTGCGCGCGATCTGGGACACCTGGGCGACCGACGCGCCGCTCGAGTTCGAGGGCGACTTCTACACCCACACGCTGATGGCGCCGTTCTTCAACCCGGGCCCGAACGAGCACGGCAACCCGGACATCATGGTCGCGGCGGTGGGCCCGCTGATGACCGAGACCGCCGGCGAGGTCGCCGACGGCATCCTCGTCCACGGGTTCTCGACCGAGCGCTACCTGCGCGAGGCGACCCTGCCGGCGCTCGAGCGCGGCTTCACGAAGGCAGGGCGGACTCGGGAGGGGTTCGAGATCACCGCGCCCGCGTTCGTGGTCGCCGCCGACACCGAGGAGGAGATCGCCGCCGGGGTCGCTCAGATCAAGCAGCAGATCGCCTTCTACGGCTCCACCCCTGCCTACCGGCCGGTGCTGGAGCTGCACGGCTGGGGCGACCTGCAGGACGAGCTGCGCGCGATGACCAAGCGCGGCGAGTGGGACCGGATGCCGGAGCTGATCGACGACGAGCTGGTCGAGACCTTCGCCATCGTCGGCTCCCCGGAGGAGGCGGTCGCCGAGATCAAGCGCCGCTACGGCGACATCGCCACGCGGATCACCCTGCAGCTGCCCGCCGAACGCGAAGAGCAACGGTGGCGCGGGCTGTTCGACGAACTCCGCGCTTGAACCGCAGCGCGTGGCGAGCGCTCGCGCCGCTGGCGCTGATGGCGCTGATCTTCTACCTCTCCGCGCAGCAGTCGGTGGGCCCGGAGTGGCCCGCGTTCACGCGCGTGATCGCCCACTTCAGCGAGTACGCGCTGCTCGCGGCGCTGTGGGCGTGGGCGCTGGCGCCGACGCTCGGCCGGCGCGCGATCCCGGTGGCGGCGGCGATCTGCGTGCTGTACGCGATCACCGATGAGCTTCACCAGCGATCCGTGCCGGGGCGCGACTCGGACCCGTTCGACGTCCTCGTCGACTGCCTTGGGATCGCCGTGTCGCTGTCGCTGTGCCGCGCCTGGGCGCGCAGAGCCGACCGCACTTGACGGCGCCCGCGGCGTCGGCGAGTAAGCGCCGCGCTCAGCCGTCTCGCAGCTCGGCGAGCAGCTTCGCGTCGGCGTCCGACATCCCCTCGATCGGCTCGCCGTCCCAGGACATGTCGGCGTCCATTGCGTCCTGGAGCTTCGCGTGGTCGCGATGGCTGACGCCGGCGAAGTGGGCGAGCGAGAAGGCTGAGTAGAGCGTCGGCAGCGGGTCGTGCCAGCCGTCGCCCGCGTCCTTGAACCGGGCCAGGTCGCGGATCGTCTGCGGGAAGCGCTCCATCCGGTCGGCGAACGCGTCGCCGACCAGCGCCAGGTCGAGCTGCGTCGTCTTGCCGGGCTCGAGGACGAAGGTCTCGGGCCCCGGCTCGAGCAGGCCGGCCGCGATCTCGGCCGGGGCGAGCAGCAGGGCGCCGTCGGTCGCTCGCGGGTTGCACTCGACGTAGCTGAGGCCATCGTCGGTGACCAGGAAGTCGAACGAGATCTGCCCCGTGTAGCCGAGCTCGGCAACGACCGGCTCGATCAGCCGCAGTGACTCGCTCGCGTCGACCGACTCGAACTGGATCCCGGTCGAGTGATGCCACTGGCGGGGGATCCGGTACATGAGGTGCGAGCTCACCTTGCCCTCGTGGACAGTGGAGTAGGTGCAGACCGTCTCGCCCTCGACGAACGGCTGGATCAGCCACGGCTCGGCCGGCGTCGGGTGCACGTCGGCCGGATCGAGGACCCCGGCGAGCGGACCGGTGTTGGTGAGCAGGTCGACCCCGCCGCGCGAGAACACGGCGCGCCCGAAGTAGCGGTCGAAACGACCGATCGCCTCGGCGAGCTCCGCGTCGGACGTGGCGACGACCGACTCGGGAATCGGCAGGCCGAGGCGGCGGACGAGGCGCTCGAACGCCGCCTTGTCGTGCAGCCGGGCGAGGGCCTGGAACTGGGCGCCGAAGATCGTCGTCGAGCGCGAGAGCCGGTCGCGCTGGCTGGAGAGGAAGAAGACCTCCTCGAAGGCGGGGACGACGACGTCGATCTCGTGCTCGTCGACGAGGCGCTCGATCTCATCGACGAAGGCCTCCGTCTCGTGGGTGGCCGACGGGTACACGAAGAACCCGGACGCGTACTTCGAGTGGCTGCCCGGCGCCTGGCGGTAGTCATCGGCGGCGAACACGGTGTGTCCCGCGTCGGCGAGCTGCCGCACCATGTTGAGCGCGAACGGCATCCGCGAGCTGGTGATCATGACCCTCATTGCGCCGTCCTCCCGGTCGAGTCGAGGCCGAAGTCGCCAAACGGCTCGTCGCGTTCGCGCACCGCCTCCTTGAAGCCGCTCTCCGCGGCGCGGCGCACGAACTCGTGGGCCTCGGGCGTGTGGCGGGCGATCCCGTCGAAGAAGGTGCCGAGCACCTGCGTCGAGTAGAGCCCCTGCGCAGCGACCGCCTGGTTGACGAGCAGCTTGTGCATCACGAGCTGGTTGATCGGTAGCCTGGCGACGCGCTCGAGCAGCGCCTCGAACGCGCCATCGAGCTCGGCCGCCGGGGCGCACTCGCTCGCCACCCCCCATTCGACCGCGGTCACGCCGTCGATCGAGTCGCCGGTCAGCAGCAGGCGCTTCGCCCGCGCCGGGCCGATCCGGTGCGCCCACAGCGCCGTCGTTGGCACACCCCAGACGCGCGCCGGCGGATAGCCGATCTTCGCCCGATCCTCGACCACCAGCAGGTCGGAACAAAGCGCCATGTCCGTGCCGCCGGCCACGCAGAACCCGTGCACCTTGCAGATCACCGGCTTCTCGGACCAGAACAGGCTCATGAAGCCACGCACGTTGCGGCTCATCATCTGGAAATCGACAACGGGATCCCAGGGTTTCGAGGGGTCGTGGTTGGCTGCCACCACCTCGGGGTCGGTGGGCGCGCCGCTCGCCGCTCGCCGCTCGCCGCTCGGCTGCTCGCCCCGCACCCCCGGAGGCGAAGCCGAGGAGGTGGCGGGCAGTTGTTCGGCGAAGCCGAGGTCGTAGCCGCCGCAGAAGCCGGTGCCGTTGCCCGCGAGCGCGATCACGTGGACTTCGGGGTCGAGGTTGGCGCGCTCGACACAGGCGGCGAGCTCGCCGGGCAACTCGAGCGTGATCGCGTTGCCGCGCTCGGGGCGGTCGAGCGTGATCCTGGCGATCCGGCCCTCGGTGGCGTAGGTCATCGTGGTCAGGTCCACGGTCCGCCACGCTATCGCGCTAGCGCCCGGCCCCCCAGTCGGGCTCGCGCTCGAGCCCATCGATCTCGACCACCTTGTCGCGGGCGCGGGCGCCGGCGACCACCCGCACGGCGGTCCGCCCCACCCCGGCCCGCTTCGCGAGCAGTCGGCAGAGGGCGCGGTTGGCGCGGTCGTCGAGCGGGGGTGCGGTCACCCGTACGAGCAGGCGCCCGTCGCGCCGCCCGACGATCGCATCGTGCGACGCGCGCGGCGTCAGCCGCACCTCGACCCGCACGCTCACCGCGATCGGGGCTCAGCCGGTCTGGATCACCGCGAGCACGTTGCCCGCCGGGTCCTTGAACCAGGCGATCAGCGGGCCGCCGCCACGGAAGATCCCCTTCTCGTCGGTCTGCAGGTCGGTGCCCTCGTAGCGCTCGAACTCAACCCCGGCCGCGGTCAGCTCGTCGACCGCCGGCTCGATCTCGTCGACCTCGAAGTTGAGGACCGTGAAGCTCGCAGGCTCGTGCGTGTCGCCCTTGCCGTAGACGAGGACCCGGTTACCGCCGGCGAGCTCGAGGACGATCCCCGGGCCCTGCTCGGAGGCCGAGAGGCCGAGGGTTTCGCCGTAGAAGCGCTTCGCGGCGTCGACATCGTCGACCGAGTAGCCGCTGAAGGTGGACTTGTCAGCCAGCATCGCTGCCTTCCTTTCGTTGAATCACCCGCTTAGACCGCGGCGCGCGGCGCGACTCATCGGTACCCCGGGGCGCGGGCGGCGCTCAGTCCTCCACGACCTGCAGCTGGGAGCGCCAGTCCGGATCGCGCGAGTCGAGCTCCTCGAAGATCACCGTGCGCAGCTCGTCGTCGGCGATCCCGTCAGCGTCGATCGTCGCGGAATTGAACTCCGAGTCCCAGCCGGCCGCGTAGCCACGCGCGTCGGCGGCGGCCATCGCCAGCTGCTCGCCGCGCGGCCCGGTCGCCTCGAGGATCAGCATCGCCACGGGGCCGACCCTATCGCCCGCGGCCAGGCTTGGAAAGATTGGGGGTCGATGGCCAAGGAAGCGATCACGATCGAGGCGGCCGGGCGCGAGGTGCGGCTCTCGAGCCCGAGCAAGGTCTACTTCCCCGAGTCCGGCCACACGAAGCGTGACGTCGCCGAGTACTACCTCGCGGTGGCCGACGCGGCATGCCTGCACCTGCGCGAGCGGCCGACGACGATGAAGCGGTTCGTGAACGGGATCGCGGAGGACTTCTTCTTCCAGAAGCGCGTCCCGAAGACCGCGCCCGACTGGATCGAGACGGCGACGGTCAAGTTCCCATCCGGCCGCAGCGCCACGGAGTTGGTAGCCAACGACGCCGCCCACCTGGTCTGGGCGGTGAACCTCGGCGTGATCGACTTCAACCCGTGGCCGGCACGGCGCGCCGACCTCGACCATCCGGACGAGCTGCGGGTCGACCTCGACCCGACCCCGGAATCGAACTTCGGCGAGGTCCGCGAGGTCGCGATGACCGTGAACGAGACGCTCACCGACCACGGGCTGCTCGGCTTCCCGAAGACGTCAGGCTCGCGCGGGATCCACGTCAACGTCCGGATCGAGCCGCGCTGGACCTTCACCGAGGTGCGGCGCGCGGCGCTGGCGCTCGCCCGCGAGGTCGAGCGACGAACCGAGCTCGCGACCTCGAAGTGGTGGAAAGAGGAGCGCCACGGCGTCTTCGTCGACTACAACCAGAACGCCCGCGACCGCACCGTCGCCTCGGCGTGGTCGGTGCGGCCGGTCGCCGATGCGCGTGTCTCGACCCCGCTCGAGTGGGACGAGGTCCCCGACGTCGACCCAGCAGAGCTGCGCATCGACACCGTCCCCGCCCGCCTCGCGAAGCGCGGCGACCCGTCGGCCGCGATCGACGACGTCGAGCACTCGCTCGACTCCCTGCTCGAGCTCGCCGACCGCGACGAGGCCGAGGGGCTCGGCGACGCTCCCTGGCCGCCGCACTTCAAGAAGCAAAAGGACGAGCCGAAGCGGGTGCAGCCGAGCCGCGCCAAGAAGGGCTAGCGGTGGACGTTCGGGAGGCCGCCGACGACGACTGGGAGGCGATCTGGCCGTTCTTTCGCGAGATCGTCGCCGCCGAAGAGACGTACGTCTATGACCCGGAGATCTCCGAGCCGGATGCCCGCGACCTGTGGATGATCGGCCCGCCGGGCGCCACGTTCGTCGCCGTCGACGACGGCGCCGTGGTGGGGAGCGCCAACGCCTACGCCAACCGCCCGGGCCCCGGCAAGCACGTCGCCAGCGCCAGCTTCATGGTCGACCTCGCGCACACCGGCAAGGGGATCGGTCGCGCGCTGGGCGAGCGGGTGATCGAGTGGGCGACCGAGACCGGCTTCCGAGGCCTGGTGTTCAACGCTGTGGTCGAATCGAACGCGCCCGCGGTCGCGCTGTGGAAGTCGCTCGGGCTGGAGATCATCGGCACGGTGCCCGAGGCCTTCCGCCTTCCCGACGGCACGTTCACCGGGCTGCACATCATGTACCTGCGCCTCGTCGACTGACCGCGCCGAGGCCGCCGACTCGGACGCCGGCTTGTCCACCTAGCCGGCGACGATCCCCCAACAGGCGGCCGGGACGACGAGCTCGTCGCCCTGGACGAACCGCGCCAGGCTCTCCTCGATCGCGGCGCGGGTCGCGTCGCGCTCGTCGGCGGGTAGTTCGTTGAGCACCTTCGCCAGCGGTCCGGCGAGCCGCGTCAGCGTCTCCCAGAGGTCGTCGGCGGCGTAGCGCCACTCGAAGGTCAGCTCCTCGATCTCGGGATCACCGAACCCGGCGCCGGTTACCAGCTCGCGGACTCGATCGGCCTCGCCAAGGGCGAAGATCCCGGGCGCGCCGGGCTCGGGCGGCGGCATGTGCCCGCGCTGGACCAGGATCATCCCGGGCAGCGCCGCCCATGGGTTGCGGTCCGGCGTCTGCCAGACGGCGAATGCCAGGGTGCCTCCGTCGCGTAGGACCCGGCGGGTCTCACCCAGCGCTGCCGCGGGGTCGGCCATCAGCATGTAGCCCCAGCGGCAGAGGACGCCGTCGACGCTGTCATCGCCCAGGTCCATGCGCTCGGCGTCGAGGACCCGGTACTCGACGTTGTCGAGGCCCCTGCGCTCACCATTGCGGCGGGCGGCCTCGATCATCTCGGGGGCGAAGTCGGTGCAGATCACCCCGCCGCCTTCGCCGACGCGCGCCGCGGCCGCGAACCCGAGGTCGCCGGTCCCGGCGGCGATGTCGAGGATCGTCTGGCCCGGCTGCGGGTCGACCCGGTCGACGAGCCACTCGTTGATCGCCCCCGTGATGCCGAGCAGCCACTCGCGGCGATCCTCCCAACCCGGCGCCATCGTGCCCCAGGTCTGGAGGCTGGTCTCGCGGTACTCCTGAAGGTCCATTTCGAACCCCTTCCCGAGTCGGTGTGGAGCGACCCTATCGCTCAGGAATCCAGCTGCTCGAGCGTGCACTCGGACGCCGGCTTGTCGTCGCGCCAGCGCAGGATCTTGGCCCCGTGGCGGATCCGCCCGGCGGAGACGTGGTCGAAGCTCACCTCGATCACCAGCTCGGGGCGCAGCGCGACCCACTCGAGGTCGCGATCGGCCGACCAGCGGCTCGGCTCGGCGGAGCCGCGATCGCCGGTCTCATACGGGGCCAGCGTCTCGACCAGGTCGCGCTTCTGCTGCGCCTTGAGGCCCGACGTGTGGCCGACGACGTGGAGCTCGCCGTCCCCGTCGTACAGGCCGAGCATCAATGAGCCCACCGTGTTCTCCTCCTTGCCGGGGCGCCAGCCCGCGACGACCGCGTCGATCGTCCGCAGGCGCTTGACCTTCACCATCGCCTTGCGCTCGCCGCGCAGGTAGTGAGAGCCGACCCGCTTTGCGATCACGCCCTCCCCCGACTCCAGCCATGGCTCGGCCTCGGCGGGGTCGTCGACCAGCGGCGTCAGCTCCACCGAGCCGGGATCATCGAACGAGCCGACGAGGCGCTCGAGCGCTGCGCGCCGATCGCTGAAGGAGCTGTCGAGCACCGATTCGTCGCCGACCGCGAGCAGGTCGAAGGCGCGAAACAGCGCTGGGGTCTGCTCGGCAAGCATCTTGACCCGCGACTCGGCCGGGTGCAGGCGGTTCTGCAGCGCGTCGAAGACCTCGCGGCCGTCGTCGTCGAGGATCAGCAGCTCGCCGTCGATCACGTAGCGACCATCCGGGAAGACGAGCTCGGGGAAATAGCGCGCGAGCGGGCGGCCCGTGCGCGATTGCAGGAACAGCTCATCCCCGTCGACGAAGGCGAGGGCGCGAAAGCCGTCGTACTTGGGCTCGTAGGCCCAGCCGTCGTCGGCGGGGATCTGCTTGCGCGAGAGCGCCAGCTGCGGCTCGATCGGCGGCTTGAGCGGAAGGGCCACGCGGTTAGTCTGGCAGCGTCATGAACGCTGAGCCTCCAAGCCAATGCGACGTCCTCGTGATCGGGGCCGGGATCGTCGGGCTCGCGGTCGCGCGCGAGTTGGCGCTTCGCCACGACGGTCTGCGGGTCGTGGTGCTCGAGCGCGAGCCGCGGATCGCCGTCCACCAGACCGGCCACTCGAGCGGGGTGATCCACGCCGGCGTCTACTACGAGCCCGGGTCGCTGAAGGCGCGGCTCTGCGTCGCCGGGGCGCGCGAGCTCTACGAGTACTGCGACGCCCGCGGCATCGAGGCGCGCCGGGCCGGCAAGCTGATCGTCGCCACCCGGGAGCGCGAGCTCGGCCCGCTCGACGAGCTCGAGCGCCGTGGGCTCGCCAACGGCGTCGAGGAGCTGCGCCGCCTCGACGCCGCCGGCGTGCGAGAGGTCGAGCCGCACGCGGCCGGGATCGCCGGCCTGCACTCGCCGCTGACCGGGGTCGTCGACTTCGCCGAGGTCGCCGCGGCATACGCCGACGACGTACGGGATCGGGGCGGGTCGGTAGTCACGAGTTGCGAGGTGGACACTGTCGAGGCCGGGGTCGAGGGCGCAATCGTCCGCCACCGAACCGGCGCGCTCAGCGCGCGCGCCGTGGTCGCCTGCGCGGGCCTTTGGGCGGACCGTCTCGCCCGCGCCGCCGGCGGCGAGGCGGCGCCGCGCATCGTCCCGTTTCGCGGCGCCTATCTACGGCTGCGCCCCGAGCGTGCCGCGCTCGTGCGGGGCAACATCTATCCGGTCCCCGACCCCGCGCTGCCCTTCCTCGGCGCTCACCTGACCCGCGGCCCTGACGGCTCGGTGCTGCTCGGGCCGACGGCGCTGATCGCCGGCGCCCGCGACGCCTACCGGCTCGGGCACCTGCGCGCGGCCGACCTGCGGGAGACGCTCGCCTGGCCCGGGACCCGGCGTCTGATCGCGCGCCATTGGCGCGCCGGAGCCCGCGAACTCATGCACGCGGCGTCGAAGCGGGCCTACGTCGCCGAGGCGCGGCGCCTCGTCCCGGAGCTGCGGGCGGCCGATTTCGTCCGCGGCCCGGCGGGGGTGCGGGCCCAGGCGGTCGGGGTCGACGGCACCCTGGTCGACGACTTCCTGATCTCGCGCGCCGGCCCCGCGATCTACGTCCGCAACGCGCCCTCACCGGCGGCGACCGCCTCGCTGCCGCTCGCACGGCTGATCGCCGACGAGGCCGAGCCGCTCCTCGGCTAGCGGCTCAGCCGGCGAGCTCGCAGATCGCCCCGACGACGACCTCGGGCGCCTCGACCTGGGGCGTGTGGCCGACGTCGGGCAGCATCGCGATCCGCGCGTGCGGCAGCGCCGCGGCGAGCTCCTCGGCGCCCGCCGGCACGCAGAGGCGGTCGGCCTCGCCCCAGATGACGCTCACCGGGACCTTGATCGCCGCGGCGTCGAACGGCTCGTCGAGCTCGTCGCGAAGGCGCTTCGCGTATTCGATCCGCTCGCGGATCACGGGCCGCTCGACGTGAAAGCGCGTGAACCGGTCGACGACCCGCTGGTCGACCGCCGCCGGCTCGGCGAAGGCGAGCCGGCGGTAGAGGCTGCCCGCGACCGAGCGCACCACGGCCGGTGGCACCGGCGCGGGCATCCCGATGATCCGCGACACCGCCGGGATGCGGTCGAGTGTGAAGAAGGCCGGCGCCATCCTGATCCCGGCCGGGCCGATGGGCACCACCCCGGCGAGCGGCAGGTCCGGGTCCTGGGCTAGCCGCAGCGCGACCCAGCCGCCGAGCGAGTTGCCCGCGACGACGACCTTGCCGCCGGAGCGCTCGGCCGCGAGCTCGACGGCCTCGGCGGCGAAATCGACCAGCTGGTCGAGCACCGAGCCGGCGCCGAGCGGGGGCGCGGTGCCGAAGCCGGGCAGGTCGTAGGCGACCGCCGGGCGGCCGTCGACCGAGAGCCGGTCGAGGACGGCGAGCCAGGTGTCGGCGTTGTCGAGCCAGCCGTGGAGGAGCACGGTCGGCACGCCCTCGCCGTTGCTCGAGACCGCGCGCGTCTCGATCGCGCCGACCTGGACCTGGCGGCTGCGCAGCCGGGCGGTGGGGCCGGCGCCGCGGCCATCCTCGAACGGTTGCGACTCGCCGCCGAGGCGGATCGTCGGCATCGCTTCAGCGTACGCGGAGCGGTGGTCGGCTAGAGCCCGAACGTCTTCGAGACGATCTCGCGCTGGATCTCGTTGGTGCCGCCGTAGATCGACATCACCAGCGTCGTGCGCACGTGGCGCTCCATGTCGTACTCGGTCGCGTAGCCATACCCGCCCATCATCTGCATCCCCTCGAGCGCGGTTTTCTTCGCCACCTCGGTCGCCTTCAACTTCGCCATCGACGCCTCGCGCGGGAGCAGCTGGTTGGGGTCGGCGTCGACCTTGCGGGCGACGTCGTACACCAGCAGCCGCGTGCACTCGATCTCGGTCGCGAGGTCGGCGATCCGGTGCTTGAGGGTCTGGAACGAGCCGATCGGGCGCCCGAACTGCTTGCGCTCCTTGATGTAGGCGAGCACGTCGTCGAAGGCGCGCTGGGCGATCCCGAGCGCGCTCGCGGCGAGGATCAGCCGCTCGACGTTGAGGCCGGCCATCAGCTGCATCCAGCCGCCGTCGACCTGGCCGAGCACGCGCTCCTCGGGGACGTAGCAATCGGTCAGGAATACGTCGTTGACCTCCTTGCCTCCCATCGTCTCGATCCCGCGGACCTCGATCCCCTCGGCGTCGGTCGGGACGGAGAACATCGTCAGGCCCTCGTGCTTGGAGCCGGAGCGGTCCGAGCGCGCGATCACGAGGATGTGGTCGGCGATGTGCGCGGCCGAGATCCAGGTCTTCTGGCCGTTGAGGACAAAGCCGCCGTTCTGGCGCTCGGCTCGACAGGAGAGGTTGCCGACGTCCGAGCCCGCCTCGGGCTCCGACATCGCGATCGCCTCGACCCGCCCACGGGTGATCCCTCCGAGGATCTCCTCCTTCTGCTCGTCGGTGCCAAAGCGCTCGTAGGCCCCCGCGACGATCAGGCTGACGCCGTAGCCGGCGATCGGGACGAGGCCGCGCATGGTCCCCTCGAGAAAGATGCACGCGTCGACCAACCCGCCGCCCGAGCCGCCGTAGGCCTCGTCGATGGAGACCCCGAGCCAGCCGAGGTCGGCGAGCTTCTCGTAGATCTCTTGGCTGTGCAGTTCGGTGTAGCCCTCGGTGATGCGCTCGCGCTGCTCCTTGGTCCCGAGCTCGCGCTCGCAGAAGTCGGCGATCGCCGCCTGGAAGTCGCGCTGCTCGTCGGTAAACGGGGACGCGGAGGTATTTGTCTTCGTCGTCATTTGGTTCCTCGTCGCTAGTTGCTCGTTGTTCGTTGTTCGAGTCAGGGCTTTGCCGGCTTGTACACGGATACAACCGCCGCGCCGCCGAGGCCGATGTTGTGCTGCAGGGCTACCTTCGCGCCGTCCACCTGGCGCGCGTCGGCCGTCCCGCGCAGTTGCCAGGTGAGCTCCGAGCACTGGGCGAGCCCCGTGGCCCCGAGCGGGTGGCCCTTCGAGATCAGTCCGCCCGACGGGTTGACGACCGGGCCGTCGCCGCCGTAGGTGGTCGCCTCGGCCTCGACCAGCTTGTGGCCCTCGCCCTCGGCGGCGAAGCCGAGCGCCTCGTAGGTGATGAGCTCGTTGGCCGAGAAGCAGTCGTGCAGCTCGCAGACGTCGACGTCGTCCGCGGAGATCCCCGCCTGCTCGTAGGCCTGATCGGCGGCCTGCCTGGACATGTCGTAGCCGACGATCTTGATGCAGTCGGTGTCCTCGGCGAAGGTGCTCGCGAGGTCGGTGACCATCGACTGGCCGGCGATCTCGATCGCCTGGTCCCAGAGACCGTGCGAGTCGACGTAGCCCTCCGACGCGACGATCGCGCACGCCGAGCCGTCGGACGTCGGCGAGCACTGCAGCTTGGTCAGCGGCGCGTGGATCATCCGCGCGTCCTTGATCTCGTCGAGTGAGTACTCGGTCTGAAACTGCGCGTACGGGTTGTTGACCGAGTGCTTGTGGTTCTTCCAGCCGATCCAGGCGTAGTGGTCGGGGTTCGAGCCGTACTTCTCCATGTGATCGCGGCCGGCGTTGCCGAACATCTGCGGCGCCGGCGGCGACTGCTCGGGATCGCGAAGCTCGAACATCCGCATCGCGTGCTTGTCGAGCGCGTTGGTGCGGTCGGTGTACTTGACCCCGAGCGAGCCCGGCTCCATCTTCTCGAACCCGAGCGCGAGCGCGCAGTCGACGAGCCCGCCGCGGACCGCCTGGCGGGCGAGGAACAGGGCCGAGCTGCCGGTCGAGCAGTTGTTGTTGACGTTGACCACCGGGATCCCGGTCAGGCCGAGCTGATAGAGGGCGCGCTGGCCGTAGGTCGAGTCGCCGTAGCAGTAGCCGGCGTAGGCCTGTTCGACATCCGAGTAGGGGATCCCGGCGTCGGCGAGCGCCTTCTCGCCGGCCTCCTTTGCCCAGTCGGGGTAGTCGCCCTCCTTGGTGCCGGGCTTGTCGAACTTGGTCATCCCGACGCCGATCACATAGGTCCGCGCGCTCATCGTTCTCCTTCGTTCAGGTGGTGTCGCCAAGATACAGAACGGGTGCCCGGTTTGTTATCAATACACCGGTCACGAGACAAAGCCGGCCACGTCCTCCGCTTCGCGTCCGGGCGTGCCGGTTTGCAACCTCGACCATGGAGCGTCAGATGAGCAGCGCCGAGACAACCTCGAGCTTCAAGGCGGATGCGATCGGGGTCACCGGCGACCCGGTCTCCTTCGAAGTCACCAGGGAGCGGATCGCCGCCTACGCCGCCGCGACCAGCGACTCGATCGCTGCCCACGCGGCGGGCGAGATCGCGCCGCCGGTATTCGCGATCGTCCCCGCCTTTCAGGCGGCCGGGATGGCCAGCATGCAGGTGATCCCGGGCGAGCTGCTCCCCGCGATCCTGCACGGCGAGCAGGACTTTCACTACCACCGCCCGATCGAGCCGGGGATGACCCTGAGCACGACCGCGGCGCCGATCGGGATGCGCCAGCGCTCCTCCGGGGTCACCGTGGTCACCCGCGCCGAGACCCGCGAGCAGGGCGGCGACCTGGTCGTCGAGCAGTACATGACCACCTTCGTGCGCGGCGCCCAGGGCGCCGAGGAGGTCGGGGACGAGGCCCCTCCCCACCGCTTCGACGAGTCGCTGCGCGAGCGCGACGCCGACGCCGAGGTCGCTCAGACGTTCGACGCCGACCAGACCTTCCGCTACGCCGAGGCCTCCGGCGACCCGATGCAGATCCACCTCGACGAGGAGTTCGCGAAGTCGGTCGGCCTGCCGGGGATCATCATCCACGGGCTCTGCACGATGGCCTTCACCTCGGTGGCGGCGATCGAGCACGGCTGCCCCGACGATCCGACCCGCCTGCGCCGCCTCGCGGTCCGCTTCGCGAGCATCGCGCTCCCCAAGCAGACGATCACGACCCGGATCTGGGACCTCGGCGACGGCGCCCAGGCCTACGAGACGACCTCGGACGCCGGCGCAGTGGTGATCAAGGACGGTCTCGCGGAGATCGCGACCTAGCTTGAGCGCCGACGCGAAAGCCGCGGCGGGCGGCCGGCGCAGCCAGTCCCAGCGCCGCGCCGAGACCCGCGGCCGGCTGCTCGACGCGACGATCGAGAGCCTGATCACGGTCGGTTACGCGGGCACGACGATCCGCCACGTAACCGACCTCGCAGGGGTCTCGCAGGGCGCCCAGAGCCACCACTTCCCCCATCGCGTCGACCTCGTCGTCAGCGCCTTCGAGCGGCTCGCCGAAGGCCGGATCGACCGCTACCGCGAACGGGCGTCGGCGCTGCCCCCCGATCCCGGCACCCGGCAGCGCGCCCTGCTCGACCTGCTGTGGGAGGACTTCTCGAGCCCGGTGTTCACGGTCGCGGTGCGGCTGTGGGTCGCCGCCGCCGAGGACGAGGAGCTCCGTGACCGCCTCGTCCCGGTCGAGCGGCGCATCTACGCCAACATCACCGAGCTCGCGGCCGAGGTCGCGGGCGAGCGGGGCGTCGCGAAGGACTTCGAGCGACGCCTCGCGGTCGCGATGAACACGGTCGCCGGGCTGGCGCTGACCAGGGAGTTCGACCCGTCGGGCCGCGCCAGCAAGGGCAACCAGTGGCCCTACCACCGGGCGGCGCTCGAGCGGATGCTCGAGGGCGTCTGAGCCCGGCGGGATAGATTGGCGGGCGACGTGACCCCCGCGCTGCCGCTGCCGACCGACGACGAGCTCCCCGAGGAGATCCGCCAGGCGCTCGCGTCATTGCCGCCGCTGAACGTCTTCCGCGCCGTCGCCGCCGTTCCCGGGAGCTTTCGCCCCTTTCTCGAGCTCGGCGGCTCGCTGCTCGGCGGCCCGCGAATCGACACCCGCAACCGCGAGATCGCGATCCTCGCCGTCGCCCGTGCGACCCGGGCCGGCTACGAGCGCGCCCAACACGAGCAGCTGGCGCTCAACGCCGGGATCACCGAGGCGGAGGTCGCGGCGATTCGCGACGGCGACGCGGCCGCCGCGCTCGATCCGGACGGGGCGCTGGCGTTCGCGGCGGCGACCGAGATCAGCCGCGACGTGCGGCTGTCCGACGAGCTGCTCGACGAGCTGATCGAGCGCTGGGGCGAGTCCGGCGCCGCCGAGCTGATCCTCTGCGCGAGCTACTACAACATGGTCAGCCGCTTCCTCGAGTCGACGCGGGTGCCGCTCGAGGACGACCAGTTGCTACGGACCGAGGCTCGGGAGTGAGTGCGGATGCGCCGCACCGCGTCCGGGCGTAGCCTTGTCGGTGATGGCAGCGCTCTGGGAGCGATTCAAGATCCTCGTCCCGCTGCTCGCGGCGATGTACCTCGGCTTCTACGTCTTCGGCGTCGTGATGAGCGTGTTCAGCCCGTTCCAGCTCGTCGGCCTGAGCGTGATCGCAGTCGTCTGCGTGCTCGGCCTGATCGCCTACGGGCTCGCGATCCGGCGCGGGATCAGTCCGATCGCCGACGACAGCCCGCTCTCCCGCGCGGCCCGCGAGCAGCGCGAGCGCCGCGGCTTCTGAGCCTCGCCGCCGCCGAATAACGCGACCGCCACGGGGTAAGGTGACTCGGGTGGAGGCGGCCACCCAGGCTCAGATCGAGGGCAAGCCGGAGAGCGCGGTCTCGTCGTTCACCAAGTCGCTGTTCCTTGGCGAGATCCACGAGGAGATGGTGTTCCCGTGGCCACAGCCCGACCCGGCCGAGCAGGAGCGGATCCGCTCGCTGAACGCGGCCGCGCGGGAGATCGGGTCGCGCATGGATCACAGGAAGATCGAGGAGGCGCGCTGGATCGGGGACGGGACGATCCGCGAGCTCGGCGAGGCGGGGCTCTGCGGCCTGTACGTCGACGAGGCCTACGGCGGGCAGGGCCTCTCCCAGACCGGCTACGCGCGGGTCTTCGAGACCTTCGCCCAGATCGACGCGACGCTCTCGATCGTGCTCGGCGTCCACCAGTCGATCGGCTTCAAGGGCATCCACATGTTCGGCAGCGACGCACAGAAGGAGCGCTTCCTGCCCGACCTCGCGAGCGGGCGCAAGCTCGCCGGCTTCGCGCTGACCGAGCCGGAGGCCGGCTCCGACGCCTACGAGCTCAAGTCGCGCGCGGTCCGCCAGCCCGACGGCTCCTACGTCCTCAACGGCGAGAAGCGCTACATCGGCAACGGCTCGAAGGGCGACGTGTTCACCGCCTTCGCCCGGTGCGAGGTCGACGGCAAGGACCGCCACATCGCCCTGATCCTGGAGAAGGGCATGAAGGGGTTCGAGGTCGGCGAGCGCTTCGACACGATGGGCCTGCGCGGCAACGACCTGCGCCGCCTGTACTTCAACGACGTCAAGATCCCGGCCGAGAACGTGCTCGGCGAGCCCGGCGAGGGCTTCAAGATCGCGATGTCGATCCTCAACAACGGCCGCATCGGCCTCGGCACCGGCTCGGTCGGCGCGACCAAGCACCTGCTGGATCTGAGCATCGCCCACGTCAAGGAGCGGCGCCAGTTCGGCCGTCCGCTGGCCGACTTCGAGCTCGTCCAGGACAAGATCGCCTGGATGGTCACCTACCTGTTCGGGCTCGAGTCGATGTGTTATCTGACCTGCGGCCTGGTCGATCGCGAGGTCGAGGATTACTCGCTCGAGTCGGCGATCTGCAAGGTCGCGGGGACCGAGTTCCTCTGGTACGCGGCCAACCGCGCGATGCAGCTCAAGGGCGGCGCCGGCTACATGCGCGACGAGCCCTACGAGAAGATCCTCCGCGACATCCGGATCTTCCCGATCTTCGAGGGCGCCAACGACGTGATGCGCGCCTTCGTCGCCCTCTCGGGCATGAAGCCGGTCGGCGAGAAGCTCTCCGGGCTCGGCGAGATCGGGCTTGGCGACCCGATCGGTTCGATCGGCCTGCTCGCCGATTATGTTGGTGGCCGGCTGAAGAGCCAGGTGCGCCCGGAGCGGATCTCGCAGGCCCATCCGGAGTTGAAGGTGCACGCGGACGCGGTCGCCGACCAGGTCAACGAGCTACGCGGCGCATCGGAGTCGCTGCTGCGCGAGCACAAGAAGGGGATCGTCGACGCCCAGTTCCAGCAGAAGCGGATCTCGGCGGCCATCTCCGACATCTACGCGCAGATCGCGGTGCTCTCGCGCGTCACGTCGATCTTCGAAGAGCAGGGCGTCGAGCCCTCGGGTCAGGAGCGGTTCATCGCGGACACGTTCTGCGCCCGCGCCGCCGACCGGGTGCGCTCGAACTTCCGCCAGCTCGAACACAACGACGACGAGCGCGTCGGCGCGATCGCCAAGCTCGCCTTCAAGCGCGGCGAGTACGGCTATGCGCTGTTCGAGGACTGACCCCCGAACCCTCGGTTAGGATCTCGCGCCAACTGCGGCGGTCCGCCGCGGGGGGATCCCATCCAAGGAGTAGAGATGAGAATGAAGTGGATCGCTGTGCTGATCGCCGTGCTCGCGCTCGGGGCAATCGCGGCGGGCTGCGGCGGCGACGACAGCACGTCGTCGTCCTCGACGACCGAGGCGACCTCGAGTGACACGTCGACGACCGAGGACTCGACCTCGTCGGACACGACCTCGTCGGACACGAGCTCGTCGACGCCCGACGACGTCTATAACGCCTGCCTCGACGTGATCAAGGGCACGCCGGCGGAGGCCGCCGGCGAGACGGCGTGCGCGCAGGCGCGCGATGCCTTCGAGAACTGCACCAGCCAGGCCGAGAGCGCACCCGAGGGCGATTCTCGCGACCTCGCGATCCAGGCCTGCCAGGACGCCGCCGACCAGGCGACCCAGGCCCTGCAGGCCGCAGGCTAGGCCCGCGGCTACCGCCCGCCCCGGGCGCCCGTCAGGGGGCGCCCGGGCCGCGGCGGATCAGATCGGCAGGCATGCCTCGACCGCCTGCTGGTCGTCCGGCGACTCGTCGGCCGCCGCGTCGAAGCCCCAGACGACGTTGCCCGTGAGCTCGGTCGGCGAGACGCCGACCAGCGCCGAGGCGTCCTTGTCGGCGGCCTTTGCCGACGCCTCGTCCGGGAAGACCACGAACGCCGCCCCCTGATCGAGATCGCCGAGCGGCAGCTCGACCTGGGTGTGCTCGGCGTCGAGGCCGAGCACCGGGTCGGTCGTCGCGGCTTCGTAGCCGGCCGCCTGCAGGCACGTGACCAGCGAGCCCGCCGTGACCACGGCGCCGACCGCGCCGCTCGCGCCGCTGGCACCGACCGCCGTCGTCGAGCCCGTCTCGTCGTCGCCGCCGCAGGCAGCGACCGCCATCGCGGCCACCGCGGCCGCGAGAATCGCCGCCCCCGTGCGGCCGATATGAGCCCGCATCAGTTCAGGCGCTCGACGACCATCGCCTCGCCCTGCCCGCCGGCGACGCACATGGTCTCGAGGCCGACGGCGTGGTCGTCGGTCTCCATCACGTTCAGCAGGGTGGTCATGATCCGCGCGCCCGTCATCCCGAACGGATGTCCCAGCGCGATCGCGCCGCCGTGCGTGTTCATCTTCTCGAGCGGGATGTCGCACTCCGCCATGATCGGGATCACCTGGGCGGCGAACGCCTCGTTGAGCTCGACGACGTCGATGTCGTCGATCGTCATCCCGGTCCGGTCGAGGACCTTCTTGATCGCGCCGATCGGGGCGACGCCCATGTACTCGGGCTCGTTCCCCCAGGTGGCGGCGCTCAAGAGGCGGGCCTTGGGCGTCAGGCCGAGCTCCTCGGCCTTCGTATCCGACATCACCAGGACCGCTGCGGCGCCGTCGTTGAGCGGGCATGAGTTGCCGGCCGTGACGCCGCCGTCGCCGAACGCCTCGGGCAGCTCGGCGAGCTTCTCGAGCGTCGACGAAGCGCGCGGGCCGTCGTCCTTGGCGACCTCGTTGCCGTCCTGATCGGCGACCGGGACGATCTCCCGGTCGAAGAAGCCGTCCTCCTGCGAGGCGACGGCGAGCTCCTGCGAGCGCTGCGCGTACTTGTCCATGTCAGCGCGGCTGACCTCGTACTTCTTCGCCACGTTGACCGCGGTGAGCCCCATGTCGATGTAGGCGTTGGGCTGGCCGTTCTCCCCGATCAGGTTCGGGTTGCGGTCGTCGGCGCCCGCGGGCTCGGTGCGCTCGTTGAAGCGCGAGACGAACTCGACCCCGGCGGCGACGTAGGCGTCACCCTCGCCCGCCTTGATCGCGTTGGCGGCGTGGCGGATCGCGTCGAGCGAGGAGGCGCAGTAGCGCGAGATCGTCGTCCCGGTGACCGTCTGCGGCAGCTGCTCGGAGAGCAGGGCGACGATCCTGGCGACGTTGAACGCCTGCAGCCCCTGGGGCATGCCGCAGCCGCAATAGACGTCCTCGATGATCTCCGGCGAGACGTCGGGGTTGCGCTCGAGCAGCTTGTCGACGATGAAGGCGGCGGTCTCCTCCGGGCGCAACTGCGCCAACGATCCCTTGAACGCGCGCCCGATCGGGCTCCGGGCGGCGTCGACGATCACTGCTTCAGGCATTTGGGCTTCAGGCTCCTTGAGTCGTTTGGGAAGGGCGCAGATGGTAATGATCGGCGCCAGGTGGCATCGCCATGCGGTTCCTGGGGGTTGTGCGGCCGGTCCGTGCGCCAGGCGGGCTCAAGCGCGACCAAGAGGCGCATCCGTCCGGACTGCCGCGAGCCGAGAGGCGTTTTTTGTACCGCTGGGTGCCAATAAGCCACCTCTCGGCGGGAACACGCGGCTGCGTGCCTTGGACGAGACGCCGAGCTAACGGCGGCGTCCTCGCGCTGGCCGCTACTCGGAGATCCCGGCCGCCGCCACAGCTCGGGCTCGGTCGCGCTCCCAGCGGACCGTGACGACGAAGCGATCGCGATCCTCGGCCTCGGCGCGAAAGTCGCTCCACTGGGCGAGGAAGCGGCGCATGTAGCCCTCGATCTCGTCGCGGCCGAGGACCTGCCGTCCGTCGCTCATCGACGACCAAGTATCTCCCTCAGTCCAACGCGGCGAGCCGCCGGCTGAGTTCGGCGCGCTCCACGGCGTTCTCGCTCAGCTCCAGCGCCCGCTCGTAAGCCGCGCGAGCGCCACCGTTGTCGCCGGCGCGGCGGCGCAAATCGGCGGCGGCGGCGAAGAGCGGCTGGTAGCGCTCGAGCTTGGGGTCGGCGAGCAGCGGCGCGAGCAACCCCAGGCCCGCCGCCGGCCCAGCGTCGGCGGCGACGGCGACCGCCCGATTGACCTCGACCACCGGCGACGGCGCGACCCGCCCCAGCAGCTCATAGAGCTCCGCGATCCGCGCCCAGTCGACGCTCTCCGGGTCCGGGGCCTGGACGTGCTCCGCCGCGATCGCCGCCTGCACGAAGTACGGGCCCGCGACCCCGAGCGTGGAGGCCGCCTCCAGCGCCCGCAGCCCTTCCTGGATCCGCCCCTGGTCCCAGCGCGAGCGATCCTGGCGGTCGAGCGGGACGTAGCGGCCGTGATCGTCGATGCGCGCCTCACGTCGCGCGTCGTGCAGCAGCATCAGCGCCAGCAGGCCACGGACCTCGGCGTCGTCGGGCATCAGCGCGCAGAGCAGCCGTCCGAGGCGGATCGCCTCGCTGCAGAGCTCGCCCCGGACGAGCAGCTCGCCCTCGGAGGCCTCGTAGCCCTCGTTGAAGATCAGGTAGACGACGGCGCGCACGCCCACGAGCCGGTCGGGCAGGACGTCATCCGGCGGCACCCGGTAGGGGATCTTCGCGGCGGCGATCTTGCGCTTCGCCCGGACGAGCCGCTGCGCCATGGTCGTCTCGGTGGTCAAGAAGGCGCGCGCGATCTCAGCGGTGCCTAGCCCGCCGAGCAGCTTCAGCGTCAGCGCCACCCGCGCCGGCATCGCCAGCGCCGGGTGACAGCACGTGAAGATCAGTCGCAGGCGGTCGTCCTCGACGGCGCTCGGCTCCGCGTCGGGGCGGTGCTCCTGGGCGTCGAGGCGGGCGAGCTCGGTGAGCCGCTCGACGCGATCCGCGCTCGCGCGCTCGCGCCGCAGGCGGTCGATCGCCTTGCGCCGCGCGGTCACGGTGATCCAGGCGCCCGGGTTCGCCGGGACGCCGTCTGCGCCCCAGCTCGCGACCGCGGCGGCGAACGCGTCCTGAACCGCGTCCTCGGCGAGCTGGAAGTCGCCGAGTTGGCGGATCAGGGTCGCGACGACCGCGCCCTGCTCCTCGCGAAAGGCACGCTCGACCGCCGCGGCCGGATCGGGGCTGATTACGACGCCCCCCACATCGGGCGCACCTCGACTGAGCCGAAGGCGCTGCTCGGGATCTTCGCCGCCCACCCGAGCGCCGCGTCGAGGTCGGCGGCCTCGATCAGGTAGTAGCCGGCCAGGTACTCCTTCGTCTCCGCGAACGGCCCGTCGGTGATCTGCGTGTCGCCGCCGCGGACGCGCACCGTGGTCGCCGACTCCGGGGGTGCGAGGCCGTCGTTGGCGATGAAGGCGTCGGCCTCCTTGACGGCGCGGTCGTACTCGGCCCACGCCGGGTACTGCTCGGCGATCTCATCGGGCGTCGGGCGCCGGTCGGCCGGCTGGTACATCAACAGCATGTATCGGGGCATGGTTCCTCCTCGATCTCGGTTCGCCGCTCTTCTCGCGGCCTCATCAACGACGACGCCGCTGATCCGCCGGTTTCGACATTTTCGGCGAAAATGGATCTGGCGATCGGTAATGATGTCGCCGTGAGCGAGGACGCTGAAGCGGTCGAGACGGCGGCGGCCGAGCTCGATCCCGGCGCGAGCGCCGAGTTGATCGAGTCCGGAGCAGCGGTGATCGATGTCCGCCGCGAATACGAGTTCGAGGGCGGCCACCTGACCGGGTCGGCGCACATCGAGATGAACGAGCTCAGCGGCCGCGCGGGCGAGATCCCCAAGGACCGCCCCGTGCTGTTCGTCTGTCGCAGCGGGAATCGCTCGGGGATGGCCGCCGACGCATTCCGCGAAGCCGGCTGGGACACGCACAACCTCGCCGGCGGCCTCGAGGCCTGGGTCGCCGACGGCCGGCCGCTGGAGCCGGACGACGGCGAGGTGCGCGCGCCGCTGCCACCGTCCGCCGGCGCCTCGTAGGATCCTGCGCCGATGGAGGCTAAGGACCCGAAGCCGGCGACCGGGGAGCAGCCGACGGTGCCGACGACCGGTTCGCAGCCGGTGGTCCAGACTCCGCAGGAGCAGATCGACGGCCTGCGCGCCTGGGTGGCGCAGCTCGACCGCCGACTCGGGGTCCGCAGCATCGCCGGCGGGCTCGCGCTCGTGCTCGCGCTCGCCGCCGGCATCGTCGGCGTCGTCCTCGCGATGGACGCGAAGGACGAGAGCGCGACCAAGACCGAGGTCAAGTCGCTCAGCGAACGCGTCTCCGCGAACACCGAGGAGGCGACGCAGACCGTGAAGGACGAACTGCAGACGCTCACGGACCGCCTCGACGCGCTCGAGGGGCGGGTGAGCACGGTCGCGTCGAGCCAGCGCACCGCCGACTCTGAGATCAAGGTCGCCCAGGACGACATCGACGAGCTGCGCGGCCAGATCACCGATCTCGAAACGCAGATCGACGCCGCCGCCCAGTCCGCCGCGTCCAGCAACAACAACGGCGGCAACTAGCTGATGAAGTCGCGGCGGGGCCAGGCGTGGCAACGCCTATGTGCTAAACCGCACTTACTTTCGCGCCCGGCGTCCGACGTGCGGTCTACGGTCGCGCGAACTGCCCTGAAAGGAGAGGCTCAATGCCCGAGGGTTACTGTGTGAAGGAACGTAAGAAGGTCGAGATCAAGGATCCCCAGCAGGTCACGATGAAGAACGGTCGGCCGGCGATCCAGGGTACGTGCCCGGACTGCGGCACGAAGATCTTCAAGATCGGCAAGCTGGAGGCGTAACCACGCATAGGCAAGCGGTTTTCAGTCGCCGTGTGCCACTGGTGCGCCAGTCGGTGCGCCAGTGAGCACCTCGGCTAGCTC
>CAWHFY010000015.1:0-132467 GCA_963828755.1 uncultured Solirubrobacterales bacterium | reverse complement strand
GGCCCAGCGTCGGCGGCGACGGCCACCGCCCGATTGACCTCGACCACCGGCGACGGCGCGACCTGCCCCAGCAGCTCGTAGAGCTCCGCGATCCGCGCCCAGTCGACGCGCTCCGGGTCCGGGGCCCGGACGTGCTCCGCCGCGATCGCCGCCTGCACGAAGTACGGGCCCGCGACCCCGAGCGTGGAGGCCGCCTCCAGCGCCCGCAGCCCTTCCTGGATCCGCCCCTGGTCCCACCGCGAGCGATCCTGGCGGTCGAGCGGGACGTAGCGGCCGTGATCGTCGATGCGCGCCTCACGTCGCGCGTCGTGCAGCAGCATCAGCGCCAGCAGGCCGCGGACCTCGGCGTCGTCGGGCATCAGCGCGCAGAGCAGCCGTCCGAGGCGGATCGCCTCGCTGCAGAGCTCGCCCCGGACGAGCAGCTCGCCCTCGGAGGCCTCGTAGCCCTCGTTGAAGATCAGGTAGACGACCGCGCGCACGCCCGCGAGCCGGTCGGGCAGGACGTCATCCGGCGGCACCCGGTAGGGGATCTTCGCCGCGGCGATCTTGCGCTTCGCCCGGACGAGCCGCTGCGCCATCGTCGTCTCGGTGGTCAAGAAGGCGCGCGCGATCTCAGCGGTGCCTAGCCCGCCGAGCAGCTTCAGCGTCAGCGCCACCCTCGCCGGCATCGCCAGCGCCGGGTGACAGCAGGTGAAGATCAGTCGCAGGCGGTCGTCCTCGACGGCGCTCGGCTCCGCGTCGGGGCGGTGCTCCTGGGCGTCGAGGCGGGCGAGCTCGGTGAGCCGCTCGACGCGATCCGCGCTCGCCCGCTCGCGCCGCAGGCGGTCGATCGCCTTGCGCCGCGCGGTCACGGTGATCCAGGCGCCGGGGTTCGCCGGGACGCCGTCGGCGCCCCAGCTCGCGACCGCGGCGGCGAACGCGTCCTGAACCGCGTCCTCGGCGAGCTGGAAGTCGCCGAGTTGGCGGATCAGGGTCGCGACGACCGCGCCCTGCTCCTCGCGAAAGGCACGCTCGACCGCCGCGGCCGGATCGGGGCTGATTACGACGCCCCCCACATCGGGCGCACCTCGACTGAGCCGAAGGCGCTGCTCGGGATCTTCGCCGCCCACCCGAGCGCCGCGTCGAGGTCGGCGGCCTCGATCAGGTAGTAGCCGGCCAGATACTCCTTCGTCTCCGCGAACGGTCCGTCGGTGATCTGCGTGTCGCCGCCGCGGACGCGCACCGTGGTCGCCGACTCCGGGGGTGCGAGGCCGTCGTTGGCGACGAAGGCGTCGGCCTCCTTGACGGCGCGGTCGTACTCGGCCCACGCCGGGTACTGCTCGGCGATCTCATCGGGCGTCGGGCGCCGGTCGGCCGGCTGGTACATCAACAGCATGTATCGGGGCATGGTTCCTCCTCGATCTCGGTTCGCCGCTCTTCTCGCGGCCTCATCAACGACGACGCCGCTGATCCGCCGATTTCGACATTTTCGGCGAAAATGGATCTGGCGATCGGTAATGATGTCGCCGTGAGCGAGGACGCAGAAGCGGTCGAGACGGCAGCGGCCGAGCTCGATCCCGGCGCGAGCGCCGAGTTGATCGAGGCCGGAGCAGCGGTGATCGACGTCCGCCGCGAGTACGAGTTCGAGGGCGGCCACCTGACCGGGTCGGCGCACATCGAGATGAACGAGCTCAGCGGCCGCGCGGGCGAGATCCCCAAGGACCGCCCGGTGCTGTTCGTCTGTCGCAGCGGGAATCGCTCGGGGATGGCCGCCGACGCATTCCGCGAAGCTGGCTGGGACACCCACAACCTCGCCGGCGGCCTCGAGGCCTGGGTCGCCGACGGCCGGCCGCTGGAGCCGGACGACGGCGAGGTGCGCGCGCCGCTGCCGCCGTCCGCCGGCGCGCTCGTAGGATCCTGCGCCGATGGAGGCCTAAGGACCCGAAGCCGGCGACCGGGGAGCAGCCGACGGTGCCGACGACCGGTTCGCAGCCGGTGATCCAGACTCCGCAGGAGCAGATCGACGGCCTGCGCGCCTGGGTGGCGCAGCTCGACCGCCGACTCGGGGTCCGCAGCATCGCCGGCGGGCTCGCGCTCGTGCTCGCGCTCGCCGCCGGCATCGTCGGCGTCGTCCTCGCGATGAACGCCAAGGACGAGAGCGCGACCAAGACCGAGGTCAAGTCGCTCAGCGAACGCGTCTCCGCGAACACCGAGGAGGCGACGCAGACCGTGAGGGACGAACTGCAGACGCTCACGGACCGCCTCGACGCGCTCGAGGGGCGGGTGAGCACGGTCGCGTCGAGCCAGCGCACCGCCGACTCCGAGATCAAGGTCGCCCAGGACGACATCGACGAGCTGCGCGGCCAGATCACCGATCTCGAAACGCAGATCGACGCCGCCGCCCAGGCCGCCGCGTCCAGCGACAACAACGGCGGCAACTAGCTGATGAAGTCGCGGCGGGCCCAGGCGTGGCAACGCCTATGTGCTAAACCGCACTTACTTTCGCGCCCGGCGTCCGACGTGCGGTCTACGGTCGCGCGAACTGCCCTGAAAGGAGAGGCTCAATGCCCGAGGGTTACTGTGTGAAGGAACGTAAGAAGGTCGAGATCAAGGATCCCCAGCAGGTCACGATGAAGAACGGTCGGCCGGCGATCCAGGGTACGTGCCCGGACTGCGGCACGAAGATCTTCAAGATCGGCAAGCTGGAGGCGTAGCGCGGTCCGCGGCTCGCAGCTGGCACACGGCGCAGCGCCAGCTGCAGGCCGCCGGCTCGTTCAGAGCGTCGCCAACCCGGACTGACGACGCCCATAGAGGTAACCGACCAGCGCCTCGACCACCTGAGGGTCGAATTGGGACCCGGCGTTGGTGGTCAGTTCGGTGATCGCCTCACTGTGTGAAATCGCCCTGCGATAGGGGCGATCGGAGACCATCGCGTGGTATGCGTCGCAGGCGAGGATGATCCTCGCCTCGATCGGGATCCGCTCGCCCGCGAGTCCGTCGGGATAGCCGGTGCCGTCCCAGCGCTCGTGCTCGTGGCGAACCGCGCGAGCGATCGCGCCCATCCCCGGGATGGCGCGGATGATCCGCTCGCCGATCACCGGGTGCTGACGCATGATCTCCCACTCGCGCTCGTCGAGCGGACCGGGCTTGTGCAGGATCTCGTCGGGAACCCCAACCTTGCCGATGTCGTGCAGCAGCGCGGCCGTTCGCAGCTTGGCGACGCTGCGCCGGGTCGAGCGCGAGGCTCTCCCCCACCCGGGCCGCGAGGTCCACCACCGACTCGGAGTGATCGCTCGTGTAGCGGTCGCGCTCGCCGAGCGCCGAGGCGAGCGCCGCGATCACGTCGCCGTGCACGCCGGCCAGGGCATCCGCGTCGATCGGGTCGCCGTCGCGCGGTGGCGAACACGGCGGCGTGCCCGCCGCCTCCGGCGCGCGCGGTCTCGAGCGCCGCGGCCGCGGCGGCGAGCAGGCTCTCGGGCGTCTGCCCCGGCTCGAGCGCGGCGACCCCGGCCGAGGCCGCGTGACCGCGGACCCCACCGGCCTCCACGCTCTCCAGCGAACCGGAGGATGCGACCCACCGCCTCGTGGGCGCCGGCCGCGTCGGTCTCGGGGAACATGATCGCGAACTCGTCGCCGCCGACCCGGCAGGCGAGGTCGTTGGTCCGGATCGCGGCAGTGATCGCCCCGCCGACCCGGGCGAGCACCAGGTCGCCGGCCCCGTAGCCGTGCTCGAGGTTGAACTGGCGGAAGCGGTCGATGTCGAGCACGGCGACCGCGAGCGGGCGCCCGTAGCGCTCGGCTCGCTGGACGTCGAGCTCGAGCTGCGTGCGGAACGTCCGCAGGGTGAGCAGCTGGCTCGAGATCGGGTCGCGCGAGCTCGCGCGCGCGAGCTCGGACTTGAGTTCGGCAATGCGAACGCGCGCGGCTTCGAGCTGCCCGGCCAGCCTGGCGTTCTCGCGCGAGGGGAACACTCTCCCGCTTATCGGCCGCGCGGGCGCCGCCCTTGACCGCCGGGCCGTCACGGTCGCCGCCGCCCGACGCGGGCCGACCCTGTGTCGATCGTCGCGATCGGTGGAAGAATGGCCGCCACGCATGGCGAGCCCCCGATCGCAGAAGCCGCTCGAGCTGATCCTGGCCCGAAACCTGCTGACGAGCATCTCGACGCCCGCTTTCCTGCTCGACGACGAGGCCGCCGTCGTCTTCTACAACGAGGCGGCCGCAGCGATGCTCGGGCGCACCTTCGAGGAGTCCGGCCGGATGGAGGCCGAGCAATGGACGCGCGCCTTCGGGCCGCTCGACGGCGGCGGCGCGCCGGTCGAGGTGGACGCGCTCGCAACCACCGAGGCGATCCGCTCGGGCCGCCCGTCGCATGCCGAGTTCACGATCAGGAGCGCCAGACGGCGAGAGCACCGCGATCGAGGCGAGCGCCTTCCCGATCGTCGCCTCCGAGGCCGGCTCATCCGGCGCCATGGTCCTGTTCTGGCCCGTTCCCGAGGCGGGCGCCGGATGAGGCTGAAGGTCTGGGGAGCACGGGGCTCGGTGCCGTCACCGGGGCCGCACATGAACCGCTACGGCGGCAACACCTCATGCGTGCAGCTGACGCTCGCCAACGGCGAGCACCTGATCCTCGACGCCGGCACCGGGATCCGCACGCTCGGACTCGACCTGGGCGAGGCCGAGCGGATCCACATCCTCCTAACCCACCTGCACCTCGACCACATCCAGGGGCTGATGTTCTTCCCGCCGTGCTTCAAGTCGGAGTCCGAGATCACGATCTGGGGCCCGTCGTCGCCGGAGGCGTCGCTCGAGGACCGGATCGCCCGCTACATCTCGGCGCCGCTGTCGCCGGTGGAGGTCCGCGAGCTTCCCTGCTCGGTCTCCTTCCGCGACACCCCGGTCAGCGAGTGGGAGCTGGGCGGAGCGCGGATCCGCGCCGAGGCGGTCACCCACCGCGGGCCGACGCTCGGCTATCGGATCTCCGACGGCGAGACGACGGTCGCCTACATTCCCGACCACGAGCCGGCGCTGGGCGCCCCGCTCGCCGACCTCGACCCGGACTGGATCTCGGGCTTCGACCTGGCCAGCGGCGCCGACCTGCTGGTCCACGACTGCCAGTACGCCGACGACGAATACCCCGAGCACGTCGGCTGGGGGCACTCTGGGATGGCCGACGCGCTCACCTTCGCGCACCGGACCGGGGCCAAGCGGCTGATGATGTTCCACCATGACCCGCTGCACTCCGACGAGTACCTCGATCAGCTCGGAGCGACGGCTCGCGCCGCCTGGACCGAGCTCGGCGGTGACGCGACGCAGCTCGAGCTGGGCATGGAGGGCGCCGAGCTCGACGTCGCCCCGGCGGCCGTCCCGCCTGTCCACGCCTGACTCAGGCGCCTCACGGCGGCGCGCCTCGGCTTCGCCACCGCCGCCTCGCAGCTGGCGCTTTCGACCGGCGGTACAACGCGCCGGACCCGAATCTTCGACACCGGGATAACGAACTCAGGCCGTTCCGCACCTACCTTCGCAGCGGTATTCCCGCAACTGCGACGCCGCTCGGCAACGCGCGGCCGGCAAGGAGTGTGTATCGGATGAGACGAAGGTACGCGGTCGGAGGGCTCCTGGTTGCAGCCGCCGCCGTGCTGCTCGCGGTCCCGGGGTCGGCATTGGCCGACGCCACGGACCTGGAGAAGTCGATCGCAGGAAAGCTCGACCCATCGGTCGGGATCAACACGATGTGGGTGATCATCGCCGGCTGTCTGGTGATGTTCATGCAGGCCGGGTTCGCGTTCCTCGAGATCGGCTTCTCGAGAGGCAAGAACGCCGGCACGGTGGTCGCGAAGATCCTCACGAACTTCTCGATCGCCGCGGTCGGCTGGTGGGTCTGCGGGTTCGCGCTCGCGTTCGGCGCCGGCAGCGTGATCGGGCATGACGGAGGGTTCTTCTTCTCCGATCTCGGCCCGTACGCGGCAACCGCCGACGGGGTGACCACGTATCACCCGAGCTTCCCCGTGATGTCGCTCTCCAACGCGACGATCGAGTCGAAGTTCTTCTTCCAGTTCGTCTTCTGCGCTGTGTCGCTGGCGATCGTCTGGGGGACCACGCTCGAGCGGATCAAGTTCGGCGTCTACGTGATCTACGCGATCGTCTTCAGCGCGATCATCTATCCGATCGGCGCCCACTGGGTGTTCGGCGGTGGCTTCCTGCAGGTCGGTGACTGGCTCGGTACGGGCATCGTCGGCATGCAGGACTTCGCGGGTTCGACCGCGGTCCACCTGATCGGCGCGACCGGGGCCCTCGCAGCGCTCCTGTTGCTCGGCCCGAGAAAGGGCAAGTACGGCGCGGACGGCAAGCCGCGGGCGATCCCGGGGCACAGCATGCCGCTGTTCGGGCTCGGCGTCCTGATCCTGTGGCTCGGCTGGTTCGGGTTCAACCCGGGCTCGACTCTGAACGCGCTCGACGGGCGCTTCGCCGAGATCCTGATCATCACCAACCTGGCGGCTGCCTTCGGCGTCATCTTCGCCGTGCTGACGGCCAGGTTCAAGACGGGGACGATCGACATCGGCATGGCCGGCAACGGCGCGATCGCGGCGTTGGTTGCGATCACCGCTCCGTCCGGCTACGTCGAGCTGTGGGCGGCGCCGATCATCGGCGCGGTCGCGGGCGTGATCGTGGTGCTCGGTGTGTACTGGGTCGACAAGCACATCGACGACCCGGTCGGCGCGCTCTCCGCCCACGGCATGGCCGGTATCTGGGGAACGATCTCCTGCGGGATCTTCACCGCCCCCCGGCTGGCTCAGTACAACGCGTTCGGCGACCCCGATGGCGGCCTCTGGTACAGCGGCTCCTTCGATCAGCTGATCGCGCAGGTGGTCGGATTCGCGATCGCGTTCACGTTCGTGTTCGTGCTCAGCTACAGCACGTTCTGGGTGATCAAGAGGACATACGGCCTCCGCGTCACCGAAGACGAGGAGGACGCCGGTCTCGACATTTCCGAGCACGGCATGTATGGCTACCCGGAGCAGTTCATCCCGCAGCCGGAGTATCCGGTCGGCGGGGGGATGCGGGCGCCGACCCCGGCTCCGGTATCCGCGATGACCGCCGACCGGCCTTCCGAGGCCTGAGGAGTCAGGAAGCAAGATGAAGAAAATCGAGGCGTTCATTCGCCATGAGGCGTTCGAGCCGATCCGGTCCGAGCTGCTCGACAAGGGCTTTCCGTCCCTGTCGATCAGCGAGGTCAAGGGCTCCGGGCGCCAGAAGGGGATCGTCGAGACCTACCGAGGCTCGAGCCTGACCGTCAACGTGCGGCCGAAGCTCAAGATCGAGGTGGTGATCGAGGACAAGGACAAGCCCTTGGTCGTCGAGACGATTCTCAAGCACGCGCGAACCGGTGACGTCGGCGACGGGAAGATCTTCGTTCTTCCCGTCGAGGAGGCGATCAGGATCCGCACCGGCGAGGAGGGCGAGACCGTCCTTCAGGCGCACACCGACGCCGAGATCGCGGCGTAACTCGGACGACAGTGGAGATGGGGCCGGCCTTCCTCCAAGGGGGCCGGCCCCGCCCCGCTCGCTGATGCGCGACCTCCACTCGAGAATGCTGACCGCGCTGCTCGAGGGGGAGGGCTTGCGAGGGATCGCCGACCTGGCGGCCGAGGAAGCCGGCGCTCCCGTCGCGATCGTCCTTCCGGCCCGTGGTCTCGCGGCGGGCTCCTCGGACGAGCTCGAGCTAGAGCCGCTGATCGCCGCGGCCGCCGCGCGCCTGCGCGGCGATGGCGAGCCGCTCGGCGCCGAGGTCGAGGTCGAGGTCGAGGCCGGCGGCGAGCTGATCGGCTACGCGCTCGCCCTTCCGGCACCCGTCAACGGGATGCCGCGGGTCCGGGTCGACCGCGAGGAGGTGCTGCGCACGGCGGCGCTTGCCGCGATCGCCGAGGTCGCCGTCGCCGGAGCGCGCGACGAGCTCGCCGCCGACGTCCGCGGCAGCCTGCTCGAGGACCTGCGAGCGCGTCGCATCGACGGCGCCGAGGCAGTCGGCCGGGCCGCCCGGCTCGGCTGCGACTTGAGCGCCGGGGCGATCGCGCTCGTCGCCGAGGTCCGCTCCGCGCGGCCGATGCACGCCGCGGCGATGATCACCAGCGAGCACCCGGGGGCGATCGCCGAGCCGCTCGAGGCGACTTCGCCGGGCGACGGACAGGGCGACACCCAGGCGAAGCGCCTGTTCGCGATCCTGGCCGCGCCTCCAGGCGACGACGGACCGCAGCGGGCCGAGCGCTCGGCGAAGGCGATCAGCGCCCGCCTGCGAGCCCACGGGCATGCGGCCTTCTCATCCTTCTGCACTGAGCCCGGCGACCTCGGGCGGGCGATCGCCGAGGCCGAGCTGATGCTCGACGTGATCGTCCGCGACGACCGGGTCGCCGATCAGCTCACGAGCGAGATCGGCAACGGCGTCTATCGGCTGCTGTTCCGCGCGATGGCCTCTGACCCCGACGAGGTGCGGCGCTTCTTCGCCGAGACGGTCGAGCCGCTGGTCGCCCACGACGCCCGGTACCGCACCGACCTGCTGGCGACGCTCGAGACCTACCTCGCCAACGACTGCAACATGAACGCGACCGCGCGGGCGGTCTACGCGCACCGCCACACCGTCGCGCACCGGCTCGGGCGAATCCGCGAGCTGACCGGGCTCGATCCGGCGCTGGGCGACGACCGCGAGCGCCTCGGGCTGGGACTCAAGGCCTACCGGATCGTCGCCCCGACGCTGCCGAAGTAGTCATTCGACGTCCCAGCCGAAGTACACCTCGACCCGGCGAATGCGGTCGTCGGCGTCGAAGCCGAAGACCTCGGTGTTGCGAAATCGGCTGCCGTCGGTCTTGGTCAGCTCGTAGGTGACGACGATCTCGTCGCCGGCCTCGATCATCCGCACGAAGTCGTACGCCTCGATCGCCTCGCGGTTCGGCCAGCAGCGCTCGAAGTAGCCGTCGCGGTCCAGCGCCGGGTCGGGTGGCGCCGAGAAGGCGAAGTCCTCGCTGAGCGAGTCCTCGATCAGGCGGCGCTCGCCGGTCTCGTAGGCGCGATAGGCGTCGCGGACGATCTGCTGGCGATCTCGGGCGGGCATTTCAGGATTCCTTTCGCTCGTTCGCCCTTGCGACCGCCGCGGCGGCGCGAACTCATCGCTCAGGGCGAGCTGAGCGCCTCGCGGCGGGCCGCCTGCGCGGCGGCCTCCGCGGCCGCGTCCGCCTCGCGCTGGGCGCGGGCCGTGAGCTCCGCGCGGCGGCGCTGGACCTCGAGGCGCGCCTCATGCTCGCCGGCGCGGGCGCGCTGCGCTGCCTCGCGCTCGAGCCGGGCCTCGATCGTCTTCAGGCGCTCGGCGGCGTCCTCGTGGGCGCGCTGCTCGGCCTCGGCCTGCAGCCGCTCCTCCTCCTCGCGCAGCTTGCGCTCGAGCTCGGTGCGCGAGCGCTCGTCGGCGTCGGCGCGCACCCGCTGGGCCTTCGCCTCGGCCTCAGCGACAAGGCGCTCGGCCTCCGCCTTGGCGCGACGCTCGGCCTCCGCACGGGCGCGCTGCTCGGCCTCGCGCGCGAGGCGTTCGACCAGGCTCTCCAGCCTGCGCTCGGTGCGCTTCAGCGCCTGCTCGGCGCGCGCTCGGCGCTCGGCCTCGGCGCCGATCTCGTGTTCGGCCCGCTCGGCTGCCAGCTCGACCTGGCGCGCGGCGCGCTCGCGAGCCGCGGTTGCCTCGAGCTCGGCCTTGCGCCGGTCCTCCTCGGCGCGCTCGATCTCGGCCGCCAACTCCGTCCGCACCTGCTCGCGGGCAAGCTCCAGCGCCGCGCGCTCGGCCTCGGCGACCCGCGCCGCAGTGCGCTCCTCGGCGCGCTCGGCGACCCGCGCCGCCGCGACGCGCAGCTTCTCCTGCGCCTGGGCACGCAGCGCCTCCCGGGCGAGCTCGACCCGGGCTTCGAGCGTCTCGCGGGCGCGCTTTGCCTCCGCCTCGGCGCCGGCGCGAGCCGCCCGAGCCTCGGCCGCAGCCGACTCGGTCACCCGGCGGATCTCGATCTCGGCCTCCTCGGCGGGCCCGCAGGGCCTCGGCGCCGGCGCGTTCGACCGCGTCGGCGGCCTCGGCCTCGGCCGCCGCAACCGCCTGCTGGCCCTCGCGGGTCGCCGCCTCGATCGCGGCCTCGGTCGCCGACTCGGCCTGCGCCGCGCGCAGCTCGGCGTGGCTGCGCTGCTCCTCGAGCTCACGCAGGCGCAGCTCGCGCTCGATCCCGGCCGACTCGGCCTCGCGCAGGCGCCGCTCGGACTCCTCGGCCGCGCGCCTCGCGGCCGCCGCCGCGGCCTGCAGGCGGCGCATCTGCGCGGCAAGCTCGGTCGCCGACTCGCGGCGCGCCGCGCCGGTGGCCTCGCCGAGTCCCGCGACCGCCTCGCGCGCCTTCGCGGCGACGTCGGCGGGCGCTTCGGGACGCGGGTCGACCGCGCGCAACCGGGGTTCGGGTGCCACGGCGCCGAGCCTATCTGACCGGGGCGACGCGCTCGGGCCCGGCGGCTCAGTCGTCGTCGGCGTCGTCGAGCGGCGGGGGCGGCTCGATCCCCCACGCGCGCATCCCCTCCTCGACCCGGGCGATCACGGCGTCGATCACCGCCACCCTGGCCCACCGCTTCGAGTCGGCGGCGATCAGGCTCCAGGGCGCGTTCGGCTCGTCGGTTCGGGCGACCATGTCCTCAACGGCCTCCGCGTAGGCGTCGCGCTTGTCGCGGTTGCGCCAGTCCTCGTCGGTGAGCTTCCAGCGCTTCAGCGGATCGTCACGCCGCCGCTCGAACCGCTTGAGCTGCTCCTCGGCGGAGATGTGTAGCCAGACCTTGACCAGGATCACGCCCTCGTCGGTGAGCGTGCGCTCGTGGTGGTTGATCTCGTCGTACGCACGAAGCCACTGCTCGCGGGTGGCGAAGCCCTCGACCCGCTCGACCAGCACGCGGCCGTACCAGGAGCGGTCGAAGACGGCCATCCCGCCCCAGCCCGGCAGCTTGTCCCAGAACCGCCACAGGAAGTGATGGCGCTTCTCGTCCGCGGTCGGCGCCGCAAACGAAGCCACCCGGACGTGGCGCGGGTCGAGCGGCGAGACGAGCCGCTTGATCGCGCCGCCCTTCCCGGACGCGTCCCAGCCCTCGAACAGCACGAGCAGGGGCGGCCCGATCTGCGCCTCGCCACCGACCGGGAGCTGGCCGCCGAGCGTCAGCCGCAACTGCGCGATCCGCTCCTGAGCACGCGCGAGGTGCTTCACCTCCTGCTTGCGGGAGAGCTCCTGCGAGAGGTCGAGTTCGTCGAGGCGCCCCATCTCAGCCGCCCGGGACGCCAGGGACGCCCGAGCTTCCGCCCGAGGCGTGCTCGAGGATGAAGGCCCCGACCGCGAGCATGATCAGCAGCAGGCCGATCAGAGTCGCCGTCGGCACCCGGGCCGATTGGCCCCATGCCCCGATCAGAAAGCCGAGCGCGAGCACGCCGACGTACGGGGCCAGGTCGGAGAGGTTGCGGGCGATCGCGAGCAGCTCGGGCGCCGGGGGCATCGGGTGCATTGTCCCTATCATCGCGCCCGATGGCGCCAAGCGATGCCCCCGCATCGGTCAACGAGGTCAAGGACGCGCTCGGCCGGGTCGGCTACCTGGCCGACGAGCCCGCGGCGCTGGTCTCCTACCTCGCCCAGACGCTCGGCAAGCCGGTCCTCGTCGAGGGCCCGGCCGGGGTCGGCAAGACCGAGCTCGCGAAGGCGCTCAGCCGCGCCAGCGGCCGCGACCTGATCCGCCTGCAGTGCTACGAGGGCCTCGACGAGGCGAAGGCGCTGTATGAGTGGAACTACCGCAAGCAACTCCTCCACATCCAGGCGAACGCGGTGCTCGAGGACGCCCCAGACCTCGCCGGCCGCGGGGCCGAGGATGTCGCCGGGCTGATCTTCGGCGAGGAGTTCCTGCTCACGAGGCCGCTGCTGCAGGCGATCGCCGCGACCGACCCGGTCGTCCTGCTGATCGACGAGATCGACAAGACCGACCAGGAGTTCGAGGCGATGCTGCTCGAGGTCCTCTCCGACTTTCAGATCTCGATCCCCGAGCTCGGCGTGATCGAGGCCCGCACCCACCCGATCGTCGTGCTCACCTCCAACAACTCCCGCGAGCTGACCGAGGCGCTCAAGCGACGCTGCCTCTACCTCTGGCTCGACTACCCGGACGTCGAGCGCGAAATGGAGATCGTCCGCCTGCACGCGCCCGACCTGAGCGAGCGCCTGGGCCGCCGCCTGGTCGAGGTGATCCACATGGTCCGCCAGCTCGACCTCAAGAAGCCACCGTCGATCGCCGAGTCGATCGACTGGGCGCGCGCGCTGCTGCTGCTGGGCGCCGACGACATCGACCGCGACGTGTTCGAGCGCACGATGAGCATCATCGTCAAGCACCGAACCGACATCGATCTGGTCGCCGAGCGGGTCGGAGTGCAGCTGGGCGCGCCGCAAAGCGCGCCGCAGGTTGGGAAGGAAGCGGCTGGATGAGTTGTGCGTACGCGCCTTCGGCGCTCTTCGTTGTTCGTTGCTCGTGAATTCGAACGACGAACAACGGACAACGGACAACGAGCCGTCCGGCCTCGCCCCCCACATCCTCGCCTTCTGCGAGGAGCTGCGCGGCGAGGGGGTCGCGGTCGGGACCGCCGAGCTGCTCGATGCGTTCGAGGCGCTCGGGGTGGTGCCCTGGATCGAACCCGACGACTTCCGCGAGACGCTCGCGGCGACGATCGCCAAATCCCAGGAGGACCGCCGCATCTTCGAGCTGCTCTTCGACCGCTTCTTCTTCCGCGCCGCCGAAGCCGAGGCGCTCGACCGCGACGTCCGCGAGGACCGCCGCTACGAGGGTGGCGAGCGGCTCGATCTCGACCAGCTACGCGAGGCGATTCGCCAGGCGATCGCCGACGGCTCGGACGGCGAGATGCGCGATGCGGCGCGGCTCGCGATCGCCGCCTTCGGGCGCCAGGGCGAGGGCTCGGGCGTGGTCGGGGTCGATGTGCAGCGGATCCGCCGCACGCTCGGCCTCCAGGCCGGCAACCGCGAGAACGACCCGGACGCGATCCAGCTCGAGCGCGAGCAGATCCAGGAGTTCGAGCGCCACCTGCGCCGCGAGCTCGAGCGGGCGCTGATCGAGCGCACCGAGAAGATGCCGCCCTCGCGGCCGCTCGCCGAGCTCGATCGGGCGCTGCCGACCAGCCCGACCCAGGACCTCGCCGCCGTGCACCGGGCGGTCGCACAGCTCAAGCGGCGCCTGGCGACGCTCGGCCAGGAGCAGCGCGGGCGCCAGCGCGCGTCGGTCGTCGACATGCGGCGGACGATGCGCGCCTCGTTGGAGACCGGCGGCGTGCCGATGCGGCTGCGCTACCGCCACCGGCGGCCGCGGCGGCCCGAGATCTACGTGCTTTGCGACGTCTCGACCTCGGTCACCTCGGCGAGCGTCTTCTTCCTCTCGGTCCTGCACGCCCTGCACGACTCGTTTCGCAAGCTGCGGAGCTTCGTCTTCATCGAGCGGATCTCCGAGGTCACTGACGTGTTCGAGCGCGAGCGCGACTTCCGCGAGATCTCGCGCAAGATCAGCCAGGAGGGCGGCGTCGCCGACGTCTCGGGCTACACCGACTACGGCCGCGTCTGGCTCGAGTTCTACGAGGAGATCTCGGAGGACCTCGACCCCCGCGCGACCGTGATCGTGCTCGGCGACGCGCGGACCAACGGCCGCGAGCCGCACGCCGAGGTCTTCTCGCGGATCTCCGAGCGGGCCGGGCGCACCTTCTGGCTCAATCCCGAGCCACGCCTGTACTGGAACTACGGCGACTCGGTGATGGCCGCCTACGAGCGCCACTGCGACGCCGCCTTCGAGTGCTGGACGACCAAGCACCTCGAGAACTTCGTGGACGTGATCGCCGGCGGCCGGCCGGTCGAGGCATAGCCACGGCGGTGCGTTGAACCGATGAGAGGCGGCGCGGGTCCGGGTGAGGGGCGAGCGGACACTCCGGAGCCAGCGCCATCAGCCTCAATCCTCGGCCTGAGCGCGCCATCGCTGGCGACGTCCGCGGACCCCTCGCCCGGACCCGCCGCTCGGCGCACGGCCACGTCGGCTCATGCGGGCGAGCCGTCCCCGTAAAGGGCGCGGACACGGGCGAAGATCCGCTCCGAGGCCTCCTGCTGGGCCTCGCGGTCGGGCTCGGCGACGCGCTCGAGGGTCAGGGGCTCGCCGAAGTGCACGGTCACCTTCGGAAACCGCCCCCGCTTCCACTCGCGCACCGCGCTCGAGCCGCGGATTGCGACCGGGACCACCGGCGCGCCCGACTCGAGCGCGAGCTTGCCGACCCCGCGGCGCGGCTCGCCGAGCTCGCCGGTTCGTGAGCGCCCGCCCTCGGCGTAGATGCCGACGCACCCGCCGCGGTCGAGGATCGAGTGGGCGGTCACGAAGGCCTCCCGGTCGTCGTAGCCGCGGCGCACCGGGAAGTGCCCGGCGGTCCGGAACAGGTACGAGAGCGCGCGGTTCGAGCCCTCGCCGAAGTACTGCGACTTGGTCATGAAGCGGATCTTCCGGCGCAGGTTGACGCCGACGAAGAAGTGGTCGAAGTTCGAGAAGTGGTTCGGGGCGATGATCACCGGGCCGCGGGCGGGCACGCGCTCGGCGTTGTGGGCGCGACAGCGGAAGATCAGCAGGGTCGGCGGGGTGAGCACGATCCGGACCGCCGAGTAGGTCCAGGCCGGTCCGTGCGCGCGGGCCCACTCGTGGGTCGAGGCGAACGCTTCCGCCGGTCGCTCGTCGCGGTAGCTCTGCGGGCGCAGGCCGGGGTTGTCACTCTCTCCCGGGTTCAACTGAGCCGGCCAAGGGTAAACTCCGCCCGCGTACCAAGACAGGGGTGCTCGCGGGAAAGCGGGCTGAGATGGCGCCCCGAAACCACCCGGCGCCGACCCTTAGAACCTGTGCGGTAATGCGCGCGGAGGGAGCATGGCAACTGCAACTGAGGCTCCGAACGAGGAGCCTCGAACAGTTTCAAGGGAGCGGTCGGCGGTCGCGATCACCGACCTCGGCCACCGCTTCGGCGAGCTCGAGGTGCTCGCCGGGCTCGAGCTCGAGGTCGGCGCCACGGAGCTGGTCGGCGTCGTCGGGCCGTCCGGGTGCGGCAAGTCGACCCTCCTCGAGCTGATCGCCGGGCTGCTCGAGCCGCAGTCGGGCTCGATCGAGGTCGACGGCGAGGCGGCCACCGAGGCCCGGCTCGCCCGCTGCGTCTACATGCCTCAGCGCGACCTGCTGCTGCCCTGGCTGAGCGCGATCGACAACGCTGCGCTGGCACCGCGCAACCGCGGCGCGTCGCGCGCCGACGCACGCGCGGAGGCGGCGCCGCTGTTCGAGCGCTTCGGGCTCGCCGGCTTCGAGCGCGCGCGTCCGGCCGAGCTGTCCGGCGGAATGCGCCAGCGGGTCGCGTTCCTGCGCACCCTGCTCGCCCGCAAGCCGGTGCTGCTGCTGGACGAACCGTTCGCCTCGCTCGACGCGATCTCGCGCGCCGAGATGCAGGAGTGGCTCGCCGGGGCGCTGGCCGCCGAGCCCGCCGCGGCGATCCTCGTCACCCACGATGTCGAGGAGGCGCTCTACCTGTGCGACCGGGTCGTTGTCCTGAGCGCCAGGCCCGCGCGGGCGATGGCGGCGGTCGCGGCCCCGCGGCCGCGCTCGACGCCGCGGCGCGAGGCGGTCACCTCGGCCGAATTCACCGCGTCGCGCGAACGGGCGCTCGAGGCGCTCGCGGAGGGCTCGCGATGAAGCGCGCGCTGCTGCCGGCGGCGGTGATCGTGGCCCTGCTCGGCCTCTGGGAGCTGGCGGCGCGCTGGGACCTGATCGCGGACGCGCTCGACATCAAGCCGTTCCTGATCCCGGCGCCAACGGACGTCGCGCAGTCGCTGTGGGACGACCGCGAGCTGCTCGCGACCGACGCCTGGGTCACGATCCAGGAGGTCCTGCTCGGGTTCGCGATCGCCGTCGTGCTCGGCTTCGCGTTCGCGATCGCCCTGCACCTCTCCGACACGCTCCGGCGCGCCGTCTACCCCCTGCTGGTCGCCTCTCAGACCGTCCCGGTGATCGCGATCGCCCCGATCCTGGTCGTCTGGCTCGGGTTCGGGATCGGCCCCAAGTTGGCGATCATCGCGCTCGTCTGCTTCTTCCCGATCACCGTCAACACCCTGGACGGCCTGCGCTCGGTCGACCCCGAGCTGCCGCGCATGATGCGGACCCTCGACGCGAGCCGATCGCGCACCCTGACCCGGGTCGAGATCCCGTCCGCGCTGCCGTTCCTGATCAGCGGGGCGAAGATCGCGGCCGCGATCTCGGTGATCGGCGCCGTGTTCGGCGAGTGGTCGGGCGCCGACGAGGGCCTCGGCCACCTGATCCTGGTCGCCCAGGGCCAGCTGCAGACGGCGCGTGTGTTCGCCGCGGTCTTCGTCCTCTCGGTGCTGGCGATGGCGCTGTTCGGCGGCCTGGCGCTGGCCGAGCGCCGGCTCGCCTGGTGGGGTCCGCGCGCCCGGAGGGCGTCGTGACCCGCCGCCTCGCGCTCGCCGTTGCGGTGCTCGGCATCGCGCTGCTCGCCGCCGGCTGCGGCGAGAAGCAGGAGCGCACCGGCGGCGACTCGGAGCCGATCGCCCTCGCGCTCGACTTCTACGTCAACCCCGACCACGCCGGGATCTATACGGCGCTCGAGCGCGGCTACTTCGACGAGGCCGGCCTCGAAGTCGATCCTGCCGTCCCCTCCGACCCGTCCGCGCCGATCCGCCAGGTCGCCGCCGGGCGCGCCGACCTCGCGATCTCCTACGAGCCCGAGGTCCTGCTCGCCCAGGACCAGGGCCTCCCGGTGACCGCGGTCGCGGCGCTGGTCCCGCAGCCGCTGACCTCGCTGATCTCGCTGCCGAAGGCCGGGATCGCGGATCCCGCCGACCTCGCCGGCAAGACGGTCGCGACCGCCGGGATCCCGTACCAGGCCGATTATCTGGACGCGATCGTCGAGCGCGCCGGGGTCAACCCCGACGACGTCTCGCAGCAGGACGTCGGGCTGAACCTGCTGCCGGCGGTGCTCTCGGGCAGCGCCGACGCGATGCTCGGTGGCTTTCTCAACGTCGAGGGCGTCGACCTGGCGCAGCGCGGCCTGCACCCGCGGGTCGTCCCGGTCGACCAACTCGGGATCCCGACCTACGACGAGCTCGTCCTGGTCGCCTCGACCGACCGCGTCGCCGACGACCCGGAGCCCATCCGCCTGTTCATCGCGGCGCTCGAGCGCGGCACCCGCGCCGCCGTGCGCGACCCGCAGGCCGCGACCGAGGCGATCCTCGACGCCGGCGACGGCCTCGAGCCGAAGCTGACCCGCGCCGAGGTCGACCGGACCCTGCCGCTGCTCGCCCAACGGGGCCCGCACCCGTTCGGTTACATGGACGCGCGCGAGTGGGAGCGGTTCGCCGGCTTCTTCGCCGACCGCGGCTTGATCTCGACCCGGCCGACGGCCGCTGAGATGTTCACCGACGACCTGCTGCCAGGCCGGGTGCCGGACTAGCGACGGCGCGCTCGGCCGCTCAGGCGGCGAGGCGCAGCGGTGGCCCCGCGGCGACCGAGCCGTGCCAGCGGGCGAGCGCGAACGAGCCGGCCAGCCCGCGAAACGGCGCGTAGGGCGCGAAGTACTCCTCGACCTCCTCGACCGTCGCGCGGCGCCCGAGCCCGACGAGCGAGCCGACCAGCTTCACGTACGCGAGGTCGCCGGCGGGCAGCGAGTCGGGTTCGCCGCGGCCGTTGAGGCCGAGCACCTGAAGCGTCCACGGCCCGATCCCGGAGATCCGTCGCAGGCGGGGGTCATCGGCGGGATCGCCGGGGTCGACGCGGCCGCGGGCGATCTCGCGGGCGCACTTGATGAGCGCGACGGCGCGCGCGGGGGCCAGGTCCATCGCGGCGAGCTCGGCCGGGGCGACGCCGGCGATCACCTCGGCGGAGGGGACATCCCTGAGCGGACCGGGACCAAGCCACGCCGCGTTCGACGCGGCCGCCCCCGGATCGCGCGGCGGACGAGGCGGGCGGCATCAGTTTGCCGCCCCAGCGGCGCACGACGCGGCGCTGGATCTCGGCCGCTCGGCTGGACTCGATCAGCTGCTCGGTCACCGCCCAGGCGAGCGCCTCCCAGGCCCAGGGGCGCCGCTTCGGCCGCAGCCATGGCCGGTGGTGGATGATCTCGCCGATCAGCGGGTCGCCGCGGAAGGTGCGGGCGAACTCGGTCAGGTCCTCGTCGACGGCGAGCGCGAAGCGCATCCGCTCGATCGCGAGCTCGACCGACTCCGGCGGGGCCGGATTCTCGCGGTCGGCGGCGCCGGCTCGGAACACGACCCGGTCGCCGGCCGGCTGCCAGACGTGGACGACCACCCGCCCGCCGGGCGTGGCGAGCAGCCTCGAGACGACCGAGGCGCGGCGCCGGGCGACGCCGTCACCGCCGAGGCGGTTGCGAAGCCGGTACGGCCACGGCGGGCGCACCTCGACCTCGAGCGGCCGTTGGCCGCGACCATCGGCCGCAGCCACGCTCAGCGGTCCAGCAGGTGGACGTCGACCATGAACGAGCGGCTCGCGACCACCTTGACCGGGCGCTCCTTGGCCCTGGCGCGCTTCGCCGGCCGCTTGCTGGACCCGCCGCGGGTGGCGCGCGCGAGCGCGACCGTGGCGGCCCCGGCGACGATTCCGCCGGCGGCGGCGATCGCAGCGGTGCGCGCCTCCGCCTTCCAAGCCGAGACCTCGGCGCCATGATCGACGGTCGCCGGCAGCGGCCGCGCGGTGGGCTCGTCGGTCTCGCCCTCGACGTCGGGCATCTCGATCGCCTCGGTCTCCAACAGCTCTTCCCTCATCCCCTACCTACTCTAAGCCCTCGTCAAGCGGAGGCTCAGCCGAGGCTGCGCTCGTAGATCCGGTAACGCTGGACCACGCGGCCGCCCATCCCCTCCATCGCCCGGTTCATCGGGTCGTTGGTCTCGAGGATCCAGCCCATGTGGCCGCCGCGCGGGCCGACCGCGGCCGCCGTCTGCACGTGGCGCTCGTAGAGGGCCGCGGCGACGCCGAGGTGCTGGTAGTCGTGCTTGACCCCGAGCGCGAAGACCCGCAGGCGGTCGATGTAGCGCTTGCGGCGCAGGAAGTGGATCCAGCCGAATGGCAGCACGCGGCCGTTCATCTTCGCCAAGGCCTGCTCGACGTCGGGCAGGGTGAGGGCGGCGCCGATCACCTCGCCGTCGCGCTCGGCGATCATCGCCCAGTTCTCGTCGAGCACCGGCTTCAGGTTCTTGGCCTGGAACTCGACCTCGGCCTCGGTGATCGGGACGAAGCCCCAGTTGTCGCCCCAGGCCTCGTTGTAGACCTCCATGAACCGGCTCACCTCGGCCGCCATCTGGGCCTTGCGCATCGGCCGCAGCACGACCCCCTCCTCCCGCGACTTGGCGGCGGCGGCGTGGATGAGCGGGTGCATCTGGGTGCCCTCCTTGAGCTCGCCGAACCACAGCTCCCACATCAGCAGGTCGATCGCCTTGCCGAGGCCCTGCGCCTCGAGTTGCTGCTGGTAGTACGGCGGATGCCAGGGCTCGAGGATCATCGACGGCTGGTCGAAGCCTTCGATCAGGATCCCGCACTCGTCGTTCATCGTGAAGTCCATCGGGCCGAGCATCCGCTCGCGGCCGCGTTCGCGCAGCCAGCCGCTGGCGGCGTCGATCAGCGCGGCGACAACCTCCGGATCGTCCTCGGCATCGAAGAAGCCGAACATGCCGTCGTTGCCGCCCTGGAACTCGTCCCAGCGGTGGTCGATGTGCGCGGAGACCCGCCCGACGACCTCGCCACCGCGCTCGCAGAGCATCAGCTCGGCCTCAGCGTGCTCGAACCAGGGGTTCTTGCGCCGGTCCAGAAACTGGCGGCGCTCGAAGCGCAGCGGCGGCACCCACTCCGGGTCGCCCGCCCGCAGCCGGTACGGGAGCTCGATGAAGGCCTTCAGGTCACGCTTGCCCGAGACGGGTCGGATCGTTGGTTCCGTCACGCGGCGCAACCTACACTTGTGCGAATGTCCGAGACCGCCCGCGCGCCGGTCGACGTGTTCGAGAAGGCGCGCACCCACGACCGGCTCGAGCTGCTCGAGATCGCCAAGCAGGGCGACCTGCTGCCGTATTTCCGCGTCCTCACCTCGGAGGCGGGCCCGGTGGTCGAGATGGAGGGGCGCGAGACGATCATGCTCGGCTCCAACAACTACCTCGGCCTCACCGGGGATCCCAGGGTCAAGCAGGCGGCCCGCGACGCGCTCGAGACCTACGGAACCGGGCTCACCGGCTCGCGGCTGCTGAACGGGACGACGCCGCTGCACCTCGACCTCGAGCGCGAGCTGGCCGAGTGGATGGAGGTCGAGGAGGCGATCGTCTTCACCACCGGTCATCAGGCCAACGTCGGCTGCATCGGAACGATCCTCGGCCCCGGCGACACGGTGATCTGCGACTCCGCGGACCACGCCTCGATCCTCGACGGCTGCATGCTCTCCGGCGCGAAGCTGCGCCCGTTTCGCCACAACCAGATGGCGAAGCTGGAGCGGATGCTCGAGCGCGCCGCCGGGGACGGCGGCGGGGTGCTGGTGATCGTCGACGGCGTCTTCTCGATGGAGGGCGATCTCTGCGACCTGCCGGCGATCGTCGAGCTCTGCCAGCGCTACGGGGCGCGGCTGATGGTCGACGAGGCGCACGCGGTTGGGGTGCTCGGCGAGCGCGGCGCCGGCGCCAGCGAGCTGTTCGGGCTCGAGTCCGAGGTCGACCTGCGGATGGGCACCTTCTCGAAGAGCCTCGCGTCCTGCGGCGGCTTCATCGCCGGCCCCGCCGAGGTGATCGAGTACCTGCGCTTCGCCTCGCGCCCGTTCATCTTCACCGCCGCGGCGGTCCCGGCCGCGGTCGGAGCGGCGCTCGGGGCGCTGCGCGTGATCCGCGCCGAGGGCGGCGAGCTGATGGCGAAGCTGCTCGACAACGCGCGCTACCTGCGCCGCGGCTTCGAGGACCTCGGGCTGATGGTGGTCGAGCCCGGGACGCTGCCCGACGGCAGCGAGGCGACCACCCCGGTCGTCCCGGTCGTCGTCGGCCAGGACTACCAGGCGGCGCTGCTGTGGAAGGCGCTGTTCGACGCCGGCGTCTACACCAACGTCGCCGTGCACCCGGCGGTCCCGCCCGGCGGCGCGCTGCTGCGCACCTCGCTGATGGCGACCCACGAGCGCGAGCACCTCGACCGCGCGCTGGCGATCATCGAGCGGACGATCGCCGATTTCCCGGACCTCCCCCGCGCCTCCTAACTCCCACCGAGATTCATCTGACCACCCCTGAGGTGGTTCAGGTGAAACTCGGCGCAAGGAGTTGGCCGAGCTCGTCGACCGCGAGCGGTGAGCGGCCAACGGCGGTCTCGCGATTTTGGCGTTGTGCAATCCCCCCACCGGGGGAGATTCGTCTTGTCCAATTCCGAACAAGCCCGATTTGTGAACGAAAAGCATGCTCGTAGCGAAAGAACTGTTACCGCCCAAGCGGGTAGGCGGTTGACGCGGGGGTGCGAGATTTCTAGGTTCCGTCTCGCGCCGTACGCACCCCGGGGCAGGGAGCGGACGGGACAGAATCGGAGAGAGTTTTGTCCCGGCCGTGACCTCAGAGCGGGCCCCTCGCCCGCCCGGAGCGACGACGCCCGACAACCCCGCTAACCGCACGAACCACTCAGAGGAGGAGTGAGAATGGAAGCTGCCTCGACCCTAGCCCCTGCCGCGATGCCGCAGCATATGCAGGCGCTCGCACACGCCAACCGGGTACGGCTGGCGCGAGCCTCGCTGAAGCGCGCGATCGCGACCGGAGCCGTCGACGCGGCGGAGATCGTCCGAGAGTGCCCCTGGGAGGCCGAGTCGATGTCCATCGGTGAGCTGCTGCGCAGCCAACGCCGGTGGGGTCGGACCCGCGCCCGGAAGTTCCTGTTCTCGATCGCCGTGAACGAGAACCGCGAGCTCAACCGGCTGACCAGCCGCCAGCGCGAGCTGCTTGCAGCCGAGCTCGAGGCGAAGCGTCCGTTGTACGCGAGCTAGCCGCCACAGGGGGGTTTGACAGATCGTCAAAGGGGCGGGCGCTCAGCGCCCGCCCCGCCGCCATTGCGGCGCGATCGCTAGAAGCCGATGTTGAGCGGCACCGGGCTGGCGCCGGCGAAGCCGAAGAACCAGATCCCGAAGCCGACGACTGCCAAGCCGGCCGAGGAGACCAGGATCACCTCGAGCGCCGAAGAGCGCAGCGGCCGGTCGCGGCGCTCGTTGAGCTCTGCGTGCCAGCGGTTGAGGCGACCGAGGATGAACACCAAGATCACGATCGAGACGAGCGTCCCGAACATCGTCACCATCAGCGCGGTGCCCAGCGTCGACGTGCTCTGAACCTGGGATCCGATCCACAGCCAGCCGATCGGGACCCCGACCCAGAGGAGCAGGCAGCCGGCGAGCATCAAGAGGACGAGCGCCGCGCTGGCGGGACCGCCCATGATCTCTCTGATCCGGGCCAGCATCGTCTGCGCAGGTTACCCCGCCGCTAGCGCAGCTTGACGAGGCGCCCGGAGCGCGCCCGGAAGGCGCGCGCGAGCAGCGCGGCAGCGATCAGCCCGACCGCGATCCCCGCAATCACGCGACCGGCCGGCGGCAGCGCGTCCGGGACGAGCGTAGAACAGGAAGCCGATCACCGCGACGCCGGCGGCCCCGGCGAGCAGGCTCGTGTGCGAGCGATAGCCGCCGAAGTGCTCGCGGATCGAGAGCTCGAGCCCGGCGAGCGAGCCGAGCGAGAGCCCGACCACGAGCAGCGCGGTACTCGTCCGCCCGTCCGTGAAGAAGGCGGCGACGATCATCGCGAGCCCGACCAGGACCAGCAGCTCGACCAGCGGGAACGGCGCCCACGGCGCCTCGGGGCGCTCCTCCTCGATCGGCTTGCGGACCGGCTTCGGCGCCGTCTTGCTCGCCGCGCCGGCCGCGGGCGGGCGCTCGGCTGCCTGCCGCCGCGGACGCTGCTTGCGTCGCTTCTTCGCCACTAGATGCTCAGCGCGCGCCGCTCGGCGCCGGGGGCCGCAGCCCCTTCGCTAAGGGACAACCGGAGGAGAGCCGGATTCGCCACCAGCCCATCAGCATTCCGAGCAGCCCCCAGCGCGGGCGCGCGTGCCAATGCCGGCAACCGGGCTCGCCGATGTCCTGGTTGGAGACGATCACCCAGCGGTGCCGATCGGGCGCGGCGATCATTCGCTCGAGCAGGCCCCGGTTCGCCTCCTCGACGTCGGCGCGTCGGCCGAGCTCGGCCCGCGCGTCGCGCAACCGCAGCGACAGTGCATCTCGGATCCGCTCGAGCTCGCCGGTCGTCAGGACCCGCGGGCCGCCGACGGCGCCGATCCCCCAATCGATATCGCGGCGCGGGAAGGCGGACGCGAACAGCTCGCCGAGCTCGCGCTCGAGCCGCGCGATCTGGCGGCGAAGGTCGTCTCGGGCGCGGCGCTTGGCGTCCTCGGTCGGCGCTGCGATCCCCGGCAGCGGGGTGATGGGATCGAGGTGCTCGAGCAGTTCGGGCAAGGCTCTCCTTCCGCCCGTCGCCTACGGCGCCGATTCTACCCGCGCATGACCCCGGCGGCCAGCCAGAGCGCCTCCTCGACCGCGATCGCCGGCACGCCGCTGACCCCGATCGCGACCAGGGTCGTGCGCTTCGTCTTCGAGGTCACCCCCCGGCCGGCCGCCAGGGCGCCGAACAGCAGCGCCAGCGGGCGCTCGGCGTCGGCGATCACCAGGGTGCCCTCCGGGAGCTCGCCGGGACGGCCCTCCAACTCCTCGCCTGGCGCGCTGAGCCGGATCCCGAGCGGCCCGGTGACCCGATCGGCGTCGAAGGCGCGCATCGCGACCCCGGACTCGATGGTCGCAATCGTGAGCGCGTCGTCGAGCAGGTTGTCGCTGCGAAAGGCGCCCTGCTTCATCCGCTCCAGAGCAAGCTCCTCGACCTGGGTCAGCTGCTCGTCCGGGTCGAGCCCGATGTGGCGATAGAAGACCCGATAGGCCCACGGGATCGGCTGCTGGCGAAGGTTGACCGCCTGGGCGCCGGCGAAGCGGTCCGAGAGCACCCGCAGGCGCTCCTTGACCTCGCGCCCGGAGCGCCCCGAGCCGCGCTCGACCGTGAGCTCGAGCAGCGCGAGGCCGGGGAACTCCTCGCGCGAGCTCAGCGGCCATCCAGCCGCGTTGCGGCTCGGCCTCGGCGGGCTCGCTCATCGCGACAGCTCCGCGCGCCGCTCGGACTCGCGCAGCAGCGAGTCGAGGTCGGCGGTCAGCTTCTCCTCGGAGAGCGCCTCGCTTCCGATCACGGCCTCGCGCAGCAGGCCGCCTGGGTAGCCGAAGGCGACCGTCGGACAGCCGCCGACCCGGTAGAGGTTCGACACAGCGCCGTCGGCGTCCCAGCCGACCGGGATCCGCCAGTCGTGCTCGCGGGCGATCTCCGCGGCATCGTCGTGGTCGTCGTGGACGTTGACCGAGAGGAAGTTGACCCGCCCGGCGTACCGGCGCGAGACCTCGTCGATCAGATCCTGGGTGGGCAGGCAGTCGGCGCCGCGGGTGAACCAGAACGAGATCACCAGCGGCTTGTCGAACAGGTCGCAGACCCGGATCACCTCCGGCAGGTCGACCTCGCAGGCCGGCGTCCGGCGGTCGTCGTCCGGGCAGGGGTTGGCTCCGGTTCGGCAGTCGTCCTGGTAGATGTTGGCGTCGCCTTCGTTGCTGCCGAGTAGCTCGGGTAGCGCGAACTCAGGCATCGACTCGCCGGCCTCGGTGGCCGTCGCACCGAGGATCCCGTCGTCGCGGGTCTTCAGCGTGTTCACGGTCGCGACCACGATCAGAATCAGGAACGCGACCCCGACCCACAGCGAGTACCGGCTGCCGGGCTTCTTGGCCTGCTGAGTGCTCTTTGGGATCGCTCGCCACGGGATCGCGTACGACCCTATGACCTGCCGCCTCGCAGCAGGGCGCGGCCGCGCGCGAGCGGCCGGGACGCCGGCGACGACGCCTCGCGCGGCGCGAGCCGGGTCTCGGCCCAGACCAGCGCCGCCGGCAGCAGGACGAGCACACCGAGCAGCGCCACCCCGAGGTCGAGCACCGTGACGAGGCCGAAGTCGCGCAGCATCCGGATGTCGGTAGCCGCGAGCACCGCGAAGCCGGCGATCGCGGTCACCCCGGATGCGAGCACCGCCATCCCGGTTCGCGAGTAGGCGCGCCGCAGCGCCTCGCCGATCGCGACGCCCGGCGTTCGCTCCTCCTCGTAGCGGGCCGCGAGCAGGACGCTGAACTCGGTCGCGATCGCGATCACCAGCGCCCCGAGCGTCGCCGACATCGGGTTCAGTGCCACCCCGGCGATCGCCAGTCCGAGCGCCGCCCACCCGGTCGCGAGCACGATCGGGATCAGCGGGATCAGCGCCCGTCGCAGCGAGCGATAGACGGCGAGCAGGGCGAGCGCGACGGCGGCGAGCCCCGCGAGCGTCAGCAGGTAGCGGTTCGACGACAGGGCCGAGTTCGCGTCGGCCGCGAGCACCGGCAGCCCGACGACCTCGGCCGTGACCCCGGGCGGCGGGTCGTTGTCGGTCCCCGGCGGGTCGATCTGGGCGCGGATCGAGTCGATCAGCTCCTTCTGCTCGTCGAACGGCATCACCTTGATCCCGAACGGGATCACCGCGGTGCCGGCCGTGGAGTCGGGGCCGTCGCGGTTGACGAAGGCGGCGAGGAAGTACTGCGGCAACAGGCTGAGGACGCCCTGGACTCGCTCGCGGCTGTCGGGGGTCTCGGTGCCGAAGAGGTCGGGGAGCGCGACGTACGGGCACAGGCTCGTCTCCTGATCGACGCACGGGGTCGAGTCGTCGGCGTAGCCCGCATCGTCGAGCACCCGCTGCTTGAACCCGCGCATCCAGCCGACCACCGCGGGATCGTCGAGGTCGTCGGCGCGGACCGCGACCTCCACCTCGCCCGAGACGCCGGTCGCGTTCTGGAGCTCGTCGACGTTGCGCAGCTCGGGCAGGTCGCTCGGGACGAGCTCGCGCAGGTCGGAGATCACCTCCGCCTTGGTGCCGACCGCCCACCCGGCGATGGCGATCACGAGCCCGATCGCGAGCACCCGGCCGGGGAAGGCGACCGAGACCGCGAGCGCCCGGCGCCCGAGCGCACGGATCCGACCCGCGACGGCCGCTCTCGCCTCGCCGATCTTCGCCAGCCTCCCCGGCTCCCGCGCGGACCTCGAGCGGCGAGCGGCGAGCGGCGAGCGGCCTCGATCCCTGGGCGTCAGCGACAGCACCGCCAGGCCGGCCGTCAGCGCGACCGCCAGTGATACCACCACCCCGACCACCAGCAGCAGGCCGAAGCCGCGGATCATCGGGATCGGCGACAGCAGCAGGACGAGGAAGCCGGCCGTGGTCGCGAACGCCGCGGTCGCGATCACCGGCCCGCCGCGGGCGGCCGCCTCGACCGCGGCGCGGGCGGGCGATGAGCCCTGCTCGCGTGCCTCGTTGAAGCGGGCCTGGAACTGGATCGCGTAGTCGACCGCGAGCCCGATCAGGATCGGCAGGACCGCGATCGAGGCCATCGTCAGGGAGCCGCCGAACGCCGCCAGCAGGCCGAAGGTGATCGCCGCCGCGACGAGCGCCACCGCGAGCGGCAACAGCCGCGCGGGCGGGCGCTGAATCAGTGCGAGGGTGATCAGCATGACCACCAGCGCCGCCGCGAGCAGGGTCAGAATCGAGCTGGAGAGCTTGTCGGCGAGCCCGTCGACGACGACCGGGGCGCCGCTCACCACGTACTCGGCGCCGCGGATCTTGAAGGCGTCGTCGCCGACCGCGTCGCGGATCTGCCCGATCGCCTCGCTGCGCTCCGACTCGCTCAGGTCCGGCTTGAGCCGGATCAGGATCTGCGCGGCGTCGGAGCTCGGCCAGAAGATCGAGAAGCGCGGCTTTGGCTCGCCCGGCCGCGCCGGGTCGAAGACGACCGCGCTGACGAAGGTCGGGTCGTCGAGGCGCGGCAGCCCGGTCTGGCCGTACTGCACCGAGAGCTGCAGTAGCCGCTGCCGGAACTGGGTCAGGACCTCTTGGGCGGCCGCATTCGCGGCGGCTTGCTGCTGCTCGGTGCTGAGGCCCTGGCGGCGGGCGCGCTCGAGCGCCGCCGTGGCGGCCGCGCGCGCCTGCTTGACCGCGGCCTTCGACTGGCCCTGGAGAACGTTGGTCGCCTGGATCGCGGACTGGTTGAGGAAGGTCGCGCCGCCGAGCACCGCCTGGGCCGGCTGGCTCGCGGCGAGCGCCGCACACGGGGCCGGGGCCGGCTGGTCGGTGAACACCTTGCCGCCCTCGACGTTGCCCGAGAGGCAGCCCTCGAGCGACAGCAGCTTGCCGAGGTCGGAGGTGAGCACGAGCTGGTCGAGATCGCCCTTGACGAGGACGACCACAGCGTCGTCGCCGAACTTGCGCTCGAAGTCCTGGGTCGCTCGGTCGGCGGCTGAGCCGCTGTCGACGAGCTGGTCGGTGCCGGCGTCGGGCTCGAGCCGCAGCGCCGCGACCGCGCCGAGCAGCGCGACGAGCACCACCGCGACGACGACCGGAATCGGCTGCTCAACGCACCATGCCGCGAGCCGTGCGAAGAGGTCCCGCACGTCGATCAAGACTAGGGAGCGAGTGCGCCCGGCCACGCCGGTCCGAGGCGTTCGGTGCTCGTTGTAGCAGTGGCTCGTTGCTTCGACGCAAGCGACCATACGCCGACCAGGCCGCTCAATCCATCGCGAGCGGGCCCTGCGTCTCCGCGTTGAGGAACTGGTTGACGAACTCGTTGTCGGAGTTGAACAGCTCCTCCGAGGGGCCGGACTCGACGATCTTGCCCTTCCAGAGCACGGCGATGAAGTCGGCGATCCGGCGCGCGGTGCCGAGGTCGTGGCTGATCACCATGTAGCAGCCGCCGTTCTCCTCGTGGACCTCGCGGATCAGCTCGCACAGCAGCGCGGTGCGGACCGGGTCGAGGCCGGAGTCGGGCTCGTCGAACATGACGATCGCCGGGTCGAGCACCAGCGCCCGGGCGAAGCCGGCGCGCTTGCGCATCCCGCCCGAGAGCTCGTTGGGCATCTTCTCGGTCGCCTCCGAGAGGCCGACCTCGCCGAGCCGCCGGTTGACGATCTCCCCGATCTCGTCCTCCGACTTGTCGGTGTGCTGGCGCAGCGGGAAGGCGACGTTGTCGAAGATGTTCATCGAGCCGAACAGCGCCCCGTCCTGGAACAGCAGGCCGAACTTCTTGCGCATCTCGAACAGCTCGTCGTCGGACATGCTGGGGACCGACTCGCCGTGCACGAGCACATCGCCCGAGTCCGGGTAGAGCAGGCCGACGATGTGCTTGATCAGCACGGACTTGCCGGTGCCGGAAGGACCGAGCACCATCGAGATCTGGTCGTCCGGGAGGCCGAGGTTGAGCCCGTTGAGGATCCGCGTGCGGCCGAACTGCTTGACCACGTCGATGATCTCGATCGCGTCCTCGCCGCCGTGGTCGCGCTTCTCGCCGGTGTGCCAGCGGTACGGGTTCGACTCGGACGGGTCGACGCCGGGGATCGTGTAGTCCTTGTTCAGGTTGCCGAGCTCGGGAGCGGGCTCCTCGTAATCCTCGACGCCCGCCTCGGAGCCGCCGGCCTGCTCGGCGAAGCGCTCATGCTCGTCCTCCTGGGTGGTCAGCTGCTCGTCCTCGGGCTGCTCCTCGGCGACCATCTCGTCGGTACCCGGATCGTCCGTCTAACGCTGTTCGTCGGCCATCGGTCCTTCCTCTCTCCTCAGCCGCCGATCGGCGCCCTCGGGTTCGCGCCCCAGAAGACCAGGGTCCCCATCATCCCGATGATGTGCACCAAGACGATGTTCAAGACCATCGACTTCGCCGTCGCGGTGCCGACGCCGACCGGTCCGCCCGAGGCGGTGTAACCGTAGTAGCAGCCGACGAGCACGATCGCGGTCGCCATGAACATCGCCTTGATCAGGCTGAATAAGAGGTCGGGCGGGTTCTGGAACATCCAGAAGACCAGGAAATAGCCGCCCGAGGAGACCTCGCCGACCTGCTCGACCACCGCCAGGTAGGAGGCCAGGTAGCCGACCCCGATCGCCGCCAGGTACATGAACGGCAGGGTGATCCAGGCGCCGAGCAGGCGGGTCCCGCAGAGGAAGATCATCGGGTTGATCCCCATCACCTCGAGCGCGTCGACCTCGTCTGAGATCCGCATCGCGCCGAGCTCGGCGACGATCCCGGTGCCGACCTTGGCGGCCATCATGTAGCCGAAGCCGTAGGGGATCACCTCGCGCAGGTCACACCAGGCGGCGAACACCCCGGCGTAGGCGGGAGCGCCGACCGAGCGGTTGAAGTAGGCGCCCTCGATCCCGCACTGCAGGCCGAGGATGAAGACCAGCCCCCAGATCACGATCGTCGAACCCAAGATCAAGATCCCGGCCTGCCGCAGCGCCTCGCCGAAGAACCGCATGACGCGGCCCGAGTAGACGATCCCCATGACCTTGCCGCTGAACCTGGCGATGTCGCCGAGGCTCCCCAGCCAGTCGCGAGGTACGGCGAGCCAGCCCATCAGGCGCTCGCCGCTCGCGCTCACGCGTCGCCTCTCGCGACGGCGAGCGACGCATCACTTGATCACCGAAATCTCTGGATGGGTCGCGAGCAGCGTTTGGGTGAACACGTAGTTGAACGCGAACACCCCCAGGAAGGCGATGACGACCGCTTCGTTGACGGCACGGCCCACCCCCTCGGCGCCTCCGGACGCATTCATCCCTTTGTAGGAGCAGACCACGGCGATGATCGCGCCGAAGATCGTGCACTTGAGGATCGAGCCCCAGAGGTCGGTGACCGAGGCGTTGTTGAAGAGCGTCGCGAAGAACCCTCCGAGCGGCTGGCCGTAGGCGATCTCGGCGAACAGCCCGCCGGCGATCCCGAAGAGCAGCGCGTACACGTCGAGCAGCCCGGTGATCAGCATCAACGCCAAGAAGCGCGGCACGACGAGGTTCTTGATCGGATCGACGCCGAGCACCTGCAGCGCGTCGAGCTCCTCGCGGATCTTGCGCGCCCCGAGGTCGGCGGTGATCGCGGTGCCGGCGACCCCGGCGACGACGACCGAGGTCACCAGTGGGGCGAACTCGCGCACCGAGGCCAAGATGAAGAAGCCGCCGAGGCGATCGAGCGAGCCGAACAGGGACAGGAAGTTGGCCGCCTGCAACCCCGGCGCGCCGAAGCCGAAGGCCACGGTGCTGATCAGCATCGGAAACCAGGAAAGCTGCAGGACGAAGAGAAACTGGCCGACGAACTCGCCCCCGTAGGGGTAGGGCGGCCTGACCGTGGCCGTGATCGTTTTGCCGGTCAGGATCATCATGTTCCCGACCTGCTCGAACAGGCTCTTGGCGGGCAGGAATGCCCTGTCAGCGACTGATCTGACCATAGTTCTCCTCCGGCAGCCGGACCTCTCCCGCCGCCAGGGCAACAACATTATTCGATGGGGTGGTTGGCCGCCACCCACAACCGTCGGCGCGCCGCTGCGAGCCGCCCGCCACGCTCCCGCGGGCCGAAGCGGATTGCCGGGACCGCGTGCGATGGTATGTTCCCCGCGCTTTGGGGGAGGAGACCGCCATAAGCAACCGCCGCCTGCCAGCTTTCCGAGGTGCCCTGGTCCGAGCCCCACTCGCGGCAGCGCTCGCTGGGCTCGCGATCGTCGCCTCCGCGTGCGGTGGCGACAAGCAGCGCCAGGACGCGAACGAGCCCGAGGGCGACTTCCCGGTCGCCGTGCAGTCGGCCAAGTTCCCGACCGATCAGCGGCTCGCCCAGACCCGCGACCTGCAGCTCGAGATCGAGAACACCGGCAACAAGACGGTGCCGAACCTCGCGGTGACCATCTACACCGGCGACGAGAAGGGCGGCGGATCGTTCTCGGTGCGCAAGCGACCAGCCGGGGCTCTCCAACCCCAACCGACCCGTGTGGATCCTCGAGAACGGCTTCCCGAAGCAGCTCGAGCCCGGCGAGGACATCGCCGAGCTGGACTCCGCCCCCCCGGGCGGCGCCTCGGCGGCACAGACCGACACCTTCGCGTTCGGCCCGCTCGAGTCCGGCGAGAGCAAGGACCTCGTCTGGCGCGTCACCCCGGTCGTCGGCGGCACCTACACGGTCCATTACGAGCTCGCCGCCGGGCTCACCGGCAAGGCGCGAGCCGTCGGCGAGGACGGCAGCCCGGTGAAGGGCGAGTTCGTGGTCACGATCAGCGACAAGCCCCCGCGCGCCGGCGTCGACGACAACGGCGACGTCACGATCGAAACCCAGTAGGGCCCGCGGACCCGACTCGCTACCGTCCGGGCGGTGCGGGCACGGCGGGCGATCGTTGCGGGACTGGCGTCAGCGGCGCTGCTCGCCGCCGGCTGCGGGGAGGACGACGTGACCACGGTCGCCGACCAGCCCGCCTCGACGACGTCGACGACCGCGACCGCGAAGCCGGGCGCCGGCTCCGGCGCGGTCGGCGACGGCGAGGGCGGCGTCGCGCTCGACCGAGTCGGCGACTTCGACCAGCCGGTCTACGTCACCCAGCCGCCGAGCGGCGACCCCGACCACCTCTACGTGGTCGAGCAGTGCGGCCGGATCCAGCGGGTCCCGATCGACGGCGGCGAGCCGAGCGTCTTCCTCGACCTGGGCGACCTGGTCACCTGCGGCGGCGAGCAGGGGCTGCTCTCGGTCGCCTTCGACCCCGAGTACGCCGACTCGGGCGCCTTCTACGTCAACTACACCGACTCCGAGGGCGACTCGCGGACGGTCGCTTACCGGCGGTCGGCCGGCGACCCGGCCATGGCCGACCCCGAGAGCGCCGAGGAGCTGCTGAAGATCGACGACTTCGCCTCCAACCACAACGGTGGCCTGCTGCTCTTCGGCCCGGACGCGACGCCTGTACCTCGGCATGGGCGACGGCGGCGGCGCCGGCGACCCGGAGCGCACGGCGCAGGATCCGGAGCAGCCGCTCGGCAAGCTGCTGCGACTCGATCCCGCCCGGCCCGGGGAGTTCGAGCTCGCGGCGCTCGGGCTGCGCAACCCGTGGCGATACTCCTTCGACCGCCGCACCGGGCGACCTCTGGATCGGAGACGTCGGCCAGGACACGCTCGAGGAGATCGACGCGGTGCGCGGCGACCAGCTCGGGCCGCAGCTCAACTTCGGCTGGTCCGCGTTCGAGGGCGACCAGCGCTTCAACGAAGACCAGCAGGCGCCGGACGCGACCCCGCCGGTCTTCGAGTACGGGCGCGATCGAGGCTGCTCGGTGACCGGCGGCTACGTCGTCCGCGACGCGGAGCTGACCTCGCTGGCCGGCCGCTACCTGTACGGCGACTTCTGCGAGGGCGAGCTGCACAGCTTCCCCGCCGTCCCCGACCGGCCCGCGACCGACGACCGCGACCTCGGCCTGAGGGTGGAGCAGCTGAGCTCGTTCGGCGAGGACCTCGACGGTCACGTCTACGCGGTGTCGCTGGAGGGCCCGGTGTACAGGTTGGTCGCCGAGTGAGCCGCGCTAGCCTGATCGAGATGACGCATCGCCCTGGCAGGGGAGTGATCGCGACCGCGTTCGCGGTTGCCGCGCTGGCGCTCGGCTGCGTGGCCGCGAGCTCGGGAGCCGACTCCGGCGACGCGCGCGGCGCGGCGCTGACGCTCGCCCGGGTCGGCGGCTTCGACGCGCCGGTCTACGTCGAGGACGCGCCGGGCGCGAAGAAGCTGCTGTTCGTCGTCGAGCAGCCGGGGACGATCCGGGTGGTCCGCGAGGGCAAGACCCTGAAGCGCGCCTTCCTCGACCTCAGCGACCGCGTCCTCTACGGCGGCGAGCAGGGGCTGCTCTCGGTCGCCTTCGACCCCGAGTACGCCCGCACGCGGCGCTTCTACGTCTACTACGTCAACAAGGACGGCAACATCGAGGTGGACGGGTATCGCCGCAAGCGCAAGGTCGCCACCCGCGCCGATGCCGGCTCGCGCCGCACGGTGATCGAGGTGCCGCACCCGCAGTTCCCGAACCACAACGGGGGCCAGCTGCAGTTCGGCCGCGACGGCTTCCTCTACCTCGGCACCGGCGACGGCGGCGCTGCGGGCGACCCGCACGGCAACGCTCAGAACCCCGAGGTCCTGCTGGGCAAGCTGCTGCGCATCGACCCGCGCAAGAAGGGCGGTTACTCGGTCCCCGATTCGAACCCGTTCGTCGGGCGCGCGGGCCAGGACGAGATCTACGCGCTCGGCCTGCGCAACCCGTACCGGTTCTCGTTCGACAGCCGCGGCGGCGACATCTACATCGGCGATGTCGGCCAGGACAGCTGGGAGGAGGTCGACCACGTCGGCCGTCGGCAACCTTCGCCGGGTCGAACTTCGGCTGGGACATCTTCGAGGGCACCCACGACTTCGAGGGCGGCGGGGCGCCCGCCAACTACCGACCCCCGGTGCTCGAGTACAGCTCCAGCGGCAGCAACTGCGCGGTCACGGGCGGCTACGTCGTCCGCGGTCCCTCGCTGCGGGCGCTCTCCGGCCGCTATCTGTACGCCGACTTCTGCGGCGGCCAGCTGCGCTCGTTCGATCCATCGAACCCGGGCGCCAGCGACGGTCCGATCGGCCTCGACGTCGACCAGCCGAGCTCGTTCGGCGAGGGCCGCGGCGGGCGCATCTACGTCGCCTCGCTCGACGGTCCCGTCTTCCGGATCGCCCAGCGCTAGCTCCGCGCGAGTATTGTCCGCAGCGCACCCGCTGCGGCCAGATCCAGGAGGACGAACACGATGGAGTCCGCGACGCACCCCGACGCCACTGCGACCACCGACAACGGCGCGGCCGAGCCCGCCGCGGCGCCCGAGACCTTCGCCGTCCACCGCCCGGTCGACGGCTCGGTGATCCGCGAGCTCGCGATCGACGGCCCCGAGCAGGTCGCCGCGACCGTCGCCCGCGTGCGCGCCAACCAGCCGGCCTGGGAGGCGATCGGGTTCAGCGGCCGGCGTCGCTGGCTCGAGAACCTTCGCGACTGGATCCTCGCCAACCAGGACGCGGTCGACTCGCTGATGCAGGAGGAGACCGGCAAGGTCCGCGCCGACGCGACGCTCGAGGCGTTCTACGTGCTCGAGGCGATCAACTTCTGGTGCGACCAGGGCCCCAAGTTCCTCGCCGACGAGACCGTCTCGCCGCACAACCCGCTGCTCAAGGCGAAGCGGGCGAAGATCGTCTACCGCCCGTTCGGCGTCGTGGGCATGATCAGCCCCTGGAACTTCCCCGTGATCCTGTCGCTCGGCGACGCGATCGCGGCCCTGCTGGCCGGCAACGCGGTCGTGATCAAGCCATCCGAGATCACCCCGCTGACGGTGATGGAGCTGGTCCGCGCCTGGCGCGAGGACGTCGGCGCCCCTGACGTGCTCGCGGTCGTCAACGGCATGGGCGAGACCGGCGGAGCGCTGGTCGACGAGTCCGACTACATGCAGTTCACCGGCTCCGAGCGGACCGGCAAGGTCGTCATGAAGCGCGCCGCCGACACGCTCACCCCCGTCAGCCTCGAGCTCGGGGGCAAGGACCCGATGATCGTCACCCGCGACGCCGACCTCGAGCGCGCCGTCAACGCGACCGCCTGGGGCGGGCTGCTGAACTCGGGCCAGATCTGCATCTCGATCGAGCGCGTGTACGTCGAGGAGCCGATTTACGACGAGTTCGTCACCAAGCTGCGGGCGAAGGTCGAGACCCTGCGCCAGGGCGCCGACGGCGACAGCTACACCGCCGAGGTCGGGGCGATGACCTCGCCCGCCCAGGTCGACATCGTCTCCGAGCAGGTCGAGGACGCACGCGCCGCCGGCGCCCGGATCCTGACCGGGGGCAAGCGCAAGGACGGGCCGGGTGACTGGTACGAGCCGACCGTGATCGCCGACGTCGACCACTCGATGAAGGTGATGCGGGACGAGACCTTCGGCCCGGTGATCCCGGTGATGAAGGTGCGCGACGTCGAGCACGCGATCGAACTCGCGAACGACACCACCTACGGGCTCGGCTCGTCGGTGTTCGCCGGCGACCCCGAAGAGGGCGAGCGGATCGCCCGCCGGATCGAGGCCGGCCACTGCAACGTCAACGACGTGCTGGTCAACTACAACATCCTCGGGCTGCCGATGGGCGGCTGGAAGAACTCGGGGATCGGGGTCCGCCACGGTGCCCAGGGCATCCGCAGGTTCTGCCACACCGAGGCGGTGACGATCCCGCGCCTGCCGACCGCGAAGTCGGAGCCGGTCTGGTTCCCCTACAGCGCCCGCAAGCGCGGCGTCGTGCGGCGCCTCTACACGCTTCCTCAACGCCCGCGGGCTCAAGAACCGCCTCGGCTTCAAGCGCCGCTGACCAACGACGGCGGCATCGACGGCCTCACCCGCTGGCTCGGCCTGCGCTGGGAGTCGGCCGACCGGGTCGCGTTGACCGTGCGCCCGGAGCTGATCAACGCCGCCGGCCTGCTGTCGGGCCCGGTCGCCTTCGCGATGGTCGACTACTCGATGGGCTCGGCGCTCTGGGTGAAGCGCGAGAGCGGCGAGCGGATCGCGACCATCAACATCTCGATCAACTACCTGCGGACCGCGCGCGAGGGCGAGGTCTATTGCGAGTCGGTCCTCGACCGCCGCAACGACCGCAATGCGGTGCTGCGCTCGGAGGTAACCGACGAGCACGGCCGGTTGCTGGCCACGGCGATCGGCAGCTTCTCGATCTTCCCGGCCGAGCGCCTCGGGCCGCACGACCACGGCCCGGAGGCGCCCGAGGCCGTGGCCGAATAGGTTGGCGGGAATGACCCCGCCGGAGCTCACCCTCCACGCCCTGCCCCCCTCCCATCCGTGCATGACCGCCGACGTCGCCCTGCGGATCAAGGGGCTCGAGTTCGAGCGCGTCGACCTCCAGGCCGGAAGCCACAATGCGGAGATGGAGAGGATTTACGGCGAGGGAAACCGCACGGTGCCGGGGCTTCTGGTGGGCGATCAGCCGGTGCACGGCTCGCGCGCGATCCTCGAGCGCCTCGAGCAGCTCGCACCGGAGCCATCGCTCTATCCCCGGGAGCGCGCCGACGCCGTGCGCGAGGCCGAGCGCTGGGGCGACGAGGAGCTTCAGGACCTCGGTCGCCGCCTGCCGTGGGGAGCGATGCACTTCCGGCCCGAGGCGATGGGTACCTACGGCGGCGCCGGCGTCCTCGACCCGGCCGGGACCGACTTCGCGATCCGCTACGTGCACTCGACGTGGAAGTACCACGGGATCACCGCCGAGCGGCTGGCCGAGGACCTCGCCGGGCTGCCGGCGAAGCTCGACCACGTCGCCGCACTCGCCGACGACGGTGTGATCGGCGGCGAGCAGGCGACCGCGGCGGACCTGCAGATCGGCGCCACCCTGCGCGTGCTGCTGACGATCGGCGATCTCGTGCCGCTGATCGAGGCCGGCCCGGGAGCGGAGATTGCGCGGCGCTGGTTCCCGGATTACCCGGGCGAGGTGCCAGCGGGGGCGTTCCCGGCGGGCTGGGTGCCGACCGCCTGAGGACGGCGCCGCGATGTGGCTGCAACGGGAGATCGTGTTCGAGCCCCGTTCGCGGGGCATCCACCTCGTCGGGCGCGAGATCGTGGCGGCGCTGCCGGAGCTGGGTGGGCTGCGGGTCGGGCTCCTGCATCTGCACCTGATGCACACCTCGGCCGGCCTGGCCCTGAACGAGAACGCGAGCCCCGAGGTGCTGGGCGACCTCGAGCGGTGGCTCGACCGGGCGGTCCCGGAGGGCGCCGACTACTGGCGCCACACGCTCGAGGGCCCGGACGACATGCCCGCCCACGTGAAGGCGGTGCTCACCGGATCGTCGCTGAGCCTGCCGGTCGCCGACGGCGCCCTCGCGCTCGGCACCTGGCAGGGGATCTACCTGTGCGAGTTCCGCAACCGCGGCGGGACGCGGCGGGTGCTCGCGACGCTGCAGGGCGACATCTGACGGGCCCACGAACGCCGACGGGCGGATAACGCTATTCAGTCCAACGGAATCAGCCCGTCGGCGGTCGGCGGCGTGCCGTGCCGCTGATTACGCGGTGGTGGGATCGGCGGCTCGGGCGTCGGTCTCCGCCTCGATCGTCCCATCGCCCTCGGGGTCCACATCGGGCGGCAGCTCGCCGCCGCGGTCGGTCCCGGCGATCAGCTCGTCGCCCTTCTTCTCCGCGGGGACGAAGCCGGACTTCATCCCGAAGTAGACCGCCTGCGGGTGGTGGGCGATGATCGCCGCCGTCGACTGCTCGGGCTCGAGCGCGTAGCCGCCCGAGAGCTCGATCCCGATCTCCGACATCCCGAGCAGGCGCTCGACCTTCTCGTGCTCGGACTGGTCCGGGCAGGCCGGATATCCCCACGAGTACCGGCGGCCCTGGTCGCGCTCGATCTCGAGCCCGCGGCGGATCTCGGCGTGCAGCCACTCGGCCAGCCCCTCGGCCGCCTGCACGCCAAGCCCGTGCGTGAACAGCTGCTCGGCGAACTCGCCCTCGCGCTCGAGCTCGTTGATCCGCTCCGTGACCTGGTCGCCGACCGTGACCGCCTGCAGGGCGACCACGTCCCGTCTCGCCGCTGTCGAGCGGGCCGGTAGAAGTCGGCCAGGCAGATCCGGTCGTGCTGGGGCTGGCGCGGGAAGACGAGCCGCTCGATCTCGCGGTCGTGGTCCTCTGGGTCGAAGATCACCAGCTCGTTGCCGTCCGCGTTGCAGGGGAAGTAGCCGAGCCGGACGCGCGGGTTCAGGTAGTCCTGCTCGCGCCACATCCGCTCGAGCTTCGGCGCGAAGCCCTCGTCGCCGTCGTAGCCCTCGACGATCCGCCGCCAGTCCTCGCCCTTCTTGCCGCGGCCGCCCCAGTGCAGCTTGAAGAGCACGTGGCGGTCGAGGTACGGGTAGACGTCGTCGAGGTCGACGTCGACCTCGCGCGCCCCCCAGAACGGCGGCGACGGGATCGGGTTGTCGGTCTCGACCGCCGAGCGGACCGAGTCGTCGGTGACCGGCGGCGAGTCGTCGACGACCACCGGCTTCTCGCGGAACTCCTGTGCCTCCTGGCGGATCTTGCCGACCAGCGACTCCCGGGCCGCCTCGTCGACCAGGGCGTCGACGGTGTCGAGGCCCGCGAAGGCGTCCTTGCAGTAGAAGACGCCCGGCTCGTAGACCTCGTCGGACTCCTTGCCGAGCGGGTAGAGCGCGCGGCGGCCGAAGTCGCGGTTGATCGCGGCGCCGCCGATCAGCACCGGGAACTCCAGGCCGCGGGAATGCAGCTCCTGGATGCAGGCGGGCATCTGCTTCGAGGTCGAGACGAGCAGCGCCGAGAGGCCGATCGCGTCGGCGTCGTGCTCGACCGCGGCGTCGATGATCGTGTCGATCGGGACCTGCTTGCCGAGGTCGACGACCGTGTAGCCGTTGTTGGTGAGGATCGTGTTGACCAGCGACTTGCCGATGTCGTGGACGTCGCCGAACACGGTTGCGATCACGACCTTGCCCTTGGTGTGGCCCTCGATCCGGTCGAGGTAGTTCTCGAGCTGGGCGACGGCGCGCTTCATCACCTCGGCCGACTGGAGGACGAAGGGCAGGATCAGCTCGCCGGCGCCGAACTTGTCGCCGACCTCCTTCATCGCCGGCAGCAGGACCTGGTTCAGAGTGGGGACGGCGCCGATCTTCTCGACGGAGCGGTCGATCCACTCCTCCACCCCGTCCTTCTTGCGACGCAGAATGTGCCAGTGCAGGGCCTCCTCGGGCTCCATGCCCTCGGTCGGATCGCCGACCTCCTCCGCCTCCGCCTCGCCCTTCGACTCGAAGTGGGCGATGAACCGCTCGAGCGCGTCCTCGCGGCGGTTGTAGACGAGGTCGTCGGCGAGCTCGCGCTCGTTCTCGGAGATCTCGGAGTACGGCGTGATGTGGTTCGGGTTGACCATCGCGAGGTCGAGCCCGGCCTCGACGCAGTGGTGCAGGAAGACCGAGTTGAGGACCGCGCGGGCGGGCTGGCCGACGCCGAACGAGACGTTCGAGACCCCCAGCGAGGTCTTCACGCCGGGGATGCCCTCCTTGATCGCGCGGATCCCGTCGATCGTCGCGACCGCCGACGGACGCCACTCCTCGTCGCCGGTGGTGAGCGTGAAGGTGAGCGCGTCGAAGATCAGCAACTCCGGGTCGAGCCCGTGCTCGTCGCAGGCGATCTCCTTGATGCGCTGCGCGATCTCGAGCTTGCGCTCGGCCGTCTTCGCCATCCCGACCTCGTCGATCGTCAGTGCGATCAGCGCGGCGCCGTGCTGCCTTGCCAGCGGGATGACGCGGTCGGCCTTGTCGCGGCCGGCCTCGAGGTTGATCGAGTTGACGATCGCCCGGCCCGGGATGCGCTCGAGCGCCGCCTCGATCACCTCGGGCTCGGTCGAGTCGACCTGGATCGGCGCCGGCTGGCTCAGCGAGACCCGCTGGACCACCTCGCTCATCTGGTCGTCCTCGTCCTGGCGCTCGGTCAGCGCCACGCAGACGTCGAGCACGTGGGCGCCGCCGTCGACCTGGTCCTCGGCCACCTGGACGAGGCCGTCGTAGTCGTCGGCGAGCAGCAGCTCCTTCGCCTTGCGCGAGCCCTGGGAGTTGACCCGCTCCCCGACCAGGGTCGGGCGCGGCTCCTGGACCAGGTCGGTCGCGGTCATCATCGAGCTGACCTGCGGCGGGCGGGTGGCGGGGCGCTCGCCCGGAACGCGGCCGTCGACCCGCTCGGCGATCGCCGCGACGTGCTCCGGGGTCGTCCCGCAGCAGCCGCCGACGATGCTGACGCCATGGCGCTCGACGAACTCGCCGAGCACCGACGAGAGCTGCTCCGGGGTCTCGGGGAAGATCGTCTCGCCGTCTGGCCCCTGGAGGGGCAGGCCCGCGTTCGGGATGCAGTGCACGGGCAGCGGCGAGTGCTCGCCGAGAAAGCGGATCGCGTCGCGCATGTCCTCGGGGCCGGTCGAGCAGTTGAGGCCGATCACGTCGACGTCGAGCGCGCCGAGCGTCGTCAGCACCGCGGCGATGTCGGTGCCGAGCAGCATCTTGCCGCCCTGCGGTAGCAGCGAGACCGAGGTCTGGATCGGCAGCGTGCGGCCAGCCGCAGCGAACGCCTCGCGAGCGCCGAACACCGCCGCCTTGACCTCGAGGATGTCCTGCGCCGTCTCGATGATGATCAGGTCCGCGCCGCCCTCGACCAGGCCGCGCGCCTGCTCGGCGAACACCTCGACCAGGTCGCGGAACGAGATCGCGCCGAGGGTCGGATCGTCGGAGGCGGGCAGGAAGCCGGTCGGCCCGATCGAGCCGGCGACGAAGCGCGAATCGCCGACGGCCTTGCGGGCGATCTCGGCCGCCTTGGTGTTGATCTCGAGCGTGTGCTCGCCCAGCCCCCACTCGTCGAGCTTCAGCCGCGAGCCCTGGAAGGTGTCGGTCTCGACCACCTCGGCGCCGGCCTCGACCATCGACTCGTGGACGCCCTCGATCACGTCGGGGCGATTGAGCACCAGCGCCTCGTGGCATTTGCCCTCGAGCCCGCCGTAGTCCTCGCTGTTCAGATCGAACTGCTCGAGGGTGGCGCCCATGCCGCCGTCGAAGACGACGACGCGCTCGCGGACGGCCGCGAGGAAGTCCCTGTCGCTATCGGATCTGGCTGACACTGATGCTCACCTCCATCGGTCCCGGCTGTCGCACCATGCCTTGCTCCGGGGAGTTCGGTGGTTGCGGCGGCTTCTCAGGTCCGGGTCCCTCGGCCGCTCTGGATGGCTGACGACAGGATAGCGGCGCGGATGAGGCGGGGAGCCGGATTCAGCGGGCGTTCTCGGTCGCCCCGTGCGGGACGCAGGCGAACCGGCGCCGCTGAGAGCGCCCGCAGGCGCATGTCCTGCCAGGTGACTCCCTCGCGGACCAGAGCAGGCAGGCCGAGCGTGACCGCGGTCGCGATCTCCACCGCCTGCAGGATCACGCCGTAGGCGAGCGCGTCGGCGGTCGAGACGCCGAAGCCCGTGGTGAGGACGCTGATCGTCGCGAGCTGGAAGACGCCGATGTTCGACGGCGTCGCCGGGATCACCGCGGTGACGTTCACCGCGAAGAGAACCGCAGCCGCGGCCCCGATACCGACATGCTCGAGCCCGAGCGCCGAGAACAGCGCGTAACAGGCGAGCAGCTGGAGGGCCCAGGCGCCGAGCTGGGCGAACGCGGCGGCCGGGCCGCGGCGCGGATCGCGGAAGACGACGAGCCCCATTCGCACCTTGAGCAGGGCGCTGCGGATCGTCGCGATCACGCGCGCCACCCGGCCGGAGCCGCCCTTGCGGACGACGGTCGGGGCGAGCACGACCGCGACCAGGAGCAGCAGCGGCGCGAAGCTGAACAGGAAGAGTCGCTCCGAGCTCGAGTGGAAGAGGTCGGTCGAGGACACGATGAGGACGCCCAGCAGCACCAGCGCGCCGATGTTCAGCACGCTCTGTGAGACCAGGGTGCCCAGCAGCACCGGGAACGTCTCCCGCATCCGGCCGGTGCGCCGGGCGAGCACCATCGCGCGGGCCGGCTCGCCGAGGCGGGCCGGCAGCGTCGCCGACATCAGCACCCCGACCATCGTCGCGGAGGCGACGTCGCGGCGGCGCAGCGGTCGGCGTGGCAGCGCGGCTCGGGCGATCGAGAACCAAGAGCTCGCGCGCAGGAACATCGAGGCCATCATCAGCGCGGTCGCGATCAGGACCCAGCCGATGTCGGAGCGCACGATGCTCGTCACGACCCGGTCGACCCCGATCCGCTGCGCGGCGATGAAGGTGAGCCCGACGCCGATCGCGCCCGCGACGCCGATCGCGACCCGGCGCGCGGTCCGGTGGCGGCCACCGGCGATCGCCGGAGCAGGGTCGAGGCTCGGCAGCCTGCGGGCGGGGACGCGCTCGCCGCCGTCGGCCGGGCGGGTGCCGACCCGGCGCGAGATCCCCTCGGACGCGGTGCGGGGCGCCGGCGCCGCGATCGCCTCGCGGTAGGCGCCCTCGACCGCCTCGGCGACCCGCGGCCAGGCGTAGCGCTGGGCCGACTCGCGCGCCGCGAGGCCCATGCGGGTGAGCCGCTGCGGATCGAGGCTGAGCGCCTGCAGCTCCTCGGCGAAGCGCTGCGGGTCGGCGGGCGGCACGAGGATCCCGTCGTGGCCGTCCTCGACCACGTCGGCGTAGCCCGCGATGTTCGAGGCAAGCACCGGGGTCCCGGCGGCGAACGCCTCGGTCAGGACCATGCCGAAGCTCTCGCCGGCGAGCGAGGGAGCGCAGAGCAGGTCGGAGCCGTGGAGGCGCGTCCAGAGCTCGTCGGCGCTGACCCGGCCGAGCGCCTCGATCCGGTCGTGCGCACCGCCGTCGGCGAGGTACCGGGCGACGTCGGCGCCGTCGGACCCGACCACGGTGAGCGTGGTGTCCTCGTGCTCGACCAGCGCCTCGAACGCGTTCAGCAGCACGGGCAGGCCCTTGCGCTCCTCGGGGCGCCCGACGAAGATCAGCCGCAGGCTCTCGCTCGGCGGCTTCGGGCCGGCCGGCGGCGCGCTCACGTCGACGCCGTTCGGGATCACGTCGTAGCGGCCGCCGAACCAGCGCTTGCCGGTCCAGGCGGCGGCCTCGGAGACGGCGATCCGGCCGGCGAGCTGGTTGAACTTGCGCCGCGCCCCGGCGAGCGTGGCGACGTGGTTGAGTAGCGGCTTGGTGGAGTAGGCGTGGAAGGTGGCGACGACCGGGGCGCCGGGGTAGGAGCACGCGTCCCAGCTGAGTGGGCCGGCGGGCGGCTCGTGCACGTGGACGACGTCGGGGTCGAAGGCGCGCAGCTCGCGTCGCATCGCGGTCACGCCGTCGGGGAAGATGCCGATGTTCGAGATCGACCCGTTGGCGCCGAACGCTTTGGTCCGCGAGAGCGGAACGACGAACTCGGGCAACTCCGCGATTTCGGGATCGCCGCGATGAAGCAGCCGGCCGAGCCGGTCGCCTGGGTCGGTGGGGGCAAGCACCCGAAGCTCGTGGCCGCGAGCGATCAACTCGCGGGCAAGGGCGTCGACGTGCCGGTTCACGCCCCCCGGATATGTCCATGAGTAGGGCGTGACTATCGCTACGCGCACGCAGCGATGGTACCCGGGCTCAGTAAGAGTCGTCTGCCGCGACGGCGGTCGCCCAGAAAAAACCCGCGCTGACCGCGATGCAGATCATCCCGATGACGAGCAGCACCGAGCCGGAATCGTTGGCCAGCGTGCCGATCAGCACGCCCGCGAGGGCTCCGGCGAAGCCCGCCAACGCCGCCCACCGCTCCCCGAACCAGGCGACCACCCGCCGGCGGTAGACGGCTCCGGCGACGAGCAGCGCCACGCTGGCGATCAGCAGCTCGGGATACACCGGGTGGGCGAAGGTGTGGACCATCAGCCGCACGCGCCGGTCGAGCACGTCGAGCACGTCGTGAGCGCCCCCGGCGCCGAGCACCGACCTGCTCAGGTGCGCCCCGCCCAGTACGAGGTCGACGCAGAACAGCGCCGCCAACGCCAGCGCGCCGCCACCGGCGACGACCAGGATCGCCCGCCGCGGTGGCAGGCCGAGCGCGATCACGGCCGCGGTCGCGGACCCGACGCCCGAGCACGATCGCGGCGCCGACGTCGGCGCCGAACCGCCCCGGCGCAAAGGCGGCGATCGCGACCACGGCGACGCCGACGAACCAGATCGCCGCGCGCCGGCGCTCGAGCCCGTCCCGGCGGATCTCGAGCCAGGCGCCGGTGCCGATCAGGGTCAGCGTGGTGAGGATCGCCTCGAGCTCGTTGCCGATCCCGAAGAAGCGAACCCCGGCGCCTGGATTCGGGCCGAGCACCGACAGCGCGGTCAACGGCGAGCCGGCAACGACGTCGAGCGCGTAGGCGCCGACGCTGACCCCGCAGGCGAGCGCGAGGCCGCCCAGGTCGCCGAGCAGGCGCTGGCCGAGCAGCGCCAGCGCTGGGGCGCCGAGCCCGATCGCGAGCGCCGAGGCGAGCGGGCCGGCGTCGGGCGCCGCGAGCGCGAGCAGGATCGCCGGCGCCCAGGCAACCGCCGGCGCCAGCAGCCGCAGCGCCGCAGTGGCGCCGCGCCGCCGCAGGACCAGTGCCGCCAGGCCGGTCAACGCCAGCCAGATCGCCAGCGGCAGGAGGACGACCGTGTCGCGACTGGGGCGGTGATCGAGGCGCGCCTGCAGGTCGGCGACCCCGGCCGGGTCGCGCTCGGAGCCGGACTCGATCACGCTGCCGTTCGCCTCGTCCGGAACGTCGACCCCGAAGTGCTCGAGCACGGTCGGCGCGATGTCGGTCGAGATCGCGACGCCGTCCGTGCGGGTCGAGGGAGAGGTCAGGTCGCCGTCGTAGCCGGCGCCGGCGATCCCGGCCGGCAGGAGTTCCTGCTGCGCACGGGCCCCGGCCGCGATCGCGATCAGCAGATCGTCGGGGCCAAGCCCGGCGACAAGCGGCTTCAGCTCGCGCAGGCGAATGCGCACGATGCTGAGCCCGGGCCCGCAGCCGCGGTCGCAACCGCCCTCCGAGACGATCGGGACGGCCCCGTCCTCGTCGACGCCGATCAGGGTCGCAAGGCCGCTGTCGGCCTCGGCGGCCACCGGGATCCCGGCGTCCCGCAACGTCGTCGACAAGAGCCCGGGGACGATGTCAGCCGGGGCGCTGTCGGCGCGCTCGAGCGTCCGTTCCCACAGCCGCGTCGGCACGCGGCCGTCGCGGACGTACAGGCGCGGCAGGTCGCCGTCGTAGAGGTTCTCGTTCACCCGGTTGCCCTGCCCGATGTCGAGGAACGTCTGCGCGACCGGAACCGGGCCGAGCCCGGCGCTGATCACTCCCGGGGCGAGCTCCGGGACCGCTGCGATCTGCTCGACCGTGGTGCCGTACGGCAACACCGCGATCACGACCCGGCCGTCGCTCGCAGCGGGGTCTGCGCCCGACTGCGCGACGGCGCCGGCCGCTCCGGCGAGGACGGCAGCTAGCGCTAGCATCGCTGCGATGGCTGATCGCACGTTTGCCAAGTTCACCTTCTTCAAGCTCGATCCCGCCTGGCAGCGGCGCGATGCCGAAACGCGGGCTGAGGATAAACGGGAGTTCCTCGCCGCCTGTGAGGACTACGCGATCGACCGCAGCCTGCGCGCCTACTCGACCGTCGGCATGCGCGGCGACACCGACCTGATGCTGCTCTCCCAGAGCCCGGTGCTCGAGGACATCCACACGTTCCACGTCGTGCTCGCGCAGAGTGGGCTGGCGCAGTGGATGTCGATCCCGCACTCCTACCTGGCGATGACCAAGCGCTCGCCATATAGCGACCACGCCGCCCGGCTCGAGATCTGCCAGTCGGAGCGCAAGTACTGCATCGTCTACCCGCTCGACAAGAAGCGCGAGTGGTACGGGCTGCCGGCCGAGGAGCGGGGTCGGATCATGCGCGAGCACATCGAGATCGGGCGCGGGTACCCGGAGATCACGATCAACACCGCCTACTCGTTCGGTCTCGACGACCAGGAGTTCGTGGTCTCGTTCGAGTGCGACGACCCGGGCGACTTCCTCGACCTGGTCCAGGAGCTGCGCGGCTCGGAATCGAGCGCCTGGACCCTGCGCGACACGCCGATCTTCACCTGCGCGGCGATGTCGGTGGGCCGCGCCCTCGACGCCCTCGACGGCGCCGCCACCTCGCGCGCCGCGCTCGCCTGACCAAGCGCCGAGATTCATCTCAACCACCTCATGGGTGGTCACGATGAAAGTCGGCGTTAGAAGAGCCGGACGTCGTCTCGCGACAGGAAGAACCCGTGGCGGTTCTTCGTGTTCACGCAGCGCACGCCCTTCTGCTTGCTGGTGCAGCGGAAGCGGTTCTTGATCTGTCGCTCGCCGTAGCCGAGCACCGGGTTCTGCGGTGCGAAGACGGTGTCGCCGGCGCAGACGAAGCTCGCGACGCCCTTGCGCCCCACGGCGACCCCGCCGCCCCAATCGACGTCGCAATCCGACGGCTTCGGCGGCGCCGTCCAGCTGTGCTCCTGGATGTCGCACCGGACCGCGCCGCCGCCCATCGCGCAGGCGATGTTGCCACTGGGCGTCTGAAAGAACTTGAACTTCGCCGCGCTCGCGGAGGCGCTCGGGACGAGGATCGCGAGCGCAGCTGCGGCGAGGACGAAGGCGGTCGTGAGTCGCTTCATGGCGCGACCCTATCCCAGAATCCGGCGCATGCAATCCCCTACCCTTGCGTGCCCGTGACCTCGCTCGGCACACCCGAGAACCCACTCCGAGTCGCGATCGTCGGCTCGGGCCCGGCCGGCTTTTACGCCGCCGAGCACCTGCTCAAACGCGAGGACGTCGCGGTCGAGGTCGACATGTTCGATCGGCTCCCGACCCCGTTCGGGCTCGTCCGCGCCGGGGTCGCCCCGGACCACCCGAAGATCAAGTCGGTGATCCGCGTCTACGAGAAGACCGCCGCCCGCGAGGGGTTTCAGTTCTTCGGCAACGTTCACATCGGCGCTGACGTCACCGTCGCCGAGCTCGAGGAGCGCTATCACGCGATCATCTCCGCCTACGGCACCGCGACCGATCGCCGGCTCGGGATCCCCGGCGAGGACCTGCCCGGCTCGCACCCGGCCACCGAGTTCGTCGCCTGGTACAACGCCCACCCCGACTTCGCCGACCACGAGTTCGACCTGGCTGCGAAGCGCGTCGTCGTGATCGGCAACGGCAACGTCGCCGCCGACGTCGCCCGGATGCTCGCCCTCCCCCACGGCGAGCTGCATGCAACCGATACCGCGGACCACGCGATCGAGCAGCTCGCCGACTCCGGGGTCGAGGAGATCGTCGTCCTCGGTCGCCGCGGCCCGGCGCAGGCGGCGTTCACCAACCCGGAGGTACGCGAGCTCGGCGAGCTCACCGACGCCGACATCGTCATCGACCCGGCCGAGGTCGACCTCGACGCGGCGAGCCGCGCCTACCTCGCGTCGGAGGACGTGCGACCCGACCCACCGCCGCAACGTCGAGATCTTCACCGAGTTCTCCACCCGCGAGCCCGAGGGCAAGCCGAAGCGGGTCGTGATGCGGTTCTGCTGCTCGCCGGTCGAGATCAAGGGCGACGGCAAGGTCGAGTCGATCGTCGTCGGTCGCAACGAGCTCTACACCGACGAGTCCGGCCAGATCCGCGCCCGCGACACCGGCGAGCGCGAGGAGATCGAGTGTGGCCTGGTGCTGCGCTCGATCGGCTACAAGGGCGCCGGGCTCGACGGGATCCCGTTCGACGCCGCCCGCGGCCTGATCCCGAACGAGTCCGGCCGGGTCATCGATCCCGAGACCGGCGAGCAGGTCCCCGGCCACTACGCGGTCGGCTGGATCAAGCGCGGCCCGTCCGGCGTGATCGGCACGAACAAGAAGGACGCGCTCGACACGGTCAACACCCTCTTGGACGACCTGGAGAACGGCCGAGTTCCCGAGCCTTCAGCGCTCCGGCGCACGCCCGGACGCGAAGCGGAGGACGTGGCGCCGATTGGTTCCGAGGACGTGGCGCCGATCGAGGTGTTGTTGGACGAGCGCGGTGGCGATCACGTCACCTACATGGGCTGGCAGGCGATCGACGCCGCCGAACAGCAGGCCGGCGAGCCGCACGGGCGCCCGCGGGTCAAGTTCTGTCGCGTCCACGAGATGATCGAGGCGGCGCGATCGGGGGTGGCATCCTGATGGCGGCTGACCTCGCCGAGCTCGCACGGATGATCGAGGCGGCGTTGCCGGGCGCCGAGGTCGAGATGATCGACGAGGGCGGCGGCGACCACCTGCGCGCCGTCGTCGCGGCCCCCCAGTTCGACGGCCTCACGCGAATCGACCAACACCGCCTCGTCCGTGCCGCCGTCAAGCCGCGTTTCGACGACGGCGCGATCCACGCCCTCTCGATCCAGACCTCCCTACCCGGCTGAGCAGCCCAGGGCGCTTCGCTACTCTGAGTCCATGGCAGCCGATCCAGGACTCAAGCAGCAGGTCGAGCAGGCGATCGCGGAGAACGAGGTTCTCCTGTTCATGAAGGGCGTGCCGGAGGCGCCGCGCTGCGGCTTCTCGATGCGCGTCGTCGGCGTGCTCGAACAGCTCGGCGTCGACTACGGGGCGATCGACGTGCTCCCGGCGCTGCAGCCGCTGCGCGAGGTGACGACCGAGCTCTCCGACTGGCAGACCTTCCCCCAGCTCTACGTCAAGGGCGAGCTGGTCGGCGGCTGCGACATCGTCGAGGAGATGCTCGAGTCCGGTGAGCTCGCCGAGTTGCTCGGGATCGAGCAGCCGGCCGATGCCGCGCCCCCGGAGCCGGAGCGCATCCTCCCCGGTGGCTCGCAGACGAGCCCGCCGATGCAGCTCGGCTGAGCTCCGCCGCCGACCTCAGCCCTCGACCCGTTCCGCCGCGGCCTCCCACCGGGAGACGAGCTCGTCGAGCTGCGCGCGGGCGCGCTCGTGGCGGGCGCTGGCCTTCGCCGAGCGCTGCGGGTCGGACCAGTGCGACGGATCGGCGAGCTCGTCCTCGAGCCGCTTGAACGCCGCCTCGGCCTCTTCGACCTCGCGCTCGAGCCGCGCCAGCTCAGCGCGGCGGTTCTTGCTCGCGCCGGCCTGACGCGGCATCCGCTTCGGCGGTCCGCTGCGCGCGGAGCTCGCGGCCTTCGCGTCCTCGACGCTCGAGCGGTACTCGGCCCAGCCGCCGGCGTGGCTGACCAGGTTCCCGTCCTCGATCACCACGGTGCGGCTGCCGACCGCCTCGAGCAGAGCCCGGTCGTGAGAGATCAACAGGACCGTCCCGTCGAAGCCCGTGAGCGCGTCCTCGAGCGCCTCGCGGCTCTCGACGTCGAGGTGGTTGGTCGGCTCGTCGAGGATCAGCAGGTTCGCGTCGGAGTGCGTCAGCAGCGCGAGCGCGAGCCGCTGCGCCTCGCCGCCGGAGATGTCGGAGAGCCGCTTCTGCACGTCCTCGCCGGAGAACAGGAAGCGCCCGAGCAGCGCCCGCGTCTTCGCCTCCGAGAGCCCGGTCTGGTGCTGGGCGTGCGAGAGCAGGGTCGCGTCGGCGCGGCCGCCGACCTCGGTGTGCTGCGAGAGGTAGCCCAGGGTGACGTTGTGGCCGCGACGCAGCTTGCCGACCGCGAGCTCGCGGTTGCCGGCCAGCGTCTCGACCAGGGTCGTCTTGCCGGAACCGTTGGCGCCGACCAGGGTGACGTGCTCCCCGCGCTCGAGCCACATCGCCCCGTCGTCGATCAGCGTCCGGTCGCCGGCCGCGACCGTCGCCTGCTCGAGCTCCAGGACGACGCGCCCGGAGCGCTCGGCGGAGCCGAACGAGAACGCGAGCGTGCGCTGATCGCGCGGATCGGCCGCCGCCATCCCCGCCTTGATCCGTTCGATCCCCTTCAGCTTGGACTGCGCCTGGCGCGCCTTGGTCGCCTTGTAGCGGAACCGCTCGACGAACTTCTCCATGCGCGCGATCTCGGCCTGGCGCCGGGCGGTGTCGCGGCCGAGGGCCAGCTCGCGAGCGGCCTGCTCGGCGCGCCACGCGTGCCACGGCCCCTTGAAGTAGCGCCCCTTGCCCGCCTCGAGCTCGAGCACCGAGGTGCCGACCGACTCCAGGAACCAGCGGTCGTGGGCGACGAGCACGACCGCCGCGTCAACATCGATCAGGTACTGCTCGAGCCACTCGAGCGATTCGATGTCGAGGTGGTTGGTCGGCTCGTCGAGCAGCAGCAGGTCCGGCTTCGAGGCGAGCACGCGGGCCAGCGAGGCGCGGGTCAGCTCGCCGCCCGAGAAGCTGTCGAGCGGGCGGTCGAGCTCGTCGTCGCGGAAGCCGAGGCCGCGCAGAGCCGCCTCGATGCTGTCGCGCCAGCGATAGCCGCCCGCGTGTTCGAGCCGCGCCTGCGCGTCGGCGTACGAGCCCAGAACGTGCCTCGCCCGCGTCGCCGCTCGACATCTTCGCCTCCAGCTCGCCGAGCTCGCGCTCGATCGCGGCGATCCAGTCGAGCCCGCCGGTCACGTACTCGCGCAGGGTGGAATCCGAGCGAGGCGGGCGCTGGTCATGCAGGGCGACCCTGGTCCCCTTGCCGAACGAGATCGTCCCGGCGTCGAGCCCGGCCTCGCCGGCGATCGTCCGCAGCAGGGTCGTCTTGCCGCTGCCGTTGCGGCCGGACAGCGTCATCCGCTCGCCGCGATCCAGCTTGAACGAGACGTCGCTGAACAGCGTGCGTCCGCCGATGTGCTTGGTCAGCCCGGAGGCCTGGATGACGGGCACGGGGTGCCCGGCCGGGACTTAGACGGCCGCGGCCTGCTCGGCCGCGTCGTCGCGGACCTGGAACGAGGAGCCGCAGCCGCAGGCGGCGACGACGTTCGGGTTGTTGACCGTGAACCCGGCGCCCTGGAGCCCGTCGACGTAGTCGACCTCGGAGCCGAACACGAACTGCATGCTGACCTTGTCGACCGCGACCGAGACGCCGTTGTGCTCGAACACGTTGTCGTCGTCCTTCACCGAATCGAGGGCGAGCGCGTACTGGAAGCCGGAGCACCCTCCGCCCTTGACCGCGATCCGAAGAACCTGCTCGGCTTCGGCGCCCGCGACCAGGCCGCGGATCTTCTCTGCGGCCACGTCGGTGATCTTCACTGCTGCGTCAGGCGTGTCCATGTGCTTCACATTCTAAAGCACGCTCAGGTCTTCTTCGAGCCTTTCTTGTCCGGGCGCCCGGTCGCGCGCCGCGACGCCCGTCTGCGGGCCCGCTTCGGCTTCGGCTTCAGCGGCCGCCCGCTCGGCCTTCGGGTACTTCCACTCCAGATACTCGAGGATCCGCTTCGAGTCGTGGATCACCTCGTCGCCGTCGACCAGCACCGGGACGCGCTTCTGGCGGGTCAGCTCCTCGATCTCGGGGCGCCCGCGGCGCTTGTACGGCACCCGTTCGGTCCGGTGGTCGAGCCCGAGCTTTCGCAGCCGCCGCTCGACCGCCCCGCAGGGGCAGAGGACGTTGGTCGGCGTCCGGCACCGGTACAACGCGATCATCCGGTCACCGCCCGCACCGCCCGGCCGACCGCCCGCATCGCCAACCCCTGCGGCGTGCTCTGCGCGCGGCGGTCGCCGAGCTCGGCGAGCTGCCACTCGACCGCGTCGTGGAGGGTCTCCTCGTGCGGGCGAGGCTGGAAGCCGAGCTCGTTGCGGGCCTTCTGATTGCGGTAGGTCCACCACAGCGATGCGGAGAGGATCTCCTCCGGCCCCGTCGGCAGCGGCAGCCCGATCCGGGCGGCCGACCGGGCGCCGGCGAGCGCGACCGAGCGCGGCAGCTTCAGCGCCGGGGGCGCGACTCCCGAGATCCGGGCCAGGTCCGCGAACAGGCGGTCGAAGGTGAAGTTGCGCCCGCCCAGGATGTAGCGCTCGCCGACCTCGCCCTTCGCGTCGGCGAGCAGGTGGCCGGCGGCGACGTCGCGGACGTCGACGATGTTGAGCGCGCCGTCGACGTAGGCGGGGATCTGGCCGAGGCAGAAGCGGCGCACCAGGCCCATCGAGGTCCGGCTCGGATCGTCGGGGCCGAGGACGAAGGTCGGGTTGACGATCACGACGTCGAGGCCGTGGGCGGCGAACCTGAACGCCTCCAGCTCGGCCTCGTGCTTGGAGTTGACGTAGGCGTTGCCGAGATGGCCGATCTCGAACGGGGTCGACTCGTCGGCGGCGCCCTTCGGCTTCGCGACCCCGATCGCGCCCGCGCTCGACGTGTGGACGACGCGCTTGACCCCGGCCTCGAGGGCCTCCTCGAAGACGAGCCGCGCGCCGCGCAGGTTGGTGGCGAAGACGGCCGCCCGGTCCGCCTCGCGCAGCGAGGTCCGGCCCGCGACGTGGAACACGCGATCGACGCCCTGCATCGCCCGGCGCACGGCGCGCCGGTCGGTGACGTCGCCGGTCGTCCGCTCGAACTCGACCTCGTCGAGGTGGCCGAGCTTCGAGCTGCGCCGGGCGAGCAGGCGCAGGTCGTCGCCGCGGTCGGCGAGCGCGCGGGCCAGATGCGAGCCGAGGAAGCCGCTGGCCCCGGTGACCAAGGTCTTTGCCACGGACGCCACTCTAGATAGGCGGGCCCGGCCCGCGGTCCGGCACCTGCTAAGAAGTCGCCAGTGGGCGCCGAAGCGACAACCGCCGTGGTCACGGACACGACCGCGTATCTGCCCGAGGAGCTCGTCGACGAGAACGGCATCCACGTGATCAGCCTCTACGTCACGCTCGACGGCGAGCAGCGGCGCGAGAGCGAGATCACCGATCGACGGCTACCACGACTTCTACGAGCGGCTCTCGCGCAGCGAGGAGGGGGCGACCACCTCCCAGCCCTCGGTCGGCGACTTCACCGAGCTCTACGAGCCGCTGCTCGCCGACGGACGCGACGTCGTCTCGATCCACATCTCGGCCGGGATCTCGGGTACCTACGGCTCGGCGCTACAGGCGCGCCAGGCGCTGATCGACTCCGGGGCCGGCGGCGAGCGCATCCACGTGCTCGACAGCCGCACCGGCTGCGGCGGCCAGGGGATGATGGCGATGGTCGCCGCGCGCGCCGCGCGCGGCGGCGCCACCGGCGCCGAGGCGGTCGAGCGGGCCGCTCGCTCGCGCGAGACGCTGAAGATGTGGTTCTCGATCGACACCCTCGAATACCTGCGCAAGGGTGGCCGGATCGGCTCGGCGCAGGCATGGCTCGGCTCGGCGCTGCAGATCAAGCCGATCCTGACGCTCGAGGAGGAGATCAACCCGGTCGAGCGCGTCCGCACCCGCCGGCGCGCCTTCGAGCGCATGGTCGGGCTCCTCCAGGACCGCAAGGACGCCGACGCCGGCGCCTGGGTCGTACAGCACATCCACGACCCCGACACCGCCCGCAAGCTGGTCGACGAGGGCCGCCAGATCTTCGGCACCGACCCGGTCTTCGTCTCCGAGATCGGGCCCGTGATCGGCGCCCACGTCGGCCCCGGCCTGATCGGCTGTGGCGGCATGCAGACCGACTTCCTGCGCGACTAGCGCGAGCCCCCGAAGCGCGATACTTCCCGGGCGATGTCGCGGGAGAACGTGGAAGTCGTGCTCGACCAGTTTGCGGCCACCAACGCGCGGGATTTCGAGCGCGCGATGGCGCACTACGCGGAGGACGTGGAGCTCGTCGTCCATCCCGACGCGTTCCTCGAGAGCGGGCGCTTCAAGGGCCGTGACGCGGTCGGGCAGTGGTTCGCCAACTGGTTCTCGACCTTCGAGCGCAGCTACCGGTTCGAGATCGAGGAGACGCGCGACCTCGGCGACGTCGTCTTCCTGGACGCCGCCCACCAGGGGCGCGGGCGGACCAGCGGCGTCGAGGTCCGCGGCCGGACGGGATACCTCTACACGCTCAAGGAGGGCAGGATCCTCCGCGTCGAGATCTACGCGAGCCCTGGCGAGGCGCTGCGAGCGGCCGGACTCGCGCCGAGAGTCGGTCTAGACCCGCCACCCGTGCGCCAGGCGACACTCGGCCGCGACCCGGACGCTCAAGCGTTACGTTTGCGTCGAATACCGACGCTGATGTAACGCTCGACGGCGTGGAGGGGCGGCTAGCGGCGGCGCAGCGCCATCAGGCCGCCGACCGCGAAGCCGACGACGGCGGCGCCGATGATCAGCTCGCGGCGATGCTCGCGGACCTGGCGGCGCCAGTCGGTGAGCTCGTTGACCCGGCCGCGAAGGGCCTCGACCGAATGCGAGAGCTCCTCGCGCTGGCGCTCGATGTCGGCGCGGATCTCGTGCGAGGAGCGGCCCGGGGCCGGGGCGGCGGGGCGGGCGACCGGCTCGCCGGCGCCGCTGTAGATCTCGGGCTTGTCGTTCACGGCCGGGGCTCCTTGGCCGCGGGGGTCGTCCCCGACTGCAGCGTCTGGCGGATCCGCTTGCCCTCCTCGATCGCGAGGTCGGGGCTCGGAGGCGAACCGGCCTGCACGGCCTTGTAGGCGAGATAGCCCGCGACGGCAGCGACGATGAAGAAGATGACCGCCTCGACCAGGAAGCCGGCCCACACCTCGTCGCCGAAGAACAGGGCCACGAGGCCCCACGCGATCGCGTGCATGAGCAGGATCAGCCCGAGGAAGGCGAAGATTCCGGCGGCAGCGCCGACGGCGCCGCCCTTGAGCAGCGTCGTGAGCTTCTCGGTGACCTCGGTCTTCGCGAGCTCGATCTCCTCGCGGACGAGGGTCGAGACGCGCTCGGAGACGTCGATGACCAGCTCGGCGACGCCCTTGTCGTCCTCGGGCCGCGGGGCCTGCTCGCTCATTCGGGCGGATCCTCGTTGAACACGCGCTGCCAGATCATCGCCGAAACCCGCATCGCGAGGACGCTCGCAAGCGCGCCGGTCCCGGCCACCAGGCCGGTCCACATCAGTCTCTTGACGATCTCGTTGTCCATCTCAGGTCCGTCCTGTCCGCGTCTACCCGCGGCCACAGCAGTAAACCATTACCGCGGGTCAGGATGATTCGGGCGCGTCGCGCTCGAGCCCGCCGCAGATCGTCTCGACCACCATCGTCCGGGCGCGCTCGAAGTCGCCGTCACCGTGCGGGATGATCTCGAACACCCAGCCGGTGAGCAGCTGCTCGATCGCGCCGTAGAACCACATCGAGGCGAAGTCAGGGTCGACGTCGGCCCGGAAGACGCCGGCCGACTGCGCGTCGCGGACGATCTTCGCGATCAGGTCGTAGGCCTGGCGGATCTCGGGCAGGTGGGTGCGGGTGAACGAGTTCGCCGCGCGCGTGACCTCGATGATGATCACCTTCATCAGCTCCGGGTCGTGGCGGTATGAGTCGATGATGAATCCGGCGACCGCGTCGAGCTTCTCGCGCGGCGCTACCGGGCGGCTGTCGATCTCCTCGATCGCCTGCAAGAGCAGCGACCAGCGCTCCACGAAGAGCTCGTTGAGCACCTGGTCCTTGGAGTCGAAGTAGTGGTAGACGAGCCCGTAGGCGACGTTCGCCTCGCGGGCGATGTCGGAGACCCGGCAGGCGTTGAAGCCCTGGCGGGCGAACACCCGCACCGCGGCGTCGAGGATCTGCCGCCGCCGGTCGACGGGAGGAGCCTTGGCCATCAGGCCCTGACCGCTTCCGGCCAGCGGTATGCGCCCGAGCGGCGGTTGGCGAGCGACGGCAGCGAGGCGCGGATCTCGTCCTGGCGCTCGAGGTCGAGCTCGGCGACCGCCACGCCCTCGCCGTCCTCGACCTCCGCCAGCACCGTGCCCCACGGGTCGGCGATCAGCGAGTGGCCGTAGGACTCGTAGTGCGGCGGCGCCTTGCCGACCTGGTTGGCGGCGAGGACGAAAGCCTGGTTCTCGATCGCCCGGGCGCGCAGCAGCACGTGCCAGTGGTCGCGCCCGGTCGGCAGCGTGAACGCCGACGGGACGGTGAGCACGCGAGCGCCCTGCACCGCGAGGATCCGGTAGAGCTCGGGAAAGCGCAGGTCGTAACAGACGGTCATCCCGACCTGTACCCCAGCCGCCTCGGCGCCGACGATCGCGTCGCCGGCGCGCTCGTGGTCGGACTCGCGATAGCTGACCCCGCCGACCTCGACGTCGAACATGTGAAGCTTGCGGTAGCTGGCGACCAGCTCGCCGTGGCGATCGATCAGGCAGCTCGTGTTGAACGACGACTCCGAGCCCTCGACCCGCTCGGCGATGCTGCCGGCGATCAGGTCGATCGAGTGCTCGCGGGCCCAGCCGGCGGCGGCGGCGAGAGTCGGGCTCGACGCCAGCTCCTCCGCCCCCTCGGCGGCGTTGGCGCTCAGGTAGTTCCACTTCTCCGGCAGGACGGCGAGCTCGGCGCCCGCGGAGGCCGCCTCGGCGACCAGCCGCCGCGCGCGCTCGAGGTTGCGCGCCTTGTCGGCGGTGGAGTTCATCTGGATCACGGCCGCGCGCATCGAGAGTGCCCCTTCCAGGTCCGGCCCCGCGCCCCGCGGGAGCCGACTGATTGATCAGTCAAGCTAGAGGATATGGCGCGGCGGCGGCGCGATCAGCCGCTGATCAGCCAGATTGCGAGCGTCGCGAGGACGAGGACCGCCTCGGTCACGCCGACCAGCCCGACCGCCCCGCCGAGCGAATCGGAGGCGAACCCGGACGGCAGCCCGCAGATCACCGCGGCGCCGAGCACCGCGATCGCCACAGCCCCCCACCACAGCACCGCGCGCTCCCAGCGGGCGTCGGCCTCGAGCTCGCCGCCGAGCCGCGCGTGAATCAGGAACGGGGTCGCGAACAGGGCGCAGAAGAGGCCGATCGCGAAGGTGATCAGCCACGGGCTGAGCGAGGCGAAGCTGAGGTATGGCGGGCCGGCGATCGCCGCGAGAGGAATCGAGACGACCGCGACACCCGCGCCTCCGAGCACGAACAGCAGCGGCTTGCGCTCATCCGGGAGGCCTTCAGGCTCCATCGCGGAGAACTGTGACCGCTCAGGCCTGCGAGACCCGCACCGGCTCGCCCGCGAACCTGCGGCCGAGCGCCGCCTCGGGGCCGGTGCGCCGGATCGCGACCACCGCGGCATCGTCCTGGCGCGACTCGGCCCCGAAGGCCGAGAGCGCTCCGCGGACCTGCTCGACGGCGAGGTCCGGCGCCCGGCAGCCGTCGAGCCCGGCACGCAGGCGGTCGCTGCCGAAGCGCTCCCCGCCCTCCCGCCGTGCCTCGATCACGCCGTCCGTGTAGAGCACGAGCTGATCGCCACGCTCGAGCTTCACCTCCACCGGCACCCACTCCGGGTCCTCGACGACCCCGAGCAGCGGGCCCGGCTCGCCGACCTGGGATGCGTGACCGTCGCGCACCAGCATCGGATGCGGATGGCCGGCGAGGTAGACCCGCACCGAGGCCGGCGAGGACTGCGCGTCGGGGAGGACGAGCATCGCCACCGAGCACAGCGCGACATCGTCGCGGCCGCGCAGGTTGCGGTCGAGGATCCGCAGGCCCTCGGCCGGGTCGCTGGAGAGGATTCCGGCCGTGCGGATCGTGTGGCGGGCCTCAGCGGTCAGCGCCGCCGCCGCGGCGCCCTTGCCGGAGACGTCGCCGAGCACCACGGCCCAGCCGCCGTCGACCTTGAAGACCTCGTAGAAGTCGCCGCCGACCTCGTTCACCTCGCCGGCCGGCTCGTACATCGTCGCCACCTCCCAGCCCGGCATCCGCGGCAGGCTCGGCGGCAGCAGCTCACGCTGTAAGGCGTCGGCGACCTTCGCCCGCTCATCGGCGAGCCTGGCGCTCTCGATCGCGAGGCCGGTGCGCCGCGCCACCTCCTCGGCGATCGCCACGTCGTGTTCGTCGAAGCGCCGCGAGCCGTGGTCGTTGACGAACACGAGCGCCCCGAGGATCGGACCGCCGGCCGTCATCGGCACCGCGAGCACCGAGCCCATCCCGATCTCGCGAAGCAGCTGGAGATGGTCGGCGTCGACGGCGATCTCGGCCAGCCACTCGTCGGTGACCTCGATCAGCTCGGGCACGCCGGTACGCAGGACGTCGCCGATCCGGGAGGCCTCGTCCTCAACGTGGAGCGGATAGCGCTCGCGCAGCTCCCTGATCGTGGCGACGCGGCTTTGGTCGTGGTGGACCATGGCGACCCGGTCCAGCGGGCCCTTCTCGGCGGCGATTTCGATCGAGCACCAGTCCGAGAACTCCGGAACGAGCATCCTCGGGACCACCTCGAGGGTCGCGCGGTAGTCGTCGGAGTGGGTGACCAGCTCGCCGGTGCGGGCGAGCAGCCGATTGGCGAACTCGGCGCGCTTCACGTCCGTGATGTCCTCGATCGCGGTCACCGAGTAGAGAACCTCGCCCGCGGGCCCGACGATCGCCTGCGCCTTGCTACGCGTCCAGCGCTCCTGCCCGGTCTCGCGATCGGTCGCCCGCAACGTCTGCGAGATCGGGCTCTCCCCGGCCCGCACCCGCTGGCTGGCGAGGTCCTCCTCGGGGACCTCGTTGCCCTGCTCATCGCGGATCACGAAGCGGCCGCGGATCGCCGCGGCTCGGGGTGGCGACCGCATCCTCGCTGGTCTCGAAGCCGAGCATCTCGGCCGCCGCCGGGTTCGCGAACACGAGCTCGCCGTCGGCGCCGTGGATGATGATCGCCTCGTCGAGGATGGCCATCACGGTGTCCATGCGCCGCTCGATGCTCTCGAGATCGGAGAAGAGGCCGGCGTTGTCGAGCGCCAGGCCGATCCTGCTGGCGAGGATCTGAGCGAAGCGCACGTCGTCGGCGCCGTACCGGCGTCCCGACCAGGCGGCGATCAGGGTCAGCGCGCCGAGGTTGCGATCGCGGGCGCGGATCGGGACGACGATCGTCGAGCAGACGCCGAGCCCGCGCAGAAACTCGAGGTCCTCGTCGGACCGAGCCATCCGCCGCAGCTCCTCGTCGCGCACCCGCGGCCACCACTCCGGAATGTGGCGCCAGGAGCGCTCGCGGCGCACGAGCCATTGCGGCAGCGCCGGCGGGCGGATCCGGAATCGCTGCTCGACCTCGTCGGCGTCGTCGCGTCCGCGCGCCCGGGTGGCCAGCCTCGAAACCTGGCCCTCGTGGACGGCGTCGACCATGCAGATGTCGCTGAGCGCCGGGACGATCACCTCGGTGACCCGACGCAGAGTCTCGGCGAGCGGCAACGAGCCGTCGGCCACCGCCCCGACCGAGTCGAGCAGGCGCAGGCGCTCGGAGCGCCCGACCGAGCGCGATCGCAACACGCCCCGGCGATCGCGACCCCGCCGCCGATCGCGATCAGGCCCATCCGCACCGCGAGCTCCGTGTTCCCCAACCCCATGTTCCACTCGGGGCTGAGCGCGGCGGCGAGCGAGTGCGAGCGCCGCGACGACGGCGGTCACGCCCGGTCCGGCGATCAGCGCGGTCACGAACGGCGCCGCCACGTAGGCGCCGACGATCGCCGCCGACTCGTCCGTCAGCACGACGTCGGCGGTGACGCAGAGGGCCAGCATGAGCACCCCGGCGGCGATGCCGATCCGCTGCGTCGACGGGTCGCCGGTGTGTACCGGCGACCAACTGCGAAATTTCCCGATCAACCCTCGCATCGCAAAACGCACATCCCCTTCCGGCCGTGATCGACGGCGGCCATGAATCTACCGCGCGAGTCGACCGCGCATAAGGACTAAGATCGACCACAGTGACCGCGCCATTCAGGGTCGAAGCCAAATCCAACTCATCGCTGCACACGGTCAGGGTTTCCGGCGAGCTCGATCAGAGCACCGCGCCGGAGCTGCGGACCGCGCTCGCCGAGGCCGTCGGTGACGGTCGCGACGGGGGCGTTCTCGTCGATCTCAGCGACTGCGGCTTCATCGACTCGACCGGGCTCAGCCTGCTGGTCGAGGCGAAGCGCCAGCTCGACGACGATCAGCGGCGCTTCGGCGTCTGCTGCCCGGACGCCGACGTGCGGCGGCTGCTCGAGCTGACCGGGATCGACCAGGCGGTGGGCCTGTTCGATACCCGCGACGAGGCCGTCGCGGCGCTCTCGAACGGCACCACCGCCTGACCTGAGCGCGCGTCAGCTACTGACGGTCTCTTGCGCTATCCGTGCGCGGTCGCGGAAATCAGCTCGAGCGCTCGGCGCGCGCGCTGCTCGGCGGCACCTCGTCGCCGTCCTCCTCAGCGCGGACCGCGACCAGCAGCTTCCACAGCGCCCGGCGGCTGACCCGCGAGATCTGCATCTGCGAGACGCCGAGCTCGCGCCCGATCTCGCTCTGGGTCAGGTCTTCGGCGAAGCGCATCTGCAGCACTCGCCACTCGTTGCCGTCGAGGCCCGCCGACTCGGCGGCGAGCTGCGCCTCGACCCGGTCGTACCCGCGCTCCTCGCTGGGCAGGGCCTCGACCGCGGGCGCCGACTCGGGCTCGTCGGTCGATCTGGGCGCGTCGAGCGAGACGGTGCGCCGCGCGTGGCCGGCTTCGATCGCCTCGAGCACCTGCTCGACCGAGGCGCCGGTGCGCTCAGCGACCTCGGCGGCCGTCGGCGCCCGCCCGAGCTCCTCGGTCAGCGATGCGGTCGCCTCATCGACCTTCATCGTCATCTCCTGGAGCCCGCGCGGCAGACGCAGGTTCCACACGTGGTCGCGAAAGTGGCGTCGCAGCTCGCCGAGGATCGTCGGCACGGCGTAGGCCGTGAACGGACGACCGTGTTCCGGGTCGTAGCCGTCGATCGCCTTGACCAGGCCGAGACCGGCGACCTGGAGCAGGTCGTCGAACGATTCCGTCTGGCGCCGATAGCGGCTCGCCAACGACCGCGCCAGCGGCATGAGCCGCTGGACGAGTTCCTCGCGCAACTCCGGCGTGCGCTCGACCGCGTAGCGGCGCAGGAGCGCGTCCTCGGGTCCGAAGCCACGGCGACCCTGCTGGGGCGCCCGATCTGGGGTCAGCTGCATCCGCTCTCCTGGGTCTTTGGGTTCGACGGTCAGCGACGAACCGGCTCCCGGGAGTCCGGGAGCGGAGATCTGCTCATCCCCTGCGGCTTAGTCGCCCTTAGCTTTTGCTAGTGGTCAGTCGTTTCCGCACAACCGACCCCTTGGGCGTGGGTTCAGAGTACCCACCACGGGTTTGATTCGAAACATGCTCGGGTACCACGGCCTCGGGACGTGGCAGAGCCGGCGAAACCCCCCAACGCCGGCGACCTCCGGAGACGGTGGTGCCGTATCCCTCTCTGAGTGGTGTGTGACGGGCTCCGGTTCTCCGGGGCCCGTTGCCGTTCAGGAGGCGGGTGTGACGAGACCGAGGCGGCGGCGTACTTCTCACGTGGGCCGATTGCTGATCCCGCTCCTGCTCGCGGCCGCGGCGCTCGCCGGCTGTGGCGACGACGAAGGCGGCGGCAAGCCGACCGGCGACCTTGGTGGGGCGATCGTCTACACGCGCTCCGGCGGGATCGCCGGAATGCCGCTGAAGCTGACGATCGAGCCCGACGGCTACGCCACGGTCGAAGCCCGGATCGAGGGCGACCGGGCCTCGTTCGAGCTCGACGCCGATCAACTCGACCGCCTGCACGCGGACCTCGAGGCCGCCGATCTCGACTCGGTCGGCATCCCGCCCGGCCCGGCCGAATGCGCCGACTGCTTCATCTACGGCCTCACCTACGCCGGCACGACGATCTCCTACGACGAGGTCGACACGGTCCCCGACGCCGTCCGCTCCGTGGTCGGCGAGCTCGACCGGATCGCGACCGAGCGGCTGCCCGATCCGGCAGCCTCCGCGCCGAAGGGCTGAGCCACCGCCTCGTTAGGCTGGCGGCGTGAGCGAATCCGCGCCATCAGCGTTCGTCACCGGCGGCTCCGGGTTCATCGGCGGCCGCCTGGTCGAGCGCCTGGTCGCCTCCGGCGCCCGGGTTCGAGCGCTGGCGCGCTCGGACTCCTCCGGTGCGGCGGTCGAGCGCCTCGGCGCCGAGGCGGTGCGCGGCGAGCTCGGCGACCGCGATTCGCTCGCCTCCGGCGCTGCCGGCTGCGAAGTCGCCTATCACCTCGCCGCCCACCTCGGTCAATGGGGCGCTCGCGAGGAGTTCATCGCCGGCAACGTGACCGGGACCGAGAACGCGCTCGCCGCCTCCCGCGAGGCCGGCGTCCGGCGCTTCGTCCATTGCGGCACCGAGGCCGCGCTGCTCGCCGGCGAGCCGCTTCGGAACGTCGACGAAACGGCCCCGCTTCGCCCCGACTCGAAGGCGCTGTATCCGGCCACGAAGGCGCTCGCCGAGCTGGCGGTGCGCGACGCCGCCACGGACGGCTTCGAGACCGTCGTCGTCCGGCCGCGCCTCGTTTGGGGCAAGGGCGACACGACCCTGCTGCCCGAGATGATCGCGGCCGTCGAGGCGGGCCGGTTCGCGTGGATCGGCGGCGGCGGTCACCTGACGTCGACGACCCACGTCGACAACGTGGTCGAGGGCTTGGTGCGCGGCGCCGAGCGCGGCCGCTCGGGCGAGGCCTACTTCGTCACCGACGGCGAGCCGGTCGTCTTTCGCGAGTTCGTCTCGGAGCTGCTGCGCACCCAGGGGGTCGAGCCGCCGACCCGCTCGATCCCGGCCCCGCTTGCGGCGTTCGTCGCCGCCGGGTCCGAGGCGGCCTGGCGGCTGCTGCCGCTGGGCGGCGAGCCGCCGCTGACCCGCCTCGCGCTCTGGCTCTCCTCGCAGGAGTGCACGATCGAGATCGGCAAGGCCCGCGCTGAGCTCGGCTACGAGCCGGTCATCGATCGCGCCCAGGGGTTGGCGGCGATGCGGACCGCGGCCTAGTCGCCGCGGGCGCGCTCGAGCTCACTGGTCAGCAACTTCGCGTGCAGCGCACCGATCAGCGACGGAAACGGCGCCGCGCCGCCCTCCACGATGTCGGCCGCGCGCTCGACGCCGAGCGCGGAGAACCGCTCGACCAGCAGCTCCAGCTCGTCGGCGATCACCGGCTCGAGCCCCTGCATCAGCCGGGCGACGTCGCGGGCGCCGAACCCGGTCGTCTCGTTCCAGCCCGCTTGGCGAAAGCGCGCCACGGCCTCGACGATGCGGACGTCGGCCTGCGAGTAGCCCTCCTCGCTCGGGCTCAGGACGCCGAGCTCGGAGAGTCGCCGCAGGGCGCGCTCGGGGATCTCGAAGCGACGCAGCAGCTCGTCCTCGGGCGTCCGCTGATCCGCGCCGAGCGCGACCGCGACCAGCGCGTCGCCGCTGTCGGCGACCGAACGCAACCGCTCGACGTCGCCGTCGGCCGCGTCGAGCAGCTCACCGATCACCCGCAGCGGCATGAACCGCTCCTCCTGAAGCTGCTTGATCAGTCGGATCCGCTCGACGAACTCCGGCGGGTAGTACGCCATGTTGCGCGAAGTCCGCATCGGCTCCGGCAACAGGCCCTCGCGCAGGTAATGGCGCACGGTCGCCACCGGTACCTCCGCGCGCTCGGCGAGCTCGGAGATCTTGATCAGCGAATCCACGTCCTCCGCCTCCTCCGCTCCGCGTCCGGGGGCGGCCGGGTCAGACGAGGCTCGCTGCTCGCTGCTCGCCCCGTTCATGAGAGGAAGGGCGGCTGTTCGGCTTCGGCGCTCAGGCCGCCGACCGCGCCGGACTCGAGCAGCGATGCGATCTCCTCGGCGGAGAAGCCGGCCGTTGCGAGCACGGTCTCGGTGTCCTCGCCGAGCGCCGGCGCCGGCCGGGTCGGGTCGGCGGGAGTCCGCGAGAACTTGACCGGGTGCCCGAGCAGGCGCACTGGGCCGAGGCGCGGCTGCTCGACCTCCACCACCATCTTGCGGGCGCGAACGAGCTCGGACTCGAGCGCCTCGTCGAGATCGAGGACCGGCTCGATGCAGCAGTCGTGCGCGTCGTTGAATCGCGCCCACTCGGCCTTCGTCTTCGTCTTGAAGACCTCGGCGACCGCCGCGTGCCCGGGCGATCCGGGCGCCGCGAACTGGTGCTCGAGCAGGTCTGGGCGCTCGGCCCCGGCGCAAAGCGCCTGCCAAAACTTCGGCTCGAGCGCGCCGCAGCTGACCCAGCCGTCGGCGCACTCGTATGGCAGGTAGCAGGCAACGCCGCCGTTGAGCATCTCGGCGCCCCGCCGCGGGACTCGGCCGTCGGCGAGGAAGGCCGCCGCGACCATCGCCAGCCAGGAGAGCGCGCCGTCGGTCATCGAGACGTCCACGAGCTGGCCTTCGCCGGACCGCTCGCGCTCGGCGAGCGCCGCGAGGATCCCGAAGGCGGCCATCAGGCCGCCGCCGCCGAGGTCGGCGATCTGGCCTGCCGCCGACACCGGCGGGCCGTCGGCGGCGCCCGTCAGCCCGAGCAGCCCGTTGAGGGCGAGGTAGTTGGTGTCGTGCCCGGCGCGGGCGACGTTCGGCCCGTCGAGCCCGTAGCCCGTGATCGCGCAGTGGATGAGCCGCGGATTGCGCTCGCGCAGGCGCTCGTAGCCGACCCCGAGCTTGTCGAGGACACCGGGGCGGAAGCTCTCGAGCACGACGTCGGCGTCCTCGGCGAGGCGCAGGAAGGCCTCGCGGCCGGCATCGGACTTGAGGTCGATGCGGACCGAGCGCTTGCCGCGGTTCAGCGACAGGTAGAGCGCCGAGCGGGTGCCGAGGGCCTGCTCGGAGTCATCGCCGTAATAGGGCGGCGCCCAGCGGACGTAGTCGCCCATCCCGGTGTCCTCGACCTTGATCACCTCGGCGCCCAGGTCGGCGAGCAGGAGGCTCGCGAAGCCGCCGGGCAGGAGGCGGCTGAGATCCAGAATGCGGATGCCGGAGAGAGCGGCGTCTGTCATGTCGCCGCTCGCCGCTCGCCGTCCGCCGCTCGAGCGGCGAGCGCCGAGCGCCGTGCGGCCAACCCCAGCATCTCCCGCGCCTCCGCCACGGTCGCCGCGCGGCGCCCGATGTCCTCCGCCATCTGCCGGGCCTTGGCGATCAGTTCGCCGTTCGAGCGGGCCATCTCGCCGTCCGGGAGGTAGAGGTTGTCCTCGAGCCCGGCGCGCACGTTGCCGCCGAGATCGAGCGAGGCGGCGAGCAGCTTCCACTGATCGCGCGAGACCCCGATCACCTGCCAGTTGTTCTGGCCCTCGGGCCCGCCGGGGATCTGATCGGCCATGAAGGTGACGTTGCGAGGCGTCGGCCGGATGCCGCCGGTGACCCCCATCACGAGCGAGATCTGCAGCGGCGGCGTCAGCAGGCCCATGTCGAGCAGCGGGTCGAGGTTGGCGACGTGCCCCGCGTCGAAGCACTCGTGCTCGGGCTGGATGCCGAGCTCGTTCATGGCGGTGATGAACTCGATGATCGTGTCGAAGCTGTTCTCGAAGACCGCCTTGAAGACGAACTCCTTGCGCCGCCGCGAGTACTTCGCGTAGTTCATCGAGCTCATGTTCAGCGCGGCGACGTCGGGTTTCAGCTCCCGTAGGTATGCGAGGCGCTTCTCCATGGGCACCCCGATCGCCCCGGTCGAGTAGTTGACGATCACGTCGCCGACCTCGGCCACGATCGCCTCGGTGATCGCCCGGAAGTCCTCGATCTCGTAGCTGGGCACGCCGTCGGGCGTGCGGGCGTGGATGTGGATCTGCGAGGCACCCTCGTCCACCGCGCGCCGCGCCTCCGCGGCGTACTCCTCGGGCGTATACGGAATCGCCGGGCACTGCTCGCGATTTGCGATCGCGCCGGAGATGGAGCACGAGATGATCACGGGGTCTTCGAAGCGGCTCATGTCGCGGAGCTCCTCTCGCCGCTCATACCGGCATCACCCCATGCTTTCGCCACGGCCTCTCCACCCTCTTGTTGCGGGCCATTCGCAGCGCTTCGATGATCCGCGGACGGGTCTCGCGGGGGTCGATGACGTCGTCGATCATCGCGTTGCCGGCCGCGATGTAGACGTCGATCTGCGCGCGGACCGCGTCCAGCATCGCCTCACGGGTCGCGTCGGGGTCGTCGGACGCCTCGATCGCCGAGCGGCCGATGATGTTGACCGCGCCCTCGGCGCCCATCACCGAGATCTCGGCGCTCGGCCACGCGTAGATCTGATCCGGCTCGTAAGCGCGTCCGTTCATCACGTAATAGCCGGCCCCGTAGGCCTTGCGGACGACGACCGTCACCTTCGGCACCGTCGCCCGCGAGATCGCGTAGAGCATCTTCGCCCCGTGGCGGATGATCCCGGCGTGCTCGACCTTCGAGCCGACCATGAACCCGGGGACGTCCTGGAGGAAGACGAGCGGGATCTCGAACGCGTCGCAGAGGTTGACGAATCGCGCGGCCTTGTCGGCTGAATCGTTCTCGAGGATCCCGCCGAGCTGCTTCGGTTGGTTGGCGACGATCCCGACCGGCTGGCCGCCGAAGCGCGCCAGGCAGGTGATGATCGTCTTCGCGAACCTTGGCTTGATGTCGAAGTACTCCCCGTCGTCGACGATCTCGGCGATCACCTCGTACATGTCGTACGGCTTGCGGTTCGAGTCCGGGACGATCTCGAGCAGCCGCTCGGACATCCGGTCGACCGGGTCCGCGGTCTCGCGCACCGGGGGCTTCTGCTCGCAGTTGGAGGGAAAGAAAGAGAGGTAGGTCTTGACCGCCTCGATGCACTCGGCGTCGTCCTTGCACTCGAGGTCGCCGACGCCCGACTTGCGGCAGTGCACCTTGGCTCCGCCGAGGTCCTCCATCGAGATCTCCTCGCCGGTGACCGCCTTGGTCAGGTGCGGGCCCGCGAGCGCCATCGCGCCCTGGCCGACGACCATCGGGACGAAGTCCGAGAGGCCCGGGATGTAGGCGGTGCCGGCCGCGCACGGCCCGAGCATGGCCGCGACGAGCGGGACGACGCCGGACATCTCGACCTCCTCGCGAAACAGATGGCCGGAGCCGGCGAACAGCGATCCGGCTGCCTCCTGGATCCGCGCGCCGGCCGAGTCGAGCAGCCAGACGAGCGGGATCCGCTGCTGCAGCGCGAGCTCGCGCAGCCGGCCCATCTTGATCTCGCCGGTCATCCCCATCGAGCCGGCCATCACGGTGAAGTCGTACGCGGCGATCGCGCAGGAGCGGCCGTCGACCTCGCCCCAGCCGGTGATCACGCCGTCGGCGGGCGCGTCCTTGCCCTCCATCGCACGCTGCGAGAAGTGCGGCCGCGCGTGCAGGCCCATCTCGACGAACGTGCCCTCGTCCACGAGCAGGTCGATCCGCTCGCGGGCCGTCAGCTTCCCGGCCGCGTGCTGCTTGGCGATCTTCTCCTCGCCACCGCCGAGCTTCGCCTTCTCGCGCCGCTCGTGCAGGTCGTCGACGAGCGCCTTCAGCGCCCCGCCCTCGGCCGGGGGCGCCTCCGGCGCCTCGCCCGAATGCTCCTCAGCCAGGCAGCCCCTCCGAAGAGACGAGACACGAGACACGAACAACCCATCGCTACCTCCCCTTCCAATTCGGGCTCGCGCTTTTCAAAGAACGCGGTCACGCCCTCGATCGCATCCTCGGTCGACAGCTCGATGGTCAGCTGAGCGCGCAGGTAGTCGAGCGCGTCGACCAGCGGCATGTCGAGCTGACGCCACATCGCGTCCTTGCCGAGCTTCATCACGAGCGGCGACTTCGAGGCGAGCTTCGCCGCCCAGTCGGCGACCGCGGCGTCGAACTCGTCGGCGGGCACGACCTTGTTGACGATCCCCGACTCGAGCGCCTCGGCGGCGCTGAGGCGCTCGCCGAGCAGCAGCATCTCGGTCGTCTTCTTGCGACCGACATTGCGGTAGATCAGCGCCATGATCATGAACGGGAACAGCCCGACGTTGATCTCGGGCGTGCCGAACCCGGCGCCGTCCTTGGCCACGATCAGGTCGCAGGCGAGGGCGATCCCGAGCGCCCCGGCGAGCACGTGACCCGAGGCCGCGACGATCGACGGCTTGCCGAGCTCGCCCAGCTCGATGAAGACCTGAGGGAACAACGCCGTGCCCATGAACTTGTGAGCCGTGGGGGCGTCCGCCGCGAAGCCGCCGAGGTTGCCGCCGGCGGAGAACACCTTCTCGTGCGAGGAGGCGAGCACGACGACCCGGACCTCGTCGTCGGCCTTCGCCGTTCGCAGCGCCTCGAGCAGCTCACTGAGCAGCTGGTCGGAGAGCGCGTTGCGCGTCTCGGGGTCGTCGAGCGTGATCGTCGCGACGCGGTCCGCGACCTCATATCTGATCTTCTCGAAGTCGGTCAAGAGTGTGAAGTACTACTCTACACTCTCTACTTTCGTCGAGCGAGCAAGGAGACGGATCCGTGGCCAGTGCGACCGTGATCAAGCCCGAGCACGAAGCCTCGCGCAAGCACTTCATCTACACCGACGAGCACCTCGACCTGCGCGAGTCGATGACCGCGTGGGTGAAGAAGGAGATGCACCCGCACCGCAACGAGTGGGAGGACACCTACTGGCCCTCCGAGATCATGCGGCGCGCCGGTGAGCTCGGCTACCTCGGGCTCTGCTTCCCGGAGGAGTACGGCGGGCAGGGCGGCGACTACTTCTACTCGCTGATCCGCGCCGAGTGCCTCTCCTACTCGGGCTCGGGCGGCACCAACATGGGCTTCGCCGTCCAGACCGACATGGTCCTGCCCCCGGTGCACCTGCTCGGCACCGAGGAGCAGAAGCAGCGCTACCTGGTCCCCGGGATCCGCGGCGAGAAGATCGGCTGCCTCGGGATCACCGAGCCCGGCGCCGGATCGGACGTCGCCGGGATCCGCACGACCGCGATCCGCGACGGCGACGAGTACGTGATCAACGGCTCGAAGACGTTCATCACCAACGCGCCCCGCGCCGACTTCTGCGTGCTGGTGACCAAGACCGACCCGGACGCGGGCCATGCAGGGATCACCCTGATGCTGATCGACCTCCGCGACGACGAGGGCAACCTGGTCCCCGGGTTCACCGTCTCGCGCGAGCTCGAGAAGATGGGCATGCACGCGTCCGACACCGGCGAGATCGCGTTCGAGGACGTCCGCGTCCCGGCCGACTCGATCCTCGGCGAGGAGGGCAAGGGCTTCTACCACATCTCCTGGGAGCTTCAGGGCGAGCGCCTGGTCGGCGCCGCGGGCGGCTACGCCGGCGCCGAGCGGATGTTCGAGCGCACGCTCGAGTACGCGAAGGAGCGCGAGGCGTTCGGGCGCCCGATCGGCCGCTTCCAGGTGATCCGCCACAAGTTCGCCGACATGGCGACCAAGATCGAGGCGGCGAAGCAGCTCACCCACACGGTCGCCTGGCGGTTCGCCAACGGCGAGTACCCGGTCCGCGAGATCTCGATGGCGAAGCTCTACGCCGCGCGGGTCTGCCACGAGGTCGCCGACGAGTGCGTGCAGATCTTCGGCGGCTACGGCTACATGAAGGAGTACGAGATCGAGCGCGCGTTTCGCGACCAGCGCCTCAACCGGATCGGCGCAGGCACGGACGAGATCATGCTCGACGTGATCGGCCGGAGCTACGGCCTGTGAGCGCCGCGACCGAGCCCTTGGTCACCCTGCCGATCGTCCCCAGCGACGAGGAGGTCGGGATCCGCGCCGCGGTGCGCGGCATCTGCGAGAGCTTCGGCGGGCCCGAGTACCACCGCCGGATCGTCGCCAACGAGGAGCCGCCCACCGAGCTCTGGAACGCGCTCGCCGAGAAGGGCTACCTCGGGGTCAACCTGCCGGAGCGCTACGGCGGCGGCGGGCTCGGCATGCACGCGCTGCAGATGGTCGGCGAGGAGATCTCGGCGGCCGGCTGCTCGCTGCTGCTGATCGTCGTCTCGCCGGCGATCGTCGGCTCGATCATCGCCCGCCACGGCACCGAGTCCCAGCGCGAGGAGTGGCTCCCGGGGATCGCCGCCGGGACGATCAAGGTCGCGTTCGCGATCACCGAGCCCGACGCCGGGCACGAATTCTCACAACCTCTCGACCGCGGCGACCCGCGACGGCGACCTCTATCGCCTCCGCGGCACGAAGACCTACATCTCCGGGGTCGAGGACGCCGACGCGATCCTCGTGATCGCCCGCAAGCGCGAGGCCGACGGCACGCTCGGCCTGCCGCTGCTGATGCTTGTCGACACCGACTCCCCCGGGCTCGAGAAGCAGTTCATCCCGGTCGCGGTGAAGGCCTCCGACAAGCAGTGGACGCTGTTCTTCGACGACGTCGAGGTCCCCGCCGACCGCGTGGTCGGCGAGTCCGAGACCGCGGGGCTGAAGGCCGCCTTCGACGGCCTCAACCCGGAGCGGATCATGGGCGCCTCGGTTTCGAACGGCGTCGGGCGCCGAGCGCTCGAGATCGCCTCCGCGTACGCGAACGAGCGGGTCGTCTGGAAGACCCCGATCGGCGCCCACCAGGGCCTGTCGCACCCGCTCGCGCAGGCCAAGATCGAGCACGAGCTGGCGCGGCTGATGACCCAGAAGGCCGCGGCGCTCTACGACGCCGGCGCGCCGGCCGGCGAGCCGGCGAACATGGCCAAGTACGCGGCCGCGGAGGCGGCGATCAAGTGCGTCGACCAGGCGATCCAGATCCACGGCGGCAACGGTTTCGCACTCGAATACGGGCTCACCGACATGTACTGGGGCGCGCGCCTCGCGCGCACGGCACCGGTGTCCCGCGAGATGATTCTCAACTACGTCGCCGAGCACTCGCTCGGGCTGCCGCGCTCCTACTAGCCGCGCCCGATCGAGACCCGGGCGGTGCCGCGGTGGCGCGGCCGTCCCGCGTCCTGCTCGGCCGCCGCCTCGGTCCGCCGAGCTCGCCCGATCCGCCAGAGCCGGCGACCGCACGCACGGAGCGCGAGGACCATCGCGGCGAGCAGCGCCGCGACGAGTGCCAGCGGCAGTATCGGGGCGAGCAACAGGCTGGTCAGGATCACAGTCGGCAGCGCGATCGGAAACACGGCGAAGAGCAGGATCCCGAAGCCTGCAACCGCGGTCGTGGCGCCGAAGACCGTCTCGGTTTCGGGGCGGGGACCATCCATCGGATTACCTCCTGGCGGTAGTCGCTTCACCCAGATGACGAGACGGGGGCCCCAGTTGTGACCGTCACCCCGCACGCCCCGACGCGAAGCGGAGGACGTGGCGGGAGTCGTTCAGGGGGGTGGCCCGGTCCACCCCTAGGGCCCCTGGGAGCGGGGCGAGGTGCGGGCGAATATCGAGCTGCAAGTCAAACCCCGCACCCAAGGAGACCACTCAGATGCTTCGCAAGACCCGAATCACCGCCGCCCTCGCCACCGTCGCCGTCTCGGTCGCCGCCTTCGCCGGCGCCGCCGACGCCTCGACCGCGAAGTCGACCGTCTCGATCCTCGGCACCAACGGCGACTACTACGGCTACGTGCACTCCAAGGACGAAAGCCACTGCGAGAACGACCGCAAGGTGACCGTGTTCAAGCAGCTCGGCTCGGTCCAGGACCCCCACGTCGACCAAAAGATCGGCTCCGACCTCGCCGCGCCCAACGGCCCCGACGCGATGTGGTCGATCGGCAACTCCGGCTACAAGTCGGGCAAGTTCTACGCCAAGGCCGCCAAGGTCCCCGGCTACTGCAAGGCCGCGACCTCGGCGACGATCAGCCGCTGAACGACCGCCGCCACGTCCTCGGCTGCGGCTGCGGGCGGGCGCCGTGAAGCGCCCCGGCCACCCGGCCGGGGCGCTTTCGCGTGCGGCGGACGTGTGACGCACCCATGGGCCGCGTCGATCGGCCTTCGTCGTCGGGCCGCTGGCGATGACGAACGGCGACCCGCGAAATCGACAGGCCGGAAGAAGGCCGGGCGCTCAGGGCTGGACGAGGTCCGAATCCTCGGCCCCATGCGCGCCCTCATCACCGGCGACCGAGCCGAGGCTGAGCGCGCCGGCGGCGCCGATGTCGGCGCCGAGCTTCAGCACCTGACCCGGCTTCAGCGCGGCGACCCGGAGCTCCTCCGGGATCGCGATCCCGATGTCGTGGCCGGACTCGCGCACGTCGTCGGCGGAGACGATCAGCTTCCGATCGGCGCGACACACGCCCTGGACGACCGCCTCGACGGTGGTCGTCTTCTGCGGCTCGTCGGCGGTTACGCGCACCCGGATCTGGTCGAGCGCGGTCTTCGGCGGCTTGGGCTGAGTCGGGGGCTTCCCGCAACCCTGCTGGCCGGGCTCGCTCACGGGGAGCTCCTCGGGATGGTCGGCGATCCGCGCTTCGACTTCGACCTGCTCGCCGAGCTCGGGTGGACGGTGCGCCTCGCCACCGCGGACGAGCGCCGAGACGCCCGGCGCGGAGACCGTGTAGACGCGGTTCACGGGGTCGCTGTAGCTCACCGTGCCAGAGAGCTCGGCCCGGGCGGCGTTGCCGACCTTGTCGCGGTGGCCGACCTCCGAGTAGGTCCCGTTGGCGAGGGTCTTTGCCTCGACCTCGATCCGGTCGCCGACGGCGGGCGGTTTGTGGGAGTGGAGCGCGATCAGGCGCCCGTCCTCGGTCGCGATCGAATAGCTGGCGGCGGCCGGGTTCAGGTGCACCACGGCGCCTGTGAAGGTGGTCGTGGTCTCGGCCGGCTCACCCGCCCCCGTGTCCGGTGTCGTGTTGGTGGTCGTCGCCGGGGGCGTCGTGGGGTAGGTCGGCGTGGTCGGGTAGGTCGGCGTGGTCGGGTAGGTCGGCGTGGTCGGCACCGACGGCGGGTTCGTGAACGACGGCGCCTCGACCGACGGGGGCGAGGCGATGCTCGGCGGCGGCGGCTGGTCCGACTGGCTGCCCTGATCGGCCACGCCGTCTCCGCGACCGCCCGAGGACGCCGGCGGCGCGCTCGCGGTCTGAGTCTCAGGCGGAGCCGGGAGGCGGATCACCATCGGCTGCGAGGTGCCGAGGCCGGCCTCGGTGCCCGGGCCGATCGCGACGCCGACGAACAGGCCAAAGCCGAGCGCGATCGCCGAGAGCGGCGCCGTCCAGCGCCGGTCGACGATCGGCAGAGCGGCCCATCGCAGCGAGGCGAAGCGCCGCAGCGAGTTGCGGTCCGGGCGCACCGAGCCGCGGATCAACCGCCCTGGGAGCCTCATCGCGACCCTCCGGTGCTCGACCCGGTCTGACCAGCCGCCGGGGTCGGAGCCGGCTGTGAGTTGGTGGCTGGCCGCGCGTTGGCAGGCGCGGGCTCGGCGGTGGGCTGCGACGCCGCCGAGATCGGCGCGGGGCTCGCCGGGGCCGACGGGGATGAGGCCGGCGGCTGGGCGCGGGCGCCGCTCGCCGACTGCGCGAGACCCGAACCGCACCGGCCGCAGTACTGGGCGCCGAGCTGGACCACGGACCCGCACGACGGGCAGCTGGTGGTCGCCGGTGCGGCGGTCGCCATCCCGAGCCGCTGCTCGACCAACCTCAGCTCCGAGTCGACCGCCTGCAGTTCGGCCGCCCGGCGGACGAGGACGTCGAGGCGGAAGTAGTCGCGGATCGCCATCTCGTAGGCGAGGCCGCCGAGGTCCGATTGCAGCTCACCGAAGCGGTCGGCGAGCTGCGCGCGACGCTGCTTCAGCGCGCTCGCGTCGGCCGGGGCCACCGGCTGCGCGGCGGCGGGCGGCGCGCCTGCCGGAGGGGCGGGCTGGGCGGGCTGCGGCTTCCCGGCCCGTGGCCGGGGCTTGAAGTACGACTTCAGGCGCTGCAACGGGCCCGGGCTCACTTGTTCGACTCCGTGGGCGGAACTTCGCTTTCGCCGCCGGCCCCGGGGATGGCCGCGTCGTTGGCGCTCGAGTCCGCTCCGGTCTGATCCGCGGGGGCCGCATCGGCCGAGCCGCCGGCCACCTCGACGACGGTGGCCGACGAAAAGCTGCTGCCCAGCCCGTTGAGCGCCACCTTGGCCGACTTGCGGTCGGTGAAGACGCCCGAGTAGATCACGTAATTGCCCGGCGGCAGGCTCGAGTAGAGGTCGGAGTCGAGGACCGCTGCGTCGGCCGCGCCGTTCGCGACCGCCGACTGCTGCGCCGCGTCGACCGACTCAGGCGTCGCGTCGCTCTTCGCCACCGTGCTGAGCTGGATCGTGAAGCCGTCGGTGCCCGCCGGCCACTCGCTCGTGATCGCGCCGCTTGGGGCGTCCGCGGGGGTGGTCGCCTCGCTGTCGCCACCGCTGGGAGTCGTGGTCGAGCCGGTCGCCTCGCCCACCTGAACGACCGGGGCGGGCGGATCGTCGGAGGTGCCACGGCCGATCAGGACGCCGATCAGGAGCATCCCGCCGAGCAGAGCGATCCCGATCACCGCCGCGAGCGGCGAGAAGTCGGCCTGCCGCGACGCTGGCGCGGGCGGCTCCGCCGGCGGTCTCGCCTCCTCCATCGGGGCCGTCGGGACCCTCGGCTCGCCGACGCGTGAGCCACAGCTGAGGCAGTAGCGCTGGTCGGCGGCCAGCGGCGCCCCGCAACTCGAACAGGCCGGCGTCTGGCCGGCGGCGGGAGTCGCTGTCGGTTGGCTGGTCGGGTTCATCGCTTCCTATTCAACAAGCTTGCGGCGGCGATGTTCCGCCGCAGCCGCCGAGAGTAGGCTGACCGACGCAGTGACGGTGGTCAAGGACAGCGGCGAGCGGGCCCTGGTGCCGCCGTTCACCGACGAGCACGTCCAGCTTCGCGAGACGATCAACCGCTGGGTCAAGGCCGAGATCGTCCCCTACGTCGACGACTGGGAGCGGGCGGGCGAGTTCCCGCGTGAGCTGTACAACCGCGCAGCGGAGCTCGGCTTCCTCGGGCTCAAATATCCGGTTGAGCTCGGTGGGCAGGGCGGCGATTACGTTCACGACGCAGTCTGGGCAGAGGAGCTCGCCGCCGCCGGGGCTTCGGGTGGGGTCGGCGCCGGGCTCGGGGCGCACACCGGGATCGCGACGCCGCCGATCCACCGGTTCGGCACCCCGGATCAGCACGAACGCTTCCTGCGCCCGGCGATCGCCGGCGAGCGGATCGGGGCGCTCGGAATCACCGAGCCCGGCGCCGGCTCCGACGTTGCATCGATCCGCACCTTCGCCCGCCGGGTCGACGGCGGGTACGTCGTCAACGGGTCCAAGACCTTCATCACCAACGGGGTCCGCGCCGACTTCCTGGTCTGCGCCGTGAAGACGACCGAGTCCGGTGGTCACCAGGGGATCTCGTTTTTGATCCTCGAGCGCGAGATGCCCGGCTACGAGGTCGTGACCAAGCTCGAGAAGATGGGCTGGCGCTCCTCCGACACCGCCGAGCTCTCGTTCAGCGACGTCGAGGTCCCGGTCGAGAACCTGCTCGGCGAGGAGAACCGGGGCTTCTATCTGATCATGGAAAACTTCGCCTGGGAGCGGCTGTTGATGTCGCTCGGCGCCGTGGGGGCGATGCAGCGGTTGCTCGAGGTCGCGCTCGACTACTGCCGCGAGCGCGAGGCGTTCGGACGCCCGATCGGCCGCTTTCAGGTGATCCGCCACAAGCTCGCCGAGATCGGGATCAAGGGCGAGGTGGGACGCGCGCTCACCTACCACGCGCTGCGCCGCTTCATCGCCGGCGAAGGGAGGCGGAGCGCCGACGGCGCGAACCCGACCCCGGCCGGCGCTGAGGCCGCGAGTTCGACGATCGCCGACGTCACCAAGGCGAAGCTGTTCACCCAGCGCGCCTGCGTCGAGGTCGCCGACGAGTGCGTCCAGATCCTCGGCGGCTACGGCTACATGCGCGAGCACGGGGTCGAGCGGGCGCTGCGCGACGCGCGCCTCGGCCCGATCGGCGGCGGCACCGACGAGGTCATGCGCGAGATCCTCGGTCGCCAGCTCGGCCTCTGAGCCGCGCCGCCTGCACGGCCGCGCCGCCGAACTCATAGAGTCCGCGACCCTTACACGAACATATGTAATCGAGGGGAGTGAATCGAGAACATGGGATTGCTTGACGGCAAGGCGGCGATCGTCACCGGCTCGGCGCGCGGCATCGGCCGGGCGACCGCGGAGCTGTTCATCAACGAGGGCGCCAAGGTCCTCATCAACGACATCGACGGCGAGGTCGCCGAGCAGGCGGCGGCCGAGATCGACGGCGAGACCGCCGTCTTCGCGGGCGACCTGACCGAGCCCGGCGTGCCGGACGAGCTCGTCGCGAAGGCGATCGAGGCGTTCGGCGAGGTCGACATCATCGTCAACAACGCCGGCTACACCTGGGACGGCGTCGTTCACCGGATGAGCGACGAGCAGTTCCAGGCGATGCTCGACATCCACACGATCGTCCCGTTCCGGGTCGTGCGGGCGATCGCGCCGCATTGGCGCGAAGCGGCCAAGGCGGAGCGCAACGACGGCGTCGAGCGGTTTCGCAAGATCGTCAACGTCTCATCGATCTCGGGGACGATGGGCAACGCCGGGCAGGTCAACTACTCGGCCGCGAAGGCCGGTGTGGTCGGGTTCACCAAGACCCTGGCGAAGGAGTGGGGCGGCTTCAAGATCAACTGCAACGCGGTCGCCTTCGGCTTCATCGAGACGCGGCTGACCCAGGCGAAGGAGAAGGGCGAGACGCTCGAGGTCGGCGACGGCGAGCAGGTCGAGCTCGGGATCCCGGAGCAGATGCGGGCGCTGGCCTCGGCGATCATCCCGCTCGGCCGCCCCGCCCAGCCCGAGGAGGCCGCGGCGCCGGTGCTCTTCCTCTGCTCGCCGCTCTCCAACTACGTCCACGGGCAGTGCCTGAACGTCACCGGTGGGCAGTTCGGGGGGATGTACATCTGATCGGTCGCTCGGCGCTCGTCGTTCGGCGCTCGTGCGGCCAACCTAACCCGGGGGCTCAGCCGTTGAGCTCGATCCAGACCGCGTCGGCCCGGGCGATCGTCTCGCCCTGGGCGTCGATCAGCGCCGAGGAGGTAAAGCGCTTGCGGCCCTCGGCGCCCCGCAGCCAGCCGACCGCGGCCAGGCGTTCGCCGACCAGCACCTCGCGGTGGCGGACGACCGTGAGCCGGCCGAGCAGCGAGATGCCGTCGCTCGCCCACATCGACGGCGCGTAGCTGGGGCAGTCCAGCGCGGCCCAGACGATCTCCGGGAGCACGACGCCATCGTCCGCGATGCTCTCGTCGGGCACGAACGGCGCCGCGCCGATGTCCGCTGCGACGTCCAGCGGGCCGGGGCTGATCCCGAGGCCGTCGCCCGGCGTACCGCGCTCGGGCCCGCAGACGAAGCAGTCCGAGAGCGGATGCCGCACTCCGCGGCCGGGGTGGATCGCGGTGGACGCGACCGCATCCTCGAAGCTCGGTCGCAGCGGTGGCTCGCTCGTCGGCGCCTCGCCCCGGCGACCCTCAGCGATCAACGTGCCGTCGGCGTCCAGCAGGCGCACCCCGCCGTCGCCGTCGGCGACAACCGCGAGCTGCGCGCCCAGGGGCGGCGGCCGGCGCAGGGTCACCTCGGCCGGCCCGGCGACGAACGCGGCGACCCGCCCGCAGGCGTAGCCGCCGTTCGCGCTGGCGGCAGGGCCGTTGAACCGGGGCTCGATTTCGATCGTGCCGAGGCGCTCACCCACCGGTGCGAGAGTAGCCGGCATCAGGCGGCCACCGAAGCGCTGCCCGCGCTGACGCCCGGGCTCGCGTGCTTCGGGGCTTCGGCGGTGGTCGTGGTGCTCATCTCGGTTCTCCTCGGTGGTGGGGGCTCGCGTCAGACTCCCCGACCCGCCGGCGCCGGTGTGTGAGCTTTGCCCGCTGCTGCTCGGCCGCAGCGCGAACTCAGCGTGACGAACCGCACATAAATAGAACGATCGGTCGTGTTATTTTGCCCACCATGAGCAGCTCGCCCACCCAGCGCCGCCCGCGTTCCGACGGGATCAGGAGCCGCGCTGCGATTCTCGACGAAGCCACCAGACTGGCGACCGTCGACGGGCTCGACGGCCTTTCGATCGGGCGCCTGTCGGCCGCGATCGGGATGAGCAAGAGCGGGCTTTACGCCCACTTCGGTTCCAAGCAGGAGCTCCAGCTCGCCACGGTCGCCGCGGCCGAGGCGGTCTTCGACCGCGAGGTGATCGAGCCGGCCCTCGCCGCCGGTCCCGGCCTGCCGAGGGTGCGGGCCCTCGTTGAGCGGTTCTTCGCCTACATCGAGATGTACCCCGGGGGCTGCTTCTTCGCCTCGACCGCCGCCGAGCTCGCGGCGCGGGAGGGCCCGGTGCGCGAGCGGATCCGCGAGTTCGCCCGCCGCTTCACGGGCGTGCTCGAGGGTGAGCTCGCGACGGCGAGCGGCCTCGGGCAGATCGGTGCCGCGGTCGATCCCGGGCAGCTCGCGTTCGAGCTCGACTCGCTGATGCTCGGCGCGAACAACGGCTACGTGCTGTTCGGCGACTCGGCGCCGATCGAGATGGCGCGCGCGGCGATCGACCGCGTCCTGACGGCGTAGGCCATGCGTCGTCAAGGGGGAAGACACACTGCTCGCGAGCCGCGACTTCCGGCTCGTCGCCGGGTCGGTCGGGCTGTCGGCGTTCGGCGACTGGGTCGCGATCGTCGCCCTCGGGCTGCAGGTGAAGGAGCTGACCGGGGCCGGGGTCGAGGTCGCGGCGCTGTGGATCTGCCTGTTCGGTCCTTCGGTGGCGCTCGTCGCCCACGCCGGCCTGCTCGTCGACCGGGTCGAGACGACGCGGCTGCTCGCCGCGGTCTCGGCGGTTGGCGCCGTGGTCGCGCTCGCCGCCGGTTTGGTCGCCGGCTCCAGCCTGCCGGCGCTGCTGGCGCTGACCGTCCTGCTCGGCGCCGTCTTCGCGATCTCCCAGCCGGCCGAGTTCGCGCTCGTCCCCGCGCTCGCGGGCAGCGCCCGCGCCCAGGAGGCCAACGGCCACGTGGAGACCGCGCGCTACATCGGCTTCGGAGTCGGCCCGCTCGTGGGCGGGATCGCCTTCGCAGCTGGCGGGATCGGCCTCGCGATGGCGATCGACGCGCTCACCTTCGTGGCGGTTGCGGTCGCGGCCACCACGCTCCGGGTCCGCCGCCCGCCCGTCCACAACGGCACCGGGCCCGCGCCGCGGGCTCGCGAGGGCCTCGCGGTCCTGCGCGCCGACCGGTTGCTCTCCCTGGCGATGATCGTCGCCTTCAGCTCACTGATCTTCATGTCGGCCGTCTGGGTCGCGGAGCTGTTCTTCGTCGACGACGTGCTCGGGCGCGGCGACGTCGGCTACGGACTCATGTTCACGATCTGGACGACCGGGATGGCGGTCGGAGCCCTGGTCGTCTCGCGCCGGATCGCCGCCGCCGCGATCGCCGGGGTGGCCTTCCTCGCCGTCGCGATCCAGGGCCTCGGGCTGGCGCTCCCGGCGGTCTGGCTCAGCTACGCGTTCTTCCTCGCCTGCGCGTTTGCCGGTGGGCTGGCGCACGGGGTCAAGAACGTGATGTTCCGAAGCCTGATCCACCTGCGGGTGCCCGAGCGTCTGCACGGCCGCGCCTTCGCGGCTTTCAATGGCCTGCGCAACACGGCCGAGCTCGCCGCGTTCGGACTCGGCGGCCTGCTGGTGGCCGCGATCGGCGCCCGCGGGACGCTTGCCTACGCCGGCGGGCTCTCGGCGCTCGCCGGCGCCGTCGGGCTGCTCGTCCTCCTGCGGCGCAACCGGGGCTGGGTCTCGACCAGCCCGATCGGAGCGCCCCGCGAGGCGACCGCCGGCTACTCGAGCAGCTCCGTGTCAGCGTCCGCGTAGGGCGGCGAGCAGCAGCAGAGCAGCACAAGCGGGTCGTCGCCGGTGTTCCAGAGCTTGTGCGCGGTGCCGGGCGCGATCACCACCGTGTCGCCGGCGACGACCTCGGCCTCCGCCCCACCGACTCGGATCCGGCCGCTGCCAGAGACGAACCGATAGATCTCCTCCGAGGTCCGGTGCAGGTGCTCGGTGGTCTCACCGCCCGGCGGCACGGTCGCCTCGGCGAGCGACTGGGCGGCGGCGCCGTCGGCGACCTGCGCGAGCTCGCGGACGACCGAGCCGTCGAGCGTCGTGAACGGCTCGCGGTCGGCGTCGTGAAGGACACGCGGTGCGGGTTCGCTCATCGCGCCCATCCTACGAGCGCGCTCACGGTCTAGCCTGCCTGGCGATGAGCACCGAAACCCGCGTCCAGCCCGCCTATGACATCCCCGAGGAGTTCGAGGACTTCCGCGAGACGATCCGCAAGATGGTCGTCGAGAAGGTCGCCCCGCGCGCCCAGGAGATCGACGAGAAGGCCGAGTACCCGCGCGACGTCCGCGAGCTGTTCGCCTCCCACGACCTCATGGGCCTGCCGTTCTCCGAGGAGTACGGCGGCACCGGGACCGGGACGCTGATGCTCAGCATCGCGATCGAGGAGGTTGCGAAGGCGTGCGCCTCGAGCGCCCTGATCCTGATGATCCAGGAGCTCGGGACCCTCCCGTTGAACCTGTTCGGCACCGACGAGCAGAAGCAGCGCTTCCTGCCTAAGTGCGCCTCGGGCGAGTGGTCGCCGGCGTTCGCGCTCTCCGAGCCAGACGCGGGCTCGGACCCGGGCGGGATGCGGACCAAGGCGGTCCGCGACGGCGACGAGTGGGTGATCGACGGGACCAAGAACTGGATCACCAACCTCGGGGTCGCCGACTTCTACATCTGCTTCGCGGTCACCGACCCGGACCAGGGCCACTCGGCGGGGATCTCGGCGTTCGTGGTGGAGGCCGACCGGCCCGGGTTCAGCGTCGGCAAGCTCGAGAAGAAGATGGGGATCAAGGGCTCCCCGACCGGCCAGCCGATCTTCGACAACGTCCGCGTCCCCGCCGAGAACCTGATCGGCCAGGAGAACGGCGGCTTCAAGGTGGCAATGGCGACCCTCGACCGCTCCCGGCTCGGGGTCGCGGCCCAGGCCGTCGGGCTCGCCCAGGGGGCGACCGACTACGCCGCGAACTACGCGAAGGAGCGCCGGCAATTCGGCAAGCCGATCGCCTCCTTTCAGGGAATCCAGTTCAAGCTCGCCGACATGGAGTCCCGCACAGCGGCCGCGCGCGAGCTGCTGTACCGGGCGGCGTCGAAGGTCGACGCCGGGGCGAAGGACATGGGCAAGTACTCGGCCATGGCGAAGCTGATTGCGTCCGACACGGCGATGGCTGTGACCACCGAGGCTGTTCAGGTGCTCGGCGGCTACGGCTACGTCAACGAGTACCCGGTCGAGCGCATGATGCGCGACGCCAAGATCACCCAGATCTACGAGGGCACGAACGAGATCCAGCGCCTCGTGATCGCGCGGACGATGACGCGGTAGTCAGGCCGGGTGCGCGCCGAGCGTTACGTTCGCGTCGCCTATCGACGCTGATGTAACGCTCGACCCATACCCCGGCGCAGCTCGGAGGCCAGGGCCGTGGGCTCGCGGTGCAGCCGGCGCCAGGTAACCCGGGTGGGTCGCAGCCCAACGGCAATCAGGGCCGAATCGCGGGCGCGGTCCCGCTCGGCCGCCTCCCAGTCGGCGTGATGCGCCCGACTGTCGAGCTCGACCACCAGCCCCGCCTCGGGCCACAAGCAGTCGACGATCAGCGTGCCCGCCGATGTCTCGACCGCGGCGTTGCACCGCGGACGCGGCAAGCCGTGGCGGTCGCAGAACTCCAGAAAGCGCAGCTCGAGCTCGCTCCAGGCGATGTCGTCGCCGATCCGATGGCGCTCGAGCACGGCACGCAGCCGCGCTTGGCCGCGCCGACCGTGGTAGCGCCTCATCAGGTCAGGCAACGAGGGGTTGTCCGCCAATCGCCGCTCCTCGGCGACCGAGACCGCCTGCGCCAACCGGGGCACGGAAACCACCGCCGCGAGATCCAACAGGGTGCGGGCCACCGTGGTCACCGGGAGCACTCCGTTGATCGTGATCTCATCCTCGGGGAGGCGGCCGCGGTGCAGCACGAGGCCGCGCTTCGGTCGTCGCTGGACGGCCACCGTGACGTCAACGGCGCCGTTCCACTCCAGCAAGTCCCAGACCGCCGACGCCGTCCGATGGCTCAGCACGGCTCCCTCGCCCGATGCAAGTGCGGCAGCGAGGGCGCGCCCGCGCCAGCTCAACTGGATGCGACCGACCGCGAACACGCCGGCGAACACCGGGCGCAGGTGCCAGCACCGGACCCGGCGATCGATCGCCGGATCGCTGAAGCCGGCGGCGCGCAGCTGATCGCGCGAGACCACGCCATGCTGGCGCTCAGCCAGCTCGGCGATCGCTCGGTTCCGGGGCCGAGCGTTACGTTCGCGTCGCCTATCGACGCTGATGTAACGCTCGGCCTCCACGCCGCCACCTTCCCACCCAGCCACGCGCGGGTGGCGCTGCGAATGCGCCGACGGTGTGCCGACAACCGCGCGGACCGCGCCGCGCCCGCCGAGGCAGCGCTACGGCGCGAGCTTGACCGGCAGGGTCCGCAGCTGGTTGATGAACGGCGAGACCGCGTACTCCGGCTCGCCGGCGAACTCCATCCGCGGGTAGCGCTTCAGGGTCTCCTCGAAGAGCACGTTGAGCTCGAGCCGGGCCAGCGCCGCGCCGAGGCAGAAATGCCGCCCGCCGGCGCCGAACGCCTGGTGCTCGGGATTGCGCTCGACGTCGAAGTGGTCCGGATCCTCGTACCGCGACTCGTCGCGGTTCGACGACACGTACCACATGACCACCTTGTCGCCCTCGGAGATCTCGGCCCCGTTGAGCTCGACGTCCTCGGTCGCGGTGCGGCGGAAGTGGGCGAACGCCGGGAACATCCGCAGCGACTCCTCGACCGTGCTCGAGATCAGGCTCGGGTCGGCGATCACCTTGGCGCGCTCCTCGGGGTTCTCGAGCAGCGCCCGCATACCGGAGCAGAAGGTCGCCTTGGTCGAGTCGTTGCCCGCCGCCATCAACAGGAAGAAGCCCATCACGATCTCATGCTCCTCGAGCTTCTCGCCGTCGACCTCGGCGTGCACCAGGACGCTGGTCAGGTCGTCGGTCGGGGTCTCGCGCCGCTCCTCGATGAGCTTCCGGCAACGCTCGAAGATCTCCGGCACGTCCTCCTGCATGATCAGCTCGGCGTCCTCGGGGCCTTCGCGCTCGCCGGCGCCGAGCGTGTTGTTCATCAGCCGCGCCCAGACGATGTCGTCCTCGGGCGGCAGGCCCATGAAGCTGCCGATCACCCTGGCGACGACCGGCTGCGCGACGTCCGAGACGAGGTCGCATTCGTCGCGGCCCTCGAGCCGGTCGAGCACCTCGATCGTGATCTCGCGGATCGCGTCCTCGTGCTCGGCGATCCGTTTCGGCGTGAAGCCGCGCTGGAACAGGGCCTTGAGCCGGTCGTGCTTGGGCGGGTCCATGCCGATGAACATCGCCTGGATCAGCTCGAGCGGCATGATCGCGTTGGTCAGCGCGGTGATCCCACCCCGCTCCGACGAGTACGTCTTCCAGTCGCGGCTGACCGCGTGGACGTCGTCGGCGAGGGTGACCGACCAGAAGCCGTCCTCCTCGGGGTACTCGGTGATCTCCGGGGTCCAGTGCACCGGGCACTCGGAGCGCATCCGCTTGAACAATTCCTGCGGAGGTCCGTCGAGCCAGCGCTCGCGCTCTGCGACCAGAACCTCGTCCAGGGGCTCCTGGGCCTGCTCGTCTCGCTCCACCGCGCTCTCGGACATCTCGAACCCCTCTCAGTCGCCGGGTGTACCAGGCAGCTAATCAGGCCCGGGGCGTCGTCGGAAGCCCGGTCCCTGCGTTCACCCGGCGCAAGCCTCCGCGTCAGGTTTGTGAATCCTTCGGGCGCCGTTCCTCGGCCGGCGGCTGATCGCGCGAGCCGTAGACGCCGGGTGGCCACGCGCCGAACCAGTTGTCGCGCGCGCCGTCGATCGTGATCGTCGTGCCCGAGAAGAAGTCGCCGGCGGGCGACGCCAGGTAGGCGACCAGCCAGGCCATCTCCTCCTCGGTGCCAAGCCGCTGCAGGGGCACCGTCGCGGGCACCGCCTCGACCACCTCGGGCGGGTACTTGGTGCGCAGCGTCTCGGTGTCGAACTGGCCAGCGGCGATCGCGCAGGTGCGGATCCCGAACCGCGCCCACTCAACCGCGAGCGTCCGCATCATGTTCTCGACCGCCGCCCTGGCGGCGCCCGAATGGACCATCCCGGGCATCCCGTTGTGCGGCGACAGGGTGACGCTCAGGACCTTCCCCGACTCCTGGGGGATGAACGCCTTGGTCGCCGCCGCGTGGGTCATCAGCCAGGTGCCGAGCACATTGAGCTCGATCACGGTCCTGAAGCCCTTCGGCGAGATCGCCTCAGCGGGGCTCAGGAATTGCCCGCCCGCATTGTTGACCAGCACGTCGACCCGGCCGTGGCGCTCGACCACCCCGTCGAAGAGCGAATCGACCGCCTCCTCGTCGCGGATGTCCATCGCAACCGCCTCGGCATCGCCTGCGAGCGGTTCGATCGCCGCCGCCGTCTCCTCGAGCGGCTCCAGCCGGCGGCCGCAGCCGATCACCGTCGCGCCGAGCCGGGCAAGCTCGAGGGCCGTCTCGCGGCCGAGGCCCGAGCCGGCGCCGGAGACCACGCAGACCCGGCCCTGGAGCAGTCCGGGCGCAAAGATTCGCGAGGCCTCGGTCGCCATGGAGCAGGCAGGCTATACGTCTACAGTGGCGGCGCGATGAAGGTTCGGGCCGACACGAAACCGCTCGACGGACCACTTCCAGGGGGCACCCAGGGCGCCTCCGTCGTGGTCGAGCCGATCCTGACCGGCACCGTGCGCCAGCCGCGAGCCGCGATCGAGCAGGCCTCCAGCCTCCCGACGCTGCGCATGCTCGGGCTCGGGACGCCGAAGTCGAAGCGGACGGTCCTGCCGGTGCCCGCATATCTGGTCCGCCATCCGACCGCCGGCGTCTTCGTGGTCGACACCGGCCTCCACGCGTCGATCGCCGCCTCGCCGGTCGAGAATCTCGGCCGGCTGGTCACCCGGATCCTGTCGCCGGAGGTCGAGCCCGGAAAGGACCTGCTCGCCCAGCTGCGGGCTCGCGGGGTCGACCCGAAGTCGATCCCGCTCGTGGTCATGACCCACCTGCACGTCGACCACGCCTCCGGGATGTCGGAGTTCCCGGGCGCCACCTTCGTGATCACCGAAGCCGAGTGGACCGCGGCCACCACCGACTCCCGCCCGCTGCTGCGCGGCTACCGCCCCGCCCACTACGACTACGCCTTCGACTACCGCACGCTCAGCTACGACTCCGACCAGGTCAGCTCCTACGCAACCTTCGGCCGCACCTTCGACCTGTTCGGCGACGGCAGCGTCCGGCTCGCCTCGACGCCTGGCCACAGCGCCGGCCACCAGTCGGTGATCTGCCGCCTGCATGATCGCGATCTGGTGATCGCCGGTGACGCGATCTACACGATCGGCCAGCTCGACGATGCGCCCGAGCCCCCGCGCCCGTTCGACCGCCACAACTGGCGGCGCTCGATGCGCGAGCTCCACCACTTCGCCCGCACGTATCCGCAGGCCGTGATCCTGCCGGGTCACGACCCGGAGCACTGGAAGACGGTCCAGGACCGGTACGAGTAGGCCGCCGTTGAGGCTACGACTGAGCGCGGGTCGCCGAGGCGCCGGCGACCGCGTCGGCGGCCCCTGAGCGCAGCGCCTTGATGACGCCGCTGCGGCCCTGCTGCTCGAGCGCCGAATACATCTGCTTGACGGGCTCGAAGGTCTCGCGCGCTGCCTCGAGCTGCTGCTCGCGGGTCGGCTCGGCGACGATCGGGAAGGTGATCGGTTCGCCGTACTGGACGGTGACCTTCGGGAAGGTGAGCCGCTTCCACGCCCGCACGCCCTTCGACCCGTGGATCGCGACCGGAATCACCGGTGCCCCTGACTCGAGCGCCAGCCGCCCGACGCCCGGCTTCGCCTCGCCGAGCTCGCCGGTGCGCGAGCGCCCGCCCTCCGCGTACATGAGGACGCAGCCGCCGCGGTCGAGGATCGCGTTCGCGGTGATGAAGGCCTCGTCGTCGTGGTGGCCGCGCCGCACCGGGAACACGCCGCCGTACTTGTAGATGTAGTCGAGCACCGGGTTCTTGCCGAACAGCTGCGACTTGGCCATGAACCGGATCCGCCGCCGGGTGTGGACGCCGGCGAAGAAGTGGTCCATGTTCGAGAAGTGGTTGGGGGCCAGGATCACCGGACCGCGCTCGGGGATGTTGGGCACCGAGATCGCCCTGGTCCGGTAGATGAACAGCGCGATCCAGCTGGTGATCACGCGGACCGCCTGGTAGACCCAGGTCGGGTCGTGGGTGCGCGACCACTCGTGCACGGGCTGGAACTGCTCCGCGGGGCGAGGGTCCTTGTAGCGCTGGGGCTTGAGCTCTGACATGCCGTCGCCGGCCGGGCCGGCAGGGCCACTAACCCCCGGGCGGCGCTTCGGTTACGGGTCCCGGTTGCGCCCAGCCCTTCGCCCGGTCGAGCGCCTCGGCCCAGCGTCCGAGCAGGTGCTCGCGCTCGTCCGCGCTCATCCGCGGCTCATACCGGGCCGCCTGCGACCACATGTCGCCGACCTCCTGCTCGCTCCAGATGCCGGCGCCGATCCCGGCCAGGTAGGCGGCGCCGAGCGCGGTCGTCTCCGCGATCGCCGGGACGATCACCGGGGCGCCGAGCACGTCGGCCTGAAACTGCATGAGCCAGCGGTTGGCGACCGCGCCGCCGTCCGCGCGCAGCTCGGTGAGCTGCTCGCCGGCGACCCGTTCCTGGGCGCGAACAGCGTCGACCGTCTGGTAGGCGATCCCCTCGAGCGCCGCCCGCGCCAGGTGCGCTCGGGTCGTCCCGCGCGTGAGGCCGAGGATCGCGCCGCGCGCGTACGGGTCCCAGTGCGGGGACCCGAGCCCGGTGAGCGCGGGAACGAAGTACACGTCGTCGTTGGAGTCCAGCGAGGCAGCCATGCCCTCGGTCTCGGCGGCCTCGGCGACCAGGCCCAGGCCATCGCGCAGCCACTGCACGGCGGCCCCGGTGACGAAGACCGCCGCCTCGAGCGCGTACGTGACCCGATCCTCGATCCCCCAGGCGAGCGTGGTCAGCAGCCCCTCGCTCGGCGGCGGCATCTGCTCGCCGGCGTTGAGGAGGACGAAGCTGCCGGTCCCGTAGGTGTTCTTCGCCATCCCCGGCCTCGTGCAGGCCTGGCCGAACAGCGCCGCTTGCTGGTCGCCGGCGATCCCGGCGACCTCGAGCTCGCCGCCGAACTCGGTCGTCGTCCCGAAGCTGCCGGCCGACGGCAGCACCTCCGGCAGCCGGGCCGGGTCGACCCCGAGCAACTCGCACAGCTCCGGGTCCCAGCGCCGCCTGGAGATGTCGAACAGCATCGTCCGCGAGGCGTTGCTGAGGTCGGTCGCGTGGCGGCCGGTGAGCTTGAAGACGAGCCATGAGTCGATCGTCCCGAACACGGCGTCGCGCGCTCCCTCGACGTTCTCGAGCAGCCACTCGATCTTGGTCGCGGAGAAATAGGGATCGATCACGAGTCCGGTCCGGTCGCGGACCAGCTGCTCGTGGCCGGCACTGCGCAACTCGTCGCAGCGGGCGGCGGTGCGCCGGTCCTGCCAGACGAGGGCGTTATGCACCGGCTCGCCGGTCGCCGGGTCCCAGGCGACCACGGTCTCCCGCTGGTTGGTGATCCCGACCGCGTCGAGGCTCGCCGGGTCGGCCTGCGCGTCGGCGAGCGCGTGCGCGGCGACCCTCCGGGTCACGTCCCAGATCTCGTTCGGGTCGTGCTCGACCCATCCCGGGCGCGGGAAGTGCTGGCCGAACTCGCTGTAAGCGCGGCCCCGGATCGCGCCGGCGCCGTCGAAGACGAGGCAGGTCGTCCCGGTCGTTCCCTGGTCGATCGCGAGGATCAAGCCAGCTGAGGCTATACGCGGGTCACCGCGCGCGCCGGCTCCACCAGACGCGCGCGAAGTCGCGCAGCTGGCGGCCCCGGTGCAGGAAGCCGGCGACGGTCCGGCCCGTCGCCCGGTGCTCGAGGTCGAGCTCGAGCTCGGCGACGCGGAAGCCGGCGCGGACGGCGTCGACCGTCATCCCGATCTCCATCCCGTAGCCGCTCCCGAACGGGAGCACCTCCCGCAGAACGGATGCCCGCATCGCGCGCTGGCCGGAGATCGGCGCTCCCGCCTCGTAGCCGCAGCGGTTCCGGATCGCCCAGCGGGCGAATCGCAGCGCGACCCCGAAGCCGCCGCCAACGCTGCGGCGAAATGCAGCGATCGCAAGGTCGCAATCGCCGCCCTCGACCGCCTCGACCAGCGGGCGCAGGTGCGCCGCGGAGGCGCCGAGGTCGCCGTCGCAGACCAGGACCAGGTCGTCATCGGAGGCGATGTCGCCGAGCGCCGCTGTCGCGGCCGCGGTCATGTTGCCGCCCTTGCCGTGCGGACGGCCGCGGCTGACGACCCGCGCCCCGTGCGCGAGCGCGACCTCGGAGGTGCCATCGGTCGAGGCGTCGTCGGCGACCCAGATCTCGGCCCCCGGAAAGGCGGCCGCGAGCCCGTCGACGCTGGCCCCGATCCGGTCGGCCTCGTTGCGGGCGGCGGCTATGACCACGAGCTTCGTCATCTCAGCGGGATATTGTCCCGCCCGTCGATGGACGTTGAAGCCCACATCACCGGGACCGTGTGGAAGATCGAGGTCGCGGTCGGGGACCAGGTCGCCGACGGCGACACCGTGGTCATCCTCGAGTCGATGAAGATGGAGATGCCGGTGGAGGTCGAAGACGACGGCGTGGTCAAGGAGATTCGCTGCTCGGAGGGACAGTCCGTGCAGGAGGGCGACGTTCTCGTCGTCCTCGAGTAGTCGCTCGCCGTTCGCCGTCCGAGAGCAGACGAAGACGAGCGACGAATGACGAGCGACGAATCAGCCGATCTCGCTTCTGGAAAGCTGGTCCTCGACCGCCCCGCCGAGGCGGTCGCGCGGCTGACCCTCAACAACCCCGAGAAGCGCAACCCGCTCGACCACGAGGTCCTCGACGCGCTCGCCTCGACGCTGCCGGAGCTCGCCGCCGGGATCGAGACCCGATGCGTGCTGATCACCGGCAAGGGCAGCGCCTTCTCGGCCGGGTACGACATCGGCGCACTGCCCGAGGGTTCGTTCGAGCGCGACGCCGAGGCGCTGGTCGCCCATCCGTTCACTGACGCCATGGACGCGATCAGCGCCCACCCCTACCCGGTCATCGCGGCGATCAACGGTCACTGCTTTGGCGGCGGCCTCGAGCTTGCCGTCCGCTGCGACATGCGCGTGTGCGCCATCGGCGCGACGCTCGGGATGCCGCCCGCAAAGCTCGGCCTGATCTACGGTCACACCGGCCTCGAGCGCTTCATCGACGTGATCGGGATCGCCTACACGCGCGAGCTCTTCCTCACCGGGCGCAACCTCGACGCCGCGCGCGCCGAGCGGATCGGGCTCGTCAACTGGGCGGTCCCCGACGCCGACGTGGAGGGGGTGTCGATCGAGCTCGCCGCCGAGGTGGCCGCCAACGCACCGCTCTCGATAACCGGCAACAAGCGCGCGATCGAGACCCTCGCGCGGGCACGGGTGCTGACCCCCGAGCAGGAGCGCGAGCTGGTCGAGCTGCGGGAATCCTGCTTCGGATCCGAGGACTTTCGCGAGGGTGTGCGCGCCTTCGCCGAGAAACGCCGCCCGGAGTGGAAGGGCCGGTAGCGCCGCGCTAGCCTCGTTTCGTGACCGTGCTCGGCGTCCTCGTTGCCTGCATCATGCTCGCGCTCGTCGCCCGTGCCTTCGTGCAGTCCTACGGCGAGCGCCCATCCGAGTCGCCGCGGATCGCCGACTGGCCCGACGACCCGCGGTTGATGACCGTCGACCAGGTCGCCGCCGAGCTCGAGTCGTCGTCGGCCGACGTCATGGGGCTGGTCGAGCGCAGCGCGATCCCCTTCTTCGTCGTGGAAGGCCACAACCGCTCGAGCCCGGAGCGCTACCGCTTCGACCGTGACGAGATCGACGACTGGGTGATCGGCTGAGCGCAGCGGCTGCGGCTCAGCCGCAGTAGTGCCCGCTCTCGGGTTCCGGGTCGCGACCCTCGATCCCGGCGCAGACGTGAAGTTCGTCGCTGAGCGTCGACAGGCGCGACTCGAGCGCCGCCTCGGGCGAGTCGGGCTGCGCGGGCAGCAGGTTGGTGAGCTCGAACGGATCGCGCAGGTGGTCGTAGAGCTCGCGCACGTCGGTCGCCTCGCAGGTCCCGGTCTGCAGGTCCGGGAGTGACGTGTGACGGACGAACAGGTAGCGCTCGTTGCGGACCCCCTCGAATGCGCACGGGATGCCGCGGCCCGGGGCGACCGCCTCCTTCTTCAGGTCGAGCTCGGTGGCGAGCGGTCGGTTGGCCGGGAACGAGCCCTTGGACGAGTCGAACAGCGACAGCAGCGAGCGGCCGTCCATCACCCGGCAGTCGCCCACCTCCGGGCAGCTCTGCGAGCCGGCCCAGTCGATGAAGGTCGGCGCGTAGTCGATGTTCGCGGTCATCTCCCCGACGGTCGCCGGCGGGGCGGCGCCGCCGGCGTACTTGGGCGGCACCCTGATCGCGAGGGGCAGGTGCGAGGCCTCCTCGTAGGCGAGTCCCTTCCCGCCCGGCAGCCGGTGCTGGCCCTGAAAGGTCCCGTTGTCGGAGCTGAAGACGAGGATCGTGTCCTCGAGCTCTCCCGACTTGCGCAGCGCGTCGACGATCTGCGCGACGCCGCGGTCGACCGCGGGCAGCGTCTCGATCCGGCACTCATAGCGGTGACGGATCACCTCGCGGCGCGCGGGCCCGAGCGCAGGCTGGCCGCTGATGATCTCCGGCTTGTCGGAGATGTCGCGCTCGAGCACACCCGGGAGACGCGGCAGCGGGGTGCCCTGGAAGCGGCCGAGGTCGCGCGGCGGTGGCACCGACTCCCCGCCGCACGGTCCGCCGCTGTCAGCGTTGATGTTCTCGACGTGCGGGGCGCTCTGCGTGACCCAGAGGAAGAACGGCGTCTGGCCGGAGAGCTGCTCGATGTCCTCGACGGCACGCTGGTTGATCACGTCGGTCAGGTACTCGCCCTTGTAGCGCTCCTTGCGCTGGTGACCGTTGACGGAGAGCTTGAAGTCGTAGTAGCCGCGGCCGTTGCCGATCTCGACCGACCACAGGTCCCAGCCCGGCGCGACCTCGTCCTTGTCGTCGACCGACTTCTCGTAGCCGTTCAGGTACTTCCCGGCGATCGCGGTCTTGTACCCGGCCCGCTGCAGCCACACGGGCAGGGTGTTCTCGTTGTCCTCGAGATCGCCGTAACCGGGCTTGTTGGCGAGCACGCCGTTGTTGTGGCCGTACTGGCCGGTGAGCACGCCGGCCCGCGCCGGGCAGCACAGCGGGGTGGCGTCGTAGTAGTTGGTGAAGTTGGTGCCGTGGTCGACGATCTCGCGAAACGCGTTCGGCATGATCCGCCGTGTGAACGACGAGTAGTCCTGGTCGTCGGTGTAGATGAAGACGATGTTCGGCTGCGCGCTGTACGCCGGATCCGGCTCGATCGGCGGGTTCGGGTCCTCGCCGCCGCAACCCCCGGCGACGATCAAGACGGCGGCGATCGCGGCCGCGGCCGCGATGCGCCTCACTTACAGAGCCTCACGCTTTGCGAGTAACCGAGCCGACGGCCGTCGCTGAACACGGCCTTGGCTGAGATCGCCGCCTTGTCGGGCAGCTCGCTGCGGATCGCCGACTCGGGGATCGGCGCCTCGAACGGTGGCACCGTGTCGTCGGCGATCGTGGTCTTGCCGGCGCGGAACGAGACGCTGACGATCCCCGCTTCGTCCGGGCTCGAGAACTGCGCGGTCACCGGGGGGAACACGCATCCATTCTTGCCGTTTCCGCCCGTCGCCAGGGTCAGGGTGCCGATCGGTACCCCGCGACACGACGCGCCGGCGCAGTCGATCAGCTGGTCGAGCTCGTTGCCGAGCTGGTTGACGACCGGCTGATAGGCCGGGTCGCCGGCGAGGTTGTTGAGCTGATTCGGGTCGGCGTACATGTCGTAGAGCTCTCGCTCGGGCAGCAGCGGATTCTTGTCGCCGTCCCACTCCGTGTAGAGGTAGCGCGAGGTCCGCACGCCGAGGATCTGTTCGCCGGCGTAGGCCTCGAGCAGGATCGCCCGCCCGTGCTCGAGCTTCGGGTCGAGCAGGCTCGGCATCAGCGACTGGCCGTCCTGCTCGAGCCCGGGGCTGGCGTTGGCGAGGTCCAGCACGGTCGAGGTCAGGTCGGCGTTGACGACCATGTCCTCGGAGCTCTGGCCGTGCGGGATCCCCGGGCCGCGGGCGATGAACGGGACCCGCGCCGACTCCTCATAGAGGTAGCGCTTGTTGTCGCGGATTCGGTGCTCGCCGCGCAGGAAGCCGTTGTCGGAGAGAAAGAAGACGTAGGTGTTCTTGCGGATCCCGTCGCGCTGGATCTCGGCGAGCAGCTCGCCGACGCTGTCGTCGACGCCGAGCAGCGACTCCCAGGCGCAGCGGCGCTTGCGCAGCGTGTCCGAGACCTGACCTTCCGTCAACAGGGTCTTCTCGGCGACCGTGCTCGGCTTGTCGGTGACGTCGGCCTCGTTGAACGAGGGCGGCAGCGTGTTGCGGAACTTGCCCTTCAGCGTGCCGAGGTCGCGCGGCGCGGGGACCGCGGCGCGGTTGCAGGAGCGCCCAGGGTCGCCGCCGCCGCCGCCGTGCGGGGCGGCGTAGCCAAGCTCGAGGTAGAACGGGGTCGAAGCCTTCGCGTTCGCGCGGATCCAGCGCTTCGCCTTCTTCGTGAACACGTCGGTGCTGTAGTCCTCCTCGGCGCTCGTGTACTGGCGCAGGGTCCCGTTCTGGTTGAGCGTGTAGTTGAAGTACTGGGCCCGCGACGGCGCCAACACGTGCCAGTCGTCCCAGCCGCGCGGCACGTCGCTGGGCACGGTGCCGTACTCGTCGGGCTCGGCGTAGCCGTTCTCGTACTTGCCGACGTACGAGGTCCGGTAGCCGGCCGCCTGCAACCACAGCGGCAGGTAGTTGTCGCCGTGCAGCTCGTTGAAGACGCCGTAGCCGCCGTCGGGGGGCGAGTTCGAGAGCACGTGATGGTTGTGCGCGTACTGGCCGGTGAGCAGCGTCGAGCGCGACGGGCAGCAGAGCGGGAAGTTGTCGAAGTAGCGCTTCATCGTCACGCCCTTGCGCTTCATCTCCTTGCCGACCGTCTTCATGACGCGCATCGAGCGCGACTCCTGATCGTCGGTGAGCAGCACGATGATGTTCGGCTTCGCCGTCGCCTGGGCCCCGGCGAGCGGCGGTGTCGCAGCGGTCGCTCCGAGCGCCAGGGCGATCGCCGTCCCGAGCGCGAGCAGGCCGACGCAGGCCACGATCAGACGGGGCCGGCGATTGATCGAATCGATCGGCGCTTGTGCAGGCACTCTCGCGTGCATAGGTGCGTTGGGAGCGGTCCGGCCCCCGGGCGTCCAAACACCTGCCCTGCGCTCAAGTCGCGGCCGGTGCGCCGGGGCGGCAGGATAGCGAGCGGTTCACATGGACTAGCGTCGGTTCGGTGAGCGCCGCTGCCCTCGACCAGCTCGCGCGATCGGACCCGGTGATGGGCGAGCTCGTCGCCCGCCTCGGCGAGCTCTCGCTCGACGCGCGGCGCCGGCGACGGCCCCCGGTCGACGCCTACGGGATGCTGTTGCGCAGCGTCATCGGCCAGCAACTCTCCGTCAAGGCAGCGGCGACGATCTACGGCCGGGTGCTCGACCTGTTCGGCGGCACGACCCCGCCGCCGGAGAAGCTGCTCGAGGCCGACCCGCAGCGGCTCAGAGACGTCGGGCTCTCCTGGCGCAAGGTCGAGTACGTGCGCGACCTCGCCGAGCACGTGGTCTCCGGCGAGCTCGAGCTCGGCCGCCTCGACCAGCTCACCGACGACGAGGTGATCGCCGAGATCACCGCGGTCCGCGGGTTCGGCGTCTGGAGCGCCCAGATGTTCCTGATCTTCTTTCTCGAGCGCCCCGACGTGCTGCCGACCGGTGACCTTGGGATTCGCAAGGCGGCCCAGGTCGCCTACGGGCTCGACCAGCTGCCCGCCCCGGCCGAGCTGGAGCGGATCGCCGAGCCGTGGCGCCCGCACCGCTCGCTGGCCTCGATCTACCTCTGGGAGAGCCTCGCGAACGAGCCGGCCTGAGAACGGCCGTGCAGAATATTCGTTGAGGTTTCTTCAGGTATGTGCAAGCTCTGATACCTTTATGGGAGGTCAACTCGTGCAAGGAGGACGCTCGTGGGCTTCCGTTCAGGCTGATCAACAGATATACGGCTCGTAATTGCCCGGCTCTAGGGCTATTCTTACTCTTCGATGCACGAGGAGATCAGTACGCGCGCATGGAAGCGCGTGCTCGGAAGGTGGCGGCTTGGTGATGCCACGCGAGCGCGCGGCCTAACCGCGACCGCGATCAACGTCGCTCCGGTCCTGGTCGCGATCCTCGGCTACGCGCTGATCCGACCGGCCTCCGACTGGGGCGATCCGGTCATGATCGCCGCCCTCTGCGCCGTCTCCGCGCTCGCCTACCTGGCCGAGGCCCGACTCAAGTTCGGCGCCCTCGCCTTCTACGGCGCGACCTTCATCGCCGCCTTCGTCGCGCTGATCGTCGCCGGCGCACTTCCGGCGCTGCTCGTCTGGATCGTTCCCGACCTGATCTCGCGCTATCTGCTGCGCCGCGAGCCCCGCTTCTCCCCCGGCCTGGTCGCCACCATCTCCAGCTACGCGCTCGCGCTGCTCGTCGGCTCGGCGCTGATCCAGATGGCCGGCGAGCCCGCGGGGACCGCCGCCGCCCCGACCCTCTACGCGGTCGGCGTCGCGATGTGGACGATCAACTTCTGCTTCGCGCGGCTCACCTTCGCCCCCTTCTACCAGGGCATCCCGCCCGCGGTCCTGATCCGCGACGAGTTCGCCGCCCTGGCCCCGACCGCGCTCGGGATGCTGCTGGTCGGCGTCATCGCCGGGCTCGCAGCTGCGGCGGTCGGGGTGCTCGCCCTGCTCCCGCTCGCCGCCGTGATCTGCGTCCCGCAGATGGTGCTCGAGCAGATGGTCAGCTCCGAGCCGGTCGGTCGGCTCGACCGCCCCGCGGCGACCCGGCTGTATTCCGAGGCGATCGCGGACGTGCTCCACCTGTCGCGGCCCCAGCGCCGCGAGATCGCCTGCGCCGCCGGGATGATCGATGCCGCCGGCCGAAGCGACGACCGCGGGCTGGACTGGCGCCACACCGACGTCTCGCGCGCCGCCTTCCTCGCCCTGCACTCGCATGAGCGCTGGGCGGGCAACGGCTGGCCGGCGGGGCTGCCCGCCGAGGCGATCCCGATCGGCAGCCGCATCCTCGCGGTCGCGGTCGAGTGGGCCGCGCTCACGGCCAGCGACACGGCGCGGCTCTCGCAGTCGGACGCCCTGCTCGCGCTCGAGGCGCAGTCGGGGAACTCCTTCGACCCGGCCGTCGTCGCCGCCGCCGTGCAGGTCGTCGAGGACGAGTCCGGGTTCGCAATCGAGCCCGCCTTCCAGCCGAAGCTGCACCGGTTGCCCGGGCCGCGGTCGTGGCGGCGCGGCACCCTGCCCGGCCTGCTCCCGCGCCCCGCGAGCACCTGAGCCGAGCCGGTCGCGTCCGATCCCGGGCCTAGATTTGGCCCCGGATGCCGCCGCTGGTCACGTTCGACGAAGCGCTCGCGCTCGGCGAGCTCAACGATCACGACCAGATCGGGGACCTGGTCGAGCGCGCCTGGGAGGTGCGCACCGAGCGCTTCGGTGACTCCACCGACCTCTGCTCCCTGGTCAACGCGAAGTCGGGCGGCTGCGCCGAGGACTGCGGCTTCTGCGCCCAGTCGCGCTACGCCGAGGCCGACACGCCGATGCACGCGATGATGGAGCCCGACCAGATCCTCGAGCACGCGAAGGCCGCCGAGGCCGCCGGCGCCCATCGCTTCTGCATGGTCACCCAGGGCCAGGGGCTCTCGAAGCGCGACTTCGAGAAGATCCTCGCCGGCGCCCGTCTGGTCGCCGAGCACACGAACCTGAAGCGCTGCGCGTCCGTCGGCCACATCTCCGTCGACCGCGCCCACCAGCTCGCCGAGGCCGGCATCCAGCGTGTCCACCACAACGTCGAGACGGCGCGCTCCTACTACGACGAGGTCTCGACCACCGTCCGCTACGAGGGCCGGATCCGGACGATCGACGCAACCCGCGAGGCCGGGCTCGAGACCTGCGTCGGCGGCATCCTCAACCTCGGCGAGAGCCCGCGCCAGCGGGTCGAAATGGCGTTCGAGCTCGCCGAGATCAACCCCACCTCGGTGCCGATCAACCTGCTCAACCCGCGGGTCGGGACCAAGTTCGGCGACCGCGAGCTGATGGACCCCTGGGAGGTCGTCAAGTGGGTCGCGATCTTCCGCCTGATCCTCCCGGACGCGCTGTTCCGCCTCTGCGGCGGGCGGGTCGAGAACCTCGGCGACCTGCAGCCGCTCGCGGTCCGCGCCGGCCTCAACGGGGTGATGATGGGCAACTTCCTGACCACGCTCGGGGTCGACCCCGGCGAGGATCGCGCCAGCTTCGAGGAGCTCGGGCTCAACGTCGCCCGCCAGCCGGACAACGGCGCCAACCCACGCCCCGACAACCGCTCCGGGTGGCTCGAGGGCGAGGCCCCTCGAACGCCCGTCGACGAGCTGATCGACAACCAGGCGGAGGCGAACTTCTGGGACCCGTCGACCCAGCTTCGCGTCGTCAAGAAGAAGGGCGCGATCCCCGACTACCCGGAGGCGGAGCCCGAGAGGGCGAAGCCGAGCCGCGCCGCCGTTGAAGCGCCTTATTCCGAGCGGGCCGCGGCCGGCGATGCCGCCGCCGGCTGGGGCGATTGAGCGACGCGGCGCAGCGCCTCGCCCGATTGCGGGCGCAGGGTCTTCATCGGCGAATGCGCACGGTCCAGGGGCCGCAGCGCGCCCGGGTCGAGCTCGACGGCTCCGAGGTGCTGCTGCTGTGCTCGAACAACTACCTCGGGCTCGCCGACCATCCCCGCGTCCGCGGCGCGGCCGCCGAGGCCGCTGAGCGTTACGGCGCCGGCGCCGGCGCCTCGCGGCTGATCTCGGGGTCGATGCCACTGCACGCCGAGCTCGAGCGCCGCCTCGCGACCTTCAAGGGCTCGCAGGCGGCGCTCCTGTTCGGGTCGGGCTATCTCGCCAACACCGGCGCCGTCGCCGCGCTCGCCGGCCGCGGCGGGGTCGTCTTCAGCGACGAGCTGAACCACGCGAGCATCATCGACGGCTGCCGGCTCGCCGCCGCCGAGACCTTCGTCTACCGCCACGGCGACATCGACCACCTCGAGTGGGGCCTGCGCTCGGCCGGCGACCGCGCCCGGCTGATCGTCACCGACGGCGTCTTCTCGATGGACGGCGACGTCGCGCCGCTGGTCGACCTGGCCGAGCTGGCGCGCCGCCATCGGTGCCTGCTCGCGGTCGACGAGGCCCACGGCACCGGGGCGCTCGGCCCGGGCGGGCGCGGCGCGGTCGCCGCCGCCGGCCTCAGCGGCGAGGTCGACGTCGTGATCGGGACGCTCGGCAAGGCGCTCGGCAGCTACGGCGCCTACGTCTGCGCCTCCGCCGAGCTGATCGACCTGCTCGTCAACACGGCGCGCCCGTTCATCTTCTCGACCGCGCCCCCGCCGCCCTCGGTCGGCGCGGCGCTCGCAGCGCTGACCGTGCTCGAGCAGCGCCCGTACATAGTCGAGCAGCTGCGCCGCAACGGCGCGACGCTGCGCGAGGCGCTCGCCGCCGAGGGGTTGGCCGTGGGCGCGTCGCGGACCCAGATCGTCCCGCTGATCGTCGGCGAGGCACGCCGGGCCAGCGCGCTCGCCGAGCGGGTGCTGCGCGGCGGCGTGTTCGCCCAGGCGATCCGCCCGCCGACCGTGCCCGAGGGCAGCTCTCGGTTGCGGCTGACGGTGATGGCGACCCATCGCGCGGATGAGCTGCGCGCCGCAGCGCGGGTGATCGGCCACCAGGCGGCCGCGCTCGGCCTCGCGACCCAGCCGCCGCCGCGGGCCGGCGGGCTGCGCCGCGCCGCGTGAGCGACGGCTGCTTCGTCACCGGCACCGGCACCGAGGTCGGCAAGACGGTCGTCGCGGCGGCGATCGCCCGCACCGCGGCGGCGGCCGGGCGCCGCGTAGCGGTCTTCAAGCCCGCCGTCAGCGGCCTCGACGAGGGCGGCGAGGCCGACCACGAGCTGCTGCGCCGCGCCTCGGGCTCGCGGCAGACGGACGACGCGATCGCCCCCTACCGCTACGGGCCCCCGGTCTCGCCCCACCTCGGCGCCGAGCTCGCCGGCGAGGCGATCGACCCCGGGCGGTTGCGCGCGGTCGCGGCGCGGGCGGCGGGCGGGCGCCGACCTGCTGGTCGCCGAGGGGGTCGGCGGCTTTCTCGTCCCGCTGAGCTCCGGCTACCTGGTCCGCGACCTCGCGGTCGACCTCGGGCTGCGCGGTCGTGATCGCCGCACCGCCCGGCCTCGGCACGATCAACCACACCCTGCTGACGCTGGAGGCGGTCCGCGGCGCCGGGCTCGAGGTGCGCGCCGTCGTCCTCACCCCGTGGCCGAGCGCCCCGAGCGCGATCGAGCGCTCCAACCGCGAGACGATCGCCGTGCTCGGCGGGGTCGTGGTCGAGGCCCTGGGGCAGATCGACCTGGCCGAGCCCGGCTCGTGGCCGGCGCTCGATCTCGCGATGAGCGGCTGAGCGTCAGGCGGGAACGCGCTCGGCGCCCCGCTCCGCGGTGATCTCACCGGCGGCGAACTCGCCCAGCGCGGTCGCCGGGACCTCGGGCGCGGGCGCGGGTGCGCGCTCGGCGCGGCCGCGCAGCAGTCCGATCGCGAGCGCCGCGCCGAGCGCGGTGACCGCGGTCGCGACCCACATCGCGGAGCTGAACGCGTGCACGAAGGCGGCCGGATCCTCGACCCCGGCGGGGGCCTGGGCGGCGAACACGGCGCCGATCACGGCGATGCCGAGCGTCCCGCCGACCATCCGGTTCATCGAGAGGATCCCTGAGGCGACCCCGGCCTTCTCGACCGCGACCGCGTTCATCGCGGCGGTCGACATCGGCGACATCACCAGCGCCATCCCGATCCCCATCAGCACGAACGAGGGCCAGATGTCGCCGTAGGTGGTGGCGGTGTCGATCGTCGTCAGCCAGAACAGCGAGATCGAGACGATCGTGAGCCCGGCCCCGATCAGCCAGCGCGGGCCGATCCGGTCGGTCAGCCGGCCGGCGAGCGGCGCGATCAGCACGATCATCAGGGTCGCGGGCAGGAAGCGCAGGCCCGTCTCGACCGGCGAGTAGCCGAGCACGTCCTGGATGTAGAGGGTGACGAAGAAGAACTGGGCCAGCATCGCGAAGGTCACGATCAGCGCAACCAGGTTGGTGCCGACGAAGTTGCGGCTCGCGAACAGGGGCAACTCGACCACCGGCGCCGGGACGCGGCGCTCGATCACGACGAAGGCGGCCAGCGCGACGACCGAGAGCACCAGCAGGCCGATGATCGCGACCGAGCCCCAGCCCCACGCGTTGCCCTGGATCAGCGCCAGGACCAGCGCCGTGAGCCCGACGGTGAGCGCGCCGACGCCCAGGTAGTCGATCTCACGCCCGACCGACTCGTCGCGCGACTCGCGGACCGCGAAGACGGTCGCGGCGATCGCGCCGATGGCGACCGGGATGTTGAGGTAGAAGATCGCGCGCCAGGAGACGTGCTCGGTGAGCAGGCCGCCGACGACGGGGCCGATCGCGAGCGCGAGCGCCGAGACGCCGGCCCAGGTGCCGATCGCCTTGCCGCGCTCGTGCGGCTCGAAGGCGTTGGTGACGATCGAGAGTGTCGCGGGCATCATCAGCGCGCCGCCGACGCCCTGGACGACGCGGCTGACGATCAGCATCGTGGTGTCCTGCGCCAGGCCGGCGGTCGCCGACGAGAGCGCGAAGATCGTGACGCCGAGCAGGAACATCCGCCGGCGGCCGAAGATGTCGCCCAACCTGCCGCCGGTCACCAGCAGAACGCCGAAGCTGAGCGTGTAGGCGTTGACCGCCCACTCGAGGCTGGAGAGGCTGGCGCCGAGATCCTCCTGGATCGACGGGAGCGCGACGTTCACGACGGTGTTGTCGAGCATCATCATGAACAGCGCGAAGCACATCGCGCCGAGCGTCCACCACTTGGAGTTGTCGGCGGTGATCAGGTGGCGGTATCGGGTCATCGGTGTCCCTGCTTTCGGTACTGGTGGTAGACGTCTGAAATCTCCTGACGCTCGAGCAGCAGCGAGAGCGCCGCGTCGAGGCGCTCACGCTCCTCGTCGTCGAGCGAGGCGGCGAACTGGCCGAGGCCCTCGAGCCGCGCGGCCATGATCCGGTCGGCGAGCCTGTGCCCGGACTCGGTCAGCGCGAGCAGTCGCTGGCGGCGGTCCGCGGGGTCCTCGGTGCGCGCGACGAGGTCGCGCTTGACCAGCCCCTCAACGGCGCGGCTCGCGGACGGCAGCGAGAGCCCGAGGCCCTCGGCGACCGGCTTGAGGCTCGGCGCCTCGTCGCGGGCGCCGGCGAGCGTCATCAGCACCTTCATCTGGATGAAGGTGAGACCGCTCTCGTCGATCGCCCGGATCGCCGTCCCCCCGTCGGCGCTCATGCACTGCAGCATCACCGCGCCGAGCCGGTAGCCGAGCTCCCGATCGGCCTTGGTGACCGTCGTGCGCCCGAGGTTCCTCTGCGCCGCTTCCATATTCGAAATGATTGCAGATCTGAAACTGTTTCTCTACTGCAACTGTGTGAGGTAGATCACACAGCGACCGGCCCGCCCGCGCCGTTTTCCCGCCGAAGCCGCACCTAGTGTCTGCCGCGGCGATGTCGGACTCCATCCCTGAGCTCGATCACCGGCACCTCTGGCACCCGTTCACGCAGCAGCGCGATTGGTGCACCGAGGACCCGATCGTGATCGACCACGCCGAGGGCACCGACCTCGTCGACCAGGACGGGCGGCGCTACATCGATGGCCACTCCTCGCTGTGGTGCAACGTGCACGGCCATCGACACCCGCTGATCGACCAGGCGCTGCGCGACCAGCTCGATCGCGTCGCCCACACGACGATGCTCGGGCTCACCCATCCGGGCGCCGCCGAGCTCGCGGAGCGGTTGGTCGAGCTGGCTCCGCCGGGGCTCTCCCGCGTCTTCTACTCCGAGTCCGGCTCGACGGCGGTCGAGATCGCGCTGAAGATGGCGTTTCAGTACTGGCGCCAGCGCGAGGGCGAGCGCTGCCGGCGCACCGCGTTCGTGTGCCTCAGCGAGGCGTACCACGGCGACACGATCGGCTCGGTCTCGGTCGGCGGGATCGACCTGTTCCACGGCGCGTTCGGGCCGTTGCTGTTCAAGACCTACCGGGTCGACCCCGGGGACGAGCGCAAGCTCGAGCGGGTCCTCGACCTGCACGCCCGTGAGATCGCCGCGGTGATCGTCGAGCCGCTGGTCCAGGGCGCCGCCGGGATCAGGGTCCAGCCGCCGGGATTCCTGCGCCGCACGCGCGAGCTGACCGAGGAGCACGGCGTGCTGATGATCGCCGACGAGGTCGCGACCGGCTTCGGCCGCACCGGGACGATGTTCGCCTGCGAGCAGGAGCGAGTCGCACCCGACCTGCTCTGCCTCGGCAAGGGCCTCACCGGCGGCTACCTGCCGCTCGCCGCGACGCTCGCCGCCGAGCCGCTGTACGAGGGCTTTCTCGGCGCCGCCGAAGACTGCCGCACCTTCTTTCACGGTCACACCTACACCGGCAACCCGCTGGCCTGTGCGGCGGCGCTCGCCAACCTCGAGGCCTTCCGGACCGAGGGAACGCTGCTGCGCCTACAGCCGAAGATCCGGCTGCTGGGCGAGCTGCTCGCGCGGGGTCGCCGCGATGCCCGAGGTCGCCGAGGTACGGGGGCGGGGGTTCATGGTGGGGATCGACCTCGGCGAACACGACCCGGCGCTCCGCCTCGGCCACCGGGTCACCGTGGCGGCGCGCGAGCGCGGCGCGATCGTCCGCCCGCTTGGCGACACGGTCGTCCTCATGCCACCCCTGGTGATCTCGAAGGCCGACCTCGCGCGCCTGGTCGAGATCACCGCTGACTCGATCGTCGCCGCCTACGAGTCCGCGTACGGGCCCGCGCAGCCGGTCGAGCTGCGGGCCGCCGCCTAGGTCTCTTCGACGCACACGAACTCCGGCTCGAACACACCAGCGACCGCCGACCGGATCCGGCTGTAGGGCGGCCACCAGGGCGCGATCGGCTTCCGACACGCGCGCAGCCTAGCGCCGGTCGTGCCGCGCGCCGCGGCGAGCGCTGCGACCATGACGGCGATGTCCGAGGGAGGCGTCGATCGAGCCGCGGAGGCGGTCCGCCTGTACGGGCTGCCGCTCGACGAGTTCATCGCCGAGCGCGACGCGACGGCGAAGCGGCTGCGCGCCGACGACCGCGAGGCCGCGGCGGCAATCCGCAAGCTGCGCAAGCCGAGCGCCGCCGCCGCGGCGATCAACCGCGCCGTTCGTGCCGATCCGGACGCGGCCGCCAAGCTGCTCGAGACCGGCGAGCGCCTCGAGGCCGCCCAGTCGGCCGCGATCTCCGGTTCGGCTGGCGACCTGCGCGAGGCCGCCGCCGAGCACGGGGACGCGGTCGAGCGCCTGATGGAGACGGTTGCCGACGAGCTCGGCGGCCGCGGCGCAATCGCCGACCGGGCGCGGGAGACGCTGCGGGCGATCGCGGCCGATCCGGGGCTGCGCGAGCAGTTCGCCGCCGGGACGCTGGTCCGCGAGGCCGAGGCCGTCGGCTTCGGGGTCGACGCGCTCGCCGCCGTCCGCCCCGGCGCCGCGGCGGAAGTCGGCGCCGAGGCCGCGGCGCTCGGCGGCGCAGCGCAAGCGCGCCGAGCGCGAGCTGGCCCACGCCGAGAAGGATCACAAGGCGGCGGCGACCGCGGTCGAGCGCGCGCAGCGCCGGCTGGAGCGCGCGCAACGCGAGCTCGACGAGGCCGAGAGCGACGGCGCGAAGGCAGCCGAGGACCTCGGCAGGGCCGAGGGCGAGCTGCGCGCGGCGCGCGAGCGGGTCGACCAGCTCGACCCGTGATGAACCGCTGGCCGGCGCCGTAGTACGGCCATGAACCAGACGCTCGTGGCCCCCGCGACCGATGCCCCGAGCGAGGCCGAGATCGCCTTCGACCGGCTCTACCGGTCCAGCCGCGACGACCTGTTCGCATACGTCTGCGGGATGCTGCGCGACCGCAGCGCCGCCGAGGACGTGACCGCGCAGGCCTTCGAGCGCGCCTACCGGCGGCGGGCGAGCTTCAAGCCCGAGCGCGGCTCGCACCGGGCCTGGTTGTTCGGGATCGCCCGCAATGCGGCGCTCGACGAGCTGCGGCGTCGCAGCCGCCAGGCCGAGCTGGCCAGCGACCCCGAGGACCCGAGCGCGACCGGCGCCCACGAGGAGGCCGCCGAGGCGGCCCTGCGGCGCTCGACCGTGAGCGCGGCGATGGCGACGCTGTCGCCGCGCGAGCGCGAGCTGATCGCGCTCAAGTACTTCGCCGGGCTCTCGAACGCCGAGATCGCCACGGTGATCGGGGTCAGCGAGTCGAACGCCGGAACCAAACTGCATCGAGCGATGGAGAAGCTGAGGGAGGCCTGCGATGAGGGTTGACGAGCTCGAGCGCGAGCTGCGAGCGCAGCGGCCGGAGACCGACCGCGCATTCGCCGCCCGCCTGGACGAGTGGGCCGAGGCCGGGTTTCCGCGCGACCGCGGGCTCGGCCCCGGGGTCGGCGCGCGCGCCGGCGCACTGCGCCGACTCTGGGACCGGTTCACCGCCACCCCGCCGCGGCGGATCGCGCTGCCGGTCGGGGCGGTCGCCACCGTCGCCGTGATCGCCGGCGTGGTGATCACCAACGGCGACCGGATCGGCGGCGAAGGCAGCGGCAACTCGGCCGCGATCAGCTCCCAGCCGGACACCGACCAGGCCCGAGGCGGGAGCGGCGGCGGCTCAGCGGGCGCCACGGCCGAGTCGGCCGCGCCGAGCGCCGCGACACCACAGCCGTCGGCCTCCGACGAGTACAACCTCTCGATCCCCGACGCCGGCACGGGCGCCGCCGCTCAGCAGCAGGCCGACTCCGGGCCCGCAGGGGTCGCGACCGGAACCGACGACCGGATCGTCGACGCGACCGCGCGGCTGACCCTCGGCGCCGACGCCGATGAGGTGCAGGACGTCGCCAACGGGGTGGTCTCGGTGACCGACCGCTACGACGGGGTCGTCACCGACTCGCAGGTGAGCCGCGACGGCGGCGGCGCGCGGGCCTCATTCTCGCTCCAGATCCCGTTCCGCAACCTCGACGCAGCGCTCGCCGACCTCTCCGGGCTCGCCGACGTCGTCTCGCGCACCGAGGGGACCGAGGACATCACCGCGAAGGCGGTCCGCGCCCGCAAGGACCTCGCCAACACGCTCGACCGGATCCGCGCCGCGCGGGTCGAGCTGATCAAGGCCGACACCCGCCAGCAGCGGCTCGTGATCAAGTCGCAGATCGAATCGCTGCAGGCGACCGCAGACGCTCAGCGGACCGAGCTCAACGGCGTCAAGCGCGAGGGCCGGTTCGCCACGGTCGACGTCGCAGTCACCTCGAACGGAGGTGGCGGCGATGACGGCGGCTGGAGCCTCGGCGACGCGCTCGACGACGCTGGCCGGGTGCTCGAGGTGATCGGCGGCGTCGCGCTGATCAGCCTCGCCGTCCTGATCCCGCTCGGGCTGGTCGGCGCGTTGATCGCGTTCGCCTATGCCCGCGGCCGGCGGCGCGCCCGCGAGCGCGCGCTCGACGCCTAGCGTGCCGCTACTCGTAGGGCTCGAAGTCGGCCTTGCGAGCACCGCAGACCGGGCAGAACCAGGTGTCGGGGATCTCGTCGAACGAGGTCCCGGGCGGGATTCCGCCGTCGGGATCGCCCTCGTCGGGGTCGTAGATGAACCCGCAGGAGGTGCAGATGTAGAGCTGCTTGGCGATCGTCTCCTGACTCAAGGTCCGGGGAGGTTATCGTCCGCATCGTGAGCGAGAGCCCGGCGACCCCACGTCCGGCGGCGACGATCCTGCTGCTGCGCCACGGCGGTCGCCACGCCGAGCGCGGGGTCGAGGTGTTGATGGTCCGCCGGACTCCGAAGGCATCGTTCATGCCCGGAGTCTGGGTCTTCCCCGGAGGCGTGATCGAGGAGGGCGAGAGCCCGGCCGAGTGCGCGGCCCGCGAGCTCGCCGAGGAGGCCGGGGTCGAGCTCGCGACCCACGTCGAGCTGGTCGCCTGGTCGCGCTGGATCACCCCCGAGATCGTCCCGGTCCGCTTCGACACCCACTTCTTCGTCGCGCGCGCCGATCCGCACACGAAGCCCCAGCCCGACCTCACGGAGGTCACGGACGCCGACTGGTTCGCGCCGCGGGCCGCGCTCGATGCGCACGAGGCCGGCGAGCTCGAGCTGGTCTTCCCGACGATCAAGACGCTCGAGACGCTCGTCTCCCACCCGACCGCCGAGGCCGTGATCGAGACCGCGCGGATGCGGCGGATCGAGCCGATCGTGCCGCGGGTCGTCGGCACGCAGGGAGAACCACCGGATCGTGCTCCCGTGGGACGACGGCTACGAGGACGCGGTCACCGATCCCGGTAAATTGGCGCCATGACCGCGAGCCTGCCCGCCGAGGCGCGCGAGTGCTTCTCGAGCTTCATCACCACCGAGTACACGACGATCGACGCGCGCCAGCAGCCGATCACCTGGCCGGTCACCCCGTACTACACCGACGGCGGCCCGACGATCGACGTGACCACCGGCCTCGGCTATCCGAAGAAGGCCGACGACGCGCGCCGCAATCCGCGGGTCGTCGCTGCTGTTCAGCGACCCGACTGGCTCGGGCGCCGGCTCCGCCGCCCGGGTCCTCGTCCAGGGGATCGCACACGTCGACGAGGAGGATCTGGAGGCCAACCGCGAGCGGTACATGCGCGAGTCGTCGACCAAGCTGCCGGCCACCAAGAAGATGCACCCGCCGAAGTTCATGCGCGGGCCGCTGAAGTGGTACTACGCGCGCATCTACATCAGCGTGCGCCCGGAGCGCGTCTTCATCTGGCCCGACGGCGACCCCGCCACCGAGCCCGAGATCCTCGACTCGCACCTCGAGGAGGTCCGATCCGGCCACGCCGAGGAGCCGCCGGAGCCGCACGCCGCGGCGAGCGGCGGCGGGGTCGTCTGGGACTCCCGCATGGTCGAGCTCGGCGGCCGCTACCCGATGGCGGTCCTCTCCTGGGTCGGGCCGGACGGCTTTCCGCTCGCGGTCCGCGTGCCGGTCTCCCGCGATGACGATGCCCGCCTGATTCGGATCGACCAGACCCCGGCCGGGCTGCCGCTAGCCGAGGGGCGCGCCTGCCTGACAGCGCACGCCCACGCCGAGGACTTCACCTGGCAGGAGAACTTCCAGGTCCGCGGCGATCTGGTCGAGCGCGACGGTGCGTGGGCCATGGTCCCGCACAAGCTGGTCGGCGGCTTCGAGCTGCCGAAGGGCCCGGCCCGCCTGCGCTCCTTCACGAGCCGCCACTGGCGGTTTTACAAGACCGCGAAGGGACGCCTCCAGGCCCGCGGCTAGGCGTCCGGGAACGGTTCCAGGCCCGCGTGCCAGGGGCCGGGCAGATAGGTGTGGATGCCCGACTCCTCCATCTCGTTGCGCAGCCGCGTGAACAGCCCCGCGGCGGTATCGAGGGCCTCGGCGTAGACCTCGGCCGTCCGGTCGGCCAGTCGCCAGCTGAAGTAGAGCTGGCGGTCGGTGATCCCGAACTCGACCTCGTTGCGGATCTGGGCCGCCCAGTCGAGGAAGCCGGGGCTGAACAGCTCGCGCAGCGCGATCGGGTCGTGGTCGGCGGGCACGGTCGCCAAGTAGCGATTGTTGAAGTCGATCGACTCGAACTCGACCTTGCGGCGGCTGGCAAGCTGCTCGACCCGCTCGCCGGCCTCGATCGACTCGACGTTGAAGATGGGCACGACCTTCGCGAGGTCGGGCATATGGGCCTTGGCGAGGATCGCCCGCGGCAGGACCGTCTTCGAGAACAGCCCTCCCTCCTCGTGCTCGTCGGCGTCACACGACGCTCCCCAGAACTCGCCCGACAGGTTGCCTTTGATGCGGTTGGTGCCGCCCGGGCACAGGGTCGCCGGACCGCCGCGGGGGTTGAGCCCACCGACGGCCTCGTAGGTGAGCCCCCGCTTCGCCGCCAGGCCCTCGACGACCTGGGCCCACTCCTCCGCCTTCATCCGCTCACACCTCGACCAGGTCGGCGCGCCCCTGGGCGAGCAGCTGCGCCTTGTAGCGAGGGAACACCGGCTTGGTCAGCGGGACCAGCTTGAGGATCTTGGCGACCGGCCCGCTCGCCTTGATCTCCCCGCGGGCGAGCGCCACGGTGACGTTCACCTGACCGAGCCAGAAGCGATGCGCGGTGTCGGCCGACATGGTCATCGTCACCTGCGGCTCCATCTCGGACTCGCCGAGGTCCACCTCGACGGGCTCTCCAGGCTGGAGCCGCACGGTGATCGCCGAGTCAGGGTCGGAGTGCTGATAGCGGACGATCGTGTTCGCCTGGCGAAACCGCTCCGACATCTCCTCGTCGGCGGCGAGATCGAGAAACAGCTTCCCGAGCGTCGCGTAAACCTCGTCGGCGTCCTTGAACAGAGCCATCAGCGGATCCTATGGGCAAGCCGCTCGGCGCTCGCCGCTGGGCGCTCGCCGCTGGGCCCAAGGATCACCGCGCACGCCCGGACGCGGAAGCAGCATGAAGAGTCCGCGGCGTAGCCGCGGACAATTGATTCGAGCGAGAGCGGAGGACGTGGCGCGAGTTGTTCAGGGATCCGAGAACAGGCTCGGGAAGCGGCCGCTGCCGAAGTCATCGCCCTTGACCCCGGGGAAGTCGCCCTGAATGAAGCACGGCGCGAACCCGGTCTCGACCCCGGGCGGCTTGCCGCCGTTGACGCCCTCGACCGACTGCCCGGGGAGGATCTCCTCCTCGTCGGTGGGCTGCGCGTTGGCGGCGGCGCCGGGCGAGTAGTCGGTGTTCTTGCAGTCGAAATTGGGGAAGATCCCGTTCTGGGCCGCCGAGTAGCTGACCAGCGCGTTCGGCGGCAGGTAGGCGTTGCCGCGGTTGGTCGGCAGGCGGCTGGGCCAGATCGAGAGCGTTTCCTGGCCGGTGTAGCCGAGCTGGCGCAGCCCGAGCCGCGGCGCAGGGTCGCCCGCGATGCCCTGGTACTGGCCCGAGAGCGCGACGCTCGGAGCCATCAGGAAGTCCGCGACCGTGCCCTTCTGGAACTCGAGGTAGCGCAGCACCGGGTTGAGGTTGGCGAGGAACGGGTCGAGCTGGTCGAGCACCGGGCGCAGGCCGCCGAGGAAGTCGCGCAGGGCCGGGAAGCCGTCGATCGACGCCACCTGCAGCTTGTCGAGGTTGACGAACAGGTCGCGCAGGTTCGGCGAGAGCTGGCGGACCGACGCCAGCGTCGGGCTGAGGTCGCGGGCGACCGGGATCAGGTCGTCGATCAGCGGCTTCGTGTTCGCCTGGAAGCTGTCGAGGCGCTCGAGGGTCGCCCGCGTCTCGCGCTGGAACGTCGGCAGGATCTGGAACGTGTCCTGGAGTGCCCGCTGCTCGGAGGCGAGCGCGTCGAAGGTGTTGTCGGAGCCCTGGATCGCCCCGGCGAGCGCCTGGTCATTGGCCGAGAGCGCGTCGAAGACGGTCCCGGTGTCGCGGACGAGTCCCTTGAGTGCGTCCTTCTGGCGGCCGAGTACGTCGACGATCTCGGAGGCGTCGGTGACGAAGGGGCCGAGGTTGCCGAACGAGTCGTTGAGATCGACGCCGCGGCCGTTGATCGCCAGGGCGGCGTTCTGCTGCCAGCGCTGGAACGAGGTCCGCGTCTCCTCGTCGAGGGCGTTGAAGATCTCGTCGATCTGGGTCGCCTCCTCGGTCCGGCTGATCCCGAGCGTGCCGCCCTCGGGAATCGTGTCGACCGACTTGGCCTCGGCGTCGGAGACGTTCGCCGCCGCGCCGAGCGAGACCGGAGCCGCGTCCGTCCCGGGCTCGGTGCCGGACGTGAGCTCGACGAAGGTCTCGCCGAGCAGCGTCTTCTGGCGCAGGATCGCGCGCGCGTCCTCGGAGATCGGCGCGAACTCGGGCTCGATCTCGATCACCGCCTCGGTCGTGTCCTTGCCGTTGACGCGCTGGTCGGGCGGCGCCAGGTCGATCTGCTTCACCTTGCCGACCGACACGCCGCCGATCCGCACGTCGGACTCGAGCGCGAGCTGCGTCGCCTCGGGGAAGTACGCGGTGATCCGGTAGCTCTGCGGCTTCAGCGGGATCGGGCCGCCAAAGGCGATCCACAGGAACAGGATCAGGCCGAAGCAGGAGAGCGTGAACCCGACCGCGATCAGGATTCGTCCGATTGATGGAGCTTGCTTCTGCATCTCAGGGAGAGGTCGGGGGGCAGATGTCGGCGAGGACCGGGTCGGTGAGGCCGGTGACGATCTGCAACACCGGGTTGAGCGGCCCTCCCGACTCGGACTTGACGATGTTGACCAGCTGATCGCAGCCGGCGGTGAAGTAGATGCGGCGGTAGAAGCCGTTGCCGTCGCCGGCCGAGAACACCGTGTTGCCGTTGTGGCCGAGCCAGGCGGCCCAGTAGAGGTAGCCCTCGTCGCGCCCGGCGGTGCCGGCCGGCTCGGCACCGTCCGGGTTGAAGGCCGCCATGTTGCCGAGCTTGTTGACCTTGTTCGTGACCGTGGTCAGGCGCGGCGCTGCCGAGGCGTACTCGCGCGCCGCCTGGTCGAGGTCGTCGATCGACGGGCGCGCCGCACGCACGAACGGGCGGATCTCGTTCTCGAGGACCGGCGTCTCCGCGGTCGCGAGCCCGCGGACCGCCGAGTTCATCTCGTCGAGGTTGCGCGCGAACGGGCGCAGGGCATCGAACGACGGCCCGAGCTCGGCCGCGAACCTCGACGCCTCGTTGAGCGTGTCGCGCGCCTGGGCGAGCGTCCCGGGCAGCAGTGCGACCGCGCGCCGCACGTTCGGGTCCTGCTCGGCGATCGCGCCGAGGGCGCCGTTCGAGGCGCTGACCAGGCGAGTGAGCTCGGCGTCGGACTGCCCGACCCGGGTCGTGAGCACGTTGAGGTTGTGGATCAGGTTGGCGAGGTTGGTGCGCCGCTCGGCGACCAGCCGGTTGAGCTGGGCGAAGTCGCGGTTGATCGGGCCGAGCCCGCCGAGCAGCTTGCCGAGGTCCTTGTCGCGGCCCTCGAGCCCCTTGCCGGCGCCGACCAGGATCAGCTTCAGATACGCCTGACTGTCGGAGTCGAGCGCCGCGAGGATCTCGTCGAGGTTGACGTCGGGCGCCGTGTTCGAAGCCGGGATCGTGTCGCCCTCGTCGTACTCGCCGGCCGAGGCGCTGCCCGGATCGAGCTCGAAGAACATGTCCTTGAGCGCGGTCGTCGGGCGCATCAGGATCGTCGCGTCCTTGTAGATCGGCAGGTACTTGCGATCGATGTCGAAGGTGACGACGCCCTTGCCGTCGACGAGCTCGACGTCGGCGACGTCGCCGATCTTGACCCCGGCGACGCGGATCGACTGCCCCTGGCCCGGAACCACGGCCTGCGCGGTGTCGAACTGGGCCTTGAGCTCGAAGGGCTTTTCCTCGAACACCGGAATCCGGATCCGCTGCTCCTCGAGGATGTAGCCGGTGATCGCGACCGCGACCACGATCAGCGCCGCGACGGCGATGAAGTCGCGCAGGTGCTTGCGGATCGTCGTCGCCATCAGTTACCGCCTCCGGCGAGCGCGACCAGCGGCTTCGTCTGCTCACGGGTGAGCCCGAACTGATCGGCGGCGGCGCGGATGTCGCTCGCGGGTCGCGCTGCTCAGCACCTCGGCGGCGTCGGGTTGCGGCGCACTGGCGGTCTCCGGGCCCGGGCCCGCCCCGGCCTGCAGGTTCGGCGGCTCCTGGCGCTCGCACGGCTTGTTCGGCTTGAACGGCGTCTTCGCCGAGTCGGTCAGCTTCGGCATCGCGCCGAGGATCGGGAAGGCGGTCAGGCCGACCGCGTCCTGGAGCCCGAGCCCGTCCGGGTTCGGGAGCGCGTCGGGAATCTTCACCGTGTTCGCGCCGCCGCCCGCGGCGACCCGGATGTACTGGCCGTTGGAGTCGCCGGAGCGGCTCTCCGAGGCGATCCCCTCGAGCCCGTAGGCCGTCTCCTCGAACACCCGCCCGACCGGCTCGGACGGGTACTGGTTGGCCGGGTCGATCGGCTGCACGGTGTCCTCCGACCACGGGATCACGACCTCGTTGAAGCAGCTCGAGAGGGCGCGCGCCTGGTCGAAGAACGAGACGCTGCGATCGGCGAGCTCGGCGAGCCGAGGGATCGTCGGGCGAAGGTCGGCGGTCAGCCCGCGCAGCTCGCGCTTGGAGACCAGCAGCCGCACCTGCTCGACGAACGGGGTCGAGGCGGCCAGGGTCGCCGGGGTCGAGCGCACGCCGGGGAGCGCCTCGCGCGCGAACGCGCGCACCGGCGGGAAGGCCGCGTTCAGGTTCGCGAACGCGGGCTTGGCCGAGCGCAGCACGTCGGGAAGCAGCTCAATCGAGCGCCCGAGCGCCTCGTCCTCGGCCGCGAACGAGCCGGAGAAGACGCGGAAGTTGGTGACCAGGTCCTGTAGCGCCTGCTCGTTGCTGCCGAGCCCGCGGACGACCCGATCGAGCCCGCGGATCACCCCGGTGAGGTCGCCGGGCCGGCGCCCGAGCACCGCCTGGTTGACCTCGGACGTGTACTTGAACGCCGGCGCCGAGGTCCGGTAGAGCTCGCGGAACCCATCCGCTCCGTGGTACTTGGTGAGCGCGTTGCCGAGCTGGTTCAGGAACACCTGGAGGTCGGCGCGGACATCGCCCTGCAGCGTGGTAAGCACCTCGTCGAGCTGGACCGAGTACGAGGTCTGGTTGATCGGGAAGGTCCAGCCGTCGTCGATCGAGCGGGCGTTCGGGCTGCCCGGCTGCATGTCGACGAAGTAGTTGCCCTCGAGGAACAGCCGCGGGCGCAGCTTGAAGGTCGCGTCCTCGTGGACCGGCATCGCGTTGTCCTCGAGCTCCATCGTCACCACGGCGGCCTGCTGGCCGGGTGCCGCATCCGCCGCCGGCTCGCCCCCGCCACCGGCCTGCGCCGTACGGGTGTCGGCGTCGGCCGCGGCGAGCGGCTCGACCGAGGTCACCTCGCCGACCTCGACGCCGGCGATCCGCACCGGCGAGCTCGGCCGCAGGTTCTGGGCCGAGCCGAAGACGGCGCGGACCTCGAACTTGTCGCCCCAGGGCAGCTCCTTGGTGAACGCGAGCACCGAGGCGACCGCGATGACGACCACGAGCACCAGCCCGATCGCCCAGCTCGGCAGCCGCCGTCCCTCGCGCTCGTTCCTCATCGGCCGATCCCCTTCCAGGTCTCGGGCTGGCGCGAGTCGATCCGCGTGTCGTGCAGCTCGCGGCGGTTGTCGTCGTTGTAGAAGAGCGTCGTCGGGCCACGGCTCCCGGGCTGGTCGGGGACGCCGTAGGCGGGGTTCGACGGCGACTGCCCCGGGACCAGCCCCTGGCCGAGCTCGTAGCCGGACTGGCCGCCCTCGCAGTCGGCGTCCTTCTGGCCGGTCGGCCCGTAGGGGTGCGCGTTGAGGATCGGCACCTCATACGGCTTGAAGGTGCCGCCGAGCCCGGTCGCCTCTCGGCCGTTCGACTGCGCGGCCGAGTAGCCGTCGACCGGGGTCTGGGTGGTCCCCGGGGCCGGGAACCGGGTCAGCGACTGGCGGAACGAGTAGCCGACCTGGTCGCGGTCGGAGAGGCCGTTGGGCACGAACGTGAACCAGTAGTTGAAGTAGTTGCAGACGGTCTGCGCCGGGACCACGTACTTGGCCAGCGGCTGCGCGGTGTCGAAGGTGTCCTCGAGCCGCTGCAGGGCGACCCCGGTGCTCGGCTGGGAGACGACCGCGTTCAGCGACCTCAGGACGCCCTCGAGCCTGTGATTCGACGGCGGCGAGTCGTTGAGGACGGGCGTCCCGACCTCGATCGCGTCGTTGAGCACCGGCAGCGTCGCCCGCAGGTCCTCCACCCCGGGGCGCAGCTCGGTCCCGAGCCGGACCAGCGAGGTCAGGAATGGGCGCTGGCGCGGCAGCACGTCGATCCCGGTCTCGAGCGTCGGCGCGGTCTCGGTGATGGTCTCCTGCAGGGCGCCGACGTCGGCGCTGAGCGCCGCGAACGTGATCGCCGCCTTCGTGAACACGTCCGCCTGCTGCTCGGCGACCGGGGCGACGATCCGGGCGACGTTGCCGAGCGCCGGGAAGAAGCGGCGGAAGCGAGTCGACGGCTCGATCAGGACCTTCGTCACCGGCCGCAGGCCGCGGAACAGCGGTTGCAGGCTCGAGATCGCGTCGTTGAGCGAGGTGCCGCGGCCGGCGAAGGCGTTGCCGAAGCCCTCGAGGTTGGTTCGCACGGCCGTCCGCGTCTTCGTGTCGAAGGTGTTGGCGATGTCGTCGAACTCGGTCTGCGTCTGGAAGCAGCCGTTCCGGGCGCTCGCCGGGATCGAGTCGGAGAAGCCGTTGGCGTCGACCGGAAGTGCGCAACTGCCGCTGTCGTCGGTTCCGTCGAAGGTGAAGCCCTCGGGCGCGTTCTTGCCCTCACCGCGGATGATCTCGACGTACTTGAGGCCGAAGGTGGACCGGTAGCGGACCCGGAAGATCGAGTCCCTGGGGAGCGGCCCGACGTCCTTGTCGAGCTTCAGGTTGAGCCGCGCGATCACGCCCCCGGTCGTGTTCGTCTGCGGATCCCCGCCTGCCTGGGCCGTCGCAGTCGCATCGTCGGCGCGGATCGGATCGATCGACTCGACGACGCCGACCCGGTGCCCGCCGATCCGGACCTCGTTGTTGTTGGTCAGCCGGGCCGCGTCGGGGACATCGACCGAGACGCGATAGACGGGCACGAACGGCAGGCCCGAGTTCGCGTTGTAGGCGAGGAACACCGCGACGATCACGATCAGGGTCGTGACCGCACCGACCATCGTCGGCGACGCAGTGATCGTCGAGCTGACGCCGCGACGCCTCATCGGCGGCCTCCGGCCTTGATCTGGAGCGCGGCGATCACTGGAAGAGGAAGTCGAGGAGGTCGGAGGCGGGGTCGGTGGGGCCGCTGGGGCCACTCGGCGCCTCGGCGGAGCTGCCGTCCAGCTGGTCCTGCAGCTCGGGCGGCAGGTCGTCGAGCACCTCGGGCGGCAAGTCGAGGATCTGGTCGAGGATGTCGTCGGGCACACCACCGCCGAGGCCGGGCGTCTGGCCATCGCTGGAGCCGGTGCTGCCGTCGTCGCCGCCTGTGTCGGTCGGCGGCGTCGTGGTCTCCCCCGTGCCGCCGGTGTCGGCGCTCTCGCCCGCGGCCCGCCGTGGGGGACGCGGCGCCGGAGCGCGCCCGTGTCTTCGCGCGGCGAATCGGGGCTGCAGAGCGTCTGCTCGGCGACCTGCGGGAAGGTCCCGGTCGGGCAGACCGACGGGTCGTACATGGGCAGGTTCAGGTCCTCGTTGAGCCCGGGCTGGTTCGGGCCCAGCCAGCCGACGCAATCGGCAGCGTCGAGGATGTTGGTGGTCGTGCCGCCGCCCTGGGCCGGGACGCCGGGCTCGCCGGTCTGCGGGTCGTGGCCGGTCGAGAAGGCACCGCAGGGCCCGGTGAAGATGTCGTAGAGGCTGAAGTGCAGCAGGTGGCCGACCTGGTCGAACTGGTTCAGCGCCCCGGCCTGGTAGTAGGCGTAGTTGAGGATGCCCTCGAGCCCGGTGTAGCCCTTGGTGTCGCGCCGGCCGGCGCGAGGATCGGTCCGGTTGATGTCCTTCGGAACGCGGTCGTCGATCGAGACCGCGCGGCGCGGGTCGTCGATGTCGCGCAGGAAGTCGGCGAGCATCTCGCTCGTCTGCGGCGCCTTGACGCCGGATTCGGCGAGCTGGTGGATCTCGTCGCGCCCGCGGCGCAGCGCGGTGGTGCCGACGGTCGAGGCGTCGCCGAGGCTGTCGAGCGAGGCCTTCGCCGCATTGCTGAAGGCCGGGAGGTTGAGCGCCAGGCGGTTGAGCCCGGGGGCGGCGGCACGCAGGTCGGCGAGCACCGGCGTGTTCGTGCGGGCGGCGTCGCCGAGCTTCGCCAGGGTCGGCTGCAACTCGGCGAGGAAGTCGTCGAGGATCTCGAAGTCGCGCGAGAGATCGTCGCGGCGGGCGACCGAGGCCTCGGCGGTCTGGCGGGCCTCGGTGATGAAGCGGACGACGTCCTCGCGGCGCTCGGCCAGCTTGCCGATCACCGTGTCGGAGTTCACGTTCAGGTCGCGGATGATCCGGTTCTGCGAGGCGAGGATCGCGGTGATCTTCTTCAGCTGGCCGATCGCCGGTGCGCCGAGCTTGATCGCCTCGTTGAGCTCGGTCGGGTTGCCGGCGAGCGCGGTGCCGAACTCGTTGATCAGCAGCTGCAAGCGCTGCGTGTACGGCAGGCGCAGGGTGTCCTGAACGAGGTCGTTCTGGACCGTCTGGGTGACCTGGCTGGCGGGGATCGTGTCACCGTCGTCGAGCGGCGGACCGGCCGGATCGCAGGAGATGAAGTACTCGGCGATCAGCGACTGCGGCTCGGAGGAGCACTTCGTGTCCTTGCCCAGGGTGCCGAACTCGCCGGAGAGCTCGACCGTGACCACGGCGCGCTTCTGCGGGGTGATGTCGAGGTCGGTCACCTGGCCCGCGTTGACCCCGGCGATCCGCACGTCGGAGCCGGTCACGAGGCCGAACGCGTTGTACATCTCGATCTCGTAGGTGTGGGTGTCGTCGGCGCCGGCGGTTGCGGTGATCCCGACGATCGGCGCCGCGACCAGGGCGAGGATGAGCGCGATCCGCCTCATGAGCCGGGAGCCGTCTGGGTCGGGTCGCAGTTGCCGGGGCCGTCGCCCGTCAGGGCGCCGCCGTCGGTGAACGGGACCGAGTCGTCGGACGGGTCGATGTCATTGACCGGGTGCTCGTTGCCACCTGGGCAGCGCCGGGTGTTGCCGGTGTCCAGCGAGGCGATCTGCTCGTCGGGGGTGAGCGGGTCGAGCGAGGTTCGGCGTCCCGCCCGGAAGCGAGATGCTGAACGGGTTCAGGGTCGTGCCGATGCGGCCGATGCCGCCGATCGCGTCGATGAACCCGGAGTGGCCGAAGTCGTCGAACCAGCCGACCAGCTCCGGCGTGTAGGCGCGGAACATCGAGAGCTGCGGCGCGGAGTTGCGCAGCGCGCAGACCGCCTCGCCGAAGGCGCCCTGCGTGTAGTTGTCGTCCTGGGCGCTGGCGAGATCTCCGAGGTCGGTCGAATCGCCGCCGCAGTCGGGGCTGCCGCTGCCGACCGCGGCCTTCGCGAGCGCCGGCTGCAGCCGGGTCAGCTCGACCAGGTCGTTGCGCGTCGCCGCGGCGACGCAGGATCGCGCTGAGGTCGCGGATCGTCGGCACCGCGTCGGCGGAGGCGGCGCGCAGCGTGCGCGAGAAACGGGCGCAGCCGGATCGCCACCGGCTTCGAAGCGTCGACCAGCGGATCGAGATCGTCGAGCGCCGCGCGCAGGTTGACGAAGGTCGTGTTCGACTCGCGCAGGAAGTTGGGGAGCAGCGAGACCGCTTCGGCGAGCCGCTCCTTGCGGTCGCCGATCGCGTTCATCATCCGGTTCAGGTTCGCGACCAGCGGCCGAGATGTCGGGGGCGCGCTCGGCCAGCGCGCCGGAGAGCTGCGAGGTGTCGACGATCAGGTTCTCGAACGCGGCCTGGTCCGAGTTCAGCTCCGCGAACACCTGCCTCGAGGTCGACAGGAACGGGTTCAGGTAGTGCAGGCCCTTGTTCGCCTGGGGGCCGACGCCCTCGTAGGAGGTGGCCAGCCCCTTGATGACGTGCTTGAAGTCGTTGATCGTCTTCGGCGAGAGCGTGTTGAAGAGCTGATCGAGGTCGACCGCGGAGACGGTCTCGGACTGGGTCAGGGTGCCGCCGTCCTCGATCGGGTCGCGCTTCTCCGAGCTCGGCGGCAGGGTCAGCTGGACCTGGCGCCCGGCGATCTGGGACAGCGAGGGCGAGCGGATCGTCGCCACCGTGCCCCGCTGCAGGGGCGCGTAGTCGTCGTTGACGCTGAAGGTGACGAGCGCCTGGCCGTCGTCGCCGAGCTCGATCTCGTTCGACCGTGCCGACGGCGCTGCCGCCGACCACGACCTGGTTGCCCTTGACCAGCTGGCCGGCGTTCTCGAACTCGGCCGTGACCGTGTAGTCGTCACCGCCGCCGAGCAGCAGCACGACCGCGAGAACCGCGACGACAAGCGCAACCAGGGCCGCGACGCGGCCGATTATCGAGGACGCCCTCAACTGCTCCGTTCGACTCCCTAATCCCCTTGAACGCCGGTGCAGACCGGCTTCGTCGGCGAACCTAGCAACGCGCAGATCGGGGTGTCAAAGGACAACCGTCGGCCACAAGTGGCTTGTCGATGCGGCCTTTGGACCGCGTCAGGTTGAGTTCTGGTTAAGGGCGGCCACGCGCCGGCGCGGGCGATCGCCGCGCCGGCCGAGCGAGCGATCAGCCTCGTCCCGCCCGCGGCGAACCGCGAGCGAGAGCTGCCGCCCGCAGCGCGCGGCGCCGGGGCCGCGCCGCCGCGGGCGGCGTCCTCGAGCTAGCTAGGCGGCCTCGCCGAAGCGGCGGCCGACCTCGTCCCAGTTCACGACGTTCCAGAACGCGTCGAGATAGTCGGGGCGCTTGTTCTGGTACTTGAGGTAGTAGGCGTGCTCCCAGACGTCGACGCCGAGCAGCGGCGTCTGGCCGTCGGAGACCGGCGAGTCCTGGTTCGCGGTGCTGGTCACCGCGAGCCCGGAGCCGTCGTGGACGAGCCACGCCCAGCCGGAGCCGAAGCGACCGATCCCGGCGTTCTTGAACTCCTCCTTGAAGGAATCGAACGAACCGAACTTCTCGTCGATCGCCGCGGCCAGGTCGCCCGAGGGCTCGCCGCCGCCGTCCGGGCTCATGATCTGCCAGAAGAAGCTGTGGTTGGAGTGGCCGCCGGCGTTGTTGCGCACGGGGCCCTGCTTGTCGCCGGGCAGCGCGTCGAGGTTGCGGAGCACCTCGTCGACGTCCTTATCGGCCCACTCCGTGCCCTCGAGCGCGGCGTTCGCCTTGTCGACGTATGCCTGGTGGTGCTTGTCGTGATGGACGCGCATGGTCGCCTCGTCGATGTGCGGCTCGAGCGCGTCGTAGTCGTAGGGAAGATCCGGTACTTCGTAAGCCATTCGTTCCTCCTATTGGGTCGGTCTAGAAGTTATCCGAGCGCCTCGGCAAAACCGCGCCGCCACGACGAGTACCCGGGAGACCAGCCGAGCTCACGCCGCGCCTTCTCGTTGGAGGCGCCGCGCATCTCGGTGGCGAAACCGACCACCGCAGCTCCGGCGACGAGTCGCGCGACCAGCTTCGGCACGCGCAGCGGGCGCCGGGCGCCGAGCGCCTCAGCGTAGGCGGGCAGCCACTCGCGCAGCGCCGCAGGCTCGTCGTCGGTGACGTTGTAGATCCCGGGCGCGCCGCGCTCGCAGGCGCTGACGGTCGCCGCCGCAGCGTCGTCGACGTGCACGAACGAGAACACGCCCTCGCCGCGGCCGACCACCGGCAGCCGGCGGCGGCGCACCTCGTCGGCCTGCGAGCCGTCGGCGGCGTACGCGGTCCCGGGGCCGTAGAAGAACCCGTAGCGCAGCACCAGGCCGTCGATCGCCTCAGCCTCGAGCACCCGCTGCTCGAGGCCGAGCACCGCGGCGACCGCGTCACCGAACGCGCCCGTGATTCCGCTCATCGTCGGATCGCCCTCATCCTTGACCCAGCCCCCCACCGGGGCGTAGATGAAGGCGATGCTCTGGGCGACCAGCCGCCGGGCGCCGGCGGCGCGCGCCGCCGCGACCAGGTTGGCGGTGCCCTCGGTGCGCAGGCGGTTGGTGGCGTCGTAGACGCCCGCGGCGCCGGGGTCGAGCTTCGGCGGCAGCGCGGTCAGCTCGTGCACGACGACCTCCGGCTCGGCGGCGCAGACGGCCGCGGTGAGCGCGTCCGGATCGAACGCGTCGCAGACCGCGGCCGCGGCGCCGAGCTCGCAGATCGCGGCCGCCCGCGGCTCGCGCCGGGTCATCCCGGTGACCTCGTGACCGGCGTCGAGGAGCCCGCGGACCAGAGGGAGCCCGATCGCCCCGCTCGCTCCCGCGACGAATATCCGCATGCGCCGGTTCTACACCACTGGGCATTGATATCGTCGCGCGGTTGCAGGGACCCACCAGGAGGAGAGAGACGTGAGAAGGATCTTGATCGTGGCTGCGCTGATCGTCGCGGTGATGGGCATCACCGCGATCACCGCATCAGCAGCGCCGAGCGCGAAGAAGGCGACGCTGAAGGTCAACGCGGGCCAGAAGCAGGCGCTGAAGAAGGGCGGCCTGCAAGGTCAAGGTCAAGGGGCTGACCAGCGGCAAGGTGAAGCTCAAGGCGCGCTCGTCCACTTTCGATGATCAGACCTGCGCAAGCTCACGACGCCGAAGAAGGTGAAGGCGAAGGGCAAGTCCGCCAGCACGGTGCTCAAGCTGACCGCCAAGGGCCGCCAGCGGATCTCCAGCTGCGAGGCGCGCAAGATCGTCGTCTCCGGCAACGGGGTCAAGAAGGCCAAGGTCGACCTGAAGCGCAACACCAAGGACTGCAAGCCGAAGTCGATCGACCTCAGCCAGGCCGCGAGCTGTGACTTCATCGGCGCCCAGGACGGCTCGCTCTGCCTGATGCCGTTCCCCGACGACTACTACACGGTCAAGGACTCGAGCACCGCCACCGGCCGCCGGGTCAACCTGACCGACGCAGCCATGCCCCAGAACGTGGACAACACCCCGGTCTCGGCGGCGCCCTACAACCTCAACGACGGGTTCAGTCCCGGACAGGTGATCACGCTCAGGGTCCCGGGCCTCGACACGCCAGAGGCGTTCGCGAACACCAACCCGATCCCGCTCAACGATCTGAGCCGCAACGAGTCGCAGGACTCGAAGGAGCCGATCGTCGTGATCGACGCCGCGACCAACAAGCGAGTCCCGATCTGGGTCGAGCTCGACTCGAACGCGACGTCGCCGGCCGGCACCGCGCTGCTGATCCACGGCGCGACCCAGTTCGAGGCCGGCCACCGCTACATCGTCGCGATGCGCAAGCTCAAGGACTCGGCGGGCAACAAGCTCTCCGCGCCGGAGGGCTTCCGCTACTACCGCGACGACCTGCCCTCGAACGAGGATGCGATCACCAGCCAGTCGAAGCGGTTCGAGAACATGTTCCGCTCGCTGCGCAAGGCGAAGATCAAGCGCCACAACCTCTACCTGGCGTGGGACTTCACGGTCGCCAGCGACGAGAACATCGCCGGCCGCCTGCTGCACATGCGCGATGACGCGTTCGCGCAGCTCGGCGACACCAACCTCGCCGACGGGGTCGTCCAGGGCGACGCGCCCGCGTTCTCGATCGACTCGGTGGTCGAGGACCCGAACCCGGGCCAGATCCAGCGCCGGATCACGCGGCACGTTCACGGTGCCCTGCTACCTGACCAACAACTGCGAGGCGCCGGCGGTCATGGACCTGGATGCGAACGGCAATCCGATCCAGCACGGCACCTACGAGGCGAACTTCGACTGCATCATCCCCGATGCGGCGACCGCGTCTCCCGGGCCGCCCGTCGCTGTACGGCCACGGCCTGCTCGGCAGTGCCGGCGAGGTCGGCTCGAGCCCGCAGCGCAGCCTGGCGCAGGCGCACAACTTCGTCTTCTGCGCCACCGACGAGATCGGGTTCGCCTCGGAGGACATCCCGAACACGATCGGGATCCTGCAGAACATGGGCCGCTTCCCCGAGCTCACCGACCGCACCCAGCAGGGGCTGCTGAACGAGCTCTACCTCGGGCGGCTCATGGACAACGACGGCGGCTTCGTCAGCAACGCCGCGTTCCACGCGGACGGCGACCACGCTGGCGAGCCCGCCGGTGATCGACACGTCGAAGCTGTACTACAACGGCAACAGCCAGGGCGGCATCCTCGGCGGCGCGCTGACCGCGGTCTCGCCCGACTTCACCCGGGCGTCGCTCGGCGTTCCGGCGATGGGGTACTCGACCCTGCTGACCAGGTCGATCGACTTCGACACCTACTCGTCGATCCTCTACCCGGCGTATCCGAACGAGCTCTCCGTCCGCTGGTGCTGTCGCTGGTGCAGATGCTCTGGGACCGCTCGGAGCCGAACGGCTACGCGCACCGGATGACCGCCAACCCGCTGCCGAACACCCCGGCCCACAAGGTCCTGATGAACGTCGCGCTCGGCGACCATCAGGTGACCAACTACCAGGCCGACGTCGAGGCGCGGACGATCGGCGCCGAGATCCACTCGCCGGTCGTCTACGACGGTCGCTGGCCGAATTTCGACGTCGCCTGGAACATCCCGCGGATCGCCAGCTATCCGTTCAGCGGCTCGGCGATCGTCTACTGGGACGGCGGGCCGGTCCGGCCCGGGTCCGGCGGTGCGAACAACGGCGTCATCGGCACCGACGTCCCGCCGCTCGGCAACGTGCCGAACACGAGCGGCGACGACCCGCACGGCCTGCCGCGCGCGCAGGCGGAGGAGCAGCAGATGGTCTCGGACTTCCTGCGCCCGGACGCGCAGAGCCAGATCACCGACACCTGCCTCGGCCTCCCCTGCTACGACGGCGGCTTCACCGGGCCATAGGCTCGTCCTTCGTCACTCGTCGCTCGTCACTCGGCCCGGTAGCGGGCGACGAGTGACGAGTGGCGAGTGACGAATTATCGGGGCGCCCGGATTCGAACCGGGGACCTCACCGACCCGAACGGTGCGCGCTACCAGGCTGCGCCACGCCCCGAGGGATCCTCAGTATTGCGAAACTGAGTCCGGTGGAGGGCGAGCCCGCGACCGGCGGCGATGACGGGCGAGACGAAAACGAGGTCGCGCCCGCACGTCGCGCTGTTCGCGACGCTCGCCGGAGTCGCCCTCCTCGCGGTCCTGATCGCCGCGATCGAGCCGCTGCGCAGCGGGATCGGTGACGCGATCGGCGGCAACACCGATCAGCTGCGCGAGGACCTGCGCGGGCTCGGGGTCGGCGGCGTCGTGATCACCTTCATCCTCGCCCTCGCGCACGTCTTCATCTGGTACCCGGCCGAGATCCTCGACACGGCCGTCGGCTACGTCTACGGCTTCTGGCCGGGCCTCGCCCTGGTGATGGCGGGCTGGCTCGCCAACGCCCTGATCGCCTACTGGATCGGCCTCCACGCGGCCCGCCCCCTGCTCTACAGGTTCATCAGCCGCGAGCGTTTCGACCGCCTCGAGCAGATCGCGGAGGCCGGCGGCGCGACCCTCCTGCTCGGGATCAGGCTGGTGCCGGTGATCCCGTTCAGCCTCTTCTCGATCGCCGCCGGCGCGGCGCGCGCCGACCTGTTCACCTTCATCTGGACGACCCTGATCGGCTACCTGCCGCTGACCGCGATCTTCGTCTACCTCGGCAGCCGGCTGGAGACGCTCTCGCCGACCGACCCGGTGCTGTGGCTGGGCGCCGCGGTGCTGATCGGGCTGCTGGTCGTCACCCACCGCTTTCACCGGCGCTGGCGCGACGCGTCGGCTCAGGGTCCCGAGACCTGATCGATCGCGGCCTCGATCTCGTCCGAGCTCGGGGTCTCGATCAGCTGCCGCTGGCCGCCGGGCCCGGAAACGACCACCGCCGGCTCGGCGGGCAGCTTCAGATCCGCGGCGAGCATCGCGTCCTGGCGGACGAGCTCCTCGGTGGCGGGGTCGTTGTAGTCCTCGTTCCACTGCTGGGGGTCCAGCTCAGGGACCGCCTCGGCCACCTCGCGGAGGAAGGTCTCGTCGATCGCCCGGGTCTTGGTCACCTCGATGTTGCGGACGAACGTGTCGAGGTACTGCCACTGGCGCGACTGCTTGCCGGCCGCCTCGGCGGCGATCGCCGCCAGCGTCGTGTCGTTGGGCGCCAGCGAGAAGTGGCGGAACTCGAGCCGCGCGTCGCCGGTGCGCGCGTACTTCTCGACCAGCGGATCGATCGTGTTGATCTCCCAGTCCGCGCACGGTGCGCACTGGAGGTCGTTGAAGACGGTGATCGTCGTGGTCGCGTCCTCGGGGCCGATGTAGGCGCCGTCCTGGGCGATCCCGCCGAAGATCCGCTGGACGTCGTTGACGCCGCCGATCGCCTGCGGCTGCGGGCCCCCGGTGCCGACCGAGAGCGAGTAGATCGCGGCCGCGATCCCGAGCAGCCCGAGCGCCAACAGCACCCGGGGGACCCAGGGGCTCAGCCCGCGACCGCCTTGTAGTACCGCACCGCGAGCCCGGTGAGCAGGGTTTCGAAGGTGCGCTCGAGCTCCGCGTCGCCGTCGCCCGAGTATGCCTCGAGGCCCCGCTGCTCGATCTCGACGCTGAGCGCGATCACCTCGTCGACGAGCTCCGGGTGCTCATCGCAGAAGTAGGCGCCGATCGAGTAGAGCTCCGTGTCCATGAGCGAGTCGATGAACTCGCTGCGGCCCTCGTCGGTCGTCGCCATGCCCCCATCCTAGGGAGGCGACCTCGCCGAGCCCGCGTCCGAGCGGCGGTCGGCGCGCCGCGAGCCCCCGGCGCTTTTCAGCTATTTGCGGCCAATTCAGTTGACTACGTCCGCGTGCACCGATAAGACTTCAGCTTGCTGACGAGAGCCGAGGAGGAGGAACCACGTGGCCAATCACCTGACGCCGTCCGAGCTCGCCGACGAGATGAACATGAAGCGGCGAGACGTGATCTCGAAGTGCATGGAGATGAACGTCCCGATCTTCCAGGGCCGTATCGACAAGACCCTCTTCATCTCCAACATGCGCAAGATCGGCAACGGCCGCGGAGCGCCACAAGCCGCGTCCTAGCCGCGACCTCCACCCTCAGGTAGCTTTCCGACCGGGGCGCCTTGCGCCCTGGCAACTGCGACGACTGAGGGAGAGGAACTGAATGGAATCGGCCACGGTCGAGCGAACCGCGACCGAGGCGGCGACCGGCGCCAAGACGCTCGCCGACCTGTTCCCCGCCGCCGTGCGCAAGCACGGCGCCAAGCGGGCCGTCGTCTACAAGGATGACTCGGGCGTCTGGGTCTCGAAGACCTACGCCGAGGTCGGCGAGATCGTCCGCAAGCTCTCGCTCGGGCTGATGGACCTGGGGATCGAGAAGGGCGACAAGGTCGCGATCCTCTCGAACACGCGGCCCGAGTGGACCTACTTCGACTTCGCCGCGCTCTCGGCCGGCGCCACGGTCGTCCCGATCTACCAGACGAACTCGCCGGAGGAGTGCCAGTACGTGCTCGAGAACTCCGACGCCGTCGCGGTGGTGGTCGAGGACGACGAGCAGCTCGAGAAGATTCGCCGGGTCCGCGATCAGTGCCCGAAGCTCGAGCACGTGATCCTCATGAACGGCAAGTCCGGCGACGCGATCTCGCTCGACGCGCTCGCCGAGCGCGGCGCCTCGGGCACCGACGCCGATTGGGAGCAGCGCTACAACTCGGTCGGCCCCGACGACATCTGCACGTTCATCTACACGTCGGGAACCACCGGCCCACCCAAGGGCTGCGTGATCTCGCACGGCAACTACCGCTCGATGCTCGACGATGGTTCACGAGGTCAGCGTGCTCGGCTCCGACGAGGTCACCTACCTGTTTCTGCCGCTCGCGCACTCGTTCGCGCTGCTGATCCAGTTCGGCACCTTCGACCTCGGGGCGACGCTCGCCTACTGGGAGCGCGACCCGCTCAAGATCCTCCCCAACCTCTCCGAGGTGAAGCCGACCTACTTCCCGTCGGTGCCGCGGATCTTCGAGAAGATCTACACCGCGGCGACGGCGGCGGTCGACAAGGAGGGCGGGCTCAAGAAGACCGTCTTCGACTGGGCGATCGGGATCGGCAAGAAGGTCCGCAAGCTCGAGCGCGAGGGCAAGCGCCCCGGCCCGCTGCTCGCCTTGCAGCACTCGATCGCCGACAAGCAGGTGCTGTCGAAGATCCGGGCGCTGTTCGGCGGCAACCTGAAGCTCGCCGTCACCGGCGCGGCGCCGATCAACCCCGAGATCCTGCGAGTTCTTCGACGCCGCCGGGGTCCTCATCCTCGAGGGCTGGGGGATGACCGAGACCTCGACCGCGGCGACGATCGCCACCCCGGAGGACTTCAAGTTCGGGACGATCGGCAAGCCGTTCCCCGGTACCGAGGTGAAGATCGCCGACGACGGCGAGATCCTGGTCAAGGGACCCAACGTCTTCCAGGGCTACTACAAGAACCCGGAGGCGACCGCCGAGACGCTGGTCGACGGCTGGCTGCACACCGGCGACCTCGGCGAGTACGACGCCGACGGCTACCTGAAGATCACCGGCCGCAAGAAGGACATCATCATCACCGCGGGCGGCAAGAACATCACCCCCGCCAACCTCGAGGGCGAGATCAAGCAGCACCCGCTGGTCTCGCAGTGCGTCGTGATCGGCGACCGACGCCCGTACCTGGTCGCGGTGGTCACCCTCGACCCGGAGGAGGCCGTCGCCTTCGCCCGCGACCGCGGCCTGCCGCAGGACCCCGAAGCGATCGCCGCCAACGTCGACATCCGCGAGTCGATCGAGGCCCATGTGGAGAAGATCAACCAGAAGTTCGCCCGGGTCGAGCAGGTGAAGAAGATCGAGATCCTGCCGGTGGACTTCTCGCAGGAGGGTGGCGAGCTCACGCCTTCGATGAAGGTGAAGCGCAACGTCGTGGCGGACAAGTACGCGGAGCGGATCGAAGCTCTCTACGCGGCGGCTGAGCACTCTCCTTGCGCCGAGATTCACTTCAACCACCTCACAGGTGGTTGAGATGAAAGTCGGCGGGTGGGGCGCGCGGCTCGCGCCACCCCCGGGGTAGGCGCTCTCCCCGCCGCGACTTCTTTGGCGGGTGTGGGTTTATGGGGGCGATGGGAGCTGTTCGCTACGCGGGGGTAGTGGCCGTCGGTGTCGCCGCCGTGGTGGCGATCGCCGGCACCGGGGCGCCCGCTCAGGGCGCCGACCCGGGGCAGACGCAGCCCAACGTGGTCGTGGTGATGACCGACGACCAGACGGCGGCGTCACTGTCGATGATGCCCACGGTCGAGTCCGAGCTGGCCGCGAAGGGGGCGACGTTCGCCAACAACTTCACCAACTGGCCGCTGTGCTGCCCGTCGCGCAGCACCTTCTACACGGGCCAGTACGCACACAACCACGGCGTGCTCGGCAACAGCGCGCCCGACGGCGGCTTCACGAAGTTCAACGACTCGAACACCCTGCCGCTGTGGCTGCAGCAGGCCGGCTACCACACGATCCACATCGGCAAGTACCTGAACGGCTACGGCACCGGGACCAGCGATCCGACCTACGTGCCGCCCGGCTGGAACGAGTGGTACGCGGCCCAGGGCGGCAGCACGCAGTCCGTCTATGACTATCAGCTGAACCAGAACGGCTCTTTGGTCCCGTACGGCACCGCCGAGACCGACTTCAAGCAGGACGTGTTCTCGAACCTCGCCGTCGACGCGATCAACCGCAACGCGCCGGGCGGCCCGTTCTTCATGGGCGTCATGTACACGGCGCCGCACTCCGGCGGCCCGAACCCGAACCCGAACCCGCCGACCAACTGCGGCGCGACCGCGAAGCCGGCGCCGCGCCACGCCACCGCCTTCGACTCCGAGCCGCTGCCGACGCCCCCGAACTTCAACGAGGCCGACGTCTCGGACAAGCCTGCGGCGATCCAGGCGATGCCCTCGATCACCGAGCCCGACATCACGACCATCCAGCGCAAATACCGCTGCCGGATCGAGTCGCTGCTCTCGGTCGACGACGGCGTCAGGCGGATCATCGACGCGCTCAGCGCCAGCGGCGAGCTCGGCGACACGCTGATCGTGTTCACCTCCGACAACGGCTTCTTCCACGGCGAGCATCGGGTCCAGTCGGGCAAGAACCGCGTCTACGAGGAGGCGATCCGGGTCCCGCTGGTGATCCGCGGGCCCGAGGTTCCCGCCGACGTCACCGTCGGCGACACGTCGATCAACGCCGACCTCGCGCCGACCATCGTCGACGCCGCGGGCGCGACCGCCGGGCTGCCCGAGGACGGGCGCTCGCTGCTTCCGTTCGCCGCTCATCCCGGCCGCCTGCACGGCCGCGAGCTGCTGATCGAGAAGGGGGACGTCGTCGACGACGACGATGACGGCGCCCCGCAGAGCGGCACCTTCGCCGCGGTGCACACCAACCGCTACATCTACGTCGAGAACCTGAGCGGCGAGGTCGAGCTCTACGACCTCGAGACCGACCCCTACGAGGTTCAGAACCAGGCGGCAAACCCCGCCTACGACGCCGTCGAGGCGGCGCTCGCCGCGCGGCTGGCGACCCTGCGCAGCTGCGCGGGCGAGAGCTGCCGGTCAAAGCCGGCGCTGGAGATGAACTTGCCGCGGCACATCCGGATCGAGAACGGCCATTCGTGTCGCGATCCACGCAAGGTCGTGATCAAGCTTCAGGGGGCGGGCAAGCGAAACGTGGCTGTCGCGCGGTTCGCTGTCGGCTCGAAGCCCAGCGGGCACGACAACTCCGCGCCGTTCGAGAAGCGGATCCGGCCGCGGCTCCTGCGAGACAGGCGCAAGGCGACGATCCGCGCCTCCGCCGAGTTCATCGACGGCCGCGAGCTGACCTTCCAGAAGCAGGTGCGGCTCTGCCGCTAAGCGTCAGCTGCGTCCTCGCCGGCCGCCGCCTCGGGCGCGGACTGGGGCGAGTTGCGCAGCAGCGCCGAGGTCGTCTGCTCGAGCACCCGGCGCCAGGCGGAGAGCTTCTCGCGCTCGCGGTCGACCTGCTCGAGGACGTGGCGAACCCGCCGCGCCGAGATCTCGATCCCGTGACGCTCGGCGATCGCCTTGTAGCGGTCGTAATCGCGGGCGAGCTTCAGGGTCACGGACTCGAACCCGTGCTTGGCGATCTGCAGGCGCGCGCGGTAGTCGAGGATCGAGGTCCCGAACATCAGCTCGTCGTCGAGCTCGGGCTCGATCAGGATGATGTCGACGCCTGGGTAGCGCTCCTCCCAGATCTCGACCGCGCGGTGGAGGCGATCGTGGGAGAGCAGCCGGAAGGTCTGGTTGAGGATCGCCCCGATCCCCATGTCGGAGACGCGCCGGACCCGCGACCCGGTGACCGTCGGGATGTTCTTCTGGAAGTCGTTGACGTACGGGACGAGCGGGTTGATCACGACGACGAACTTCGCACCGCGCTCGATCGCGACGTCGACGTTGGTGGTCGACAGGATCCCGCCGTCGATGAACTCGCGACCGGCGATCTCGACCGGCTCGTAGATGCCGGGCAGCGCCCCCGAGGCGGCGACCGCGGTCGAGATCGGCACCTCCGACCACTCGCCCTCGCCGAGGATCACGCGCTCGGTCGTGTCGAGGTCGGTGGCGGTCAGGTAGAGCTCGCGGTCGAGCAGCCGGAAGTCGTTGGTGCGGTCGGGGTCGGAGAGCACCTCCTCGACGTAGCGCTCGATCCCGCGACCCGAGTAGACGCCGTTGGGCAGCGCCGCCGCCAGGCCCATGACCACGTCGACGGCCGAGATCTCGCCGAGCTGTCCGAGCGTTTCGCGCAGGACCGAGACGAGCTTGAACGGGAAGACGAGCGAGCCACGGAGGAAGCCGGTGTAGTTCGGCGACAGGAGCGTCGAGAGGTCGATGTCGCGGATCGGCGACGGCAGATCGCGGTTGAGGACCCGCATCATCTCCTCCGGAGTGACCCCGTTGGCCACGAGGCTGGAGACGAACGAGCCGGCGCTCGTCCCGACGTACACGTCGAACTCGTTGACGGTCGAGTTGGTCGCCAGCAGGTCGAGCGCTCGCAGCGCGCCGATCTCGTACACGCCCCCGGTGAACCCGCCGCCGCCGAGCACGAGCGCGGTCTTCGACGGACGCTTGCGAACGCGTCCGCGGCGCGCGCCCTTTGGCTCGGCTGCGGACTCGATATCGACGACTTTGCCCATGGGCAAAGGGGATTATTCCACCCGCGGCGCGAATGTCGCCGCACCCACGCTTGAATTGAGCCCCGGGATGACCCGACCACGCCACCTCATCTGCCTCCTTTTGGCCCTCGGGGGAGCCATCGCGCCGCCGGCCGCCGCCGCCGACGGCGGCGCGACGCCCGTCGCCAAGGCCGGGACCGAGCTCGCCTCGAAGCGCGGCCTGAGCCGGTCGGAGCTGCGTGGTGAGCTTGCCGACGCGATGCGCAGCGCCGGCGGCGCCAGCGGTGCCTTCGTGCTCGACCTCGACGCGAACGGGGACGGGTCGCTGTACGGCAACGACGCCGATCGCCGCCGGGTGCCGGCCTCGAACGAGAAGCTGTTCACGACCGCCGCCTTCCTCGCCGAGCTCGGCCCCGACGCGCATCTGCAGACCCGCGCCTACGCCCGCGGCGAGCTGTCCGGGCAATCGCGCTCGACCCTGGACGGCGACCTCGTCGTGGTCGGCGACGGCGACCCGGCCTTCGGGACCGCACGCTTCGCCCGCGCCGCCGACCAGCCGGTCACCCGGGTGGCCGACCTCGCCCGTGACGTGGCCCGCGCCGGCGTGAAGCGGGTCACCGGCCGGGTGCTCGCCGACGACTCGATCTTCGACCGCAAGCGCGCCGCGGGGCCCGACCTGAGCCCGCTCTCGGGGCTCTCGTTCAACGACGGCTACGACGGCGGCGGCTACGCCCACGACCCCGAGTTGGTCGCGGCGCGGGCGATGAAGAAGGCGCTGCGAAAGCGCGGCGTCCAGGTCGCCGGGCGAGTCGGCCACACGAACCTCCCCGACTCCGCCCTCAACCGCAAGCCGCTCGCCTCGGTCGCCTCGCCGAGCGTCGCGACCCTGATCGAGGAGACCAACGTGCCCTCGAACAACTTCTTCGCCGAGATGCTGCTGCGCCGGCTCGCCGCCGAGGACGGCTCGCGCGGCACCCGGCTCGCGGGCGCCGCCGACGTGGAGCGGTTCGCCAAGTCGGTCGGGACCTCCATCCAGGCGGTCGACGGCTCCGGGCTCTCGCGCCGCAACTCGGTGTCGCCGCAGGAGGTCGTCAAGCTGCTCGCGGCGATGTACCGCGACCGCACCAACGGCCCCGCGTTCGAGAGCTCGCTGCCGATCGCCGGGCGCGAGGGCACGGTCGCGGACCGCATGCGCGGCACCGCGGCCGAGGGCAACTGCGCGACCAAGACGGGCACCCTCGACGGCGTCTCGGCGCTCTCCGGCTACTGCCACGCCGGCGGGCACACGATCGCCTTCTCGGTGCTCAACAACGGCGTCGACGTGAACGCCGCGCGGGTCGCTCAGGACCGCGTCGCCGCGGCGATCGCCCGCTACAACCCCTAGCGGCGGCCGCCCAGGTTCCAGCGCGTCGCTGGACACCTATGCGAACATATGTTCGTGACGGCGGTTGCGTCGATCCTGCATGCCGACGCCGACGCGTTCTTTGCCTCGGTCGAGCAGCGCGACGACCCGCGGTTGCGCGGCAGGCCGGTCGTCGTCGGCCAGGGGGTGGTTATGGCGGCCAGCTACGAGGCGCGGCGCTACGGCGTCCGCGGCGCCATGGGAGGCGCCCAGGCGCGGCGCCTGTGCCCGGACCTGGTCGCTGTCTCGCCTCGCTTCAGCGCCTACACGAAGGCCAGCGAGCAGCTCTTCGAGCTGTTTCGCGAGACGGCGCCCGCGGTCGAGGGGCTCTCGCTCGAGGAGGCCTTCCTCGACGTCGGCGGGCTCGAGCACGTCTGCGGGACGCCGGTCGAGATCGCGAGGCGCCTGCGCCGCGCGGCGCGCGAGCGGGTCGGGCTCGCGGTCACGGTCGGGATCGCGCGAACGAAGGTGCTCGCGAAGATGGCCAGCCGCGCCGCGAAGCCGGATGGCCTGCTCGTGGTCGCGCCGGACCGCGAGCGCGAGTTCCTCGACCCGCTCCCGGTCGGCAGCCTCTGGGGTGTCGGCGCTTCGACCGCGGCGAAGCTCGAGCCGCTCGGGATCGCGACGGTCGGCCAACTCGCCGAGGCGCCGGTCGGGGTGTTGGTCGACGCGGTCGGCGTCCACGCCGGACGCCACCTCCACGCGGTCGCTCACAACCGCGACCCGCGCCGGGTGCGGGCCGGACGCTCGCGGCGGTCCTTCGGGTCGCAGTCGGCGCTCGGACGCCGGCGCCGCGGCGCCGCTGAGATCGACGCGACCCTGATCGCCCTGGTCGACCGCGTCACCCGGCGGATGCGCTCGGCCGGCCGCGCCGGGCGCACCGTGATCCTGCGGCTGCGATTCGCCGACTACAAGCGGGCGACGCGCTCGCGAACGCTCGCCTACGCCACCGCCTCGGCCCCTTCGGTGTTGCTGGCGGCGCGCGGCCTGCTCGCCGAGGCGACGCCGACAATCCGCCGCCGCGGCCTCACCCTGATCGGGATCGCGGTCACGAACCTCGAGCGGCGCGGCGCCGGGGAGCAGCTCGAGCTGCCACTCGGCCACCGGGAGACCGCCCGCCTCGAGACCGCGCTCGACGAGCTGCGCGATCGCTACGGCAACAACGCGATCACCCGCGGAGCGCTGTTGCGCGCCTCCCCCGAGCTCGCGCCGTGGGTTCGGCCAGGCGACCGTGACTAGCGCCGCCGCGCGATCCACAGCTCCTGGCCGTGGCGGGGGGTTGTCGCGGCGAAGAACACCCTGTCGCCGATCGGCGTGATCTCATGGATGTCGCCCCCCGGACGTCCGCGGCGAACTTCGCCGACGAGCGTCGTCCCCACCCGGGTCCCGTCGCTTCGCCACAACTCCCGGCCCCGCCGGGCAACCGCGGCCGTGAACAGGACCTCGCCCCGGCCCGTCGTCAGCTGCTGCGGCTCGGACGAGCGCCCGGAACCGTCCCGACCGTGGCCCGGGGCGATGTCCTTGACCAGCCGCGTTCCCGGACCGGTGCCGTCGGTGCGCCAAAGCTCGGAGCCGGTGCGCCGCCTATACGCGGAGAACAGGACCGTCCCCCCCGGGGCCGGCGCCGCCTCGTCGGAGCCGGCGAAGAACGGAAGCCCGTCGACCGCCGTCGTCCCGGACGGCGTGCCGTCGCTGCTCCAGATCAGCGTGCTGTCGCTGGTCGTGGCGAAGAAGAAGACCCGCCCGCCGGAGACCAGCGGCCTGCCGACCCGCTGGTCCGCCGGGATCGCCGACACCAGGCCCGTGCCCGCCTCGGTGCCGTCACTTCGCCACAACTCGGCCCGCCCGTCTCGCCGGACGAAGAAGACGACCTCGTCCCCGAGCCGGGTGAACGAGCCGGACTGCGACGATCCCGGCCCCGGGACGATGTCGGCGACCATTCCCGTGCCCGCGACCGTGCCGTCGGTGCGCCACGGCTCGGCGCCATGTTCGGCGTCGTAGGAGCAGAAGAACGCCAGCGGGCCGACGACGGTGACGCTGTTGGCGGCCGACGCGCCCAGCCCGGGGCAATCCTGGGACTCGCTGAAGCGGTGGGCGCGGATCTCGTGCGTTCCGGCCTGCGTGCCGTCCCCGGTCCACAGCGCCGAGGACGCGCCGCTGTACGGCCCGTCCTCGATCGGAACCCGGAAGTAGAAGCGGCCCTGCGCGGGCACGAAGGCGAACGGGTTGGTGCCCTCGGTCCCGGGGACCGGCGCCGTGCCCGCCTGCGTGCCATTGCTCGCGAACACGCTCCGCGCGCTGCTGGGCCCGGCGGAGAAGAAGAGCCGGTCGCCGGCGGTCACGATCGGTCCGATCGGCGACGAGGATTCCGCGCCGGGGACGATGTCGGCGGCGAGCTCGGTGCCGCGCGCGGTTCCGTCGGTGCGCCAAAGCTCGGTCCCGTGGGCGCCGTCGTTGGCGTCGAAGTAGACGTCGCCGCGGTACTCGACCATCCGTCGCGGCTTCGACCGGACCGAGCCCGGGCGGATGTCCTTGACCTCCCTCGGATTCGGCCCCTGCGCCGCCTCTGCGGGGGGCGGCGGGCCGGCAATCGCCACAGCGCCAACGGCCGCCGCCAGGAACCCGATCATTCGCCTCATATGCGAATGGTGACCGCCGCGACGCGCGATCTCGGCCACCCAGGTGTGGAATGCCCACACCTGGCGCCGGTCACGACAGCAGCCGGCGCAGGCCGTCC
>CAWHFY010000014.1:0-134571 GCA_963828755.1 uncultured Solirubrobacterales bacterium | reverse complement strand
CGGCTGATGGGATTCGAACCCACGACCTTCTGCATGGCAAGCAGACGCTCTAGCCAACTGAGCTACAGCCGCGCGAGGCGCTGAGTCTAGCCGTCGAGCTCGGCCAGCAGGTCGGCGATGTCGAGCGGCGCAGTGAACATCGCGACGCCCTCCGGGTCGCGCGGGTCGCGCGGCCACTGCTCCTGCGGGCGATCCCAATAAAGCTCGACCCCGTTCTGGTCTGGGTCGCGGAGGTAGAGCGCCTCGCTGACCCCGTGGTCGGAGGCGCCGTCGAGCGGGATCCCGGCCTCGCGCACGCGGCGCAGCGCCTCGGCCAGCTCGCGCCGGGTCGGGTAGAGGATCGCGGTGTGAAAGAGCCCGGTGGTCCCCGGCGCCGGCGGCGACCCGCCCTTGGACTGCCAAGTGTTGAGCCCGAGGTGGTGGTGATAGCCCCCGGCGGAGACGAACGCGGCCTCCTCGCCAAACCGCTGCATGAGCTCGAACCCGAGCACGCCGCTGTAGAAGTCGAGCGCGCGGTCGAGGTCGGCGACCTTCAGGTGGACGTGGCCGATCCGAGCCCCGGGGCCGATCGGGTTGACGGGTTTGGCGTCTTCGGACACGGGGGTAGTGAACCAGGTCAGCAATCGGGGAGGCGTCGCCCGGCGCGCGCCTAGCCGACCGCCTCATCGAGCGTTTCGTTGACGAGGCTGTCGGCGGCGGCGTTCTGCTCGCGGCGCACGTGGCGGATCGACCAGCGCTCGAAGTTGCCGAGCGCGGCGCGGACCTGGCCGTGCAGGGGCCGCAGGTTCGCGTCCTTGACCCGGTACTCGCCCTTCACCTGCTTGACGACGAGCTCGGAGTCGCCGACCAGGTCGACCTCGCTCGCGCCCAGCTCCTGAGCGAGCTCGATCCCGAGCAGCAGCGCCCGGTACTCGGCGACGTTGTTGGTCGCCCGGCCGATCGCCTCGCCGCGACTCGCGACGGGCTCGCCCTCGGGCGTCGTCGCGACCGCCGCGACCGCCGCCGGGCCCGGGTTGCCGCGCGCGCCGCCGTCGACGTTGACGACGACTCGCTCAGCCACGCTCGATCCGCCCGTCCTCTGCCGCTGAGGCGTTCCAGTCACGGTCGCCGAGCGGCAGCTCGGAGATCTCGTTGCCCTTCGCGACCTGCTTCACGGACTCCCCGCGCACCGTCCACCGATACCAGGAGAGGTCCCACGCGACGACCACGACCTCGCCGGGGCCATCGTCATCCGGCCGCACGCAGACCCGTGGTTCGCCGAGCGAGCGCCGCAGGCCGGCGACCTTGCGCACCTCAGCGCTGCCGTTGAAGACCTCGAGTGGATCGGGCGGCTCGGTGGGCGGCTCGGCCTCGTCATCCGGCTCAGGCTCAGGCACAGGCTCCGGGACGATCGTGCGAACGAAGCGCTCGCGCAGTGCCGTCGCCCCGCGGCGGCGGCGCGGCGGCGGCGGCGACGGCGCGGCGGCTGCGAACTCGGCCGGCAGCCAGCCCTGCGCCTCCGCTCGCGGCTTGCACAGCGGGCAGACGCTGGCCTCCCCCGCCTCCGGATCGACGTATGCGAAACATCGCTCGCCGCGCAGGATCGTGCGGCCGCAGACTGCGCAGGTCTCGAACTCCACGGCGCCTAGGTTAATTTGCGCCGCGGCGCTACTCGCCGTCGCTCTTCGCTTCGGCGACCACCTTCTGGGCGATATGCCCGGGAACCTCGTCGTAGCGCAGGAAGTCCATCGTGTAGTCGCCGCGCCCGCCGGTGATCGCGCGCAGGTCGGGCGCGTAGTCGAGCACCTCGGCCATCGGCACCTCGGCCTGGATCTCGGTCGCGGCGCCCTTCGGCTCCATCCCGAGCGGGTGGCCACGGCGGGAGTTGAGGTCGCCGATCACGTCGCCGACCGCGTCCTCGGGCACCGAGATCGTCATCCGCATGATCGGCTCGAGCAGGTACGGATCGGCCTCGGCGACCGCCTGCTTGAAGGCCATCGACCCGGCGATCTTGAACGCCATCTCGGAGGAGTCGACGGTGTGGTGTTGGCCGTCGAACAGGCGCACCCGCATGTCCTTGATCGGGTAGCCGGCGATCACGCCGCCCGCCATCGCCTCGACGACGCCCTTCTCGACGGCGGGGATGAAGCCGCCGGGGATCACGCCGCCCTTGATCGCGTTGACGAACTCGAACCCCTCCCCGGTCTCGGTCGGCTCGATCTCGATCTTGCAGTCCCCGAACTGACCGCGGCCGCCGGTCTGCTTCTTGTAGCGGCCGTGCGCCTTCGCCGGCTTGCGGATCGCCTCGAGGTACGGGACCCGCGGCGGGTGCAGCTCGATCTCGGCCCCGAAGCGCTCCTTGATGCGGTCGACGATCACCTCGACGTGGATCTGCGTCAGGCCGGCGATGATCTGCTCGCCGGTCTCGGGGTCGCGATGGACGTCCAGGGTCGGGATCCTCCTCGGAGAGGCGCCGGATCGCCGTCGCCGCCTTCTCCTCGTCGCCCTTGCTCTTCGGCTCGTAGGCGAATGCCATCACCGGCGCCGGCAGGTCGAGCTTGCCGAAGTGGACGGGCGTCTCCTTCTCCGCCAGCACGTCGCCGGCACGGGTCTCGCGCAGCTTCGCGACCGCGCCGATGTCGCCCGGGCCGAGCTCGTCGATCGGCCGCATGTCCTTGCCCTCGGGCACCGAGAGCTGGCCGATCCGCTCCTTCTCGCGCCGGGTCACGTTGAGCGCGTGCGAGTCGGAGGCAAGCACGCCGGAGTACACGCGCAGCATGTTGATCCGCCCGGTGTAGGGGTCGGCGGTCGTCTTGAACGCGAAGGCGAGCAGCTCGCCGGCCTCGTCGGGCTCGATCTCGACCGGCTCGTCGTCGGCGCCGAGCGCGGCGACCGCGCCGTGCAAGGCCGGCGACGGCAGGTCCTCCACGAGCGCCTCGAGCAACCGGTTGGTGCCGAGGTTGCGGGTCGCGACCCCGCAGGTGACCGGGAACAGGTGGCCCTCGGTGACCCCCTTCTTGAGCGCCGCGACGATCTCGTCGTGGGCGATCTCCTCGCCCTCGAGGTAGCGTTCCATCAGCGCGTCGGAGTTCTCGGCGACCTCATCCATCAGCTTCTCGCGGTACTCCTCGGCCTGCGCAACGAGCTCGTCGGGGATGTCGATCTGCTTTGCGTTGCCTCGCCCGTCGCCGGAGTACTCGAACGCGGTCATGTCGATCAGGTCGACCACCCCGCGGATCTCGTGCTCCGAGCCGATCGGGATCTCGGTCGCGACCACGTGCTGGCCGAACGCCGCCTTCAGGCCCTCCAGGCAGCGGAAGAAGTCGGCGCGCTCGCGGTCGAGCATGTTCACGAACACGAGCCGAGCGAGGCCCTCCTGGTCGGCACGGCGCCAGAGACGATCGGTCTGCACCTCGACCCCCATCACCGCGTTGACGACGAACACCGCCGCGTCGACGACCCGCAGCGAGGCGAGCGTGTCGGCGATGAAGCTCGGCTCGCCGGGTGTGTCGATCATGTTGACCTTGCGCCCGTCGTGCTCGAACGAGGTCACCGCGGCCCCGATCGACATCCCGCGGGCCTGCTCGTCGGGCTCGAAGTCGCAGACGGTCGAGCCGTCGGTCACCGAGCCGAGCCGGTTGATGATCCCGGACTCGAACAGGATCGCCTCGGCGAGGCTCGTCTTGCCACTGCCACGATGGCCGACGAGGGCCACGTTGCGAATCCGATCAGGGGCCTTGTGGGCCACAGCCGAAACATATCTCTCCGCCGCCGACGTGGCGGGAGCAATCCCTAAAGGGTGAACCTGGAGCGCAGGCCGATCACGGCCTTCGTGTGCAACTGCGAGACGCGGGACTCGGTCACTCCGAGCACCTCGCCGATCTCGCGCAGGGTCAGGTTCTCGTAGTAATAGAGGGCGATCACGAGCCGCTCGCGCTCGGGCAGCGACTCGATCGCGTCGGCCAGGCGGTCCTTGACCTCGGAGGCCTGGGCCTCGGACTCGGGGTCGACCCCGCCCGGGTCCTGGATCGTGTCGAGCACCGAGACCTGGCTGCCGCCCTCGGGGTCGGCGAAGGTCCACAGGTCGTCGAGCGCCAGCACCGAGGAGTTCGCGATCTCGAGCAGGACGCCCTGGAAGTCCTCGACGCTGATCTCGAGCTCGGCGGCCATCTCCTCGTCGGTTGGCGCGCGCTGCAGCTTTGCCTCGAGCTTCTGGTGGGCGCGCTCGACCTGGCGAGCGCGGGCCCGCACGGAGCGCGGCACCCAGTCGAGGGAGCGCAGCTCGTCGATGATCGCGCCCTTGATCCGGGCGACGGCAAACGTCTCGAACTTGATCTCGCGCTCGGTGTCGAAGCGCTCGATCGCGCCGATCAGGCCGAGCAGGCCGTAGGAGATGAGGTCGGACTCCTCGACGTGGCTGGGCAGCCCGGAGGCCATCCGGCCGGCGATGAACTTGACCAGGGGCGAGTAGGCGACGACGAGTCGCTCGCGTGCCTTCTCGTCGCCGTCGACCTTGTAACGACGCCAGAGATCCCGAAGCTCGACGGCCTTTACGTTCGTCTCCATACCCTGACCCTAATCCCCTTGCTGGCTGGAAGCCTATCCATGCTCGTTCACGCTCGCGGGTGAGACTTTGCGTACTGCTCGCGCAGGCGCGAAGGTTCGACCCGAGTGTAGATCTGGGTCGTGGACACGCTCGAGTGTCCCAATAATTCCTGGATCGAGCGCAGATCGGCGCCGCCCTCGAGCAGATGGGTGGCGAAGGAGTGGCGCAGCGTGTGGGGTGAGACGCTCCCGGCGACCGCCGCCTCGCGGACCCACTTCTCGAGCCGTCGGCGCACGTCGGAGGCGCTGAGGCGCCGTCCGCGGCGGCTCACGAACAGAGCCGTCTCCTCCGGCGTCGGGCCGAGCGCCCGCCGCGCCGTCTCGACGTAGCGGCGCAGGGCGCGCTGGGCCGGCTCGCCGATCGGCACCAGGCGCGTCTTCGAGCCCTTGCCGGTGGCGCGCACCACCTCGGACTCGAAGTCGACGTCGCCGAGCTCGAGCGAGACGATCTCCTCGGCGCGCAGCCCCGACGAATAGGCGAGCTCGAACAGGGCCCGGTCGCGGATCTCGAGCGGCGTGCGGGCCGGAATCCGGTCGAGGAGCGCGCCGACCTCATCGCGGGCGAGGACCCGCGGAAGCTTGGTCGCCCGCTTCTGCGCGGGCAGCAGGTCGGCGGGATTGGCGCTGCTGTGACCGCAGGCGACCAGGTGCGAATGAAAGCCGCGCACCGAGGCGAGCTTGCGCGCCAGGCTCGCGCGCGCCAACCGCCGCTCGGAGAGCGCCGCCGCGTAGGCCCGAAGGTCCCGATAGGCGAGCTCGCCGGGCTCGCGCCGGCGCCCGGTCGCCCAGGCGCCGAGCTCCAGCAGGTCGCGGGCGTAGGCGCGCCTCGTGGCGGCCGCGCTGCCGCGCCGGGTGAGCTCGCGGTCGTAGCCCTCGAGGGCCGCTCGCCACCCCGGGCTCAGCTCCAGCTCATCTGCCGAAGCTGCCGGCAGCGCGGTCCTCTCGCTCATGGACGAGAGCTTCGCCACCCGCGCCGGCTTGCCTGCTGCCGGGCGCCCGCGCCCATCGACAACGACCTCAGCCGATGTAGATCGGGGTGCCGATCGGCACCTGGTCGTAGAGCTCCTCGACGTCGGGGACGGCCATGCGCACGCAGCCATGCGAGGCGGCGGAGCCGAGCGAGGTGACCTCCGACGTGCCATGGATGCCGGCGCCATCGGTGATCCCCATCCAGCGCGACTTGAGCGGGTTCTCCTCGGTGCCGCCCTGGACGACGGTGCCGGCGAGCTCACCGGCCCAATCGGAGTTCGGCACGCTCCAGACCGGATCGACCTGCTTGCTCTCGATCGAGTAGAGGCCGGTCGGGGTCGGGTAGGCCGGCTGGCCGACCGCGACCGTGTACTGCTTCGCGACCTTGAGGTCCTTCCACAGGGTCAGCGTGAAGGTCGACTCGTCGACGGTCAGGTAGGTCGGGTACTGAGCGGCAAGATCGGCCTTCGTGACCTCCGGCTGGACCTCCTCGACCGGGACGGTGACCTTGCGGTGGTCGGTGCGCTGGACCGCGGACTCGATCCGCGTGCGCAGCGCGCCCTCGTCGACCGAGAGTCCAGGATGGCCGGCGACGCCCTCGAGCGAGACCGAGCTCGGCTCGATCGTCGCGTTGACCGGGTCGGTGCCGACCACGTCGGAGACCTTGGCCACGAACTCGTCGATCGCCTGGTTGGAGTAGCTGACCTGCGGCGAGATCGCGACATCGACCTCACCCCCGGTCGCGTAGCGCCAGACCCGGGTCGGCAGGCCGCCGTCCTGGCTCACCTCGAGCGCGTGGTCGACCATGCCGTCGACGTCGGAGTCGACGTTGAGCTTCTCCGAGCTGAGCTGGTACTTGACCCCGTCGTAGGTCGCGGTCACCTTCTTGCGCAGCGGGTCGACGAGCGCCGAGTCGACCGCCTTGCGGGCCTCGTCGGCGGTCATCCCGCCGACGTCGACGCCGCCGATCGTCACGCCGTCGGCGATCTGGTCGGACTTCGAGGAGTCCCACGCGTATGCGCCGACCGCAGCGAGCAGCAATAGCGCGACGACGAAGACGACCGCGATTTGGAACTTGCGGGCCAAGGGAACGGAGAGTGTACGAAGCGAGGTTGGCGTCCTCACACTTTTCGTTGCATCTGCAAGCGTCGCTTCAGATGCCGAGCGGCTCGCGATCGGCGCCGGCGCCCTCGGTCGCCCGCTCGCGCCTGACGTGCGGGCTCCAGCGCAGGAACTCCTCGACCTCGCGCTCGTAGTGATAGCCCTCGTCGCGCACCGCGGCCGCGCAGGATCGGCTCGAGCCGCAGGTGCTCGCCGAGCCGGATCACCGCCTCGCGTGACGTGAAGCCGTAGTCGAAACCCGTCGCCTTGTAGAGGCGGTTGTCGACCCCGCGGCCGAAGCGCAACAGGTTGGCCATCTCGTCGGGGACGCGGAAACCGAGTCGCCGCAGGGGCGCCGCGAGCAAACCGGCGCCAACCGGCGGCAGCACCGGCACGGCGCGGCGACCGACCAGCGAGATCGCCTCCGAGAGCGCCAGCACCCCGTCGGCGGCGACGTTGTAGGTGCCCGGGATCCGGCTCAGCGCGGCGTGCTCGAGCGCGTGCACGACATCGTCCTCGTGCACGAACTGCAGCCGCGGGTCGAAGCCGAGGATCGTCGGCACCAGCGGCAGCGAGAACATCCGCGTGAACCCCGTCTCGACGTCGGGTCCGAGCACGTTCGCGCAGCGCAGCACGGTCACCGTGACCTCGGGGTTCTTGTCGGCGAAGTCGTCGACCGCCTGCTCGGCCTCGATCAGGTCGCGCTCGATCGTGGTGCGCGGCGGGTGCGGGCGGCGCATCCGCTCGGTGAAGAAGGCCGGGTCGTCCTGCTCGGCGCCGTAGTAGTTGGTCGAGCTCTTGAAGATGAACCTGCGCACCGGGGAGTCGGCGCCGGTGCAAGCGGCGAGGATGTTCATGGTCCCGATGACGTTGTTCTCGTGCGCGAACCGGGCCGGCGCGGCGACCGAGTTGACGATCATCCGGGTGTCGATCACCGTGTCGATCTCGGCCGCGCGGACGATCCGCTGCAAGCAGCGAGTGCTGGTTCGAGACCTTCACGAACTCGGTCCGCTCGAGCTCGAGCGTCGGCTCGCGCGAGTCGACCCCGATCAGCGCCTCGATCTGCTCGAAGCCCTCCAGCGCCTGCGCGAGCCGACCGCCCCAGTAGGTCGACAGCCCGGTGATCAGCACGCGGCGGCTCGGCTCGGCCTTCACCACGTCCGTCATCCGAACCACACGCTCTTTCGCTTGGCGAGCATCTGGTCGAGGTTCTCCTGGATCCGGGCCCGGATCTCCTGGGACACCGTTTGGACGAGCGCCTTGTCGTGGACCGCGTCGGCGCCGCCGAGCTCGACCGTGTCGATCGGCTCGAGAAAGCGGATCTTGAACTTCGCGGGCAGGTAGCCGAGCATCCCCAGCGGCCCGAACCAGGGGAAGGTCGGGGTGAGCGGGAAGTAGATCAGCCCGGTCAGCCGCTGCAGCGCCGAGACCTGGGCGAAGATCGGCGCCGCCTCCTCGGCCCCGACTACGCACAGCGGCACCAGCTTGGCCTCGGCGCGCATCGCCGCCTCGACGAAGCCACCCCGTCCGAAGCGGCGCAGCTTGTAGCGGTCCTTGTAGAGCTTCTCGGTCCCCTTGCGCCCCTCGGGGAAGACGAGCACCAGCTGGCGCTCGTCGTAGAGCAGCCGGTGCACGTTGGCCGGGTGCGCGGCGACCCCGCCGATCTTCGGGATCAGCATCGAGAAGCCCGGGTAGCCCTTGAAGAAATGCTCCACCGTGAGATACAGAGGGCGAGGGTTCGGATGCTCCTCGCGAATGGCCTTGAGGATCATCGCGGCGTCCGGGGGCAGGGCCCCGGAGTGGTTCGAGACGAGCAGCGCGCCGCCGTCGGCGGGCACGTTCTCGATCCCCTCGACCTCGGCCCGGAACCAGTAGCGATAGAAGAACTCGTACAGGGTCCGGTCCATCACCCCCTCGACGCGCTCCGAGCGCCCCCAGTCGTTGAGCTGCCGATCGGGCTCGATCGCGGGCAGCAGGTCGCGCATCACCTCGCCGGGATGGCGCTCCGGGAGCCGCTCGCCCGACTCGGGCTGCTCCGCCTCGCGATCGAAGTCCCCGCGCGGCGTCGACAGGGATGTTCGATTGCCGGCCAAGACGGAAATAGTATCCCCACCCTTGAGCGCGGAAACCTCGACCCAACGCCGCCGACCGCGATTCGAGCCGTTCGGCCCGAAGCCGGACCCGACCCCGACCGACGGACCCGACCCCTACGGCGACCCCGATCCGGAGTGGCTCCGAATCGACTGGCGCCAATACCTCCACACAATCAACGTTCCGGCCGCGGGGACGACCGTGCATTACGCGGAGATGGGGCCGCCCGAGGAGGAGCAGGATCCGCTGGCGGTGGTCTTCGTGCACGGGCTCTCGGGCTGCTGGCAGAACTGGCTCGAGAACATGCCCCACTTCGCCCGCCGCCATCGGGTGCTCGCGCTCGACCTGCCCGGGTTCGGCTCCTCCCCGGCCCCGGACTGGGAGGTCTCGATCCCCGCCTACGGCCGGCTGCTGCTCGAGTTCTGCGACGCGGTCGGCGTCCGCGACTGCGCCGTGGTCGGCAGCTCGATGGGCGGCTTCGTCGCCACCGAGGCGGCGATCTCGCAGCCGAGCCGGTTCGAGAAGCTCGTCCTCGTCTCCGCGGCCGGCGTGAGCAGCGCGCGGCTGCGCCGCGAGCCCACCGAGGCGGCCGCGCGAATGATCGCCGCCGGGACGCCGCTCGCCTTCAAGGCGCAGACGCGGGCGCTCCGCCGCCCGCGGGCGCGGGCGATGGCCTTTAGCGGGATCTTCGACAGCCCCGGAGCGCTGCGCCCTGAGCTGATCTGGGAGTTCTTCGACGGCGGCATGCGCGGCGGGTCCTTCGTCGAGGCGCTCACCAGCCTCGCGGGCTACGACTTCCTCGATCGCCTCGGCGACATCCACGTGCCGACGCTGATCGTCTGGGGGCGCCAGGACCATGTCGTCCCCCCCGCCGACGCGCTCGGCTACGCGCGGCGGATCGCCGGCTCGCGCCTGGAGGTCTTCGACCGCTGCGGCCACGTGCCGATGGCCGAGCGCCCGGTGCGCTTCAACCGCCTGCTCGACGGCTTTCTGGCCGAGTGATCAGATCTCGGCCGGCGCTGCCGCGTCATCGTGCGCGTAGTCCTCATGGCGGACCTGAGCGCGGCGGTCGCCGTAGGTGCGCGTCTCGTAGACGATCAGCGCCCACGTGAGCACGGTGACGTAGACGACGGTCGCCAGCGCGGGGATCTCGGTCGCCAGGGGCGTGGTCGCGACCAGCAGCACCGCGAGCCCCGTCCGCTGCACGTTGACGGTGTGGATGTGGCGGTAGCGGAAGGCCACGTGACCCAGCAGATACGCCGCCATCCCGCCGAGCAGCGCGAACGCGGGCACCGTCTCGAGTGGGTCGGAGACGTGGCCGAGCGTCTTCTTGATCCCCAGCGCGACGAGCACGATCCCGGCGACCAGCAGGAAGTGCAGGTAGGAGTAGGAATCGCGCGCCATCTCATTCTGCACCCGGCCGACCGGGGCGCGCTCGAGCCGACGCGCCGCGACCCGTGCGACGACGTCGAAGTACAGCCACCACAGCGCCGCGGCGAGCCCGATCCCAATCACGGCGGCGACCCCCTGGCCGACCGTCAACTCGCCCCCGACCCCGACCCCGATCGCGACGATCGACTCGCCGAGCGCGATGATGATGATCAGGCCGTGGCGCTCGGCGAAGTGCGCCGGCACGAGCTTCCAGCCCTCGGACCCGAACAGGTACGGGCCGCCCATGTCGAGGGCGAGCGCCAGCGCCCAGAGCAGGCCCTGGGCGACCCCGTCGAGCTGCGACGCCACCGCGAGCAGGCCGACGCTGATCGTCGTGCTGATCGCGAGCCCGCCGACCGAGCGGCGCAGGTTCGGCTCGCCGCGGCTGCCGATCCAGAAGAGGCCGAGCTGGCCGTAGCGAACGACCGCGTAGGCGGCCGCGAACGTGAGCCCGAGGTCGCCGAACGCGTCGGGGACGCAGAGCGCACACAAGAGCAACCCCGCCATCGCCACGAAGACGACGATCCGGACCGCGTCCTCCTCGGGGTCGACCACGCTGGTCAGCCACGCGTAGCCGACCCACGACCACCAGAGCACAGCGAGGACGAGGATCCCCTGCCCGATTCCCGACCAGGTCGGGTGGTCGGACATCAGCTGCGTGCACTGGGTGAGCGCGAGCACGAAGACGAGGTCGAAGAAGAGCTCGAGCGGGGTGACCTGCTCGCTCTCGCGCATCGCCGCGGTGATCCGCGGCAGATGTGGGCGCGCCTCGCGCGACATCGGCGCCGCTCGGCCGCTCAGCCGGTGATCGCCCCGAGGCTCGCCGAGCCGACGCTGTTCGCGTACTTGGCGAGCACGCCGGTGGCGTACGGGGGCTCGGGGGCGACGTAGGCGGCGACCCGCTCAGCGATCTCGTCGTCGGACAGGTCGACCGAGAGCTCGCGCGCGTCGACGTCCACGGTCACCACGTCGCCGTCGCGAAGCGCCGCGATCGGGCCGCCCTTGACCGCCTCCGGGGCGACGTGGCCGACCATCAGCCCGCGGGTGGCGCCGCTGAAGCGCCCGTCGGTGAGCAGCGCGACCTGCTCGCCGAGCCCCTCGCCGACCAGGGCAGCGGTCACCTGCAGCATCTCCCGCATGCCGGGGCCCCCGGCGGGGCCCTCGTTGCGGATCACGATCACGTCGCCCGGCTCGATCTCCTGGGCCTTGACCGCCTTGAAGCACTCCTCCTCGCTCTCGAACACCCGCGCCGGACCCGTCTGGCCGCTGCGCTCGGTACCCGCGACCTTGATCACGGCGCCGTCCGGGGCGAGGTTCCCGCGCAGGATCGCGAGGCCGCCCGTCGGCCTTGAGCGGCGCGTCGGCGGGCAGCACGACCTCCTGGCCCTCGGCCTCGACCGCGTCGGCGGCCTCGGCGCCGATCGTGCGGCCGCTGACCGTGATCGCGTCGTCGTGCAGCAGCCCGAGCTCGGCGAGGCGGCTGAGGATGAGCGGGACGCCGCCGGCGCGGTAGAGATCGGTGGCGACGAAGCGGCCACCCGGCTTCAGGTCGGCGAGCAGCGGGGTCTGGCTCGAGATCCGCTCGAAGTCCTCGATCGTCAGCTCGACCCCGGCCTCGCGGGCGATCGCGAGCAGGTGCAGGACGCCGTTGGTCGAGCCGCCCGAGGCGCAGACGCAGGCGATCGCGTTCTCGAGCGCGTCGTGGGTGATCACCTTGCGCGGGCGCAGGTCGTCGGCTAGCACCTGCACGATCAGCTCGCCGATCCGCTCGGCGACGCCGGCCTTGTCGGAGTCCTCGGCCGGGACCATCGCCGAGCCACCGGGCGAGATCCCGAGGGCCTCGGCCGCGCAGGCCATCGTGTTGGCGGTGAACTGGCCGCCGCAGGCGCCGGCGCCGGGGCTGGCGACATCCTCGAGCGAGCGCAGGTCCTCGTCGGTCATCTGGCCCGCGGCGTGGGCGCCGATGGCCTCGAACAGGTCGACGATCGTGACGTCCTTGCCGCGCCAGCTGCCGGGCGCGATCGAGCCGCCGTAGAGCATGATCCCGGGGATGTCGAGGCGGGCCAGGGCCATGATCGCGCCGGGGATCGTCTTGTCGCAAGCGGCGAGCGCGACGACCGCGTCGAACTGGTAGCCGCGGCACATCAGCTCGATCGAGTCGGCGATCACCTCGCGGCTGACCAGCGAAGCCTTCATCCCCTTGGTTCCCATCGTGATCCCGTCGGAGACCGCGACGGTGTTGAACTCCATCGGGGTGCCGCCGGCCGCCCGGACGCCCTCCTTGACGTGCTCGGCGAGGGCGCGGAGGCCGAAGTTGCAGGGCATCGCCTCGGTCCACGTGTTGGCGATCGCGATCGTCGGGCGGCTGAGCGCGTCGTCGTCGAACCCGATCCCCTTCATGTAGGCGCGCGCCGCGGCGCGGTCGGGGCCGTCGAAGACCGCCGCCGAGCGCGGGCGCGGGAGCGCCGGGCTGTCGCCGTTCGCGTTCGTCATCGCCGCCAGTCTAAGAGGCGCGCGTTTCGAGCTCTCGCAAGCGGGCGATGTCGCGGCGCGCGTGACCGGGGTCGACCTGATGGCCGGGCAGGTTCAGGTTCGCCTCCGCGATCAGGTCGTACTCGCTGCCCCGCAGCGTCATCCACTTGGCGAGCACGTCGTCGGCGGGCGGCAGGCGCTCGCCGTCGTCGTCGAAGCCGACGCAGTACTCGGCGAGCAGCTCGCCGGTCTCGGTGTCGTAGGCGACCAGCGGCCGGTACGGGTAGACGAGGTACGCGTAGCGCGGGTTGCGCCCGGCGACCGAGATGTAGCCCAGCTGCTCGTAGGCCTCGTAGTCGCGCTCATCGACCACCGCCCGCAGAAGCTCACGCGCTCGCTGCTCGGCGGGGTCCACGATCAGCCGCCCGCGGCCCTCGGGAAGAAGATCACGCGCTCGGCGTCGCGCGGGATCTGATCGAACTCGCGCACGACCTCCGCGCGGCGCTGGCCGCGATCGTTGGTCGGCACCGCCGCGCACATCCCGAGGTCGAGCTGGCGGCGGAACTCGGCGATCAGGCGCTCCTCGTCGGCGGCGAGCTCGGGGTCGCCCTCGGCGAGCAAGAGGTCGCCGTGCCCGGCCTGCATGCGGACGAGCTTCATCGACCCGATTATGCCCCCGCGGAGCGCTCGCCGCCAGCGGCCCGGGACGCGAGCCCGAAGACGTCGACCGGCCCGGCGCCCGCGCCGAGCTCGCGAAGGCCGTTGCCGACCGCCTCGGCCGCGATCTCCCGGGCCCAGCGGGCGGCCTCGCCGAGCTCGTGGCCGCGGGCCAAGAACGCCGCCAGTGCCGAGCTGTGGGTGCAACCGGAGCCGTGCGCGGCGCCGTCCGGGTACCGAGGCCCGCCGATCGACAACGTCCCGGAGCGCTCGACCAGGATGTCGGCCCCGTCCTCGGCGTGGCCGCCGGTGACCACCGCGGCGCCCGCGCCGAGCGCCAGCAGCGCCTCGCCGAGCTCGGCGCTCGAGGCCCCGGCCCCGAGCCCCGAGAGCGCCCGCGCCTCGGGCACGTTGGGGGTCACGACGTCGGCGCGCGGCAGCACCCGCTCGATCAGCGCCGCCCGCGCCGCCGGGTCGAGCAACGTCGCGCCGCTCTCGGAGACCATCACGGGGTCGACCACGACCGGGGCCGAGCCGACCAGCTCGAGGCCTTCGAGCACCGCGTCGATCGTCGTCTCGTCGGCCAGCATCCCGACCTTGACCGCGTCGACGCCGATGTCGACCGCGACCGCGTGGATCTGGGCGACGATCATCTCGGGGGCGACCGGGGCGATCAACTCGACCCCGACCGTGTTCTGGGCCGTGAGCGCCGTGATCGCGGTCGTCCCGTGGACGCCGCAGCGCGCGAACGCCTTCAGGTCGGCCTGGATTCCGGCGCCGCCGCCGGAGTCCGATCCGGCGATCGACAGGCAGGTCGGGATCTTTGCGGGCACTCGATTGAGGTTATTCGGGCGCGCGCAGCGCGGTGGGCGCGTAGCCGCCGAGCGGATCGGCCACGACGTAGCCGAGCAGCTCGAGCCGGGCAAGCCCGACCCCGACCTCCCGCGACGCGACCCGCGCCTCGGCCGCGAGCCGGTCGACGGTCGCCGCCCCGCCGCGCACCAGCTCGAGCAGCTCGCTCAGACCCCGGTCGAGCGGCGGCCCGGCCCGCGGGGCCGGGGCCGCGCCCGGAGCAGCGCGGTCGAACCCCGCCATCCCCACTCCGAAGATGAGGTCGAGGACGTCGCGAGCATCGCGGATCAGATGGGCGCCCTCCTTGATCAGGTCGTTCGTGCCCTCGGCGACTCGGACCCCGAGCTGACCCGGGACCGACCCGACGGTGCGCCCCAGGCGCAGCGCGGCGTCCGCGGTGATCAGGCTGCCGGACGGCTGCGCCGCCTCGACGATCACCGTCACCGCGCCGAGCGCAGCCATGATCCGGTTGCGCTGCGCGAAATGATGCCGCTCGGCGGTGCGTCCCGGCGGGTGCTCGGAGATCGCCGCGCCGCACTCGACGATCCGCGCGTAGAGCTCGCGGTTGCTCGCCGGGTAGGCGATGTCCGGCCCGCCGGCGAGCACGGCGAGCGTCATCCCGCCGCCGGCGAGCGCGCCCCGGTGCGCGGCCGCGTCGATTCCCCGGGCCATCCCGCTGACCACGGCGATCCCGGCCAGAGCGAGATCGCGCGCCAGCGACTCCGCGACCCGCAGCCCATAGGAGCTCGCCTGACGGGCGCCGACGATCGTCACGGCAGGCGCTCGGTCGAGCCCCGCGAGGAGCTGCCGATGGCCGACCCCGAACACGGTCGGGCGCTCACCGCGGTCGAGCTCGCGAAGCGCCGCGGGGTAGGCCTCGTCGGCGGCCGCGACCCGCCAGACCCCATCGCGATCGTCCGAGCCGCTCATGTCGCCTCGCGGCGGCGCAGCGACAGCGCCTCCTCGACGTCCTCGACCCGGACCCGCCCCGCGCGGTCGAGGTCGGCGATCGTCCGCGCCAGACGCAGCGTTCGCTCGCGCCCACGGCCGCCGAGTCGCCCGGGCTTCAGCGAGCCCGCGGCGAGCCGCGCCTCGATCGCGACGTCGATGTCGATCTGGGCGGCCGCGAGCTCCGCGTTCGGGCGCCCGGCGGGATTTCGCGCCCGCTGGCGCTCGCGCGCCGCCAGCACCCGTTCGGCGACCGCCGCCGATCCCTCCCCCGGTTCGGCAAACGACTCGGGCGGCGGCTGCTCGACCACGGCCGCGATGTCGATCCGGTCGGCGAGCGCGGCGGAGAGCTTCGCCGCGTAGGCCCGCAAGGCAACCGGCTCGCAGGTGCAGTCGCCCGAGCGCTGGCCGCGTCCGCACGGGCATGGGTTGGCGGCGGCGATCAGCTGAAATCGGCACGGCAGCTCGACCGAGTACTGCGCTCGGGAGATCCGCACGCTGCCGTCCTCGAGCGGCTGGCGCAGCGCTTCGAGCGCCGGCCGCCCGAACTCCGGCAGCTCGTCCAGGAAGAGCACCCCCTCGTGGGCGAGCGTCACCTCGCCGGGACGCGGCGGGTTCCCGCCCCCGATCAGCCCCGCGGTCGAGATCGTGTGATGCGGGGCGCGAAACGGTCGCCGCCCGGCGAGCGCCGCCTCGATCGGCCGGCCGCAGGCGCTCGCGACCCGGGCGGCCGCGATCGCCTCGCCGCGATCGAGAGCCGGCAGGATCGAGGGCAGCCGCCGTGCCGCCATCGACTTGCCAGCCCCCGGCGGCCCGGTGATCAGCATGCTGTGGCCGCCGGCCGCTGCGACCTCGAGCGCGCGCCGTAGCCCGGGCTGACCTCGCAGGTCGGCGAGGTCGGGCAAGGCCGTGACGTTGCCATTCGACCCGACCGCCGGCGCCTCCGGGGCCGGCTCGGCGTCTCCGCCGAGCTCGCCGAGCTGCTCGAGGCGATCGATCGCGACCACCCTCCCGCCGGCGACCAGCGCCGCCTCGGCGCCGTTTCCCGACGGCACGACGATCGCCCGCAGCCCGGCAGCGGCAGCGCGCTCCGCCATCGCCAGGGCTCCGGCGACCGGGCGCAGCGACCCGTCGAGGGCGAGCTCCCCCGCGAGCGCCACGTCGTCGAGCGCCGTCGCGGGCAGTTGCCCGGTCGCGGCGAGCACCGCGGCGGCGATCGCGAGGTCGAACCCGGGCCCAGCCTTGCGCAGGTCGGCCGGTGCCAGGTTGGCCGTGATCCGCCGCTGCGGGTATTCGAACCCGGAGTTGACGAGCGCCGCCCGCACTCGCTCGCGTGACTCGCGCACCGCCGTATCCGGCAGCCCGACGAGCGCGAACGACGGCAGGCCCTGGCGCACGTCGACCTCGACCCGGATCTCGCGGGCGTCGACGCCGAGCACGGTGAAGGTGTGGGCGGTGGCGAGCACGGCCTCGAACGTAGGCGGCGCCGACGCGCGGGTGGCGCGCCCAAAGTGCCGAGACGAGACCAAGCTCGCGCCGCCATTTGAAGCCGCGCCACGGCGTGAGCAATCCGGCACGCTCTCGGCACGCTCAGCGCGCCACGCGCGCGCCCGTCCGGCCTAACGTCCGCGCGATGACCGCGGCGCGCCAGCAACTCGGCCGCGCGGCCGAGGACGAAGTCGCGCGACGGCTCGAGCGAGACGGCTGGTCGGTCGTCGCGCGCAACGAGCGCCCCGGCGGCGTTCGCGGCGAGCTCGACCTCGTCGCGATCGACGGCGACGCGCTCGTGTTCGTCGAGGTGAAGGCCCGCCGAGCCGGGTCGACGCTCGGGCCCGAGACTCCCGCGATGGCGGTCGGCCCGCGCAAGCGCGCGAAGCTGCGCGGGCTCGCCGCCGCGTGGCTGCGCGAGCGCGGCTACGACGTGCCCCGCCACCGCGAGCTGCGCTTCGACGTCGTCGGCCTGCGCCTCGATGCCGCCGGCCGGGTGGTCGAGTACGAGCACCTGCGCGCGGCGTTCTAGTCCTGCGGCTCGCTATTCGGCGAGCCGGAGCTGGCTGTAGGCGATCGAGGCGAACGAGCGGCGGTGAAGCGGCGACGGCCCGTGCTCGATGATCGCGGCACGGTGATCCGGGGTCGAGTAGCCGACGTTGCCCTCGAACCCGAAGTCGGGATGCTCGGCGGCGATCCGGTGCATGAACCGGTCCCGGGTCACCTTCGCGATCACCGACGCGGCGGCGATCGCGGCGCTGCGCGCGTCGCCGTCGATCACGGCACGATGCTCGACCCGGCATGCGGGGACGCGAAAGCCGTCAGTGAGGCAGGCCGCGCCGGGCACGGCGACCCGCTCGAGGCTGCGCGCGAGCGCCTCGAGGTTGGTCACGTGCAGCCCGCGCGAGTCGATCCCGCGCACGCAGCGGATCGTCACCGCGACCCTGGCCGCGGCGCGGATCACGATCGGATAGAGCGCCTCGCGCTGCTCAGCGGTGCGCTGCTTGGAGTCGTCGAGGTCGCCGAGCGCGCGGCGGTCGCGCATGCTCAGCCGCTCGTAGTCGAGCAGCACCCCGGCGGCGACCAGCGGTCCGGCGAGCGATCCGCGCCCCGCCTCGTCGGCGCCGGCGACGTACCGGCAGCCGAGCTCGCGGTCGAACTTGAACAGCTTCGCCGCCCGGCGGCGGCGCCGTTTCGCGGCCGCCGCAGCGGCGCCCGACGGCTTGGCAGGCGTAGCCGACCCGCGCCGCTGTTGAGGCGCCTGCTTAGAGGAAGCCGAGCCGGTCCGGCGGCCAGTAGGTGAAGAAGGCTTCGCCGATGATCCAGTCTCGGGGGACGGGGCCCCAGTAGCGGCTGTCGTCGCTGGCTCCACGATTGTCGCCCATCATGAAGTAGTGATCGGGTGGAATGGTGATCGGCTTCGGGAAATCGCAGCCGCCGATCCCGCGACATGGGCGGATTTCCCAGTCGCCGGTGAACGGCTCACCGTTGACGATCGGGATCCCGTTCTTGATCGACAGGGTGTCGCCCGGACACGGCGACGACGCGCTTGATGAAGTTCTCGTCGGCCTCCGCGTCGGTCGGCGCCGGGCACGGCTGACCGGGCTCCTTCGGTGCTCCGCACTTGTTGTCGGCGGCGCCGGCGGGCGGGTGGAAGACGACGACGTCACCGGGCGACGGGTCGCTGCCGAGTCGCGTCGACACCCGGTTCACGAGCACCCGCTGGCCGACGTCGAGGGTGGGTTCCATCGACTCGGAGGGGATCTGGTACGGCTTCACCACGAACGCCTGGATGCCGAGCGCGAGACCGATCGCGAGCGCGACGATGATGACGAGCTCGACGGCCGCCCCGAGTCCGGTTGTCGGCTTCGGGATCAGCTGGCGTCCTCGGAATCCGCGGCCTCGCCGTCGGATTCTGAGGAGGCCTCTGGTTCTTCAGCGGCCTCTGGCGCGGCGGCGTCGTCCGCCGACGCCTCCGGCTCAGCGGCTTCCTCGGCCGCTACCTCGGGCCCTTCGGTCCGCTCGGAGGCGGCCTCCGGAGCCTCCTCGCCCGCCTCCGCGGACTCGTCGGCGCCCTCCGCGGGCTCGATCGGCTCGACCTCCTCCTGGGCGGCGCCCTCGGAGTCGATCGCGACCGGCTCCGGCGCCTGCGCGAGGACGAGGTCGTCCTCGATCCCCCAGCGGCGCTCGGCGACGCGGGCGCGCTTGCCGACCCGGCCGCGCAGGTAGTAGAGCTTCGCCCGGCGCACGGCGCCGCGGGCGACGACCTCGAGCTGCTCGATCTTCGGCGAGTGCAAAGGGAAGGTCCGCTCGACCCCGACCCCGAACGACTGCTTGCGGACGGTGAAGGTCTCGCGCACGCCGCTGCCCTGGCGGGCGATGACGATGCCCTCGAAGACCTGGGTCCGCTTGCGGGTTCCCTCGATCACCTGGAAGTGCACGCGCACGCGGTCGCCGGCCGCAAACCGCGGCACCTTCTTCAGCTGGCGCTGCTCGATGCTCTCGATGATCGTGCTCATGAAGTCTGTCCTGGCGTCGGCTCCTCGGCCGCGATTGTCGTCCGAGGGCCGGAAAAAACGCGGGACCGGAGCCCCGCGCGGGCGTCAGATAGTAGACAACTCGCTGCTAAGCAGCGCCGAAGCCGCCGTCACCGGCCTCGCGGCTGCGCTCCAGCCGCCATTCGCGCACCCGCGCGTGGTCGCCCGAGAGCAGGACCTCGGGCACCTCCCAGCCCCGGTAGCTGGCCGGCCGCGTGTAGTGCGGATACTCGGGCGCGCCGCCGAGCGCCTCGGAGAACGACTCCTCGAGCGCGCTCTCCGCGTGGCCGAGCGCCCCGGGGAGTTTGCGCAGGACCGTGTCGGCGACGACCATCGCGGCGAGCTCGCCGCCGGCGAGCACGTAGGGCCCGATCGAGATCGCGTCGTCGGCCAGGTGCCGGCGGACCCGCTCGTCGATGCCCTCGTAGCGCCCGCACAAGAGCGCCAGGTGCTCCTCGGCCGCGAGCTCGCCGGCGAGCGCGTCGTCGAGCGGGCGGCCCGAGGGCGCCATCACGATCACCCGGGCGGGCGGTCGCTCGTCGCCGTAGGCGGCGCGCAGAGCAGCGTCGACGACGTCGACGCGCATCACCATCCCGGCGCCGCCGCCGTAGGGCGAGTCGTCGACCTGGCCGCCGGTCAGCGGGGTCGTGTCGCGGTAGTTGAACAGCCGCAGCTCGGAGCCCAGCTCGACCGCGTTGCGGACGTGGCGCTGCTCACCGAACCACCCGAACCATTCCGGGAACAGCGTGAAGACGTCGATGCGCAGCTCAGTCGTTCTCCACCATCTCGACCATGACCCGGCCGGCGTCCTCGGCGGTCGCCGCCGCCTTGGCCAGCGTACGGATCGCGTTCGCGACCCGTCCCTCGCGGCCGATCACACGGCCGAGATCGCCGTCGGCGACCCGGACCTCGAGCACGATGCCGTCGTCCTCCTCGATCTCGTCGACGCGGACCGCGTCGGGATCGGAGACGAGCGCGCGGACGACGAACTCGACGAGGTCGCGCATTCGGGGCGCTAGGTGCCCGAGGCCTCGATGCCCTTGGTGCGGAGCAGCGTCGCGACCGTGCGGGTCGGCTGCGCGCCGTGATCGAGCCAGTGTCGTGCGCGCTCTTCGTCGATCACGATCACCGAGGGATCGGTCTGGGGGTTGTAATGGCCGATCGTCTCGATCGTCCGACCGTCGCGCGGCGAGCGCTTGTCGGCGACGACGACGCGCCAGATCGGGTTCTTGCGCGAACCCACCCTTCTGAGTCTGATTCTGACCATTGCGGCGCAGGAGGTTAGCGGGCTCGACGGGGTAAGGCCCGCCGGCGTGGACGCGAAGCGGCGACGCCGGCGGTTCGCTCAGCGCATTCCCTTCATGAGTTGCGCCGGGTCGGGCATCTTGCCCTTCGCCATCGCCGACATCATCTTGCGCACCTGGGCGAACTGCTTGACGAGCTGGTTCACGGCCTGGACGGTGGTTCCCGAGCCCTGCGCGATCCGCTTGCGCCGCGAGCCGTCGATCAGCGACGGGTTCGCGCGCTCGGCCGGGGTCATCGAGAGGATGATCGCCTCGAGCCGGTCGAGCTCGCGCTCGTCCATGTTCATCGTCCGCAGCTGCTTCATCTGCTTGCCGAGCCCGGGCATCATCCCGAGCACGCTCGAGAGCGGGCCCATCTTGCGCACCTGGCGCATCTGGGTGAGGAAGTCCTCGAGCGTGAACTGCTGCTTGCGGATCTTGCGCTCGAGCTCGGCGGCCTGGTCCGAGTCGGAGACCTCCTCGGCCTTCTCGATCAGGCTCAGGACGTCGCCCATGCCGAGGATCCGCGACGCCATCCGCTCCGGGTGGAAGCGCTCGAGCTGCTCGACGCGCTCGCCGGTCGAGACGTACATGATCGGCTTGCCGGTGACCGCGCGAACCGACAGCGCGGCGCCGCCGCGGGCGTCGCCGTCGAGCTTGGTCAGGACCACGCCGTCGAACTCGACCCGCTCCGCGAAGCTCTCGGCCACGTTCACCGCGTCCTGGCCGGTCATCGAGTCGAGCACCAGCAGGATGTCGTGGGGCTTGGTCGCCTTGCGGATCGCGACCAGCTCGTCCATCAGGTCGGTGTCGACGTGCAGGCGCCCGGCGGTGTCGACGATCAGCACGTCGAGGCCCGCCGACTTGGCCTGGCCCAGCGCCCACTCGGCGATGTCGACCGGGCTGCGCTCGGTGCCCTGCTCGAAGACGGTCGCCCCGCAGCGCTTGCCCATCGTCACCAGCTGCTCGACCGCGGCCGGGCGCTGCGTGTCGCAGGCGGCCAGACCGACCTTCTTGCCGTCGTCGCCGAGGTGCTTGGCGAGCTTCGCGCAGGCGGTCGTCTTACCGGAGCCCTGCAGGCCGGCCATCAGGATCACGGTCGGGCCCGAGGAGGCGAACGCGAGGTCGCGGCTGGCGCCGCCCATCAGCGCCGCGAGCTCCTCGTCGACGATCTTGACCACCTGCTGGCCGGGGTTGAGGGCGTCGAGGACGCCGGCGCCGAGGCAGCGCTCCTTGACCTGCGAGGTGAACTGCTTGACGACCTTGAAGTTGACGTCGGCCTCGAGCAGCGCGAGGCGGATCTCGCGCATCGCCTTGTCGACGTCGGCCTCGGTCAGCTTGCCGCGGTTGCGGACGTCGGAGAGCGTCTCCTGGAGGCGATCGGAAAGCTGGTCGAACATTCGAGGGTCAGCTTAGGCCACGAATAACTCGCGCCACGTCCTCCGCTCTCGCTCGAAGCAATTGTCCGCGGCTACGCCGCGGACAGTTCATGCTGCTTCCGCGTCCGGGCGTGCGCGGTGATCCTTGGGCCGAGCGGCGAGCGGCGAGTGACGAGCGACGAGCGACGAGCGCCTACTCATCCAGCAACGCGTGCGCGAACGCCGAAGCGTCGAACGGGCGCAGGTCCTCGATCCCCTCGCCCACGCCGATCAGCTTCACGGGGATCCCGAGCTCGCCGGCGATCGCGAGGGCGATCCCACCCTTCGCCGTGCCGTCGAGCTTCGTCAGCACCACCCCGCTCACGTCGACCGCGTCGGCGAAGGCGCGCGCCTGGCGCAGGCCGTTCTGGCCGGTGGTCGAGTCGATCACGATCAGGGTCTCGTGCGGGGCGCCCTCCAGGCGCTTCGAGGCGACCCGGCGGACCTTGACGAGCTCCTCCATCAGGTTGTCGTGGGTGTGCAGGCGCCCGGCGGTGTCGACGATCACGACATCGGCGCCGCGGGCGTCGGCGGCGGCGAGCGCATCGAAGACCACCGAGCCGGGATCGCCCCCGGCGTTGCCCTTGACGATCTCGGTCCCGGCGCGCTCGGCCCAGGTCTCGAGCTGCTCGATCGCGGCCGCGCGGTAGGTGTCGGCGGCGGCGACGATCACGTTCAGCCCGAGGCGCTCCTTGAGCACGGAGGCAAGCTTGCCGATCGTCGTCGTCTTGCCGGTCCCGTTGACGCCGACGACCATGATCACCGTCGGCTTCGCCCCGATCTCGAGCTGCGGCGGCTGCGGTGCCGCAATCTCGGAGAGCAGCTCGATCAGCCGCTCGCGGGTCGCCTCCGGGCCGGTGACCACGCCCGTCGCGACCTCGGACTCGAGCGTCCCGACGACCTCCGCGGTCGCCTTCGCGCCGACGTCGGCGAGGATCAGCGCCTCCTCGAGCCGCTCCCAGGTCTCGTCGTCGATCTTGTCGAAGAGGCTGACCGAGAGCTCGGCGCGCAGCGCCTGGCGGCTCTTCGAGAGCCGCTCGCGCAGGCGCGCGAATCGACCGCCACCCCGCTCGCGCTCCGGCTCGACGTCGGGCGGCGGGCCCGCCGCGCTCGGGATCAGCTCCTCCCACTCCATCGGGGCGGGAGGGTACTCAGGCGGCTTCGGTTGCCTCGCCGAGCGCTTCCTGGTGCGCCTCGAACCGGCGCGAGACGACCTTCGTGACGCCGCCCTTGCCCATCGAGACCCCGTAGAGCACCTCGGCCGCGTCCATCGTGCGCTTCTGGTGGGTGACGATGATGAACTGGGCCCGGTCGGAGAACCGGTTGACGAGCTGCAGGAAGCGGTCGATGTTGGCGTCGTCGAGCGCTGCCTCGACCTCGTCCAAGATGTAGAAGGGCGACGGTCGCGCGAGAAAGACGCTGAAGACGAAGGCCAGCGCGACCAGCGCCTTCTCGCCTCCCGACAGCAGCGACAGCCTCCGGGTCGCCTTGCCCGCCGGAGTGACCTCGATCTCCACTCCCTGGCTCGAAAACTCGTCGGAGTCCTCGCCGTCCGCCTCCTCCGCTTCGCGTCCGGGGGCGTCCGGGTCCTCATCAGGCTCGGCATCGTCCAATCCGGCGCCGCCGAGGACCGGCTTCGGGCCGCGACGGTCGTCGACCAGCCGCAGCCGCCCGCGGCCGCCCGGGAAGAGGTGCTCGATCAGCTCCTCGAAGTTCGTCGTGGTCGCCTCGAACGTCTCCTCGAAGGCCGCGTGGATCTTGCGGTCGGTCTCGCGGATCAGGCCCTGGAGCTCCGAGAGCGCGGTCTCGAGGTCGGCGCGCTGCGTCTCGAGGCTCTCGACGTGGGCGAGCGCCTCCTTGAACTCGCGCTCGGCGAGCGGGTTGACGGGGCCGAGCTGCTCGCGGCGCCGGCCCAGCCGCTCGAGCTTCGCCTCGATCTCGACGCGCTCCTCGGCGCCGAGGGTCGCCTCGGCGGCCTCGAGCTCGCGCCCCAGCTTCGCCGCGATCCGGGCGAGCTCTGCGGCGGCCTCGCCGCGGCGGTCCTCGAGGTGGGCGACCCGCACCTCAGCCTCGGTCACGGCCTCAGCCGCGGCGCGCAGCTGCGTCTGCAGCTCGGCCTCCTCGCGCGAGCAGGCGCGCAGCTGGTCGGTGACCGCGTCCTCACCGCTCTCGCCGAGCATCCGCGCCTCGAGCGCTGCGGCGCGCTCGCCGGCGGCGTCGCGTGCATCGGCGGCGACCTCGCAGAGCTCCCCGAGCGCGGCGACCAGGTCCGACTCGCGCTCGAGCCGCTCCGAGAGCGAGTCCTGGGCGCGGTTGCCGAGCATGTCCTCGACCCGCCGGGCCATCTGCGCGGCGCGCTCGGCGGCGGAGCGGACCGCAGCGAGCCCGGCGGCCCGGCCGCCGTCGTCGCCGGCGCCGCGCGCCTCGTCGAGCGCATCGATCGCCGCGCCGAGGGACTCGCCGATCCGCTCGATCCCGGCGGCGACCGGATCATCGCCGGCGCGGGCGCCGGTGGCGGCGGCGAGCTCGTCGGCCAGCGCCCCGAGCGCCGCGCGGCGGCGCTCGAGCGAGCGCAGCAGGTCGGCACGGCGCGCGGCGAGCGCCTCGGCGCGGACGCTGATCCGCTCGTGAGCGGCGCGGACCGCGGTCAACCGGCCCCACGCCTCGGTGCGCTGGCTCTCGCGTGCCGACAGCTGCTCCTCGATCGCCGAGCGGCGGGAGGCGACCTCGGCCAGCTTCGCGTCGAGCTTCGAGCGCGCGCCTCGCGCGGTGGTCGCAGCGCGCTCGGCGCCGGCCAGCTCGTCGTCTTGGCCGTGCAGCTCGGAGGCGAGCAGGCGCGCGCGCAGCTCGGCCGCCTCGCGCTCGAGCCGGGCGTGGATGTCCGCGGCCTCGGCCTGCCGCTTGAGCGGGCGCAGCGACTTGCGCGCCTCGCGCTCGACGTCGAGCGCCCGGTCGAGGTTGTCCTGGGTGCGCTCGAGCTTCAGCTGAGCGCGGCGACGGCGCTTGCGGTGCTTGCCGAGCCCGGCCGCCTCCTCGACGAGCAGGCGCCGGTCGCGCGGCGCCGAGAGCACGATCTCCTCGACTCGGCCCTGGCTGATCACCGAGTGCATCTCGCGGCCGAGATTGGCGTCGGACAGGACCTCGATCACGTCCGCGAGCCGGGCGCGGGCGCCGTTGATCCGATACGAGCCCTCCCCCCCGCGCTCGAGCCGCCGCGTCACGGCGATGGAGGAAAAGCCGGCCACCTCCTCCGCTTCGCCTCCGGGGGTCCCGGGTTCGCCGAAGGACGCGTCACCGTCGGCCTCGAGGACGACCTCGACCTCGGCGGCGCGGCTCGGCCCGACGCCCTCGCCGCCGGCGTAGATCATGTCCTGCATCGACTGTCCGCGGACGCTCAACGGGCTCTGCTCGCCGAGCGCCCAGAGGACCGCGTCGGTGACGTTCGACTTGCCGCATCCGTTCGGCCCGACGATGACGCTGACGCCAGGCGAGAAGACGAGCTTGGTCCGCTCGGGGAAGGACTTGAAGCCCTTGATCGATATCGAGCTCAGATGCATCGGGAAGGTGGCGCTTCGGGAAGCCTCGCGGGCGGGCCGGACGGTCTTTTGACGACTAGCCGAGCTGTTCGAGGGCGCGCTCTGCGGCGGCCTGCTCGGCGGCCTTCTTCGACCGCCCCGAACCCTGGCCGATCACGGTACCGGCGACGCTCGCGCTGACCTCGAAGAGGCGGTCGTGCGGGGGGCCGGACTCCGCGATCACCTCGTACCTGACGCGCGTTCCGTCGCGTGCCAGGCGCTCCTGCAGGGCGGATTTGAAGTCGAGCAGGCGCTCCGAGGCGATCTCGATCTCGTTCATGAACGCGGCGACGGTCGCCCGCGAGGTGACCTCGAAGCCGTGGTGCAGGTACGCGGCGCCGATCACCGCCTCGCAGACGGAGGCGAGCGCCCGCTCGGAGGCGAGCAGCGCCTCGACGTCGATGCCGCCGTCGATCTTTCCCGGCGCGACCTCGGCGAGCAGCGCCGGCACCCCGAGCTCGACCGCGACCTCGGCGCAGGCGCGGCCGCTCACGGCCTGCCCGTGCATCTTGGTCAGCCGGCCGATGTCGGCCCGCGGGTAGGTGCTGAACAGGTACTCGGCGACCGCCAGGCCGAGCACGCTGTCGCCGAGGAAGGCGAGCCGCCCGTAGGAGTCGGCGCGGTGCTCAACCCAGGACGAGTGGGTCAGCGCCTGGCGGCGCAGCGTCAGCGGCAGTCCATCGAGCAGCTCGCGCAGGCCAAGCGGCGCCGGCGCCCGATCGGGCTCACGTCGGGTACGGCTCCCCCGAGCGAGCCTGCGGATCCCGCGCGCCACGGCCTACGCGGGCAGGCGCTCGAGCACGAAGTCGACGGCGTCGCCGACGGTGGTGATCTTCGCCGTGTCCTCGCGCGAGACCGTGATTCCGTAGGAATCCTCGAGCTCCATCACGAGCTCGTAGAGGTCGAGCGAGTCGGCGTCGAGGTCCTCCTTGAACCGCGTTGCGTCGGTGATCACCGTGGCGTCGAGCTCGAACTCGGTCGCCAGGTGCTCGCGCACCTTGTCCAGTACCTGGTCTCGGGTCAGGGTCGTCATTGGGCCTCCTTCCTATCACGCATCGCGCCCCGGGTCGTTCCGGAGCGGGCAAGCAGCTCCGCGGTCCGATCGATCGCGCCGACCTCGACCGAGCGGGCGGCCAGCCGGATCGCGTTCGCGATCCCGTCGGCGCCGGAGCTGCCGTGGCCGACCACTGCGACGCCGCGCAGGCCGAGCAGGATTGCACCGCCGGTCGTGTCGGGGTCCATCCGCCGGCGCAGCCCGCCGAGGGCCGGGCGCAGCAGCAACCCGCCGACGGCGGCGACCGGGTTCGAGCGGGCCGCCGCGCCGACCGCGTCGGCGACCGTCCGGGCGGTGCCCTCGATCGTCTTCAAGGCGACGTTGCCCGTGAACCCGTCGGTGACGATCACGTCGGCGGCGTCGCCGAGCAGGTCGCGGCCCTCGACATTGCCACGAAAGTCGATCTCCTCGGCGCCCGCGAGCTCGGCGTGGGCGCTGACCACGTCGGCCGTCCCCTTCTTCGACTCCTCGCCCACCGAGAGCAGCGCCACGCGGGGCCTTGTGACCCCGAGCACCGCCGCGCTGAAGGCCGCGCCCAGGTAGGCGAACTGGACCAGGTCGGTGGGCCGAACCTCCGCGTTGGCGCCGACGTCGAGCAGGACGGTCGGGCGGCCGTCGCGGGCGGGCGAGACCAGCTGCAGCGCCAGCGCGGGCCGGCGGACACCCTGCATGCGCTTGAGCGCGAACAGCGCCGCGGTCATCGTCGCCCCCGTGGGGCCGGCGCTGGCGACCGCGTCGGAGTTGCCCGCGGCGACGTCGGCGGCCGCGAGCACGATCGACGCGTTCGGCGTGCCGCGGACCGCCCCGACCGGGTCGTCGTCGTTGGTGATCGCGTCGGCGGCCTCGATCACCTCGACCCCGGCGATCCCGTCGAGCGCCGCGAGCTGAGCCGGGTCGCCGAAGACGCGGACCCCGATCCCGTCAGCGGCGGCGGCGCGAGCGCCGGCCACGATCGTGTCGGCCCCCCGTTCGGCGCCGCGGCCGTCGAGGGCGACGGTTGTCATTCCCACACCAGGCGCCTCAACAGCGGCGCGGCTCGGCTTCGCCCTGCGGGCTCCGCCTCACTAGGCCTCCGAGTCGGCTTCGCCGATCTCGTGCGAGATCACCTCGCGCCCTGCGTACGTGCCGCAGACCGGGCACACGCGATGGGGAAGGCGCGGGCTGTGGCAGCGCGGGCACTCGTTGAGGCGCGGCTTCGCCGCGCGGTGCGTGGCCCGGCGCTTGTCGCGTCGGGTCGAGGACTGTCGCTTCTTCGGTACGGCCATGGGCGACGCGGAATGGTAGCTACTTGCGTCGAAGCGGAGAACTCACTGAAGCTCGCGGAGCTTCGCCCACCTCGGATCGGGCTCGCGCGGGTGGTCATGCGCCCCCGGCTCGGCGTCGTTGAGCGACTCGCCGCAGACCGCGCAAAGGCCCGCGCAATCCGGGCGGCAGAGGATCCGCTGGGGCAGCGCCAGGGCGAGCGCGTCGTGTCCCCAGGCGGTCAGGTCGAGGATCCCCTCGCTGACGTACGGGCTGCGCAACTCCTCGTCGTCGGTCCCGGGCTGGTCGATCTCCCGGGCCTCGACCTCGACCCCGACCCGCGCGGGGGCCAGGCACCGCATGCACGGCCCGGTGAGCTCGCCCACGAAGGCGAGCCGCATCGCGAAGCCGGCGGCGGCGTGGGAGACCTCGAGGCGCGCCGTGACCTCAGGCGGATCGAGCACGTAGGTGTCATCGCCGAGGCGCACCGCGCCAGGCTCGAGCTCGAGCTCGAGTCGCTTGCCGTCTCCGGGGCTGGGCGCGACCCGGATGAGCTCGATGGTTGTATACGCCGCCATTGCCGATCCCGAACCGAGGTTAGCGACGCGAATGAACCCCGCCGACGAGCCCCGTGGCCAGTTTCACTTCACCCCGGAGACCTACGCGGACATGATCCGCGCCGACATCCCGCGCTACGACGAGCTGCAGCGGCGCACGATCGAGGCGATCCCGTTCGCCCCGAAGCGGGTCCTCGAGCTCGGCTTCGGCACCGCCGAGACCACCCAGCGCCTCCTCGACCGCTATCCCGAAGTGCGGATCACCGGCCTCGACTCGACCCCGGAGATGGTCTTTCGCGCCCGCCAGCTCGGCTGGGAGGATCTGCGCCTCGGTCGCATGGAGGACCCGCTCCCCGACGGCCCCTGGGACCTGGTGATCGCCGTCCTCTCGGTCCACCACCTCGACGCCGACGGCAAGCGCGACCTGTTTCGCCGCGTGCGCACCGAGGCCCGCTCGCTGGTGATCGGCGACGTGGTCGAGGTCGGTGACGAGCGGCGCGTCGCGTCGCTGACCGAAGGCTTCGACTTTCCCTCGCCGGCCGCCGATCAGGCGGAGTGGTGCGAGGGTGAGGTGGTCTGGGAGGCCGACGATCTCGCGGTGATCCGCGCCGTCTACCAGTGAGGCGGAGCGAAGCGAAGCCGAGCCGCGCCGCCGTTGAGGCGCCTAACGAGGAGAGGTGACGATGAGCAAGGTCCTGTACGAGAAGCGCGACCGCATCGCCTGGGTGACGATCAACCGTCCCGAGGCGCGCAACGCGATCGATCCCGACGTCCACCGGTTGATGATCGAGACGTGGGAGGACTTTCGCGACGACGACTCGGTCGACGTCGCGGTCCTCACGGGCGCCGGCGAGGCCTTCTGTTCCGGCGCCGACCTGAAGACCTACATCCCGCCGATCATCGAGAACTCGAGCCCGCACGAGATCCGTGAGATCGTCGAGCTCGGGCTGAACGGGTTCACGCGCGGCATGCATCGGCTCGAGAAGCCGATCGTGGCCGCGGTCAACGGCTGGGCGCTCGCCGGCGGGCTCGAGACCGCGCTCGCGTGCGACGTGCGGGTCGCCTCCGACCGGGCGATGTTCGGCTCCTTCGAGGCGCGGCGCGGCTACCACCACGGCGACGGCGGGCTCGTCCGCCTCGTGAACGCCTGCGGGACCTCGGTCGCCTCGCACATGCTCCTGACCGCGGAGCCGGTCGACGCGGCTCAGGCGCTGCAGTGGGGCCTGGTGACCAAGATCGTTCCGCACGAGGAGCTGCTCGACGAGGCCGAGAAGGTCGCTCGCCAGATCCTGCGCAACTCACAGCGCGCGGTGCGCTCGGCGAAGCGAACCATCCTCGACGTGATCGGCCAGCCGCTCGACTTCCAGCTGCGCACCGAGGCCTGGAACGCCTACACCTGCGCCGACCCCGAGGAGACGATGGCGCTGCTCGAGCGCTTCTACGAGAAGACCGACGCCGGCCGCGCCGGCGAGCACGAGACCGATCTCTAGCCGTTGCGCACTCTTGGACCCCCTGGGGTGTCGAAGGCGCGGTCGCCGTTCAGTCGACGTAGCCGGGGCGCGCGATCGCGAGCTTGCGGGCGACGTGCTCGCGCAGGCGCCGAGCGCCTCGTCGAGGCGGTCGTCGAGCTCGCCGGCGCGGACGGCCGCGGCGAGGTCGAAGGCGGTCGCCCGCGCGGCGGCGTCCGCCTCGTGAGCAGGACGTGCGGCTCGACCGTCGCCCGAGCAGCTCCCGGAACAAGCGCACGTCGGCGAGCGACGGTTCGACCCGCGCGCAGCTCGCGGGCGATCACCGCGCAGAGGTTCGCGAGCACCAGCACCTGGAAGCGACGCTCCCGCGGCACCCACTCTCGTACCTCGGTGAACAGCTTCGCCGCCATCGCGTCGAGCAATTCGGGCGCTGTCGGCCTGTCCTGCACTCCAGGCTGCTCCCCTCGCGTCCGCTGCCGTCGAGGCAGAATCCGAAGCAGGTCCCATTCCGGCTCGCAGATCCGCCGCCCCAGCGACGCCAGCTCGGCCGAGGGCCGCGCGCCGATCAGGTGGTCGTGCGCCTGGCGGGCGCAGATCACGGCCCACTTGACGTTGCCGAGCGCCGCCCACCAGCGCATCCGGCCGGGATCGGGCCGCGTCCCCCCGGCGGCCTCGTAGGCGGCCAGGAACGGCTCCAGCTCGCCGAGCCCGGCGACCGGGAGATCGTCGTTGCCGAACCGCCACGAGCGGATCGTCAGCCAGGCGAGGTCCTCGGCCGGGTCGCCCGCGTGGCAAAGCTCCCAGTCGATCACCGCGGCGAGCCCGTGCTCATCGACGATCAGGTTGCCGAGCCTGAAGTCGCCGTGGACGAGCCGCGGCGCCGCGGGCGGCGGCGCGTTGAGGCGCAGCCATCGCAGCCCGGCCTCGACCGCGGGCAGCGGCTCGCCGATCTCGTCGAGCGCCGCCTCCCAGAGCGCGCACGCTTCGAGCGCGGGATCCTCGCCACCGGCGAGGCCCTCGACCGCCGCCGCGTCGACCGAGTGAATCTGGGCGAGCGCCGACGGCCAGCTGGCCCGGGAGCCGCTCGCGCGCCGTCTCGAGCTCGTCGCGGCGCAGCACCCGCGGCGCGACCGACGTCCCCGCGACGTGGTCCATCAGATAGCCCGCCCCGTCGCCGAGCCGGCCGCCGGCGGGCTCGGCGATCACCGTGCGCGCGACCGGCACCCCGGCGACGTCGGCGGCGGCGATCGCACGCAGCTCGAGCCCGAGCGGGGCGAACGACATCCCGGCCGCCGGCTCGCGACGGACGACGTAGCGGGGCTCGCCGCCGGCCACGACCAGGAAGGTCTGGCGCGAGGCGCCGCCCTCGATCGGGCTGAGCTCGAGCTCGCCGTGCGGTTCCTCTCCCGCCTCAGCGAGCAGCTCACCGACCGCGGCCGCGGCGGGCGGCTCAGGCGCCGGCGTCGTCACCGCTGCCGCGCCGCAACCCGTGGCGCGCGAAGTGGCGCTCCGGGATGTCGGCGGGGTCCTTGTACCAGTACCAGGTGCACGGATCGCGATCGAAGTCCTCGGGCGGGTCCGATGGGTAGACCGGGTGGCCGATCCAGCGGATCGGCAGGGTCTCGTTCATGAACGCGCAGTGGGTGCAGTAGAGCGGGAAGCCCTCGCGGCCGTAGCTCCAGTCGTGCGCCTCGTCGGTCACCCCCCAGCCCTCGGGGCCGTAGCGGCGGTTGCGCCACAGCCGCTGGCCCGAGCCGCACGGGTTCATGGTGAAGGTCAGCTTCTCGTCGTCCTCGTCGACCACGAACGCGCCCGGGTTCGGGCCGACGCCGCTGGTCGAGTGCGCGCGCCAGGTCGCTGCCAGCGCCTCGGCGACGGTCTTGCGATCGGTCCGATCGATCGTCTCCACCGGCTTGCGCCACGAGCGCTCGAGCGAGTACTCCCACGCCTCCTCGACCCCTTCGTCGCCGAGCCTGTCCTTCACGAACGAGATCAGCCCCGCGACCCCGTCGACCAGCAGGTCGTGCATGAACTGGGACTCCCACTTCATCGCCTCGCAGAGCCGCCGCGCCTCCTCGGCGTCGCCGGCCTCGAGCGCCTCGATCGCGCGCTCCATCGTCGGCCGCGACATCTCCGTCAGCTCCTGATCCGAAAACCAACGCTCAGTCATCACTTCGCTCCTCCTGGTCGACAGGGAGGGCTCGGACCCTAACCCGCCGGCAGCGGACGCGAAGCGGAGCAGCCGGCGGAGTTGTTCTAGCCGACTTCGACCGGCTCGTCGTCGCGGCCGGCGAGCCGGTCGCGACCGCGCTGCACGGCGGAGAGGAACTTCTCGAGGTTGACCTCGAGGGTGGAGAGGATCTCGTCGGCGTAGTCCTCGGCGCCGAGGCGGATCTGGCGCTCGGTCTCCCGTGCGTCCTCGATGATCTCCTCGGCGGCGCGCTCGGCCTGCTTGTAGACCTCCTCGTCGGAGATCAGCCGCTCCTGCTGGTCGCGGGCCTCCTTGACCACCCGCTCGGCTTCGCGCTTGGCCTCGGCGAGCATCTCCTGGCGCTCCTTGACGATCCAGCGGGCCTGCTTGATCTCTTCCGGGATCGTGGCACGCATCTGGTCGAGGAGATCGTAGATCTCCTCGCGATCGACACGTACCTGATCCGTGAGCGGCACCGGCCGCGCGTTGTGGATCAGGTCGTCGAGCTTGTCAATGAGGACCAGGACGTCCATAACCGGAGTGGAAGCTTACGCGGCGCCGGCACGGAAGGGCTGCTAGAGGCTGATTTCGGCATGATTCTGCAAGCTCCTGCCCACACGGCATGCTCACGCCTCAGTGACGCTCGGCGCGTTCGCGCAGGGCCGCCGCGACCGGCGCCGGAACGAGATCGGAGATGTCCCCGCCGAAGGTCGCCATCTCCTTGACCCCCGTCGAGGAGAGGAAGCTGTAGTCCGGCGAGGCGAACACGTAGACCGACTCGATCTCGGGCGCCAGCTTGCGATTGAGCTGGTTCATCTCGAGCTCGTACTCGAAGTCGGAGATCGCTCTGATCCCCTTGACGATCACGCCCGCGCCGCGCTCGGCGGCGAACTCGACCACCAGGTTGGTGAAGATCTCGATCTCGACGTTCTCGATCCCGGCGGTCGCGTCGACCAGGAACTGGCGGCGCTCCTCGGCGCTGAACAGCGACTTCGACTTGCGGATCCCCTGGCCGACGACCCCGACGATCACCTTGTCGAACACCTTCGACGTGCGTCCGATGATGTCGAGGTGGCCGTTGGTGACCGGGTCATAGCTGCCCGGGCAGATCGCGATGCGCTCGCTCATTTGCGGTAGATCCTGATCAGGGCCTCGCCGACCCGCCGCTCGTCGGCGAGCTCGAGCTTGGGCAGATCGATCTCGAGCGGGCTGCGCGCCGAGCTCTCGACCACGAGGCGCGCGTACTTGGCGAGGTGTGGTGGCAGGTGTTTCGCGAGCTGCGGGCCAAGGCGGTCGGCGAGTTTATACGGCGGGTCGCAGAAGACGAGCCCGAACCGGTCGTCGCTGCGCTCCAGATACCGGATGGCGTCCGACCTGACCGCCTCGCAGCGGTTCGCGATCCCGAGCTGCTCGGCGTTGCGCCGCGCCAGCGCCGGCGCCCGATCGACCAGCACCGCGGAGTCCGCGCCGCGCGAGATCGCCTCGAACGCGAGCGCCCCGGTGCCGCAGAAGAGGTCGAGCACGCTGAGGTCTGAGACGTCGCCGAGCACCGCGAAGAGCGTCTCGCGCGCCCGGTCGGAGGTCGGGCGCACGTCGAGCGAGCCCTTCGGCGGGGCGCCCAGCTTGCGCCCTCCCAATCTCCCGCCGGTAATTCTCATGCATTCCCGCCGACTGCTCCGCTTCGCGTCCGCTGCCGTCGGGGTCGGTGCCGGTCATGCGGCGATCCTGACCCGTTCGTCGCCGAACCGGGCGCGGGCGGCGTCGAGCAACGGGCCGAGCTCGGGCGCCTCGAGGCTGCCGTAGCGCGCGAGCATCTCCTGCACCTCGGCCCGCGCGGCGGCGAGCAGCTCGGCGTCGTCGGGCAGCTGGGCGACCCGGTAGCGCGGCAGACCGCTCTGCAGCGTCCCGAGCACCTCGCCCTCCCCGCGCAGCACGAGGTCGACCTCGGCGAGCTCGAAGCCGTCGCTCGAGCGCTCGATCGCCTCCATCCGCCGCTTCACCAGCGGGCCCTCGATCTCGGCGAACAGGATGCACTGGCTCTCGTGCGCGCCGCGCCCGACCCGGCCGCGCAGCTGATGCAGCTGCGACAGCCCGAACCGCTCGGCCCCCTCGATCAGCATCACGGTCGCGTTGGCGACGTCGATCCCGACCTCGATCACGGTGGTCGCGACCAGCACGTCGATGTCGCCGGCGGCAAACGCCTCCATCTCTGCCGCCTTCTCGCGCGACGACAGCTGGCCGTGCAGCAGGCCGACCCGAAAGTCGCTCAGCTCGCCGCCGCGCAGCCGCTCGGCCTCGACCGCCGCGGCCTTCGCGCGCAGCTTCTCGGAGTCCGAGACCAACGGGCAGACGACGTAGGCCTGGCGGCCCTCGCGCAGGCGGTCGCGGATGAAGCCGTACGCACCGGCGCGCTTCTCCTCCCCCACCACCCACGTCTTCACCGGCTGGCGCCCGGCCGGCAGCTCGCGGATCGTGGTCGCGTCGAGGTCGCCGTAGGCGGTCAGCGAGAGCGTCCGCGGGATCGGCGTCGCGGTCATGTGAAGGACGTGCGGCGCCGCCTCGCCCGGGCCCTTGGCGTCCAGCGCGGCGCGCTGGCGGACGCCGAAGCGGTGCTGCTCGTCGACGATGCAGACGGCGAGCGCGGCGAAGCGCACGTCGGGCTCGATCAGCGCGTGGGTGCCGACGATCAGCCCCAGCTCGCCGCTGGCCAGCCGGTCGAGCGTCTCGCGGCGGCGCGCCGCGGTGGTGGCCCCGGTCAGCAGCGCGAACCCGAGCGCCCCGAGCGCGTCCGCGGCGAGCAGGCGGTTGAGCGTGTTGGCGTGCTGCTCTGCGAGCGTCTCGGTCGGCGCCATCAGCGCCGCCTGGTGACCGTTCTCGAGCGCCCGCAACATCGCGTATACGGCCACCACCGTCTTGCCCGAGCCGACGTCGCCCATCAGCAGCCGCTGCATCGGCCGCCCGCCGGCGAGGTCGGCGTCGATCTCCTCGAACGCGCGCCGCTGGCCGGCGGTCGGCTCGAACGGCAGCGCCGCGAGCCAGCCCGCGACCAGCTCGCCCGCGGGCTCGAAGGCGATCCCCGGGCGCGAGTCGCGGCGCGTTTCGCGGCGGACGGCGAGCGCCGCCTGGTGCAGGCAGAGCTCCTCGAAGGCGAGCTTGGCGCGCCCCGCATCGGCCTGCTCGGGCGACTCCGGAAAGTGGGCGCAGCGCAACGCGTCGGCCTCGGCGCCGAGCCCGCGGCGCGCCCGCAGCTCCGCGGGCAGCGCCTCGATCGCGTCGCCGGCGCGCTCGACCGCCTGCCAGACCCACTCGCGCAGCCGCTTCGCGGAGAGCTCACGGGTCGCGTTGTGAACGGGGACGATCCCGGTCGTGTGCAGCCCCGACGCCGGCCCGACGCCGCCGGCGACGATCTCGTGGGTGGCGACCCTGAAGCCGGACCGGTCGAGCTTGCCGTTGAGCAGCAGCCTCGTCCCGGGGCGCAGGCGCTCGGCGAGGTAGGCCTGGTTGAACCAGACGGCCTTCATCGGCCCGCTGTGGTCGGCGACCGCCGCCTCGACGAGGCGCAGGTTGCGACGGCGGGTCGGGCGCACCCGCGCCGAGCGCACGTCAACCATCACCGTCGCCTGCTCGCCGATGCGCAGGTCGGCGACCTCGCGCACGTCGGCCCGGTCGCGATGGCCGTGGGGGATGTGCCAGAGCAGGTCGCCGATCGTCTCGATCCCGATCGCAGCCGCGGCCTCGGCCAGCTTCGGGCCGACCCCGTCCAGGGTCGAGATCGAGACCTCGAGCCTGCTCGGGCGCGGCATGCTGCGCAGCTTCACGGCGCGCAGCGAGTCGCGGTCCTGTTCGTCGCCGGTGCCGATGGCTCGCGGAGTGGTCACTGCGGCCAGAGGGTAGATTCCAGCTTGGATGGGATCGATCGAGGATCGCCTGGCCGAGCGAGGGCTGCAGCTGCCGGACCCGTTCGCGCCGCCGCCCGGGGTCGAGTTCAAGTTCGACCTCGTGCACGTGAGCGGCCCGCACGCCTACGTCTCCGGCCACCTGCCGATGGACGGGGCCGAGGTGCTGATGACGGGCCGGGTCGGCGGCGAGCTCACGGTCGAGCAGGGCCAGGAGGCGGCGCGGCTGACGACGCTCTCCATCCTCGCCTCGCTGAAGGCCGAGCTCGGCGAGCTCGGCCGGGTGACCAGCTGGGTCAAGGCGCTCGGGCTGGTCCAGTGCGCGCCCGGCTTCGACAAGCCGCCGGCCGTGATCAACGGCTTCACCGACCTCGTGCTCGACCTCTGGGGCGATCCCGCCGGCCGCCACGCGCGCTCGGCGATCGGCGCCGGGCAGCTGCCGTTCGACGTCCCGGTCGAGATCGAGGCGATCGTCGAGATCGAGTGAAGAGCGCCGGTTGAGCTCGGCGAGAGCGAAGGAATCCGTCTGGGACTACCCGCGCCCGCCCCGGGTCGAGCCGGTCGGCCGCAGGGTCCGCGTCGAGCATGGCGGCGAGACGATCGCGGACTCCGAGCGAGCCCTGCGGGTGCTCGAGACGGCGAGCCCGCCGACGATCTACATCCCCGTCGCCGACGTCCGCGCCGATTTGCTGCGCGAGGCGCCCGGGACGCACACCGCTCTGCGAGTGGAAGGGCCGCGCTCACTACTTCGACCTGGAGGTCGACGGGGCGGCCTCGGCGGCGGCGGCTTGGCACTACCCGGAGCCGAACGAGGCCTACGCCGAGCTGCGCGACCACATCGCCTTCTACGCCGGCCGCGTCGATGCCGCCTACCTCGACGACGAGCGCGTCCGCCCGCAGGGCGGCGGCTTCTACGGCGGCTGGGTCACGGATGAGATCGAGGGGCCGTTCAAAGGGGAGCCGGGGACCGAGGGGTGGTAGAGCTCGGGCGCTCGGCGCTCGGCGCTCGAGGCAGGGATGGATCGGCTCGGAGGCGAGCGGCGAAGCCCTACCGATGCTCGGCGAACATGCGCGCGATGTACGCGTAACCGGGACGCGGTTCGAGCGGCGTCACGAACTCGGCGAACCGCGGTGACAGCTCGGTGAGGATCTGCGGCCCCTCGGGCGGCAGGACGAGCGGATAGAAGAGGGAGGCCGCGGTGAGGTCGGCCACCGTGAACCCGTCGCCGACCAGATACTCGCGGCCGTCGAGCTCGCGCTCGAGTCGGTCGAACGCGGCCAGCACGGCGGTGCGCGCGGCGGCGGCGCGCTCGTCGCTGGAGACGCGGAAGCGCAGCTTCACGTAGAGCTCGCCGTAGGCGGTCAGCGCGGCGCGCAGTGGGGCGACGTCGCGCAGGCGCTCGGGGAGCGTCGCCGCCGCGACCGGGCCCATGCCGTTTCCCGAGTCGCCGATCAGCTCGTGCCAGGCGAGCAGGCGGATCTGCGGGCCGAGCTGCTCGTCGAAGTAGTCCTCGAGCTCGAGCGCCCGGCGGCGCTCGCCCGGGTCGGTCGGATAGAGCGAGGGCCGGTCCGCGTAGCGCTCCTCGAGCGCCGCGATGATCGCGGTCGAGTCGCCGATCCCGCGGCCGTCGAGCTGCAGGACCGGGAACGTCGGGCGCAAGCTCCGGGTGAGCGCGATCGCGACCGGGATGTGGACCCCCGGCGGCGGCGCCCGACGCTCGTGCTCGACGGACTTGTAGGCGAGCGCCCAGCGAGCCTTCTCGCTGTAGTGCGAGACCGGGATGTGCCAGAGGATGGGCTTGTCGTGTCGCTCGTCGTTCATTCGACCTCGATCTCGAACAGTTGCAGGCTGACCAGGGTCGGCGCGGGTAGCGGTCGATTACCCGGGCCGATCGGGCGCACCCAGCGCCGGGTCGGGAAGGTCAGACCGCCGGCCTCGACGTGGTCGGCGCACATGTGGGCGGCGCGCGCCCACCGGCCGACGACCTCGGCGACGTAGTCGTGGCGGCGCAGCATCAGCGCCGAGTCGAAGTAGAACGTCTGCACCGGCGAGTGCGTGTCGAGACCCGCGGGGAAGCGAGCCTCGAGCCGGCGCCAGGTCTCGCCGCGCTGGTCCCACGGCTCGATCTCGGCGACCCGTACGTCCTCACGGGCAAGGAGATACGGGGCGTTGAGGTAGTTCCACCACGCGTAGCCGGCGAAGTAGGTGGCGTCGAGCGCGTCCCAGCGCAGATTGCGCCGCAGGCCGCTGGGCCCGAAGAAGAGCTCGCGCGGGTGCTCGCGCGACTCGAGCAACTCGCCGTCGTCGGTCTCGAGCCGGACCGCGCCGTGGTCGAAGACGCCGTGGACCCCGGCGCGCGGGAACGGCCCCGCCGACGAGACCGGCTCGCCGATCCGCCCCTCGACCAGACCCTCGCGGAAGCGGTTGCCGGGCAGCCTCGTCCGCAACAGCAGCCCGCCGCAGCGGACCCGGGCGCGGACGGCGCGGGCGCGCTCCCAGGCGGCGCGACCGCCATGGGCTTCGATCACGTCATCGAGCAGCGTCATCGCCGCGCCGACCGGGTCACTGAACGGCGATCAGCCAGGAATAGTTCGGGGTGCCGCCGCGCTGGAGCTCGAGCTCGATCCCGTCGTCCAGCTCCAGCTGCAGCTCCGCCAGCGCGATCGGCGCCTCGGCCCCCTCGATCACGGTGACGATCTCCGCATCGTCGGTGAGCGCCGCGACGGTCTCGATCAGCGTCGTGCCCGCCCCGCCCCAGGCGACCAGCTCGCCATCGGCGAAGCCCACCGAGTCGCCACGGCGAAAGCGGCCCTCGGCGTCGTCGCGGGCGGCCGGCGCGACGGCGCCGACCCGGACCTCGCCGAGCCCGGCATCGAGCCGCTCGGCGTTCGCGCCCGCGGTCTCGCCCGGGTCGAACTCGACCAGCGCCGCGAGCGAGCCCTGTTGGGAGTCGGAGGCAACGACGATCACCTCGCGCCCGTTCTTGGCCGCGAGCCGCGCCGCCTCCTCGGCCGCCATCCGCACGTTCGACGAGTTCGGGAGCACGATCACCTCGTCGGCGACGCAGGCATCGATCCCGGCGAGCAGATCCTTGGTCGGCGGGTTCAGAGTCGGGCCGCCGTCGACGACCAGCGCCCCGAGGCTCTGGAACATGCCGCCGCATCCCCTCGCCGCTGGCGACGGCGACGACCCCCGAGCGTCCGGAGCCGAGCCGTTGGCGCTGCCCCGCCACCTGCTCGTGCATGTCGGCGATGTCCTCGCGGCTGACCTCGCCGGCTCCGGCAAACAGCGCTTTGGCCGCGTCGGGATCGTCGGTGTGGACATGGATCTTCAGCGTCGCCCGGTCGCCGACGACGAGGACCGAGTCGCCGATCCGCTCGAGCCCGGCGACGTAGGAGTCGCCGTCGAGCTCGCTGCCGGTGACGATGAAGTTGGTGCACCAGCGGAACGCCGAGTCGGCGTGGTGAACCTGGTCGAGGCGGGCGGCGGCGTAGTGCGGGATCTCGGGCAGCTGGACCTGCTCGCCCGCGAGCCCGGCGATCATCCCGCCGATGATCACCACCAGTCCCAGGGCTCCGGCGTCGGCATCCACCCCGGCCGCGGCCAACGCGGGGAGCTGCTCGGGCGTGTGACGAACCGCCTCCTCGCCGGCGAACAGCGCGGTGGCGAGCATCTCGGCCAAGAGCGCGTTCTGCTCGGCGGCGGAGGCGTCGGGATCGAGGCGCCCGCGGAGCCAGGATGCCGCCCGTGAGCGTTTCGACCCGCTCGCCGCGCTCCACTCGGCACGGCGGGCGGCGACCGCGTCGGCCATCACCCGGATCACGGTCAGCATCGTGCCCTCGGCCGGGTCGCGCACCGAGGCGTAGGCAGCCTCGCTGGCGTTGGTGAGCGCAGCCTCGATCAGCTCCGGGTCGATCAGCCGGCCGGGCGGAGTCGCGACCTTCTCCGCCGCGCCGCGGACGATCTGGCTCAGGATCACGCCCGAGTTGCCGCGCGCCCCCATCAGCGCCGCACGCGCAACCTCGCGCACGATCTCCGGCCGACGGGGGTCGCCGTCGGCGCTGCGCTCGAGCTCGTCGAGCTCGTCGAGCACGTGGCGCATCGTCAGCGCCATGTTGTCCCCGGTATCGCCGTCGGCGACCGGGAACACGTTCAGATCGTTGATCTCCTCGCGCCGCTTCTCGAGATGGGCGAGTGCGACGCCGACGACGTGGCGAAAGCGAACGATCGATGAGTCCGGCACGGCGCGCAGACTACGCCCCGGGGCGGCCGAGGACCGGTTACGCGTGCTTTTGGACCTTGCCCGCCTTCAGGCAGCGGGTGCACACGTAGACGCGGCGGGGGCTCCCGCCGTCGTCGATCCGGACCTTCTGCAGGTTCGGGTTGAAGCGGCGCCGGGTGGCGACCATCGAGTGGCTGCGCGAGTTCCCGAACGCGGGCTTCTTGCCGCAGTTGAAGCAGACCTTGGCCATGAGGCGTGGGATGGTAGCGAGGAAGTTGCTGGTTGCTAGTTGCTCGTCACCAGAGAGCTTGGCGCGCAGCTCGGCGCTGCGCAGAACGGCGAGCGCGGCGTTGCGCCCCTGGTCGCGCTTGTCGCCTCCGGCGCGGGCCTCGGCCTGCTCGCGGGTGTCGCAGGTGATGACCCCGAACGAGCACGGAACGCCGGTGCGCAGCTGCACGTCCTGGATCCCGCGCGCGGACTCGCCGCAGACGAAGTCGTAGTGGTCGGTCTCGCCGCGGATCACGACGCCGAGGCAGGCGACGCCTTCGAAGCGGCCCGAATCGGCGCACAGCTTCGCCGCGTACGGGAGCTCGAACGCGCCGGGAACCTCGAACGCGTGGACCGAGGTCGGCCCGACCCCGGCCTCGACGAACGCCTCGGTCGCCGAGTTGGCGAGCCGCTCGGCCAGGTCCTCGTAGAACGTCGCGACGCAGATCGCGAACTCAGCCAAGCTCCCAGCCCTCCGCCTCGCGCTCGTCGTGGATCAGCTCCTCGTCGAGCGGCAGGCCCTGGTGGTGCAGCACGTGGCCCATCTTGTCGCGCTTCGCGTTCAGGTACTCCTGGTTGTGCGGGTTGGGGACCGACTGGATCGGCACCTGCTCGGCGACCGACAGCCCGTAGCCCTCCAGCCCGTGGATCTTCTTCGGGTTGTTGGTGAGGATGCGGATGCTGGTCAGGCCGAGGTCGACGAGGATCTGAGCGCCGATCCCGTAGTCGCGCAGGTCGGCCGGCAGGCCGAGCTTCAGGTTGGCGTCGACCGTGTCGAGGCCCTCCTCCTGCAGCTTGTAGGCGCGCAGCTTGTTGAGCAGGCCGATCCCCCGCCCCTCCTGCGAGAGGTAGAGCAACACCCCGGAGCCCTGCTTCTCGATCATCGCCATCGCCGCCTCGAGCTGCTCGCCGCAATCGCAGCGCAGCGAGTGGAAGACGTCGCCGGTCAGGCACTCGGAGTGCACGCGGACGAGCACGTCCTCGGCCCCGGAGACGTTGCCCTTGACCATCGCGACGTGGTGCTTCTCGTCGAGCAGCGAGCGGTAGCCGACCGCCGTGAACTCGCCGAACGCGGTCGGGAGCTTGGTCGCGACGACCCGCTCGACCAGCCGCTCGGTGCGCCGCCGATAGGCGATCAGGTCAGCGACCGTGATCATCTTGAGGTCGTGGCGCTCGCAGTACGGGCACCAGGTCGGGAACGCGGGCCATCGTCCCGTCGTCGTTCATGATCTCGCAGATGACGCCGGCCGGGTTGAGGCCGGCGAGCCGGGCGAGGTCGACCGAGGCCTCGGTCTGCCCGGCGCGCTCGAGCACGCCGCCGTCCTTGGCCCGCAGCGGGAAGACGTGGCCCGGCTGCACCAGCGACTCCGGGGTGGATCGCCCGTCGATTGCGACCTGGATCGTGTGGGCGCGGTCGGCCGCCGAAATCCCGGTGGTGACGCCCTCGCGCGCCTCGACCGAGACCGTGAACGCGGTCTGCAACGGAGCCTCGTTCTTGGCCGCCATCAGGTTGAGGCCGAGCTCGTCGCAGCGCTCGCCGGTCAGCGTCAGGCAGATCAGGCCGCGCCCCTCCTTGGCCATGAAGTTGATCGCCTCGGGGGTGGCGAACTGGGCCGCCATCGTGAGGTCGCCCTCGTTCTCCCGGGTCTCATCGTCACAGACGACGACCATGCGGCCGCGACGGATGTCGTCGATCGCCTCTTCGATCGTCGAAAATACGCCCGCCACCTCCTCGGCTTCGCCTCCGGGGGTGCGGGGTGTCGTCTCGAGTCGGTCAGCCATTTAGATCGTCTCCTTGTTGAAGCCTAGAAGGCGCTCGACGTAACGGGCGACCACGTCGAACTCGAGGTTGAGGCGCGATCCCACGGAGGCCTCGCCGAGGGTCGTGCGCTCGAGCGTCTCGGGGATCAGCGAGACCTCGAAGCCGCGCTGTGCGAGCGCCGCGACCGTGAGGCTGACCCCGGCGACGGTGACCGAGCCGTGCTCCACCAGATAGCGCTCGAGGCCCTCGGGGACGACGATCCGGACCCGGCGCGCGAAGCCGTCCTCGCGCGCCTCGGCAACCTCGCCGACCCCGTCGACGTGCCCCTGGACGATGTGGCCGCCGAGCGGCTCGCCGGCGCGCAGCGCCGCCTCGAGGTTGACCCGGTCGCCGGCCACGAGCGCGCCGATCGTCGTCAGGCCGAGCGTCTGGTTCATCACGTCGACCTCGAATGCAGCCGGCGCGACCGCGGCCGCGGTGAGGCAGGCGCCGGAGACCGCGATCGAGTCGCCCTCCCGCAGGTCGCCGCTGAGCGCGGCCGCGATCCGCAGGCGAACGCCGCCCTCCCCCTGCTCGAGCGCCTCGACCGTTCCCAGCTCTTGGACGATCCCGGTGAACATCACCACTCCCGCAATCGGGCGCTGGCCAGCATGTCGTCGCCGCTTCGCCGCCACTCGACCGCGAGCGGCTTGGCCGCGTCGGCGACCCGCTCCGGACCCTGGCCGGCGGCGAGCGGCAGGCCGCCGCCGAGCACCAGCGGCGCGACGAAGACCTCGAGCCGATCGACCTCGCCCGCGCCGAGCAGCGCCCCGGCGAGGCCGGCCCCGCCCTCGACCAGCAACGACGTGAACTCGCGGCGGCCGAGCTCGGCGAGCCCGTCGGCGAGTCGGCGGCCGCGGTCGCCGGCCAGCTCGATCACCTCGGCACCCGCGGCCCGCAGCGCCTCGACCCGGGAGCGATCCGCGTCGGCGCCAGCGAGGACGAGCAGTGGCGCCTCGTCGATCGACCCCACGAGCGCCGAGTCGAGCGGCAGCCGCGCCGCAGAGTCGAACACGACCCGGGTCGGCTGGCGCAGCGCCGGGGCGTCGAGGTCGCGAGCGGTGAGCAGCGGGTCGTCGGCGAGCGCCGTCCCGATCCCGACCGCGACAGCGTCGGAGTCGGCGCGCCAGCGGTGCACGAGCGCCCGGCTCTCGGGGCCCGAGATCCAGCGCGAGTCGCCGCCCGGGGTCGCGGTGAAGCCATCGAGGCTGACGGCGGACTTCAGCGTGACCAGCGGCAGGCCGGTGCGGGCGTGCTTTCGGAACGGCTGCACGAGCAGGCGTGCGGCCGCTGCCTCAGCCCCATCGGCGAAGTCCACCTCGACCCCCTCGTCGCGCAGGATGCCCGGGCCGCGCCCGTTCGCCTTCTCGCTCGGGTCGTCACAGCCGATCACCACCCTGGCGATCCCGGCGGCGAGGATCGCGTCGGTGCACGGCGGCTGGCGGCCCTGGTGCGCGCAGGGCTCGAGGCTCACGTACATGGTCGCCCCGGCGGGCGCGTCGCTCCGCCCACCGGCGCGCTCGACGCAGTCGGCGATCGCGGCGACCTCGGCGTGCGCGCCACCTAGCTCGGCGTGAAAGCCCTCGCCGATCACCTTGCGGTCGCGCGTGATCACCGCGCCGACCAACGGGTTCGGGCTGACTCGGCCGCGGCCGCCCTCGGCCAACTCGAGGGCCCGCCTGAGCTGGGCGCGGTCGGCGTCTGTGGCGACGAAAGTCATCGAATCAGCGGCCTGATTGACTAGTCAGTCAACGATACTCCATCTCGCTCTCGGCGCCGCGACGGTACCGTGACGGCATGGCCGACGAGCCCCAGGCGCGCGCTTCGCCCTGCTGATGCTCCTCTACCGCCGCGCCGATGAGCGCTCGCCGACGAGGCGAGCTAGCCCGGTACCTTCCCCCCTTGTCGGACTATGAGCTGATCCTGATCGCCGGCCTCTTGCTGGCAACCGGCCTGCTCGCGGCGAAGGTCGCCGATCGGGTTCGCGTGCCGGGCCTGCTGCTCTTCCTCGGCCTCGGCATGCTGCTCGGCTCCGAGGGAGTCGGCGGGATCGAGTTCGAGAACTACGACCTGGCGCAGACGCTCGGGACGATCGGCCTGATCCTGATCCTGTTCGAGGGCGGCCTGACCGCCGGCTGGGGCGAGATCCGGCCGGTCCTCGGCACCGCGGTCTCGCTGGCGACGATCGGGACGGTGATCACCGCCGTGATCACCGGCTTCGTCGCCGTCTGGCTCTTCGACCTCTCGACCCTCGAGGGGATGCTGATTGGCGGCGCCGTCGCCGCCACCGACAGCGCCGCGATCTTCGCCGTCCTGCGCGGATCCCACCTGAGCAAGCCGCTGGCCCGCGCGCTCGAGGGCGAGTCGGGGATGAACGACCCGGTCGCCCTGCTGCTCGTAACCGGCTTCATCGAATGGATCCAGGATCCCGGTTACGGGATCGCCGACATGGCCGGCAGCCTCGTCGTCAAGCTCGCGCTCGGGGTCGCCTTCGGGATCGCGATCGGCTACGGCGCGCGCTGGTGCTTTCGCAACCTCGATCTGCCCAATCCCGGCCTCTACCCGGTCGCCTCGATCGCGACCGTCGCCATCGCCTACGGCCTGCCCGAGCTCGTCCACGGCTCCGGGTTTCTGTCCGTCTACATCGCCGCGCTGATTCTCGGCACCGGCCCGGTCCCCGCGAAGCCGACCGTGATCGCCTTCCACCAGGGCCTCTCATGGGTCGCGCAGATCTCGCTCTTCGCGCTGCTGGGCCTGCTCGTCTTCCCGAGCGGTCTCGGCGAGGTCGCCGGCGAGGCCCTGCTGCTCTCGGCGGCGCTGATCTTCATCGCCCGCCCGCTCGCGGCCTTCGTCGCCAGCGTCTTCTCGCCGTTCAACAACCGCGAGCGGCTGATGCTCGGCTGGGCCGGCCTGCGCGGGGCGATTCCGATCTGGCTGGCGACGTTCCCGGTCGTCGCCGGGGTTGGCGACAACGAGCTGATCTTCAACTCGATCTTCTTCGTGGTCGTGACATCAACCCTCGTTCAGGGGGCGACCTTCGAGCCGCTGGCAAAGCGCCTCGGGGTGGTCAGCGACGAGCCGACCCTGCCGCCGCCGCTGATCGAGACCGGGATCATCCGGGAGCTCGGCGCCGAGTCGTTCGTCTGGCGCATCCGGCCGGGAGACGCCGCCGCTGGGGTGATGGCGAAGGACCTCGACCTGCCGCGCGAGGCGCTCGTCAACTTGATCGTCCGCAACGGCGAGGCGCTCCCGCCACGCGGCTCGACCGAGCTCGAGGTCGGCGACGAGCTCCACATCGTCGCCAGGCTCGAGGCGCTCGACGCCGTGCAGCAGCTCGCCGGGCGCTGGCGCAACGGCCCGCTCGGGGAGCCGAGCGTCGACGGCGCTGCCGCCGCGCGGGGCGCCCCAGGTGTTCACCGTGCGGCCGTGGCGTCCGGAGGACGGCGACCTCGGCTCGCCGGAGCTGATCCAGGGGGTCCCGGTCGCCAAGCGCCTGCGAGTGCGCCGCGACGGCAACGGCGCCCTGGTCGCGCTCGCCGACGGCCGCTACGCGGCGACCGGCGCGGACCTGCTCGCGGTCGGCAGCCGCCGCAACCTCGCCGAGTGGTGCGCGCGCCGGGTCGCCCGCCCGGGGATCTCCACGGCCGACCGCGCCTGGTGGCAGGAGCTCGCCGGCGCCCTGACCGCCCCCGCACCGCCGGGGCGCTGAGCGGCTCGGGCTAGGCGGCGCCGGCCGCGCCGGCGAGCTCGGCGTACGCGGCGGCCGGATCGGGCCTGCCGAAGATCGCCGAGCCGGCGACCAGCAGGGTCGCCCCGGCGTCGGCGACGCTGCTCGCGGTCGTCGGGTCGACGCCGCCATCGACCTCGTGCAGAGCTTCCGGGAGCAGCTCGCCAAGGCGCCGCAGCTTCGCCGGCGAGCCGTCGATGAACGACTGGCCGCCCCAGCCCGGGTTGACCGACATGCACAGGACGAGGTCGGCGACGCCGGCGAGCTCGGAGAGCGCCTCCGGCGGCGTCGCCGGGTTGAGGGCGATCCCGGCCAGGCAGCCCTCCTCGCGGATCAGGTTGAGGACCCGGTTCGCGTGGGGGGTCGCCTCGACGTGGAACGTGATCGAGTCGGCGCCGGCGCGCGCGAACTCGGCGACGTGGCGGTCCGGGTTCTCGATCATCAGGTGGACGTCGACCGCCCCGCCCGCCTCGTGGACCTGGTCGGCGATCGCCCCGGCGACCAGCGGCCCGATCGTGATCGGGGGGACGAAGTGGCCGTCCATAACGTCGACGTGGATCACCCGCGCGCCCGGCGTCGAGCACCTCGGCGACCCGGTCGCCCAGCCGCGCGAAGTCGGCCGAGAGGATCGACGGCGCGATCCGCCGGCCCTCGTAGGCGGGGGGTCGGGCGCTCATACTGGGGTCAGCATCGAGTGGCCGCAGTGCTGGCAGAGCAGGTCCTCATCGGCGGACATCCTGACCATCGTCTGGTGCTCGCCGCAGTTGGGACACCCCGAGACGAGCTCGTAGCGGCGCAGGCAGAAGACGCAGCGGTAGCGCCCGGGGAGCTGGGTCGGCCGCAGCCAGGGCTCGCCGCAGCCCGGGCACGAGGGCCGGCGGATCGCGCGGTCGTCGGCCATCAGGCGGCCCTCCGGAAGCGGGCGATGAAGAAGCCGGTGGTCGAGTCGCGCTCGGGCAGCAACTGCAGGAAGCGCTTGTCGGCGCGGGCGGCGAGCCGCCGCTCGGCGACCGAGAGCTCGTCCGGCTCCACACCGCCCACGTACTCGCCGAGCCCGCCCGCGACCGCCTCGTTCTCGCGGGCCGAGATCGTGCAGGTCGAGTAGGTGAGCGCGCCGCCCGGGGCGAGCGCTCGAGCGGCGCGAACCAGCAGCCGGCGCTGCAACGCGGCGAGGCGTTCGGTGTCCTCGGGCGCCTTCCGCCAGCGCGCGTCGGGGCGCGAGGCGAGCGTTCCCAGGTCTGAGCAGGGCGGGTCCAAGAGGATGCGATCGTAGCCCGATCCGAGGTCGGCCTCGGTCGCGTCGGCGACCTCGACCCGGGCGCAGGTCACACCGGCGCGGGCACACAGCGCCTCGATCTCGGCGGCCCGGCGCGGGTCGTGCTCGACCGAGACCAGCTCGCCGCGGTCGCCCATCCGCGCCGCGATCGCCGTCGTTTTGATCCCGGGCCCGGCGCACAGGTCGAGCACCCGGTCGCCCGGCTGCGGGTCGAGCACCGCGACCACGGCCTGCGAGCCGCGCGACTGGGGAATCAGCTCCCCGGTCGCCGCCCTCGCGCCCACCGGCTCGCCGGCGGTCTCGACGACCAGGCAATCGGCCGGATCGAGCAGCCCGCCCGCTCCCGGCCCCTCGACCTCGACCCCGGCGGCCCGCAGGTCGGCCGCGACCGTCGCCGGGTCGGCGCGCAGCGTGTTGACCCGGAAGGCGGTTTCCGCGGGCTCGTTCATCGCCGCCATCAGCAGCCGCGCCTCGGCCTCGCCGAGCTCCTCCCACCACAGCTCGGCGAGCCACGCCGGGTACGAGTGGGCGATCGCGGCCCCAGCCGGGGTCGAATCGTCGAGCGCCCCGAGCAGCTCATCGCGCTCGGCGGCGGCGCGGCGCAGGATCGCGTTGACGAAGCCGCTCGCGGCTCGCGCCCGCCCGGCACCGCCCGTCCGGCGCATCCCCTGCTTGGCGAGCTCGACCGCCTGGTCGACCGCGGCGTGATCGGCCGTCTCGGAGAACAGCAGCTCGTAGAGGCCGAGCCGCAGCGCGGCGATCGCGGCGGCGTCGACGCGGCCGCCGCGGCGCCCGGCGAGCGCGGCGACGATGTGGTCGGTGGTCGCGCGCCGTTGCACCGATCCGTAGGTGAGCCGCCGCGCCTGCGCCAGCTCGCGGCCGTCGAGCGCGGCGCGGCTCGCCCCCGCTGTGAATGCGCGGTCGGTCCACGCCCCGTCCTCGAACGTTCGGCGGAGGATCTCGTAGGCGAGCGCCCGCGCCGGCGTGACCGCGGCGCTCACGCGAGCTCGGGCACCGAGTGCCCGCGCAGATAGGCCTCCGCGTCCATCGGCCGCCGGCCCGCCGGCTTCACGCGCTCGAGCCTGAGCACCCCGTCGCCGCAGCCGAGCCGCAGGCCGCCCTCGGCGTCGAGCGTTCCGGCCTCCAGCTCCCCGGGCTCCGCGTGGGCGACGTCGACCCCGAGCCGCTCACCGCCGGCGAGCTCGAGGTGGGCGCCGATATGCGGGTGAAGCGCCCGCACGCGGCGCTCGAGCTCGATCGCGGTCGCGCCCGGGTCGAGGCGCCGGTCCTCGGGGCCGATCTTCTCCGCGTAGGTCGCCGCGCGTCGTCCTGCTCGGTGAACTCGATCGGGCCGGCGGCGCGGCGGTCGAGCGCCTCGACCAGCAGCCGGGTGCCGAGGTCCTCGAGGCGCTCGGAGAGCCGGCCGAAGTCGTCGTCGCCGATCGCCACCGCCTCGCGCGAGCGCAACCGGGCCGGAGTCGAGGCCGGCGGTGACCCGCATGATCGACACCCCGGTCTCGGCATCGCCGGCCATGATCGCGCGCTCGATCGGCGCAGCTCCCCGCCAGCGTGGCAGCAGCGACGGGTGCACGTTGAGCAGCTCGAGCTCGCTCAGCAGCGGCTCGCGCAACAGCTGGCCGAAGGCGCAGACGACGCCCAGCTCGGGCCTCGGCGGCGCGGATCCGCTCGAGCGCCTCATCGCTCTCGGTCGACTCGGTGCGCAGCACGTCGACCCCGAGCTCCGCGGCGGCCGCGGCGGCCGGCGCCGGCGCGGCGCGGCGCCCGCGGCCGCGGCGGCTGTCGGGCGGCGTGACCACGAGCGCCGGGCGGTGCGGGCTGGCGGCGAGCCCGCGCAGGACGGCGGCGGCGAAGTCCGAGGTACCGAGGTAGACGACCCTCACCCGTCGTCGGGCTCGGGATCGGGCTCCGGGCTGTAGCTGGTGCCCTCGCGCAGCGCCCGCAGCGCCCCCTTGCGCTGCTCGCGCGTGGTCCGGTCGATGATCAGGACGCCGTCGAGGTGGTCGATCTCGTGCTGGAGCACCCGCGCCTCGAGCCCCGAGGCCTCGAGCAGCAGCGACTCGCCCTCGACGTCGACGCCGCTGACCCGGGCGTGCAGGGCCCGCTCGACGTCGAGCCCGATCCCGGGCAGGCTGAGGCAGCCCTCCTCGGCGGTCGCGAGCTCTTCGGACAGCCACTCGACCTGCGGGTTGACGACGGCGGTCGCGGGACCGTCCGGGCTGGCCTGGAAGACGAGCAGCCGGCGCAGCGCGCCGAGCTGGGTCGCGGCCAGACCGACGCCCATCGCGCCGCGCATGATCTCGACCATGCGCGCCGCCTCGGCGGCGAGGTCCGGCCCGAACTCGGCGATCTCGGAGGCGCGCGAGCGCAGCACCGGGTCGCCGAAGGTGACCACGTGGGAGAGCGCGGCGGCGCGGCGCTCGCGCTCGTCCTCGGTCAGCCCACCCTCGGGCCGCGGCTCGGCGACCTCGGTGGTCTCCTCCTCGAGCTGGTCTTCGGTTGCCTCGGACATGCAACCGAGTGTATTTCGGCGGCTCGCGCGGCGACCGGGCGCGCGCTACTGCGAGTCGACGTCGACCGAGAGCTTGATCTCGCGCAGTCGCCCGGCGCGCGCCTCCGCGTGGACGACCTCCCGGATCACCGCGACCGCGGGGCCGCGCTCGGGCGCCTTGATCACGATCTGGCGCCGCTCGCGGCCGCGCAGTCGAAATCGGGGCGCCGGCCCGAGCGCGACCGCGCCCTCGGGCAGCCCGGCGACGAGCGCGTCGCGCAGGCCGGCGGCCGCGGGGTCGAGCTTCGCGGCGTCCGGGTGCGAGAGCTCGACCCGGATCAGGTGGGCGAACGGCGGGTAGCCGAGCTCGCGGCGACGCTCGAGCTCGCCGGCGAGAAAGCCCTCGGCGTCGTGGGCGGCGGCACGAACGATCGCCTCGGCCTCCGGCGCGAGCGTCTGCACCAGCACCCGGCCGGCGCGCCCGCCGCGGCCGCTGCGCCCGGCGAGCTGGGCGACGAGCGCGAAGGTGCGCTCCTCCGCCCGCAGGTCGGGAAACCGCAGGGTCGAGTCGGCGTCGATCACGACCCCGAGCACGACGTCGGGGAAGTCGTGCCCCTTGGCGACCATCTGCGTCCCGACCAGGACCCCGGACTCGGCCGCCTGGAAGCGCTCGAGGATCTCGAGGTGGCCGCCCTGCCGAGCGGTGCTGTCGGCGTCGAGGCGAAAGACCGGCAGGGGCGCCGCGGCGGCGGCGATCTCGTCCTCGATCCGCTGGCTGCCCGCGCCGGCGCGGGCCAGGGTCACCGAGCCGCACTCCGGGCACTCGCGCGGCAGCGGCTCGGCGTGGCCGCAGTGGTGACAGCGCAGGCCCTCGCCCGCGCGGTGGACGACCAGCGAGACGTCGCAGCTCGGGCACTCCGCCGCCCAGCCGCAGCCGCGGCAGGCCAGATACGGGGCCCAGCCGCGGCGGTTGACGAGCACGATCGCCTTGCCGGCGCCGCCGCGCAGCGCGGCGAGCGCCGCCCGCGTGCGCGGATGAAGCGGTCCCTCGCGGCCGTCGCGACCGCGCATGTCCAGCACCTCGACCGCCGGCATCGGGCGCCCGTCGACGCGCTCGCAGCAGCTCGATCCGCTCGAGCTCGAGCCAGCTCTCCGGCCGCGGGGTCGCCGAGCCGAGCACGAGCGCGGCGCCGTTCTGTGCGGCGCGCCGGCGGGCGACCTCGCGGGCGTCGTAGCGCGGGTCGCCCTCCTGCTTGTAGGAGGCGTCGTGCTCCTCGTCGACGACGATCAGGCCGAGGCCGGCGATCGGCGCGAAGACCGCCGAGCGCGGCCCGACGCAGATCCGCGCCTCGCCGTCGCGCAGCCGGTGCCACTCGTCGCGGCGCTCGCCGGCTCCGAGGCGCGAGTGCAGGACCGCGACCGAGTCGCCGAAGCGCGAGACGAAGCGCGAGACCGCCTGCGGCGTCATCCCGATCTCGGGCACTCCGATGATCACCCCGCGGCCGCGCTCCAGCGCCGCCTCGGCGGCGGCGAGGTAGACCTCGGTCTTGCCCGAGCCGGTGACCCCGTGCAGGAGCAGCTCCGCCCCGCCCGCGTCGAGCCCGGCGACGATCCGCTCGAGGGCCCGCCGCTGCGCCGGGTCGAGCTCGACCGGCCCGCCGCCGGCGCCGATCGAGGCGCCGCGCGGGCGCCGGCGCACCTGGCGCTCGCCGAGCTCGACCAAGCCGCGGCGCTCGAGCCGGCGCAGCGCGTCGCGGGCGATCCCCGCTGCGGCGAGCTCGCCGCCGCCGAGCTCGGCCTCGGCGCCGACGAGCAGCTCGAGCGCGCGCCGCTGCACCGGTCCGAGCGTCTCGCGCTCGAGTGCGACCGAGGCCGAGCCCGCCGCGCGGGCGGTGATCTCGGTCCGCGGCGCGGTCTGGCCGCGGCTCGAGCCGGTCCCCGGAGGCAGCACCAGGTCGAGGCCACGCGCCGGGGTCGAGCAGTACTCCCGCGCCACCCAGAGCGCGAGCTCGACCAGCTCCGGCGAGACGCCGGCCTCGAGCGCCGCGATCGGCTCGGCCAAGCGCTCCGGCGGCAGCTCGCTGCGCTCGGCGACCTCGACCACGACCCCGAGCAGGCGCTGGCGCCCGAACGGGACCTCGAGCAGGGTCCCGACGCCGACCTCGCCGAGGCGCTCGGGCAGCAGGTAGTCGAACGGCCCCCGTAGCGCGCGGGCGGTGGTCAGCGGCTCGACCCTGGCGATCGACATCGGCGCCAGCGTAGGCGCGGCGTCGGCGGAGACGTCCCCGGCGGGGTTAGACTGCCGCCCGTGGCGCCCAAGCTGCACCCCGGCGAGCAGATCCTCTACGAGGGCCACCCTTCCTGGAGGGCGATCCTCGACTTCTATCTCAAGGGGATCGCCGTCACCGCCGTGATCTGCCTGCTGATCGCGCTCGCCACCGGGACGATCGGCGACGAGACCGACACGGGCCTGGTCACGATCGTCGCCCTGGTCGGGGTCGCGCTGACGATCCTGATCGGGTTCGTCAAGCGGGTCGCGACCAGCTACACGATCACCAACCGCCGCCTGCACATCAAGCGCGGGATCGTCTCGCGGACGATCCAGGAGACGCGGCTGGAGCGCGTCCAGAACGTCAACTACCAGCAGAGCGTGGTCCAGCGGATGCTGCAGATCGGCAACGTCGACTTCGACACCGCGGCCGGCGACGACTACAACTTCATCTTCGCGGGGGTCGCAGACCCGGGCGACGTCGTCCACATGGTCGACACCGCCACGCGCCGCGGCTCCGCCGAGGGCCTCGGCGACGACGCTCCCGGCGAAGCAGAGCGCGCGCCCAGCTAGAGCGGCTAGCCGCTCAGGCGGGAGCGCCGGACTCGGCCCCGAGCCCGGCCGCCTCGCGCAGCGCGTCGGCGCGGTCGGTGCGCTCCCAGGTGAAGTCGTGGTCCTCGCGGCCGAAGTGGCCGTAGGCGGCGGTCTTCTGGTAGATCGGCCGGTGCAGGCGCAGCTCCTTGCGAAACGAGCCGGGGCGCAGGTCGAAGTGCTCGGCGACGAGCTCGGCGATCTTCGGCGCGGCCGATCTTCTCGGTGCCGAACGTCTCGACCATCACGCTGACCGGGTGCGCGACGCCGATCGCGTAGGCGACCTGGACCTCGCAGCGGTCGGCGAGCCCGGCGGCGACCACGTTCTTGGCCACCCAGCGCGCGGCGTAGGCGGCCGAGCGGTCGACCTTCGACGGGTCCTTGCCCGAGAAGGCGCCGCCGCCGTGGCGGGCCATGCCGCCGTAGGTGTCGACGATGATCTTGCGGCCGGTGAGGCCGGCGTCGCCGACCGGGCCGCCGATCACGAAGCGGCCGGTCGGGTTGACGAGGAAGTTCGCCTTCGTGTTCAGCTTTCGCTCGTCGTAGAGCTCGGCCGGCAGGATCGGGTGCAGGACGTGCTCCCACAGGTCGGGCCGGATCATGCGAGTCGGTGTCGACGCCGTCCTGGTGCTGGGTCGAGATCAGGACCTTCTCGATCTCGATCGGCGCGCCGTTCTCGTAGCGGACCGTGACCTGGGTCTTGCCGTCGGGGCGCAGGTAGGGCACGACGTCGGCCTTGCGCACCTCGGCGAGCCGCTGGGCGAGCTTGTGCGCCAGCGAGATCGGCATCGGCATCAGCTCGGGCGTCTCGCGGCTCGCGTAGCCGAACATCATCCCCTGGTCGCCGGCGCCGTCGACGTCGAGCTCGTCGTCGTCGGCCGGGTCGGTCCGCGATCTCGAGCGCGTGGTCGACGCCCTGGGCGATGTCGGGCGACTGCTTGTCGATCGCGTTGATCACCGCGCAGGAGTCGGCCGAGAAGCCGAGGTCGGCGTCGGTGTAGCCGATCTTGCGGATCGTCTCGCGCGCGATCTCCTGGATGTCGACGTAGGTCGACGGTCGAGATCTCGCCGGAGACGACGACGAGGCCGGTGTTGACCAGCGTCTCGCAGGCGACGCGGCCGCCCTCGTCGTCGGCGAGCACGGCGTCGAGGACGCCGTCGGAGATCTGGTCGGCGACCTTGTCGGGGTGCCCCTCGGTCACCGATTCCGACGTGAACAGGTACTCGTTATCGCCAAGCGTCTCAGTCATATGGCGCAGGAGGTTAGACGCAAACCGGCCGCGGATCAGTCGGTCGGAGCGGGGCTGGTGGTCGACGTCGTCGTGCTCGGCCTCGTCGCCGACCAGCAGTCGGGCGTTCGGTCGCGAGCACGTCGTCCGTCGGTCGAGACCGCGAGCCCGAGCGCCTCGAGCCGGCGAAAGTCGCCGGCGAAGGTCGCGTAGAGCGGGTCCTCGGCCAGACCGGCTGCCTCGCCGATCGCGACGAGCCCGTCGAGGTCGAGGTAGGCCTGCAGCGAGACCTGGTCGGGGAAGCCGTCGGTGGCGCGCTGGTAGCGGTCTTGGTCGGCGAGCCCGCCGTCGCCCTCGATCATCGCCGCGACCCCGGCCGGGTCGGTCGCGATCGCGGCGAGTCCGTCGAAGACGGCGTAAGTCAGCTCGACCGTCGGCGAGACGCGGACCGTGTTCGTCTGCACTCCTTCGACATCCTCCTGGCCGAACGCCGGCGCAGCGCCGCCGCCGCGCAAGCGCTTGGGTCAGCGACCCGCCGAGCGCCGCGAGCCCGGCGCGGGCGGCGACCTCGTCGACATCGTCGGCCGCGAAGAGCGCGTACGGAGCCCCGGCCGCGAGGTCGCCTCCGGCCGGCGGCTCGAGCGCGACCGCCGCCTCATCGCCGAGTGCCTCGAGCACGCCGCGCTCGAGGTCGAGGTCGGCGCTGCGCCGAATGCCCTGGACCAGGTCGCGGAAGCCCGCCGCGATCCCGGGCGCCTGCGAGCTCGCCTGTGAGAGCAGCGCGGTGACCGTCTCGGCCGGGGCCCCGAACCCGAGGTAGGCGAGCGTGCGCGCCGGAAGGTCGTCGTCGAGGCTGGGGTCGAAGCCCGGGAAGGCGGCGAAGAAGCCGGGCGAGGCGTCCTCGCGCTCGGGGTCGAGCGCGCTCCGGATCGCGAGCTCCAGCCCGTCGTCGCCGGCGCTCAGCGAGGCGGCGACCCCGCGGCTCGAGCCGGGCGCGATCAGCGGGCTCAGGGTCGAGAGCGTCCCGGACCCGGGCGCCAGCAGCTGGTCGATTCCCTCACCCGAGACCCAGGCCTCGGCGAACCGGTGCTCGGGAAGCTCGTCGCGGACCTCGGTCGCGGTCTCGATCGTCGGCGAGCGGCGCCGGGGCCTCGTCCGAGCCGGTCGCGGTCGCGATCACCGCGCGAACTCCGTCCTCGGTGCCGATCACGAGGAAGTCGTCGAACTGCGCGGTCGCGACCCCGCTGCGGTCTGTGCTCAGCTCGACCCCCTCGTACTCGGACGTCTGGGGGTCGCCGACCGCGAGCGAGCTCGCGTACTCGCTCGCGCCGTCACCGTCCTCGACCTCGAGCAGGTCGACCCGCTCGGGGGCCGGACCGCTGCCGGCGAGCACCGCCACCGCCGCCTCGCCCCCGAACCACGGCCGCACGTCGGCGTCGAAGTCGAGCCGGCCGGTGCTCGGGCTCGGGATCAGGGCCGTGGCGCGGGTGGCCAGTTCGCCGCCGAACACCGGCAGCCGGTGGGCGAGCTCGCTCGCGGCTGCGTACTCGTCGGTGTCGGGATCGAGGTTGGCGTGCAGGTAGGCGAGCGCGTCGCCAGGGACCAGCTCCGCGGCGTCGTCGCCCGGCGGACAGCTGTCGCCGCCCGGGAGCTGACACGGCAGGTTCGGCACCACCGCCGAGAACAGGATCAGCAGCAGCACCGCGACCCCGAGCGCGGCGACCAGACGCCGCCGCGCGATCACCGAGAGCGAGCCCCAAAAGCGGGCCGCGCCGCGGCCGATGGAGACGAGGATCCTGATCAGCAGCCGTCCCGCGCTGAGCAGGAAGCGGCCGATCACGTAGAAGACGTCGCCGACCGCGTAGCGGACGCTGTTGAGCCTGCGGCTGATCGCGGCGCGGATCCCTTCCGCGGATGGCTGGCGCACCGACCGCGTTTTACACCGCGGCGCCGTCGCCGCGTCGCGCTCGGCGCCGCTTCGGGACAAAATCGACCACCAGCGGCACGCCCTCGAGCGCGTAGTGCTCGCGCATCCGGTTCTCGAGGAAGTACGCCCAGTCGCGGGTGATCAGCTGGCGGTCGTTGACCTGGATCGCGAAGCGCGGCGGCCGGGTGCTGATCTGGGCCGTGTAGTAGAGCCGCAGCCGCTTGCCGCGCTTCTGCGGTGGCGGGCGGCTGGCGACGACCTCGTTGACGAACCGGTTCAGCTCCGGGGTCGCGATCCGCTCCGAGCGCCGGTCGGCGAGCTCGATCGCGCGCTCGAGCACCTTCGCGACCCCGCGGCCACCGGTCGCTGAGGTCGCGATCACCGGCGGGCGCTGGCGGATCCGCTTTGCGAGCCGCGCCTTCGCATCCTCCAGATCAAAACGGTCCGCCTCCTCCGCTTCGCGTCCAGGGCCGGTCCGGCCTGAGAGATCCCATTTGTTCAAGGCCACCAGGGTCGCGCAGCCCGTCTTCATCGCCAGCTCGCCGATCCGCAGGTCCTCGGCGGTCACGCCCTCGCTCGCGTCGCAGACCAGCACCGCGACGTCGGCGCGCTCCGCGGCGCGCTCGGAGCGCAGCTGGGCGTAGTAGGCGACCGTGCCGGCGATCTTCGTCCGCCGGCGGATGCCCGCCGTGTCGATCAGCAGCACCTCGCGCCCGCCGATCGTCACCGGGGTGTCGATCGCGTCGCGGGTCGTCCCGGCGACCTCCGAGACGATCACCCGCTCGGAGCCGAGCACCGCGTTGACGAACGAGGACTTGCCGACGTTCGGGCGCCCGATGATCGCCACCGAGACACGGTCATCGCCCTCGGATGGCAGCTCGACCGCGGCCTCGCGGGCGAGCTCGGCGAAGCGGTCGAGCAGGTCGCCGGTGCCGCGCCCCTGGGCGGCCGAGACCGGCAGCGGCTCGCCGAGGCCGAGCGCGTACAGGTCGGCGACCGACGGCTCCTCGCGATCGGAGTCGACCTTGTTCGCGACCACGACGACGGGCAGGTTCGCGCGGCGCAGGATCTCGGCGACCTCGGCATCGCCCTGGCGCAGGCCGGCGCGCGAGTCCAGCACGATCGCGACCGCGTCGGCGTCGGCGATCGCCGCGCGCGCCTGCGCCTGGACCGCGCGCGAGAGTGAGTCGCTCGCCTCGAGATCGACGCCGCCGGTGTCGATCAGCTCGAACCGGATCCCGTTCCACTCGCACTCGAAGGCCTTGCGGTCGCGGGTCACCCCGGCCTCGGCGTGAACGACAGCCTCGCGCCCGCCGACCAGGCGGTTGATCAGGGTCGACTTGCCGACGTTGGGGAACCCGACCACGGCGATCCGCGGCAGCCGCGGGGTCATCGGTGGCCCAGCCCGCGCTCGTGGGCGAGGTCGACGATCCGCCCGACGACCTCGTCGACGGCGAGCCCGGTCGTGTCGAGGGCGACCGCGTCGGCGGCGGCGCGCAGCGCTCCATGCTCGCGCTCGCGGTCACGGCGGTCGCGCTCGGCCTGCGCCGCGAGCACCTGCTCGAACGGCTCGCCGGTCTGCGCGGAGCGGCGCCGGGCGCGCTCCTCGTCGCTCGCGACGAGGAAGACCTTGAGCGGCGAGTCGGGGCTCACCACGGTCCCGATGTCCCGGCCTTCGGCGACGTAGTCGTCGGCGTCGATCATCGCCCGCTGGCTGGCGACCATCGCGTCGCGAACCCCGGGGTGCGCGGAGACGACCGAGGCGGCCTCGGTCACCTCGGGGGTCCGGATCGCGGCGCTGACGTCCTCGCCGCCGAGCAGCACGCCGGACCCGACCAGGCGGATGTCGAGCCGCTTGGCGAGCTCGGTGATCGCCTCGGGGTCGGTGAGGTCTCGCGCCTCGCGAAGCGCCGCAAGCGCGACGCTGCGATACATCGCCCCGGAGTCGAGGTAGACGAGGTCGAGCGCCCCGGCGACACCCCGGGCAACGGTTGACTTGCCGGCCCCTGCAGGTCCGTCGATCGCGATCACCATGGCCGCGTGAGGATAGGCTGGCCACTGATGGACAGCTGGAACATCCCGGAGCTCGAGGTCGAGGCGCAACAGCCGCAGGTCCTCACCTCCCGCGACGAGGGCCGTGCGATCGTGCTCGTCCTCGGCGCGGGCGAGCGCCTCTCGGAGCATCAGGTGCACGAGCGCGCCTGGCTGTTGGTGATCAGCGGGGCGGTCGAGGTCTCCGAGCCCGGCGGCGATCGGGTCGCCGGCGGGCCTGGGCTGCTTGCGGTCTTCGATCCGAATGAGCGCCACGAGGTCTCGGCGACCGAGGACTCGCGCCTGCTGCTGGTGCTGTCGCCCTGGCCCGGCGAGGGCCACCCGTCGCAACCGGGCTGAGGCTCAGTTCGCGCTGAGCGCCGCGAGGTCGCGCTCGAAGCCGGGGTAGCTGACCGCCGCGGCTTCCATTCCGCGGACCTCGACGCCCTCGGCCGACGCGACGCCGGCGAGCGCGCCGAGCATCGCGAGGCGGTGGTCGCCGGCGGCATCGAGCGCGCCGCCGCGCAAGCCCGCCGCCCTCGACCGCGAAGCCGTCCTCGGTCGCCTCGATCGTGGCCCCGAGGGCGCCGAGCCCCTCGACCACGGTCGCGATCCGGTCCGACTCCTTGTGGCGCAGCTCCTCGGCCCCCGAGACCACCGTCTCGCCATCCGCGAAGCACGCCGCGAGCGCGACCAGCGGCAGCTCGTCGATCGCCAGCGGGACCTCCCCGGCGCCGACCCTGGTCCCCTGCAGCGGCCCCGAGCGGGCGATGATCGTCGCGGTCGGCTCGCTGCCGCCGTGCGCCTCGATCACCTCGACCGCCGCGCCCATCCGCGTGAGGATGCCGAGCAGGCCGATCCGGCCGGGGTTGATGCCGACCCCCTCGAGCCGCACCTCGCTGCCGCGCACGAGCAGCGCCCCGACGATGAAGAACGCTGCCGAGGAGAAGTCGCCCGGGACGCTGATCGAGCCGAGCTCCAGCCGCTCCGCGGGCTCCACCGTGGCCCGGGTCGCCGGCAGCTCGCCGTGGATCGTCACCGGGGTGCCGGCGGTCTCGGTGCGCACGCTGGCGCCGGCGGCGCGCAGCATCCGCTCGGTGTGGTCGCGGGTGGGCCGCTGCTCGATCACGCTGGTCGACCCCTCGGCGTTGAGCCCGGCCAACAGCACGCACGACTTCACCTGGGCCGAGGCGACCGGCAGCCGGTACTCGATCCCGCGCAGCGGCGCGCCGCGCACCGCGCAGCGGCGCGCGCCCGTCGCGCGACTCGATGTCGGCGCCCATCAGCCGCAGCGGCTCGGCGACCCGGTCGACGGGCCGGCGGCGGATCGACTCGTCGCCGTCGAGCGTCCACTCGCCCTCGGGCTGGCCGGCGAGCAACCCGGGCAGCAGGCGCAGGAGCGTGCCCGCGTTGTCGACGTCGATCTCCGCGGGCGCGGCGCCGCGGAGGCCCACCCCCGTGATCGACATCGTCGCCGCGCCGTCGCCGCGCCCGAGCTCATTGACTTCGGCCCCGAGCTGCACGACGGCGTTCGCGCTCGCGGCCGTGTCGGCGGAGAGCAGGAAGTTCTCGATCCGGGTCTCGCCCTCGGCGAAGCCGGCGAGCAACGCGGCGCGGTGCGAGATCGACTTGTCGGGCGGCGGCGTGAGCGTCCCGCGCAGCGGCCCGCCGGGCTCGAAGCGGGTCATCCGCCGGTGCCGGCGCGACCACCGAGACGACGTGGTCGAGCTCGCGGACGATCTGCTCGGCCCGCGCGGCCTCCTCGGCGCCGGCCACCCAGACCGAGATCGCGCCGGTGCGCATGTCCGGCGCGGGATAGAGCGCCATGTCCTCGATGTTGACCTGCGCGTGGCCGAGGGCCAGCGCCACCTCAGCCACCGCTCCCGGCCGGTTCTCGACCCCGATCCGCAGCTCGCGGACGTCGCCGCCGGCGAGGTCCGACTCGAGCAGGCGGCGCCGGTCCTCGCCGGCGGCGGCATGCCAGCGCCCGACCGCGTCGGCGTCGCCGGAGCGGATCAGCTCGGCGGCCTCGCTCAGCCGCGCCCCGATCGCGTCGAGGCCGGCGGCGACCGCCTCGCTGTTGGTGGCGAAGATGTCGCCCCAGATCGCCGGGTTGGCGCCGGCGACGCGGGTCGTGTCCCGAAAGCTCGTTCCCACCTCCGGCAGGCGCTCGGACTCCTCGGAGAGCGCGCGGGCCGCCTCGCTGACGAGCGCGTTGGCGAGCACGTGCGGGACGTGGCTGACCGTCGCCATCACCCGGTCGTGCGTTTCCGGGTCGATCGCCTGCGGCCGGGCGCCGAGGTCGGCGACCGTGCTCTGCAGCAGGTCGTAGTGCACCCCGCTCGAGCGCGGGGTCGGGGTCAGGTACCAGCGCGCGCCCTCGATCAGCTCGGCGCGGGCGTTCTCGACCCCGGCGGTCTCGGCGCCCGCGAGCGGATGTCCGCCGATGAACCGGGAGTCGTCGCCGCCGGCGGCGATCCCCTCGATCAGTTCGCGCTTGGTCGAGCCGACATCGGTGACGACGGCCGCCTCGCGGCTCGCCTTCAGGGCCTCGGAGACCAGCCCTGGCAGCGCGCCCACCGGGGCGGCGCAGAAGACGACGTCGGCGTCCGCGACCGCGTCCGCCACGCTCTCGGCGGCGTGGTCGAGCGCCCCGAGCTCGAGCGCTCGCTCGGCGTTCGCCGGGTCGAAGCCCGCGACCTCGGCCTCGAGTCGCCGCCGCGCGGCGAGCCCGATCGAGCCACCGATCAGCCCGACGCCGAGAATCGCGATCTTCATTCGGTCACGGTCGACCGCCGGTCGGCTCTCAGCTCAGACGCCGACGAGCTTGCCGGAGACCTCGGCGACCCGCCGCAGCTGCTCGGCGTAGTCGGGGAACTCCGCCGTGCTGAGCGCCTGCGGGCCGTCGCAGATCGCGTGCTCGGGATCGTTGTGCACCTCGACGATGATCCCGTCGGCGCCCGCCGCAGCGGCGGCCATCGACATCGCGGGGACCCAGTCGCGGCGCCCCGGAGCGTGGCTCGGGTCGACGACGATCGGCAGGTGGGTGAGCTCGCGAAGCGCCGGGATCGCCAGCAGGTCGAGCGTGAACCGGTATGCGGTCTCGAACGTGCGGATGCCGCGCTCGCAGAGCATCACGTTCGGGTTGCCCTCCTTGAGCACGTACTCGGACGCCATCAGCAGGTCGTCGAGCGTGGAGGACAGCCCGCGCTTGAGCAGCACCGCCTTGCCGCTGCGACCGACCTCGGTCAGCAGCGTGTAGTTCTGCATGTTGCGGGCGCCGATCTGGATCACGTCGGCGACCTCGACCACGTCGGCGACGTCGCGGACGTCCATCAGCTCACTGACGATCGGCAGGCCGGTCTCGTCCTTGGCCTCCTGCAGCAGGCGCAGGCCCTCGACCCCGAGCCCCTGGAAGCTGTACGGCGAGGTGCGCGGCTTGTAGGCGCCGCCGCGCAGCATGCCGGCGCCGTTCTCGCTCACGACCCGGGCGACCTCGAGCGTCTGCTCGCGGCTCTCGACCGTGCACGGGCCGGCGATCAGCCCGAAGTGCTCGCCGCCGACCTTGCAGCCGTCGACGTCGATCACCGTCCGCTCGCCCTTCTTGAACTGGGCCGACGCGAGCTTGTAGGGCTTCAGGATCGGAACGAGGTGGTCGACCCCGTCGTAGCCCTCGAGCCCGAGCGCGGCGACCCGGTCGCGATCGCCGATCGCGCCGATCACCGTCAGCAGCTCGCCCTGGGAGAGGTGCGCCGAACAGCCCACCTCCTCGATTCGCTCAACGACGTGGGCGATCTGGTCCTCCGTCGCCCCCTCTTTCATCACGATCATCATGTTCTCGGTCTCCGATATCTGCGGGTTACTGGCAAGGACTCGTGCTGCTACGGCGTCCGGCGGTGGGTTTCCTTCTCGCTCACGGGCCTTTCGGCCGGGCCGGACGCCTAGCTAAATCGCCAGTAATACGCAAACCACGCGCACGACTCGGGCCCCGTGGGGGCGATCCGGAGAGTCGAGGTGACGACGCGGTTCATTGGCCGGGTTTTCTACCAGCTTGCGGCGAAAAGGGCAAGTTCTCGCCGACGCTCCCGACGGAGCTAGAGCGTCTCGCCGAGCGCGGCGAGAAAACGGCCGTTCTCGTCCGAGGTGCCGTAGCTGACCCGGATGTGGCCGGGGCCGCCGAGCGGGGCTCCGGGCCGGACCAGGATGCCGCGCTCGCCGAGCGCCGCCACGACCTCGCCCTCGTCGTGATCGCCGAGACCGACCCAGGAGAAGTTGGCCTGCGAGTCCGGCGTGGAGAGCCCGAGCCGCGGACCCCCTCCTCGACGGTGACCCGCTCGATCAGGTTGCGCTCGACCCGGTCGGCGACGTCGTCGGAGTGGCGGATCGCCTCGGCCGCCGCCGCCTGCGCGAGCGCGTTGACGCTGAAGGGCTGGCGCACCGCGTCGACCGCGGCGCGGAACTTCGGCGAGCAGAGCGCGTAGCCGACCCGGAGGCCGGCGAGCCCGTAGACCTTGCTGAACGTGCGCAGCAGGACGAGGTTCGGGAACTCGCGGCGCAGGTCGACGGTCGCGTCGGGGTCGTCGTCGAGCTGAAACTCGACGTAGGCCTCGTCGACGATCACGGTGACGTGGTCGGGGACTTGGGCGCAGAACTCGGCGATCCGCGCTGCCGGCAGGTGCGTGGCGGTCGGGTTGTTCGGGTTGCAGACGACGACCAGCTGGGTCGCAACCGTGATCTCCGTCAGCATCGCGTCGAGGTCGTGGACGTCGCCCGCGGCGAGCGGGACGCGGATCTCGCGGGCGCCCGAGAGCGGCGCGAGGTAGGGGTAGATCGAGAACGACGGCCAGGCGTAGACGAGCTCGGCGCCGGGCTCACAGAGCGCGAGGGCGGCGGCGAGCAGGATCTCGCAGGAGCCGTTGGCGAGCGCGACCCCGGACGGCTCGACCTCGTAGCGGTCGGCGATCCGGCGGCGCAGCAGCGCCGCCGAGGGGTCCGGGTAGCGGTTTGTGGCCGCGGCGGCGCGGGCGATCGCCTCGGTCACCGCCGGGTGCGGGCCGAACGGCGACTCGTTGGAGGCGAGCTGGGCGATCCCCTCGTCGGCGATCGCCTCGGGCGCCTTGCCGGCCGGCGCCCCGGCGACGTAGCCCGGGATCTGGCCCAACTTCTCAGCGAAGACAACGCTCATTGGGCCGAGTGTAGGTCGGCGCGCAGCCTCTTCGTCTGGCCGAGATAGACGTGCGCCGGCTGGTGCTCCGCCGGGGCGTAGTAGTGCGCGAGCACACGGATCACCCGCTCCATCGCCCCGGGCACGTCGAGCTCGCGATTGCAGAGCAGCGGCACCTGATCGAGGCCGACCGCTCGGGCGCCCACCGCCGGGAACTGGGCGTTGAGGTCGTCGGTGCAGGTCAGGATCACGGAGACGAAGTCCTCGGGGCCGAGCTCGTTGCGGCGCATCAGCTCGCGCATCAGCTCCTCGGTCGCGCCGAGGATCGAGGGCTCGTCGTTGCGCTCGGCCTGGGCCGCTCCGCGCACCGCCCACAGGCGTTTGTCGCCGTCGCTCATCGGCGTGGATCCTTCCAGAGCTGCCGCAGCTCGGCGGCGCGCAGCCGCCGCGCCTTCCCGGGGCCGAGCTCGCCGAGGCGCAGCGGCCCGAACGCGATCCGCTCCAGGTCGACGACCTCGTTGCCGATCGCCTCGGCCATCCGCCGCACCTGGCGGTTGCGCCCCTCGCTGATCGTGATCTCGACCACCCGCGGCGAGACGCGCCGCACCTTCGCCCGCCGGGTCGGGCCGTCCTCGAGCTCGACCCCGTCGCGCAGCCGCCCGAGGTCGACGTCGCTCGGCGGCCGGCGCAGCCGCGCGCGATAGGTGCGCGGGACCTCGAAGCGCGGGTGCATCAGCCGGTTGGCGAGCTCGCCGTCGTTGGTGATCAGGATCAGCCCGGTCGAGTCGGCGTCGAGACGGCCGACCGGATACAGCCGCCGCTTCGAGTCGATCAGCTCGGTGACCGCGCGCCGGCGCCCGGGCTCGCTCGCGGTCGAGGTGACCCCGGCCGGCTTGTTGAGGATCCACACCTCGCGCGGCTCGGGTCCGACCGGTCGCCCGTCGACCTCCACCCCGCTCTCGAACTCCACGTCGCGCGCCGGGTCCGTGACCACCTTGCCGCCGACCCGCACCCGCCCGGAGGCGATCAGCGCCTCGGCCTTGCGGCGCGAGGCGACTCCGGAGTGGGCGAGGTACTTTGCGAGCCGCACGCAGCGAAGCTAGCGCCTACTCGGCGCGCTGCTCGCCGGCCTTCAGCAATCGCTCGCGCAGCTCGGTCTCGTCCTCGGGGGTCGGGTCGAACCTCGCCGGGTCCGGCAGCGCGTCGAGGCCGCTGAGCCCGAAGAGGCGCTCGAACAGCGGCGTCGTGCGGTGGATGACCGCGCCGAAGCGCGACCGCCCCGCCTCCTCGATCAGCCCGCGCTCGGTCAGCGTGTGCAGCGCCGATTCCGAGGCGACGCCGCGAATCCGCGCGATCTCCGGCCTCGAGACCGGCTGCAGGTAGGCGATGATCGCCAGGGTCTCGGCCTGCGCCTGGGTGAGCGGCGGCGTTCGCGGCTTCGCCAGCAAACGACGCGCCGCCTCGTCGGCCTCGGGGTGCGCGGCGAGCGTGTGCCCGCCCCCGACCTCGCGCAGGACCAGGCCGCGGCCCTCGAGCGCGGCGCCGAGCAGGTCGAGCGCCCGGTCGACCTCGGCCTCGGTCGCCTCGCACGCCTCCGCCAGCTCCTGGGTGCTCACCGGCTCCGGCGACAGGAAGAGCAGCGATTCGACCACCCGCTCGAGCGAGCTCATGAGGCCATCTCGCCGCTCCGCCGCTCGCCGCTCGCCGCTCGCGGCGATCTGGATTGGACCGAACACCTCGTCCTGCTCCCACGTCGCCTCGCCCTGCTTGTGCAGTTCGAGCAGCGCGAACAGCGTCACCGCCTGGGTCAGCTTGTCCTCGCCCCCGAAGCTCTCGTCGAAGTCGAGCGAGCCGTCGTGAGCGAGCAGCTCGCGCAGGACCCGCAGCCGCCGATCGAGCGAGACGGTCGGGCGGATGTGGGAGAGGTCGGGCTTCGGCGGCGTGCGCAGCAGGTCGCCGATCGAGGCGGCGAGCAGGTCGGGCTCGTAGGCCGGGCGGGCGGCGTCGAGCGCGACCCGGCGCAGCTCGGGCGGCAGTGGCGCCGAGCGGTAGTGGTAGCGGCGCCCCTCGGCGAACAGCTCGGCGAGGTGGGCGGCGGCGTCGCGGTAGCGGCGGTACTCGAGCATTCGCGCCAAGAGCTCCTCGGCCGCCTCCTCGGGCGCCAGCTCGATCAGCTCCTCCTCCGGGGCCGGCAGGAGCAGCCTTGACTTGAGCTCGAGCAGCGACGCGATCAGGACCAGGAACTCGGTCGCCGCCTCGAGGTCGAGCTCGCCCTGCTGCTCGACGTGATCGAGGTAGGCGATCACGATCTCGCCCAGCTCGACCTCGGCCAGCGCGACCTCCTCGCGCAGGACGACCGTCATCAACAGATCGAACGGCCCGGCGAAGACCTCCAGGTCGAGATCGAGCTCCGCGGCTCTCATCAACTAGAGCCTAGGTTCAACCCCGGACCGATCCCCATCGCGTCGCGAACCTCGGCCACCGTCGGCCGGGAGACCGCACGGGCCTTCTCGGCGCCGGCCTCGAGCACCCGCTCGAGCCCTGCCTCATCGGCGCGCAGGTCGACGTAGCGCTCGCGCACCGGCGCGAGGTACTCGACCACGGCGTCGGCCACCGCCCGCTTGAAGTCGCCGTAACCCGAGCCCGCGAACTCGGCCTCGACCGCGGCCGGCTCGATCCCGCGAACGACCGCGAGGATCTCGATCAGGTTCGAGATCCCGGGCTTGTCGGCGGCGGCCCGCACCTCGGAGCCGGAGTCGGTGACCGCGCTCATCACCTTCTTGCGCAGCGCCTTCTCATCGTCGAGCACCAACACCGTGCCCTGCTCGGTGCCGCCGGTGGTCGACATCTTCGCCGTCGGCTCCTGCAGGTCCATCACCCGCCCGCCGACCTCGGGAATGCGGTGCTCCGGCTCGACGAGGATCGGCCGGTCGGGCGCGAAGCGCTCGTTGAACCGGCGCGCGATCTCGCGCATCAGCTCGATGTGCTGGCGCTGGTCGTCACCGACCGGGACCTCGTCGGCCTTGTAGGCGAGCACGTCGGCGGCCTGCAGGACCGGATAGAGGAAGAGCGCCGCGGAGACCAGCTCGCGCTGCTTCGCCGACTTCTCCTTGAACTGAGTCATCCGGTTCAGGTCGCCATGCGCAGTGACCGCGGACAGCAGCCACGTGAGCTCGGTGTGCTCGCGCACGTCGGACTGGCGGAACAGCGTGCAACGCTCGGGGTCGAGCCCGGCGGCGAGCAGGATCGCGGTCGTGTCGTGGAGGCGCTCGCGCAGCTCGGCCGGGTCGTAGGCGACCGAGATCGCGTGCAGGTCGACGATGCAGAAGATCGACTCGCCACCCTCGCGCTCGGCCCGCTCCTGCCCCTCCACGTAGCGGCTGATCGCCCCGATGTAGTTGCCGAGGTGCTTGCGCCCGGTCGGCTGGATGCCGCTGAAGATCCTCACGCGCGGGGAATCTAGCCTCAGACCGGCGCGGGGCTGGGCTTGGGTTCGCGATCCGGCGCCGGGCCGCGGCCGCACTCGCCCGCGGTCGCCGCCGATCCGGGCCCGCGATAGGGCGCGACGGCGGGGGCGTCGCGGTCCGGGTTGCGGACGCCGAGCAGGGCGATCGCGCCGCCGAGCGCCATCAGCGCCGCGGCGAGCCACATGCCCAGATGGAACGCCGACTCCGACGACGAGGTGATCTCCTGATCGAGCGACTGCGCCTCGCCCCCGGGCACGTCCGACGTATCTCCGCCGGACAGCGGCTGCTCCTTGGCGCCGTCGATCGCCGCCTGCGCCTCGGTCCCGATCGGCTGCCCCGCGGTGCGGTCGTCGAGAGCGGCGCTGAACTGGGCCGAGACCACGGCGCCGAGGACGGCGATCGCCAGTACCTGGGCGACCCTTGCGACCGCGTTGTTGACGCCGGAGGCGACGCCGACGTGGCGCTCCTCGACGGCGTCGAGGACCGTCGTGGTCAGCGGCGCGACGGTCATCGAGAGGCCGAGGCCGAACAGCACGAGCGACGGCAGCACGTCGGTCAGATAGTTGGGGTCGGCGCTCAGCCGGGTCAGGAGCGCGAGGCCGACGGCGCCGATCAGCGGTCCGATCCCCATCGGCAACCGTGGCCCGATCCGCGACGCGAGCGCCCCGAAGCGGCCCGAGAGCAGGAACATCAGCACGGTCACCGGGGTGGTCGCGGCGCCCGCCTGGAAGGCGCTGTAGCCGGCGACCTGCTGCAGGAACAGGGTGATGAAGAAGAAGGCCCCGCCGAGCGCCGCGTACACGGCCAGGGTGGCCATGTTCACGGTCGCGAAGTTGTGCGAGCGAAACAGCTCCAGCGGCAGGATCGGGGCGCGGGCGCGGGTCTGCCACCAGACGAAGGCGCCGAAGCACGCGATCCCGCCGACGAGCGGGACCCAGACGATCGGGTCGGAGAAGCCGTAGGTCGGCTGCTCGATCAGCGCGAACACCGGGCCGGCGAGGCCGAGCGCGGAGAGCCCGATCCCCACCCCGTCGATCCCGTGCACCGCCTCGGGATCCGAGCTCTCGTCGATCGTCCGCAGCGCGAGCCAGATCGTCACCGCGATCAACGGCAGGTTGATCCAGAAGATCCAGCGCCAGCTGAGCTCGACCAGCAAGCCGCCCCCGGCCGGTCCGATCAGGGTCGAGATCCCCGCCCAGGCGGTCCACAGCCCGACCGCCCGACCGCGCGCCTCGCCCTCGAAGGTCGCGGCGAGGATCGCCAGCGAGCCGGGAACCAGCAGGGCGCCGGCGATGCCCTGAAGCGCCCGCGCCGCCACCAGCGCTTCGTCGCTGGGCGCAATCGCGCAGAGGACCGAGGTCACCGCGAAGCCGCAGAGGCCGATGACGAACAGCCGCCGGCGCCCGTAGAGGTCGCCGAGCGAGCCGCCGACGAGCAGCAGGGAGACCAGGCTGAGCATGTAGGCCTCGACCACCCACTGCTGGCCGGCGAGTCCTGTGTCGAGGTCCTCCTGGATGGTCGGCAACGCGACGTTGACCACGGTCGAGTCGAGGAACACGATCGTCGACCCGAGGATCGTCGCGATCAGCGTCAGCTTCTCCTTCCGGGTCACGGGTCGCAGTGTCGCAGGGGTCCCGATGGACCTCTGGCGGGTCGCCGCTCGTATCGAGTCCATGAAGGCTCTTGCGACATCTCTGATTGCCCTGGCGATCGCCGCTCCATCGGCGGCCGCCGACGGACTCCCGCTACCCGTTGACGGCGCCGACGACGCCTCGGTGGGCGACCTGGACGGCTTTTATCGCTACGCGGCCGTATCGAACGGCGGCGACCAGACAACCGTGCTGAAGATCACGGCGAACGGCGGTCAGATCGCCCGGTCGCGGACGATCCCAGGCGAGCTCAGCGTTCCCTTGGTCGCCTACGACGGGACCGCGAGCGGGCTTTCGGCGGACGGGCGTACGTTGGCGTTGATCCGGCCGCGCCAGGGCTTCCCGCGCGAGACGACGGACCTCGCGATCCTCGACACGGCGACCCTACGGCCCACGGACAGGGTCCACCTGGACGGCGACTTCAGCTTCGACGCGATCTCGCCGCGGGGCGACCGCCTCTACCTCATCCACTACCAGGACCGGCGGGATCCGCTCGACTACGAGGTCCGCGCGTACGACGTCGACCGCGGCAGGCTGCTCAGCGATCCAGTTGTCGATCCCGAGGAGCCCGACGAGCGGATGGCGGGCTTCCCGATGGCGCGGATGGTCAGCCCCAACGGGCGCTGGGCCTACACCCTCTACGCGGGCGGCGAGGAGACGTTCATTCACGCTCTCGACACGCAGGGTGCGACCGCGGTCTGCGTCGACCTCGACGACGTCCGCGTCCGCGATTTCTACGGGCTCGGGCTCAACCTCGAAGGCGCTTCCGGGACGCTGACCGTGCTGGATCAGGGGACGCCGAAGGCGATCGTCGATACGCGAACGTTCTCGGTCAGCGAGCCGCCGTCACCCGCGCGGCCGGACGAGGTCACGGATCCCGGCGAAGGCGGCTGGATCGGCTGGGCCGCGATCGGCGGAGGGGCCGCCCTGGTCGCGATGCTCGGCCTGGCGCTCTGGCGCCGCCGGTCCGCGGCCGACGTAGACGAGGATGCGCTCGAGCGTTTGGTGCGATCCGAGACCGACGAGCGACGCGAGGCCGACCGGGAGCCGGCTCGCTGAGCGGCGCCGGCAGATGACCGCCGCCTGCGCGTTGCGATTTGGCTGGCGGGCCCGAGAGGCGGGACAATCGCTGCTGCCGATGAGCGCCGAGCCGGCCCCCGAGCGCGTTGCGCCGCTGCCGCAATCCCGGTCCCAGGACCGCCGCGGCGAGGGCGCCCTGGTCCGCGACGCTCAGCGCGGCTCGACCGACGCGCTCGAGGAGTTGTTTCGCCGCCATTGGCGACGTGCTCATCGCGCCGCATACCTGGTGATCGGCGACCCGGTGGCCGCCGAGGACATCGCCCAGGAATCGTTCCTGGCGGCGATTCGCGCGCTCGACCGGTTCGACCGCCGACGCCCGTTCGGACCCTGGCTTCATCGGATCACGGTCAACCGCTCGATCGACTTCGCCCGGGCGCGGGCGCTCCGCGCCGAGAGCGCGCTCTCGACCGGCGCCGAGGGCGTCGCCCCCGAGCCGGACGGGATCTCGGACCGGTTGCGGGCGGCCCTGGGCGACCTCGGGCCCGAGCACCGCGCGGTGGTCGTGCTGCGCTACGTGCTCGAGTACTCGCCCGGCGAAATCGCCTCGATCCTCGAGCTGCCTCGCGGGACCGTCAACTCGCGGCTGCGTCGCGGCCTCGACCGGTTGCGCCCCCACCTCGACGACGAGGAGGAAACGTGAGCCGCGACCGGGAGCTGGCCCGCGCCCTCGGCAAGGTCCGCGTGCCCGGTGAGCGCGACGCCGAGGACCGCGCCTGGGAGCTGGTCCGCGCCGCCTACGCGGAGCGGACGCCGGCGAAGCGGCCGACCGCGGGTCGCCGGTTCGCGTTGGCCGGCGCCGTCGGCGCGGTGCTGCTCGCGATCGGGCTCAGCCCGGCCGGTGCCAAGGTGGGCGACGCGATCGAGGACGTCTTCGGGCTCGGTGAGCCCGATGCGAAGCCTCAGCTGCGCTCGTTGCCGGCGACCGGCGAGCTTCTGGTCGACTCCGGCCAGGGCGCGTGGATCGTCCGCGAGGACGGCTCCAAGCGGTTGCTCGGTGATTACGACCAGGCGAGCTGGTCCCCGCACGGCCTCTACGTCGCGGTCGCCCAGGGCCGCGAGCTGGCCGCGGTCGACACCGCGGGCGACCCCCGCTGGACCTTCCCGGCGCCCGGGGTGGTCCGCGACCCGCGCTGGGCGGGCGACGCCGCGGACACGCGGATCGCCTACCGCAGCGGCGACGACCTGCGCGTGATCGCCGGTGACGGCAATCCGGCGACCGATCGGCTGATCGCCCGCGACGTCGCTCCGGTGGCGCCGGCCTGGCGGCCGATCGGCTACTCGAAGCTGGGCCCGCCGGCCGCCAACGGCTTCGTGCTCATCTACTTGACCGGCGACGGCGAGATCCGCAGCGTCAACGTCGACAGCGGCGTCCCGGGTCCCGACCCGCCGCGCGGATCGCCGGCGGCTTCCCGTCGCGACCGCGGGCGGGGTCGAGGACCGGGCCCTATCGCCCGACGGCGAGCGCGTTGCGCGGCTCGAGCACGTGGGCGCGAGCGACCGGCTGCTGGTCACCGACCGCGGCGGCGGGGGCTCGGTCCTCTTCTCCGCCCGCGGCCGGCTCACCGGGCCGACCTGGTCTCCCGACGGGCGCTGGCTGCTGGTCGGCTGGCCCGCCGCCGATCAGTGGCTGTTCATCGACACCGCGCACCCGCGCCGGGTGATCGCCTTCGACCGCATCTCCGAGCAGTTCGAACCCGGGGGCGCCGGCCCGGCGCCGTTCCCGAGCGTCTCGGGCTGGATCCTGCCGGAGCGCTGAGCGGGCCGGCGCAGGCGCGCTCGGTGTATGTTTCCGTCCGGATGGTGTGCGAACATGTGTTCGTGCTGATCGCGGAAGCCGAGACACCCTCCATTCCCGCTGGCGGCGCGCGGCCGGCGTCGCTCGCCGACCTCCCGCTGGAGCTGATCGAACGGGAGATCGAAGCGCTCGCGGCTCGCCTCAACGCCGACTCGGCACGCTGGCTCGCGCTCGTCGGCGAGTTCGACCGTCGCTGCGGCTGGCGTGACACCGGCTGTCGCTCGACCTCGGAGTGGATCGCTTGGCGCTGCGCGCTGAACCCGCGCTCGGCGCGCGAGCAGGTCCGCGTCGCGCGGGCGCTCCCTGAGCTGCCGCTGATGCGAGCCGAGTTCGAGGCCGGGCGGCTGAGCTACTCGAAGGTCCGGGCGCTGACCCGGGTCGCCGACGCGGAGGCCGAGGCCGACTTGCTCGAGCTCGCCCGCCACGCGACGGCCGCCCAGCTCGAGCGCATGGTCCGCGCCGCCCGGCGGGTGGAGAGGGCCGAGGCCGCTGCCCAGGCGCGCGAGAGCTTCGTCCGCTGGCACTGGGACGACGACGATGGCTGCCTGCACCTGCACGCAAAGCTGCCGGCCGACGACGGGGCGTTGCTCCTGCGCGCGCTCGACGCGGCGCGCGAGGCGCTGGCACAGCGCCGCCCCGATGAGGGCGCGGAAATCGGCTCATCGGCGGGCGGTTCCGCGGGACCGCTTGCTGCCTTCGAGCCGAGCGGTTCCGCGGAACCGCCTGCCGAGATCACCGTGGCGCCGTCGCGCACGCCGACCAACGCCGAGTCGCTGACCGCGATCGCCGAGCACGCGCTCGCCCGGCCGCCGACCGGGCTCGCCGGGGGCGAGCGCAACCAGGTGATCGTCCACGTCGACGCCGCGACGCTGGCGACCGACTCTCCCGGGCCGAGCGTGACCGGCGCCGGCGCCTGCTCGGTCGCCGACGGCCCGGGGATCGCGGCCGAGACCGCGAGGCGCCTCGCCTGCGATTGCTCGCTGGTCGCGGCGCTACGGGATGGCGGCCGAACCGTGGACGTCGGCCGTCGGACTCGGTCGATCCCGCCGGCGATTCGCCGGGCGCTGGCGGTGCGCGACGGGCGCTGTCAGTTCCCGGGGTGCGAGCGTCACCGGTTCGTCGACGCCCACCACCTCGTCCATTGGGCTCAGGGCGGCGAGACCAGCCTCGACAACCTCATCCTGCTATGCCGCCACCACCACCGACTCGTGCACGAGGGCGGCTACGCGGTCGCGCGCAGCGCCGATCGCAGGCTGCGGTTCACGCGGCCCGACGGGGTCGAGCTCCCGGCGTCTCCTCGAGCCGCGCCGGGCCCGCGCCGCGAGGGCGGCCGCCGCCGCGCGGGTCCGCTGCTCGCCGGCAGCGGCGAACCGATGGATCTGCGCTCGTGCGCCGGTGCCGTCCTTGCGACCGCAGGAATGACCTGAGGGCTAAGGCTCCGGCGGCTCGCGCAACTGCTGGGCCGGGGTGAAGAAGTTGCGATAGGCCAGGGTCGTCGCGATGAGAGCCGAGAGCGCGACGCTGCCGAGCAGGACCCAGAGCAGGATCAGCTGCAGGCGGACCGCGTCGGTCGGCTCGGCGCCGGCGAGCAGCATCCCGACCATCGTGCCGGGGAAGAAGATCAGCCCAGTGGTCTTGGTCGAGTCGATCAGCGCGATCGTCCCCGAGCGGAGGCTGCGCCGCAGGCTCGGGGACGCCGCGACGGTCGCGGTCGCGCCGAGCGCCAGGGTCGCCTCGATCTCGCGGGCACGGTCGGTCATCTCGTCGCCGAGCCGGTTGAGCGCCACCGCCGCGGCGGTCATCGAGTTGCCGATGACCATCCCGCCGACCGGGACCAGGTAGCGGGGCGTCGGCTCGAACACCCCGAGCGCGACGACGAGACCGAGCGTCGCGGCGCCGGCGACGGCGAGCGCGATCAGCAGCGGCCAGAAGGCGCCGGGTACCCGCCGCGCGCGACGCCGCGCCGTGAAGGCGCCGAACACGACCATCACCGCGATCAGGGCCACGACGAGCCACAGCGTGTCCTCGTCGAAGATCGCCTGGATCACGTAACCGACCGCGGTCAGCTGGATCGCCGAGCGGACGACCGCGACCGCGATCTCGTTCTCGAGCCCGGTCCGCCGCCAGACCGAGACGCCGATCGCGAGGGCGACCAGGACGAGGCTGGCGGCGACCTCGCCGAGAGTGACGTTGATCCCGACGGTCATCGCGACGCGGCCCCGAGCAAATCGGCGGTCGGCCCGGCGCCGACCGCGCGGCCCGCATCGATCCTGATCAGCCATTGCGAAACGCGGCGGGCCTGGCCGAGGTCGTGGGTGACCCAGACGAGGTCGACCTCGACCCGCTCGCGCAACTCGGCGAGCGTCTCCTCGATCGCCCCGTCGTCTCGGGGTCGAGCGCCGACGTCGGCTCGTCGAGGAGCAGCACCCGCGGCTCGAGCGCCAGCGCTCGGGCCAGCATCGCCCGCTGCTGTTCGCCGACCGAGAGCTTCGCCGCGTCGCGATCGGCGAACGAGCCGTCGAGCCCGGCGAGGCCGAGCAGTCGATCGACCTCGGGCTCGCGCCCGGCCAGACCGGCGGCGAAGCGCAGGTTGTCGGCGACCGTGCCGTCGAGCAGCGCCGGCAGCTGCGGCACGAGCATGACCTCGCGACGCAGGTCGAGCGGGTCGCGCTCACGAACGTCGGTCCCGCGGTAGCGCACCACACCTCGCTCGGGATCGGAGAGGCGGTCGAGCAGGCGGAGGAGGGTCGACTTGCCCGAGCCCGACGGCCCGGCGATGCAGGTGGCGCCGCCGGGGATGGCCGCGCTCAGCTCGCGCAGGACCGGCTCCCCGGCCCGCGAGAGGCTGACTTGATCGAGCTCGAACACTGCCGCGGCGGACTGCACCTTGCGATTATCGAGCCGTGGGCGAGCGCGAGTCGATGCCGCGAGACCTCGAGCCGATGCTGGCGACGGCGGCGCCGCGGCTGCCGGGCGACGACGGCTGGGCCTACGAGATCAAGTGGGACGGGATCAGGGCGCTCGCGTACATCTCGCCGGGCGGCCTGCGGATCTCCGCCCGCCGCGGCGCCGATCACACGCCCCGCTACCCGGAGCTCGACCGCGCTGGTCGAGGCATTGGGCGGGCGCGAGGCGATCCTCGACGGCGAGATCGTCGCCTTCGACGAGTCGGGGCGGCCGAGCTTTCAGCTCCTGCAACGTCGCATGGGGCTCGCGAACGAGACGACGATCCGGCTCCGCGCCGCGGAGACGCCGGCGACCTACGTCGCCTTCGACCTGCTCTGGCTCGACGGGCGTTCGCTGATCGACGCACCCTATGAGGCGCGCCGCGATGCGCTCGCCGGGCTTGGCTTCGACGGCCCGAACTGGCAGGCGCCGGCCCACCATGTCGGCGAGGGCGAGCGGCTGTGGGCCGCGATCCGCGAGCGAGGACTCGAGGGTGTGGTCGCGAAGCGGCTCGGCAGCCCGTACCGGCCCGGCAAACGCAGTCGCGAGTGGCTCAAGGTCCGCTACCGGCGCGGCCAGGAGCTGGTGATCGGCGGCTGGATGCCGGGTGAGGGTTCGCGCGGCGGCCGGGTCGGCTCGCTGCTGGTCGGCCATTGGGACGCGACGCCCGAGGAGGCGGAGCGGCTCGGACGCCCGCAGCAGCTCGTCTACGCCGGCGGGGTCGGGACCGGGTTCACCCAGGAGACGCTCACGCGGCTGACCGCAGCGCTCGAGCCGCTGCGTCGCGACGAATCCCCGTTCGAGCTCGGCGAGGATCCGCGCGTCAAGTACGCGCAGCGAGCCCGCGACCGCGGCGCCGGCCCGGTCTGGGTCGAGCCGGAGCTGGTCTGCGAAGTCGAGTTCACCGAGTGGACCCGGGAGGGCACCCTGCGCCAGTCGGCGTTCAAGGGCCTGCGCGACGACAAGGATCCGCGCGAGGTGGTCCGCGAGAGCTAGAAGGCTCGCAAGCGATCCTTTGAGCCACCGCGCACGCCCGGACCCGAAGCGGAGGACGTGGCGCGCATCATTTCTTTCGCGAGACCGATTAGAAAGGAGCCCGCGGGTAGTCTGAGGTATCAGATACCCATGCCACGCGCTATCTGGTCAGGCTCAATCTCGTTCGGGCTTCTGAATGTCCCCGTGAAGCTCTACTCGGCCGTCTCGAAGAAGTCGGTCAGCTTCCGCGAGCTGCGTGAGTCCGATGGCTCGCGGGTCCGCCACAAGCGCGTTGCCGAGGCCGACGGCAAGGAAGTCGACTACAACGACATCGTCAAGGGCTACGAGATCGCCCCGGAGCAGTACGTGGTGATCACGAAGGACGAGCTCGAGGAGCTCGACCCGAAGAAGACCCGGGCGATCGAGATCCAGGACTTCGTCGACCTCGACGACATCGACCCGATCTACTTCGACCACCCCTATTACCTTGGCCCCGACAAGGGCGCCGAGCGAGCCTACGCGCTGCTGGTCGAGGCGATGGAGTCGTCGCACAAGGTCGCGATCGCCCGCTTCGTGCTGCGCAACCGCGAGAGCCTTGCGGCGCTGCGCCCGATGGACGGGGTGATGACCATGGCGACGATGCGCTTCGCCGACGAGGTGGTCTCGCCGGGCGAGCTCTCGGAGGTCCTCGGCGAGGAGGTCGAGGCGCCGAAGAAGAAGGAGCTCGACATGGCGAAGGCGCTGATCGATTCGCTCACCTCCGACTTCGATGCCGGGCAGTACCGCGACGAGTACCGCGAGGAGCTGCTGGCGCTGATCGAGCGCAAGGCCAACGGCGAGGCCCTGGTCAGCTCCGACGTCGAAGCGCCGAAGCCGACCAAGGCGCCGGACCTGATGGCGGCGCTCGAGGAGAGCCTCGCCGCGGTCAGGGCCGAGGAGTCGGCGGCGCCGGCGAAGGCGGCCCCGAAGCGATCCCCCTCGAAGCCCTCTTCCTCCTCGTCGAAGCCGAAGTCGAAGAGCTCCTCCCGATCGCGAAGCAAGGCAAAGGCCGCCAAGTAGAGGTCGACGGGCGCGAGCTCGCGCTCACGAACCTCGACAAGGTCCTGTGGCCGGCGCGCCGCGGCGGGCGCGGCGGCAGCCGCCCGGCGTTCACCAAGGGCGAGGCGATCGACTACTACGCGCGGATCGCCGAGACGATCCTCCCCCACCTGCGCGGCCGCCCGCTGACCCGGGTGCGATTCCCCGACGGAATCGATGGCCAGCGCTTCTTCGAGAAGCGCGCGCCCAAGCACACCCCCGACTGGGTGAAGACGGCGCCGATCGAGATGGGCTCGGTCGGGACGCTCGAGTTCATCGTCTGCGACGACCGCCCGACCCTGATCTGGCTCGCGCAGCTCGCGGCGCTCGAGCTGCACCCGTCGCTGGGGCTGGCCCGCAAGCCCGAGCGGCCGACGGTGCTCGCCTTCGACCTCGATCCCGGCGAGCCGGCGACCGCCGTCGAGTGCGCGCAGGTGGCGCTGCGGCTACGCGACCTGTTCGCCGACCTCGACCTGCAGTGCTTCCCGAAGCACTCGGGCTCGAAGGGGATCCAGGTCTACGTGCCGCTCAACACGGCCGTCACCTACGACGCAACGAAGTCCTACGCGCGCGCCGTCGCCCAGGCGCTCGAGCGCTCGGAGCCCGACCGCGTGGTCTCGAAGCAGGACCGCAAGCTGCGGAAGGGCAAGGTCCTGGTCGACTGGAGCCAGAACGACTATTCGAAGACGACCGTGGCGGTCTACTCGTTGCGCTGCCGCGAGCGGCCCTGGGCTTCGATCCCGCTGAGCTGGGACGAGGTCTCCGAGCTCGCCGACGACGGCGATCCGGCCTCGGTGCGCTACGAGGCGCCGCAGGTGCTCGAGCGGGTCGCCGAGGTCGGCGATCTGTTCGCGCCCGTGCTGGAGTTGAAGCAGAAGCTCCCGCGCGCATAGGATCGCCGCAAGCGTTCCAGGCGAAAGGGGCTTGAAGATGGCGACGGAAGCACAGCAGCGAGCGCGGGCAACATGGTCGGCGGGAGACTTCGACGCGATCGCGGAGCGGATCTGGGGAGTCGGCGGCGACCTGGTGTCGCGGGTCGGCGTCACCCCCGGCAACCGGGTCCTCGACGTCGCCTGCGGGACGGGCAACGCCGCGATCCCGGCCGCGGTCGCCGGCGGCGAGGTCACCGGACTCGACATCACCCCGGAGCTGTTCGAGGACGCCCGGCGCCGGGCCGGCGAGGCCGGGGTCGAGCTCGAGCTGGTCGAGGGCGACGCTCAGGAGATGCCGTTCGACGACCAGAGCTTCGACGTCGTCGTCTCGACCTTCGGCTGCATGTTCGCCCCCGACCACAAGCGGGCGGCCGGCGAGATCGCTCGGGTGCTGAAGCCCGGCGGCCGGATGGGGGTCGCAGCGTGGAACCCGGCCGGTGCGATCGGGCAGTTCTTCGCGGACGATCGCCAAGCACGCGCCGCCGCCGCCCGAGGGCTTCCAGCCGCCGCCGCTGTGGGGCGTGCGCGACCACGTCAACGAGATCTTCGAGGGCACCGGGATCGAGCCGAGCTTCATCGACACCTCGGTCCACTGGCGTTTCGACTCGGTCGCCGAGATGGTCGACGAGTACGGGACCAAGTTCGGCCCGATCGTCCTCCTGCGCTCGAACCTCGATGAGGACGGCTGGAAGGCGCTCGAGAGCGATCTGATGGCTGTCTTCGAGGAGGTCACCTACGCCGAGGACGACGGCGTCGGCTTCGACGGCGACTACCTGATCACCCAGGGCACCAAGCCGGACTGACGTAGCGGCGGGCTCAGACGGGGACAGCCTGGCGCCGCGACGGGCGCGCGCGCAGGCTGGTGATCGCCTTGGCGATCCGCCGCAGGCCCTCGTCGATCGCGGGCGCGTCGAGGTAGCCGAACGAGAGCCGCATGCGTAGGTCGGGGCTCGACTCGGTCCGAAGCGCCGCGCCCGGGACATAGGCGACCCCCTCGCGGATCGCTTCGTCCGCGAGCTCGCGCTCGTCGAGGTCGAGGTCGAGGCCGAGCCACAGGTGCCCGCCGCCGAGCGGCTCCGTGTAGGTCGCGACCGATCCGAGGTGGCGCTCGATCGAACCCTGCATCGCCTCGAGGCGCTCGCGATAGAAGCCGGTCGCCAGCGCCGCCTGCGCCGGGAAAGCGCCGGTTGCGAGGTAGCGGGCGACGGCGAGCTGGGTGAGCGTCGGGCTGTGGATGTCGTGGGAGCGTTTCGCGGCGATGATCCGATCGAGCACCGGGCCGCTCGCGGCCACCCAGCCGATCCGCAGGCCGCCGCTGAGCGTCTTCGAGAACGAGTCCACGTAAACGACGTGCGCCGGCGCCTCGGAGCGCAGCGAGCGCGGGTCGGCGCCCGCGAAGCGCAGGTCGCCGTAGATGCCGTCCTCGAGGATGAAGAAGCCGTGGCGGCGCGCCAGCTCGAGCAGCCGCTCGCGCCGCGCCCCGCTGAGGTCGCGCCCGGTCGGGTTGTGCAGGCGCGGCTGGATCGCGAGCAGCCGGATCTCCTGGCGGGAGAGCAGCGCCTCGAGCGCATCGAGGTCCAAGCCGTCGTCGTCGCACGGAACGCCGACGACGCGGGCGCCGCTGTCGCGCATCGAGCGGATCACCGAGGTGAAGCTGGGGTCCTCGCAGGCGGCGACATCTCCGGGGCGCAGGATCGCCCGGCAGGCGACGGCGAGCGCCTGGCTGGCGCCGGTGGTGATCAGGATGTCGTCGGGGTCCTCGGGCGCGCCCCGTTCCGTCGACAGCCGGGCGAGCTCAGCGGCGAGCTCCGGGACGCCCTGTATGTCGGAGTACTGAAGCGCGCGCTCGGGCTCATCGCGCAGCGTCGCGGCGATCGCGTCGCCGATCTCCGTCGCGGGAAACAGCTTCGCCGACGGGTATCCAACCGAGAGCGGGATCAGTCCCTCGGCGGTGGCCTGGCGATGCATCTCGGCGAGCACCCGGTCGCCGTAGGTCTCGTCGGCGTCGGGGAGCGCGTAGCGCTGCCAGGAGATCGAGTCCGAGACCCCGCCGGCGGCCGGGCGGCCCGCGCCGCTGCCGCGGACGAAGGTGCCGCGGCCGACCTGGGAGCTGACCAGGCCGAGCTCGCGCAACCGCCGGTAGGCGCGCACCGCCGTGAGGTGGTTGACGCCGGCGAGCTCCGCGAGCTCGCGAGTCGGCGGCAGCTTTTCCTCAGGGGCCAGCTCGCCCGACTCGATCGCCCCCGAGATCAGGTCGATCAGCTGTTGCGTGAGCGACCGCTCGCCGCCACGTTTCAGATCAGACAATTCGTCTTTGTATGACATTGATCTAGTGATACACCGTGGTTATCCTGCGAAAAAGCACGCCAGAGACTACTCAGACGAGGGCATCATGTCAATCATTCGCTCAATTGAACCGATTTCAATCCGCATGGCTTCCGGCGACGACGACGCCGCGCTGCGCCGGCTCGCCGGGCGCGATTCGGTCGCCGTTCCGGCGGGACCGCTGCTGGTCGCGGAGGTCGGGGGCGAGCTGAGGGCCGCGATCGCGCTCGAGCGTGGGGCCGTGATCGCCGACCCGTTTCGCCACACGAGCGAGCTCGTCGATCTGCTTCGGGCGCGCTACGCACAAGCACAGCGCCGAGCGTCGCTGCCGAAGGTGGTCGCCCGGTCGCATCCGCCGCTGCGGCGCGCGGTCGCCTAGGTACTGCTCGGGCGCTAGAGCGGCTGGCGGATCGTCGGCTTGCGGCTCGCCGCAGCCTCGTCGAGGCGACGGACCGGCGTCGTGTACGGCGCCTGTCGCAGGATCCCGGCGTCCTCCTCCGCCTCGGCGAGGATCTCCTCGATCGCCTCGGCGAGCCGATCCAGCGACTCCCGCGTCTCGGTCTCGGTCGGCTCGACCATCAGGGCCTCGTCGACGAGCAGCGGGAAGTAGATCGTCGGCGGGTGAAAGCCGTAGTCGAGCAGGCGCTTGGCGACGTCGAGCGTGCGGACCTCGAGCTCCCGCTTCGCGGGCGCGCCCGAGAGGACGAACTCGTGCATCGGGGTGCGGTCGAAGGCGAGCGGCAGGTACTTGCCGGCGCGCCCGGAACGCAGCTTCGCGAGCAGGTAGTTGGCGTTCAGGACCGCGGTCTCGGAGGCGTCGCGAAGGCCGTCGCCGCCGAGGCTCGAGATGTAGGCGTAGGAGCGCACGAAGACGCCGAAGTTGCCCTGGAACCCCCGCAGGCGCCCGATCGACTTCGGCGCCGAGTAGTCGAAGTCGAAGTTCGGCCCGGCGCCGTTGCCCGCCGCCGAGCCGAAGGCGAGGTTCCGGCGCTGTTGAGCCGGCTGATCCACGCGGACGATCCGCGGCGCAGGCAGGAATGGTGCGATCCGGTCGGAGACCGCGATCGGGCCGGAGCCCGGTCCCCCTCCCCCGTGCGGCTGGCTGAACGACTTGTGGAGGTTGAGGTGGACGATGTCGAAGCCCATGTCGCCCGGGCGCGTGAAGCCCATGATCGCGTTCAGGTTGGCGCCGTCGTAGTAGAGGGTGCCGCCGACGTCGTGGACGATCGAGGCGATCTCGGCGATGTTCTCGTCGAAGAGGCCGAGCGTGTTCGGGTTGGTCAGCATCAGGCAGGCGACGTCGTCTGAGGCCTTCGCGCGCAGGTCGTCGACGTCGACGCCGCCGCGCTCGTTGGTCTCGACCTTGACCACCTCGTAGCCGGCCATCGTCACCGTCGCCGGGTTGGTGCCGTGCGCGGTGTCCGGGGTCAGGACCTTGGTCCGCTGCTCGCCGCGGTCCTCGTGGTAGGCGCGGGTGAGCAGCAGCCCGGCGAGCTCGCCGTGTGAACCGGCGGAAGGCTGCAGGGAGACCTCCGGCAGGCCGGTGATCTCCGACAGCGCCCGCTCCAGGTTCCACATCAGCTCGAGCGCGCCCTGGGCGCGCTTCGGGTCCTGAGCCGGATGCAGGCGGGCGTGGCCCGGCAGCGCGGCGACCTTCTCGTTGAGGCGCGGGTTGTGCTTCATCGTGCACGAGCCGAGCGGATACGGGCCGGTGTCGAGGTCGAAGTTGCGGCGCGAGATCCGGTTGTAATGGCGGACGATCTCGGGTTCGGAGACCTCGGGCAGCTGTGGGCCGCGCTCGCGCAGCAGCTTCGCGCGGGATCAGCTCGTCGAGCGGCGGCTCGGGCACTCCCGGCGCGGCGGCAGGGTCGCCGGCGCGGCGACCCTCGACCGAGCGCTCGTAGATCGTGACCGCCGGGTCGCGCTGCTGCGGCGGTGGGGATTTCGGCCGTGGCCGGTGGGCGTTCGGTCATGCTGAGACCGTCTCTTGTCGCTCGTCTCTCGTCTCTCGAAGCGCCTCGATCGCGCTGCTCAGCGCCTCCGCGAGGCGGTCGATGTCGGCCTTCGAGCGGCGCTCGGTGATCGCGACCAGCAGGCCGTCCTCGTGCTCGGGGTAGTCGCGGGCGAGCGGGTAGCCGCCGGCGATGCCCTGGGCGGCGACCAGATCGAGGACCTCGTCGACGGGAGCGTCGAGGCGGATCGCGAACTCGCGGGCGACCGGCGCGTCGTGCAGCAGCTCGACCCCGTCGACCGCGGCCAGGCGCTCGCGCGCGTAGGCGGTGCGGCGGACCAGCAGCTCGCCCAGCTCGACGATCCCGCGGCGGCCGAGCCAGGCGAGGTAGATCGTCCCGGCGAGCGCGTTCAGCGCCTGCGACGTGCAGATGTTGTGGGTCGCCTTCTCGCGGCGGATGTGCTGCTCGCGGGTCTGCAGCGCGAGCACGAAGCCGCGCCGGCCGTCGGCGTCGGTGGTCTCGCCGGCGATCCGCCCGGGCATCCGGCGCAGGTGCTCCTCGGTCGCGGCGAAGAAGCCGAACGAGGGGCCGCCGAAGTCGAGCCGGTTGCCGAGCGGCTGGCCCTCGCCGACCGCGACGTCCACCCCGCACTCGCCCGGCGAACGCAGGACCCCGAGGGTGGTCGCGTCGACCGAGGCAACGCAGAGCGCATCCTCGGCGTGCGCGACCGCCGCCAGCGATTCCAGGTCCTCGACCGAGCCGAGGAAGTTCGGGTTCGAGACGAAGACGGCGGCGACGTCGGAGTCGACGTAGTTCTCGAGCTCGGCGGCATCTGTCACGCCGTCGCGCAGCCCGACCTCGACCACCTTGGCGTCGAAGCCGCGAGCGTAGGTCTCGAGCGTCGCCCGCGCGTGCGGGTGCAGCCCGCGCGAGACGACCAGGCGCTTGCGGCCCTTGCGGGCGCCGAGCGCCAGGTAGGCGGCGGACGCGACCGAGGACGGACCCTCGTACAGCGAGGCGTTGGCGACCGGCAGCCCGGTGAGCTCCGAGATCGCGGTCTGGAACTCGAACATGACCTGCAGCCCGCCCTGCGAGACCTCGGGCTGGTACGGCGTGTACGGGGTCAGGAACTCGGAGCGAGAGATGATCGCGTCGACGAGCGCCGGGACGTAGTGGTCGTACATGCCGGCGCCGATGAAGCAGACCTCCGAGTCGGCGTGCGCGTTGCGCGCGGCGAGCGCCGAGAGCTGCTCGAAGACCTCGGACTCGGACAGCCCGTCGGGGAGCTCGAGCGGACGGTCGAGGCGCAGCTCGGCCGGGATGTCGGCGAACAGCTCGGCCGGCGAATCGACCCCGATCTCGCTCAGCATCGCCGCCCGGTCGGCGTCGGTTGCGGACGTGTAGCGACTCACCGGAATGAGGCTAGCGGGCCGCCCGGCGAGCGCGGCTCGGCCGCGCCGCCGATTACGGAGCGTTAAGCCGGGCCTCGCGCGGACGACGCCGCCGGATGACCGCCTGGATCTGCGCGGCGCCGAGTTCGTGGCCGCACGCTCGCGTTGCGCCGCCGTCCGATGGCGACGGAGCGACCGCCGTGGCCCGCGCGCGTCATCGGGCCGCGGACGCCGTCGTCTCCCGACCTGTGCCGTCGGTTTGCACCGGCCGCTGATCGGTTGCCGCCGCCGTTCGACGTCGCGCTGCAGATATCGCCGGGCTTGCAGCCGTGGTTCCCGCCGGAGCCGCCGTTGCCGCCGTCTCGATCCGTTTTGCCCGCCGGAGCCGCCGCCGTCGCTCGCGGCCGCCGGAGCCGCTGCCGGCGCCGGACCGCGTCGGTCGTGCCCGGCTGGCCCGTCGGGGCCGCCCGAGCCACCGCCGCCCTGGCCGCCACCGCCCTGATTCGATCCGTGCCCGCCCCCGCCTGCCGTCCCGCCGCCGCCGGTCGTCGTCTCGGTCCCCGTCGTGCGTCGAAGCCGTCGACGTCGTCGACGTCGGTCGGCGACCGAGACCGAGATCGTCGTCGGCTCGGCCGAATCGGAGCCGCAGCCACCGACCGCGAGCGCGGCGGCGGCGAGGGCCGGGAGGCTGAGCCTGGCGACGGCGCGATGCACCCGCCCGAGGTTAGTTGGGCGGGTGCGCCGCTGTCCGATCACGCGCTTAGTTGGTGAGGATGGTCAGCTGGAACCTGTCGTTGGACAGTGTGCTGCCGTTCGCATCCGTGTACAGGGCGACCCCGATCTGCTGCGGGTTGCAGAACTGCACATTGCTCGGGTTCACCTGCGCGAAGTACTGCTTCCCGCGTCACTAACGCTGCCGCCGACCAGCCGCTGTGGACGAGCTACGACGAGCCGTCGTATGCCGAGGTGTCGAACTCGGCGCCGATGCGGTCACGTGTCCGACCGCTGGCCGTCGATGATCGTCACGTACGGGCGCCACCGCCGGCGTGTCGAGCTCGGCGTCGGAGTCGGCACTGCGTGCCGTGACGACGCTGACGTCGCCGGTTGCGTCGATCGTCGCAGTCGTCCACGATGGTCGTCGCGTGATGGCGAGCTCGCCAGCAGCGCGTCACGTAAGCCGATACCGAGACACGTTCGTCGCGACGAGCGCGTCGCGATCGGCGCGACGACTTCGGCCGTTGCTCGCCGAGCGTCGCGTTGGCCGCTTCGCGTTGGCGCGTTGGTCGCGTTGGTCGCGTTGTCGGCGAGGTTCACGTGCGAGCCGCTTACGTTCGCCTTCAGCTCCTTGTCGGCCTGCTTCTTCGCGATCGACTTGACCTTCGACTTCGTCAGCTTGGCGCTGAGGCCGTCGGTTCCGGCGACCGCCGTTCCGACCATTGCAAATGCGAGCGCGACCACGGCGACGATGATCGCCGGCGACGGCCGCTTCGTTACGGACAGCTTCATCTGCTGCATCCCTTCGGGTCTTCCCGAGGCACGATGCGCGTTGTGCGCATCCGCCCCCCGAGCGGTGATTGCGCATACCCTCTCCCGCCGCGTCGCGGTTGTCAAGAGGGACCCGTCCAAACGTCCGCGATCAGTCGCCGGCGAGCAGAGCGCGATAGGCCGCGACGTCGAGCAGCGAGTCGGCCTCGGCCGGATCGCTGAGCTTCACCTTCACCAGCCAGCCGGCCCCGTAGGGGTCCTCGTTGATCGCCTCGGGCGCGTCGGCGAGCGCCTCGTTGACCTCGATCACCTCGCCCGAGAGCGGGCGCGATCACGTCGGAGACGGCCTTCACCGACTCGACCTCCGCGTAGGCGGAGTCCTTGGCGACCGTCGCGCCGACGTCGGGGGGCTCACAGAAGACGACCTCGCCGAGCGCGTCCTGGGCGTACCAGGTGATCCCGAAGACGGCCTGATCGCCGTCGATCCGCGCCCAATCGTGCTCGGGGTGGTACTTGAGATCGTCTGGGTAGGTCTCCTCGGCCAAGTCAGGGCTCCGTTCGGTCTGGGTCGTAGAGGGGCTTGGACTCTATGCGCGCCGGGCGCACGCGGCCTCGCACGTCGATCTCGACGTCGGTCCCGGGCGCGGCGAGGTCGGCCCGCACGTAGGCCATCCCGATCCCGCGCTCGAGCGAAGGGGAATAGGTGCCGCTCGTCACCCTCCCGACGGGCTCGCCGCCGGCGAGGACCTCGTTGCCCTGGCGCGGGATGCCGCGCTCGGTGACCGCGAAGGGCGCGAGCTTCTCCGGGGTGCCGTCGGCGCGCGCCCGGGCGACCGCGTCGGAGCCGATGAAGCCGGTCTCCTCCTTGCATGCCCAGCCGAGGCCGGCCTCGATCGGATTGCGATCGGTGGAGAGGTCGTTGCCGTAGAGGTGAAAGCAGACCTCGAGCCGCAGCGTGTCGCGTGCGCCGAGGCCGGCCGGCACCGCGCCACCGGCGAGCAGGGCGTCCCAGAGCGCCGGCGCCGCCTCGGGCGCGGTGAGGATCTCGACCCCGTCCTCGCCCGTGTAGCCGGTCCCGCAGACGAGAACATCTCGCGCCACGTCCTCCGCTTCGCGTCCGGGCGTGCGCCGTGTCAGCACGGCGGTACGCATTCTGACCGGCAGCTCGCCGTCGAGGATCGAGCCGACGATCGCGCGCGCTCGCGGGCCCTGAACGGCGAGCATCGCGTAGTCGTCGATGCGGTCCGTCACCTCGGCGTCGAAGTCGGCGGCGTGCTCGGCGAACCAGGCGAGGTCGCGCTCGTGGTTGGCGGCGTTGGTGACCGTCAGGTAGCGGTCGTCGGCGAGCCGGTAGGTGAACAGGTCGTCGAGCACTCCTCCGTCGTCGCGGCAGAGGAGCGAGTACTGCGAGCCGCCGGGCTCGAGCTTGGCGACGTCGTTGGAGAGCAGCCGCTGCAGCAGCTCGAGCGCGCCCGGGCCGGCGGTCTCGATCTCGCCCATGTGCGAGACGTCGAACACCCCGCACCCTGAGCGCACCGCGAGGTGCTCGGCGCTCACGCCCTCGTACTGGACCGGCATCTCCCAGCCCGCGAACGGGACCAGGCGCGCGCCGGCGGTGACGTGCGCGTCGTAGAGAGGGGTGCGCCGGAGCGCCGCGGAGGCTTCCACGGCGCCCAGGCTAGCCCGTCAGCGCTGGGAGCTGCGGCTCAGCTGCCGCGCAGGAAGGGCGGGACGTCGATGTCGTCGTCCGAGACCTGGAGCTCGCGGCGCTCGCGATCGGCGAGCCCGCCGACGCGCCGCTGACGCCCGCGCTCGCGCACCTGGATCGGCTTGCGGGCCAGCGTCTCGCGGCCCTCGAACCCGGTCGCGATCACGGTCACCCGGACCTCGTCGCCGATCGACGGGTCGATCACGGTGCCGAAGATGATGTTGGCGCCCTTGTCGGCCGTCGAGACGACGATGTCGGCCGCCTCGTTGACCTCGAACAGGTTCAGGTCCTCGGAGCCGGTGAAGTTGAGGAGCATGCCGGTGGCGCCCTCGATCGACTCCTCCATCAGCGGGGAGTTGACGGCCATCCGGGCCGCCTCCTGGGCGCGGTTCTCGCCGGCGGCGGTCCCGATGCCCATCATCGCCGAGCCGGCGTCCGCCATGACGGTCCGGACGTCGGCGAAGTCGAGGTTGATCTGGCCCGGCGTGGTGATCAGGTCGGTGATCCCCTGGACGCCCTGGCGCAGGATGTCGTCGGCCATCCGGAAGGCCTCCTGAACGGAGGTCCGGCGCTCGACGACCTCGAGCAGCTTCTGGTTCGGGACGATGATCAGGGTGTCGACCTTGGCGCGCAGCTTGTCGATCCCGTCGAGGGCCTGCTGCATGCGGCGGTTGCCCTCGAACTCGAACGGCTTCGTGACCACGCCCACGGTCAGCGCGCCGATCTCCTCCTTGGCGATCTCGGCGATCACCGGGGCGGCGCCGGTGCCGGTGCCGCCGCCCTCGCCCGCGGTGACGAAGACCATGTCGGCGCCCTTCAGCGCCTCCTTGATGTCGTCGCGCGACTCCGCTGCAGCGCCCGCGCCGACGTCGGGGTTGGCCCCGGCGCCGAGGCCGTGGGTGAGGTTGTGCCCGGCGGCGAGCTTGATGTCCGCCTCGCAGGACTGGAGCGCCTGAACGTCGGTGTTGATGGCGATGAACTCGACGCCCTTGAGCCCGGCATCGACCATGCGGCTGACCGCGTTCGTGCCTCCGCCACCGGCTCCGACGACCTTGATCACCGCGAGATAGGACGACTCGACCATTTCTCCCGTTCCTGAAGTTGACCCTGTTGTTCCGTCCGAACCTGAAGGCATACTTGAGCGTTTTCCGCTCTATGCAGGCTAGACGTGAACGCGACGGTAGGGCATCGCCGCTCCCGTGTCAATCAAACCCGCCAGGGGTGGCACGGAATCATGCAGGGCCGTAAGTCTTGACCCTGGATCGAGGGTTCACATATTTCCTAAAGCCTAAACCCTGGGTCGAGGTTCGGGCGAATCAGGTGACCTCAGCCCGCGCCGCCCACCGTCGGGCGCTCGGGCACCCTGACGTCGGCGTAGGTGAGCGCGTCGAGCTTCGGATCGGCGAGCACGGCGGCCGCCGCGGCCCACTTCTGCTCCGCGCTCGCGCCGCTGCCGAAGCGGATCGGGATCTCGCCGCGCAGGGTCACCTCCACCCCGTAGTCCTCGTCGACGCGAACCCCCTCGATCAGCGGCGCCAGCGGCGGTGGCGCGGCGCCGAGCACCAGCGCCTCCTGGAGCGGCTCGCCGCTGAGCCTCGCCCCCGTCGGGAGCTGCTCGAGCTCGAGCGACGGCAGCGAGTCCGGATCGGCCGCCTGTACCCCGGTGAGCAGGGTGCCGTCCGCGGCGACAGCCAGCTCGTCGCCGCCGGACTTCACGATCAGCGCCGGCGGGCGCTCGGTGATCTCGATCCGCATGCCGTGGGGGAAGTTCGGGTCGACGCTGACCCCGGCGATCGTCGGGAAGCGGCCGGCCGCCCGCTCGATCTCGCTCGGGTCCACGTGCAGGGTGGTCTGCTGCTCGGCGATCCGGGTCAGCTCGCCGACGATCTGCTCGCGGTCGCCGCTGGTCACGCCGACCACATCGACGTTGTTGACCGCGACGAGCGACGAGTCGCGCAGCCAGAAGAAGTACCCGGCGGCCAGGCTCGCGGCGAGGATCACGACGATGCTGAACCGGTAGCGCCATGAGAGCGCGGTGAACCCCCGGCCCAGGGCGCGCAGGGGCCGCGGGCGGCTGAAGCCGCGGCGCCGGCGGCGGGCGGTCGGCCGGCGCGGCGGTCGGCGAGCCGCGGTCGCCCGGCGGCGCTTGGCGGTCCGCTTGGGCGTGGCGCGCTTCGTGGCGCGCTTGGCCGCGGCGCGCTTGGCCGGGGCCCGCCGGGGCGCGGTCGCCGCGGAGCTGCGACGGGGCTTGGCGGTGCGGGAGGCCGAGGCGCGGGCGCCGGCGCGGCGCTTGGCGGCAGGGGTGCTGGCCCGGGCTCGGCTCATCAGGGTTCAGTTCACCCCGCGAGCCTGGGCTCCTGCCCTCAGCGCCCGGGTTCCAGCTCCCAGTCGGCGGGCCACTCGGGCTCGCCGAGCACCTGGACCTCGGGCTCGAGCACGACCCCGAAGCGGTCGTAGACGGCGCGGCGGCCCGCGGACATCACCGCGAGCACGTCGGCGGTCGTCGCCTCGCCGGCGTTCTCGACGAAGTTGGCGTGCTTGGGCGACAGCCGCGCGCCCCCGACCGTCAGCCCCTGACAGCCCGCCGCCTCGAGCAGCTGCCCGGCCGTGCGGCCCTCGGCGCGCTCGTCGTCGGGGTTCTTGAAGGTCGAGCCGAAGGTCTTGATCCCGGACGGCTGCGCCTCGCGGCGCTTCGCGCGCATCTCGGCGAGGGTTGCCTTGACCGCCTCCGGCTCGGACTCGCTGAGCTCGAACGAGGCGAGCGAGACCACCTGTCCGGGTTCGAGGTTGGAGCGCCGGTAGGAGAAGCCGAGCTGGTCGGGGCGGCGGCGCTCGACCCCGGCGGCGGTGCAGACGTCGACCCAGTCGAGCGCCCGCGCGAGCTCGCCCCCGTAGGCGTTCGCGTTCATCCGCACCGCGCCGCCCACCGTTCCGGGGATGTTGATCCCGAACTCGAGCCCGGTCAGCCCCCAGCCGGCGATCTTCGCCGCCGCCGAGGGCAGGCGGACGCCGCCGCCGCAGACGATCGTGGTGCCGTCGCGCTCGATCGCCGGCGAGCTCGCCGGCGAGCTTGATGACCAGGCCGCCGACGCCGCCGTCGGCGACCAGCAGGTTCGAGCCGGAGCCGATCACCTCGACCTCCACGCCGCGCTCGGCGGCCCAGGCCAGCAGCTCGACCAGCTCGTCCTCGGTCGTTGGGCGGGCGAAGAGCTCCGCCGCGCCGCCGGCGCGCACCGTGGTCAGCCGGGCGAGCGGGTAGTCGCGCTCGACGCCGTCGGGCACGTCAGCCGTCACCCGGCACCCCCGGAAGCGAAGCCTGAAGAGGTGGCCGGCTGTCGTTCCACAAGTGCCTCGCCGAGACGGAAGACGTCGCCGGCGCCGATCGTCACCAGCAGGTCGCCGTCGCCGAGCCGCGGGCCGAGCACCCGCTCCGCGTTGTCGGCGTCGGCGAGCCAGAGCACCGGGCGCCCGCCCGCGTGGTCGGCGGCCGCGCGGGCGACGTCGAGCCCGCTGACCCCGGCGAGCTCCCCGACCGGCTCCTCGCGGGCCGGGTAGACGTCGAGCACGCCGACCACGTCGGCGGCGGCGAGCGCGGCCCCGAAGCGCTGCGCGAACGCCTTCGTGCGCGAGTACAGGTGCGGCTGGAAGACCGCGATCAGCCGCCGCGGCTCGAGCTCGCGCAGCGCCTCGAGGGTCGCCTCGACCTCGGTCGGATGGTGGGCGTAGTCGTCGTAGATCTCGGCGCCCGCGCGGCTGCCCTTGCGCTGCTGGCGGCGGACCATCCCCGGGAACGAGCCGAGCCCGGCGGCGGCCGCGTCGACGTCGACGCCGGCGAGCTCGAGCGCGGCGAGCGCGGCGCGCGCGTTGAGGACGTTGTGCCGACCCGGCACGAGCAGCGCCAGCGCCTCGGGGCCTGGGCACTCGGCGTCGAAGCGCAGCGAGCGCGGCGCCGCGGCGGCGACCGCATCGAGGTCGCCGCCGGCGAGCACCGCCGCCCCCGATGCGGCGCCTGCGAACGAGGCGAACGCGCCGAGCAGCTCGGCGCGCGACGACCAGCGCGCGTGGTGATCGAGCTCGACGTTGGTGACCACGGCGACCTCGGGGGCGAGGTCGAGGAAGCTCCCGTCGGACTCGTCGGCCTCGGCGACCACCCACTCCCCCGTTCCCCAGCCCGCGTTCGCCGGTGCGCCGTCGGCGCCGGCGCCCGGGAGCTCGCCGCCGAGAAAGAAGCAGGGGTCCGCGCCGCCGGCGCGCAGCGCGTGGACCAGCATCCCGGCCGTCGTCGTCTTTCCGTGGGTGCCCGAGACCGCGATCAGACGCCGCAGCCGGCACAGCTCGGCGAGCAGCTCGCCGCGGTGGATCACCCGCTGGCCGCGCTCGCGGGCGCGGGCGAGCTCCGGGTTGTCCTCGGCGATCGCGGTCGAGACGACGACCTCGGCGGCCTCCGGGACGAGCTCGGGATCGTGGCCGACCCGCGGCTCGAGCCCGGCGGCCCGCAGCCGCTCCAGGTACGTGCTCTCGGCGCGATCGGAGCCGGTCACGGTGGCGCCGAGCCGGCGGCAGACGAGCGCCAGGCCGCTCATCCCGGCGCCGCCGATCGCGATGAAGTGCAGCTCGCGCCCGCTCCAGTCGTCGTTCATCGCAACCTAGGTTGGCCGATCGCGGCGAGCAACTCCGCCGCGACCTGCGCCGCAGCGTCCGGGCGCGCGAGCCGGGCGGCGGCGTCCGCCATCGCCCCGAGCCGGGGCGGATCCGCGAGCAGCCCGCCGGCGAGCTCACGCAGCGCCGCCGGGTCGAGCTCGTCGTCCTCGATCACGAGGGCCGCCCCGCCGTCGCGCATCCACTCGGCGTTGGCGTGCTGGTGGCGCCCGGACGCGTACGGATACGGGACCAGGATCGACGGACGACGCGCGGCGGCGATCTCGAAGATCGAGCCGCCGGAGCGCGCGAGCACGAGGTCGGCCGGCGGCGAGCGCGTCGGCGAGCCCGGGCTCGTACTCGAGCAGCGTGTAGCGGTCCGGGTTGGGCGCCGCGCCGAGGGCCTCGCGCACGATCTCGTAGTCGCGGCTGCCGCTGATGTGGAGGACGTGAAACGCGCGCCCCTCCGAGCCCGGGCCCGAGAACGCCTCGAGCGCGGCGAGGTTGATCGAGCGCGCGCCCTGGCTGCCGCCGAAGACGAGCAGGCAAACGTCGGCGGCGGCGATCCCGAAGCGCTCCCGGGCCGCGTCGCGGTCGGCCGCGAGCACCGCGGCCGGGATCGGCCGTCCCGGTGACCAGGTAGCGATCGCCGACCAGGCCGTCGATCGGGAAGGCGAGGCAGACCCGCCGCGCGCGCCGGGCCAGCAGGCGGTTGGTGAGCCCGAGGTGGCGGTCGGCCTCGGTCAGCACGAGCGGCAGGCGCAGGCTCGAGGCGGCGAGGCCCGCCGGGCCGGCCACGTATCCGCCGCCGCCGAGCACCGCGCCCGCCTCGCGACGGCGCAACACGCGGCGCGCCTCGGGGACCGCCGCAGCGGCGAGCCGCAGGGCGCCGGCGGCGCGGACCGGGTTGGCGCGGTCGAGGCCGCGCAGGCGCAGCAGGTCGATCTCGTAGCCAGCCGCCGGGACGACCTCGGCCTCGGCGCGGTCGGCGGCGCCGAGGAAGCTGACCTCGGCGCCCTCAGCCCGAAGCGCGTCGGCCACGGCGAGCGCCGGGACCACGTGTCCCGCGGTCCCGCCGGCTGCGATCACGACCCTTGCTGGTTGCGGCACTGGCTCTGGCGCTCCTCGCGGGCGCGGCGCGGGCGGCTCGCCCGGCGACGCGCCCGCCGTCGACGACGCGCAGTCTCCCACCGGCGCTCGACGGCTTGCGCGCCGAGCCGGCGCTGCCCCCGCGTGAGACGTTGAGCAGCAGCCCGACGCCGGCCAGCATCACCAGCATGCTCGCGTTGCCGTAGGAGACGAACGGCAGCGGCACCCCGGTGAGCGGAGCGAGGCCGAACACGGCCAGCAGGTTGACCAGCGCCTGGACCAGGACCAGCGAGGTGATCCCGGCGGCGAGCAGCTTGCCGTAGCGGTCGCGGGCGGACTGGGCGATCTTGAAACCCGCGTAGCCGAACAGCCCGTAGAGGCCGACCAGGCCGCCGATCCCCACCAGGCCGAGCTCCTCGCCGATCACCGCGGCGATCATGTCCGTGTGGGCCTCGGGCAGATAGAAGGCCTTCTGAAGGCTCTCGCCCAGCCCGACCCCGAACAGGCCGCCGGAGCCGAGCGCGATCTTCGCCTGGATCAGCTGGAAGCCGGCGCCGCCGGGGTCGCCGCCCGGGTCGAGGAAGGAGGTGATGCGCGCGACGCGGTAGGGCTCGATCAGGACCGCGAGCAGCACGACCACGGCGGCGCCCGCGGCGAGCAGGCCGATGTCGCGCAGCCGCGCCCCGGCACCGACGAGCAGCGCGGTGATCGCGAGGCACGTGACCAGCGCCGTGCCCAGGTCACCCACCCCCACGACGAACACCCCGGCGCCGACCACGGTCAGCACCGGTGCCATCGCGCCGACGCCGCCCTTGACGATCTCGGGCCGCGTGGCGAGCAGCTGGGCGGCGAACAGGATCAGCGCCAGCTTCATCAGCTCGGAGGGCTGGATCTGCACGGGGCCGGCCGCGAGCCAGGCACGCGAGCCGTTGACCTCGACCCCGACGCCCGGGAGCATGACGATCGCGCACAGGAAGAACGCGCCGGCGAGCAGCAGCGGCGTGAGCGGGCGCAGCGCCTTGATGCCGCGCCTGGCGAGCAGGTGCATGAGCAGGAGGCCGAGCGCGCCGAAGATCAACGTGCGCTTGAGGTAGAAGGCGCTGTCGCCGGACTCGCCGAGCAACTGGGTGGTCGAGCTGGCGCTGAACACCATCACCACGCCGAAGGCGAGCAGGCACAGGGTCGCGGTGAGCAGGAGCGAGTACTCGACCGGGGTCGCGGAGCGCTTGCCCTTCCTCATCGAAGAGCCCCCACCAGGGCTCGGAAGTGCTCGCCGCGCTGCTCGAAGTCGCGGTAGGCGTCGAAGCTGGCGCACGCGGGGGCGAGCAGCACGACCTCGCCGGGGCTCGCGTCGGCCGCCGCGGCGGCGACGGCGGCGGCGAGGTCGTCGCAGCGGCGGATCTCGACCCCGGCGGCGCGCGCCGGCTCGAGCTCGCGCTCGATCCGCTCCGCGGCCTCGCCGATCAGGTAGGCGGCCGTGCAGCGCTCGGCGACCGGCTCCGCGAGCCCGTCGAAGTCGCCGCCCTTGAGCGAGCCGCCGAGGATCGCCCGTACGCCGCCGTCGAACGAGCGCAGCGCCGCGGCGGCCGCGGCGACGTTGGTGGCCTTCGAGTCGTTCACGAACAGGACGCCGTCGATCTCGGCGACGCGCTCGAGCCGGTTCGGGATCCCCGGAAAGCTCGCCAGCGCCGGCGCGGATCCCGTGGTCGTCGACCCCGAGCGCCTCCGCGGCGACCGCCGCCGCGGCCGCGTTCTCGGCGTTGTGAGGGCCCGGCAGCGAGAACGGGTACTCGCCGACTCGGGTGGAGAAGTCGAGCTTGCGCGCTCGCACCGGGGATCTCGACGCCGGCGAGCGCCGGGTCGGAGCCGTTGTAGACGCCGACGTCGTCCTCGCCCTGGTTCGCGAACACGCGCAGCTTGGCGTCGCGATAGGCGTCGAAGGTGCCGTGGCGATCGAGGTGGTCGGGGGCGATGTTGAGCAGCACGGCGCACTCGGGCGCGAAGCGGTCGGCGTCCTCGAGCTGAAAGCTCGACGCCTCGCAGACGATCGTGGCCTCGTCGCCGATCTCGCCGACCAGCGATGCGAGCGGGCGGCCGACGTTGCCGGCGACGGCGACCGGCTCACCGGCGGTGCGCCAGATGTGGCCGAGGAGCTCGGCGACCGTGGTTTTCCCGTTGGTGCCGGTGACCGCGCAGAAGCGGTTCGGCAGCAGGCGCCAGGAGAGCTCGAGCTCCCCGATCACCACCAGCCCCCGCTCGCGAGCCGCGACGATCGCCGGCGCGCTCGCCGGAACCCCAGGGCTCTTGACCACGCACCGAACCCCCTCGATGCTCGCGACTCCGTCCCCATCCAGGATGACTTCGACGCCGGCACCCCGGAGCCCTGCTGCGCCCTCGGGGGATCCGGAATCGACCCCGATCACGCGCTCGCCGCGGCCGGCGAGCACGCGGGCCGCCGCCTGGCCGGACCGGGCCAGGCCAACGACCAGGAATGGGCCCTCGGGAAGCGGCGGTCTCGGCTTGGAATCGGGCATCCCAAGTAGTTTCGCCCCGCGGCTCCCCGCTACCTTCCCAGCATGCCCGAGCACGACGAGTCGAAGATCAAGCGCGCTTCCGGAAGGACGGCGCGGTTCTTCGTCGAGATCGCGGCCGCGGCGGCGATCGGAGCCGGGATCCCGCTCCTATGGATCTGGATCGGGTCGCTGATCCAGTCCTCGCGCGGCGCCCAGCACGTCGAGGGGTCGACCGCGGCGATCATCTTCGTCGGCATCCTCGCCAGCTACGTGATCGTCCTGATGATCGCCGGAGTGATCCAGGCGCGCGGGCAGGCCGCCGACGACGCCCCGCCGGTCCGCTATCCGTGGAACCGCAGCATGCGCGACGAGCCCTACCGGCCCGGGTCCCAGAAGCTGACGCCGGTCGAGGCGGTCTTCGTCGGCACCGCGATCGTCGCGTCGATCGGGATGATGATCTGGTTCTTCGCCTTCGCCGGTAGCCCGTTGCCGACCTGACGCCGCCGGGTTGTTCGAGACCAGCCACACGGATCGCTCCAGCGCGCCGGCGAGCGCCGTCTGGGCCCGCTGGGCGAAGCCGGCGCGATGGTCCGAGTGGGATCGGAACGTCGAGCGCGCCGAGAGCAGCGACGACGAGCTCGCCGAGGGCACCGGGATCCGGGTCAAGCTGCGCAAGGGCGGCACGGCCCATCATGTGGTCACGTCGCTCGAGCCCGGGCGGCGCCTGGTCACCGAGTACAGGCTCCCCGGCGCCCGGGTCGGCCACGAGCGGATCGTCGAGCGGCGCGGCCCCGGCTCGGAGGTCACGCACCGTCTCTACGTCGACGGCCCGCTCGCCGGTCCCTGGTCGGTGATGCTCGGCCGCCGGCGGATGCGCGAGGCCGCCGACGGCCTTCACCGACGCCGGCTAGGGCGACAGGTCTAGCCGATGCTGTTCTGGTAGAGCACGTAGCCGATCCCCGAGCAGACGGCGGCGATGATCCAGAACCGCAGCATGATCTTCGTCTCCGACCAGGCCATCAGCTCGAAGTGGTGATGAACAGGCGCCATGAGCAGGACCCGGCGGCGGAACATCTTGAAGCTGATCACCTGGACCGCGACCGAGAGCGCCTCGATCACGAAGATCCCGCCGAGGATGATCAGCAGCAGCTCGGTCTGCGTCATCACGGCGAACGCCCCGATGGCGCCCCCCAATCCGAGCGAGCCGGTGTCGCCCATGAAGATCGATGCCGGGAAGGCGTTGAACCACAGGAAACCGATCGAGGCGCCGACGAAGCAGCCGGCGAGCAGCGCCAGGTCGGCCTGGCCGTTGGTGATCGTGATCGCCATGTAGGCGAGCAGCACGATCGCGCACGACCCCGCCGCCAGCCCGTCGAGGCCGTCGGTCAGGTTGACGGCGTTCGAGGCCCCGGCGATGACCAGGAAGACGAACAGCAGGTAGGGAACCGGGCCGAGGTAGATCTCGGTGTCGAAGATCCGCGACTCGAGCACCGGGTCGAGCCCGAGCTCGTCGTAGGCGACCCACCAGAGCGCCAGCGCGATGGCGATCTGGCCGAGCAGCTTGTAGCGCGCCGAGAGGCCGAGCGAGCGGCGCTTGGAGATCTTCGTGAAGTCGTCGGCGAAGCCGAGCGCCGCGCAGCTGATCGCGACGCCGAACACGGCGAGGCTGGCGGTGTCGCGCTTCGAGAGCACCAGGTAGGGGACGGCGATCGCCAGGAAGAGGATCAGGCCGCCCATCGTCGGCGTCCCGGCCTTGGCGTGGTGTTCCTGCGGCCCCTCCTCGCGGATCTGCTGGCCGAACTCGCGCACCCGCAGGAAGTCGATGAACTTCGGGCCGAGAAAGATCGTGATCAGCATCGCCGCCATCCCGGCGATCAGCACCTCGCCGCGGTCGATCGCGGTCGAGGCGATCTCGCCGATCTCGATCGTCGCCGCGGTCATCGCCCGTCACCGGCGCCGAGCCGGGCGACCAGTGCGTCGGTGAAGCGCTCGAGCTCGACCGAGCGCGAGCCCTTGACCAGGATCGCGTCGCCGGGCTCGAGCGAGCCGGCGATCAGCTCGACAGCGGCCTCGGGGTCCGGGGCCCACTCGTCGGCGGCGTAGTCGCGGGCCAGCTCGCCGACGCCGACCAGGCGCTCGATCCCGAGCCCGCGCGCGTGCGCCGCCGCCTCACGGTGATAGCCGGGGCCGTCGGGTCCGAGCTCGGCCATCCCGCCGAGCACCGCGATCCGGCGCCCCGCCGGTGCCAGCGACGCGAGGTGGTCGAGCGCCGCCTGCATCGAGATCGGGTTGGCGTTGTAGCAATCGTTGACCAGCACGGCGCCTGCGGGCAGGTGGACCAGCTCGCCCCGCAGCCGCGAGAAGGATATGTCCGCCACCCGACGGGCCATCGCCCCGGGGTCGGCGCCGACCGCGACGCCGATCGCGATCGCGCAGGCGCAGTTGGCGAGGTTGTAGGCCTCGGTGAAGCCGAGCTCGAACGTCGCGTCGCCCTCCGGGGTCACGATCGCCGCCCGGATCCCGGTCTCGGTCGCCTCGGTCTCGCGCACGAACACGTCGCCGCCGGGGCCGAAGGTGATCGTCTCGAGCTCGTCGGCCAGGTGCGGCTCGAGCGCCTCCGCGTCGGCCGGGACGACGGCGCGGCCGTCGGGGCCGAGGCCGCTGAGGATCTCGGCCTTCGCCTCGGCGATCGCCTCGACCGTCCCGAGCAGCTCGAGATGGACGGGGCCGACGTTGGTGATCGCCGCGACGTCCGGTTCGGCGATCTCGCACAGCTCGGCGATCTGCCCGATCCCGCGCATCGCCATCTCCAGGACGAGGATCTCGGTCTCGGCCGGGGCCGCGAGGATCGTCAGCGGCAGGCCGATCTCGGTGTTGAAGTTCTCACGGCTCGCGTGGACGCGGCCCGGCAGCAGCGCCCGCGAGATGTCCTTGACCGACGTCTTGCCGGTCGAGCCGGTGATCCCGACCACCGGGCAGCCGAGCTCGCGCCGCCAGGCGCGGGCGAGGGCCTGCAGCGCGGCGAGCGGCTCGTCCACGGCGATCACCCAGCCGTCGCCGTCGCTGTTCGCGAGGGTCGCGGCGCGGTCGCGGTCGACGATCACGCCCCAGGCGCCGGCGTCGAGTGCCGCGGCGGCGTGCTCGCCGCCGTCCGAGCGGCTGCCGCGCAGGCCGAAGAAGAGGTCGCCGACCCCGACCTCACGCGAGTCGATCACCGCTCGGGCGGGTCTGCCGCCCGCGCCGACGCGGGCGACCTCGCCGCCGACCTCCGCCGCGATCCGGTCGGGGGCGAGCTCGATCAACTGCTCGGCGCCGCGAGCGCGAGCAGCTCCTCGCGCGCGACCTCGCGGTCGTCGAAGGGCAGCTTGCGACCCCGCTCGAACTCCTGGCCCTGCTCGTGTCCCTTGCCCGCGATCACGACCGTGTCGGCCGGCTCCGCCTCGACGAGCGCGAGCGCGATCGCCGCTCGCCGATCGGCCTCGATCTCGATCCGCGAGCCGCCGGCGCCCATGCCCGCGGAGATCTCAGCGATGATCGAGTCCGGGTCCTCGGAGCGCGGGTTGTCGGAGGTGACCACGGCGACGTCCGCGAGCCGGTCGGCGATCTCCCCCATCTGCGGCCGCTTGTCGCGGTCGCGGTCGCCGCCGCAGCCGAAGACGCAGATCAGCCGCCCGCCGGGCGCGGTGATCTGGCGCGCCGAGACGAGCACGTTCTCGAGCGAGTCCGGCGTGTGCGCGTAGTCGACCAGTACCGCGAACGGCTGGCCCTCGTTCACCGGCTCGAAGCGGCCCGGCACCCGGTCGGCGCTCGCCAGCGCCGCGACCGCGTCGCCCAGACCGACTCCGAGAGCCGACGCGCAGGCGAGCGCGCACAGGGCGTTCTCGACGTTGAAGCGGCCGGGCAGCGGCAACTCGACGTCCGCCTCGCCGTCCGCGGTCGCCAGCCGGAAGGTCGACCCGGAGGCGTCGAAGCGCAGGTCGACGGCGCGCAGGTCGGCGCGCTCGTCGCCAGTGGCCGAGAAGGTGATCGGGTCGAACTCGGCGGCGAGCTTGTCGCCGTAGGGGTCGTCGATGTTGGTGACCAGACGCTCGGCGCGGCCGCCCTCGAACAGGCGGCGCTTGGCGAGGAAGTAGTCCTCCATGTCGGCGTGGAAGTCGAGGTGGTCCTGGGTCAGGTTGGTGAACGCACCGACCGCGAACCGGATCCCGTCGACCCGGTTGAGGCTGAGCGCGTGCGAGGAGACCTCCATCGCGCAGGCGCGGTCCCCCGCCTCCACCATGCGCCGGAAGGTCGCCTGCAACTCGATCGCCTCGGGGGTCGTGCGCTCGACCGGCTCATCGACGCCGCCGACGATCCGCTTCACGGTCCCGAGCAGCCCGGTTTGGATCCCGGCGCGCTCGAGGATGTGGCGGACCAGGAACGCCGTCGTCGTCTTCCCGTTCGTGCCGGTGATGCCGACGACCCGCAGCTCGTCGGTCGGCTCGCCGAAAAAGCGCGCCGCCGCGTGCGCCATCGCCGCACGGGCGTCGCGCACGATCGCCTGGGTGACGAACGGCTCGAGCTCGAGCCGGCGCTCGACCACGACCGCGGTCGCGCCGGCCTGGACGGCGTAGGGCGCGAACTCGTGGCCGTCGGCGGTGAACCCGGGGATCGCGAAGAAGAGGACGCCAGGGCCCGCCTGACGACTGTCGTAGGCGAGGCCTGAGATGTCGGCGTCGGGATCGCCGACGATCTCGATCACGTCGGCCCCGGCGAGCAGCTCGCGAAGCTCCATCGGGGCGATTCTAGGAACCCTCCCGGAGCCGACGCCCGCGGCTACTGCTGCGGGATCTGCAGGTACGGCAGCGCGAACTTCGCGATCTCCCCGAACGCGGGCGCCGCGACCGTGCCGCCGTAGTAGTCGCCCTTCGGGTTGTCGACCACGACCGCGGCCAGCAGGCGCGGGTCCTGGGCCGGGGCGAAGCCGACGAACGAGGCGACGAACTCGGTCTCCGAGTAGGTGCCTGTCTCGGGATCGACCTTCTGCGCCGTGCCGGTCTTGCCGGCGAGCGTGTAGCCGGGGACGCTGACCTCCTCCGCGGTGCCACCCGGGGCGACCACGCCCTCGAGCATCGTGCGGATTTCCGAGGCGTCCTTGCTGCTGATCACCCGCTTACCCGCGTCCTCGGGGACCTTTTCGCCGTCCTCGGAGAGGACCAGGCGCGGTGTGTGCAGGACGCCGCCGTCGGCGATCGCCGAGTACGCGGCGGCCATCTGCATCGGCGTCACCGAGAGGCCCTGGCCGATCGGCAGGTTGCCCATCGTCGAGCCCGAGTAGTCGTCGACCGGGATCACGATCCCCTGCTCCTCCCCCGGGAACTGGACCCCGGTGGGCGCGCCGAAGCCGAACCGATGGATCCAGTGGCCGAAGTCCTCCGCGCCGAGCTCCAGCCCGATCTTGACCGCGCCGACGTTGGACGAGTACTTGAGGATGTCGGCGACCGAGAGGCTGCCGTAGCCGACGTCGTGCGACTCCTCGATCGTGCGGTCGGCGACCTGGATCGACGGCGGTAGCTCGAACATCGTCGAGGGCGTCACCAGTCCCTGCTCGAGCGCTCCGGCGACGGTGAAGGCCTTGAAGGTCGAACCCGGCTCGTAGGTGAACCCCGTGGCCATGTTGCCGAGCTGCTCAGGCGAGGCGTTGCCGGGATCGGACGGATCGAGCCCGGGCCAGTTGGCCATCGCGAGGATCTCCGAGGTCTTCGGGTCCATGACGATCGCGGTCGCGCCGTCGGGGCTGTAGGTGTCGCCGACCTGGGTGAGGATGCGCTCGGTCTCGGCCTGCAGGCTCGCGTCGATGGTCAGCTTCAGGTCCGAGCCGGTGGTCGCCGCGGCGACCGTGTCGCGCTCGAGCTCGTCGCCGAGCGCGTCGCGGGTCACCTGGCGCTCGCCGTCGTCGCCATGCAGCAGCTCGTCCTCGGAGGCCTCGAGCCCGGTCAGGCCCTGGTTGTCGATCCCGGTCGTCCCGATCACCTGCCCGGCGAGCTCGCCCTGCGGATAGATGCGGCGGCTGTCGGGCAGCATCCCGATGCCCGGCAGGTCGAGCTCCTTGACCTTCGCGGCGTCGACGAGATCGACCTTGCGGGCGATGTAGGCGAACCCGGACTCGCGGTTGCTGATCGCCTTCAGGATCTCGTCCTGGTCCAGGTCGAGCGCCTTGCCGAGCTTGTGTGCGGTCGCCGCCGGGTCCTCGACCTGGTACGGCGTCGCGAAGATGGTCTCCGCGTCCTCGGAGACCGCGAGCTCGCGCCCGGTGCGGTCGTAGATCGTCCCGCGCGATCCGGGCACCTCGACCGTCTCGACCTGCTGGTTCTGAGCCTCGTCGCTGAGCGTGCCGCCCGTGACCCCCTGGACCCAGACGGCGCGCACCAGAACCAGACCCAAGAAGACGACCGCCGCCGCGAACAGCAGCCCGACCCGGCGGTCGATCAGGTTCACGGAGCGCCGACCGCCCCCGCGGTCGAGGCCGTGTCGGTCGCCGGGGGCTGGGCGGCCGGCGCAACCGGCGCCTCGACCGGCGCGGTCTCGACCGGCGCCGTGGTCTCGCACCGGGGCCGTGGTCTCGACCGGCGCCGTGGTCTCGACCGGCAGGGCCGGGTCGGTGGTCACGGTGGTGTCGACCGCCACGGCCGAGCTGGTCGCCGACGTCCCGGCGACCAGCTCGCCGTTGCGCAGCCGCTCGGCGGCGTTCTTCGCGTCATCGGGCGAGCTGCGCAGGTAGCCGATCGAGCCCGGCGAGGGCATCACGAGGCCGAGGCGCGCGGCGACCTGCTGGATCTCGGAGTTGGAGAGCCGGCCGGCGATTTGCGCGCGCAGGGCCGAGTTCTGGCGCTTGAGCGCGTCGGCGGCCTGGCCGGCGTTGCTCGACGAGGCGCTGAAGCTGAGGGCAATCACGTTGAGGCCCACGATCCCGACCAGCAGCGCGCCCAGGACGCCGATCCAGAGACGGCCGCGGGTCAGCCAGACGAACAGGCCCGAGTCGGCGATCCCGCCGACCGCGCCGCCGACGGCGGCGACCGGGACGAACCCGCCGACGGGTGTCTGGCCGGTACGGCGGCGCTTCGCCGGCGCCCTCGTGCGGCCGGAGGCGCGCTTGCGCGCCGGGGCGCTGCGGCGGGCCGGGGCACGCCGCGCCGGGGCGGATGCGGATGTCCTTGCTGTCGCACTGGCCGCCATCGGTTACCTCCGCGGGTTTTCGTCGGTTATGCGGGGACTTCCTGCGTCCCCCAGCTTTCGTGCCACCCGCAGCCGCGCGGAGCGCGAGCGGGGGTTCCGCTCGATCTCGGCCTCGGAGGGCTTGACGGCCCGCCGCGCGACCAGTTCGGCCTCGGGCTCGTGGCCGCAGACGCAGACCGGCAGCTCGGGCGGGCAGACGCAGCCGCGCGCGAGCTCGGCGAAGAAGCGCTTCACCGGCCGGTCCTCCAGCGAGTGGAAGGCGATCGCGCCGAGCCGGCCGCCGGTGCCGAGCAGGCCCCAGCCGGCCGCGAGGCCGCGGTCGAGCGACTCGAGCTCGCCGTTGACGGCGACCCGGATCGCCTGGAAGGTGCGCTTCGCGGGATGGCCGCGGCCGAACCGATAGGCCGGCGGGACCGCGGCGCGGATCGCCTCGACCAGGTCGGAGGTGGTCTCGAGCGGGCGCCGGCGGGCGATCTCGGCGGCGATCGAGCGCGCGTAGCGCTCCTCGCCGAGCTCGCGGATCGTCGTCGCGAGCCGCTCCGCCGGCCACTCGTTGACGACCTCGAGCGCGCTCAGCGACTGGGTCGGGTCCATGCGCATGTCGAGCGGCGCGTCGTAGGAGTAGGAGAAGCCGCGCTCCCAGTTGTCGAGCTGCATCGAGGACACGCCCAGGTCCATGAGCACGACGTCGGCGCGCACCCCCTCGGCGGCGAGCCGCTCGAGCACCTCGGCGAAGTCGCCGCGCTCGAACCGCGCCGCGCAGCCGAGCTCGGGCTCGAGCTCGGCGAAGCGCTCGGCCGCGGACGGGTCGCGGTCGATCGCGATCAGGGTCCCGGTCGGCCCGATCCGCTCCGCCGCGAGAGTCGCGTGGCCGCCGCCGCCGAACGTGCAGTCGACGACGACCTCCCCGGGCGCGGGGTCGACGAGCGCGATGAGCTCCGGGGCGAGGACTGGGACGTGCTCGGCGGGCATGTAGGTGAGTGTGGCCATCGGCTACGCCGACAGCTCCTCGGCGAGCTCGTCGGCCTGGCGGTCGAGCTCCGCGTAGTGCTCGGCCCAGCGATCGGGGTTCCAGAGCTCGACGTGGTCCCCGACGCCGACCACCATGCACGGGCCCTCGAGCCCGGCGTGCTCGATCAGGTGCCTGGCGAGACGCACGCGGCCGGCCGAGTCGAGCGACTCGTCCGAGGCCGAGGCGTTGAAGCGCCGGTACATCATCCGCCCCTTGCGCCCAAGGCGGTTGAGGTCGGCGAGAAAGCGCGCGCTCCAGTCGTCATAACCCTGCGGCGAGAAGACCTCGACGCAGGGGTCGAGCCCGGCGACGAGAACGACACCGTCCGAGAGCGGACCGCGCCAGCGCGCCGGGACCGTGAGGCGGTCCTTGGCGTCGAGGCTGTGTTCGTACTGCCCGCGGAAGGCTTGAGACATGGCAGAGAGGGAGCGCGAAGGAAATCTGGACCGGAGTGGTGAGGTGGGAGGAGCCTCACCACCCCGGTCCCTGGGTCAACTCGTTGGGCCACGCTAACCCACTCTGCCCCACTTTGCAACACGAGCGATGGGCCGCATTGGAACCGATCCGTCGGACGGACTTGCTAGCCGGACCCCGCTCGGCCCCGTTTGCCGCATTGCCAAGCGAGTTCAGCCCACGACGCGCGGTCGGGCCGGGCCCTTCGAGCTGCAACCCGGCTTGCATGTAGCCTGCCCGCGATGACGACCGAGCACCCCAGCGAGCCGCCGCCCGAGGCCGAGTCGCCGTACGTGGCGGCACCCGAGGAGGACCTGCCGCCGGTGCCCGACGACGCCGACGACACCCGCGGCCGGCACCTGCGCGAGCTGATCGGCCACCCGCTGACGCTCGGGATCGCGATCGTGCTCGGCGCGATCGCCCTGATCGCGGTCGGCACCCAGGTCAACATCGCCGCCGGCGCCGGCGCCGCGGCCGGCGTCGTGCTGCTGATCGCGATCGTCGTCTGGCTACTCGCCGGCGGCCGGGCCCGCGAGGACTTCTTCAACGCCTACGCGACCGGGCGCGGGCTGAGCCGGATCGACGGCAAGTCGAACCTGCCGCCGCTGACCCCGCTGCTGCAGAAGGGCGATCGCCGCTATGCCGAGCAGCGCTTCAACGGCGTCCTACCCGGCGGCCTGGACGGCAGCCTCTGCCTCTACACCTACGAGGACACGTCCACCGACTCCGACGGCAACCGCCAGACCACCTACGTCCACTACACGCTCGCGATGACCCAGCTGCCGGACACGGCGGCGTACATGCAGGAACTGTTCTGCCAGCGTCGCTTCGGGTTCCGGTTCATGGACTCGGCCGAGGACGTGTTCCGCAAGCGCCAGCGGGTCGAGCAGGAGTCAGAGGCGGTCGATAAGAACTACGAGATCTTCATCGGCGCCAACGACGACGTGAACCGCGCCCGCCAGGTGCTCTCCCCCTCGTTCCTGGTCTGGCTCGCGGACCACTCGCCCGAGGCGTACGCGTTCGAGCTCGTCGCCGGCTCCCTGGTCTGCAACGTCAAGGGGCACAAGAAGAGCTCCGCCGAGCTCGACCAGCTCTGCCAGGCATCCGCCGCCGTCGCCCGTCGCCTCCAAGAGGAGGCCGACGAGGTGATCGGTCGCGGCTAACCTCGCGGGCCCATGTCCTCGGAATACATCTTCAGCATGCACGGGGTCTCGCGGACGCATCCGCCGGACAAGACCGTGCTCGAGAACATCTCGCTGAGCTTCTTTCACGGCGCCAAGATCGGCGTCCTCGGACTCAACGGCTCGGGCAAGTCGACCCTGCTGCGGATCATGGCCGGCACCGACGACGGCTACCGCGGCGAGGCGCAGCTGAAGCCCGGAGCGACGGTCGGGCTGCTCGAGCAGGAGCCGCAGCTGGACGAGTCGAAGGACGTGCGCGGCAACGTCGAGGACGGCGTGCGCGAGCTGCGCGACCTGGTCGACCGCTACAACGAGGTCGCCGCCAACTACTCGGACGAGACCGCCGACGAGTTCGCCCGCCTCCAGGACCAGATCGACGCCGCCGACGCCTGGAACCTCGACACGATGCTCGACACGGCGATGGACGCGCTGCGCCTGCCGCCCGGCGATGCCGACGTGACCAAGCTCTCCGGCGGTGAGCGCCGCCGCGTCGCGCTCTGCCGCCTGCTGCTCGGCGCCCCGGACCTGCTGCTCCTCGACGAGCCGACCAACCACCTGGACGCCGAGTCGGTCGCCTGGCTCGAGCGCCACCTCGAGGACTACAAGGGCGCCGTCGTCGCGGTCACCCACGATCGCTACTTCCTCGACAACGTCGCCGGCTGGATCCTCGAGCTCGACCGCGGCCGCGGGATCCCGTTCCAGGGCAACTACTCCTCCTGGCTCGAGCAGAAGACCGCCCGCCTCGAGCAGGAGAAGCGCACCGACAAGGCTCGCGCCCGCACCCTGCGCCGCCGAGCTCGAGTGGGTGCGCGAGAACCCGAAGGGGCGACGCAAGAAGTCGAAGGCGCGCCTCGCCCGCTACGACGCGCTGCTCGCCGAGGACCGCAACGTGAAGCTCGACCAGGTCCAGATCCACATCCCCGCCGGGCCGCGGCTCGGGGCCAAGGTGATCGAGGCCGAGGGCCTGCGCAAGGGGTTCGGCGAGCGGCTGCTGATCGACGACCTCTCGTTCTCACTGCCGCCGGCGGGGATCGTCGGCGTGATCGGCCCGAACGGCGCCGGCAAGACGACCCTCTTCCGGATGATCGTCGGCGACGAGCAGCCCGACGCCGGCTCGCTCGGGCTCGGCGAGTCCGTCGAGCTCGCCTACGTCGACCAGTCGCGCGACGCGCTCGACGCCGAGAAGACCGTCTGGGAGGAGATCTCGGACGGCTACGAGCAGATCAAGGTCGGCGACCAGGAGATGAACTCGCGCGCCTACGTCTCCGGCTTCAACTTCAAGAGCTCCGACCAGCAGCGCACGGTCGGGACGCTCTCGGGCGGCGAGCGAAACCGCGTTCACCTGGCGAAGCTGCTGCGCTCCGGCGGCAACCTCCTGCTGCTCGACGAGCCGACCAACGACCTCGACGTCGACACGCTGCGCGCGCTCGAGGAGGCGCTGCTCGCGTTCGCCGGCTGCGCCGTGGTGATCTCCCACGACCGCTGGTTCCTCGACCGGATCGCCACCCACGTGCTCGCCTTCGAGGGCGACTCCGAGGTGGTCTGGTTCGAGGGCAACTTCGAGGCCTACGAGGAGAACCGCCGCGAGCGCCTCGGCGCCGCCGCCGACCGCCCGCACCGGATCACCTACAAGAAGCTCGTCCGCGCCTGACCGTGCGGCCAGACGATAGGTCCTGACTTACGGTCTGCACCGGCGTTGTCGATCCGATGGATGGCGGGCGCCATGTCCGCCTCGGATCAGAGAACCAAGGAGGACCAATGCGAATCAGGACGATGGCGATCGTCGCCTCGCTGGCGGCGCTGGCGGTCTCAGCGCCGGCCGGAGCGGATCCCGGTGGACAGCCCAACCACGGTGCGAGCGCCGCCGCGAAGCTCTGCGCGGCGCAGAAGAAGGCCGATTCGGCCGCGTTCAAGGCGCTTTGGGGCAAGCACGCGATGCGCGACTGCATCCGGGCCGGTCGCGGCGACGACGTGGTCGCCGACGCCACCCCGGAAGAGATCCACAACGCCGCGCAGGAGTGCCGCGCCGAGCGCACGCTCGACCCGGAGGGGTTCGCGACGACCTACGGCACCAACGCGAACCATCGCAACGCCTTCGGCAAGTGCGTTTCGACGAAGGTCCGCGCCGCGGACGAGCCGCCGGAGGCGCCCGCCGAGTAGCGGCAGGGTCGGCAAGACCGGGCCGGCGAGGCCGGGGCGCCCGGTCGGCGCCGGTTTCGGTCAGCCGACCGCGCCGCAACGCGTGGTCGGCGCCCCTCGCGCCTCTCCCGATCGAACCATCGCCGTGCGCCGCCCGTATAACCGGGTGCAGGCAATGCGAAGGAGATCGCAGAGATGACCAGCCCGAGGGGACTCGCCGTGCTCGCCGCGGCGGTCGCGGCGCTCGCGCTGCCGGCGACGGCCGCGGCGAAGCCGAAGGTGACGATCACCGGCGACTCGATCAACAACTACGCCTTCTCGCCGTCGAAGGTCAAGGTCTCGAAGGGCGCCAAGGTGCGCTGGACCTGGGACAGCAACGCGCCGCACAACGTCACCTTCGCCAAGCTCGGCGAGCACTCGCCGACCAGCGCCTCGGGCTCGTACTCGCTCAAGTTCAAGGACCGGGGGCACGTTCAAGTACCACTGCACGATCCACGGCTTCCGCGGGAAGGTCGTGGTCGGCTAGCGCGGGCGCGGCGAGGACCGCGATCAGCTCAGAACGGAAGCGGGCCATCGGCGAGGCTCGGGACGACCCAGTCTCCGCCCGCGTCGGTCAGCTGCTCGACCGAGTAGCCGCCGGTGGCGACGCTCAAGACCCGGATCCCGGCCCCATGCCCGGCCTCGACGTCGAGCGGCGTGTCGCCGGTCGCGATCGACCCGCCGCGGTCGAGCTGCCCGCCGGCGGCGACCGCGGCGCGGTCGAGCGCCTTGCGGCAGACGTCCACCCGGGCGTTGGCGTCGGAGCCGTAGCCACCGAACGCGAAGAAGCGGTTGAGGTCGCCCCGGGCGAGCTTCGTGTGCGCGGCCGGCTCGGTGTTGCCGGTGATCAGCCCGACCAGGCGGCCCTCGCCGGTGAGCCGCTCGAGCAGCTCGACGACACCGGGCATCACCCGGTAGCCGGGCGAGCTCTCGACCTCCTCGGCGAGGTAGCTCTGGCGCAGCGCCATCAGCTTCCCCATCTCGTCGCCCTCCGGCTCGCGCCCGATCACGGCGCGAAAGCACTGCAGGCCGACCTCCGGGTCGGGGACGCCCTTGCCGGTGTAGGCCGGGACGTCGACCTCGACCCCGTGCAGCTCCAGGAACGCCCGATGCCAGGCGCGATCCGACGCGCCGCCGGTCGACAGCAGCGTCCCGTCGATGTCAAACAGCAGAGCGCTAATCACCGGTGCGATTGGCCCGGTAGCGGCGGATCAGCTCGTTGGTCGAGCTGTCGTGATCGAGCTCGGCGTCGCCCTGCAGCTCGGGGATGATCCGCTTCGCGAGCACCTTGCCGAGCTCGACGCCCCACTGGTCGAACGAGTCGATCCCCCACACGGTGCCCTGAGTGAAGACCGAGTGCTCATAGAGCGCGACGAGGCTGCCGAGCGTGCGCGGGTCGAGCCGCCGGGCGAGGATCGTGTTCGTCGGTCGGTTGCCCTCGAAGACGCGGTGCGGGACGAGCCACTCGGGTGTCCCCTCGGCGCGGACGTCGTCGGGCGTCTTGCCGAAGGCGAGCGCCTCGCCCTGGGCGAAGACGTTGGACAGGAGAAGGTCGTGGTGCTCGCCCAGCGGGTTGAGCGCCTCGTAGAAGCCGATCAGGTCGCACGGGATCAGCTTCGTCCCCTGGTGGATCAGCTGGTAGAAGGAGTGCTGGCCGTTGGTGCCCGGCTCGCCCCAGTAGACGGCGCCGGTCTCGTAGTCGACCGGCTCGCCGTCGAGGGTGACGTGCTTGCCGTTCGACTCCATCGTCAGCTGCTGGAGGTAGGCCGGGAAGCGCTTCAGGTACTGCTCATACGGCAGCACCGCGACCGTCTGAGCACCGAAGAAGTCTCCGTACCAGACCCCCAGCAGCCCCATCAGCGCGGGCAGGCTCTCGGTCGTCGGCGCCTCGCGGAAGTGCTCGTCGACGGCGTGAAAGCCGGCCAGCATCTCGCCGAACGCCTCGGGCCCGATCGCGAGCATGGTCGAGAGGCCGATCGCCGAGTCCATCGAGTACCGGCCCCCCACCCACTCCCAGAACCCGAACATGTTGTCGGTGTCGATCCCGAACTCGGCGACGCCCTCGGCGTTGGTGGAGACGGCGACGAAGTGCTTGGCGACCGCGGACTCGTCGCCGCCGAGTCCGGCCAGCGACCACTCGCGCGCGGTGCGCGCGTTGGTCATCGTCTCCAGCGTCGTGAAGGTCTTCGAGGAGACGACGAACAGGGTCTCCTCAGGGTCGAGGTCGCGGGTCGCCTCGGCGAAGTCGGTGCCGTCGACGTTGGAGACGAATCGGAACGTCATGTCACGGCGCGAGTAGAAGCGCAGGGCCTCGTAGGCCATCACCGGGCCGAGATCCGAACCGCCGATCCCGATGTTGATCACGTTGCGGATCGGCTTGCCCGTGTGGCCCTTCCACTCGCCGGAGCGGAGCCGCTCGGCGAAGGCGCCCATCCGGTCGAGCACCTCGTGGACCTCCTTGACGACGTCGACGCCGTCGACCACCAACGAGCGCTCGCGCGGCATCCGCAGCGCGACGTGCAGGACCGCCCGATCCTCGGAGACGTTGATGTGCTCGCCGCGGAACATCGCCTCGCGGCGTTCGGCGAGGCCGCGGTCGGCGGCGAGCGCGGCGAGCAACTCGATCGTCTCGGCCGTGACCCGGTTCTTCGAGTAGTCCAGGTACAGGCCGCAGGCCTCGACGCTGAGCGCGGTGCCGCGCTCGGGGTCGGCGGCGAACAGCTCGCGCAGGTGTCGTGGCGCGACCTCGGCATGGTGGCGCTCGAGGGCCTCGAACGAGTCCAGCTGGCGCAGCGTGCTCACGCGACCTATCGAATCAGGTCGCCACGGCCCGGCGATCTCAGGCGGCGGAGGGCTGCTGGGCGGCGATCGTGTCGAGCAGCTCGTTCCAGGAGTCCACGAACGCCCGCGCGCCGTCCTCCTGGAGCTTGGTGGCGAGCGCGTCGGTGTCGATCCCGGCGTCGTTGAACGCCTTCAGCGTCTGCTCGGCGTCGCCGCCGTCCAGCGGCAGCGTGTCGCCGACCGTGCCGTGGTCGGCGAACGCCTTCAGGGTCTTCTCGGGCATCGTGTTGACCGTGAACGGCGACGCCAGGCCCTCGATGTAGAGGACGTCGGAGGCGTTCGGGTCCTTGGTCCCGGTGCTGGCCCAGAGCAGCCGCTGCGCCTTGGCCCCCTCGTTGCGCAGCCGCATCGCGCGGTCGGAGTCGAGCAGCTTCCGGTAGGCCGTATAGGTGCGCCCGCCGACCGCGAGCCCGAGCTTGTCGCGCAGTTCGTCGGGGACCGTCTCCATCACCGCCCCGTCCCAGCGGCTGACGAACACCGAGGCGACCGAAGCCACGTCCGGGTTGAGCCCCGCCTCGACCCGGCGCTCGAGCCCCCGCATGTAGGCGTCGGCAGCGCCGAGGTACTGCTCGGCCGAGAACAGCAGCGTGACGTTGACCGGGATCCCGGCGAAGATCGTCTCCTCGATCGCCTTGCGGCCCGCCTCGGTGCCGGGGATCTTGATGAAGAAGTTCTCCTCCGCGCGGCCGTAGAGCTCGGCCGCCTGCTGGATCGTCGCGGCGGCGTCGTCAGCGAGCTTCGGCGAGACCTCGAGCGAGACGCGGCCGTCGATCGTGGTCCGCTCGTGCACGCCCTTGAACAGCGCGGCGGCGCGGCGCAGGTCGGTCAGCGCGAGCTCGAAGAACAGCGCCTCGCCCTCGATTCCCTTGGCGCTGAGCTCGGCGACCTGGTCGTCGTAGGCCGAGCCGGAGCCGATCGCCTTGTCGAAGATGGTCGGGTTCGAGGTCAGCCCGGTGACCGAGAGCTCGTCGATGTAGCCGGCGAGGGTGCCATCGTCGAGCATCGTCCGGGTGATGTTGTCGACCCAGAGGCTTTGGCCGAGGTCGTGGAGCGCTTGGGTTGGCTTCATGCGAATTCCTTCCGGGTTGCTCGTTGCTCGTTGTTCGGGTCACGGCGAGAGCATTGCCTTCGCCGTTTCGACCACCTTCTCGGGCGTGAACCCGAACTCGGTGAGCACGTCCTTGAGCGGCGCCGAGGAGCCGAACGTGTGCATGCCGATCCGCTCGCCGTCCGCGCCGACGTAGCGGTCCCAGCCGAGCGTCGACGCCTCCTCGATCGAGATCCGCGCGGTCACCGACGGCGGCAGGACCGAGTCGCGGTAGGCCTGGTCCTGGGTGTCGAAGAGGTGGAACGACGGCAGGCTGACGACGCGCGAGCGGACCCCGTCGGCGGCCAGCTTCTCGTGCGCCTCGACCGCGAGCGCGACCTCCGAGCCCGGTCGCGACCAGGATCAGCTCCGGATCGCCGCCGTCGGCGTCGGCGAGCACGTAGCCGCCGCGGCGCAGGCCGTCGGCGCCCGCGTACCTGGTGCGGTCGATCACCGGGACGTCCTGGCGGGTCAGGACCAGCGCGGTCGGCAGGTGGTCGGCCTCCATGATCACACGCCACGCCTCGGCGACCTCGTTCGCGTCGCAGGGGCGGATCACGTTGAGCCCCGGGACGGCGCGAAGCGAGGCGAGCTGCTCGACCGGCTGGTGGGTCGGGCCGTCCTCGCCGAGGCCGATCGAGTCGTGCGTGAAGATGTGGATCACCGGGATCTCCATCAGCGCCGACAGCCGGATCGCGGGGCGCGCGTAATCGGAGAAGGTCAGGTACGTCGACCACGACGGGCGCAGCTTCGAGAGCGAGAGTCCGTTCGAGATCGCCGCCGACTCGTGCTCGCGGATCCCGTAGTGAAGCTGGCGGCCGGCCCGGTTGTCGGGCTGGAAGTCGCCGCCGCTGAGCTTCTCGTCGAGGCGGACCGAGGTCGAGTCGGTCAGGTCGGCCGAGCCGCTGAGCAGCCACGGGACGTTGGCGGCGATCGCGTTCTGGACCTGGTTCGACGCCTTGCGGGTGGCGATCCCCTTTTCGTCGGCCTCGAACGAAGGGCACGTCGCGGTCCCAGCCCTCGGGCAGCTCGCGCCGCTGCATCGCCCCGATCTGTCGCTCGAGCGACTCGTGCTCGCGCTCGTAGCCGACCAGGCTGCGCTGCCAGGCGGCGCTGTGCTCGGCGCCGCGGGCGCCGATGCCCTCGGCGAAGCGCTCGCGGACCTCGTCGGGGACGAGGAACTCGGCATCCTCGGGCCAGCCGTAGAAGCGCTTCGTCTCGCGCACCTCCTCGTCGCCGAGCGGCTCGCCGTGGGCGGCGGCCGTGTCCTGCTTGTGCGGCGAGCCGTAGCCGATGTGGCTGTCGACGATGATCAGGGTCGGGCGGTCCTCGGTCGCCTTGAAGCCGTCGAGGGCGCGGGTGATCTCGACGAAGCTGTTCGCGTCGGCGACCGTGGTCACGTTCCAGCCGTAGGCCTCGAAGCGGCGGGCGACGTCGTCCTCGTAGGTGATCTCGGTGTCGCCGTCGATCGAGATCCGGTTGCTGTCGTAGATCCAGCAGAGGTTGTCGAGGCGCTGGTGGCCGGCGAACGAGCCGGCCTCGTGGGAGACGCCCTCCATGAGGTCGCCGTCGCCGCAGATCACGTAGGTGTCGAAGTCGAACAGCTCGAACCCGGGCCGGTTGAAGTGGGCCGCCTTGCCATTTCGACGCAACGGCCATCCCGACGGAGGTCGCGACGCCCTGGCCGAGCGGGCCGGTGGTCGTCTCGACCCCGGAGGCCCAGCGGTACTCGGGGTGGCCGGCGGCCTTCGAGTCGAGCTGGCGGAAGCTCTTGATGTCGTCGAGCGTGATCGACTCACGGCCCTCGACCTCGTAGTCGGAGTCGACCGCCCTCACCCCCGCGAGATGCAGCAGCGCGTAGAGCAGCATCGAGGCGTGCCCCGCCGAGAGGACGAAGCGGTCGCGGTTCGGCCAGATCGGTTGCGCCGGGTCGAAGCGCAGAAAGCGCTGCCAGAGGACGTAGGCGACCGGGGCGAGCGCCATCGGCGTCCCCGGGTGGCCCGAGTTCGCCTTCTGGATCGCATCGATCGCGAGCGTGCGGATCGTGTTCACGGCGAGCTCGTCGAACTCGTCGAAGGACTGCTCCTCTGGGGCCATCGACCTCAGCCTAACGAGGGCGGTACGGAAGCGGGCGATGGGGTTAGATGTCGGCCGTGAGCCACGATGACGAAAAGAAGCGCGCCGCCGACGTGGCCGCCGAACTGGTCGTCGACGGGATGGTCGTCGGGCTCGGGACGGGTTCGACCGTCGCCCATCTGCTGCCGGCGATCGCGGCGCGCGGCGTCTCGATCCGCTGCGTCGCGACCTCGGTCGCGACCACCGAGCAGGCGCGCTCGCTCGGCATCCCGGTCGAGGAGTTCGACCGGCTCGACCGCCTCGATATCGCGATCGACGGCGCTGACCAGATCGCCCCGGACGGCTGGTTGGTCAAGGGCGGCGGCGGCGCGCACACGCGCGAGAAGATCGTCGCCGCAGCGGCCGACCGGTTCGTCGTGATCGCCGACTCGTCGAAGACGGTCGCGGAGATCGGCGCCCCGATCCCGCTCGAGCTGCATCGCTTCGGGCTGGCGCTCGACCCTGCGCGCGCTCGGCGACGCCGAGTTGCGCCCGGACACCGGCCCGTCCCCGACGGCGGCCTGATCGCCGACTACCGCGGCGAGGTCGGCGATCCGATCCTGCTGGCGGCGCGCCTGTCGGCCACCCCCGGGGTCGTCGACCACGGCCTCTTCCCCCCGCCCTGGTCGCCGACGTCCTCGTCGCCCGCGGCGACGAGGTCGAGCACACGACGCTCTAGCCGGTTGCCTCGGCGCTGACCAGGAGGGTGGCGTCGCGGGCCCGAACGCGGCCCGCCGGGACCGAGGGGTCGCCGGCCCGCAGCTTCGCCAGGCCATCGGGCTTGTCGGCCCCCGTGACCAGCCAGAGCACCGAGCGGGCGGCCTCGATCGCCGGGTAGGTGAGCGTCATCCGACGGCGGCCCTGGTACTCGCCGGTGAGAGCGACGAGCCGGTCCGTGACCTCGAGCACCGGGTCGCCCGGGACCAGGGAGGCGGTGTGGCCGTCGGGCCCGAGGCCGAGGTGGACGAGGTCGAGGGCCGGCAGGATCTCCGCGTAATGGGCGGCGCCGAGCTCGAGGTCCGGGGCGTCGACCGGCATCGGGCGAACGCTCGCGTGCGCGGCGGGCGGCAGGCTCGCGAGCAGGTGGGTCAGGTTGCGGTCATCGTCACCTTCGGGCGCGACCCGCTCGTCGACCTGGAACAGCTCGATCGCGTCCCAGTCGAGGTCGTGGTAGCCGAGCAGCTCGAACATGCGCCACGGCGCATGGCCCCCGCTGACCGCGAGCGAGAAGCTGTCGCGGTCGTCGATCGCGCGCCGCGCCGCCGCTGCGATGAGCTCGGCGCCGCGCGCGGCGGCCGCCTCGGCATCGGCGAGGACCTCCTCGGTCACGCCATCCGCCGGCCCTAAGGCTGCTTCTCGTCGTGGCCGCCGAACTGCTTGCGCATGGCCGACAGCACCTTGTCGGCGAAGTCGTCGAGGTCGCGCGAGGCGAAGCGCGAGTAGAGCGCCGAGCTCAGCACCGGCGCCGGCACGCCCTCCTCGATCGCGGCGATCGAGGTCCAGCGCCCCTCGCCGGAGTCCGAGACGCGGCCCTCGAACTCATCCAGGGTCGGCGACGCGGCGAGCGCGGCTGCGGTCAGATCGAGCAGCCAGGAGCCGATCACGCTCCCGCGGCGCCAGACCTCGGCGACCTCGGGGATGTCGAGCTCGTACTTGTAGAAGTCGGGGTCGGTGAGCGGCGCGGTCTCGGCGTCGGCCTCGCGCTCGTGCAGGCCGGCGTCGGCGTTCTTGAGGATGTTGAGGCCCTCCGCGTAGGCGGCCATCACCCCGTACTCGATCCCGTTGTGGACCATCTTCACGAAGTGCCCGGCGCCGCTGGGGCCGCAGTGGAGGTAGCCGTTCTCGGCGGTCGAGACCTCGCCGTCGCGGCCCGGCGTGCGCTCGGCCGAGTCGACGCCCGGGGCGATCGTCGCGAAGATCGGGTCGAGTCGCTGGACCGCCTCGTCCGGGCCGCCGATCATCAGGCAGTAGCCGCGGTCGAGCCCGAAGACTCCGCCGCTGGTGCCGCAGTCGATGTAATCGATCCCGGCGTCGGCGAACTTGCGCGAGCGGCGGATGTCGTCGCGGTAGTAGGAGTTGCCGCCGTCGATGATCGCGTCGCCGGCCTCGAGCTTCGCAGCGAGCTCGTTCACGGTGCTCTCGGTGATCTCGCCCGCCGGGACCATGACCCACGCGGCGCGCGGCTTCTCCAGCTTGGCGACGAAGTCGTCGAGCGAGTCGGCGCCCGTCGCGCCCTCTCCGGCCAGGGTCGCCACCGCGTCGGGGTTGACGTCGAAGACGACGCACTCGTGGCCGTCGCGCATCAGCCGGCGAACGAGGTTCGCGCCCATGCGCCCGAGACCGACCATGCCCAACTGCATGGCGCGGATACTAAGCCGATCGCGTCTGTGACTAGTCTGCGGTCGGGATGGCAACCGAAGCCGACATCCTCGTGATCTTCGGGATCACCGGAGACCTCGCCCGGAAGATGACCTTCGAGGCCCTCTACCAGCTCGAGACTCGTCATGAGCTCAACTGCCGGCGCGTGATCGGGATCGCGCGCAACAAGTGGGACGAGGAGGAGCTCGAGGGCCACGCGCGCGAGGCGATCGAGGCGAAGGTCGAGAGCCCGGACCAGGAGGCGATCGCCCGGCTCGAGGAACGGCTCGACTACGTTCAGGGCGAGTTCGACGAGGACGAGCTCTACACGCTGCTGGCCGAGGAGATGGGCGAGTACGAGCAGGCCGTCTTCTACCTCGAGATCCCGCCGTCGCTGTTCGGAATGGTGGTCAAGCACCTCGCGAAGGCCGGGCTGACCGAGGAGGCGAGGGTGGTGCTGGAGAAGCCGTTCGGGCACGACCGCGAGTCGGCGCGGGCGCTGAACGACGAGCTGCGCGAGGTGCTCCGGGAGGAGCAGATCCTGCGGATCGACCACTTCCTCGGCAAGGAGCCCGTGATGGACATCCTCTACCTGCGCTTCGCCAACGCGATCCTCGAACCGGTCTGGAACCACCGCTACGTCGATTCGGTTCGGATCACGATGCTCGAGGACTTCGGGGTCGAGGACCGCGGCAGCTTCTACGACCCGGTCGGCGCCCTGTGCGACGTCGTCCAGAACCACCTGCTGCAGACGCTCGCGCTGGTCGCGATGGAGCCGCCGTCGGCGAACGTGGATGACCACGACGCGATCCGCGACCGCAAGACCGACCTGTTCCGCGCGATTCCCGCCGCCGACCCGAGCCGCTACATCCGCGGGCAGTACCGCGGCTACCGCGAGGTCGAGGGCGTCGCCCCGGACTCGCAGACGGAGACCTTCGCCGCCCTCAAGCTCGAGATCGACAACTGGCGCTGGGCCGGGGTCCCGTTCTACTTCCGCGCCGGCAAGGCGATGCCGGTCGAGGCGACCGAGGTCCGGGTGGTGTTCAAGCGCCCGCCGCGGCTGGGGATCGGCGGTCGGATGATCCCCGACCCCGACGAGCTGATCGTCCGGGTGAAGCCCGAGCCGGGCGCCGAGATCTGCCTGATGGCCAAGAAGGCGGGCGAGGACGCACTGCACCGCGTCCACCTCGACCTGCTGTTCGAGCAGCAGGACTCAGACCAACCCGAGCCCTACGAGCGGCTGCTGCGCGACGCGCTGCGCGGCAACCCGGAGCTGTTCCCGAACTTCGAGGCGATCGATGAGACCTGGCGCATCGTCCAGCCGCTGCTCGACGACCCGCCCCCGGTCGAGGTCTACGACCCGGGCAGCTGGGGGCCGGAGTCGGCCAGCCACCTGCTCACCGGCCACGGCGGCTGGCGCAAGCCGTGGCTGCCTGAATAACTCGCGCCACTCCTCGCGCCTGAATCAATTGTCCGCGGCTACGCCGCGGACTTTTCATGCTGCTTCCGCGTCCGGGCGTGCGCGGTGCCAGATCGACTAGTCGTCGAACAACAACGACGCGCCGATCGCCCCGCCGAGGTCGCCGAGTTGGGCGAGGTGGATCGGCGGCGGGTCGTCGGAGACGAACAGGTGCGGGTGCATCCGGTGGCGGATCTTCTCGACGTACGGCTCGCCGAACCGGACCCCGAGGCCGCCGCCGATGATCACCGCGTCGGGGTCGAGCAGGTTGACGGCGGATGCGACCCCGGCGCCGAGCGCCTTGAGGGCCCGGTCGATCAGCTCCTCGGCGAGGGCGTCGTTCTGGCGCAGCGCGTGGTCCCAGACGCTCGAGGAGAGCCGGTCCTTGTCGCGCTTCTTCATGATCTTGAACAGGTCGGTCTTGACGCCGTTGTCATGTTCCTGGCGCGCCTTCGCCTCCATCGCCCCGCGGCCCGCGTAGGCCTCCATGCAGCCGCGCCGACCGCACGGACAGCGCGCGCCGCCGCGCTCGACCACCATGTGGCCGATCTCGCCGGCCGCCCCGCGGCCGGTCCAGCGCTTGCCGTCGAGGATCAGGCCGCCGCCGACCCCGGTGCCCCAGAAGACGCCGAGGATCGAGTCGTAGGGCTGGCCGGCGCCGAGCTTGAACTCGGCGTTCGTGGCGACGTCGACGTCGTTGGCGACCCGCACCGGAGCGCCGAGTGCCTCGGAGAGAGTCGAGCCGAGCGGGAAGCTGCCGTCCCAGCCGGGCAGGTTGCCCGCCTCGGAGACGTCACCGGTCTGCTCGTTGGAGTTACCGGGCGAGCCGACGCCGACGCCGGCGAGCGAGTCGGTCTGCACCCCGGCGGCGTCCGCCGCCTCGATCAGCGCCTGCGCCATCTCGTGGGCGACGTCCGCGGGCCCGCCCTTGGTCGGCGTCTGGCGCCGCGCCTCGCCGGAGACCTCCCCGGCCGGGCTGACGATCGCGGCCTGGATCTTCGTCCCGCCGAGGTCGATCCCGCCACGCAGCGCGTCGCTTCCCGCTTGCACGCGGCGCAGTCTATTGCTCGAGCCCCTCGAGGTCCGGGAACTGATTGGTCGCGCCGATCGAATGGATCGCGACCTCTGGGCGGCGGGCGACCGCCTCGCCGAGCCCGGCGGCGAACCGCGCGAGGCTGTCGGTGGCGAAGTGGTCGCGGAGCGCCGCGACCGACTCCCACTCCTCGACCGCGATGAACTCGTTCGGGTCCTCGACCGCCGCGTAGAAGCCGTAGCGCAGGCATCCGGGCTCGGCCCGCGACGCGTCCTGCATCTCCCGCATCAGCCCGATCAGCTCGTCGCGCTTGCCTTCGGCGCAAGCCACCCTCCCGATCACGATCAGCATCTCGCCTCCTGGTTGGAATCGGGCCCAACCTATCGCCGGCTCAGAACTGGCCGAGCAGTTCGTCCGAGTGGGCGACCAGCGCGGCGGCGAGCGCCAACAGGACCGAGGGCACGAGGACGAGCGCGACGACGAGCTGGATCTTCGGCGCCGAGCGCGCCGCGCGGTCCTCGATCCGCCGCCGCGCCGCTCGCCGCAGCCCGGTCGCCTGCAGGTGCAGCTGATCGGCGAGCGGGGAGCCGTAGGTGCGCGAGCGCTCGAGCGCGGCCGCCAGCGCCCCGACCTCGGCCCCTGGGACGCGGCGGCGCAGGGCGGCGAGCGCGTCGCGCAGCGGCCGTCCGCACTCGACCTCGGCGACCGTGCGCGCCAGCTCGCCGGTCAGGGGCCCGGCGGCGCCGGTCGCTGCGATCGTGGCCAAACCGCTGGCGGGGTCACGCCCGGACGCGGCCCCGACCGCGAGCAGGTCGAGAGCGTCGGGCAGCGCGGCGACGAACCGCCGCCGGCGCGCGATCGCCGCCCGCTCGAGCCACGCATCCGGGGCGAGAAACCCGGCGACCACGAGGCCGGCGAACGCCGCGATCGCGAGCCTCGCGCCGAGCACCGGGACGACGAGCGCTCCGACCAGGACGCCGGCGAACGCCCCGGCAAGCTTCGCCGCGACCACCGCGCGCGGGTCGGCGCCAACGACGCCGGCCCGTTCGATCCGCCCCGGCAGCCCGAGCCGCCCGCCGAGCTCGGCCAGCGACCCGGCGCGACCGCCCGAGAGCGTCGCGATCGCGCGCGAGGCCAGCGGCGCGATCCGCTCGCCGGCACCGCCGGCGAGCTCCCATGCGGCGGCGAAGACCAGCAGCACCGCGAGCGCGGCGAGCACCGCCGTCATCCCTCCCCCACCCTGCTCAACCTCCGGATCGCGAAGAAGCCGGCGAGCTGCAGCGCCGCGGCGCAGGCGAGCAGGCTTGCTGCGGCGGGGTCGCCGAGCAACCCGCCGACGAACCCCGGGTCGAGCAGCTCGGCCAGCACCGCCGCGCCCGCCGGCATGGCGACGACCAGCAGGCCAGTGAACCGAGCCTGGGCGGTCGCCGATCGGGCATCGGCCTCGGTCCGGTCGCGATCGGCCGCCGCGGCGGCGAACCGCCGCAACAGGCGTGCAAGGTCGCCGCCGGCGAGCTGCTCGGACAGCAGCGCGGTCGCGAACGCGTCGACGCGAGGTGAGTCGACGCGGCGGCGCAGGCCCGCGAGCGCGACCCGGGTCGGGGCGCCGAGCCCGAGCTCGGCGCGGACCCGCTCGAGCTCGCGTGCCGGCGGGCCCTCGAGCGAGGCCGGGGCCGCAGCGAGCGCCGCCCGCGGCGAGCGCCCCACTTCGAGCGCATCGGCGACCGCGATCGCCACCCCCGCGAGGCCGCGATCGACGGCGCGACGGTAGGCGGCGCGCCGCGCGGAGACCGCCCATGCAGCGCCGGCCGGCCCGGCGACAGCGGCGAACGGCGCGAGTCCGGGACCGAGGATGATCAGCGCCGCCGCAAAGGACGCCACGGTTCCGACGACGGCGAGCCGACGTCGCTCGAGCTCGGTCGGGGCGCTCCCCTCGCGTCCCGCGCGGCGCAGCGGCTCGATCGCCGTCGCGAGCCAGCGCCCGGCCCCGGGCGCGGCCAGCGCCGCCTCGCGCACCGCCAGCGCCATCAGGCCGCCGGCGAGCGCCGCGGCGAGGATCCGCAGCGTCGCGGCGGCGCTCACCCGCCCCTCCAGAGCTCGCGCACCCCGACCCCGGCCGCGGCGCGGGTCACCTCGTCGACCTCGGTCACCACCCGCCGCCCGGCGTCCGCACGCGCCATGTGGACGACCAGCTCGACGCCGCGCGCGAGCTGGTCGCGGATCGCTTCGTGCGGGAGCCCGACTCCTGCCATCAGCGCCAGGGTCTCGAGCCGGCGCAGGGCGTCCTCGGGCGAGTTCGCGTGCACGGTCGACAGCACCCCGTCGTGGCCGGTGTTGAGCGCGGTGAGCAGGTCGAGCGCCTCGGCGCCTCGGACCTCGCCGATCACGATCCGGTCGGGGCGCATGCGCAGCGCGTTTCGCAGCAGGTCGCGGATCGTGACCGCGCCGCGGCCCTCGACCGACGGCGGCCGGCTCTCGAGCCGGACCACATGCGGCTGGCGCAGGCGCAGCTCGGCCGCGTCCTCGATCGTCACCACCCGCTCGGCCGGGTCGATCCAGCTCGAGAGCGCGTTCAGCAGCGTCGTCTTGCCCGATCCCGTGCCGCCGGAGACGACCATGCTGCGCCGCGCCTCGACCGCCTCGCGCAGCAGTTCGGCGAGCCCGGGGGTAAGCGTCCCGCCGGCGATGAGCCGCTCTGGGTCGGGGCGAACCGCGGTGAAACGCCGCACCGAGAGCACCGGCCCATCGACCGCGAGCGGCGGGATCACGACGTTCACGCGCGAGCCGTCCGCGAGGCGCGCGTCGGCCATCGGGCTGAGCTCGTCGACGCGGCGGCCGACCGGCGCCAGGATGCGCTCGATCGCGTCGCGCAGCGCCTGCTCGGACTCGAACTCGACCTCGGTCGCGCACGATCCGGCCACGGCGCTCGACGTAGACGGAGCGATGGCCGTTGACCATCACCTCCTCGACCTCGTCGTCGGCGAGCAGTTCCTCGAGCGGCCCGAGCCCCACCGTGTCGCGCAGGATCAGCTCGGCGATCTGCTCGCGGCGGCCGGTGGAGAGCACCGCGGCCGCCTCGTCGACGAGCCCGCGCACGGCCCGCTCGAGCCCGGTGGCGGGGGCGCCCGCCGCGGCATCGGCGCGCCGGCGGTCGATCAGCCGCAGTCGCAGCTCGGCGGCGAGATCGCGGGCGTGGTCGTCGACGGTGGCGATACCTCGATGAGGTCGCCGCTCGCCCGATTTCTCCCCCGTCAGCCGATCACGAACTCCCCGAGCAGCACCCCGGCGCCGAACGCGAACGCGAGCGCGGCCAGCGCCCCGACCACCTTCGGCGGCAGGCCGCCGTGGATGCCGGTCTCGTGGACCGCGGCGTGGCCCTTCCCGCGCGCCAGCAACCAGCGGTTGACCGGGACGGTCAGCGCGCCGGCGATCGCGAGCGCGAACGAGAGGCTGCCCCAGAACAGCAGCGTGCCGAGCCCGGCCTCCATCGCGCCCGGGACCGCGAGCACGATCGCGTTGTCGACGATCTCCATCGTCGTGATGCTCAGCGTGTCGGACGCGAACGCGACGCCGGCGACGCGGCGGACCGGCAGCCCCGCGCGCAGGAGCGGCAGGCTCGTGAGCCCATACCCGAACGCGAAGGCCAGCACGATCGAGAGCACGACCGTGCCCCCGTTCGAGAAGCCCGCCGCGGTCCCGATCGCCATGCCGGCGATCTCCCCGATCGCGCATCCGGTCAGGCAGTGCAGGGTCGCGTCGATCGCCAGCCGGGTAAGCGCGGTGCCTCCGCTGGGCATCTCGTGCGCCCCGTGTGAGTGCTGCGCCGCCGTCGTCTCCATATACCCCCCGAGGGTATAGCTTTTGTCAAGGCTATGCTCGTCGGGTGAGCGCGCTCGATCTGCTCCTGCTCGCCGCGGTGACCCTCGGGATCGGAGTCCAAGCCGCGATCGGGTTCGGCTTCGCCTTCTTCGTCGCGCCGGCGGCGTTCGCGGCGTTGCCCCCTGAGCGCGCGGTTACCCTGGTCGCGCTGCTGGCGGTCGCGATCAGCTGCCTCGTTCTGTTCGGTGAGCGCCGTCGGGTCGAGGTCGCTCGACGCCCGGTCGCGCTGATCGTCGCCGCGGCGATCCCGGGGATGCTCGCGGGCGCCTGGATCGTCACTCACGCCGACCGGTCGGCGCTGCAGCTCGCGGTCGGAGTGGTCGTGATCGGCGCCGCGGCACTTCAGGCGCTCGGCGGCCCGCACCCCTCATCCGCGCCCGCTCGCCGCCCGGCGCTCGAGCTCGGAGGCGGTTTCGCGGCCGGCGCCCTGACCACCTCGGTGAGCGTCAACGGGCCGGCGGTCGTCCTCGTGCTGACCCGCCTCGGGCTGCGCGGCTCGGCCCTGCGCGACACGCTCGCCGCGGCGCTGCTCGGGCTCAGCGGCCTCGCGGCGCCATTGCTCGTGCTCGGCGCCGGGGCCGCGGACGCGCTGCCCGAGCTCTGGCTCGCGCTCGCCTGCGTACCGGCCGTGCTGATCGGGCATCGGGTCGGCGCGGCCGCCTTCCGCCGCCTCGACGCGGAGTCCCACCACCGGCTCGCGCTCGGCGCCGCCGGCGTCGCCGGCGTGTTGAGCGTGGTCGCCGGGCTGAGCGGCTGAGGCGGCGCTAGCGTGTCGCGCGATGGCCACGATCGAGGTGCTCGACGCCGACATCACCGCGCTGGAGGTCGACGCGATCACGAACGCAGCGAACACCGATCTGCGCCACGGCGGCGGGGTCGCCGGCGCAATCTCGCGCGCCGGCGGGCCGGCGATCCAGGCCGAGAGCGACGAGCTGGCCCCGATCCAGCTCGGGGGCGCGGTCGCCACCGGAGGCGGCGAGCTGCCCTGCCGCTGGGTGATCCACGCCGCGACGATGCACCTCGGCGGTCCGACCTCGGCCGAGGCGATCGGCCGCGCGAGCGAGAGCGCGCTGGCGCTCGCCGACCAGCTCGGCGCGCGCTCACTCGCCTTGGTCGCGTTCGGCACCGGGGTGGGCGGCTTCCCGCTCGACGAGGCGGCGGCGATCGAGGCCGCCGTGGTCGAGCGTCATCTGGAGGCTGGCAGCGGGCTGGAGCGGGTCGTGTTCTGCGTGCGCGGGGCGGCCGCTCGCGATGCCTTCGAAGGCGCGCTCAGCGACCGGTGATCAGCTCGGCGAGGCTGCCGCGGGCGATCGTGTCGAAGACGAAGCCCGGCTCGGTTCCCTGGGCCCGCGTGAGCTCGGCGCGAGCGATCGCGATCCCGTCACGCTCCTCGGTGCTGATGCTGGCCGCGCTCAAGTAGTCGGAGATCGGCCGGTCGGTGCGCGGCTCGGTCGCGTCGAGGGCGAGCGAGCGCCGCATCGTCGCGGCGACCTCGTCGATGCGCTCGGCCGAGTAGCCGAGAGCGCAGATGATCTCGCGGTCGCCGGTGATGCCGATCGCCACCTGCTCGAAGCCGAGCTCGGTCGAGAGCAGCAGCTTCGCGGGGGTCAGTCGCGCGGCCACGATCCGCTCGCCGAGGCAGTCCGCGGCGGCCGCGTAGATCGGCTGTTCGATCAGCCTGCCGCCATGGCCGAGCAGCGCCGCGCGAGCCGTGTCCGAAATCGCCAGGACCACCGAGCGCCCCCCGAACGCGTCGCGCGCCCCGAGCCCGAGGATCCCGGCGCGAAGCAACGGGTCGGGGACCGACGCGTAGCCGCCGACGTCGAGCCCCACCCCGGAGCCGACCTCGCGCTCGCGGCCCCCGGCGGCGTACAGCGCGCGCTCGAGCCGCGGGGCGGCGGGCCCGTCGAGCCGCAGCCCGAAGGCGTACGAGCCGCCGACCGAGACCAGCCTGCGGGCGCGAAGCGGGTCGAGCTCGAAGCGTCGGCGCAGCTGCGCCGACGACTCGATCACGCTGGCGGCGTTGGGGCCGAGCGCCGCCGCGATCACATCCGGGCCGGCGCCGATCCCGTCGACCAGACGCGGCTCGGCCCACCCGACCCCGAGCGAGCCGTTCTCGCCCCCGCCGCCGACCGAGGCCAGGGCGGCGGCGAGCGGGGTGTCCGGCGTTGGCGCGGGGCCCGAATCGTCGGAGCCCCCGCAGCCGCAGAGCGCGACCGCGAGCGCCGCCCATGCCCCCGCGACCCGTGAACGAACCACACGGCCAGACTACGACGGCTCAGCGACCGATCAAGCGCAGGTCGCGGGCGAAGCTCTCGGCGTGGATCAGCCGCAGCGCCTGCGAGCGGCTGAGCGCCAGGGTCGCGACCGAAGCCTCGCCGGCGGCGGCGGCGACGCCACCCGGCGCGGCGCCCTCGGCGGCGGGGCGCAGGTCGAGCAGCCGGACCCCGGCGGCCGCAACGAACGTGCGGCCCGGGCCGCCGCCCGCGCTCGCGGCCGTGGTGACGACGACGTCGACCCTCCCGCCGTCGCCGGCGAGCGCCGCGGCGCCGCCGACCGTGAGCTCGACCGGCCGGCGTCCGGGCGCAAGCCGATCGGATCGCTGCGGGCGCGGGGAGGCGCGCGCGAACTGCGAGCCGAGGAGGTAGCCGCCCGCCGGGATCGGGCTCGCCGGGCGCCGCCCGAGCGCTTGCGCCGGGCTCGTCAGGGCGTCCGGCGGCACGAACGAGGCGGGCACCCGGCGCAGCTCGACCGCGTCGGCGATGGCGTCGCGCCCGAGCGGGCGCCCGGGCACGATCGAGTCGGTCGCAACCACGACCTCGCGCAGCGGCCCGTACTGGGCCTCGGCATCGGCGTCACGCCCCGCCGAGGCGCCGGCGGCGAGCCCCGCGCAGATCGCCGCCGCCGAGGCGAAGCCGATCGCGCGGGCGCGCGGGCTCACGGGCGCCGACGCTCGGCGAGCGGCAGCTCGAGGACCGCGCTGGCGCCGTGCTCGTGCGCGCAGGCCGCGAACCGACCGCCGTGGTCGGCGGCGACCTCGGCGACGATCCGCAGGCCGTGACCGCGCCGGACCCCGGCCTGATGGCGATGGATGACCCGTGGGCGGCTCGGGTCGACCGCCACCCCGGCGTCGGCGCCGTCGGCGACGCTGAGCCGCAGGCGTCCGGCCCGGGCGGTGCCCTCGAGCCGGATCGGGCCGCGGCCGTGCTCGAGCGCGTTCGCGACCAGGTTGTCGAGCGCCCCGGCGATCGCCGCCTCGTCGCAGATCAGCCGCGAGCCGGCGGCGTGCCAGGCGAGCTCGATCGAACGGCCCTCGAGCGCCGCCGGGCCGCGCCAGCGTCGCACCGCGTCGGCGGCGAGGGCGCGGGCGTCGACCAGCGCCGGCGGCGCGGCCTCGCGGTCGCCGTTGAGCTCGCGGTCGACGCCGTCGAGCGCGGCGAGCGCCTGCGAGAGATGGTCGCGCCCGGTCGGAGCGCGGCGCTCGCCCTCGAGTGCGAGCACCTGCAGCGGGCGGCGGAGCTCGTGCAGCCGGCGGTTGAGCTGCTCGCGGCGGCGTGACTCGCGACGGCGCCCGGCGACGAGGACGGTCGCGCAGCTGAGCGCCGCCGGACAGGCGACCACCAGCCCCTCAGCGATCGCCTCGACCATCGCGGCCCTCGGGTGCGTCGATCAGCCGGTAGCCGACGCCCCAGCAGTTCACGACCCAGCGGCCGTGCTCGGGGTCGAGCTTGCGTCGCAGCCGGCTCGCGTGCGAGTCGAGCGTGCGGGTGCGTCCGAGCGAGCGAAAGCCCCAGACGTCCCGCAACAGCTCCGCCTTGGTGAACACGCGGGTCGGGTCGCTCGCCAGCATCCGCAGGAGGCTGAACTCCTTGTTGGCTAGCTGCACCGGGCGCCCGTCGACGCGGACCTCGCGCCGAGCAGGGTCGACGACGAATTCGCCGACCCGCAGCGGCCCGGCGCGCCGGCCATCGCGGCGGCGCAGGATCACGCGCATCCGGGCGACCACCTCGCCGATCGAGAACGGCTTGACGACGTAGTCGTCGGCGCCGCACTCGAGCCCGCGGAGGCGGTCGGCGTCGGTGCCGCGACCGCTGAGCACGATCACCGCGAGATCCGGGTCGTAGGGACCGGTCGCGCCCTCGCTCGCGCGGATCTCGCGCAGGACGTCGAGCCCCGAGGCGTCGGGCAGATTGAGGTCGAGCAGGAGCAGCTCGGGCTGCTTGAAGTGACACAGGCGCAGCGCGTCGGCGGCGCTCGCGGCGGCGAACGGCTCGAAGCGCTCGGCGAGCAGGTGGTCGCACAACAGGTCGAGCGTCGGGGGGTCGTCCTCGCAGACGACCACCGTCGCGCCCGGCGGGATCGCCGGCAGGCTCATCGCGCCGCACCTCCCGCCGGTAGCTCGAGCACCGCCGCCGCGCCGGCGTCACGCACGATCCGGTTGCGGGCGACCGAGCGCCGGACGCTCAGCGGGCGGCGCTCGCGGTCGAGGAAGACGACGTCGATCGCGAACCGCATCCCGAAGGTGTGGACGCTGCGACAGCCCGGGATCAGCAGACCCTCGCCCGCCCGCTCGGGCCCGAGCAGGGCGAGCCCGAGCAGGCGCGAGAGGAGGGTGACCGCCACCGGCACCCGCCGGGAAGCGACCTCCGCGGTCGGTAGCCGTCGGAAGCGGCGCGGATGGGCGGTGGCGGTCACGCGGACAACAACCCCGCCCGCGGCGGGCGCGCCCCCTCGGTGACTAGAGCCCGAAGCGCTCGCGCTCGGAGTCCGGAACGAGATCGGCGTACTCGCGATGGCGGTCGATGTAGCCGTTCACGAAGGGGCAGAACGGCAGCACCGAGAGCTCGCGCCCGCGGACGTCGTCGAGCGCCTCGGAGACGAGCGTCGAGCCGAGGCCGTGGCCCTCGAAGCGGTCGTCGATCTCCGTGTGGACGAACGAGATCCGTCCCGGGCGCAGGCGGTAGACCGCGAAGCCGGCGAGCTCGCCGTCGGCAAACACCTCGTAGCGGTCCTGCTCGGGGTTGTCTGCGACCCGCACGTCCATCGCGGAAGATCCTAGGGAAGCGGTGCGAGCCCTCCGGATCGGCGGGGCGCTCAGCTACAACTACTCGCGATGTCGACCGAGCTCGCCCTGCTCTCGATCCTCGCCGCGGTCACGCTGCTGCTGATCGTCGCCCAGCTGGCGCGGATCCCCTACCCGATCCTGCTCGTGTTGGGCGGGCTCGGGCTCGCGGTCACCCCGGGGATCCCAGAGGTCGAGCTCGACCCGGAGATCGTCCTGCTGATCATCCTGCCTCCGCTCCTCTACGCGGCCGCCTTCTTCACCCCGCTGCGCGAGCTGCGACGCAACGTGCGCGCGATCTCGATGCTCGCGATCGGCCTCGTGCTGGCGACGATGGTCGCGGTCGCCGCCGTCGCCCACGAGGCCCTCGGCTTCGGCTGGGCCGAGGCGTTCGTGCTCGGGGCGATCGTCTCCCCCACCGACCCGGTCGCCGCGACCGCGATCGCGCGCCGGCTCGGCGTCCCGGGACGGATCGTGACGATCGTCGAGGGCGAGAGCCTGGTCAACGACGCGACCGCCCTGGTCGCCTACAAGTTCGCGGTCGCCGCCGTCGTCACCGGCAGCTTCAGCCTGCTCGACGCCAGCGGCGAGTTCGTGCTCACCGCGATCGGCGGGATCGCCGTCGGGATCGGAGTCGGCGCGATCATCGCGATGATCCGACGGCGACTCGACAACCCGCCGGTCGAGGTCACGATCGCGCTCTTCTCCGCCTACTTCGCCTACCTGCCCGCCGAGGCGATCGGCGTCTCCGGGGTCCTCGCCGCGGTCACCGTCGGCATCTACATGGGTCGACTCACCTCGCGGCTGACGACGCCGACCACCCGGATCCAGGGCAACGCGGTCTGGGAGATCGTCACCTTCCTGCTCAACTCGGCGCTGTTCGTGCTCGTCGGCCTGCAGCTGCCGACCGTGATCGACGGGATCTCCGAGATCGCCGCCGGCGAGCTCGCCCGCGACGGCCTGCTGATCGCCGCGACCGTGATCGTCACCCGGATCGTCTGGGTCTTCCCGTTCACCTACCTGCCGCGGCGGCTGTCGGCCAAGGTGCGCCGGCGCGAGCCCTACCCGCCCTGGCGCCACACCCTGCTGGTCGCCTGGACCGGGATGCGCGGTGCAGTCTCGCTCGCCGCCGCGCTCGCCCTGCCGCTGACGATCGACGCCGGGGGCTCCTTCCCGGAGCGCGACCTGATCATCTTCTGCGCCTTCTCCGTGATCCTCGCCACCCTGCTGCTCCAGGGCCTCACCCTCCCGCCGCTGATCAAGCTGCTCGGGGTCGACGACTACGACGACGAGCTCGAGCAGGAGGAGATCAGCGCCCGCCTGAGCGCGATCGAGTCGGCGATGGCGCGCATGGACGAGCTGGTCGGCCGAGGACTGGGTGCTCGAGGACACGGTCGATCGCGTCCGCGGCGCCTACCGCTACCGCCAGCGGCGGTTCACCGCGCTCTCGCGCGACGGCGAGTTCGACGGCGGCGTCGACGGCGACGGGATCGACTACGAGACCCGGTCGGTGGCCTACCAGAAGCTGGTCCGCGAGCTGATCGAGGCGCAGCGAGCGACCCTGATCGACCTTCGCGACAGCGGCGACATCAACGACGACGTGCTCCACCGGATCGAGCGCGAGCTCGACCTCGAGGACTCGCGGCTGGAGATCTGAAACCCGTCCCGTTCGACCCCGGGAGTGCAAACCCTCTTTCAACGCCGGGGCCCCGAGTGCGCCCACCGTGCTCATCGGCAAAGATGCCAACACCTGGGAAGGCCCCGCTGGGAGATCGGACTAAGTACTGGGGCACAACCGCACGGAGAACTGGTGGAGAAGGCAACTCGCAGAGGGAATTACGAGTCGGGCTCTGACTACGTCCTCGAGTACGGGGAGCTCCGCTTCTCCTTCAACGAGCAGGACTTCGGGCAGCGGGTCGAGCAGGCGGCGGTGAAGCTCGACTTCGTCGACGGCGGGCTCGAGGGCGACGAGCTTCACGACCTGCTCGAGCTCGCGGTCAACGGTGAGATCCGCGAGCCCACCTCGCCCCTCGGCGAGCACATCAACGAGCACTGGGCCGAACTGGTTGGCCCGGCCAACCGCAGCCTCGTGCACTGGATCCGCCGGCTCGTCTTCCGCGGCGCGTGGCTCGACCAGCGGGTCAAGGAGGGCGAGCTCGACATCGTCTTCGACGCCGACAGCCACAGCTTCGGCTACGTCCAGCCGGATCGCGACTCGGAGCCGATCGAGCTCTCGCGCGAGCCGTCCTGGTCCTCGCTCGCCTACCGGCGCTAGCCGGCGGGCGCCCGACTCAGATCTGGCTGAGCAGCTCGGCGTTCGACGCCGTCGTCTCGATCCGCTCGCGCAGCAGCGCGGCGGCGTCGGACGGCTTCAGGTCGGCGAGCAGCGAGCGCATCCGGCGCGCCGCCTCGAGCTCGCCCGGCTCGCGGATCTGATCCTCGTTCGAGACCCGGATCTCCCCGGCGCGCAGCGCCGGGATCACGCCGGCGGCCGCGAGCTCGGCGTCGAGCGCGATCAGCAGGCTCTCGGTGGTCAGGGCCGAGCGCTCGGCCTCGCCCTCGTCGGGGCCGTCCTCGAGGACGGTCGCGGCGACGGTGAGCGAGCCGCCGCCGGAGAGGTTGCGGCCAGAGCCGAACAGGCGCTTGACCTCGGCGACGTCGCCGGCGGCGAACGCGAGGCGCGAGAGCGAGTCGCAGATCAGGATCGCGTCGGTGCCGGACTCGGCGAGCCGGCGGGCGCGCTCGAGCGCGAGCTCGGCGGTGCGGACCTGCTCGATCGGTGCGAGGTCGGAGGTCGCGATCGCGAACTCGGCCACCGGCAGCGCCTCGCGCCAGGCGGTCGCCTCCTCGGGCCGCTCGTCGATCAGCAGCACGATCACCCTGGCGGTGTCCGAGCCGGCGGCGGCCCGCGCGAGCGAACGCAGCAGCGTCGTGCGGCCGGAGCGAGCGGCGGCGCGGATCAGGATCCGCTGGCCGTAGGCGAGCGGGGCAAGCAGGTCGACGGCGCGCACGAGCACGTCGGCGCTGGGCCCGTCGAGCGGCATCCGCCGCTCGGGCTGGATCGCCGGCAGCGAGTCGAACTCGATCCGCGGGTCGCCCGACGGCTCCTCGCCGTTGACGGTGTCGACGTGGACGAGGGCGCGGTGGCGCTCGCCGCGGCGCGGGCTCGCGTGCCGGCCCGGCGACCTCGTCGCCGGCGCGCAGCTCGCACCGCCGCACCTGGGCGGCGGAGATGTAGACGTCGCCCTCGGACGGGGCGAGCCCCTCGAGGCGCAGGAAGCCGTAGCGCTGACGGGTCAGCTCGAGCACCCCGGCGACGTCCTCGGTCGGCAGGTCCTCGTCGGCCTCCTCGACCTCGTCGACGGAGTCGTCGAGGACCTTCGCCTCGAGCACGACCATCTCGTCGGTATCGGCGTCGGCGTCGGGCTCGTCCGCCGGCGGCGGAGTCGGACTCCTCGGCGGCCGAAGCCTCGGAGCGCGGCGCCCGCGTGGCGGGCTCGCGCGTGGATCGCCGTCCTCCCCGCCGGCCGCGGCGGCGAGGCTGCTCGGACGGCTCAGACGGCTCGGAACCGAGCTGCTCGATCAGTTCCTCGCGGCGCAGCAGCCGGTAGCCGGAGATCCCGGCCTCGGCGGCGCGCTCGTGAAGCTCGGCCAGGTGGAGGTCGTTCAGTTCGGTCGCCATCGGTCGCGGCAGCGTAGCGGTAGCTCTTGGCGGACGGATCACCAGGTCGGGGCCGGCCCGGGGCTGCACTGGACCCGGCAGCTGGCCGCTGCTCAGGCGAGTGCCGGGTCGATGCCCTCGGCCGCCGCGGCCTCGGGCCAGGCCGCCGCTTCGGCGGCGATGCGGCCCTCGTCCCAGCCGAGCTCGGCGCCGAGGGCGGCGGCGATCGCGCCCACCGACTCGGCGGTGCGCAGCTGCGGCGCCGCCAGCAGGCCGAGCCGCGTGCGGCGCAAGAGGACGTCGCCGACCGAGCGCGCCTGCTCGAGCCGCGCCGCGACGACCACCTCGGCGAGCATGTCGGGAAGCCCGTCGACGATCGGCGCCCCGAGCTCGGGGCGGTCGGCGAGCAGGGCGAGGACGTTGCGCCCGGCGTGCCCGTACCGGAACGCGAGCAGCTCGCGGTACCCGGACGGCAGCGATTCCTCGGCGACCCCATCGGGCGGGTCGAGCTCGTGCTCGGAGGCTGCCATCCCGAGCGGGATGTCGTCGGTGCGACAGGGGGCGACCCGCCCCTCGCGCTCGACCATCCGGTCGACGACCTGCTTGGCCATCCGCCGCCAGGTGGTCAGCTTGCCGCCGGTGATCGTCAGCATCCCCGAGGACGTCTCGTAGAGCTCGGCCTTGCGCGAGATGTCGACGGACTTTCGCGGGTCGCCGGTCGAGATCAGCGGTCGCACGCCGGCGTAGGCGCCCGTCAGGTCGGCGGGTCCGAGGTCGATGCCGAAGAACGCGTTTGCCGCCTCGAGGATGTAGTCGATGTCGTCGTCGCCCGGCTTCACGTGGGCGAGGTCGCCCGAGTAGTCGTTGTCGGTCGTCCCCATCAGCGTGCGCCCGTACCACGGCAGGGCGAAGATCGTCCGATCGGCTCCCGCCGGGACGATGCAGGCGGCCGCGCCGACGTCGAGGTCGTCCATCGAGACGGTCACGTGGGTGCCGCGGGACGGTGCGATGCGCGGCAGCTCGGCCTCGTCGTGGATCTCCTCGGGACGGATCTGGTCGGCCCAGACCCCGGTCGCGTTGATCACGTTGTCGGCCTCGACCTCGAACCGCTCCCCGGTCTCGGCGTCGACGCATGCGACCCCGCCGGCGCGCCCGTCACGGTCGAGCAGGCCACTCACCTCCGCCCCGTTGAGACACACCGCGCCGAAGCGCTCGGCCTCGCCGAGCACGGTGAGCACGAGGCGGACGTCGTCCGTCTGGCAGTCGTAGAACAGATAGGCGCCGCGGGGCTCGCGCTCCGCCAGCGCCGGGACCATCTCGGCCACCTCCTCGCCGCTGATCGTCCGATGGCGGTCGGGCGCCCAGTAGTCGTCGCCGGCGATTCGCTCGGCGCGCTCGCGGCGCGACATGCCGACCCGCGTGGTCGCCATGACGTCGTACATGTTCAGCCCGATCCCGATCGACCGGCTGCGCTTGCCGTCGCCGAGCGTCGGGACGAGGAACGGGGTCGGGTAGACGAGGTGCGGGGCGAGCTGGACCATCAGCTGGCGCTCGAGCAGCGCCTCGCGAACCAGCCCGAGGTCGAAGTTCTGCAGGTAGCGCAGCCCACCGTGGACCATCTTCGACGAGCGGCTCGAGGTGCCCACCGCGTAGTCGTCGCGCTCGACCAGGGCGACCGAGTAACCGCGCGACGCGGCGTCGAGCGCGACCCCGGCGCCGGTGATCCCGCCGCCGACGACGACGACGTCGAAGCGCTCGCCGGTCACCGCCTTGATCGCTGCCTCGCGCCGCAGCATCAGTCGAGGTGGGTGACCACGTTCGAGGCCGGCTCGCGCTCGGGGACCGGCTTCTGCTGAATCGGGTGGCCGAGGTGGATCAGCCCCACGAACTTCTCCTCGTCGGGCAGCCCGACCGCCCCGCGGCCCGCCACCGTGCGCAGGACGCCCGGGGTGCGCCAGTAGCCGGCGAGCCCGCGCGCGTGCGCCGCGAGCAGGACGATGTAGGCGGCGATCGCGGTCGCCTCGAGGTCCTCCTCGTCCTGGACCTCGTCGCCGCCGAGCACGCACGAACAGACGACCAGGGTCGGGGCGCGGTCGAGCTTCGCCGCCGCCTCGGGTCCCGCGGCGACCTTCAGCCGCCCCAGCGCCTGCGGCCCGATCACCCGGAAGCGCCACGGGTTGGTCAGGTGGTGGTTGGGCGCCCAGCGCGCCAGCTCGAGCAGCTCGTCGAGCGTCTCGCGATCCAGCGGCTCGGGCCGATACGCCTTGTGGGTGCGCCTGGAGCGGATCGCGGTCTCGACGTCCATCGCCGACAACCTAGCGGGGCGGCCCGCGCTCACCCCGCGGCCCGGCGCCGGTACCAGGCGTAGGCGCCCGCGACCAGCAGCGCCAGCGCGCCCACGCCGACCAGCAGGTAGGTCGTCGTCGAGTCGCCGCCGCCGTCGCCGGCCGCGTATGAGACGCTGACCGGGGTCGCGGTGTCATCGGCGCCCGCCGGCTGGTCGGGCGAGCCCGCGGCCGCGGTCGCTCCGGGGGCCGGGGTTGCGGCCGTCGCCGGGCTGACCGACCCCGGATCCGCGCTCGTGTTCGGGGTGGCGCCAGCGTCGCGCCCGGCTCCGCCGGCGCCTCCCGCGCCGCCCGGCGAGCCCTCGACCGAGCTCGAGGACGAGCTCGGCGTCGCGCTCGAACCGGTGCTCGAAGCGCTGTCCGGCGCCGGATCGCCCGCCCCGCCCGTCGCCGTCGAGCCGCCCGAATCGGCGTCGCTCGCGCGCGCGGCGCGGGCGACCGCCGGGAGCGGAAACGGCTGGCGCTCGACCGCGAGCAGCGTCTGCGCGGTGACCCAGGTCGGCGTCTGGTCCGACGAGGCCGAGTAGCGATAGTGGCCGTCGGCGGCGCGCCGTTGGCTGAGGTAGGAGAGCGCCGCGTCGACCGCGCCCGAGCTGCCCCCGGTCGCCGCGAGGCCCTGGATGGCCCAGGCGGTCGACTGCGAATTGATCACGCCGCTGCCGCCGAGCGCGTAGCCGCCGCCCCGGCGCTGGGCCTTGCCCAGCCACGAGGCGCCGCGCGCCGTCGCGCGGCCGCCGCTCCCCACCGCGACCAGGCCCTGCAGCGCGGCGCCGGTCGAGTCCGCCTCGCTCGGGGCGAGCGGCTGGATCCCCCAGCCGCCGTCGTCGTTCTGGGCACGGCGCAGCCACCGGCCGGTGCGCGCCAGCGAGGCCGGGTCGGCGCCGGCGGCGCGCAGAGCGAGCGCATAGAAGGCGGTCAGGTTGACCTGGCCATCGACCGAGCCGTCGCCGTCGCGGCGACGGCGCAGCCGCTCGACCAGGTCGTTGCCGGCAAAGCGACGCGAGTCGACCCCGGCGGCCTCGAGCGCGAGGATCGTCCGCTCGAGGTCGCCGACCGACCGCAGCCGGCCGGCCTCGGCGCGCAGGTAGGAGACCGGGGTCTCGCCGCCGCGGCGCAGGTCGAGCGGGTTGGTGCCCGCGGCCTCGAGGCCGAGCATCGCCCAGCCGGTCATCGCCGGGCTCGACGGTTGGCCCGGCGTGGCGGAGAAGCCGCCATCGTCGTTCTGCGTCCCGACCAGCCAGGCGGCGCTCGATCTCGCCGCGTCGGTCGCTGCCGGGCGCCCGGCGACGCCAACCGCGACCAGCGCGACAAGCACCACCGGCAGCGCCCCGGCCGGGCGCCAGGTGAACTCGAGGCGGGTGCGGAAGCGCGAGATCATCCGCACCAGCGCCGGTCCTGCGGCCAGCGCGATCACGAAGTTGCCGGCCGCATGGGCGACGTTGAACGGCAGCCCGCGCGCCGAGAGCGCCAGGTACCGGTCCAGCGACTGCTCGCCGCCGTAGGTGACCATCACCGAGAGGTCGAGCAGGGCGCCGTACGCGAACCCGGCGAGCGCGCAGACGGTCGCCAGGCCGAGGCGGCCGAGGCGGCGGCGAGTGAGCACCGCCAGCCAGGCGCCGCCGAGGCCGACCAGGCCCCAGCCCGCCATCTCCCAGGCCGTCCACGGTCCCTGGCCGAGCCAGATGTTGGAGATCGGCGCCGCCAGCGCGCCGACCGCGAACCCGGGGCCGGCGCCGAGCGCGTAGCCCGTGATCAGGACGATGTCCGTGGTCGCGACGACGTTCGGAATCGGCGCGAGGACGAGGCGGCCGGCGATCGCCAGCGCCGCCAGCGCCGCGACGAGGGCGACCAGGCGGGCGCTCGGGCGCGAGCGCTCGTACCACCAGAAGCCGGCGACCACGATCAGCCCGAGCCCCGCGAACACCGCCGCCTGCCAGCTCATCGCAGCCCCCCGCCGGCCCTCGGCTGCTCCGGCGCGCGTGCGGGCGCCGTGAGCCGCGCGGCTCCCTGCTCGGGAGTGATCGCTCCGGGCAGCCCGAGGATCCGCGAGACCTCGGTCGCGAAGTACCAGCCGCCGGAAAGGATCTCGTCGGCCGGTCCGTCGGCGATCAGCTCGCCCGGCCCGAGCAACACCACCCGGGACGCGAGGCGGGCGGCGAACTCGACGTCGTGGGTTGCGACCAGCACGCCGGCCCCGGCACCGGCGAGGTCGCCGAGCCAGTCGCAGAGCTCGAGCTTGCGGGCGTTGTCCATCCCACGAGTCGGCTCGTCCAGGCAGATCAGCCCCGGCAGCCCGTCGCCGTCGCGGCCCGCCATCACCAGTGCCAGCGCGAGCCGCTCGCGCTCGCCGCCGGAGAGGTCGCGTGGGTCGGTGTCGGCCGCGAACTCGAGCCCGGCCGCGGCGAGCGCCCGGCGCCCGGCCTCGCCGGGGAGCTCGTCGGCGACCCGTTCGCGGACCAGCAGGTCGGTCGGGCTCTGCGGCAGCAGCGCGCACCCGCGCGGCGTCTCGGCCGCACCGGTCGCGGGCTCCACGAGGCCCGCGGCGCAACGCAGCAGGGTGCTCTTGCCCGCGCCGTTACGGCCCATGAGCGCGACGACCTCGCCGGGCTCGACCGCGAGGTCGATCCCGCGGAGCACCTCCCGCGGACCGGTCCCGGAGTCGAGCTCGACCCAGAGCTTGCGCACGTCGAGCGCCCCGCCCCCGCGCTTCCGGCGGTCGCGAGCGCGCGGCTCCGCCCGGCTCTCCGTTGGCCGGCGAGCCGCGACCGGCGAACCCTCCAAGGCGCGCCGCGCCTCCTTCACCGACACCGGCACCGGCGCCAGCCCGGCGAGCGAGAACAA
>CAWHFY010000013.1:0-192439 GCA_963828755.1 uncultured Solirubrobacterales bacterium | reverse complement strand
GCGAGCGCCGCGGGAGCGAAGTTACCGCCGCTGACGACCACCGCGAGCCGCTCGCCGTCGGCCGGCACGTAGGCGCCGCTGGTGAGCGCGGCGAGCGCCGTCGCGCCGCCGGGCTCCGCCCCGACCCGCGCTGCGGCCCACAGCCGCCGCTGAGCCTCGCGGATCGCCTCGTCGGGAACGAGCACCGAGGCGACGCGCTCGCGAGTCATCACCGCCCACGGCTCCGCGCCGACCCGGCGCGCCCCGAGGGAGTCGGAGGCGACGCCGCCCACCTCGACCTCGACCGGCGCGCCGGCTCCCAGGGCTCGCGCGTACGTCGGCGCCGCCTCCGGCTCGACCGCCACCACTTTGGCGTGGTCGCCGAACCAGGCGGCGGTCCCGCCGCACAAACCGCCTCCACCGACGGCGACCAGGACGGTGTCGATCCCAGGCGCCGCGAGGTCGAGCTCGCGGGCGCAGGTGCCCTGGCCGGCGACGATCTCCGGATCGTCGAAAGCGTGCACCTCGAGCGCTCCGGTGGCGGCGGCGCGCTCGCGGCTCGCGGCGAGCGAATCGTCGTAGAGCGCGCCCGTGACGATCGCCTCAGCGGCCGTGGCGGCCAGGCGCTCGACCTTCGCCGGCGGCGATGCCTCGGGCACGAAGACGGACGCCGGGATCCCGAGGTCGGTGGCCGCGGTGGCGATCGCCACGGCGAAGTTGCCGCCGGAGGCGGCGACGATCCCGGCCTCGGGCACGTCGGCGGCCAGGAGCGCGCTGAACGCGCCGCGCAGCTTGAACGACCCGGTGCGCTGGAAGAGCTCCAGCTTCAGAGTCAGCTCGTCCAGGCGCCGATCGAGCCCGAGCGCGTCGGGCTCGAGCGCCAGCACCGGGGTCTCCCGGACCCGGCCGGCGATCCGGGCTGCGGCCGCCTCGACCCGCGCTCGGTCGACCGTCGCCGACTCAGTCGTGAGGCCTCGCCATCTTCACGAAGTCGAGCGCCTCCTCGAGGACCTCGTCGGAGACGCCCTGCTCGGTCGCCACCTCGCGCACGGTGCGGTTCGAGCTCGCCGCCTCCTTGACGATCTCGGTTGCCTTGTCGTAGCCGATGTGCGGGGTGAGCGCGGTCGCCACCTGAAGCGTCGACTCGGCGTGGCGCTGCAGCATCTCCTCGTTCGGCTCGATCCCGCTGACGCACTTCGTGTCGAGCAGGTGGGCGGCGGAGGCCAGCAGCTTGATCGAGTCCAGCAGGTTGCGGGCGATCAGCGGCACTCGCACGTTGAGCTCGAACTGCCCCTGGGTGCCGCCGAGAGTGATCGCGGTGTCGTTGCCGATCACCTGATCGCCGACCTGGATCACGACCTCCGGGATCACCGGGTTGACCTTGCCGGGCATGATCGACGAGCCCTTCTGTAGTTCGGGCAGGCGGACCTCGGCGAGGCCGGCGCGCGGGCCCGAGCCCATCAGCGCGAGGTCGTTGCCGATCTTGATCATCGAGACCGCGACCACCTTGAGCGCGCCCGAGAGCTCGACCAGCGCGTCGCGATTGGCCTGCGCCTCGAACGGGTCCTCGGGAGCCGAAATCTGGAGCCCGGTCTCCTCCGTCAGCTTCGTGCGGATGCGCTCGGCGAACGAGGCGTGGGTGTTGATCCCGGTGCCGGTCGCGGTCCCTCCGAGCGGGATCTGGCCGACCCGGCCGAGGGTGTCGCGCACACGCGCGGCGCCGAGCCGGATCTGTGCGGCGTAGCCGTGAAACTCCTGTCCGAGGGTGACCGGGACCGCGTCCATCAGGTGGGTGCGACCGGACTTGACGTGGCCGGCGAACTCGTCGCCCTTGGCGGCCAGGGTCGTCGCCAGTCCGTCGAGCGCCGGCAGCAGGTCCGAGCTGACCTGGTCGAGCGCCGCCAGATGCACGGCCGAGGGGAAGACGTCGTTGGAGGACTGGCCCATATTGACGTGGTCGTTCGGATGGGCCCCGTCGCCCGCGAGGTTGGCGAGCACCTCGTTCGCGTTCATGTTCGACGAGGTCCCGGAGCCGGTCTGGAAGACGTCGACCGGGAAATGCTCGTCATGCTTGCCGGCCGCGACCTCGTCGCCGGCCTTCGCGATCCGCTCGGCGACGTCGGCCTCGAGCTTGCCGAGCTCGGCGTTGACCCGTGCCGCGGCGCCCTTCAGCCGCCCGAGCCAGTGGATCACCGGGGCGGGCACCGGGTGCCCGGAGACCGGGAAGTTCTCGACCGCCTTGGCGGTCTCCCCGCCCCAGAGCTGCTCAGTCAAACGTGCCTCCGCAATCGCGTCGTGGTTCGCAAACGAGGCTAGCGCTAGGCGGGCCTGTTGCGCTCGCGAAAGCGGCGGGCCTTGGCCCGGTTGCCGCACTTGCCGATCTCGCACCAGGTGCCCGAGCGGTTGCGCGAGTGGTCGTAGAACGCCCACTGGCAGTCCTCGGCCGGACACGCCTTGAGCCGCGCCCAGGTGCGGTCGTTCATCGAGCCGTGGACGATCGAGAGCAGCCGGGCGATCGCCGAGTCGACCCCGCCGCAGTGGGTGACCAGGTCGGCCCCGTCGCCGTCGAAGTGCAGGATCACCGCCGCCTCGGCCGACTGCTCGTTGAGCAGCTCGAGCGCCTCGGCCGGCGGCGAGTCGCCGGCGTTGTTGGCGAGCAACAGCCCCCGCAGCGCCTCGCGGACCGCGACCAGGCGCTCGCGATCCTGCTCGTCGAGCGAGCGCTCGCCGTACTCGAGGCCGTGGGCCTGCAGCCAGGTGAGCGCCTCGGCGGGGGTCGCCAGCGTGTCGATGTCGTCCTCGACGTCGAGCGTGTTGACGAACTCGCGTACGAGCTCGAGGTGGGCGGGCGCGGTCTGGTCCGTCGCCATAACCAGCATTGTACTAACGCGGGTTACTTTCTGCTATAACTGTCTAACCCGAAACACTGGTTAGGAGGAAACCCATGCACCCGACGATGATGGTCATGTTCATGGACGCGAACAAGGCAGCCGAGCGCCGGCGCCGAGCGCGCCCCTCGCGCCCCAACAAGGAGCGCCAGCGCACCCGGATCTTCGGCGGCGAGCGGCACTGAGCCGCTCGTCGTCGCCCGGTCAGCCCGTCTGCTGACCGGCCGCGTACCCGGCGCCGAAGGCGCGCTCGAACGCCGCCCCGAATGGCTTCTCGCCGGGGCCTGAGTAGCGGGCGGCGGAGTCGAGCCGGAGGACCAGATCGCGGTGGATGCCGCCGGTTCCCGAGGCAGCCTCCTGGACCGCCCCGACCAGGTAGCCGAGCTCGACCACTCGCTTGCGATCACCGCCCTCGAGGATCTGCCGGTTGAGCTCGGTCGCCGCGTCGATCACCGACTTGCCGACCGTCTGCAGGGTCCCGGTCGGCTGATCGGCGACCAGGCACGAGCTGATCGGCGTCGCGCCGTCGAGGCGAACCTCGCCCGGCGCGGCGGCCAGCGCCCGCAGATAGCCGGACGCCGGCGCCAGGCACGCCGTCGGCGTGCTCGGCGCGTCGTCGGATCCGCAACCGGCCACCACCAGGGCCGCCACGACCCCTGCCAGGGTGACCTGCAACCGCACCGGTCCATCGTAGGGGCCGGGCGCCACCGGGCCGAGTCGGCGGATGGCTTTTCGCCCCGCTCCTAGAATCAGCCGCCTGTGAGCGGATTTCGCCCAGTCGACCCGAAGCAGTCGTTCCCCGAGCTCGAGCTCGAGGTCCTCGAGCGCTGGCGCGAGGACGACGTCTTTCACCGCCAACTCGCCAAGCGCCGGGAAGCCGACGCTCCGATCTGGAGCTTCTACGAGGGGCCGCCCACCGCAAACGGCAAGGCGGGCTCACATCACGTCCTCGCGCGCGTGTTCAAGGACGTCTACCCCCGCTACCGCGCCATGCGCGGCTACTACGTGCCTCGCAAGGCCGGCTGGGACTGTCACGGCCTGCCGGTCGAGTTGGAGGTCGAGAAGGAACTCGGCATCTCCTCGAAGGCCGAGATCGAGGCCTTCGGGATCGCTGAGTTCAACGCCCGCTGCCGTGAGTCCGTCTTCCGCTACGTCTCCGATTGGAACCGCATGACGGAACGGGTCGGGTTCTGGGTCGACCTCGACGACGCCTACGTCACGCTTGACAACCCATACATCGAGTCCGTCTGGTGGGCGCTACGGCAGATCTGGGACGCGGATCGGCTGTATGAAGGCCACAAGGTCGTCCCGTACTGCCCACGGTGCGGGACCGCGCTCTCGTCGCACGAGGTCGCGCAGGGCTACCGCGACGTCGAGGACCCGTCGGTCTTCGTCCGGCTGCCGGTGACCAAGCCCGCCGGGCCGCTGGAGCCGGGCGACAACCTGCTCGTCTGGACGACCACGCCATGGACCCTCATCTCCCACGCCGCTGTCGCCGCCGGGGCGGAGATCGAGTACGTGCGGGCGCGGGTGAACGGTCGAGATCGTCGTCGTGGCCGCCGCCCGGGCCGAGCGCGTGCTCGGCGAGGGCGCCGAGGTACTGGCGACGTTCCCGGGCGCCGCGATCGAGGGCGCCCGCTACGAGGCGCCGTTCGACTACGTCTCCGGCGCGGACTTCGGCCCGCGGGGGCACACGGTGCTGCTCGGCGACTTCGTCACGACCGAGGACGGCACCGGACTCGTGCACACCGCGCTCGCCTTCGGCGAGGACGACTTCCGCCTCGGTGAGCAGTACGAGATGACGCTGCAGAACCCGGTCCTGCCCGACGGTCACTACGACGACCGCGTCCCCGACTTCCAGGGCAAGTACGTGTTCGAGCACAACCCGGAGATCGTCGCGGCGCTGAAGGAAAAGGGGCGGCTGTTCCGCGAGCAGGTCTACGAGCACGCCTATCCGCACTGCTGGCGCTGCGGGACCCCGCTCCTCTACTACGCGAAGGCGAGCTGGTACATCCGCACCACCGCCGTGCGCGACCGGATGCTCGCCGAGAACGAGACCATCGGCTGGCGCCCCGAACACGTCAAGCACGGGCGCTTCGGGCGCTGGCTGGAAGGCAACGTCGACTGGGCGCTCTCGCGGGAGCGCTACTGGGGCACGCCGCTGCCAATCTGGGAGTGCACCGACCGCTCGTGCGGCGGGGCCTTTTGCGCCGGCTCGATTGCCGAACTGCGCGAGCGCGCCACCGGCGAGATCCCGGACGATCTGCACCGTCCGTTCATCGACGAGGTGGTCGTTGCCTGCGAATCCTGCGGCGGCGAGATGCGGCGCGTCGAGGAGGTGATCGACGCCTGGTTCGACTCCGGCGCGATGCCGTTCGCCCAGTTTCACTACCCGTTCGAGAACGAGGACGAGTTCAACCAGCGCTTCCCCGCCGACTACATCTGCGAGGCGCAGGATCAGACGCGCGGCTGGTTCTACTCGCTGCTCGCCGAGGCCACGCTGCTGTTCGACCAGACGAGCTACAGCAACTGCGTCTGCCTCGGCCTGATCCTGGACCCCGAGGGCCAGAAGATGTCGAAGAGCCGCGGCAACGTCGTCGACCCCTGGGAGGTCTTCGACAACCAGGGCGCCGACGCCTTCCGCTGGTATCTGCTCGCCACCCAGCAGCCGTGGGCCGGCTACCGCTTCTCGGCCGAGACGGTCGGCGAGTCGCTGCGGCAGTTCTTGCTCACGCTCTGGAACACGTATTCGTTCTTTGTGCTCTATGCGAACGCCGAGGGCGTTGGGCCCGAGGAGCTGTCGCTCGCCGCTCGCCGCTCGCCGCTCGATAACGACCTCGATCGGTGGGCGTTGTCGCGCCTGCAGGGGGTGATCGGGACGGTGATCGAGCGCATGGACGACTTCGACTGCACCACCGCCGGGCGCGAGATTGCGGCCTACGTCGACGAGCTCTCGAACTGGTACGTGAGGCTGAACCGCCGGCGCTTCTGGGAGGGCGATCCGGCCGCGCTCGCGACGCTGCGCCACTGCCTGATCGAGGTCGCGAAGCTGCTCGCGCCGTTCACCCCGTTCGTCGCCGACGAGATTCACGCGAACCTGACCGGCGACGCCGAGTCCGTGCACCTCGGTGACTACCCGGAGCCCGATCCCGAGCTGGCCGACGGCGAGCTCGAGGCCGGCGTCGAGGCGGCGATGCGGGCGATCGAGCTCGGTCGGGCCGCGCGGTCCGCGGCCGGGATCGAGAACCGCCAGCCACTGCGCAAGGCGGTGATCGTCGCGAGCGACAGCGAGCGTCCCGAGCTCGAGCGCCTCGAGGCGCTGATGCGGGCCGAGCTCAACGTCAAGGGGGTCGAGTTCGTCTCCGAGGAGGGCGAGCTGATCAGCTACTCCGTGAAGCCGAACTACCGCACGCTCGGGCCGCGCTTCGGCAAGGCGATGCCGCAGGTCGCCGCGGCGGTCGGGGCGCTCGACGCGACCGCCGTCTCCGCGGCGATCGCCGGCGAGCGGCAGGTCGGGATCAACATCGACGGGGTCGACCACACGCTCGAGCCCACCGACTTCACGCTCGCGCTGCGCCCCCTCGACGGGTACGAGGTCGAGGCCGAGGCGGGCCGGGCGGTCGCGCTGGAGCTGGAGATCGACGACGAGCTGCGCCGCGAGGGGCTCGCCCGCAAGATCGTCCGGGCGATCCAGAACGAGCGCAAGCAAAGCGGCCTCGAAGTCACGGACCGGATCTCGCTGACGCTCGGCGGCGACGCCGAGTTGCTCGAGGCGGCGCGGGCGTTCGAGGACTACATCGCCGGCGAGACGCTGGCCACCTCGCTCGGGTTCGACGGCGTCGCGGCCGCCCACACGGTCGAGGTCGACGGTCGCGAATTGGCCCTCGCGATCGAGCGCGCCTAGCGGCGGCGCAGCCGATCGAGCCGGCGCTTCGCCCGCCACCAGCGCGACTCGATCACCTCGCGATGGCGCTCGGCGAGGCCGGCGAGCTCGCCGCTGAGGGCGTCGGCCTGCGCGCCGAGGCGCTCGCGCTCGGCCCGCTCGGCGGCGAGCGCCGCTTCGATTTCCGCCGTCTGGCGCTGGCGCGCCGCCTCGATCTCGGCGTCGATCCGCGCCCGATCGTCCGGGTCGCGCAGCCGCTCGAGGAAGGCGGCGTTCTGGACGACTCGGTCGGGCCACGATTGCTGACGCTCGGCCGCGCGGAAGTGGACGACGGTCGCGGACCCGAGCATCGTCGACCGGGCCCCGCCGATGAGCATGCGCCGCCAGAGGTCGAGGTCGCCGCCGCGCGCGCGTTCCGCATCCCAGCCGCCCGCGGCGATCGCGGGCTCGATCCGGTGCGAGATCGCCGACAGCGGGGTGCGGTTCTGGCCGCCGAGCAGCAGCTCGCGGTAGTGCGGGGCCCGCCAGTCCATCGCCATCGAGGCGATCGAGCCGTCGGCGAGCACGTTGCAGGCCCGGGCCTGGACGAGCTCGACCTGCTCGACGTCGAGCGCGACACCGACCGCCTCGAGGTGGTCCGGCATGTAGAGGTCGTCGTCGCCGAGCCACGAGACGACGTCGCCGCGCGCGCGCTCGAACGCGATGTTGCGGTGGCCGTAGGCGTAGCCGGGTGCCTTGGGGAGCGAGACCACCTCGACCGCCTGGTCCAGGTTGCCGAGCGACTCCTCGGTGCCGTCGTCGCACCCGTCGGCGAGGACGATCACCTGGACCGGCGGCGAGCTCTGCTCGAGCGCGCTGGTCACCGCGAGCAGGCATGTCTCCCGCCGGTTGTGGGTAGGGATCACTACGGTGATCGTTGGTGGCATCCGGTGATGTTCTATTCCAACAACGAGCCGCGCGTGAGATGGAGGTGACCCCTCCCGCGCCTCGTGACCGGCCGTCGGGCGGCCCATCGATCGATGGCGTCCAGCTCGTCCGACTGACCACACACGTCGACCACCGGGGGTCGCTGACCCCCATCATGGGCGACCCGTCCTTCTGGGCGGAGCCGGTGGTGCACGCGTACCGGATCACGATCCGTCCCGGGCGGATCAAGGGCTGGGGCATGCACAAGCTCCAAGCCGACCGGTACTGCATCGCCGCCGGAAACCTCCGCGTGGTCCTCTTCGACGGCCGCGTCGAGTCGAGCAGCCATGGCGAGTACGACGTGTTCGCGTTCGGCCCCGAGACGCCGTCGCTGCTGCGGATCCCGCCGGGTGTCTGGCACGCCGATCAGAACACGGGCAACGTCGACGTCGAGATCGTCAACTTTCCGACCCGCGCCTACGACCCGATCGATCCGGACAAGTACCGGATCGATCCCCACTCGGGCGAGATTCCGTTCGACTGGACCCTGCGCGACGGCTGATGCCGCGCCGGGCTAGACGCAGAGCCGGCTCGAGCTCGGCCTCGAGGCGGCGCTTCGGCAGCGCGCCGACGATCCGCTTCGCCTCCGAGCCGTCCTTGAACAGGATCATGGTCGGAATCGAGAGGACCTCGTAGCGGCCGGCGGTCTGCTGGTTGTCGTCGACGTTGAGGCTGACGACGCGCAACTCGCCGTCGCGCTCCGCGGCCATCTCCTCGAGGATCGGATGGACGACGCGGCACGGCCCGCACCAGGGAGCCCAGAAGTCGACCAGCACGGGAACATCGGCCTCGAGCACGTCGGCCTGGAAGTTGGCGTCCGTCACATCGGGGAGCTTGCCAGTCACTCTCGGTCTCCTAATCCTCGTCTGATGCCTTCGATGCGGTCGTTTGCACTTTCGGCGTTGCCGTACTTCAAAAAGTATAGTACCCGCTGCAAGCGCCGCGCCCGACACAATATGCCTTCACGACCGGCGTCTTCTCAGTCGCATGGCCGGGACGCGCAGCGCGGCTTCGATCACGATCGCGCCGCTCATCTTCGACTCCCCGACGCGGCGATCCCGAAACATGATCGGGACCTCGACGACGCGAAAGCCGGCGCGCAGCGCGCGGTAGGTCGTCTCGACCTGGAACGAGTAGCCGAGCGAGGGGATCGTCTCGAGCTGGATCGCCTCGAGCACCGAGCGCCGGAAGGCCTTGAAGCCGCCGGTCAGGTCATTGATGCCGACCCCGAGCAGAGTCCGAGCGTAGGCGCTGCCGCCGCGGCTGATCAGGCGCCGCACCGGTCCCCACTCCGCGACCCCGCCGCCGGCGACGTAGCGCGACCCGAGCACCAGGTCGGCGTGATCGAGGGCTTCCAGGAGCCGCGGCAGGTCAGCTGGGTCGTGGGAGAGGTCGGCGTCCATCTGGGCGATCACCGCGGCACCGCCGGCCAGCGCGCGCTCGAAGCCGGCGACGTATGCGGGGCCGAGCCCCTGCTTGGTGGCGCGATGCAGGACCTCGACATCCTCGGCCTCGGCGGCCAGCCGATCGGCGAGCTCGCCGGTTCCATCCGGGCTCGAATCGTCGACGATCAGGATCCGCCCGCCGTCCGGCAAATTTGCGCGCACGGCGGCGACGATCGCCTCGACGTTGGCGGCTTCGTTGTAGGTCGGGATCACTACCCAGGTTTGGCCCGGCGCGCTGATCCGGGCAATCTAGATGAGGGATTGAATCGCCCCGACGCCCCTAGCATCCAGACGATGCCGCTGCGAAACGCCGAGATCGCCGACGCCCTGCTCGAGCTCGGCGTCCTCTACGAGCTCGACGGGGCGAACCGCTTCCGCGTGATCGCCTATCAGGAGGCGGCGCGGGTGATCCGCCAGAGCCCGGTCTCGGTCGAGGAGTTGGCGCTCGCGGGCAAGGCGACCGAGCTCCCCGGGGTCGGCAACACGTTGCAGGAGAAGATCGTCGCGCTCTCGCAGACCGGCGAGATCCCGGCCGCGGTGAAGCTGAAGGCGAAGTTCCCCGAGTCGCTGATCGAGGTGACTCGGATCCCTGGGCTCGGCGCGAAGACCGTGAGGCGCCTCTACGACGAGCTCGGGGTGAGCTCGCTCGACGAGCTCCGCGCCGCTGCCGAGGGCCAGCGGATCCGCGGGCTCAAGGGCCTCGGTCCGAAGGCCGAGGAGAACGTGCTCGCCTCCCTGGCGCAGCTCAGCGAAGGAGGCCCCCGGGAGCGCCTGCTGCTCTCGGACGTGCTCCCGATCGCCGAGGAGCTCGCTGCCGCCCTGCGGGCCCACTCCGCCGCCGACGCGGTCGAGGTCGCCGGTTCGGCCCGGCGACGCGCGGAGACCTGTAAGGACATCGACCTGATCGCGACCGCGAGCGACCCGAAGGCCCTCGCTACGGCCCTCACCGAGCACGAGCTCGCAGCGCAGTCCGGGTCCGCGGGTGCCAATGGGACCAAGATCGTCACCCACAACGGAGTCTCGGTCGACCTGCGGATCGTCGCCCCGGAGGCCTACGGGAACCTGCTCCAGCACTTCACCGGGTCGAAGGCCCACAACGTCGAGCTACGCGAGCGCGCCGTCAAGCAGGGCCTGTCGGTGTCCGAGCACGGCGTGCTCGAGACGGAGTCGGGCGAGGTCGCCCTCTACGCGACCGAGGCGGAGGTCTACGAGCGCCTCGGGCTCGCCTACATCGAGCCGGAGCTGCGCGAGGGCCGGGGCGAGATCGCCGCTGCGGCGGAGGGCGAGCTGCCGCACTTGGTCGAGCTCGGCGACATCCGCGGTGACCTGCACTGCCACACGACGCTCTCCGACGGACGCAACACGCTCGAGCAGATGGCATCGGCGGCGCGCGAGCGCGGCTACGCCTACCTCGCGATCACCGACCACTCGGCCAGCCACGGGTTCGGCAATCACGTGACCCCCGAGGCGCTGCTGCGTCGCGTCGACGAGATCGCCGCCTACAACGCCGGCGCGAAGGGCCGCTTCCGGCTGCTGGCCGGCTCCGAGGTGAACATCCTTCCCGACGGTTCGCTCGACTACGAGCCCGAGGTGCTCGACCGCCTCGATTGGGTCGTGGCGAGCGTCCACACCTCGTTCCGCATCTCGGCGAAGAAGATGACCGAGCGGGTGATCACCGCGATCGAGAACCCTCAGGTCGACTGCATCGGCCACCTGACCGGACGGCTGATCACCAAGCGCGAGCCCTACGACCTCGACGTCGAGGCAGTGGTCGCCGCCGCCGCCGAGCACAAGACGCTGATCGAGATCAACGGCAATCCGAACCGCCGCGACCTCAACGAGTCGCACGCCCGGCTCGCCGCCGACGCCGGGGTGAAGATCGTCGTCAACACCGACGCCCACGGCACGGACACGCTGTCGAACATGCAGTACGGGCTGGCCACCGCCCGCCGTGCCTGGCTGACCAAGGCGGAGATCGCCAACACCCGAACCTGGAAGCAGCTCCTGAAGCTGCGCGGGCGAGCCTAACTTCAGCTCGCGCCGGGTCAGCGGTTCGGGGCTCGCCGGGGACCATTCTCCCGCTCGCATGTAACTAGTTCGCTAAACTAATTAGCGATGGTAAGCACTTCATCACAACCGGTCGCCGAGACCGCCGCCAGGTTGCGGCTCGCCGTGGTGCGCACGGCTAGGCGGCTGCGCCAGGACGCCTACGAGGCCGAGGGCGACGGGGTCCTCAGCCCGACCCTGACGGCCGCCCTCGCGACGGTCGAGCGCTTCGGCCCGCTGACACCGAGCGAGCTCGCCCAGCGCGAGCAGGTTCGGCGCCCGACGGCGACCCGGATCGTCGCCAACCTCGTCGAACTCGGGCTCGCGACCCGCACCCCCGATCCGGTCGATGGGCGCGCCTGCCTGGTTGCAACGACCGTCCAGGGGCGGGCGCTGCTCAAACGGCTGCGCAAGCGGAAGAACGCGTACCTCGCGAAGCGGATGCGAGACCTCGACCCGGATGAGGTCGAGACGCTCGAGCGCGCCGCCGGGATCCTCGAGCGCCTGCTCGACGACCCGCGCGGGAGGACCTCTTGAGCGCCGCGCTGCGCCGGTCCTTCAGCTCACTCGAGATCCCCAACTACCGGCGCTACTTCGTCGGCCAGATCGTCTCGGTGTCCGGCAACTGGATGCAGATGGTCGCCGAGATGTGGCTGATCCTCACCCTCACCGGGAGCGGGGTCGCCGTGGGCGTGACCGCCGCGCTTCAGTTCCTCCCGGTGCTCCTGCTCGGCGCCTATGGAGGCGTGCTCGCGGACCGGTGGCCGAAGCGCTCGCTGCTCAGCGTCACGCAGCCGATGCTCGCGGGGCCGGCGCTGGCGCTGTTCGGGCTTACCGCGGCTGGCGTGGTCGAGCCGTGGATGGTGTTCGCGCTGGTCTTCGTGCGCGGCTCGGTGACGGCGATCGACAACCCCACCCGCCAGAGCTTCGTGATCGAGATGGTGGGCGCGAACCGGGTCGTCAACGCGGTCGGCCTCAACAGCGTCCTCGTCCACTCGTCGCGGATCCTCGGGCCGGCCGGGGCCGGGATCCTGATCGCGACCCTCGGCGTCGCCCCCTGTTTTCTGATCAACGCGATGACCTTCGGCGTGATGCTGTTCGCGCTTCGCGGCATGGACCCGAAGCTGCTCAGGTCGCCGCAGGCGCCCGACACCGACGACGACGGGGTCAGGGCCGCGCTCCGCTACGTCCTCGGCGAACCGTCACTGCTGATCCCGCTCGCGATGATGGTCATCGTCGGGACCCTGGCGTTCAACTTCCAGGTCCTGCTGCCCTTGCTCGGCCGCTTCACGTTCGACGGAGGCGCCACTACCTACACAGCGCTCGCGGTCGCGATGGCGATCGGCTCGGTCGGCGGCGCGCTCGCCACCGGCGCCCGGGGCCGCGTCAGCGAACGGATCATCATCGGCTCGGCCGCTCTGTTCGGGGTCGCCGCGCTGGTCGCCTCGACCGCGCCGACGCTCGGACTCGAGCTGCTCGCGCTGGTCCCGCTCGGCGCCGTCAGCGTCACCTTCGCCGCCGCGGTCAACTCGACCCTGCAGCTCGGGGCGACCCCGGCGATGCGGGGTCGGGTAATGGCGCTCTACTCGGTCGTCTTCCTCGGCTCGACGCCGATCGGCAGCCCCCTGGTCGGCTGGCTGGCCGAGGTCGCCGGCCCGCGATCCGGCCTCGTGCTCGGCGGGATCGCGGCGCTCGCCGCCGCGCTCGGCGGCTGGATCGCCTTCGCCCGCAGCCGCGACCCGGAGTTCAGCGCCGTGCAGGCGGTTCGCACACGCAGCCGCGAAGCGTCGCTAACCGGCCTCGGCGGGCGGGGGCGGCGGTTGCTTGCCGGCGGGCGCGCGGCCGCGGTAGAGGCCGGGGGTCCGGACCAGTTTCACCGGCTGCCAGGCCGCGGACGGCTCAACGTAGAAGCGGACGCCGTCGCGCTCCTCGATCGCGGAGACGGCCTGCTCGCGGCCACGCCAGGCGAGCGCGATCAGGATCGCGTAGCCGGCTCCGATCGCAGCGATCTGCGGGGCGAACCAGCCGGCGATCCCGACCAGGACCGCGAACGCTCCGATCGGCCACAGCCGCATGATCGCGATCCGGCCCGGGCTCTCGGACGGCAGGCTGGTCGCGGTGCGCGCACCTGCGAGCACCCGCGAGATCGCGTCCGCCGCGCGCGCCGGGCGGCCGAGCCAGACACCGAGCGCTGCGCCACAAACCCACCACCCGGCCGCGAACTCGAGCGCGAACTCGTTGGTGTCCTGGTTGGCGACGACGACGCTGACCGCGCCGAGCGCGGTCGCAACGCCGCCGACGAGTAGCACCGAGACCCGCAGCAGGTCGCAGAACAGCATTCAGACGCTCCGCAGAACGTCGAGGAACGCGGCCGGGCCGGCGACCATGAGGTCGGCCTCGCGGGCGAGCTCAGGAGGAGCCTCGGCCGAGTCGATCCCGACGCATGCCGCGGCCCTCAGCGCCCCCTCCGCACGGAGTGCGCGCAGGGCCGCAAACGCGTCGAGGTCCGTGCGGTCGTCGCCGGCGAACATCGCCGCCGTCGCGCCCGAGTCGACGACCAGGCGCCGAGTCGCGACCCCCTTGTCGACGCTCGCCAGCGGCCGAAGCTCGAGCACCATGCGGCCCCGGTGCGGAACCAGTCCCGCCCCCTCGGCCGCCGCCGCAATCTCCGCCGCGAGCTGCTCTGCCGTCCGGGACTCGGCGGCGCGCCGCCAGTGGAGCGCCTGGATCGGCCCCTTGTCTTCGAGCTCGATCCCCGCTCGCGCGAGCCGCTCGCGATCGAGGCCTGCGATGAACCCCGCGACCGCCCCGGGACGGTCGGCGAGCCCGGGGTCGAAGCTCGGGCGCTCCTCGCCCGGGCGCAGCAACTCGAGGCCGTGATTACCCGCGTATGTGAGCTCGGCAAGCCCGACCATCGCGCGGGCGGCGAGCGCCGGGCGCCCGGTGACGCAGGCGACGAGTCGGTAGCGGCCCGCGAGCTCGGCCAGCACCTCCGCGGTCGGCGCCGGCACCGAGGCGCTGGCTGGGTCATCGACGATCGGGGCGAGCGTCCCGTCGACGTCGAAGAGCAGCGCAGCTCGTCGCGGCTCGGTGCGCAGCGGCTCGAGGATCGGAACGGCGGTCATCGCGGCTCTAGTATCGCGGCGGATGCCGGGCGGCCGAACCTTCAAGCTGGCCGTGATCGCCACCGCGGCCGGCGCCTTCAGCGGTCTGTTCGGGGTCGGCGGCGGCAGCGTGATCGTGCCGCTGCTGGTCCTTTGGCTCGCTTACGGCGAGCGCGAGGCGACCGGGACGAGCCTCGCGGCGATCGTCGTCATCGCGCTGATCGCGGTGGTCGCCCAGGGCGCCTATGGCAACGTCGACCTGCTCGAGGGCGCTCTGGTCGGGATCCCGGCCGTCGGCGGCGTCCTCACCGGGGTCACGATCCAGCAGCGCGTTCCGGAGCGGGCGATCGCGGTGATGTTCGCAGCGGTGCTGATCGCGGTCGCGGTAGAGCTGCTCGTGGGCTGATGGAGTACGTGCTCGCAGCAGCGCTCGGATTCGCCGGCGGCACGGTGGGCGGCATGCTCGGGGTCGGGGGCGGGATCCTGTTCGTCCCGGCGCTCGCGGTCATCCTCCACGAACCGCAGGTGCGCGCCGAGGCGACGTCGCTGCTGGCGATCGTCCCCGTCGGCGTCGTCGGCGCCTGGCGCCAGCAGCGGTTCGGCAACGTGCGCATGCGCGATGGCTTCCTGATCGGCGCGCTCTCTCCGATCGGCGTCCTGGTGGGCGTGATCGCCTCGAACGCCGTCTCCGAGCGGGCCCTCGAGATTTCGTTCGCGCTCCTGCTGCTGGTCGTCGCGGCGCAGATGCTCAGGCGCGCGGCCCGTGCTCCAGAGCGCCCTTGACCGAGGCGTCGAGCGCGTTGAGCCGGTAAAGCGCCAGCGCCTCGGGCGAGCCGAAGCCCTGCCAGGGGCTCGCCTGGCGCGCGCCCTGGGCCCGGCCCGGCCCGGCGTCGGGCCCGTGGTGGGAGAGGACGCAGTTGAGCAACTCGAGCCGGCGATCAGGGGCGAGCTCGGCCGCAACCGGGCCGACGATCTCGGCGCCGATCGTCAGGTGACCGAGCAGCCGGCCCTCTTCGCTGATCCCGAACTCGGCCCCGTAGGTGAACTCTCGCGCGCGGCCGACGTCGTGGACGATCGCCGCCGCCATCAGCAGGTCCGAGTCGAGGCGCGGGTGCAGGGTGCACGTCTCGAGCACGAGCGTGGCGACGGCAACCGTGTGCTCGAGCAGGCCGCCGAGGTAGGCGTGATGAGCGCGGCGGGTGGCCGGAGCGCGCCGGAAGTCGGCCGCGAGCGGGCCCGCAAACACGACCCGGTCGACGACCGCGCGCAGGTCGGCGGCGTGGACCTCGTCGCTCAGGTGCTCGAGGAAGCCCTCGAGCTCGTCGACCGAGCGGTAGGCGGCGGGCAGGAACTCGGTCTCGTCATACGTGCCCGGCTCGAGCTTGCGCGCGTCCTCGACCTCGACCACGAGCTCGCCGCGAAAGCGCTCGGCCCGACCGCGGATCGCCACCGCGTCGCCGGCCTCGAAGCGCAGTGCGATCCGGTCCGCCTCGCGGAACGCGCGCGCGGCGACCGTGCCGCTGCGGTCGCGCAGCCGCAGCGAGAGGTAGCTCGAGCCGTTGCGCGAGGTGCTGCGCTCCTTGGAGATGCAGGCGTAACGGCCCTCGAAGCGTTGCCCGGGGCGCAGTTCCGCGAGCTCGGGATGGATCTGTGAGACGGCGGCTTCCACGCATCGATCTTGCCCATGGGCGCGGACACAACCGGCGTACCGTCAGAGCGCGCCCCGATAGGCTCGAGGGGTGGAGCTACTGAACTGGGAAGCCGACCCACCGCAACTGCGCTCACCGGTGCTGGTCGCCGCATTCGCCGGCTGGAACGACGCCGCGAGCGCCGCGACGACCGCGCTCGAGGCGATGGCGGTCTCGCTCGAGGCCGAGGCGGTTGCCGAGATCGACCCCGAGGAGTTCTACGACTTCCAGGTCACTCGCCCGACGATCCGGATGGCCGAGGGCGAGGCGCGCGAGGTCGACTGGCCCGCCAACACGATCTTCACCGCCGAGGTCCCGAGCGCCGAGCGCGACCTGGTCTTGGTGTCAGGGGTCGAGCCGAACCTGAAGTGGCGCAGCTTCGCGGGCGCCGTCATCGAGGTGGCCGAGCGGCTCGACGTCGAGATGGTCGTGACGCTCGGCGCCCTGCTCGCCGACGTCCCGCACACGCGGCCGGTCCCGATCACCGGGCTCGCCTCCGATCCGGAACTGGTCGAGCGGCTCTCGCTGAGCCGCTCGAGCTACGAGGGGCCCACCGGGATCGTCGGGATCGTCCACGACGCCTGCCGCCGGCGCGGCCTGACCTCGGCGAGCCTCTGGGCCGCCGTCCCCCACTACGTCGCCGCGGTCCCGAACCCGAAGGCCGCGCTGGCGTTGCTGCGCCGGCTCGAGGGCTTCACCGGCGTCGCGATCGAGGCCTCAGAGCTCGAGGACGCGGTGAGTCGGTTCGAGACCCAGGTCGACCGCGCCGTGGCCGCCAACCCCGAGATCGAGGACCTGGTCAGACGCTTGGAGTCCGAGCGCGCCGAGGAGGAGGACGCGATCGGACTCGAGGACATGCCGTCGGGCGACGCGATCGCTCAGGACTTCCAAAGGTTCCTGCGGCAGCGCACGGACGAGGAGTAGGGATTCGTCGCTCGTCTCTCGTCACTCGTCTCTCGAGTGACCAGTGACCAGTGACCGGTGACGAGCCTGCCTACGCCTCGCTGGCCGGGCAGATCAAGCGGTAGTCGCACCAGGAGCAGATCTCGTGTGAGGGGCGCGGCTCGAAGTCCTGGTCGTTGATTCCGGCGGCCACCTCGAGCACGGTCCGCTCCACCCGTTCGGCGTCGTCGGGCTCGGGATCGAGCGAGACGCGCTGGTCGGCGAGCACGTACCAGTAGCTGCCGCGCTCGGCCTTGATCTCCCACGCCTCGCGAGCGCCGAGCCGGTAGAGGGCGAGCTGAACATCGCCGGTCAGCTTTGGGCCCGAGCCGGGGTCGCCGGTCTTGTAGTCGATCACCTCGTAGCCGCCGTCGGGCAGCCGGTCGACGCGGTCGACGCGGCCGCGCAGCTGGTGGGGGCCGATCGCGAAGCTGAACGAGCGCTCGAGCCAGACCGGCTCGGAGCGGTTGTGCGCGTGACGCTCGTGGTAGCGGGCGAGCGCCGCGACGGCGCGGTCGCGGTACTGGAGCTCGTCGTCGGTTGCGCCGAAGCCTTGGCGCCGCCAGCCGGCCTCGAACAGGCCGAGCAGCCGGTCGAGATCGCCGGGGGCGGCCGAATACGGCTCCGAGGCGCCGGCGCGAGCGCGCATCTCCTCGGCGTGGAACCGGTCGAGGACCTGGTGGATGAGGATGCCGAAGCGCTGGTTGATCGTCGGCTCCTGCGGGATCGCGAAGACCCGCGCGAACTTGTACTTCAACGGGCAGGTCCGGTAGAGGTCGATGTCGGTGGCCGACAGGCCGAGCCCCTCGCCGCCCTTGCGCCGCGGCAGGAACTGCTCGAGCGACGGCTCGCGTCGCGCCGCGACCTGCGCCCGGCGGGCGTCGCGCTCGCGCTCCTCGCCGATCACGTAGTCGTCCAGCGCCGAGGCGTCCATCTCCATCCGCTGCTCCGGGCTCGCGACGCGGCCGAGCAGCTCGTTGATCGCATCGATCGCCTCCGGCGCCGGCTCGGAGCCGGGGCTCTGCAGGAGCGCCGCGAGCTTGATCAACTCGAGGTACCGAGCGACCGCCCCGTTGACGTCCTCAGCGGTGTCGAGGCGCATCTCCGAGATCGCCGAGCCAGCCTTCCACGACGCCTCGAGCACCTCGTCGCGAAGCATCCGGTAGGTGGAGTGCAGCCCCTCCGCCGGTCCGAACAGCTCCTCCTCGTGGATCTCCTCGTCGGCGCCGTGCGCCTCGCGGGCGACCCGGTAGATGCGCGAGGGCACCGTGCGACCTTGCTCGGGACGATCCGGCCACGACATCACCAGCGCCAGCCGCGCGCGGGTGATCGCGACGTGGGCGAGCACCAAGCGACGCTCGGCGGTGAGTTCGTCACCGGGCTCCGGCAGCGGCTCGGAGAGCAGCTGCTCGGGGATCCAGGTGTCCTCCCATGGGCGCGAGGCGACCGCGCCGCTGCGCAGCCCGAGCAGATAGACGTGGTCGAACTCGAGGCCCTTGACCTGCGCCGGCTCGGCGACCATCACCGCGCCGGGGATCGGCGGGTCGGCGTCGTCGCCCTGGACGTCACCGCCCTCAGCGACCGCGCTGAGATGGCGGACGAAGTCGCGCACCGAGCCCCGCGGCTCGCGCCGCGACCAGTCCGCGGCGAGCTCGGCCAGGTGCGAGAGGTTGACCAGCCGCTCCGCGGTCTCCGGGCTGGCCGCGAACAGGCGATGGCGGCGCAGGCCGACGCGCTCGATCAGACGGCGGACGAAGACGTCCGCGCGCATCCCCTCGAGCGCGTTCGAGGCGGCGCGGTGCAGACGGAGGAAGGTCTGGATCCGGTCGCGAGCCTCGGGCGGCAGCTGCGGGCTCTCCAGCGCAGCCTCCAGCGCCGAGATCATGTCGAGCTTGCGCCTCCGGGCGATCGTCGTCACCTTGGCGAGGTCGACCGACCGCAGCGCCGCCGGCGGCCGCGTGAGGCTGCGCACGACGGCCGCCGCATCGCCGGGGTCGGCGAGCATCCGCAGCCAGGCGAGCACGTCGCGGACCTCGGGGCGCTGGAAGAAGGCCGCGTCGCCGGCGAACCGGAACGGGACGCTGCGCTCCTCGAGCGCCGCCGCGACCAGCCGCCCCTCGCGCCAGCCCGAGCCGGCGATCACGCAGATTCGCTCCGCCCGGACCTCGCCGGCCGCGAGCAGGTGCTCGACCTCGCGCGCGACCGCCTGCGCCTGGGCGCGGTCGTTCTCGCAGCGCCAGAACCTGGTCACCCCTGGGGCACGCAGCGAACCGCCGAGGTCGATCTCAGTCGCATCCGGGTGGGCGGCGAGGAACGCTTCGATCGCCGCCTCGCCCGCGCCCCGGAACCGGCGCGTCGCCTGGGCGGGATCCCCGGCGCAAGCGATGTTCCCGTGCGCGCCGACCGCCTCGAGCACGGCGCGGTGGGCGGCGCCGGCATCCTCGAGCTCGTCGGCGAGCACGTGGAGAAAGCGCTCGCCGACCTCGGCGGCGACGTCGGCTCGGTTCGCGAGCAGCTTGCCGAGCTCGAGCACCAGGTCGCCCCCGTCGAGGCTCCCGGCCTCGCGCAGGATCCGGTCGTGGCGGGCGAACAGGTCGGCGAACTCGATCTCGCGCTCGGCGCGCTCGCGCTCGGCCGCCGTCGTCGCGGCCCGCTCCGCGGCAACCGCCCAGTCGCGCAGGGACGCCGGCGTCACCGCCTCGGTCTTCAGGAGGTCGATGCGGCGCAGCAGCCGCGCGAGCAGCCCGGCCGGGTTGCCGCGGATCTCGTGGCGCCGCAGCGGCAGGTCGTCGAGGCGGTCGAGCAGGATCGCGAGGCGGTCGGCCGGCGCGACCGTGGTGAAGAACGGGTCGAGCCCGGCCTCGGTCGAGTACTCGCGCAGCAACTCCTCGGCAGCCTCCTCGTAGGTGCGCACCCAGAGCTCCTCGTGGGGGCGGTCGAGGAGGATCTCGGCGCGCTCGCGCAGCCGGGCACGGGCGGCCCGTGAGCGGGCGAGCACGAGTACGTGCTCGGGGCGGACCCCGCGCTGGGCAAGAGACTCGAGCCGCAGGGCCAGTGCCTCGGTGCGGCCGGACCCGGCGTCGCCGCGGACCAGCAGCGGCCCAGCGTCGTGGGCGGCGACGGCGCGCTGGCCATCGGTCGCGATCTGAGCCTCGGGAGCCACCGAGACCAGTGTCTAGCATGGGCCCGCATGGCCGTCACCGAAGCCGCCGGAGCGCCCGTCGACGCCTGGCTCGAAGCCTGTCGGCGGATGGTCGCGGCCCAGGCGGAGATGTTCGCACGCGTCCGCTCGATCAGCGCGCGGACGGAGTACGTCGGCGTCGGCGAGGGCGGCGACCGGACCCTGGTGATCGACCGCGACGCCGAGGCGATCGTGTTCGCCGAGCTCGAGGCCCTGCACGCACAGGGGGCGCGCTTCACCGCCGTCTCCGAGGAGCGCGGCGAGCAGCTCTTCGGCGATGGCTCGGAGCCAGCGCGAGTGGTGATCGACCCGATCGACGGCTCGCTCAACGCCCGCCGCACGATGCCCAGCTTCGCGCTGAGCATCGCGGTCGCGTCCGGCCCGACGATGGGCGAGGTCGACTTCGCGTTCGTCCACGACTTCGGCGCCGACGAGGACTTCGTCGCAGCCCGCGACGCCGGGGCCACGCTCGACGGCGAGCCGCTGCTGGCGGTCGGCCCCGATTTCGGACTCGAGGTCGTCGGGCTGGAGGCGACCAAGCCGGAGCTGATCACGCCGATCGTCGCCGGCCTCGAGGGCAAGGCGTATCGCTGCAGAGCGGTCGGCTCGCTCGCGATCAGCCTCTGTTACGTCGCCGCCGCGCGCTTCGACGGCATGCTCAGCGCGCGGCCGAGCCGCTCGGTCGACGTCGCGGCCGCCCAGCTGATCGCCCGCGAGGCCGGCGCCTCGGTCAAGTTCGGGTCGCGGCTGGCACACGATGTGGCGCTCGACCTCGACGAGCGCTTCCCGATCGCCGCCGGCCTCGACGAGGAGATGCTCGGGACGCTGCTCGAGGTCCAGCGCGCCGCCGCACCGGGGTCGGCGTGAGCGGGATCGTCGACTGGGGCATCGGCGAGCGGGCCGCCGGAGCCGTGATCGCCGGCGTGCCCGGCCGAGGCGGCCAGCGCGCGGTCGACCCCTACACGGCGGCCGAGGTCGAGCTCGCGTGTGAGCGCGCGATCGAGACCGCCGCGGCCTACGCACGCCTCGGCGACGTGGGCTCCCCGCCGGTCGCCGAGCTCGTCGACCGCCGCGGCTGGGCGGCGAACGCGCTCGCGACCCTCGCCGAGGCCGCCGCGCCGCTCGAGCGCGGCATCGCCGGCGACCTCCGCCTGCCCGGCCCGCTCGGCGCGATCGCCCTCCGCGCCGTCGGCGCGGCGCTCGGAGCCGAGGTCGGGGTCGCGGCCGGCTACGCGGCGCGACGGGTCCTCGGCCAGTACGACGTCGCCCTGATCGGCCCGCCCCGGCCGGCCCGGCTGCTGATCGTCGGCGAGAACATGGACCGCGTCCGCGACGAGCTCGGCGCCGAGCGCGAGCTCTTCCTGCGGTGGGTCGCCCTGCACGAGACCACTCACGTGATCCAGTTCGAGCAGGTCGAGTGGCTCGCCCCGCACATGCGCGGCCTCGCCGGCGGGCTGATCGAGGACGCGGCCGCCGGGTTCGACGCGCAGAGCATCGCGACGCTCGCCAAGCGGCTGCTGCGCGAGCCGCGCGCGGTGGTCCGTTCGCTGCTGCGCGGCGAGCTCGCACGCACGCTTGCGCAGCCTGAGCAGCAAGCGCGGCTCGACCGGCTGCAGGCGACGATGTCGGTGATCGAGGGGCACGCAGAACACGTGATGGACGCCTGCGTCGCGGACGATGGCGGCGAGCTGGCCGCGCTGCGGACCCGGCTGGACGCGCGCCGAGGCCGCCGCGGCGGCCTCGGCGACCTGCTCGCGCGGCTGCTCGGCATGGACCTGAAGCTGCGCCAGTACGAGCAGGGCAAGGCGTTCTGCGATGCGATCGCCGCGACCGGCGGCGACGCGGCGCTGCAGACACTGTGGAGCTCGGCGGACCGCCTACCCAGCGCCGCCGAGCTCCTGGACCCCGAGCGCTGGCTCGAGCGCCACGCCGCCCCATCGCCGACGGGTTGAAAACGTTGCCCCCTCTGGCGTAATCAACCCGTCGACCACGGCGCGTGTAACCAGGTCCGCCTGCTGGAGTACAAACAGGTGTTCGCTTTGCTAGAGTGAACATCATTAGCTGTAAGGAACTTACGAGACACACGAGGGGTTGAGACCAATCATGGCCACCACCGCCAAGAACACCACCAGCACCACGAAGACCAAGCCCACGCACGACGAGCACGCCGCGGAGCGACACGGCTCAGGTCAAGGAGGGCGTCACCAAGGCCCGTCACGGCGCCGTTTCGATCGTCGTCTCGGTCGCCGAGCGCGCCGTCGACGTCCCCGTCGGCGCCGCCCTGACCCTGCGCGACCGCGTCGAGGACGCGATCGAGCCCTGGTCGACCGATGCCAAGCGCGAGCGCGAGCTGAAGAGCCTGCGCACCCAGGTCACCCGCGAGCTCAACAGGTTCGAGCGTCGTGGCGGCCAGGCCCGCCGCAAGGCCAACCAGCGCGTGCGCTCCACGCGGACCAAGGTCGAGCGTGAGGTCAAGAGCCGTCGCCGCGAGGTCGAGAAGGCCGTCAAGGAGAACCGCCGCGAGGTCGAGAAGGCCGTCAAGGAGAACCGCACCAAGGCCGAGAGCCAGCTGAAGAAGGCTCGCACGGCCGTGCAGGAGCGGGTCCCGGCCCTCTCGTAGCGCCGCTTAACCCGGGCCGCCTCGAGAGGCGGCGAGCCCGGTGAAGCTGTCCGCACCATTTCTCGCGGGCAGAACCGCATCCTCTCCTCCCGCGATCGGCCGGCCTCACCGCCGGTCGATCGCATTTCGGGCGACATCCCCACCGATCGGGGCCGGCGCCTGCTTGAATGAACCCATGCCTACGAAGGACCAAGTCACCGACGCGCTGCGCGCCGTGATCGACCCGGAGCTGCGGCGGTCGATCGTCGACCTCGGCATGGTGCGCTCGATCGAGATCTTCGAGACCGGCAAGGTCGAGGTCGTCGTCTCGCTGACCACCGCCGGCTGCCCGATCCGCAACCACTTCCAGCAGGCGGTCGCCTCCAACGTCGCGGCGCTCGACGGCGTCACCGAGGTCGGGGTCGGCTTCGACGTCCTCAGCGACGAGGAGAAAGGCCGCCTCCAGCAGGCGCTCGGCCGCCCCGGCGGGCTCCCCGAGGGCGCCCTCGCCGCGGTCAAGAACGTGATCTGCATCGCCTCCGGCAAGGGCGGCGTCGGCAAGTCGACGATGACGGCGAACCTCGCCGCCGCGCTGCAGGCCGAGGGCCACTCAGCCGGCGCCCTCGACGCCGACGTCTACGGCTACTCGATCCCGCGCATGCTCGGGGTCGACGGTAAGCCCGACGTCAACGCAGAGCGCAAGATCCTGCCGATGCTCAACCCGGCCGGCATCAAGGTGATGTCGATCGGCTTCTTCCTCGAGTCGAACGCCGCCGTCGTCTGGCGCGGCCCGATGCTTCACAAGGCGATCCAGCAGTTCCTCGAGGACGTCGCCTGGGACGAGCTCGACTACCTGCTGCTCGATCTGCCGCCGGGAACCGGAGACGTCTCGATGACCCTCGCCCAACTGCTCCCGCAGGCTCGGGTGATCATCGTCACGACGCCGCAGCCCGCCGCCCAGTCGGTCGCCCGCCGCGCCGCCGACATGGCCGGGAAGGTCGACCTCGAGGTGCTCGGGGTGATCGAGAACATGTCCGGCTTCACGACCCCCGACGGCCAGCGCTTCACGATCTTCGGCGAGGGCGGCGGTCAGCTGCTCGCCGACGACCTCGACGTGCCGCTGCTCGGCAAGGTGCCGCTGTCCGAGGATCTGCGCGTGCACGCCGACACCGGCGAGCCGCTCGTGCTGAGCGATCCGGACGCACCCGCCTCGGTGGCGATCCGCCAGGCCGCCCGCGGGATCATCGCCGCGACTCCGCAGGAGCTCCCGGTGATGCAGGCCGAGACGCCGACCGCGCCGGCGCCACCGCCGATCGGCGGCACCGAGCTGCCGGTCGTCCAGGTCCAGGCCTGAGCCGCCGTGACGAGCGTCGCGAGCTCAACCGCCTGGTGGGACGAACGGGTCCCGATCCACATCGACAGCGACTTCTACGACGTCGAAGGCTTCAAGGCCGGCGCCGGCGCTGAGGCCGTTCGAGATCGAGGAGGTCGGCGACGTCGCCGGCAAGCGGCTCGCTCATCTGCAGTGTCACTTCGGCCTTGACTCGATGTCCTGGGCGCGGCGCGGGGCGTCGGTCGTCGGGCTCGACTTCTCCGAGCCCGCGGTTGCAGCCGGCAACGAGCTCGCCGGCGAGACCGGGCTCGACGGCAGCTTCGTCCCGCCGACGTCTACGACGCGGTCGCGGCGCTCGATGGCGAGCGGTTCGACGTCGTCTACACCGGGCTCGGGGCGCTCAACTGGCTCCCCGACCTGGCGCGGTGGGCGGAGCGTCGTCGCCTCCTTGCTCGAGACGGCGGGATTCTTTACCTGGCGAGTTCCACCCCTTCACCGGGTCTTCGCGGACGACGACCTGAGCTCGCCTCGACTACTTCCACGACCCCGAGGGCATCAGGTTCGACGACGGCGAACGGGCAGCTACGCCGACCTCGAGGTGCAGACTGCGCAGCAACGCAACGACGAGTGGGCGCACCCGATCTCCGACGTCGTCGCCGTCGGTGCTTGGCGCCGGCCTGCGACTCGAGCTCGTTCAACGAGCACGACTACACGCTCTTTCCCGCGCTTGGCCATCCTGTCAGGCCGCGGATGACTCGCGCACGGTCGTCTACGCCGAGCCGGCACGCCGAAGCTGCCGCTGATGTACTCGCTGCGCGCCCGCCGCTCCTGAGCGGCGGCTCAGACCCGGCTCACTTGCCCGAGAAGTACTCGGCGTTGATCGCCGTGTACTTGGACCACTCCTCCGGAAGCTGGTCCTCGGCGAAGCAGGCGTCGACCGGGCAGGCCTCGACGCAGGCGTCGCAGTCGATGCACTCGTCGGGATCGATGTAAAGCTGCTCGACGCCCTCGTAGTCGGGCTCGTCAGGAGTCGGGTGGATGCAGTCGACCGGACACACCTCGACGCAGGAGTTGTCCTTCTGCCCGATGCAGGGTTCGGCGATGACGTAAGCCAAGGTCTTTGCCCTTTCTGGTGGTACTGGTCGTTCGGGGTCGCTGTTGAGCCACGCGGTCGGCCCGGGCGCAGCATTCTAGAGTGCTCGGGGATGATCCTAGTCACGGGCGCAACGGGGACGGTTGGGCAGGCGCTGCTGCCGAAACTGCTCGAGCGCGGCGAGGAGGTCCGCGCTCTGACCCGCGACCCGCGCAAGCTCGGGCGCTTGCGGGTCGAGGTGCGGATCGCGCTCGGAGACCTGGTCGAGCTCGGCGACCCGCGGGTCGCTCGCCAGGCGCTGCGCGGCGCCGACACGGTCGTCCATCTCGCCGCCGCGATCCGCGACCAGCCCCGGGCCCGGGTCGAGGAGCTCAACGGGCTCGCAACCGCCCGCCTGCTCCGCGCCGCCGAGCGCGCCGGCGTCGGCCGCTTCGTCTTCTTCTCCGCGCTCGGCGCGACCGAGTTCCAGCGGACCCGGTTCTTTCGCGCCAAGGCACTGGCCGAGCGCGCCGTCCTCGACGCGGACCTCGACGCGACCGTCTTCGCCCCCTCGATCGTCTATGACCGCAACGACCCCTGGGTGACGACGATGCGGCGCCTGACGCTGCTGCCGGCGGTCCCGATCTCCGGCGAGGGCGAGGCGGCGTACGAGCCGATCTGGGCCGGCGACGTCGCCGACTGCATAGTCGCTGAACTGGCGCAGGGCGACGGCGGGACCCGCCGGCTCGAGCTGGCCGGCCCACAGCGGCTCACCTACGACCAGATCGCGAGGCTGATCGCGCACGCTTCAGGCCGGGATCGGCCGCTGATGCACGTCCCGCTGGGCCTGGTGCACTACGGACTCGCCGGGCTGCGCCGGCTGGTCGGCGACGCGGTCTTCGCGACCTGGGAGGAGGCCGAGCTGATGGAGGTTCCGATGGTCTCCGAGCGCGGCACCGCCGACGCCGAGGCGCTCGGGGTCGAGCCGAAGCCGATGGGCGCCGTGCTCGGCTAAAGGCGCCGGCTCAGATAGTCGAATCTGTCGCGCGAGGCGAACGGTCAAACAAAAGAGGCCCGAGCCATGCGGCCCGGGCCTCTTGAAGTACGCGTCCCAGAAGGGGACGTCGTTACATCATCCCGCCCATGTCGGGCATCCCGCCGGGCATCCCGCCGGCGCCCTCCTTCTCCGGCGGCTCGGCCACGATGGCCTCCGTCGTGAGGATGTTCTTCGCGATCGAGGCCGCGTTCTGCAGCGCCGACCGGGTGACCATGGTCGGGTCGATGACCCCGTCCTTGACCAGGTCGCCGTACTCACCCGTGGCCGCGTTCAGGCCCTCGCCCGGCTTCAGGCCGCGGATCTTCTCGACCACGACCGAACCCTCGAGCCCGGAGTTCTCCGCGATCTGGCGGATCGGCTCCTCGAGCGACTTGCGGATGATCTCCGCCCCCGTGGCCTCATCGGCCTCGAGGCCCTTGGGATCGATCGCCGCGATCGCGTTCAGCAGCGCGACGCCGCCGCCCGGGACGATGCCCTCCTCGAGCGCCGCGCGAGTCGCCTGCAGGGCGTCCTCGACCCGGTGCTTCTTCTCCTTCATCTCGGTCTCGGTGGCAGCGCCGACCTTGACCACGGCGACCCCGCCCGCGAGCTTCGCCAGGCGCTCCTGGAGCTTCTCGCGGTCGAAATCGGAGTCGGTGTTCTCGATCTCCTGACGGATCTGGTTGATCCGACCCTCGATCGCCGACTTGTCGCCGGCGCCGTCGATGATCGTCGTCGCGTCCTTGGAGACGACGACGCGACGGGCGTGCCCGAGCTGCGTGAGCTGCGTGTTCTCGAGCTTCAGCCCCATCTCCTCGGTGATCACCTCGCCGCCGCTGAGGATCGCGATGTCCTCGAGCATCCGCTTGCGGCGGTCGCCGAACCCGGGGGCCTTCACCGCGACGCCGGTGAAGGTGCCGCGGAGCTTGTTCACGACCAGCGTCGCGAGCGACTCACCCTCGACGTCCTCGGCGATGATCACGAGCGGCTTGCCCGACTGCATCGTCTGCTCGAGGATCGGCAGGACGTCGCGCACCGAGCCGATCTTCTGGTTGGCGATGAGGATGTACGGATCCTCGAGCACCGCCTCCATCCGATCCTGGTCGGTGATCATGTACGGCGAGATGTAGCCCTTGTCGAACTGCATCCCCTCGGTGAACTCGAGCTCCATCCCGAAGGTCTGGCCCTCCTCGACGTTCACCACGCCGTCCTTGCCGACCTTCTCGATCGCGTCGGCGATGATGTTGCCGATCTCCTCGTCAGCGGCCGAGATCGCGGCGACGCGGGCGATCTGCTCCTTGCCACCGACCTCCTTCGACTGCTTGTCGCGCAGGTTGTCGACGACCTGGTCGACCGCGGACTCGATCCCGCGGCGCAGAGCCAGCGGGTTGGCGCCTGCGGCGACGTTCTTGAGGCCGTGACGGACGACCGTCTGCGCCAGCAGGGTCGCCGTCGTAGTGCCGTCGCCGGCGACGTCGTTGGTCGCGGTGGCGACCTCACGAACCAGCTGGGCGCCCTGATTCGCAGAAGACGTCCTCGATCTCGATCTCGCGCGCGATCGTCACACCGTCGTTGGTGATCGTCGGCGCGCCGAACTTCTTGTCGAGGACGACGTAGCGACCCTTCGGGCCGAGCGTGACCTTGACCGCGTCGGCGACGGCGTCGACGCCTTCCTGCAGCGACGCACGGGCGTCAGCGCCGTACTTGAGCTCCTTATGAGCCATGTTCAATTCCTCCTGTAGTTCCTAAGTGAGTGCGGGGGTTCAGACGACCTTGGCGAGGACGTCGGACTCGCGCAGCACCAGCAGGTCATCACCGTCGACCTTGATCTCGGTGCCGCCGTACTTGCTGTAGAGGACCTCGTCGCCCTCGGCGACGTCGAGCGGGATCCGCTTCTCGCCGTCCTCGTCCCAGGCGCCGTCTCCGACAGCGATCACGGTGCCCTTCTGGGGCTTCTCCTTGGCGGTCTCGGGAAGGACGATGCCGCTCGCGGTCGTCTCTTCCTCCTCAATGGCCTTGACGATCAAGCGATCGCCGAGGGGCTTCAGATTCATCCGTTCTACCTCCAGTAGTTTGCGTATTCGCTTCCAGAAGACCGGGCTTGGCACTCTACACATGAGAGTGCCAAGAGTTCGGACGGAGTGTACCGCAAGGGCCCGAGAACGGCAGGTATCTAAGCCGCGAAGACTCAGATCAGTCGAGCGCCAGCAACCGGCAGCCGAGCAGCTCGGCGATCCCGGTGCCGCCGTTTCGCATCACCCAGTTGTGGTTCCAGGCGAAGGCGCCGCGCAGCAGCGGCGCGAGCGCGTTCATCCAGCCCTTGGTCGTGTGGACGTTCCACTCGTAGAGGACAGCGGTCACCCCGCCCTGCTCGAACAGGCGCCAGCGCCCGTGCCCGGCGAGCTCCCCGAACGCGTCGGCCTCGATCAGCCGCGGCTTCTCGACCGTGCGGGTCTTCGCCTCGAACACGAGGTCGTACGGCAGCTTCGAGCGCCAGGTGAGGCGCGAGTGCGAGCCGACGCCGATCTCGTCGCCGGGGTCGAGCTCGACCACGTCGGTGACCCCGCGCCACCAGGTCGGCCAGGCGCGCTGATCATAGATCGCGTCCCAGACCGGCTCGCGCGGCGACTCGAGCAGCCAGGTGGTCAGGAAGCGATACTCGATCGGCATCCGCGCCTAGTTGCGCGAGGGAGGCTCTCCGTTGCCGAACCCCGGCGGCGGCTCGTGCACCCGCGAGAAGCGGACTACGGTGACCGTCTCCTCGGGGTCGATCTCGCGGCCGTAGATCTGGCGCATGAAGCTCAGCGTCTCGTCGACGCGGCGAAACTCCGGGTTGTCGTGCTCGATGTCGCGCGGCGAGAGCTCACGGGCCTTCTTCACCTCGACCGAATCGATCACCGCGGTGAAGATCTTCTCCCGCGGGCTGTGCTGGTGGCCGATCGTCACCCACAGCAGCTGGCCGCGCTCGTACTTGCGCGACTTGTCGCCGATGCGGATCGTCGCGGTCTTGCGCCCGCGCTTGAGCTGGTCGGCAAAGGCGGGCGAGAAGAAGTTGAGGGCGTAGAAACCGCGGGACATGACCGCGCCAGACTACATCTAACGCTCGCTGAAGCCGTGCTCTCCGACGAGTGGGACGAAACGGCACGGCGCGATCTGGCGGGCCTCGACGCCGGCGGGCGTGGAGGTGAACACGGTGAGCATGTCGATCCCCGACTCGGCCAGCGGAATGACCATCCGCCCGCCCACGGCGAGCTGCTCGAGCAGCGCCTCGGGCGGCGCCGGCCCGGAGGCGTGCACCGCGATCGCGTCGAACGGCGCGTCATCGGGCGCCCCGAGGGTCCCGTCGCCGACCCGGATCTCGATCGATCCCATCCCGGGCAGATCGAGCTCGGCGAGCGCTTCGCGCGCGCCGGCCGCGAGCTCCGGAAAGCGCTCGATGCTGATCACCTCGCCGGCCAGCAGCGCGAGGATCGCGGTCGAGTAGCCCGACCCGGTGCCGACCTCGAGCACTCGCTCGCCGCCGCGCAGCTCCAGCGCCTCGCAGATCGCCGCCACCACCCAGGGCTGGGAGATCGTCTGCTCGCTCACCAGGGGCAGCGCGGAGTCCGCGTACGCTCGGCGCGCGAGCCGCGGGTCGATGAAGCGCTCGCGCGGCACCGACGCCATCGCCGCGAGCACCCGCTCGTCGGCGATGCCGCGCCGTCGCAGCTGGCGCTCGACCATCCGTTCGCGCTGGCGGGAGAAGTCGGTCAGCTAGAAGATGTAAGCACGCAGCCGGCGTGGCTCGAGCACCGTCACCCGACCGCGCCCGACCGCCACGACGCCGGCGCGCTCCAGCGTCGCGAGGAAGCGGCTGACGCTCTCGCGCGAGGTCCCGGCCAGCTGGGCCAGGTCGGCCTGGGTCATTCGCACGGTGATCCCGCGGCGCTCCTCCGGGATCGCTTCCTCGGCGATCAGCTGGTTGAGCACCCCGGCGACCCGGCTCGGCACGGTCTGAAACGACTGGCGCGCGACCCGCTCGTTGGTCTCGCGCAGCCGCCTGGTGATCGCGACGATCAGCTTCGCGGCGATGTCGCCGTGCGCGGCGATCACGCGGCGGACGTCGGACGCCGGCAGCGCCAGCAGCACCGCGTCGGAGAGCGTCTCGACGCTCGCCGAGCGGCTGCCGCCGTCGAGCATCGCGAGCTCGCCGAAGATGTCGCCCGGGCCGAGCGTGGCGAGCGCGATCGCGCGCCCGTCGGAGTGCTCGCGGGTGACCCTGAGGTCGCCGGAGCGCACGATGTAGCAGGCGTCGGAGTGGTCACCTTCGTGAAAGACGCGCACGCCCTTCGGGTAGGTGCGCGGGATCGCGACGTCTCCGATCCGCTTCAGTTCGTCGCTGGAGAGCTCCGCGAACAGCGGCACCCGAGTCAGCAGCTCGACGGATTCCTCGCCCATCCGGGTTGAGTATCACGGTTTCCAGCCCGGGGTGGCCGGAAAGGCTAGGTCTGACACGCCGGACACCAGTACGCGGTCCGGTTGTCGTCGCCCTGGCCGCGCGATTCGATCCGGGTGCCGCAGCGCGGACAACCGCCGGTGCTGTTCGCTCTGTAGATCGCCCGCGGCCGCCGGCCCTTGGCGATCGAGGTCCTCATCACGCGCTCGTTCTCGGCGACGACGAGCTCGAGCTCGTCCGTCGTCGAGCTCCTCCACCATCCGCCACGGGCTAACCCGGGCCTGGAAGAGCGCTTCGACGCGGATCGCGTTGCCGATCCCGGCGATGATCTCCTGGTCGAGCAGAGCGTCGCCGATCTCCCGCCCGGCGCCCAAGCGGCGCAGGCGCTCGATCGCCTCGGCGCGCTCGAAGCCGGGGCGCAGTGGGTCGGGGCCGAGGCGGCGCAGGGTCGGGTCGTTTCGCAGCCGTGACTCGCTGACGATGCGCAGGATCTTGCCCCCGTTCTGCGAGGCGACCGCGCGGCCCGCCGCCATCCGCAGCCAGGGGCGTCCGTACGGAAGCCGCCCGTCGGCGGCGATGAACCACCGCCCGTTCATCCCGAGGTGGCTGTGCAAGGGCAACGCCGGTGGAGAAGTGAGCGACCAGGTGCTTGCCGAATGCCTCCACCTCCCCGAGCGTCGCTCCCTGAAGCTCGGCGGCGCGGTTGTGCACCGGGGACCGCGGGTTGGGCGCGTCGGCGAGCTCCAGCCGCTTGCCGGCGAGGGCCGCGTTCATTCGCCGCGCCGCGCGATGGATCGTGTCGCCCTCAGGCACCTAGCCGGCCGCCGCGACGAGACGCCGCGGCTGGCGCGAGAAGCCGGCGGCGATGATCTGGTCCTCGAGTCCCGAGCCGAACACCGGCTCGCCGTCGACGCGTTCGATCCCGAGCTTCGGGATCAGCTTCTCGCGCGCCGCCTCGGCGAGCCGCGAGATCGCCTCGACCAGCGCCTCGCCCTCGAGCTCGACGAGACGCACGATCCCCTTGCCGCCGCGCTCGACGTAGACGATCGGGTTGCCGTCGCGAAGCAGCACGAACGCGCCCGGGGTGCGCGCCGGTCGCCGGCCCTCGGCCCGCTTCGGCCAGCGCAGCGCGGCGCCGTACGGCTGGGCCGGATCGGTCGCAGCGAGAATCAGGTACTCGTCCTCGCGCTCGGGCAGGGCGCGGAGGCGCTCGACCGCGCCGGCCAGCGCGAACTGCGCACCGCCGAGGCCCTCGACGAAGTAGCCGCGCCGCGCCGTCCCGAGCATCTCGAGGTTGGAGAGCTCGCCGTAGAGGCTCGAGAAGCCGCCGGGCACGCCCTCCGCGAGCACCGTCTCGCGGGTGACGATCCCGTAGCGCTCCAGCATCAGCTCAGCCTGGGCGCGCTGGCGCGGGCCCTCCGCCGGTGCGCCTCGGAACAGGCTCTCGGTCAACGACCACCGCCCGACGATCGCCTCCTGTGCGGGGCTGCGCCGGGAGGCGAAACGGCGCGCCGGCCGCCGGTCGCGCCCGACCGCGGTCAGCCGGCGGGCACGCAACGGCGCGAACGCGTCGTTGGTCACCTCGCCGGCCCAAACGAGATCCCAGAGCGCGGCGTGAAGCTCCTCGCGCTCGGCCTCGAGTTCGGCGACCAGGTCGAGCCAGAACGACGGCGCTGCGGCCAGCCGCTCGCGGATCGCATCGTGGACCGGCCCCTCGGGGCGGTCGAGCTTCGCGTTCGACGGCGGCGGGCCGCAGAGGCGGACGTCCTCGCGGAAGTAGAGCGCGACGCGGCCGGTGCGGGCGAGTGCCCCGGCGCCGATCCAGACGATCTCGCCGCTGGTCGTCAGCTGATCGATCCAGGTCGGGCTATAGGCGCCGAGGCGGCGCGGGAGCACGTCGCGCTCCCAGACCTCCGGGGTGAGCGCCACCCCCTGTAGCGGGATCAGCGCCTCGCGCAGCCGGTCGGGGCCGGCGCCGGCCGGGCGATGTGTGTCCACGTTCTGCCAAGCCGGGAGAAAGCGCGCCAGCTGGGCCGGGTCGACCGCCTCGGCCTCCTGGCGCAGCGCCGCGACGCTCGCGCGCCGGACCCGCCGCAGCACGTCGGAGTCGCACCACTCGCGCTCGGTGCCGCCCGGCATCAACTCCCCGCGGACGAGCTCGCCGGCGCGCTCCAGCTCCTTCAGCGCCGCGGTCGGGTCGAGCCCGAACCGGCGGGTGATCTGCGCGGTCGGGAACGGGCCGTGCGTGCGGGCGTAGCGGCGCACCAGCGCGGCCATCGCGTCGTCCACCGGCTCGAGGTAACCCTCGGGCAGCCCGCCCGGAGGCGGCACACCGAGCCCGTCGCGATAAAGACCGGCGTCCTCGGCGGCGATCCACCGCTCCTCGCCGCCGATCCTGACCGGGACCGCGCGGCGTTCCTTCTCGAGCTTGCCGAGCATCGAGGCGGCCGAGAAGCCGTCGGCAGTCCGCTCCTCGGCCTCGGTCACGCTGAGGTCGCCGAGCCGGCGCAGCACCTGCTGCAGCGCGTCGCGGTCCTTGACGAGCGCGTCGGGGTGCAGCAGCTGGAGCGAGCGTTCGACCTCCTCCAGCGCCTCAGGGTTGATCAGCTCGCGCAGCTCGTCCGCGCCGAGCAGCTCGGAGAGCAGGTCGCGGTCGAGGGCGAGCGCGGCCGCGCGGCGCTCGGCGTTCGGCGTGTCGCCCTCGTACATGTACGTGGCGACGTAGTCGAACAGCAGGGACGACGCAAACGGCGACGCCGACTGCGTCTCGACCTCGACCAGGGTGATCTTGCGCGAGTGCAGGTCGCGCAGCAGCTCGACCAGCGCCGGCAAGTCCAGCACGTCGCGCAGGCACTCGCGATAGGTCTCGAGGATGACCGGGAAGCGGGGGAAGTCCTTGGCGACCTCGAGCAGGCTTTGCGACTTGAGGCGCTGCTGCCACAGCGGCGTGCGCTTGCCCGGGTAGGCGCGCGGGATCAGCAGGCTGCGGGCGGCGTTCTCGCGAAATCGAGCCCCGAACAACGCCGAGCCGCCCAGCTCGCGGACGACCAGGTCCTCGATCTCGTCGGGCTCGAGCATCACCAGCGAGGCGTCGGGAGGCTCGTCGGCGTCGGGCAAGTGGACGACGATCCCGTCGTCGGACCAGATCGCGTCGGCCTCGAGGTCGAGCTCGTCGCGGATGCGCGCCGAGAGCGCCAGCCCCCAGGCGGCGTGCACGCGCCCGCCGAACGGCGACAGAACGCAGAGACGCCAGTCGCCGATCTCGTCGCGGAACTTCTCGACCACGAGCGTCTCGTCGGAGGGCACGACCCGGGTCGCGGCCTGCTGTTCGAGCAGGTAGGAGACGAGGTTCTGGGCCGCACGCGGGATCGAGGTCGTACTCGGAGGCGAGCTGCTCGGGGTCCTTGCCGACCGCCTCGCGCGAGAAGGCGCCGATCGCGCGGCCGAGCTCGGGCGGACGGCCGACCCCGTCGCCGCGCCAAAACGGCACCGCCCCCGGGACACCGGGCGCCGGGGTGACGATCACGCGGTCGCGAGTGATGTCCTGGATCCGCCAAGTGGTCGCCCCGAGCAGAAAGGTCTGTCCGGGACGGGCCTCGTAGACCATCTCCTCGTCGAGCTCACCCACCCGGCGGCCGTCGGGCAAGTGGACCCCGTAGAGGCCGCGGTCGGGGATCGTCCCGGCGTTGGTGACCGCGAGCTGGCGGGCTCCCTTACGCCCGCGCACGGTGCCGGCCGTGCGGTCCCAGACCAGCCGTGGGCGGAGCTCGGCGAACTTCTCCGACGGGTAGCGGCCGTCGAGCATGTCGAGGACGTTCTCGAGCTGCTCGCGCGAGAGGTCGGAGAACGGCTCCGTCGCGGTGACCACGCGCTCGACCTCGTCGACCTGCCACTCGTCGTCGGCGACCATCGAGACCAGGTGCTGGGCGAGCACATCGAGCGGGTTGCGCGGGATGACCGTCTCCTCGATCTCGCCCTCGCGCATTCGCTTGGCGACCACCGCGCACTCGAGCAGGTCGGCGCGAAACTTGGGGAAGATGCGCCCCTTCGAGACCTCGTTGAGCTGGTGGCCGGCGCGCCCCACCCGCTGCAGACCTCGCGAGACCGATTTCGGCGACTCGACCTGGATCACCAAGTCGAGGGCGCCCATGTCGATCCCGAGCTCGAGCGAGCTGGTCGCGACCAGGCACGGTAGCTTGCCGGACTTGAGCAGCTCCTCGACCACGAGGCGCTCTTCGTGCGCGAGCGAACCATGGTGGGCGCGGGCGATCTCTTCGAAGTCGTCGTCCGTCTCTCGACTCTCGTCTCTCGTCTCATCTCGAGAGTCGGAAGACGAGGGGACGAGTGACCTCGTGCTCCGTCGCCGGCAGCTCATCGCCGACTTGCCCCTCGTTGTGCAGCTCGTTCAGGCGTTTCGCCAGGCGCTCGGCCCCGCGGCGGTTGTTCACGAAGATGATCGTCGACGTGTGCTCGCGGACCAGTTTCAGCAGCTCCGGGTAGATCGCCGGCCAGATCGAGCGCGGGTTGGCGGCCGGGTCGAGCGAGGACTCGATCGGGCCCGGGTCGATCCGGTCGGGTGAAAGGTCCGGCATCACCTGGCCGTCGCTCGCCGCTCGCCGCTCGCCGCTCGCGTCGGCCCCGGGTTCCGTCATGTCCTCGACCGGGACGACGATCTGCAGGTCGAGGTCCTTGCGGACGCCGGCGTTGACGATCTCGCACTTGCGCTTCGGCCCGACCAGGAACTGGGCGATCCGCTCCAGTGGCCGCTGGGTCGCCGAGAGCCCGATCCGCTGGACATCACGCCCGGCCACCCCCTCGGCTTCGCCCCCCGGGGTGCCGCTGTCGACCGAGGTCCGGACCAGATGCGAGAGCCGCTCGAGGGTCAGCGCCAGGTGGGCGCCGCGCTTTGATTGGGCGACCGCGTGGATCTCGTCGACGATCACGGCCTCGACCCCGGTGAGGATCTCGCGCACCTGCGAGGTGATCATCAGATAAAGCGACTCCGGGGTCGTGATCAGGATGTCGGGCGGGGTGCGCTTCATCGCCTGGCGCTCCTTCTGCGGCGTGTCGCCGGTGCGCAGGCCGACCGCGACGTCGGCGCCGATCCCCTGCAACGGCGCGCGCAGGTTGCGCTCGACGTCGTACGAGAGCGCCTTGAGCGGCGAGACGTAGACGATCTTCACACCCTGCCCGAGCTCTGCCGGACGCCGCGCGAGCGAGTCGATACCCCACAGGAAGGCGCTGAGCGTCTTGCCGGAGCCGGTCGGGGCGCAGATCAGCGTGTTGGCGCCGGAGGCGATCTGCGGCCAGCCCGCGGCCTGCGCCGGGGTCGGAGCCTCGAACGAGGCCTCGAACCAGCGCCGCGTGCGGGGGCTGAAGGCCTCGAGTGGGTCGATCTTGCTGTCGGTGGTGGCGCTCATTCGCAACCATCGATCATACGCTTGGCCTACTCTGCCGCCGAGCGAATGGGACCACTGAGCGAGCGAATCAGCACGGGAATCGAGGCCTTCAACGCCGGCGACCACGAGGCGGTGCTGTCCCTGGTCACCGAGGACGTCGTCTGGAAGCGGGTCGACGGCCTGCCCGATGAGGGCGGGACGATCCACGGGCGCGATGCCGTACGCGCCTTCCTCCAGCCGGAGGTCTTCGACCGGGCGCGGCTCGAGCCGCTCGAGTTCGTCGAGGGCGAGAGCACCGTCCTCATCCACGCCGTTTTTCACGCCCGCGGGGCGGGCAGTGGGATCGAGCTGGACACCGAGACCTACCTCGTGTACGAGCTCGAGGACGGTCTGGCGAAGCGGGTCGAAAGCTGGCGCGAGCGGGCCGACGCCGAGCGCTCGTCCGGGCTCAGGCTCGCCTAGGCGCGACCCGCGGTTAGAACGGGAGCTGGTCGGCGACCTCGGCGAGGCGCGGCGCGTTGCGGTCTCGGTCGGAGACCTGCGGCTCGGCTACCGGCCACGCGACCCCGACCTCTGGGTCGTCCCAGGCGATGCCCGACTCGGTCTCGGCGTCGTAGTAGCTGGAGACCTTGTAGTGCACGTCGGCGACGTCGGAGAGGACGCAGAAGCCATGGGCGAATCCGACCGGGACGAACAGCTGGCGGTGGCTGACATCGTCGAGCTCGTAGCCCTCCCACTTCCCGTAGGTCGGGGAGGCGCGGCGCAGGTCGACGGCAACGTCCCAGATCTTCCCGCGCACGCAGCGCACGAGCTTCGCCTGTCCGGGCGTCGTCTGGAAGTGCAGCCCGCGCAGGGTCCCGGCGCTCGAGCGCGAGTGGTTGTCCTGGACGAACGCGACCCCGACCCCCGCCTCGGCCCAAGCCGCGGCGCTGAAGCTCTCGAGCAGGAAGCCGCGCTCGTCGCCGTGCACGGCCGGTTCGAGCAACACCAGACCGTCGAGCTCGGTCGGGAGCCGCGTGGGCATCAACCGCCGCCGCCGTAGCGGCGCTCGTAGTACTCGCGGTACTCCCCCGAGAGGATCGGCTTCCACCACCACTCGTTGTCGCGATACCAATGCACGGTGCGTTCGATTCCCTCGTCGAAGCCGACTGCGGCCCTCCAGCCGAGCCCCTCGGTCTTCGCCGACGAGAGCGAGTACCGGCGATCGTGGCCGAGGCGGTCGGTGACGTACTCGATCAACGACTCGTCGTTTCCGGTCAGCTCGAGGATCCGCCTCACGACCTCGAGGTTCGGTTTCTCGTCGGGGCCGCCCACGTTGTAGACCTCGCCCGGCTCGCCGAACTCGAGCACGGTGTCGATCGCCGCCGCGAAGTCGGATACCCAGAGCCAGTTGCGGACCTGCATCCCGTCGCCGTAGACCGGCAGGTGCTGGCCGGCGAACGCGTTGAGGATGCAGAGCGGGATCAGCTTCTCGGGGTACTGGCGGGGGCCGTAGTTGTTCGACGCGCGGACGATCAGCGCCTCGGTGCCGTACGTGTTGCGATAGGCGCCGACCATCAGGTCGCCGCCGGCCTTCGACGCCGAGTACGGCGATGACGGGTCGATCGGCGACTCCTCGGTGAACGAGCCCTCGTCGATCGAGCCGTAAACCTCGTCGGTCGAGATCTGCAGGTGCCTGATCCCCGCCTGCCGCGCCGCCTCGAGCAACACGTAGGTGCCGAAGACGTCGGTCTGGATGAACTCGCCCGGCGCCTCGATCGACCGGTCGACGTGGGTCTCCGCCGCGAAGTTGACGATCGCGCCGACCCCCTCGAGGCAGCGGTTGACCGCGTCGGCGTCGGTGATGTCGGCGGTGACCAACTCGACCCGGGACTCATCGAGGCCTTGGAGGTTCTCCACCCGGCCCGCGTAGGTGAGCTTGTCGAGCACCCGAACCGAGAAGTCGGGATGGGTCTCGAGGCGGTGGCGGACGAAGGCGGAGCCGATGAAGCCGGCGCCGCCGGTCACGAGGACGTTCATCGCACCACCCTCGCCTCGCGAGCCGCCAGGTACTCGCTCAGCCCCTGATGCCAGTCGGGCAGGCTGATCGGATCGGGGCGCTCGGAGACCAGCAGCGAGAGCGGCGGCCGCGGGGCAGGGCGGCCGAGCATCTCGGTCGTCCCCGCCATCACCCTGCAGTCGACGCCCGCCTGGTCGAAGATCTCCTGCGCGTACTCGAACCAGGAGCAGCGCCCGGCCGCGGCGATGTGGTGGATGCCGTACTCCTCGGTTTCGATGAGCAGGGCCAGCGCCTGCGCCAGATGCGGGGTGTAGGTGGGGCTCGCGACCTGGTCGGAGACGACGATCACCTCGGGCTGCTCGGCGCCGACCCGCAGCATCGTCTCGACGAAGTTCGGCCCGTTGGTCCCGAACAGCCACGAGGAGCGGACGATGAAGTGGCGCGGGTTGGCGATCTGCGTCGAGGTCTCGCCCGCCTGCTTCGAGCGGCCGTAGGCGGAGATCGCGGCCGGGAGGTCGGACTCGACGTAGGGCGAGCCCTTGGTGCCGTCGAAGACGTAGTCGCTGGAGACGTAGAGGGTGCTGGCGCCGTGGGCGGCGGCGGTCGCCGCGACGATCCCGGCGGCGGTGTCGTTGACCCGCATCGCGCCGCGCTCGTCGGCCTCGGCGCCGTCCACGTCGGTCCAGGCCGCGGTGTTGACGACCGCGTCGGGACGCAGCTCGGCGATCGCGTCCTCGACCGCCTGCGCGTCGGTGATGTCGAGATCGGCGCGTGAGAGCCCGATCACCGAGTGACCGCGTGCTGAGATCGCCTCGACGGCATCGCGGCCGAGCATCCCGGCGGCGCCGGTGAGCAGAACCCTCATTTAGGCGCCTCAACGGCGGCGCGGTTCGGCTTCGCTTCGCTCCGCCTCGAGGCAGCGCGTTCGGCTTCAGGCGCCTCAACGGCGGCGCGGTTCGGCTTCGCTTCGCTCCGCCTCACGGGATCGTGATCTCCGACTTGTCGCCCACGATCATGCTGAGCGTCTTCGGCATCCCCTCGCCGCGGGCGAGCTTGACGCCCTTGCCGAGGAGGCTCGCCTCGATCCGCGCCGGCAGGTTCGTGACGCTCGCCCCGGCGAGCAGGATCGAGTGCTCGACCTCGGTCCCGATCACCTCGACCCCGCAGTCGATCGAGGTGTACGGGCCGACGTAGGAGTCGACGATCCGCGCGCCGGCGCCAATCACGGCCGGCCCGCGGACCAGCGAGCGCTCGAGCTTCGCCCCTTTCTCGATCACGACCCGACCCTCGACCCGGCTCTCGTCGTCGAGCTCGCCGTCGATCCGACGGACGAGGTCCTCGAGCACGAGCCGGTTCGCCTCGAGCATGTCGGCGAGCTGGCCGGTGTCCTTCCACCAGCCGCCGACGGTGTGGCTCTCGACCCGCGAGCCCGAGTCGATCAGGTGCTGGATCGCGTCGGTGATCTCGAGCTCGCCGCGCGGCGAGGGCTCGATCGCCCGTGCGGCCTCGAAGATTGCGGGGGTGAACATGTAGACGCCAACCAGAGCCATGTCGCTCGGCGGCTCGGTCGGCTTCTCGACCAGGCGGACGACCGCGTCGCCGTCGAGCTCGGCCACCCCGTAGTGCCACGGGTCGGTGACCCGGGTGAGCAGGATCAGCGCCTCCGGGGCGTGCTCACGGAAGGCCGTGACGAGGTCGGTGATCCCATCGCGCAGCAGGTTGTCGCCGAGGTACATGACGAACGGCGAGTCGCCGAGGAACTCCTCGGCGGTGAGCACCGCGTGGGCGAGCCCGGCTGGCTCGTCCTGCGGGACGTAGGTGATCGTGGCGCCGAACTGGGAGCCGTCGCCGGCCGCCTCGCGGATCTCGTCGCCGGTCTCGGGCGCGATGATGATCCCGATCTCGGTAATCCCGGCGTCGACCAGCGCCTCGATCCCGTAAAAGAGCACCGGCTTGTTGGCGACCGGCACCAGCTGCTTCGCCGAGGTGTGGGTGATCGGTCGCAGCCGCGTGCCCGCGCCGCCCGAGAGAATCAGGCCTTTGAGCGCCTCCATCGCCCGGGGAGGCTAGCGTTGGGCTCGAGATGTGGAGGGCAGCCCGAGGGAGGTTCGGCGCGGCGATTACGCTGGCGGGCGTCGCGCTGGCGCTCTCGAGCCCGGCGGTGCGTGCTCAGGAGCCCGAGTTCACGAGCCTCGGCGGCGGCACGTTCCCCTCGCTCGACTCGACCTGGCGGGCCAACGCGGTGCAGCCGAACACCACTTTGCTCGACCTCTACGACAACCTCGGCATCCTCTACCAGAGCTACTCGAGCCAATTCGAGGCGCCCGGCAAGCGCGGCCTGAGCGCGGTCGGCCAGCGGCCGCTCGGCCTGCCGAGCGCGGCCGCCCTGGTCGCCGGGGTCGCCGGGACCAAGGTGCGCACGGTCAAGATCGTCTTCCTCGGCGCGCCCGTCCAACGGCTACGCACGGTCGCAGCGCCGCCCGGGTGGGGCTTTCGGGGCCGCTTTTTCGCTGCCGGCGCGAACCTCGCCGAGAGCGCCGCGGCGACCAATCAGGTGGTGACTAGGGTGCGGGGGTTCGACCGGCGCGGGCGCCGCGTCGCCAGCGTCAACTCGGTGTTCACCAACCCCTTCTGACACCGCGGCGGCGCACTCTCGCTACCCTCGCCCGCCGAGCGTCCCCTGGCTCGGCGCGGACGCCTCACCCGTATGGGGGATCCGAGAGCGGTCGCAGACCGCGACCCATCGCGCGGACCCGTGTTGGGGCAGATGGAAAGCTAGAGACGGAGGAATTGATCTTGATCAGGAACGCACGCGCGGCGATCACGGTGGCCGTGGCGGCGCTCGCGATGTTGACCGTGGGGGTCGGCACCGGCGCGGCCAAGCCACCGGCATCGTTCTTCGGTGTCGTCCCGCAGACGTCGCTTGGCAGCAAGGACTTCGAGCGGATGAGCTCGGGCAAGGTCGGCACCTTGAGGACGATCCTCACCTGGGCGGCTGTCGACAAGGCCGTTGGCGCCGACGACAACGATTGGTCGTCGTTCGACCCGCTCGTGCTCGAAGCGGCGAGGAACGGGATCGAGATGCAGCCGTTCATCTTCGGAACCCCGAATTTCGTCGCGCGGGACCTCGACGGCGTCAACTGCACGTCGTCGAAGTGCGGCCTTTACGCGCCGAAGTCGGCCGCCGCGCTGGACGCCTTCAAGTCGTTCGTCGGCGAGGCCGTCGACCGCTACGGGCCAGACGGCGAGTTCTGGACCCTGCACCCCGAGGTGCCGAAGGACCCGATCCACGTCTGGCAGATCCTCAACGAGCAGAACTCGAAGAGCTTCTTCCTGCCGAAGCCGGACCCGAAGCACTACGCGAAGGTGCTCGCCGCCGCCAACGAGGCGATCGACCAGCGCGACCCGTCGGCTGACGTCGTGCTCGGCGGGATGCCGGAGCTCGCCGGCTCGCACAAGGCGATCCTGGGCTCCGAGTACCTGGCGAAGCTCTACAAGGTCAAGGGGGTCAAGGACACGTTCGACGCCGTCGCCCCGCACCCGTACGGCGCGACGCTCGGCAAGGTCACCTCGCAGATCGACCTCTACCGGCAGGCCATGAAGAAGGCCCACGATTCCGGCGCGTCGATGTACGTGACCGAGGTCGGCGCCGGCTCGAAGAAGGGCGGCAGCTCGCTGAACCGCGGGAAGAAGGGCCAGGCGACCCTGCTCAGGGACATCTACAAGTACTTCGCCAAGCAGCGCAACAAGCTGCACGTCGAGGCGGTGGATTGGTTCAGCTGGCAGGACTCGCCGACGAGCATCTGCTCGTGGTGCTCGAGCTCGGGCCTGCTGACCACCAGCGGCCAGGCGAAGCCGTCCTACAAGGAGTTCACGAAGCTCACCGGCGGCAGCACCGCCAAGCGCTGAGCTAGTAGGTGCCGCCGAGCTTTCGGTGGTCCCAGGTCGCGGTGCGGATGGGTTCGAATCTGATCGCCACCCGCTTCGCGGCCTGGGCCTCGAGGGCCGCCGCGGCATCGCCGTCGATCGAGTCGATCCCGTCCGAGTAGCGGATCGCGAGGTCGCGCCCGAACGCGGCGACCTCCGGCGTGTCGCGGATCAGCTCGGCCTCGGCCTCGATCTGGATTCCGCGCAGCTCGGTGTACTCGGTCCCCGCCTCGATCAGCAGGGTCGCCCGCGGGTCGCGCTCGAGGTTGCGGACCTTCTGCGACTTCGCGAAGGTCCAGACCCAGAGCTCGCCGTCACGAACGGTGAACCACATCGGCATCGAGTGCGGCCAGCCGCGCGGGCCGATCGAGCTGACGACGACGACCCGCTCCGAGTCGAGCAGCTCCGCCTGCTCGGCCTCGCTGAGCTTGATCTGGTCGCGGCGGCTGGGCACCGCGCGTCAGTCAATCAACTCGCCCGAGTCGAGGGCGCCCTCGGCCGCGAGCTTCTCGATGTGCGCCTGCATGGCCAAGGCCGCCGCCGGGCGCATCGGCACGGGCACGTCGGCCCACGCCGCGTCGAGCAGCCGGGTCCGGGAGCGCTCGCCGGCCTCGAGGGCGGCGACCAGAGCGCGCTCGCGGGCGAGCCGGTGATCCAGGTACTCGGCGATCTTGGCCGCCGGGTCGTCGATCGGTGGGCCGTGCCCGGGCGCGAGCAGTTCGAGCTCGAGCGCCTGCAGCTTGCGTAGCGAGTCCATGTAATCGGCGAGTGAGCCGCCGTGCGAGGCAGGCGGGACGATCGCCGATCCGTGGCCGAGGATCAAGTCGCCGCAAAAGCAGATAGTGCCGCTCACGAAGCTGACGTGGTCCGGGGCGTGGCCCGGGGTCGGGATCGTTTCCAGCGGCGCCTCGCCGGCCGCGGCGAGCGGCGCTCCGAGTGGCTCGACCCCTTCCGTGTGGTCGGCGTGGCCGTGGGTAAGCAGGACGCCGCCGATCCCACCTCGCGCCCGCGCGGCGGCCCGGACGCGGTCGAGGTGTCCGGCGTCGTCGGGTCCCGGATCGATCACCCAGGCCGGATCGCGCTCGACCACGTAGGTGTTGGTGCCCTCGAGGGTCATCGGCCCCGGGTTCGGGGCGACCAGCCGCTCGAACTCGGCCACGGCTCCCCTACTTGGACGTGCCGACGGCCTTGAGCACGGCCTCGCGGGCCTCGCTCGGCTCGAGCACGACCAGGTCGCCGACGCCCTTGAGGACCTCGCGGGCGAGCCATTCGTCGGACCCGTACGGAACCTCGACTACAACCGCGCCATCGGAGAGCTCCTCGACCACCGTACGCTGCTCCCGCAGCCAGCGGGCCCGGTCGGGGGCAACCCAGACGCGCGCGATGCCGGCCGAGGTGACCTCACCGTGGACGAGCCACTCCTGCTCGGCGAGCATCTCCTCGACGCCCTCGCGAGGCTCGAACTCGGCGTCGCTCATCGTCGCCTCCTTCATCCGGTCCAGGCGGAAGTGCCGCGTGTCGCCGCGGCCGAGGTCGAAGCAGCCGAGGTACCAGCCCTCAGGGCCCTTGACCAGCTGGTAGGGCTCGACCTCGCGCTTGACGAAGTCGTCCTCGTTCTCCTTGTAGTACTGGAGCTCGAGCACCCGGTGCGCCTGGATCGATTCGTTGACCGTGCGCACGACCGAGGAGTCGTCGCGCCCCGGCGCGATCTCGAGGCCCTCCTGCGACGGGTCGTGGCCGAGTGCCTCGACGATCTTGCCGCGCGCCGTCTGCAGCCCCGACTGCGGCAGGTGGTCGCCGAACAAGTCGATCGCGGCGATCAGGGCCTTGGCTTCGAGCGGCAGGAGGCGCGCCGGGCGGGCGAAGTTGTCGCCGTAGGTGTCGGGGTCGACCTCGATCCGGTCGCCGGTGATCTCGGCGTAGAGGACGTAGGTGCCGCCGCCGAAGTTGACGACGTTGAGGACGTCGAGGTCCTCGTGCAACTCCTCGAGCGAGATGTTGAGCTCCTCGAGCACCTGGCTGGTCGGCAGGCTGCCGTCCTCGCGCGCGGCCCCGATCAGCAGCCCGGCGAGGGTGACGAGGCGGGCGAGGCGCTCGGGGCGGATCACCGACTCGGCGCGACCGTTGGAGCGCGTGGCGCCGTTGCGGCGCCCGTTCGTGCCCTCGGCGAGCGGTCGGCTGACCGTTTTCGCGACGTCGAACTCGCCCACGGTGGCGAGAGCGCAGCAGCGCGAGGCGCTCGTCGGCCTCGGCGGCGAGCTCGGGTGGGTCGAGCAGGCGGGCGTTCTCGCGCCAGGAGAGAACCCACGAGATCAGCTGGCGCGCCGAGGAGTACTCGGTCTCGAAGATCATGCCGCGGCCCTTGACGCCGTCGCTGCGCTCGGCCTTTCGCAGCGAGCCGTGGCGGCTGAAGTCGCGCTCGACCAGCCAGACGATCCGCTCGCGCAGGAAGATCGTCGCGGTTCCCTGGGGCTCACCCATCTGCCAGTCGGAGCGACGTCCGTAGTCGCGGGGGTCGAAGTCCTCCGGGGCCCCGAAGTCGTGCTCGGCCTTCGTCGCGTAGGAGACCTTGCCCCGGATCCGCGAGAGCCGGAAGACCCGGGTGCCCTCGCGCTCGTGCGAGTAGCCGATCAAATAGAACTGGCCGTCGCGAAAGACCAGGTGGTAGGGGTTGACCTTGCGGTCGGAGAGGTCGTCGCGCTGCAGCGAGTAGTAGGAGAACTCGATCGTCTTGCGGCGCGAGATCGCCGTCTCGATCTTCGCCAGCCGCTGCGACAGCTCGCGACCCGAGCCTGCGGTCGAGAGCTTGACGTCGATCGGCGCCTCCTCCTGCTCGGTGATCGGGCTCGGGCGGCCCCAGGAGACCTGCTGCAGCGCGAGGCGCAACGGCTCCGCGTAGGCGAACTCGCCGTCGAGCAGGCCGAGCGCGGTGCGCAAGGCGGCCAGCTCGGAGTCGGAGAACTCGATCGCGGGCAGGTAGTAGTTCTCGGGCGGCAGGGCGTAGAGCTCGGCCTCGAAGAACCCCTCTGACGGCTTCTCGACCTGAAGCGAGATCCCGAGGCTCTCGAGCTCGGCGCGGTCGGCGTAAAAACGCCGCGCGAACGCATCCTCGTTCATCGAGCTGTAGCCCTCGACCTCGCGCTTGATCTCCAGCGCCGACACCGGCCGACGGTTGGCCATCAAGAATGAGATCAACGAGAGCTGGCGGATCAGCTTCTCGGTGTCCTTCGCCATACCTCGCGTCGAGGATATTGGCCGCTCGGGGCTACGTCGCCGTACGGATGCGCAAACTGCGCTAATTGCGCCGTACCCGGGGACGGTCGCGTTAGATTCTGCGCGTGCTCGGCGCAGGAACGGTGATCAACCCGATCATCAAGGTGGTCACGACGGTGGCGATCCTGGCCGCGGTCGGCATCTTCATCGTCCGCCCGGTGCTCGACACAACCGAGAGGGCGGTCGACTCGGTCAACGAGCAGGTACGCAACGCCCAACAGCAGAGCCAGCAGGCGAGCGCCGACGCTGACCTCTCCTTTTCGCGCAGCCGCGCCGAGGCGTTCGCGAACAGCCTCCAGAGCACCTGGCCGGCTGCGGCGCGGGAGATCAAGGGCTGCATCAGGAAGGCCGGCGACAGTGTCCGCGCGATGGGCCGCTGCGAGGACCAGGGCGAGAAGCTCGTCCACACGGTGCAGTCGGATCGCAGCTTCGCGCTCGCCTACTCCGACAGCCTTGCGGCCCAGGGAGACGAGGGCGGCGCCGACCGGGTCCGCGAATGCGTCAAGGGCGCCGGCTTCGCGCCCGCGGCGATGCAGCGCTGTAAGGACCTCGCCGACGACCTGCTGTTCGGCTAGATTTCCGGTCGATCCGCGCCCCGCGGGGGGATCACATGCTTGGCGCCGGCACAGTCATCAACCCGATCATCAAGATCGTCACCACCGTGGCGATCCTCGGCGCCGTCTACCTCTTCATCGTCAAGCCGACGCTCGATACCACCAACTCGGCGTTCGACACCTTCAGCAACTCGTTCAACGGGTTCGACGACCTGCCGGGCGACGTCCAGTCACAGATCGACGACGCCTTCGACTCGAGCTCGGACACCAACCGCCTCCAGGACTGCATCGAGCGCGCCGTGAACAGCGGTGGCGGCGCGAATCAGCAGCAGATCAGCCGCTGCATCAACCGCTTCAACTGAGTCGCCACGCCGAGCGTTACGTTGGCGTCGCAGATCGAGGCGAATGTCACGGTCGCCGCCGAGGATCGCCTATGCAGCGCGACGGTGGCCGAAGTACGCGGCCGAGTCGAGGCCGCGGTCGAACCGCGACCACGCCTGCCCGTCGGGCAGCTCGCGCTCGATCCGGTCGAAGCTGCCGAGCGTTCCGCCGAGGTTGTCCATCGCGTGCACCAGGGTCGCCTCGCGGGTCGCCGGCACAACCGGCGAGCCGTTCTCGAGCTTGCCGTGGTGGGAGAGGACGATGTGCAGGACGGCCTGGGCGAGCTCGGGATCGAAGCCGTCGATCGTCTCGATCGTGCGGCGCACCAGGTAGTAGCCGAGGGGGATCTCGCCCAGCAGGCGGCCTGCGTCGGTGAGGTCGATCGCGAGCGGATCGTCGTTGTAGGCCTGGGTCTTGCCGATGTCGTGCAACAGCGCTCCGGTGACCGCGACGTCACGGTCGAGGCCGGGGAAGGCCGCCGCGGCCGCGCTGACCGCCTGGGCGACCGAGACCGTGTGGTCCATGAGCCCGTGGGGATAGGCCTGGTGGTAGTACTTCGCCGCCGGTGCGACCCGGAAGCGCTTCCAGAGCTTCGAATCCGGAGCGAAGAAGCGGTCGAGCAGCTGCCGCAGCTGCGGGTTCTGGATCGTTTCGAGCAGGGAGCGCAGGTCGGCCTCGAGCACGTCGGCGGCGACCGGCGGGCCCTCGGCGAGGTCGTCGTGCTCGTACTCGTCCTCGCTCGCGGCGCGCAGCGAGCGCACCGTGATCTTGGCTCCGTACTGGGGGTGAACCGAGAACCGACCCTCGACGAAGACGACGGACCCCGGCGCGGCGCCGTCGAAGCACTCCTCGACGTCGTCCCACACGACCGCCTCGACCGAGCCGGTGCGATCGCAGAGCACGAGGCGCAGGAAGTCGTCGCCGTTGCGGCGGCTGCGCCGCTCGCGCTCGCGGACCGCGAACGCCGCGGCGACCGAGTCGCCCTCGGCGAAGTCGCGGATGAAGGTGCGAATCAGCGGCACCTCGACGGGCCCCGCCGCCTCGAGGGGCGCCTGCAGGGGCTCGATCTGACCCTGGCTACTCATTGATCCCAAATTAGACAGAGGGCCGGACGGCCGATCTCTCCGGGTTGCGTCCATGCAGGGTTGGTCGGCCGGCACAGGGGCGTCCTGACGCAACTGACGGATCCGGGGCTGCGTGGTCGCCGCCGCGGCGGCTAGCGCGGGTCGCTTACCGGGGAGTAGTGCGGCGCCTCGTCGCGCTCGGCCGGGTCGATCGAAACCGGCTCGCCGGGCGCCGTCGGCTGGCGCGCGGCGTTCGCGGTCCGCTCCAGCTCCGCCGCGAACTGCGCGCCGAAGACCACCGCGACGTTGGTGAGCCAGAGCCACAGCAGCAGCACGATGCCGCCGGCGAGGCTGCCGTAGGTGCCCGAGTACGAGCCGAAGTTCGCGACGTAGAGGCTGAACCCGACCGAGCCCAGCAGCCAGAGCACGGTCGCGACGAGGCTGCCGGGAAGGATCCAGCGCAGGCCCTCGTGGCGGGCGTCGGGCGAGAACCGGTATAGCAGCGCGATCACCCCGACGACCGCGGCGAACAGCAGCGGCCACTTGGCGATCTCGAACGCGGTCAGGGCGGCCCCGCCGACCCCGATCTCGTCGCCGATCGCCTTCGCGAGCGGGCCGGTGAGCACCAGCGCGATCAAGATCAGCGCGACCGCGATCGTCATCACCAGGGTGATCAGCAGTTGTAGCGGGCGCAGCTTCCAGAACGGGCGGTCCTCGTCGACCTCGTAGATTCGGTTCGCGGCGCGCATGAAGGCGCCGATGTAGCCGGACGCCGACCACAGCGCCGCGGCGATCCCGATCACCAGCGCGACCCCGGCGTCGCCCGAGTTGTTGACGATGTTCTCGATCGGGCCGCGCAGGGTGTCGACGGCCGACGACGACCCAAGATCCTCGGCGATCCGCAACAGCCCGTCGATCGAGTCCTGCGAGCCGACCACGCCGAGCAACGAGACCAACACGATCAGCGCGGGGAAGATCGAGAGCACCGAGTAGTAGGTCAGCGCCGCCGCCGCGTCGGTGAGGCTCTTCGCCTGAAACGACTTCGCCGCATCGCGCATCGCGTGCCACCACGCGCGCACGGTGAGATCGCTCGGATTGCGAATCGCCATGCGGGGTTGATACCCGTTCACGCGCCGATGACCCAGGCCGTTGTTTGATCGACCCAGCGAAGGGCAACCCAGACCAGATGAGCCCAACCGAGACCAGAGTCCCAGAGATCGCGCTCAACGACGGCAACCGGATCCCGCAGCTCGGCTTCGGCGTCTTTCAGGTGCCGCCGGCCGACACCGAGGAGGTGACCCAGCGGGCGTTCGAGGTCGGCTACCGCCACATCGACACAGCCGCCGCCTACCGCAACGAGGCCGAGGTCGGGCAGGCCTTCAGGGGCTCCGGACTCGAGCGCAACGACGTCTTCATCACGACCAAGTGCTTCAACGATCACCACGGCTACGACGAGGCGACCAGGGCGCTCAAGCAGAGCCTCGAGCGGCTCGAGCTCGACCACGTCGACCTCTACCTGATCCACTGGCCGGTGCCCGCGCACGACCGCTACGTCGAGACCTGGCGCGCGTTCGTCGACGCCCGCGCGGCGGGGCTGGTTCGGTCGATCGGCGTCTCGAACTTCCAGCCCGGCCACCTCGAGCGCATCATCGCCGAGACCGGCGTGACCCCGGCCGTCAATCAGATCGAGCTGCATCCGCGCCTCCAGCAGCGCGGCCTGCGCCACGAGCACGCCGAGCTCGGGATCGTCACCGAGGCGTGGAGCCCGCTGGCCCAGGGGGCGGTGCTCGACGATCCGACCCTCGCCGAGATCGCCAACGCGCACGACAAGACGACCGGTCAGGTGGTGCTGCGCTGGCACGTGCAGATCGGCAACGTCGTCTTCCCGAAGTCGGTGACACCGGAGCGGATCGAGGAGAACTTCGCGATCTTCGACTTCGATCTCACCGACGCCGAAGTCGAGGCGATCGACGCCCTCGACGCCGGCGAGCGGATCGGGCCGGACCCGGACACGTTCGTCACGCCGTAAGCCGGCGCGGCCGGCTGGGAGACTGTCGGCGTGGATGATCTCTGGCAAGCGGTGCTCTACCTGCACCTGATCGCGATGGCGTTCTTTCTCGGCGGCCAGCTCGTGCTCGGGCTCGTCATCGTCCCCGTTGAGCGCCAGAGCCCCGACCGTGAACGCCTGCGGGCGATGGCGCGGCGATTCGGCTATGGGTCGCTGATCGCGCTGGGCGTGCTGCTGATCACCGGCTTCGCGCTCGCCTCCCACTTCGACCTCTGGGGCGCGTCGACGCTGCAGATCAAGCTCGCCCTCGTCGGCGCCGTGGTGGCCCTGACCCTCGCCCATCTGCGCTGGCCGAAGCTGCACGCGCTCCAGGGCGCGGTGCTGCTGGCGACTGCGGTGGTCGTCTGGCTGGGCCTCGAGCTGGTCAGCTGAGCGCACGCCCCTCGCCGACGCTGCGCATTTTGTTCGAAGGGCTCGTCAGGGACGGTCGGGAGGCGGCAGGCTCGGTCGCGGTCGCGGTTAACGCTGCGATTCCAACCGCTCCCATTCGGCGAGCGCCGCCTCCCAGGTCGGAAAGGCCAGGAACTCCACGATCCTGAGGTCGCGGAACCGGACCACGTGCCCGGCCTCGAATCTCACATCGATGCCGCTTCCGAGCCCGCGTCCATCCAGCCACACCTGCGCGACCACGCGGTCGTTGCGGGCGATGGTCTGGCCGACCTCGATCTCCAGGCGCTCCCACGCCTCGGTCGCGGCGTGCCAGAAGGCGGCGATCTCCTCGTGACCGACATAGCGCTCGCGCATTCCGGGGAACATGCCGCTCGTGCGGTAGAAGCCCTCGGGGTCGAAGAGGTCGGGGATGCGCTCGAGGCGTCCGTCCGCGAACGCCTCATAGGCCTCCAAGAGGCGGTTGAGCTGCTGACTCGAGGTTCGGTCGACGGCCATCTGCGCAGGCGGCATAGTTATCACTCCTGACGGGCGAGCGCCGGCGGCGCTGCGTGGAGAAGGTCATAACACCGCCACCACAGCGCCGGACGGACCTTGCTCACACTTCAGCGAGATCGCAAGTGTCGGCGCCGACCCGACCGGGGCCGTTGGGGATCGAGCGAGCGATGGCGAGGGCCGGAATCGAACCGGCGACACCACGATTTTCAGTCGTGTGCTCTACCAACTGAGCTACCTCGCCGCGGCGGGTAAGGCTAGCGCTCGTTACCGCGCTTGTAGTTACCGGTGGCGCGCGCCATCAGGTGCTGGGCCGCGTCCTCGTCGGCGCCCTCCACGCGGGTGATGAAACGGCTCGCGGCCGGCCCCGAGAGCGTCGTCACGACCCGGCCCGCGCGAGCGATCCGCACCCGGCCGTCCTTGGTCTGCCGCCAGCCGAAGTCCCCGAGTCCGCTCACGCCGGCGACGCTAGCCGCTATATACGGCGGATGCGTGATCCGGAGCTCGAGACGTGGATCAAGGGAGAGTTACCGCCCGCGCCCGCGAGCGTGCTCGAGATCGGCGCCGGGACCGGGGAGCTCGCCGCCGCGCTGCGCGAGGCGGGCTACAACGTCACCGCGATCGATCCGGGCGACGCCGGCCCCGGCGTCGAGCGGATCGCGCTCGCCGAGCTGGAGGCACCTCCGCCGGGTTCGACGCCGCGGTCGCCGCCGTCTCGCTGCATCACGTCGAGCCGCTGGCCGAGTCGCTGGAGACGCTCGCGGCGGCGCTGAAGCCCGGGAGCTCGCTGCTGGTCGACGAGTTCGACGTCGATGCCGTCGACGCACGCGCCGCCGACTGGCTGATCGCCCGCCGCGGCGAGCACGAGCACAGCGAGACGGCCGCCGACCTGATCGCCGAGGTTCGCGGCCACGTCCACCCACTCGACGAAGTGCGCGCCTCCCTCGTCACGGCGGGGTTCACGCTCGGGCCGGTCTCCCGCGGCGCCTACCTCCATCGCTGGAACCTGCCGCCGGGGTTCGCGGACGAAGAGCGCGCGGAGATCGAGGCGGGGACGCTTCCGCGCGTCGGGGCGCGCTTTCGGGCCGTACGCGACTGACCGCGTCGCTCAGCGAACCTCTCGCAGCGCTACCTACCCCCCGGTGGCGCGCTCATCAACGGGCCGGCGCTGCGCCGCGATCAGGTTGATGATCGCCTCCATCAGCTCGAGCGCCCCCGCTTTGTGCAGCGGCTCGTTGAGGTTGCCGCACTTCGGGCTCTGTACGCACGACGGGCAGCCCGCCTCGCACGGGCACTCGCCGACGAGCCGCGCGGCGTCGACGACCAACCGCTCGAACTCGTCGTAGCCGCGACGGGCGATCCCGACCCCGCCCGGGTGGCCGTCGTAGATGAAGATGGTCGGCAGGCCGGTCTGAAAGTGAATGTTGGTGGACAGCCCGCCGATGTCCCAGCGGTCGCACATCGCCAGTAGCGGCAGGACCGCAATCTGCGAGTGCTCGCTGGCGTGCAGCGCGCCGAGCTGGACGTCGGGCTCGAACGCATCCGGCCCGGCGAGCGCATCGGGCAGCACGTACCAGAGCGCCTGAGTCGGGAAGTTCTGCTCCGGCAGGTCGAGCGCGACCATATCGATCACCTTGTGGTCGCTGAGGCTCTTGCGCTGATAGGCGATCACCTGCTCGGTGACCGACACCTCGCCGAAGGTGAGCTCGACCGCGTCGGCGCCGATCCCGATCGTCCGCGAGTCGTCGGCGCCCTCGATGTAAACCATCGTCTCCTTGCGCGGCTGGGTGTACCAGTCGCCGTCAAATGGCTCGACGATCGCTCGCCTGCCCTCGACATCGAGCTCTCCGACCTCATACGAGCGACCGAGGTGCAGATACACGGCCCCCGGGTGGACGGTGGAGAACGCCCTCTCTGCCTCGACCTGGCCGAGCAGCTCGCCCGAGGAGCGCTCGACCACTGCGACGGAGTCGAGCGACGCGGAGCGCAGCGAGATCTCGCCGGCCGGAAAGCCGGTGCCGCGCGGCAGATAGCGGCCGTCGCGGGACAGCCGCAGCTGGCCGGCGCCGACGAGCTGGTCGGCGCGCTCGCGCCAGCGGTCGCCGAGGATCTCGTCGTCGGCGCCTCCGGGCTGACTCGCCGTGCCGCCGAGCGGCGCCTCATGAGCCGCGGCGAGTAGGTGCGCGGTCTGGATCCGCTCGTTGGTGTGGTCGAGGATCGCTGCTTCGACCGGGCGGCCGAGGAACTCATCGGGGTGGCGACAGAAGAACTGGTCGAGTGCGTCCTGGCCGGCGACGTAGATGGCGATCCCCTCGCGTCGCCGGCCGGCGCGGCCCCACATCTGGCGGAGGCTGGCGATCGTGCCTGGGAAGGTCGCGCAGATCGCGGCGTCGAGCTCGCCGATGTCGATCCCGAGCTCGAGCGCGTCGGTGGCGACGACCCCGAGCAGCTCGCCACGGGCGAGCTTCGCCTCGATCTCGCGTCGCTGCTGGGGCGTGTAGCCGGCCCGGTAGGGGGCGATCCGAGCGGCGAGCGCTGGCTCCCCGAGCTCCTCGAGCCGCATGCGGGTGAACCGCTGGATCAGCTCGATGCCGCGGCGGCTGCGCAGGAAGCAGATGGTGCGCGCCCCGTTGACGACGAGGTCGGCGAGCAGCTCCGCGGTCTCGGAGAGGACCGAGCGCCGGGTCATCGAGAGTGGGTCGATCACCGGCGGGTTCCAGATCGCGATCCGCCGGCGGGCGCTGGGCGCGCCGTCGGAGTCGACGATCGCGAACGGGCGCCCGGTGAGCGCGCGCGCGAGCTCCAGCGGGTTGGCGATCGTCGCCGAGGCGCAGATGAAGCGCGGCTCGGACCCGTAGACGCGGGCGACCCGCTGCAGCCGCCGCAGCACGTTGGCGACGTGCGAGCCGAACACCCCGCGGTAGGTGTGGGCCTCGTCGATGACCACGAAGCGCAGGTTGGTGAGGAAGTCTCCCCAGCGCTGGTGGTGAGACAGCACCGCCATGTTGAGCATGTCCGGGTTGGTGAGCACCAGGTTCGAGCGCCGCCGGATCCCAGGGCGATCGTCGCGCGGCGTGTCGCCGTCGTAGATCGCTTGGCGCAGCTGCGGCAGGCCGAGCTCGGCGAGCTTTCGCGCCTGGTCCTGCGCAAGCGCTTTGGTCGGGTAGATGTAGAGCGCCCTCGTCTTCGGGTCGGCGGCGATCGCGTCCAGCACGGGAAGGTTGAACGACATCGACTTGCCGGAGGCGGTGCCACTGGTCACGATCACATCCCCGCGCTGGGCGGCCTCGAGCGCCGCGACCTGGTGCGAGTACAGGCCTGTGATCCCCGCGCGCAGCAGCGCCGAGACGAGGTCGGGCGTGAGCTCCGGGGTCGGCACGGTGTGGGCGTCGCGCGGTTGGGTGACGCTGGTTGCGACCAGCCGTTCATCGACCTCACCGGCCTCGAGCAGCCGCTCCCACGCGACAGGCGGAGCGTCGAGGAGCTCCACTACGCGCGCGCCTCGACGATCGCGGCCGCGGTTCGCATCGCGTCGAGCGCCTCGACGTCATGGAGGCGCAGCATCTCGGCGCCGGAGTCGATGGCGAGCGCGGTCGCCGCCAGCGTCGCCGGCCCGCGCTGCTCGGCGGCCAGGCGCCCATCCCACGAACCCGCGGCGACGGCTCCGAGGAAGTCCTTGCGCGAGAGCGCAACGAACAGCGGGCGCCCGAGCGAGCGCAGCTCCCCGAGGCGATGCAGGATCTCGACGTCGTCGTCCGTGCTCAGGTCGAAATCGAGGCCGGGGTCGAGCGCGACCTGCTCGGGGTCGACGCCGAGCGCCGCGCCGCGCTCAAGCCGGTCCGTGAACCACTCGCCGAGATGGTCGACGACGTCCCCGTACGCGGGCGGGGGGCGGTCGACCCGTGGCGGGCCCTCGATGTGCATCAACACGTAGCCACAGTCGCGCTCGGCGATCAGCTCGAGCATCGCGTCCTCCCCGCCGCCGACGTCGTTGATCGCCGCGGCCCCGGCTTCGAGGGCGAGCGCCGCCACCTCGGGCGAGAACGTGTCGGCGACGATCGGGAACCCCCACGGACGCCGACGGGTTGATTTCGCCAGACAGCGCAACGGTTTCGACCCGTCGGCGCAGGGAGGCGGTGAGGCCCGCGATGGCGGGGACGAGGCGCGACGCTTCGTCGGCCGCCGAGACCGGCGGGCCGCTGCGGGCGGCGAGCGCCCCTACGTCGAGCAGGTCGAAGCCGGATTCGACGAGCGCCAGGCCGTCGTCGATCGCGGCCTCGGGCGTGCCGCTTCGAGCGCCCTCGTAGAACGAGTCGTCGGTGACGTTGACGATCCCCGCCGCGAGCGGCGGACCGAAGTCGATCGTGCGCCCAGAGATTCGCCAGCTGCTCACCGCCGTCTAAGTTAGACGGCCCGATGGGCCTCAGCTGTGTCTACACCGACCTCGACGGCACCCTGCTCGGGCCGCGCGGCTCGCTGTTTCGCGACCCCGACGGGAACTTCTCGATCATGCAGGCGCGCGGGCTCGAGGCGTGTCACCGGGCCGGGGTCGAGGTCGTGATCATGTCCGGGCGGCGCGAGTCGACCGTCCGTTCCGACGCCCGCCTGCTCGGCCAGAGCTCCTACATCTACGAGGCTGGCTGCGGGGTGATGATCGACGATGAGCGCACCTACCTGACCGGCGACTGGGTGCCCAACGAGGACGGCGTCCCGGCAGAGCGGCTGGTCGCCGCCGGGATTCCCCAAATGCTGTTCGAGCACTTCGACGGGCGGCTCGAGTGGCACGCGCCCTGGCACACGGGCCGCGAGCTCTCGCTGCTGATGCGGGGCAAGGTCGACGTCGACGAGGCGAACGAGCTGATCCGCACCGCCGGCCACGAGGACCTGCGCTTTCTCGATAACGGCGCGATCGGGCGGCGCATGGAGGCGGTCGAGGGCCGCGCCCACGCCTACCACCTGGTGCCGGGCGGGGCGAGCAAGGCGAAGGGCGTCGCCTTCCACGTCGCCGCGCGTGGCTACGCGCCCGAGGACTGCATCGCGATCGGCGATTCGATCGAGGACCTCGAATCGGCCGTCGCCGTTGGGCGCTTCTTCGCGGTCGCCAACGGGCCCGAGCGTGACGAGGCCCTGCGCGAGGCGCTGGCGCGGTTTCCGAACGCCTCGGTCACCGAGGGCTCGATGGGTGACGGGTTCTATGAAGCCGTGATCTCGACGCTTGCGATGCGCTGACGCTCGTCGGCGGCTGGTGTCGCGAGGCCGGCGCGACGCCGAAGCGGGCGCGAGCGCCTCGTCGCCGCAGCGCCAGTACGGGATCGGATCGAACCGCCACATCCTCGCAGGAGGCCCGCAGCGGGCGACGGCTAAGATCGACCGATGGCTCAGGATCACGCCACCGTTGCGGAGGAGGAGTACCTCCAGATCATGTTTTGGCTCGAGGAGGCCGGGCTGCCGATCACCGGGGCGAACATCGCCCGGGCAATGCAGCTCTCACCCCCGACCGTGCACGAGATGATCGGCCGGCTCGAGCGCGACGGGTACGTCAGTCGCGCCGACGACAAATCTCTCGGCTTCACCGACGAGGGTCGCGACCACGCGCAGGCGATCGTCCGTCGCCACCGCCTGATCGAGCGCTTCCTCACCGACGTGCTCGGGATCCCGTGGGACGAGGTTCACGAGGAGGCCGAGCGGCTCGAGCACGCGATGTCGCCGGTGCTCGAGGAGCGGATGCTCGCGGCGATCGGCGACGCGACGACCTGTCCCCACGGCCACCCGCTCGTCGAGGGGGCGCGCGAGAACGGCGTGCTGCTCGCCGACGTCGAGCCCGGCGCCGAGGTCACGGTGCTGCGCTTCGAGAACGAGGCCGAGGAGCTCTTGCACTACCTCAAAGAGAGCGGCCTGCACCCCGGGCTGGACGGCCAGCTCGAGAGCTCGGGCGATGACGAGATCGTCGTCGTCTCGGGCGATGGTCGCCACGCGGTGTCGCGCAGCGTCGCCGAGACGGTCTCGGTGCGCGCGGAGCCGGCCCCCGCACCGCGCGCCCCGTTGCCCGAGGCGCTGGTGCTCTCCACCGACCGTTACGGCCGCTAGCTAGGCGATCTGGCGGGGCGCGAGCGCCTCGTCGGGACCACAGATCTGGCGCAGCCGCCGGTATAGCGCCTGATCCTGGGGGCGCATCTGGAACTCGCGCCTGCGCACGTTCGCCTCGTGCTCGCGAACGGCCGCGGCCAGGGCGGCGAACCGGCGCTCCGCCAGGTTGCGCTCGCTCACGGGATCGAGCTTTCTACTGCCTTCGATGATCCTCACCGGACTCATTCACCACCTCCTCGTCAGGGTCTGCAACCAAAGGCTGGAGCCTCTGGGTCCGGAGTTTGTTCCGAACTCGTAAACGCAGCCTAACAGGATTGTCTACTAAGTTTGTGGGGAAAGTCCTGAGATGGGCCAGATCCAGTCCGGGTGCAGGACCGCGAGCATGATCACGTCGAGGCGCCGTGCCGCGCTCGAAGTTCCGCTGTCGCAGCAACCCCTCTCGACGGAAGCCGAGCCGCTCGGCGAGCGCCATCACCTTGCCCTCGTGGACGAGCCCCGGCGCGGTGGTCATCTCGACCCGGTGGAGGTCGTTCGCGGCGAACGCCCAGTCCACGGCGTTTCCGATCGCCTCGGTCGCGAGCCCGCGCCCGCGTGCCCCGGACGCGAGCCAGAAACCGACCTCAGCGCGTTGGTGGCGCCACGAGAACGAGTGCAGAGTGACCGAGCCAAGCAGCCGGTCGTCGGCCGGATCGGCGATCGCGAGCTCGATGAAGTCCCCCGCGGCAGCGCCCTCGGCGACCAGCTGCGGGCGCCGGCGCAGCGAGTCCGCATCGGGGTCGGTCTCCGAGCCGAGCGCCGTGCCCAGCGCCGGCTCGGCAGCAAACGCCGCGGCGTAGGCGGCGAGGTCGCGCTCAGCCAGTGGCCGCAGCACGGTCGATCGCCCGGCGATCGACGTCGGGATCTCGATCGACCGTCCCAATGGCGGGGTTAGGCCGCGCTCGAGGCGCGCACGGACTCGAGCGCGCGGGCGAGGCGCTCGACTCCCTCGGCGACGCGATCCGCCGGGACGCTGGCGAACGAGAGGCGCAGGCTCGAGCGCCCGCCCTCGAGCAGGAAGTCGGGCCCGGCGACGAACGCGACGCCCTCGCCCTTCGCGGCGTCGAGCGCGGCGACCGTGTCGTAATCGTCGGGGAGGTCGAGCCAGAGGAAGTAGCCACCGCCCGGAACCACGAACCGCGCCTCCGGGAGCTGCTCGCGCAGCGCCCCCACCAGTGCGTCGCGGCGCTCGGCGAGCGCTCGATTGACGAACTCGATGTTGCGATCCAGGGCGCCCGAGCGACACAGCTCGAGCACCATGGACTCGGCGAGCATGTTCGGCGAGATGTAGTGCTCGGAGCCGCGCTTCGCGAGCGTCTTGATCTGCTCCGCGGGCCCGGCGAGATAGCCGACCCGGACCCCGGGGCTCACCGTCTTGGAGAACGACGAGGCGTGGATCACGTGACCGGAGTCGTCGCTGGCGAGCATCGTCGGCGGCAGCTCGTCGTCGCCGAACCTGACCAGCCGGTAGGGGTCGTCCTCGAAGATCCAGAAGTCGTGCTCGGCGGCAAGCTCGACCAGGCGGTTGCGCTTGGCGGCCGAGAGCGTGCACCCGGCCGGGTTGTGGAAGTTCGGGATCACGTGGGCGAGCTTCACCGGGCCGCCTGCGAGCGCCGTCTCGAACGCGGCGATGTCGAGCCCGTCGTCCTCGAGCGGGACGCCGACGATCTCGGCGCCGGTGCGCCCGAGCAGCAGCAGCGTGCGGTCATAGGAGGGCTGCTCGACGATCACCCGGTCGCCCGGCTCGATCATGTAGCGGAACAGCAGCGCCGCCGCTTCCATCGAGCCGTTCGTGAACATCACCTGCTCGGGCTCGATCCGATGGAACTCGCGCGCCACCCATGCGCAGAGGTCCGGGTGGCCGATGCCGGTGCCGTACGAGAGCGCCCGCTCCCAGTCGTCGGCCAGCGACTTCGCACTCGCCTCGCGGACCGCGTCGACGGGGAGAATGTCGGCGCTCGGGGCGCCGCGGGCGAAGCTGATCGTGTCGGAGGCCATCGCCGCCGACCTTAGCAACGGCGCTCGTGATCGCGCGATCGCCGGTCGCGGGCGATACTGCCGCGATGGACGATGACCCGCAGCAGGCGATCAAGGAAGGGCTCGAGCTGTCGGCCGCGCGAGTAGGGCTCGCCTGTCGAAGTCGCGCTGGGCGAGGTCTGGGAGGACCTCCGGATCGACGGGCGCGCTGGTTCGCTGCGAGCACTTCGTCCGCACCGCGAGCGCGCCTGGCGCGCGCGGCCTCGATCCGGGACTCGCGGCGTGACCGACCTCGAGGGGCTTTTGGCGCTCGCCGAGCGCCTCGCCGGCGAGGCCGCTGCCCTCTCCCTGACCCGGCTTCGGGAGCCGCGCGCCGACGTGCGCACGAAGTCGTCGTCGACCGACATGGTGTCCGAGGTCGACGTCGCGTGCGAACGGTTGATCGTCGACGGGATTCACGCCGCGCGACCCGGCGACGGCATCCTCTCGGAGGAGGGGGCGAACGCCGCAGTCGAGCACCGGCGTGCGGTGGGTCATCGACCCGATCGACGGCACGACCAACTACCTGTACGGACATCCCGGCTACGGGGTCTCGATCGCGGTCGAGATCGACGGCGAGGTGGCTGTCGGCGTCGTCCACGACCCGATCCACGCGGAGTGCTTCAGCGCCGTGCGCGGCCGCGGCGCGACCCGCAACGGCGAAGCGATCGCGGTCTCGGGCGAGGACCGGCTCGCGCCAACCTGGTCGCGACGGGCTTCGGCTACGACCCGCGCGCCGGCGTCGAGCAGGCCGAGGTGCTCGCGCGACTGATCGGCTCGATCCGCGACATCCGCCGGATGGGCGCCGCCGCGGTCGACCTCTGCTCGGTCGCCTGCGCGCGCGTCGACGCCTACTACGAGGAAGGTCTCAACCACTGGGACCTCGCCGCCGGCGCCCTGATCGCCGCCGAGGCCGGGGCGATCGTCGGTGAGCTCGGCAACGGCACCGTGATCGCCGCGCCGCCGGCGCTCTACGCCAGGCCTTTCGCGACGCTCTGTGGCGGCCGGAGTCAGCCCTCGCGTGCTTGAGGTCAGGGCCTCGTAGAGGAACTTCGCCGACCGCTTCTCGATCCGTCCCCGTACTGATCGAACGGGACTGGACGTCCCCGAGAAGATCGTCAACCGTGGGTGATCCGTGGGCGATCAGCTTGTCGCGGTCTGGTTCGACCAGTCGGACGGTACCACCGAGTCATCGTCGCGTCGAACGATCCCCGCGCGCTGTCGGTTCACGATCAGCCTCAGGCAGGCCGCCGAAGATCGACGAGAAGGCCTCACCACCGACCGCGGACGAGGCGCGGCGCTGCCTCGCCCGGGTCGCCCTCGACGACGCGGACCCGGTCGCCTGATCGCGCCCGCCGACTCGCCGTCGATCGTGGTCCGCTTCTTGTCGACGCCGAAGCGCTTCGCGTTGGCGCGGATGTAGCCATCGCCCCCTGGGCGTCATGGACGGCCTCGACCGCGGTGCCGTAGCACTCGGCGACCGTGGCGCCGCTGCAGGGGCCGGTCGCGAGCAGCCGGTAATCGATCCGAGGCGCTGACGTAGCCCTTGCGGGCGAATTCCTTGGCGAGGATCGGGGCCGGGCCCGACACCTTGTCCCCGGAGCTGAAGCCGCCGCCGTGGACCCAGATCGCCACCGGCCGCTTCTTGACCTCGTCGCCCTTCGGCGTGTAGAGGTCGAGCCTCAGGTCCACGGGCTGGGCGTTGACCAGTCCGGTGCCGTAGACGAGGTCGCGTTGGACCTTGACCTTCTTGAAGACGTCGTCGCGGTAGCGCTTGTCCGCGCTCGCGGGCCCGGCGAGCAACATCCCCGCCACCGCCGCGACCGCGACAGCCACCCACGCCCGCACGGAAATCCGCTGCCTCACAGTCCTCCTTGACCGTCGCCCTGCGTGGCTGAGCTTTGATCGCTGATCGCGAGGCACCGGGCCCGCTAGCGCGGCTCATCGCCTCGACCGCGAGCTGGGCGGTCTCGGTCGGGCTCTTGCCGACCCTGACGCCCTTCGCCTCGAGCGCCTGCTTCTTCGCCTCGGCGGTGCCCGAGGAGCCGGAGATGATCGCCCCGGCGTGACCCATCTGCTTGCCCGGAGGCGCGGTGAAGCCGGCGATGTACCCGACGACGGGCTTGGTCACCGAGCTGGCGATGAAGTCCGCGGCGCGCTCCTCGGCGTCGCCGCCGATCTCGCCCACCATCACGATGCCCTCGGTCTCGGGGTCGTTCTCGAACAGGGTGAGGACGTCGATGAAGTCGGAGCCGACGATCGGGTCGCCGCCGATCCCGACGATCGACGAGTTGCCCATCCCGGCCTGCTTGAGCTCGTTGCCGATCTGGTAGGTCAGCGTGCCCGACTTCGAGACCACGCCGATCTTGCCCGCGTCGAAGAACTGGGCCGGGATGATCCCGACGTTCGCCTTGCCCGGGGAGAGGACGCCGGGGCAGTTGGGGCCGATCAACCGCGTTCCCGCTCCCCTGGCCTTCCAGTAGACACGCAGCATGTCGAGCACCGGGATCCCCTCGGTGATCGCGATCACCGTCTCGATCCCGGCGTCGATCGCCTCCTCGATCGCCGGTGCCGCAAAGCGGGCGGGAACGAAGATCATCGAGGTGTTGGCGCCGCGCTCGGCTCGCGCCTCGGCGATCGAATCGAAGACCGGGACGCCGTCGACGTCCTGGCCGCCCTTGCCGGGCGTGACTCCGGCGACCAGGTCGGTGCCGTAGTCCCGGTTGCGCAGTCCGTGGAAGGTCCCCTCACGGCCGGTGAGGCCGGAGACGACGAGCTTGGTGTCGGAGCCGACGATGATGCTCATACAAGCCGCCTCAACATCGGCGGTGTCCGGCTCCGCCTCACGAGGGGCCGCCGGCCAGCTCGACGACCGCCTTCGCCGCGCCGAGCATCGTCTGCTCGACGTGCAGGTTGCCGAGCCCGGCCTCGGCGAGGATGGCGAGACCCTCGGCCGAGTTGGTGCCGTCGAGGCGGACGACGACGGGCATCTCGATCCCCATCCGCTGCGAGGCCTCGATGATCCCCTTGGCGATTTCGTCGCAGCGGGTGATCCCGCCGAAGATGTTGAACAGGATCGCGTTGACGTTGCGATCGGAGGTGATCACCTCGAGCGCATCCACGATCGCGTCCGCCTTCGAGCCGCCGCCGGCGTCGAGGAAGTTCGCGGGCTTGCCGCCCGCCTGGGCGACGACGTCGAGGGTAGACATGCAGAGCCCGGCGCCGTTGCCGAGGATGCCGATGTTGCCACCGAGCTTCACGTAGGTCAGGCCCTTCTCCTTGGCCATCGCCTCCTGCGGGTCCTCGGCCGACTTGTCGGTGAGCTCGGCGAGCTCGGGGTGGCGGTAGAGCGAGTTGCCGTCGATCGTCGCCTTCGAGTCGAGCGCGACGACGCGGCGGTCGTTGGTCACGATCAGCGGGTTGATCTCGATCAGCGTCGCGTCCTCTGCCGCGACCAGGTCGGCCAGCTTGACCAGCAGCTCGGCGACCTGGTCGGTGACGTCATCGTCGATCCCGGCGTCAACCGCGAGCTGGCGCGCGACCTCGGTGGTCAGTCCGGTGGCCGGGTCGATGTGCTCCTTGACCAGCGCGTCGGGGTCGGTCTCGGCCACCTCCTCGACGTCCATCCCACCCATCCTCGAGACCATCGCCAACAGCTTCTTCTCCGAGCGGTCGAGGATGATCGAGGCGTAGTACTCGGAGGCGATCTCGGATGCCTGCTCGATCCAGAGGTCGTGGACGGTGAAGCCGCGGATGTCCATCCCGAGGATCGCCTCGGCGCGCGTCCGCGCCTCCGTCTCGTCCTTGGCGACCTTGATCCCGCCGGCCTTGCCGCGACCGCCGATCGCGACCTGCGCCTTGACCACGCAGGGGTAGCCGATCTCGTTCGCGGCGGCGACCGCGGCGTCCACCGAGTCGGCGTGACGGCCGTCGGGGACGGGCAGTCCGTGCTTGGCGAACAGCTGCTTTCCCTGGTACTCGAGGAGGTCCATGCGGGGCGGCAGCGTATCGCTTGCCATAATGCCGCGTCCCAATGCCGCTACCGAAGCTCAAAGAGATCACCTGGGTCACGACCGATTGCTACGGAACGCTGATCGATTGGGAGAAGGGGATCCTCGACGCTTTCTCCAAGGAGGCCGATCGCGACGGGTTCTCGTTCGACAACCAGAAGTTCATCGACCGCTTCCTCGAGGTGCAGGCCGAGATCATGGGCGGCTCGTACGAGCTCTACGCCGAGGTCCTGCGCCGGACGGCGGTCAAGGTCGCCGGTGAGCTCGGCTGGGAACTGGAGCCGTCGCGAGCCCAGTTCCTGCCCGACAGCGTCGCCCGCTGGGTGCCGTTTCGCGAGTCCAACGCCGCGATGGACCGGCTCGGGAAGCGCTACCAGCTCGGGATCGTCTCCAACATCGACGACAAGCTGCTCGGCGTCTCGCGCCGGCACCTGCGCACCGACCTCGAGCTGGTCGTCACCGCGCAGCAGGTGCGCAGCTATAAGCCCGACCCCGCCCACTTCAGGGAGGCCGCGCGCCGGATCGGCGGCAAGAAGGGCTGGGTCCACATCGGCTCCGGCTACGAGGCGGACGTGGCCCCGCTGCTGAAGATGAACGTGCCCGTGATCTGGGTCAACCGCCACGGCGAGAAGCTCGAGGGGCGCAAGAAGCCGACGGCGGAGGCCAAGACCTTCCGCGACGCGGCGAAGAAGCTCGGTGCCGGCGGCTGATCCCGGCCTTCCCGGACCGCGACCGACCACAGCGAGCGATCCTGCCGACGAGGCGATGGTCGCGCGAGCGCGCGAGCGCTTCGCGGCCGAACGCCGCCACCTCCAACGCCGACGGCGGCGAGCCGTGCGCGCCGGGGCGCTGCCGAACCTGATCGTCATCGGGGGGCTCAAGTGCGGGACGACCAGCCTGCACCACTACCTCAACCTCCACCCCCAGGTGGCGATGTCACGACCCAAGGAGCTCAACTTCTTCGTCTCCGAGCTCAACTGGGAGCTCGGGCCCGAGTGGTACGCGAGCCACTTCGACCGCGACGCCGACCTCCGCGGCGAGACCTCCCCCCATTACACGAACCTGCCCCGGTTCACCGGTGTCGCGGCGCGGATGCGTGAGCTACTCGGCACCGAGGCCCGGGTCGTCTACATGGTCCGCGACCCGGTCGCTCGGATGCTCTCGCACTACTTCCACAACGTTGGTGGCGGCTATGAGAGCCGTCCGCTCAAGGCGGTGCTCGGCGATCCGGACTCCGCATACGTCGCCCGCAGCCGCTACGCCATGCAGCTGGGGCCGTACCTGGAGGCGTTCGAGCGCGAGCGGGTGCTGGTCGTCGACAACGCCGACCTCGCCGACGAGCGCGCGGCGACGATGCGGCGGGTGTTCGAGTTCTGCGGCGTCGACCCCGGCTTCAACTCGCCTCAGTTCGAGCGCGAGTGGGAAACCGGCAGCGGTAAGCAGGACGGGGGCTTTCGGCTCATGGACCGGGCCGTGCGCCTGCCCGGCCTGCGAGCGCTCGATCGCAACTTCGACCGGCTGCCCGAGTCGATGCGCTGGATGGTCGAGCGGCTCGTTCACGACCCGGGTAAGGGGGCGGCGCCGAAGCCGCCGCTCGACCCGGAGCTGCGCTCGCGACTCGAGCGCCTGCTGGCGGACGACGTCGCGGAACTAGAGCGCCTCACGGGCCGCTCGTTCGGCTGGTTCGGCTGAGCGAGGGCGGCGGCGGGAGGCACAAGCTCGCACCGTCGCGCGAACGGTGCGCCGCGACGGGCTGATCTAGGATCGCCGTCATGAGCGAGTTCAGCGAGTTGAAGATCGACGGGCGGGTGGCTACCCCGCAGGACGACGACTGGGATGCCGCGCGGCTGACGTGGAACCTGACGGCCGACGCGCAGCCGGAGGCGGTCGCCTTCGTCGAGGGCGCCGACGACATCGCCGCGGTGCTCGGCTTCGCAGCCGCCAATGACCTGACGGTGATCGGTCAGGGCACCGGCCACGGCGCCGTCCCGGTCGGCGACTTCGCCGGCACGATCGTGATCAAGACCGAGCGCATGCGCGGGATCTCGATCGACGCCGACTCCGGCACGGCCCGGATCGAGGCCGGCGTGCTTGCCGCGGAGGTCGGCGCCGCCGCCTACGAGGCGGGGATGTGCTCGCTGCCCGGGTCGTCGCCCGACGTGGGAGCGATCGGCTACTCACTTGGAGGCGGGGTCGGCTGGCTCGGGCGCAATTACGGCTTCGCCTGCAACCGGCTGACGGCGATCGAGGTGGTCACCGCCGACGGCGAGCAGCGCCGCGTCGACGCCGATAGCGAGCCCGAGCTGTTCTGGGCGCTGCGCGGCGGCGGCGGCAGCTTCGCCATCGTCGCCGCGATCGAGGCCCGCCTGGTGCCCCACAACGAGGTCTTCGGCGGCACGATCATCTACCCCGCGCAGCTCGGGGTCGACGCGCTGCGCGCCTACCGCGACTGGGCGGCCGCGTCGCCCGACGAGATCAGCTCGATCATCCGGTTCCTGCGCCCGCCGCCGCTGCCCGATGTCCCCGAGCCGCTTCGCGACACGCCCCTGCTGACCTTCGGAGCGGTCGCGATCGGCGACCTCGACGCAGGCGAGCGCGCCATCGCGCCGATGCGCGAACTGGGCGAGCCGATCATGGACGGGTTCACGCGGATGCCGACCAACGCGATCAGCCACATCCACATGGATCCGGAGCAGCCGGTGCCGGGCGTCGGGCACTCGAAGCTGATCCGCGAGCTTCCCGACGAGGCGCTGGAGGCGTTCTTCGGGCAGGTCGGCCCGGATGCCGGATCGCCGCTCCTGCTGGCCGAGTTCGTCCAGCTGGGCGGCGCGCTTGGGCGACCGGACACCGACGGCGGGGCGCTCACCCACCTCGACGCGGAGTACCTGATGTTCGCCACCGGCGTCGCGATGAGCCCGGAGATGGCCGCCGCGGCGTCGAGCAGCCTCGATCGGCTCGACCAGGCGTTGTCTCCCTGGGCCGCCGACGGCGCCTTCCTGAACTTCGCTGACCGCCCCGCGGACCTGGAGTCGATCTTCGACTCGGAGACGGCCGCGAGGCTGGCCTCGGTGAAGCGCGAGTGGGACCCCGACGGGCTGATCCGCGCCAACCACGCGCCGGCGCCGGCGCCCGGCTGAACGCCCGCCCCCCAAGGCGGCGGACCGCCGATCAGGAGAACCGCGCGGGTCGGCTAGCGGCCCACGCGCATCTCGGAGAAGACGGCGGTCGTCGCCTGCTCGGGCTCGCGCTGCTCGTCGGCGATCACGTGGGAGACCGCGTTGATCAGCGCCAGATGCGTGAACGCCTGCGGAAAGTTGCCGAGGTGGGTGTGGCTGAGCGGCTCGAGCTCCTCGCCGTAGAGGCCCAGCGTTCCGGTCAGCGCGAGCAGCTTCTCGCAGAGATCCCGCGCCCGTCGGGACTCGCCGATCTCGGAAAGCGCCGCGACCAGCCAGAACGAGCAGATCGTGAAGGTGCCCTCCTCGCCATGCAGGCCGTCCTCGGTCTCGTCGACCCGGTAGCGCAGGACCAACCCGTGCTCGGTCAATCGCTCGGCGATCGCGCGAACCGTCTTGCAGATCACCTCGTGGTCGGCGGGCAGGAAGCGGACGAGCGGCGCCAGCAGCACCGAGGCGTCGAGCGCGTCGGTGTCGTAGTGCTGGCGCAGCACCCCCTCGTCGGTGACGCCGCGATCGAGGATGTCCGCCTGGATCTGGTCCGCGATCTCGCGCCAGCGCTTCGCCTGCTCCCCGACCCCGGACTCGGCGCGGCGCTCGGCGAGCCGGGCGCCACGATCGAGCGCGACCCAGCACATCAGCTTCGAGGAGACGTAGTGCTTGGCCGGCCCGCGCGCCTCCCAGATCCCCTGGTCGGGCTGGTCCCAGATCTTCGCCGCCGCTTCGACCTGATCGGCGACGATCGGCCAGATCTCTGGCGGGACGACCCGGTCGGCGCGCGAGTGGATGTAGAGCGAGTCGACCAGCGCCCCGTAGACGTCGTTCTGCTGCTGGTCGAAGGCGCCGTTGCCGATCCGCACCGGCTGCGCGCCGCCGTAGCCGCTCAGGTGGTCGAGGGTCGATTCGGTCAGCTCGCGCTCGCCGCCGATCCCGTACATGATCTGCAGCCGGTTGCCGTGCGCGTGGCAGATGTCGCCGATGAAGCGCGCGAAGTCGTCGGCCTCCTCGTCGAGCCCGAGCACGTGCATCGACCAGAGCGTGAAGCTGGCATCCCGGATCCAGGTATAGCGGTAGTCCCAGTTGCGCTCCCCGCCCGGCGTCTCGGGCAGCGAGGTGCTCAGCGCGGCGATGAGCGCGCCGGAGGGCGCATACGTGAGGCCCTTGAGGGTCAGGGCCGAGCGCTGCAGGTGGATCCGCCACGGGTGATCGGGGAACTCGCCGTTGGCGAGCCACCGCCGCCAGTACTCGGCCGTGCGGTCGAGCCGGTCGAAGGCGTCGGCGCAGGTGGTTGGCCCGCATGGATCGGCGCTCCACGACAGCGCCGCGAAGCAGCTCTCGCCGTCCTTGAGGAGGTGGCGAGCCTCGACCCGCTCGATCTCGAGCCCGAGGTTGAGGTCGGTGGTCAACACGGTGGTCGGTTGGTCCTCGGCGTGGGTCGTCGCGGAGTGACGGTCGTCGGCGAGCTCCCATCTGGGCTCGGCCCGCGAGTAGTCGAAGCGCGGGTGGCAGGTGAGCTCGACCGGGACCTCGCCCTGAACGCAGGTCGCGACGCGCACGAGCACGCACTCGGCGTCGAGGTCGGGCGGCGGGCGGGTGTGCGGATCGTCGGAGCGCGGACGCCACGGGCCGATCGTGAGCGCGTCGATGACGACCAGCCAACCGGTCTTCGTCGCCCAGGTCGTCTCGAGGATGTTGGTGCCGGGCTGATAGCGCCGCGCCACCGGGACCGCCTCGTGTGGCCCGAGCCGGAAGCGCCCAGCGCCACGGTCGAGCAACGCGCCGAAGACGCTCGGCGAATCGAAGCGCGGAATGCACATCCATTCGACCGAGCCGTCGGGCGCGACCAGCGCTCCGGTGTGGCAGTCGGAGAGGAATCCGTAGTCCCCGATTCGCGGAAAGCCGCCTGGCTCCATGCGCGATTACTACCATCGGCGCGTGCGCATCGCTGTCGCGGCAGACGAACGGACCGGGGTCGCCGAGGCGGTGGCTGCCGAATTGCGGCGTCGCGGGCACGAGCCGATCCCCCACGGGGCGCTCGCCGAGGGCGAGTGTCCCGACTGGGCCTGGGCGAGCGAGACCGCCGCCCGGGAGGTCGCCGACGGGCGCGCCGAGCAGGCGATCGTGTGCTGCTGGACCGGGACCGGTGCCTCGATCGCGGCCAACAAGGTCGACGGGGTGCGCGCGGCGCTCTGCCTCGACGCGGCGACCGCCACCGGCGCGCGCCGGTGGAACGACGCCAACGTGCTCGCGCTGAGCCTCCGCACCACCTCGACGGCCGAGCTCAGCGAGATCCTCGACGCCTGGTTCGCCGCTCACCCGAGCGACGCCGACGACGACCGTGCGAACGTCGCCCACCTTGCCGAGATCGAGGCCGGCCGGTGATTCGCCTGCTGCCCGACTGCGCGCCGACCACGATCGCCGACCAGGTCGCCGCGCTCGATCTCAGCCCGCTGGCCCGCGAGGACCGTCCCTACGTGATCACCAACTTCGCCGTCACCCTCGACGGCCACGCAACGATCGCGGGGCGCTCGGGCTCGATCGGCTCGGCGACCGATACCGCGATGCTGGTCGGGCTGCGCACCCGCGTCGACGCCGTGATGATCGGCGCCGGGACGATGCGGGCCGAGCGCTATGGCCGCGTGGTCGGCGACCCGGCGAAGCGCGAGCAGCGCGCGCGTGATGGGCTTCCCGCCGACCCGCTGATGGCGATCGTCTCCGGCCGCCTCGAGCTGCCCTGGGACGCGCCGCTGTTCGCCGAGGGCCACGGCCAGGTGCTGATCGCGACCGAGTCGCCCGACTCGGTGCCGGAGACGAAGACCCCGGTTCACGTCCTGCGCCAACCCGACGGCGTCGACCTCGCGGCGCTGCTCGCGTGGCTGCGGCGCGAGCGCGGCGTTCGCTCGCTGCTCTGCGAGGGCGGCCCGCGGCTGCACGGCCAGCTGATCGAGGCCGGTCTGGTCGACGAGCTGTTCGTGACCCACGCCCCGAAGCTCGGCGGCGGGGTCGGTCCCGGCCTGGTCTCCGGGATGGCCGAGGACGAGCGCGCGCTCGAACTCGCGTGGCTGCTGGCCGACGAGGACTCGGGCGAGCTGTTCGGCCGCTACCTCACCGGCGCCTGAGCGGACGATGCGGCTGGTCGACTACACGGACGCCGACCTCGACTTCAGCATCGCGATCGAGACCGACCCGGTGGTCATGGCCGAGCTCGGCGGCCCGCGGCCGATCGAGGCGATCGAGCGTGTCCACCCGAAGCGCCTGATCACCGACCCGGCCGACGGCATCTGGCAGAAGATCGTCACCGACGGCGGCGAGGACGCCGGGCAGATCGGGGTCTGGCGCTCCGAGCACGACGGCGCGGAGCTCTGGGAGGTGGGCTGGATGCTGCTGGCCGAGTTTCACGGCCGCGGACTCGGTAGCGAGGCGCTGGCGGCCCTGCTCGACCGCTACGAGCGCAGGGCACCTATGGCGCCGTCCACGCCTTCCCCGGCGTCAGCAACGGGCCGTCGAACGGGCTTTGTCGCAAGTTCGGCTTCGAGCTCCTCGGTGAGATCGAAGCGGACTTTCGCGGCAGCCCGTTCCGTTGCAACCACTGGCGCCTGGCGCTCCCCTAGGCGAAGTCGGGGACCCGGTACTCGCCCGTCTCGTCGGGAATCAGGCCGGCCTGCTCTGACTCGCGCTCGCCCTCGCGAAGCATCCGCAGGGCGATGATCGCCGCACCGAGGACGCCGGCGATCCCGAGGCTGAGCTGGATGCTGAGCAAGCCCTCGCGGCTCCAATAGACGTCGTCGAGCTCGAGCAGCAGCGCCGCCTCGTCGAAGGTCATCCCGATCCCGGCTCCGAACGGGACCGCGAGCAGCTTCTCGAGCCGCTCGCTGGTGGTGATCAGGCCGGCGGCGCCAGTCCCGAACGCGGTCAGGATCCCGGGGACGAAGTGGTGGACATGGCGACCGCCGACGCGGACGTTCCCCAGCGGCCACCAGCCGCTGCGGATGCCCCAGGTGGAGAGGCGCATGAGCGCGAACGAGCCGCTGAACCCGCCGAGGATGTTGAACAAGATCGTCTCGCCCTTCGGCGCCGCGGAGTAACCCTCGATCGCCACCTTGAGCGAGTCCTGGGTCGCCTGCGTCGCGGCCCCGAGCGCGTGCTCGGCGCTCTCGAGCACGCTCGCCGGCGCGTCGTCAGTGCGGGCCTCGGCGATACGCCGCCGCGCCATCCGCCCGAACTGGCCGGCCAGGACCGTCCCCGCCGTCCCGACCGCCGCCGCGGCGAGCGCGACCGTCAGCCGGTCGGCACCGATCTGAGTCTTCGATGGCCGCCCGAACACGCTCGCAACGTTACGAGACGCGGCCGCGCGCGGCTAGAGGCGGATCACGTTCTGGGTGTCGAGCCCGCGAGTCGCGCCGCGGAAGTCGAGCACCAAGGGCGCCGTCGCCGCGACCTCGGCGTAGTCGACCTCCCCGTGGGCCGTGATCACGCAGGCGATGTCGCAGCCGGCGAGCTGGTCGGTGAGCGTGCCGGATTCGAGTCCGAGCTCGGGCAACTCGGCCACGTGGGGGTCGTGATACGAGACCTCGGCGCCGAGCACGCGCAGCAGGTGGGCGATCTTCAGCGCCGGTGCCTCGCGCATGTCACCGACCCCGCGCTTGTACGAGACCCCGAGCAACAGCACGCGGGCGCCGCGGGCCGGTTTGCCGACGTCGTTGAGCGCCCGGACGACGCGCTCGACGCAGTAATGCGGCTGGTGCTGGTTGACCTTGCCGGCGAGTTCGACGAACTCGGCGGGGAAGTCGTATTCGCGCGCCTTGAACGACAGGTAGAACGGGTCGACCGGGAGGCAGTGACCGCCCATCCCCGGACCGGGCTCGAAGCGCATGAACCCGTATGGCTTGGTCGCGGCGGCGTCGACGACCTCCCAGGTGTCGATGCCCATCCGGTCGCAGAGAACCGCGAGCTCGTTGACGAGGGCGATGTTGACCGAGCGGAAGATGTTCTCGAGCAGCTTCGTCATCTCCGCCGCCTCGGGCGTGGTGACGACGACGACCTCGTCGCAGATCTCGGCGTAGAGCTCGCGGGCGCGCTCCGCGCACGCCGGGGTGAGACCGCCGACCACCTTCGGCGTCGTCTCGATCGTGAAGTCGGTGCGGCCCGGATCGATCCGCTCCGGCGAGAAGGCGAGGTGGAAGTCGCTGCCCGCGCTCAGCCCGGAGCGCTCGAGGATCGGCTGCAGGCGCTCGCGGGTGGTTCCCGGGTACGTCGTCGACTCGAGCACCACCAGCTGGCCGGCCCGCAAGCTCGAGGCGATCGCCTCGCCGGCGGCGACGATGTAGCTCAGGTCGGGCTCGCGCTGATTGGCGAGCGGGGTCGGCACGCAGATCAGGATCGCGTCGCAGGCGGCGAGCGCCGCCGCGTCGGTGGTCGCGGTCAGGCGACCGTCGAGCGCCGCGAGCCGCTCGTCGGGGATGTCCTCGACCTGGCTGTGGCCGGCGTTGAGGCCCTCCACGATCCGCTCGGAGACGTCGAGGCCGCTGACCTCGTGCCCCTTTTCGGCGAACGCCACCGCCAGCGGCAGGCCGACGTAGCCGAGCCCGATGATCCCCACTCTCATCGGGGCCAGTCTAGGCGTCGGTGAGCTGGGCGATCAACCGCCCGTTCACGGATGAGGGGACTCTTGCGGGCGCGGTGGCCGCGACCTCGATCAGCAGCTTGGTCGCGACCAGGGCCGCGGCGAGCGCCGCGTCGGAGTCGTCGGCGAGCACGACCAGCTCGGGTTGTTGACCGATCGCCTCGGCTTCGAACTCCGCCAGCGCCCTGGCCAGGGCGCCGGTCGAGTCGTTCGGCTCGTCCGCCGAAGCGGGGTCGAGCGCCCAGATTCGGGCGTTTTCGGGGCCGTCTGGGCCTTGGGCGAGCCGCTCGGCTCTGGCCCGCTCTCCGGCGACGATCGTGCTCATTGGTGAAGCCTTACCTATTCGGTCAACAAAAGGCGTGGCGACCGCACCTTTTCGCCGCCGCCGTCGATAGAGTCGATTATGGATGAAGCTACTGCTCTCGCCGTGGTCGATGGGTGTCAACGCCGCCCGGCACCTCGCCTGGTACCTGAACTACCAGGTCAGCGGCGAGACCCGGCCCCGCGCCTAGCCGCCGCCTTTCGCAGCTCGCGCATCTCGACCACGTCGTCGGGGAGCTCATCGATCGCCGGCCTGGGTGACGGCAGCGGCGTCGAGGCCATCCGGACCTCGCCGGCGCGACCGGTCTCGTCGACGGTCACCCGCCAGACAGCGGCGTCCTCGGTGGGCGCTGACCGCGCTGCAGGCCTCGGCCCCGCGGATCAGGATCCCGGCGCCGTCGTCGACCCCGTAGCCGGTGGTGCCGAGCTCGGCGACTTGGTCCAACAGCCGCGAGCGGCGGTCGGGGTCGCGGTGGTAGTGGACGCTGAGAGTGCCGGAGATCAGTCCAAGTCCGGGCGCCGGCCGAGCGGCTCCGGCCGAGCGGGTGATCCCCCACTCGAACCAGCACATCGCGCCGGCGCTCTGGCCGACCATGACGACGCCCCGCTCCCAGCAGCGGCGCAGGACGTCGTCGATCCCATGAGCGCGCCAGATCGCCAGCAAGTTGAGCATGCTGCCGCCGCCGACGTAGATCAGGTCCTGGGCGAGCAGGTGGTCGGCGAGGTCCACCGCCTCCGTCTCGAGCCTGAACAGCGAGACGTGGGAGAGCTCGCACGACAGGCCGCCGAGGCTCGCCCGGAACGCGGCGATCTGGTCCGCCGGGTCGCCGCTCGCGGTCGGCAGCAGGCAGACCCTCGGGCGCGGCCCATCGGCGAGCGCGAGCATGTAGTCGCGCAGCGCCTCGTTGCCGCGCTTGCGCGAGAACTCATGCCCGCCGAGCGCCAGGATCGTCCGCGAGCCGGGCGTCACCGTGGCGCTGCGCTCGGTCAACGGCCTCAGGCCTCGGCCAACGCGGCCACCGGCTCGATCAACGGCACGCACGCAGTGTCGCCGAGAAAGCGGGTGGCGAGCTGCGTCGTCACCACGTGGCCGTGGCGCAACTCGACCCGGTAGGCGCGCGCTCCTGGACGTGAGGCGACCACCTGCGCGACCTCGTCGCCGATGAAGTGCAGCGCAGCGCCGTCGTCGGCGGCGTAGGCAGGCGCCATCCCGTCGCGCAGCCAGGCGAACAGCGCGTCGCGGCGGGCCGGCTCGCTCGAGTAGTGGACGGTGTTGCTCCACGGCAGCAGGCCGAGGCCCTCGGTCCGCTGCGCCGCGCCGTGGAAGGTCGAGACGCCCTCGCTGAACCAGCACAGCGAGCCTGCGCTCAGCCCGCAGAGCACGACGCCCCGCTTCCAGCACTCGCGCAGGATCTCGTCGATCCCGTGGGCGCACCACACCCCGATCAGGCTGGTGACCGAGCCGCCGCCGACGTAGATCAGGTCCTGGGCGAGCAGGTGCTCCCGCGGGTCGACTGGTGTCTGCTCGCGGCGAAACAGGGACAGGTGCGAAGGCTCGCAGCGATCAGCGGAGAAGTGGCGGTAGAACCGGACGATGTAGTGGTCGGCGTCGCCGCTGGCGGAGGGCAGAAAGCAGACCTTCGGCCGGCGCTTGCCGGTGAGCTCGAGGACGAATTCATCGAGCAGCGGGTTGCCGGCCTCCATCGAGAAGCCGCCGCCGCCGAAGCTGACGATCTGGCGCATAGCTCTCCCTCCACGCGTCGGGGCGCTGGCTTGCCGTACCGCAGAGTGTGCGCTGCGGCGGCGCGAGGGTCTTTGGCCAGCTGTCGAGATTCGCGGCCCGGCGCCTCGACGATTGGTCGAGAGCCGAAGACTCCCTGCTAAAGCCCGGTCCAGAAGCCGCCGTAGCAGGGTTTCGGCCCGCAGACGTTCTCGATCGCGCCATTGATCTGCAGGAAGTTGGAGACCTCGGCGAGCCCGTTGGAGATGTCGCGCGGCGCCCCGTGGGGATCCTCGCCCACCCGGTTGGGGATGTTGGTCAGCGGGGCCGGCGGCGTCCCGATCATCTGGGACGGGTTCATCGGGTTCGGCCGGACCGGCCCGAAGTCGGTATAGGCAACGACCGAGCCGGCGAACGGGTAGCTCGCGATCCGCGGCACGTTCCAGAGCACGTCGGTGTCGGGCCAGCGGCCGAAGTCGATCACCGGGGCGCGGGCCGACGCGCCGATCGTTCGCGCCTCGACGTCGGTCATCCAGTTCGTCACCTGGTGGTCGCCGACCGAGGGACCGAGCAGGATCGTGTGTGCCGGCGTGTCGGGCAGCGGGTCGGTGGTCATCCGGTGTGCGTAGCCGTTCGGCTCCCCGCGATCCCAGAGCATCTGGATCATCGAGAGCAGCAGCGTGCGCGCGAGCGGGTTCCCGTAGGCGTTGGCGAGCGGGACCGAGAAGTTCGGGTCGTAGTCGACCGACCGCGGCAGCAGGATCGAGTAGCGCATCGCCGGCACGCCGAGCGCGGCGCGGTCGAAGTCCGGCGCGACCGCGGCCAGCGCGCCGCCCATGATCCCGCCCTGGCTGTTGCCGTCGTAGAAGAGCCGCTGGGCGTCGATCACCGAGTCGTCCCCGGGCGTGCCGTCGACGTGGAAGGCAGCGGCGCTGGTGAACCCGTCGGGGTGGATCATCAGCCGGCCGAGGAAGAGCTCGCTCAGCAGGCCCATCTGCAGGCGGTCGGCGAGCTCCGGGAAGTCGGAGAGATCACCGAGAATCCCGAGCGTGTTGGGAACGTCCTCGGAGGCCATCCCGATCTCGTCGGTTGCGCAGAGAATGAAGCCGTGGTCGTTTGCGAGATCGTCCTGGTAGCCGCTTGCGAACCTGCGAGGCGCGTCCCGAACAGGCCATGGCCGTAAAGCGACGGGCGCACCGTGACCGGCGTCGGCCCGTCGATCGCGACCCGCGGAATGATGCAGTCGAACTTCGCCTCGTAGTCGCCGTTGCGGCTCGGGCACGCCGTCGGCGCCGAGCGCGAAACGGCCGCCCGGCTCGCAGTCCGGATGCATGTAGCAGGGGACGGTGTAGGTGCCGCGGATCCGCCGGGCGACGTTCGGGTCCTGGCCGGCGGTGAAGTCGTCGACCGTGTCGACGCTGAACGCCGGCGAGGACGCCCTGGACGACCATGTCGGCCATCGTCGTGTCGCCGAGGGTCGCGAAGGCGTCGTTGCGGATGTGCAGCATCCGCCCGGCGATGTTCTCGTCGCTGGCGACCGTGAAGTCCCACGCGAGGTAGAGGTTCGAGCGTCGGATCCCGGCACCGCGCAAAACCTCGAAGATCGACTCGAAGCGCTGCCGCTGCGCGTCGATCGCCGCCGAGTCGCTGGGCAGCTCGTCGCGGTAGTAGCGGAAGCCGGCCGGCGCCGATATCTCCGAGCCGTCCGGCGTCCTCAGGTCGCGCAGGGCGACGATGTAGCGATGCCCGGAGGCGAAGTTGACCGCCGGGTTGATCGTCAGCGCGGTGTCGGCCGGGCTCCCGGCGTTGGAGTCGAGCTCCACCCAGATCGGCCAGCGTTCGCCGGTGGTCGCGTCGACGACGACGACCGGCGCGTCGTGCTCCGCGTAGCGGCCGAGGTGGTTGAGCTGCACGGGATCGGTCTGGGCGAGCGCCGCCGGGGTGTCGAGGCCTGAGACCTTGAGCACGATCGACTGGCCCGGGCTGAAGCCGTCGTTGAGGTTGTACGGCCCGGGAGCGATCGGCGTCCCGGCTCCGTTCGCCGGCATCGCCGCCGCCTCGAAGTCGATCCGACGCCCGGTCGCGGTCGACGGGTCGGCGACGGTGTAGAAGTCGTCGGGGAACGGCAGCATGCACAACGACCCTTCCTGCTGGCCGATGAAGTCGCAATCGCCGGCGCGGCTCAGGTCGACCGGCCCAGGCCTGCATCCGTCGCTGGTTCGCTGCAGCTGACCTCGGCGCTTCACCGAGCGCTTGAACTCGACCAGCAGCTCGCGGGCTCCACAGGCGGTAACGGCATCGCGCCCCCGCGGCGTCAGCCGCAAGCGCACCCGTCGCTTCGACCGCGCGTCGACGCGGACGCGCTTCGGCTTGGTCAGGGGCTTGCGCGCCGGGTCGTCGAAGGTCCGCGTCCTCACCCGGACCCGCCCGACCTTGTCAGCCCGGCCGGTGTTGGCGAGCTTGATCTTGAAGCCGTGGTCGAGGATCGACGCCTGGCTCGTCGTCAGCGACCGAGCCTTCAGCTTTGCCGTCGACGGCCCCGGCAGCGCCAGCAGCAGCACGACGGCGCCGACGAGCGCCAACCCGAGCCGACGCAGGGCTCATCCCGCCGCTTCACCGGGCCATCCTAGGAGACCTTCCACGATCGTCCAAATGATCGTCCGACCACGGGTGCGCGGTGATCATCGCGCGATGGCGCTCGGCGAACCCGACCCCACCGCTTCGACCGCTGCGCGAGCCGCTCAGGCTGAAGCCAGCGCCCGCTCCCCCGCGGCGAGACGCTCGCGCTCGAGGATCTCCTCCTGGGCGGCGGCGCGCTCGATCAGCCCTTCGAGGTCGAAGTCGGCCAGCGGGCGGTGCTGCTCGCGCACCCGGGCGAGCGAAATCCACAGGCACTTCTTGCCGGCGACGCCGAGCCGCAGCGTCTCGATCGCCATGAACAGGCCGTGATCGGGCTCGCCGGACCCGACGCCGCTGAACTTCACGCGGCTCGCCTTCTCGGCGATCCAGCCGGTGACCTGCTTGACCGGGTTGCGGCTGACGTCGAGCGCGTCCATGAGCGCGACGAGTGCCTCGCGGTCCTCCTCGATCTCCGCCGCAAGCCGCTTCGCGGCCGCGGCGAACGGCGTCCCATCCGCGTGATCGGCGATCTGGCCGGCGAGGTCGGAGCCGAGCGTCGCGCCTCCCAGGTGGTCGTTGAGGTAGACCTCGAGCGGTTTTTCAGCCATGGTGTGCCTCCTTGTAATCGGTGTGCGAGTGGGGTCGTGGGTAACCCGAGGTGCGGCGGAGCAAGTGAACAGCCCTGAATTCGAACTGGTCGAGGTGGTGGAGCCACAGGCTCGGATCGTCGCCGTGCGCGGCGAGTTCGACCTCCACACCGCCTCGAAGGCGTCCCGGGTCCTCTCGATCGCGTCGGCTGACCCCGAGCGCGTGCTCGTGATCGACCTGACCGCGTGCACGTTCCTGGACTCGACCGCGCTGGCGACGATCGTCGGCGCGGCGCGGGCGCTGACCAACGGCCAGATGCGGATCGCGATCGCCTGCCAGCCGGGGTCGAACGCGTTCGCCGTGCTCGAGCTCGCCGGAATCGATCGCACGATCCCGGTCCTGCCGACCGTCGACCGAGCGCTCACAGCCGCCCTGGCCACTGACTGAGCGGTGTCGGGGGGCGGTGATCGACCTGAAACTCATTGACGATCGCTACCCACGAGCGTGGCTCGCAACCAAGGCCGGCGCTTGGAAGCGGCGCGCCACCTAATAGGATCGCCCCATGGCAGCGCTCGACGAGCACCCACCCTTCTCGGTCCGCGACGATTCGGACGACGGCCCGCTCATGCTCGCGGTCGAGGGCGAGCTCGATCTCTCCGTCGCCGACGAGCTCGTCAGCGCGATCGAGCGGGTGGCGAAGCCGTCGGACTCCCTCTGTCTCGACCTCGGCGCGTGCGGGTTCGTCGACTCGACCGGGCTCAAGGTGCTGGTCCAGACCGCGAGGCAGGTTCCGCGCGGCCGGCGGAGAGCTGTCGGTCACCAACGTTCAGGGTGACGTCGCGCGCCTGTTCGAGATCACCGGGCTGCTGCTCGAGGGCTCGGCGCTCGTGCACCGCCCCGAGCTCGGTTAGCGCAGGGCAGCCTCGGGCGTCGGGTCGCCGGCGCGCACCGGGGCGTCGAGCAGGCGCCGAGCCTCGACGATCTCGCGATCGATCAGGGCCCCGATGCTCTCGATTCCCGACGCGGCGGACTGCAGGACCTCGAAGCTCGCCGAGATCGTCGTCCCGTTTTCGTCGGCCTCGATCCGCAGATCGTGGGTGAGCTTGCCGGCGAGCGGGATCCCGATCCCCAGCCCCGGCGAGTCGATGCGTGGTTTCATCCCAATCCCACGGTCCGCGACCGTGACCACGAACAGGTCGCGGATCACGCGGACGACGACCACGATCGGACCGGGCTCGCGGCCGACGTAGGCGTGCACGACGGCGTTGCCGACCAGCTCCGAGACCACCGTCTGGACCGCAAACTGGTCGATCCCGTGGGCGTCCGCGATCGCCGACACCGCGTGGCGGGCGGCCGGGACGCTCTCCTTGACGGCCGGGCAGTCGCAGTACCTCCGGTGACTCCGGACGAGCTTCACGGCGATCCGACACACCTGAACTATCTCACTTCAGCGCCAAGCGATCGGCCGGCGTCGCGTCGCTGCGATCCGACCTGCGTATCACCGTCGCCGCCAAGAGCGCAATCGCCGCCAACCCGGTGACGGCCACACCTCGGGCTGCGATGACTACGGCGCGGCCGAGATCGCCTCGACGAGCGCGCCGACCTGCTCCTCGTCGGCGGCCTTGGCGATGTCGCCCTGGCTCACGATGCCGACCAGATCATGGCCGTCGATCACCGGCAGGCGGCGGACGGCGTTGTCGCGCATCGTCTGAATCGCCTCCTCGAGCGAGTCGTCGGCGCCGATCGTGACCGGCTTGCCCTCGCCGAGCTCCCCGGCCTGCGTCTGAGCCGGATCCTTGCCGAGAGCCAGCACCTTGGTCACGATGTCGCGGTCGGTGAGCATGCCCTTGAGCCGGTCGTCCTCCCCACAGATCGGCAGCGCCCCGACATCGAGCTCAGACATCAGCTTTGCCGCGTCGCTGACCGAGTCCTTCTCGCCGACGCAGCGTGCGCCGTCGGTCATCACGTCTTTGATGCTGGTCGCCATCTCTCCTCCTCGGGATTCGGGTGATCGAATCGAACGACTACCCGCCCCCGCAAGCCTCGAATCCGACGTCAGTCGACGGACGAGAGCGCCCGAGCCGTCTCGGCGAGCGCCTCGGCGCCGACCGGCTCGGAGAAGAAGAAGATCTCGACCAGGATGTCCGGGTCGAACAGGACCTGGCTCTGGTAGGTGACCACCTCGCGACCGGTGAGCCGCTCGACGATCTCGGTCAGCGGTCCGGTCATCTCGTTCTCGAACACCTGGCGAAACTCTCGCACCGCGTCCTCGCGGCCGGCGTCGAGCATCGTCTGCTCGGCGATCGTCAGCCCGCCGCGCATGACGACCAGCAGAAAGTCGTCGATCAAGTACGACTTCGCCGAGACGGGACCGCGCCCGAAGTGCTTCTTCATCGTCGCGACCAACTCGCGCGAGATCGCGCTGAGCGAGGACCGTGTGTCGTCTGATTCGGCGGTGTTGCTCACGGCGCGAAATCTACAAGGCGCACGGCTCGCTCCCGCCCTGTTCCCGTATGGCTATGCGCCACCGGGCCGCTGGTTAAGGACGCGCGCGGTCGGGTATGTGGAGAACAGGCGCGTACTTCCCAAAGGAGCGTGCGTCCCTCGGATTTGCACCACGGCACGGTCTGACGGTTCCAGCCGAAGGGTCCAGTCGCTACTACGACGACCCACTGGAGGAACCATGACTAACGCCGCAGCGTTCCGAAACACCCGTTCCGATGCCGATCTGCTCGCCGCGTACGCGCGGCGCCCGTCGCCTGAGCTGCTCGAGCGCTTGGTCGAGCGGTTCCTGCCGCTCGCGCGGTCGCTCGCGAGCCGCTACAAGGGGGGCGCGGAGCCGTTCGAGGATCTCGAGCAGGTCGCCAACATGGGCTTGGTGAAGGCGATCAAGGGCTTCGACCCTGAGCGTCGCAACAGCTTCACGTCGTACGCGGTGCCAACGATCCTCGGCGAACTGCGCCGCCACTTCCGCGACCGCGTCTGGAACCTGCGACTGCCGCGTGCCCTGCAGGAGTCGACGATGTCAGTGGAGCGGGCGATGGAGCGCCTTCCCGAGACGATCGGTCGCCAGCCGACCGTGCGTGAGCTGGCGGAGGAGGCCGGGCTCGACGAGGACGTCGTGCTCGAGTCGCTCGTCGCCCGCGAGGCGCGCTGGACGTCGTCGGTCGACGCTCCGGTTCGATCCGATGAGGAGGCCGGCGTCACCCGACTCGATCAGCTCGGCTCGCGCGATGCCGGCTTCGACCGCGTCGAGGCCGAACGCCGCCGCGGCAACCGCCGACCTCGATCAGCGCGAGCGCACGATCCTCGAGCTCCTCTACGACAGAGGGGCTGACCCAGGCGGAGACCGGAGCGCGGCTCGGCTGCTCCCAGATGCAGGTGTCGAGACTCTCGCGCCGGGCGCTCACGAAGCTGCTCGGAGCGGTACAGGGCTCCGACAGAGGCTCCGATCGCCGCCGAGGCCCGTCGCCGCCTGAGTTCTCGGGCCAAGCCGAGGTGGCCCGCCGGCGCGACGAGGTACCTAGGAAATCGTCGCCCGGACGGACCGCCCTGTCCGGAGGCTGCCCGCCCTCGGCGGCGATAATCACCGATCGTCGGCGGCCCCCTCAGCCGCGGCGCCCGGCGAGCGTAAACCGGCCGATTGCGCGCCTCGCGGCCGGGTACTCGATCCGCATGAACCTCGCAAGGACGGCCGGCGCGACAACCGCCCCCGCCTTGCTGACCAGTTGCGACGACCCCGACGCGCTCGACGCGTTCGTGAGGGGGCTGCGCCTGTCGATCCGCCAGCCGGCCCAGGTCCTGGTGGCGCGACGGCCCCAAGCGAGTGGGCATCCAGCCCCACCGCCGTCGTTCGATGGCAGCTTTCCGGTGAAGCTGGTCGAAACTCCCGATGACTGCGAGCCGGCGGCGATCTGGATCGAACTCGCCGAAGCGAACCCTCGCCGACAAGCTGATCTACCTCGACCCGGAGTACGTCGCGAGCCCGAGCCTGGTCGGGGCCTTCGAGCACGCGCTCGAGCGCGTCGACGCCCTCGCCCACGGCCCAGTCTGCCGCCTGCGGCGACCGTTCGAGGCGCTGGACGAGCACAGCCTCAGGGCCGCGGGACGCGAGGCGCGCTACGAGAACGGCGCCGGATCCTCGCCGCTCGAGGTCGCGACCAGTCCCAGGCATCCCGGGGCGCTCAACTTCGCAGCGCGCCGGCACACGCTCGAGCGGATCTGCGCCGCGGACCCGGCCGGCGGCGCGACGCCTGCTGAGCAACTGCTCCGACAGGCGGAGTCGGCGAGGGTGCCGATCGCCTGGCAGCCGGCCGCGGTCGCTTTCGCGCGTGCGCACGGTCCGGGCGAAGCGCAAACCCGGGCGAAGTTGAGTGGGCGCACGGGCACCGAACCTGTGACCAAGCACAAAGAGTCTGCCTACTCGCTCAGCCCGGCGGCCTCGAGGGCCCTCGCGCGATCCGAGAAATCCTCCTGCCGGATCACGAGGCCGCCTCTGAAGGTGAAGACCTGAAACACCGGCTGGCTGACGGCCACGCCGCTGCCCGAACCATGGCCGCTCTGCCGAGTCGTGATCAAGGTCTTGGCTCCGAAGTCGATCATCTCCTCCGGATCCCAGCGAACGTCCTCAAACGCATCGAGCCACTGTCGCCAGAACCGACGGTAGCCGTCGTGGCCGTAGTAGACCGTATCCATGTCAGGAGGCAGGTAATCGGCGCTCGGGTGGTACTCGTAGCTTCCGGGATCGTTGGCGGTGAGGATGAGTTCGAAGTCGCGGCGATTTGCCGCCGCGTAGGCGCGAGTTATGAGACGCGCGAGGAGCGTTTGGCGAAGCCGAGATCGCGGCCGAAGGCGAAACAGCGCCTTTCCCGACAATCTGAGGAGGCCGGGGAACCGAACTCCCAGCCTCTCGTCCAGGGTCCGGCGCTGAGCGGCCCTTTCGCTTGGGGGGCGGAGTGCGATCTGGATTCCGCGCTCCTGTGACATCGCCCTACCCCCGCAGCCCGGCGGCTTCGAGGCGCTAGGAAATTCGGACTAGCGCCGAGCTGTTCGAGTCGGATCAGTTTCCCATCGAGGATGCCTCCGACGTCGCTGGCGGTTCCAAGCATCCAGAAGGCGGCGCACGACCTCTACGTTCGCCTGGGACATCCGACCCAGTATCCCCCGCAATCAATGGGCCGTACAGGGATCGAACCTGTGACCTTGAGATTAAGAGTCTCCTGCTCTACCAGCTGAGCTAACGGCCCGCGGGCATGGTAGCGAGCGGGTTCGGCCCGTCGCGGTGGGCGATCAGGGGGTGGTGGCGCCCGGAGCGGTGGGCGCCGGGGCGCCGGTTCCGAGGCTGCCGAACGGGTTCTCGAGCTGCGACTGGCCCTGGTCGGCGCCGCCCTGCTGCTGCTGGCGTTCGTGCTGCTGCTGGAACTTGATCGCCTGCTCGCGGTAGCCGTCGATGGTCTTCTGGACCTGCTTGCGGTTCGACGAGTCGGCGAGCGAAACCGCCTTGTCACCCGCGGCGTCACCCTCCTTGATCTTGTTGTCCGCGTACAGGTAGAGCGCCAGCGTGGCGTAGGCCGAGAAGGTGTTCTGGTCACCGGCGACGACCTCCTGCGCCTGCGCGGCGCCGGTCGCGTCGCTGAGCAGGACGAAGACCTGGACGGCGCTCGCGGCCGCGGTCGTGCTCAGCTTGTCCGGCTTGGTCTTGTAGTAGTCATCCCAGGCCTGAGCGGCGTGCTCGAGATCGGTCTGCGCGTCGGCGCTGATCGAGAGCTGGCCGGTCTGCGAATCGCGCGAGATCCCCTGCTGGGCGGAGCCGTAGTAAGCGGCGATCAGGTCCCCGTAGGCGCTGCCGTCCTTCGGGTTCTGGTCGACCGCGCTCTGGGCGTCCTCGATCTGCTGCTCGTACTGCGGGTCGCTGGAGCTGGAGCCGCCGCCGATCCCGAGCGCGTCGAAGATCCCGCCGGTGACGTCGGAACCGACGCCGAAGCCGACGAAGCTGATGAAGAAGATGAAGGCGAGGAAGCCGAACACGACCTGGACCACCCGCCGGCGCTTGCCCGTCTTGAGATCGAAGATCATCGGGCCGGGAGCGTAGACGAAGCCACCGGCTCAGCCGCTCTCGTCGGCGACCGGCGGCACCACGGGGTTCCCGAACCAGCGCGCCAAGAGCAGTGAGAACTCGAACAGCAGGTACAGGGGCGCCATCGAGATCAGCATGGTGATCGGATCGGTCCCGGGGAGCAGCATCGCGACGACGGCGATAATCAGGATCGCGTAGCGACGGTTCTTGGCGAGCTGCTGAGGGGTCACGATCCCGAGCCTCGTCACGGCGAGCACCCCCACCGGGATCTGGAACAGGATCCCGACCCCGATCAGCGTGGTGATGAAGAAGCCGTAGTACTCGGCGGCGCGGATCTGGATGTTGAACTGGTCGGTGTTGAAGCCGAGCAGGAAGTTGAGCGCCGGGGGGACGACGACGAAGTAGGCGAACACGGTGCCGGCAATGAACAGCACCGGGACCATCATCAGCATCGGCAGGATCACCCGCTTCTCCTGGCGCGAGAACGCCGGCAGCACGAACGCGTAGACCTGGTAGAGCAGGATCGGGAGCGAGAGCAGGATGCCGCCGTAGAAGGCGAGCTTGACCGTGGTGAAGAACGGCTCGGTCGGGCTGAACGTCAGTGGCTCGTCCTGCGAGGCCGGCAGCGGCTCGTTCGCGATCTCGAGGATCGCGTGGTTCTGCCAGAAGCAGAAGGCCACCGCGAGCACGAGGACCACCCCGCAGACGATGATCCGCGTGCGCAGCTCGTCGAGGTGCTCGACCAGCGTCAGGCGGTCGTCGAACTGGGCTGGCTTCAGCCGCGCCACGTCGGTGAAACGCCCCGCCTAGCGGTCGTCGGCGACGACCTCGCCCTTGACGGGCTCGGCGTCTTCGTCGGGCTGCGGCTGGGCGGCGGCAGCCTCCAGCTTCGCCTGGTCCTCGTCGTCGTCGTCCTTGCCGCTGAGCGAGTCCTTGAACTCGCGCATTCCCGACCCGAGCGACTTGCCGAGATCCGGCAGGCGCTTCGGGCCGAAGATCACGAGCGCGATCACCAACACGATCGCGAGCTCGAGTGGGCCGATATTTGGCATCGATCAGATGCTACTCGCCCCGGCGGCCCGCGCAGCGGCGCTACTCGCTCGCCGGTTGCGGGCTGGCGGCGAGCTGCTCCTCGAAGTGCTTGCTGAGCATCGTGACCTGGCCCTGGTAATTGGAGCCGACCTCCTCGCCGTAGAGGACGTCAGGGGTCGTCCCGAGGCGCTCGAACCCGAGCTTGCAGATTGGCTGGCGGTGCTCGACCATGAACGGGACGTCGCGTGCCCTGACCTCGAGCGCGGCGCGGCTGCCGTGGCGATCGTGGCGGGCGTCGTAGCCGAACCCTGGGTCGAAGAAGCCCGCGTAGTGCGTGCGCAGCTCGCCCGCGGTCGGGTCGTAGGCCATCATCTCGGCGGCGTAATCGGGCGGTATGCAGACCCCCTCCGCCGAGAGCAGGAGGTAGAAGATCTCCGGCTCGAGCACGATCCGCGAGCCCTCCTCGGGGTGGACGGGATCCCAGAAGTCGGTCCACCGGTAGGCGCGGATCCGGGTCAGGTCGATCGGCAGGCTGTTCTTCTTCGCCCGGTAGCCGACCACCCTCCCCGCCGGGCCGGAGCGCAGGTCGACGCTCAGAAACAGGCCGTCGGCGATCGCCAGCTCGGTCTCGCGCAGCGGATGCTGGTCGACGTACAGCAACGGAAACTGCTGGTGCAGGGAGACGAGCTGCGCGTCGTCGAGCCGGGCGTCGCCGGTCGCGAGGCGGAGCTGGTTGAGCGCCAGGCCCTGGCGCACGAAGATCGCAAACGATCGCGGCACGACCTCCAGGTACAGCTGTCCGCGGTAACCGGGGCGGATCTCGTCGAACCGGTGATTGCGGTCGGTGATCACGCGGGTGAAGACGTCCAGGCGCCCGGTCGAGCTCTTGGGGTTCGCCTTCGCGCGGACCGAGTCCGGCAGCGCGAGCTCCTCGATCAGCGGGATCAGGTACGGGCGGTCGCGCTCGAGCGTGGCGCCGTCGCGCAGGTCGACCTTCTGAAAGGCGATGTCGTTGAGCTTCTCCTCGACCGACGACTCGACGTCAGGCAGGAAGCTGCAGCGCAGCGCCCAGGCGAAGTCGCCGAGGCGCAGGTCGATGCTCGCCGGCTGGATCGCCTGCGGGCGAATCCGAAAATCGCCGGCCGTGATCCACTCGTTCTCGATCGCGGCCCGCAGCTCCTGCGAGGCGAGCACGCGGCCCTGCGCCGCCGGTTCGACCACCGTCGCATCGGGTTCTGTGGCCGCGTCGGGCATCGAATGAGAATGATGCTGCACCGCCGCGGCGGAACCCGGCCCACGCGCGCCGATCAAGCCGCTTTTTGCGGCCGTCGGGCCGATCGGGGGGTCGTCCCCTGGTGCAACCTGAGGGCCAGCCACTAAAGGGTCGGCCGGGCCTGGCCGATATCGGGGCCGTGGCCGACCAACCGACAGCCAACGACCGCGACGGCGCCGCGCCGCTGCGCGCGGGTGACTTCGCGGCGCCCACGCAGGCCGACCATGGGTCGGCCGACGGCGACCTGCACGTCTGCCCGAATTGCGGCTCGGGGCTCGTCTATCCCGTCGAGTGGGCCCCCGTCGACAACCGCTCGTGGCAGGTCGAGCTGAGGTGTCCCGACTGCGAGTGGCGCGCCGAAGGTGTGCACGACCAGGCGGTCGTTGACCGCTTCGACGAGGTACTCGACCTCGGCACCGAGGCGCTGCTGCGCGACCTCGGACTGCTCGCCAGGTCGAACATGGAGGACGCGGTCGAGCGCTTCGTCACCGCCCTGCACGCCGGCTGGGTCATCCCCGAGGACTTCTAGGCCCGACCCGGCCGCAGCCGCATCCGGTGGATGCGGACCGCGCCCCGCCGCACCGTCTCGATCTCCCACCGCCGGCCGGCGCGTTCGATGAACTCGCTTGCCGACTCCCGACCGGGGTCGGCCAGCCATACCTCCGCCGCGAGGCGCTCGACCAGGCTCAGCAACGGCCGGACGCTCGCCCGCTCGTAGAGCAGGTCAGCGGCGAGCACCAGGTCGAACGGGCCGCCGGCGACCAGCGCGGCCGGCTCATTCCAGTCCACGGTCGCAGCGTCCATCTCGATCCCGTTGAGGGCGGCGTTGCGTCGCGCCAGCTCGAGCGCCTCCGGCGCTGCGTCGGTGGCGAGCACAGCGCCCCCGGCCCGCGCCGCAGCGAGGGCCGGCAGCGCGAGCCCGCAGCCGAGCTCGACCACCCGGCGATCGGCGATCGGCGACGAGTCGACCTCCTGAGCGAGGGCGACGCCGCTGCGCCACAGCACCTCCCAGTACGGCGCCACAGGAGCCCACTCCACCGCGCCCGCGTCGGGGAGCTCGGCGGATTCGCGCGGCTGCAGCAACAACAGCTCGCCGCGGCCGAGGTCGATCGAGCGCCGGACGAGATCGTCGTCCACGGGCGGCCTCAGGAGTAGCGCTCGACGACGCCGTCGGCGACCATCGTCAGCAGCTCGCGCTGCTGCGGGCCGAGGGGCGCCCGTACGACCGCAGCCTTCGCCTGTTCGACCCGCGCGCGGGCATCAGCGCGGACCTCGTCGAGGACTCCGGTGGCTGCGATGCGGGCGCAGGCGCGCGCCGCGGCCTCGGAATCGAGCGCCCGCAGGTCGAGCGCGGCGAGCTCCGGGTCGCGGTCACGGGCGAGGATCATCGGCATCGTCACCGTGCCGTCGAGCAGGTCGGTGCCGATCGCCTTGCCGGTGCGCTCCGGCGGTCCCGTGACGTCCAAGACGTCGTCGAGCAGCTGAAAGGCGAGCCCGATCTCGGACCCGAAGGTCGCCAGCGCCACGGCGCCGTCGGGGCCCGGGTCCGAGCCGATCAGGCAGGCGCACTCGAACAGGCGCGCGGTCTTGAGCCGGCAGCGCTCCAGGTAGCGGTCGGCACCGATTGCGAGGTCGAAGGCGTCGCGGCGCTGGGCGAGCTCGCCCTGGGCGAGCCCGACCGAGGCGCGCGCCAGCAGTCCGACCCGGCGCCCGGAATCGGCCTCGTCCGCGGCGAGCTCGGCGAACGCGCGCGAGAACAGCAGGTCGCCGACCGCGGTCGCGACCTCGCGCCCGGCGCGGGCGACAACGGTCGGGCTGCCGCGGCGAAGCGGCGCTGCGTCGAGGACGTCGTCATGGACCAGGGTCGCCATATGGACGAGCTCGATCGCGGTCGCGGCCGGAGTCGCCCGATCGCCGACCTCATCGCCGGCGCAGACCAGCACCAGCATCGGCCGCAGGCGCTTGCCGCCGGCGGCGAGCGTCGCGCCGGCCTGCGCGGAGAGCAGCTCGCCGCCCTCGCCCGCGAGCTCGGCAAGACGGGACTCGACCGCGCCCATTCGCCGCGGGAGCCATCCCTCGGCGGCCGCGAGCACCCGCGTGACCGGCGGTGGGACGGCGCTGCGGTTCATCGTCGCGAGTAGCGCGGTGCGGCCGACCCGCTCACGCCGGCCGCACGCCCGAGTGGATCGCGATGATCCCGCCGGCGAGCACCGTGTAGCGGATCCGCTCGAGCCCAGCGCGGTCCATGACCATCGCCAAACCCTCCGGCGGCGGAAAGCGCTTCACCGACTCGGGCAGGTAGGTGTACGCGTCGCGGTCGCCGGCCAGTGTGCCGAGCAACGGCACCAGGCGGTCGAACCAGATGCCGAAGAAGGTCGACAGCGGCGGCCGCTGCGGATTGGTGATCTCGAGGATCACCAACCGACCGCCGGGCTTTAGGATCCGGGCGAGCTCGCCGACGCCGCGATCGAGGTCGGCCAGGTTGCGGACCCCGAATCCGACGGTGACCGCGTCGAAGGTCGCATCGTCATAGCTGAGGTCGAGCGCGTCGCCCCATTCGAAGCGGACAGAGCCCGCGTCGCGGGTCGCCGCCTTCGAGCGCGCCAGGTCGAGCATCGGCTCGGAGAAGTCGGAGCCGATCACCCGGCCCTCGGGGCCGACGCGCCGGGCGAGCTCGAACGCGAGGTCGCCGGTCCCGCAACAGGCATCGAGCGCGTAATCGCCGGGGTCGAGCTCGGCGCGGTCGGCGGCTCGCTCGCGCCAGCGATGATGAAGCCCGGCGGTCATCGCCGAGTTCATCAAGTCATAGACCCCCGCGATTCGGTCGAACATCCCCCGGACCTGCCCCGCGAACTCGGCTTGCGCCGGGGCTGCGGCCCCGTTCACACCGGGCGACCCAACGGCGGCGCGGAGCGGCTGCGCCTCACTGCAACGAGGCGAGGAACCTGACCAGGTTGTCGAACTTCTCGGGCGGCAGGCTCCCGTACTCCGGCATGATCCCCGACGGGTTGATCAGCGTCCGCTTGATCGCCTCCGCCGGCAGCTTCGCGCCGATCTCGGTCAGTTCAGGTCCGGGTCCGTCGTTTCCGTTGTCGCCGAACTTGTGACAGGCCAGACAGCCCGACTGCGCGGCGACCTGCTTGCCGGCCTCGAACTGCGGCGCGACCTTCAGGTCGATCTCGGTCGGCGAGCCCGCCGAGGCGCCGAGGAAGGTGAGGAAGGCCATCGCGATGATGGTCATGATCCCGGCCGTCGTCGCGACCGGTCGCCGCCACGGGACCCGCTCCGGGTTGCGGTCGTAGAACGGCAACAACAGCAGCAGGATCATGCAGAGCGTCGGGATGCCGACGGTCGCGATCGGGACGAGCTCGTTCGGCTTGATCACGCGCAGCAGCTCGAAGAGGAAGAAGAAGTACCACTCGGGCCGTGGCACATAGGTGGTCGTCGTCGGGTCCGCCTTCGGGCCCTGCTCGGCGCCGAGGATCAGCGACATCGCGATCAGCACGAGGGCGACGACGAGGAACATCGCCGAGTCCTTGAAGATCGCGTACGGGAAGAACGGCTTGCCCTTCTTCTTGAGGATCTCGTACTCGCGGAGGTAGGCCTCCTTCTCGGCGGCGTTCACGACGTGTTCCCGTTCGAGCGCGCGCTGACCGTTTCCTCACGCAGCGACTTCGGCTTCGGATCGGCGCGCAGCCACGGCGGTGCCGTGGTGCCGAGCTTCACCACCAGGTAGAGGTGAGCGACGATTAGGGCGATGATCGCTCCGGGCACCAAGAGCATGTGGACGGCGTAGAACCGTGGCAGGGTCGTCGCCCCGAACTCCGAGCCGGCGCGCAGGAAGTCCGCCAGATACGGCCCCAGGATCGGACCCGAGCCGGTGATGTTCATGGCGACGATCGTGGCCCAGTAGGAACGCTGGTCGAAGGGCAGCAGGTAACCGGTCAGACCCATCACCAGGGTTAGGATCAGGAGCACGACGCCGATCACCCAGTTGAGCTCGCGCGGGTACTTGTAGGCGCCGAAGAAGAACGTCCTGCCCATGTGGAGAAAGATCAGGACGACCATCAGCGTCGCGCCCCACTTGTGGAGGCCGCGGACGAACTCGCCAAGGAAGACGTCGTTCGTCAGGTGGCTGATCGAGTTGTAGGCCTCGGTCGCCGACGGCGTGTAGTACATCGCCAGAAAGACGCCGGTCAGCGCCTGCATCGCGAAGATGAACAGCGTCGCCGAGCCGAGCGTGTAGAACCAGTTGGTCCCCTTCGGCACCTTGCGCAGCAGCAGGCCGGTGAGAAACGGCGTAAGCCCGCTGCGCTCGTCGACCCAGCCGACGACGTCGATCCCGCCCTCCTTGACCTTGTGGGCGACCGGCGAGCCGCCGCCGTCGGTCTGCGTCTCCGGCTGGCCGTCCGTGGCGCGCCCCCCGCGCCGTTGGTGCGGGCGCCGTTGGTGCGCTGGCCGGGTTTGCCGGGCTTGCGCAGGGCTTGTGGGACGGGCAGCTTCGGCATCAGGGGGCGGGCGGCACGGTGAATCGTGGCGGATAGAGGTACTCCCAGATCCCACCCGTGTACTCACCCGGGTCGCGGGCGCGGACGGGCTCGAGGTCGGAGGTGACGCTGTAGCGCGGCCCGATCTCGAGCGTGTCGCCCTGGACGCGAGTCTGGAAGCGGTCGAGCGGGCGAACCGGCGGGCCGCCGATCACCTGGCCCTCGAAGTCGTAGACGCCGCCGTGACACGGGCAGATGAAGTTTCCGGCCGCCTTGACGAATCGCACGGGGCAGCCGAGGTGGGCGCAGCGGGTCGAGATCGCGATGAACGAGGCCGGGTCCTCGTCGAGATCGGGGCTGCCGCGGCGGATGTAGACGGTCGTCTTGCCGGAGTCGCCGATCCCGTTGACGATCGTGATCACCGCTTGGCGGTAGGTGTCCGAGGTGTAGTCGTCGGGTGAGCCGACGCCCTCCCACATCTCCTCCGGGCGGTCGAAGACGGGCGCCAGGGCGAAGCCGACGACCGGGAGCGCCACCGCGAGCACGGCCGCACCGCCGAGTGCCTGCCCGCCGACCGCGAACACGGTTCGGCGAGTCATGGTCTCGCCCTCGAAGTAGCCCGCGGGCTTGACCTTCTCTGGGCCCTGGGCCCCGCTGCTCTTGTCCGCCTGGTCAGCCAAGTGAGGAGAGGTGGTCGAATCGGAAGTCTAGTCCAGCAGCGCTCTCGCCTAACGCGTGGCTAAAGCCGCCGATCGTCGCGATCTCGACCGCGGCGGCCCACAGCGACGCCACGGCGCCCTGATCGCCGCTTCGAAGCGCCGTCTTGGAGCGCTCGTGGCTCGCCGATGAACCGGCCGCGATCGCCGCCGTGCTGGCGAGCCAGAGCGCCGCCGCCTCGGCGACCCGGCGCTCGGGGTCGCGAGAGCCATCGTGGACCTGAGCGGCGAGGCTGATCAGGTCGGAGAGCTCGCGGACGGCCGCCAGGTCGCCGACCCCGGCCAGCCGCTCGAGCCCGAGCGCGTACAGATAGTCGCCGGCCAACAGGCTGAGGTCGCGGTCGGCGCCGCGGACCACCCGCGGGCTGCCTGCCTCCGGGTAATGGAGCAGGTAGCCCTCGCGGACCGTCTCGACCACGAACGCGTACTCGTCGCCACGCGGCGCCGTTCGCGGCCCTACGGCCGCCAGGTCGCCGAGCGGCGTCGCCAAGCCGGCGGGGTCGGTGACGTGCGGGCTGACGACCGAATCGTGGGCTCGCAGAAGGCCGGCTAGCTGCGGGAGTGGCGTCATCGGGCTCGGACACGGGGCGGGCACCATAGCCGCGCTCAGTCGTCGAGCCCTCCGTCATCGGAGCCCGAGGAACCCGAGCCCGACGAGTCGTCGAAGCCGGAGCCGGACGATCCCGAGCCTGAGGAGTCGTCGGAGCCCGAGGAGCCGCTCGACCCGGACGAGTCGTCACCGCTCCTGGAGCCGCCGCCATGGTCGTCGCCGGGCTCGACGCCACCGCCGTGGTCCGTCACCGGGCCCTCGTCGCTGCTCGTCGTCGTGGTCGTGGTCGAGCCTTGGCGCCGCCGCTCCGGTCGCGACCGCCGTCGGCCGCGGCCGGGGCCAGCGACTCGCCGGCGCGCAGCGGCTGGGCGGAGAGCCCGATCGAGTCGCCGGAGATCACGTTTGCCAACAGGCCCATCGCCGCGGCCGCCGCGACCCCGAGGACCGCGATCGCCGCGACCGCCAATGCGCTGCTCCACTTCATTGCCGCTTCAACCTAGCCCGCCTCGGGTAAGGAGCCGGTCAAGGGCTGGTGAGCGGCTGGCAAGGCCGCCGGTAGCTCGACGGCGACCACGAGCCCGCCGCCGTCGCGATTTCGCATCCGCAGGGTGCCGTCCCAGCGGCGGACGAGCGAATCGACGATCGCGAGGCCGAGCCCGGTGCCCGGCGTGCGGGCGCCGGCGCTGCCGCGGCCGAAGCGCTCCAGCGCGGTTCGTTCCTCGCCCGGCGCGAGCCCGGGGCCGCGATCGGCGACCGCGATCCGCGCTGCGCCGCCTTCGAGGCGCCAGGCGATCGTCACCCGCGGGGCGGGGCCGGCGTAATCGAGCGCGTTCTCGATCAGGTTGTCGAGCACGATCCCGAGGTCGTCGGCGGACGCCAGCGCGACCGCGTCGCCCGACGCCGTCCAGGGCGAGCTCGCCGCCGCGCTCCCCCGCCTCGGCCTCCCAGCGCACCGCCGCCGCCCGCGCGACGGCGCTGAGGTCGACCGCCTCGGGCTCGGGGCGGCTCTGGCCCTCGCCGGCGAGCGTGAGCAGGTTGTCGATCAACCGCGACAGCCGGATCACCTCGTCCTCCGCCGCCGCGAGCTCGGCGGCCACCACGGGGTCGGAGGTCTGATCGGCTGCCGCCTCGAGCCGCAGCCTCAGGCCGGTGAGCGGCGTGCGCAGCTGGTGCGAGGCGTTGCCGACGAACTCGCGCTGGGCGGCGAGCGCGCTCGACAGCCTCGCCGTCATCTCGTTGAACGCCCGCGCGACCTCGCGCTGCTCACGCGGCCCCTGCTCGGTGGCGCGGGCGTCGAGATCGCCGGCGGCGACCCGGCGCGCGGTCTCGGCGAGGGCGCGCGGCGGCCGGGCGAGAAAGCCGGCCAGCACCCAGGCGACCGCGAGTCCGAGCAGCAGGGCGGCGAGCCCGACCCCGACCAGCCCGAGCGCGTCGCGACGCACCTCGTCATTGACCGCGGTGACGCTCTGGGTCACCCGGACCACGCCGACGGTCGCGCCGCCGCTGAACACGGGCACCGCCGTGAACAGGAGGTCCTCACCCAGCGAGTCGCTGTGGCGCTCGCCCTGGGCGGTCTCCCCGCCGAGCGCGGTCACCACCTCGGGGCGATCGGCATAGGACGCCCCGCGCAGCCCGACCCCGGCCGAGTCGACGATCACGCGACCGTCGGCGCCGAGCAGGATCACGCGGCCCCCGAGCTGGCTCGCCGCCGTCTCGACCAGGTTCTGCAGTGGTCGCGGCGGGCCCTCGATCCGCTCGCTCGCGGTCGCGGCGATGATCTGCGCCTGGCCGGCGGCCTCGGCCTTGACCTCGGCGTCGACGCGGCGCGACAGGTTGAGCACCAGCGGCACCTCGAGCACGACGATGGCGAGCACGAGGACGTAGGCGATCGCCGCCAGCAGCGTCGTGCGCAGGCTGAGCACGGCCGCTACTCGCCGGACGCCTCGCCGGGCGCCGAGAAGCGGAAGCCGACGCCGCGCACGGTGTGCACGAAGCGCGGCGTGTTGGCGCTGTCGCCGAGCTTGCGGCGCAGGCTGGAGACGTGGACGTCGAGGGTCTTCGTCGAGCCGAACCAGTTCATGTCCCAGACGTCCTCGATCAGCTGCTCGCGGGTAACCACGGCGCCGGCGTCGCGCATCAGCCGCTCGAGCAACTCGAACTCGCGGCGCGAGAGCTCCACCGGCTCGGCGTCGAGCTCGACCGAGCGACGCTCCGGGTCGAGCCGCAGCCCGTCGATCTCGAGCGGCCCGCTCGCCGCCGGCTCCGGGCGCGTGGCGGTGCGCCGCAGGACGGCGCGGATCCGCGCGATCACCTCGCGGGCGCTGAACGGCTTGACCACGTAGTCGTCGGCGCCGAGCTCGAGCCCGACGACCCGGTCGGCCTCGTCGCCGCGCGCGGTCAGCATGATCACCGGCACCTCGCTCGTCTTGCGCAGCTCGCGGCAGACGTCGAAGCCGGAGCCGTCCGGAAGCATCAGGTCGAGCAGGACGAGGTCCGGGTCGAGCCGCCCGGCCGATTCGATCGCGTCCGCGACCGTGCCCGCGACGTGCGCCTCGAACCCCTCGCGCTCGAGCGCCGCGGTCAGCGGAGCGACGATCGTGCTCTCATCCTCGACGACGAGGATCTTCCTTCTCGTCACCGCCACGCCCTGATCGTACGGCGATGCGGCGACGGGGCGGCTCAGGGCCGCCCCGTCGTGGCAGTCGATGGCCGCCTCAGTCGCCGCCGCCACCGCCAGGCCCCGAGTTGTCGGTGCCCGACGAGGTGCTCGATCCGCTCGAGTTGGTGCCGGGACCGCTGTTCAGACTCGGCCCGGAGTTGTCCTCGAACTCGTCGGTGTCATCGTCGATTGTCGTGGTCGTCGTCCGCGACCCGCGCACTCCGGATCCGCGGCGTGCTCGGCCTCGTCGCAGTTGCCCGAGACGTCGACCCCGGAGAGGTCGTCGGCCGACGCGTTGTCGTCTCCGCGTATCGCCGACCCCATCGTCCTCGGCGTGGTCGCGACCGCGTTCATCGCCGTCACGATCGTCGCCCGCGGCCGTCCCGGCGCAGGCCGGGTCGGTCGCATGCTCGGCCTCGTCGCACGGGCCGGAGAGGTCAACCGTCGCCGGGCTCGACCCGCCGTCCCCAGTCGCCGCGAGGACCACCGTGGCCCCCGCAGCGATCAGGACGAGGGTCAGCGCGGTCAGCAGTAGCTTGCTCATCGCTCACTCACTCCTCTCGCAATTCCCGCGCCGGCTCAGTGGTGGCCGGGAGGGTCGTCGGCGCCGCCGCTGCCGCCACCGCCGTTGTCGTCGGCGCCGCCGTTACCGCCCCCGCCGTTACCGCCGCGCGGCTCGACCTGGCGAGCGATGAGCGACCCGCCCGCGGCCTTCGCGTCGACCTCGATCCGGTCGCCGCGGTCGAGCCCGGCGAGCCCACCCGGGATGCGCTCGAAGTCGGTGCGGCCGTCGACCTCGAACTTGAGCTTGCGCCCGCTCTCGGTCTTGATCCGGAACGAGTCCTGTCCCGATCCGAGGACGGTCCCGTCGTAGTGCTTGAGCGCGGCCTGCGCCGGCGCCGCAATCGCGGCGACCAGCAGGCCGGCGGCGATCACGGCTGCCGCCGTCGCCCTCAGTCCCTTCAACATCCGTAACTCCTTTGTTCGTGAACCCAACATCACGATCAGGATCCGGGATGAGGGTCAGGCGCCGGAAGGTCCGCTCAAGCGGACGGACAACCCCGGGTTAGGGCTTGGTAAGGGCGAACGCCTCGGCGGCCGCCTCGCAGGTGTGGGCGATCGCCGCCTCGTCATGGGCGAGCGACACGAACCAGCCCTCGAACTGGGACGGGGGCGGATAGACGCCGCGATCGAGCAGGGCCCGGCAGAAGGTCGCGTAGGCGTCGAGGTCGCAGGCCGAGGCGCCGGCGAAGTCGCGCACCGGCTCGGCGCTGAAGAACGGCGTCACGAGGCCCGGCACGGAGACGACCTGCACCGCGAGGTCGCCCGCCGCCTGGCGCAGGCCGCGCGCGAGCAGTTCGGTCAGCTCGCCGATCCGCGCGTATGCTGCGGCGTCGAGGCGCTCCAGGGTGGCCAGCCCGGCGGCGACCGCGAGCGGGTTGCCCGACAGTGTTCCGGCCTGGTAGACGTCGCCCGCCGGTGCGACCCTCCTGAGCAGGTCGCGGCGCCCGCCGTACGCGGCCGCCGGCAGACCGCCGCCGATCACCTTGCCCATGATCGTCAGGTCGGCCTCGACCCCGAGCAACTCCTGCGCACCGCCCCGCGCGACCCGAAAGCCGGAGATCACCTCGTCGAGCACGAGCAGGGCGCCGTGCTCGTCGGCGAGCCGGCGCAGGTCGGCGAGGAAGCCCGGCTCGGGCGGCACCAGGCCCATGTTCGCCGGCAGCGGCTCGGCGAGGATCGCGGCGAACTCGTGCTCGGCGAGCGCCCCCTCGACCGCGTCGAGGTCGTTCCACGGAACCACGACCGTGGCCGCCGCCTGCGCCGCGGGAACCCCCGGGCTCGCCGGGATGCCCTGCGTGGCGAGGCCGGAGCCCGCCTCGGCGAGCAGTCCGTCGACGTGGCCATGGTAGGCGCCGGCGAACTTGAGCAGCTCCTCGCGCCCAGTCGCCGCGCGCGCGAGGCGGATCGCGCTCATCGCCGCCTCGGTGCCCGAGTTGACCATCCGCAGCATGTCGACCGACGAGAACCGCTCGCAGACCTCGGCGGCGAGCTCGACCTCGCCCTCGGTCGGCGCGCCGTAGCTCGTCCCGCGCGCCGCCGCCTCGGTAACCGCGGCGACCACGTCGGGGTCGGCGTGGCCGAGGATCAGGGGCCCCCAGGAGCAGACCCAGTCGACATACCGGTTGCCGTCCACGTCGATCAACTCGAAGCCCTCGCCGCGCTCGACGAAGATCGGGTATTCGCGGCCGATCGACCGCATCGCCCGCACGGGCGAATTCACGCCGCCGGGCAGCAGACCGACGGCTCGGGCGTAGAGGACTTCGGAGGTGCGGGTATCCATCAACCCGCCGCTCGTCGCTCGGCTCTCGCCGTTCGAGCGGCGAGCGGCGAGCGGCGAGCGGCTACGAATTCGCTCGCTCCCACTCCGCGTACTCAGGCGTGAAGTAATGCAGCCGGATCTTCTTGAACTCGGTCGACGAGTAGAGCGTGGCGCGGTCCTCGCCGTGGAGGCCGTGCTCGTCGGCGATCGACTGCAGGATCGCGTCGCACTCCTCCTTCGAGCGGCCGTGGGCCATCGTGAAGACCGAGTAGGGCCAGTCGTCGTAGGTGGGGCGCTCGTAGCAGTGCGAGATTCCGCGGACCGCTGACATCCGCGTGCCGACGTCGAGGATCTGCTCGTCGGGCACCCTCCAGACGCCCATCCCGTTGGCCGAGAAACCGGCGCGCCGGTGATAGAGGATCGCCGCGACCCGGCGCAGGATCTTGCGCTCGACCATCCCCTGCAGATGGGCGAGCAGCGCCTCGGTGCTCATCCCCGCCTCGGCGGCGGCCGCATCGTAGGGGCGCTCGGTCACCTCCATCGGGCCCTGCAACGCCCGGATCACGGCGATGTCGGTGTCGTCGTAGGGCTGCGCCTCGAGCTCGCGCGGGGTTGCCGCCTCGGCGGCGGCGGCCAGCGCGTCCGTGCCCTTCTCCATCTCGAGGTTCATGTTGATCTTGAAGAGCTTCAGGGTCGGCAGCTGGCGGATCGACTCGGCGCCGGTGAGCCGCTGCAGGACCGCGAGCGTGCCCTGGAGGCCGAGTTCGGAGTCGGGCGGGGTCGCGATCGTGAACCAGAGGTTGAACTCGTGCGTGCGCAGGTAGTTGTGCGAGACGCCCGGGTGCGAGTTGATGATCTTCGCCGCGCGGTGCGGGTGCTCGGCGTCCACCTTCGCCGCGACCAGCATCGATTCGTAGCCGAGCGCGCGGGTGTCGAAGATCGGGGTGATCTCACGGATGATCCGCTCGTCGACCAGCCGCGCGGTGCGCCTCATCAGCTCATCGAGCGGCAGGCCGGCTTGCTCGCGCGAGCAGCGCGTAGGGCTCGGCCGCGAGCGGGAAGTGCGACTGCAGCAGGTTCATCAGCCGCTTGTCGGTCTCGTCGAGCGGGATCGCCGCGCCCTCCTTGCGGCTGCGGACCTTGGGCTGCGCAGCCTTGGCTAGTCCGCCAGCCACTCGGCGGCCTCCTTCGCGAAGTAGGTGAGGATCACGTCGGCGCCGGCGCGGCGAATCGACGTGAGCGACTCCAGGGCCGCGCCGCGCTCGTCGATCCAGCCGTTGATCGCGGCCGCCTTCAGCATCGAGTACTCGCCCGACACCTGATAGGCGGCGATCGGCATCTCGGTCTGCCTCGCGCACGGTGCGGATCACGTCGAGATACGGGAGCGCGGGCTTCACCATGACCATGTCGGCGCCCTCCTCGATGTCGAGCCGCACCTCGCGCAGCGCCTCGCGGGAGTTCGCCGGGTCCATCTGGTAGCCGCGGCGATCGCCGAACTCCGGGGTCGACTCGGCCGCCTCGCGAAACGGCCCGTAGAAGGCGGACGCGTACTTGGCGGAGTAGGCGATGATCGCCGTATCGGGGTGACCTTCCTCGTCGAGCTGGTGGCGGATCATCCCGATCCGCCCGTCCATCATGTCCGACGGAGCGACGACGTCGGCCCCTGCCTCGGCGTGCGAGATCGCCGTCTTCGCCAGCAGCTCGAGCGTGATGTCGTTGTCGATCTGGCCGTCGCGGACGAAGCCGCAGTGGCCGTGCGAGGTGTACTCGCACAGGCAGACGTCGGTGATCACGGTCAGGTCCGGGTGCGCCTCCTTCAGGGCCCGCACCGCCATCTGAACGACGCCCTCGTCGTCATAGGCGCCCGAGCCGGACTCGTCCTTGGCGCTTGGGATCCCGAACAGAACGACCGCCTCGACCCCGACCGCGCGCAGCTCCGAGGCCTCGGCGACGAGCTCGTTGATCGAAAAACGATCGACTCCGGGCATCGACTCGACCGGCTCTCGGACGCCCTCGCCGCCGACCACGAACAGCGGTTGTACGAGGTGGCGGGCCGACAGATCGGTCTCGCGCACGAGGTCGCGAAGCGTCTTGGTCCGCCGCAGCCGGCGCATGCGGGTCGCGGGGAAGCTCACGTGGCGGATTGTAGGGGCGCCCGGTGGGCGCCCGGGCCCGGCGCCGGTTGGCCGTTGACGCTCCGTCGATGCGGCCGACCCGCCGCGCGCGCGTCGACGGGTTGATTTCGCCAGACAGCGCAACGGTTTCAACCCGTCGGCGAGCGAGCGGGCGTCTATGAGGCGAAGCGGCGCAGCGCGACCCGGGCGAGGACGCCGTACGCCGCCACGATTGCGGCGAGGTGGATCAGCGGCAGGCCGAGGGCCGGGCCGCCCGGGTCGAGGGCTCCCTGCATCGCGTCGAGCGCCGGGTCGAACGGGAACAGCGCCCGGACGATCTCGATCGTGTGAAAGACGCCGACGCCAACCGTGCCCGACGGGACGAGCGACAGGAAGGCGATCGGGCAGCGAGACCATGAACGCCAGCAGCGAGCTCGCCCGCACCTCCTTCGCCGAGGCGCCGATCGCGGCGCCGAAGGCAGCGAAGGCGGCACCGCCGGCGAAGATCGCGACCAGGATCAGAAGCGTCCTGTCCCATTGGATCGTCACCAGCGTGGTCAGTGCGACCAAGAGCAGCAGCGTGACCGCGAGCGACGCCAAGACCCCGAGGACCAGCTTCTCGGCGAGCAGGCCGGAGGGGCCGACGGCACCGCGGGTGACCCGGGCGAAGGCGTTCTCCTCGCGCTCGAGCGCCAGCGAGCCCGCGACCAGCAGCACGGTCACGAACATCAGGGTCACGGTCACCGCGACCGCGATCGCGAACGTGTCGAGCTCGGCGGTATCGCCGGCGACGACCTGCTTGTCGACCTTGATCGGCTCGGCGATCGCCCCGAGCAACGGCAGCGCGAAGTGGAGGTTCTCGCCGGCGAGGTCGGCGAACGTGATCACCTGCGAGAGCCCGGGCTCGACCGGGCTGTCCGGCGGCAGCGCCGCCTCGACGCGCTTCAGGAGGTCGGCGGCGCGGTTGAGGCCGAGGATGTCGACGGTGTCCGCGAACGGGATCGTGAAGCTACCGCCCTTGACCAGCAGGTCGAGGTAGTTGGCGGCCTCGTCGGAGATCCGCTGGGCGAGGATCAGGTTGGCCTCGGTGATCAGGGCTTGAATCCGGTCGTCGACGAGGCTCGCCTTCAGCGGGTCGTCCTGGTTGACGAGCACCTCGACCTCGGGCTGCTGCGGGTTCAGGGTGGCGAGCGAATTGAGCTTGTCGAGCAGGTCGGCGGGCAGGATCAGCGCGGCGATCACGTCGCCGCTCTCGACCTTGTCGGCGGCCTCCTGGCGGCTCGAGACGTCGACGCACTCGACCCGGCTGCAGAGCTCGTCGCGAGCGAGGTCTCGGTCGATCTCGTTGTCGCCGCTGCCGATCTGGAACTGCTCGCTGGCATCGACCTCGTTCAGGAACGCGACCCGCGGCTTCGAATTGTCCCCGGAGAGCGCGAATCCGATCAGGACCCCGAGCGCGACCGGGTAGGCGATCAGCAGGGCGACGATCAGCGGCGAGCGGCGAAGGATCTGCAGGTCCTTGAGCAGCAGCCAACGCACGTCAGTGCCCCCGCTCGGCGAGGAAACGCACGAACGCGGCCTCGAAGTCGTGAGCGCCGGAGCCCGGCGCGGCGGCATGCAGTTCGCTCGCGGTCCCGTCGAAGATCCGCTCGCCGTCGGCGAGCACCAGCAGCCGGTCGCCGTAGCGCTCCGCCTCGAGCAGATGGTGGGTCGAGTAGATCACCGTTGTCCCGCCGCCGGCGAGCCCGAGCACGAACTCCCAGAGGCGCTCGCGCTGGCGCGGGTCGAGCCCGGTCGAGGGCTCGTCGAGCAGCAGCACCGCGGGCTTGGAGAGCAGGCCGATCGCGATGTTGACCCGCTGCTGGTTGCCGCCCGAGAGCGTGCCGACCTGGTCGTCGCGGCGCTCGCCGAGCGCGGTCTGGGAGAGCATCCGCTCGACCGCCGCCTCGACGTCGTCGACCTGCTCGAGGCGGGCGAACAGTCGCAGGTTCTCAGCCACCGTGAGCCGGCGGTAGAGCGCCGCCGACTGCGGCACCCAGCCGACCTTGCCGGGCACCGAAACCGAGCCCTGGTCGAGCGACCGGATCCCGGCGAGGATCGAAAGAAGGGTCGTCTTGCCGGCTCCGTTGGGGCCGATCACGGCCAGCAGCTCGCCCGCGGCGGCGTCGAACGAGACCCCGCGCAGGGCGGCGCGGTCGCCGAATTGCTTGACGAGATCGCGCACCTCGATCACCGCAGCGCCCGCTGCCACCTGCCCGCTCACCGCCGGAACGCTACGCGACTGCGAGTAGCGTAGGCGCGGGATGAAGGTGCTGTTCGTCGCCGACGTGGTCGGCAAACCAGGCCGGGCAGGGCTCGCGCGAGCGATGCCCGAACTGCGCGAGCGCCATCGCCCCGACCTCGTGATCGTCAACGGCGAGAACTCCGCGGGCGGGCTCGGGATCACCCGCAAGACCGGCGAGGAGCTGTTCGCGATGGGCGCCGATGTGATCACGCTCGGCAACCACGCCTTCCGCCACCGCGACGCCTACGAGTACCTCGACCGCACCGCGCGCGTGATCCGGCCTGCGAACTACATGGCCTCCAGCCCGGGTCACGGCCACACCGTGATCGAGGCCGCGGGGATGCGGGTCGCGGTGATCAACCTGATCGGGCAGGTGCAGCTGCGCGCGGCGCGCTCGCCGTTCCCCGAGGCCGACGCCCTCCTCGACCGCCTCAGCCGGCGACGCCGATGCGTTCTTCGTCGACTTCCACGCCGAGGTGACCTCAGAGAAGGTGGCGATGGGATGGCACCTCGACGGGCGCGCCGGCGCCGTCGTCGGCACCCACACCCACGTGCCGACCGCTGACGCCCGGGTGCTGCCGCGGGGGACCGCGTTCATCTCCGACGTCGGCATGACCGCCTCGCGCGCCAGCGTCCTCGGCGTCCGCTGGGAGCAGGCGTTGGAGGGGTTTCGGACGCAGATTCCGGTTCGCTTCACGACCGCGGAGGACGACGTCTGGATCAACGCGGTCGTGGTCGAGATCGGGGACGACGGCCTCGCGCGCTCGATCGAGCAGGTGCTCGAACCGGCGCCCGACTGACGGCCGCCGGCCCGAGCCTGGCGCTCAGGGGGCGAAGTCCGCCGGCGTGATCGTCGGTTTCACGGTCCCGTACAGCCACTGCTGGAAGTAGTCGCCCAGCAGGGTGAGCCGCGCGCCGCTGAACCCGGAGGCGGCCTTCGCCGCGGCGATGAACTCCGCGGTGCTGATGTTCCCGTGGGCGAACTGCGTCTGGATCGCCTTCGCGAAGTCGAAGAACGCCGTGTCGTCGCCGAGGATCTCGCGGAACCCCTCGATCGTCATCGCCCCGCGCTCGTACGTGGGGAAGAACGAGAACAGGTTCGCGGGATCGCCGCCGAGCACGGCCGGCGCCAGCGCCCAGTCTCCCCCGGGCGTATTCGCGTAGAGGTCGGCCCAGATCACCGCGGGGTCGCCGCCGCCGTTCTCGACGAAGTCCCAGTACCACTCGGACCAGTTGGCGAAGCCCTCCTGGAACCAGATGTCGCTCCACTGCTCGAGCGTGGCGCTGTTGCCGAACCACTGGTGCGCGAGCTCGTGCAGCTGGGTGCCGGCGCTGATCGATGGGTTGCCGGAGGTGAAGCCGCCGGAGTAATGGGGCTTGGTCTGCACCTCGAGCGCATAGCCGACGCCGGAGGCGCGGTCGGCGACGGCGCCGGTCGAGTCGAACGGATACGGGCCGTACAGGTCGCTGAGGAAGTTGATCTGGTCCGGCGCCAGCGCGAGCGAATTGTTGATCGCCGTCAGCTGCGCCGGAGAAGCGCTCGAGTCGATCGCGTTGTAGACCGAGAGCGTGCGGCCGGTCGACGTCTCGAACATCGAGTCCTCGTCATAGATGAAGTCGCCGACGGTCGCCGTCGTCAGATAGGTGGCAGTCGGGTCATCCTCGGTCCAGTGCCAGGTCGAGGTCCCGTCGCCGTTGTCCGTCTTGGCGGCGAGCTCGCCGACCCCGAGCGCCGTCTTCGCGGCCGGCACCGTGATCAGGGTCTCGAACGTCGCCTTGTCGCTCGGATAGTTGTTCGACGGGAACCAGCTCTGGGCGCCCATCGGCTCGTTGACGACGAACGCACCGTCGCAGGTCTGCGGTGGCTGCGAGCGGATAGCAGGCCGGGATCCAGCCCTCGCTCGAGTCGTCGGGGTCGGTGAATACCTGCGGCTCGCCGTGGTAGTCGACCTCGACCGTGAAGTCGGCCCCGTTCAGGATCCCAGCAGCCGGATCGACGACGAGCTTCATCGGCTGCGTCGCCACCGACGGGTCGCCGAGCGGCTCGCTCGGCCCGACCCGCGAGAAGGTGGCTGCCGCGCCGTTCACCTTCACCGCGTCGATTGGCAGGTCGTCCTGGAAGTCGAGGCTGAACTCGGAGAGGTTCTGGGTCGCGGTCGCGGTGATCGTCGTCGTCGCCGAGTCGAAGCCGTTCGCCACCGGGTCGTAGTCGAGCGTCGATCGCGTAGTGGCGGGCGTCATAGCCGCCGTTGCCGATCTGCGGCAGCAGTGGGTCGCCGAGCGTCCGGGACCCCGGGGTGAACGCACCGGACTCGACCTTGAGCTTTCCGTCGGCCGGACAGGCAGCGGTCGTTGCCGGAACGGCCGCGCCGCTTCACGCACGCGACCACGTGGTACTCACCGTCCGCGACCGCCGGGCCGATCGTCGCGGTGAGCGCGAAGTCCCGCTCCGCACCCGCCCGGACCCGCTTGCGCTCGCTCTTGCCGATCCGGTAGCGGTCGCCACCCTGACGCAGATAGACGCGCGCCCGCGCCCTGACGTGGCGCTTCCCTCTGTTCTCGACCGTCACCGTGAGTGGGAACCTGTCGCCCGACTTCGCCGTTGCCGGTGCGGCGCTGACCGCGGTCGGGGCGAGCTTCGCCTTCGGCTTCGCGCCCGCGACCCCCGGAAGTGCGCACGCGAGGACTGCCGCCAGCATCGGGACGAGAACGAAACGCTTCAATCGAGCCTGCTTTCGGACGAGGTTGACCCTGCCGCTGACACTTTTTCAGATCGCGGCCAGATCTCAACCGACCGGCCGCTAGTCCGCCGGCGCGGCGTTTCGACCGTTCGGGGCGGCGCAGAGCAGTGCGATCGCGAGCGCCCCGAAGAACCACGGGATGTAGAGGTAGAACCAGTGATCGACCGAGAGCTGCAACGCGATCAGTACCGCGGCGCTGAGCGCCGCGACCTCGGGGAGGGTGCGACGGCGGGGGAAGAAGGCCAACGAGGCGGCGAACAGCCCGGCGGCCGCGAACAGCGCCGTCTGCAGCCACTGGATCCCGTCGACCTGTCCCCAGACGCTGAACGGTGAGGTGCGGTCGATCTGGGTGACGATCGTGCGGTCGGCGAAGGTCCGCAGGCCGGAGTGGATGAATGGCTCGATCAGCATCAGGGCGACGACGACCGCGAAGGCTGCCAACGAACAGCAGCACCGGCTTGAGGCGGGGTGGCTGAGCCCGCTCGTCGCTCGTCGCTCGTCGCTCGAGGAGGCCGGTCGTGCCCGCCGCGTAGAGGGGGCCGAGGGCGATCGGGGCGAACTTGGTCATCGTCGCGAGCCCGAGCAGGGCGCCGCGGGCAACCGGCTTTGCGAAGAGGGCCAGCGACCAGACCAACAACGCGCCGACCAGCGAGTCGTTCGAGTTCGACTGCAGCGCGAAGTCGGTGTACGGGTAGGCGACCCAGGCGAAGGCGAGCAGGACGCCGACCTCGCGACCGCGCCCACGGCCGAATAGCCGCACTGCGAACACGAACAGCCCGGCGATCGTCGCCAGGTCGAAGGCGATCGCCGCCGCGTGCGAGGACGGCAGCTTGTTCCACTCGCCGTCCCAGGGCAGCACGAGCTCGAACGGGACGTACGCGTAGTAGTTGGCCGGCCCGTAGGTGTCGCCGAAGCGATTGTCGTCGGGAAACTCGCCCTCGCCGTAGAGGGTCTGGCCGTGGGTGATCCGGTCGGCGCCGATCGTGCCCGCGTACCCGACGTCGATCGTCCCCGAGTCGGCGATGTTGATCGTCAGCCGGAAGGCGATCAGCACGATCGCCGCGAGCCCGATCCAGCGCACCGGCATCGATGGGCGCAGGCCCTCGCCGCCGCGCCAGCCGATCCAGATCATCCGCACCAGCAGGTAGACGAGCGGCGGGTAGGCGAGCGGGACCGAGACCCCGATCTCGCCGCGGTTGAAGAAGTACTGCGAGATCCCGAACGAGAGCAGGACGAGCAGGTCGAGGTGGGCGATCCGTACAGGACGGCGGAAGTCGAACAGGCCGGCGAGAAAGATCAGCGCCAGCGGGATCCACACGTAGGGGGCGTTGAGGACATGGCCGAACTGGCCCTCGTAGCCGCGCGCCATCGGCCAGGCGACCTGATAGCCGGTCAGCGCCTCGGTGATCGCCCCGGTGTGCGGGTCGATCTTGACCTGCGCAACCTCGTCGTCGTCCCGTCCTTGTAGCCGACCTGCCAGAGCCCGTCGTCGTTGACCTCGATCGCGGTCGTCAGGCGCCCGTGGCTGGCGGTCTGCGCGGCGACCTCGGGGGTGGCGCCGGCGATCTGGAGCGCGTTGGTCGCCGTGACCTCGAAGTCCTCCGGCGTGGTCGGCAGGAACTCGGGCGCCACCGGAGTGGTCGGCGTGGTCGACGGCACCGCGTCGCCGTCTGGCGGCGAGCGCCGGTGAGCTGATCAGCAGGGAGGCGGCGACCGCTAGCGCGGCGGCTAGGAGTCGAACGTCCACAGCTTGTTGCCGATGAAGTTGACCGGCATCGTCAGCGCGACGGCGATCGCCTGCGCCGGCAGGGCGGCAAGGCCCATGCTGCTCACGAACAGCTCCAGAAGGACGAGGTTGAGGCCGAGCCCGATGACGCTGACGGTGAAGAAGCGCGCCGCCTGGAACCCGGCGTGTCCGTCGCCGGCGCCGAACGTCCAGTGCCGGTTCCACCAGAAGTTGTTGATCACCGCGACGCAGAACGCGAGCAGCGCGGCCGCGAGGTGGTGGAGGCCCAGTGGGCCGGCGGCGAGCGCGAACACGGCCAGGTTGACGGCGTAGCCGGAGCCGCCGACGAGTCCGAACTTGAGCAGCTGCATCCAGTTACCGGGCTTGCGGGTGCCGAGGTGGATGCGGCGCAGGACCCCCTCCGTTCGCGACTCGGGGGCCACCGCCGCGCGCTCCGGCGTCGACATCAGCGCCCTCCGACCGCGGCCGTCCGCCGCAGGCTGACGCCGTCGTCGCCGAGGCCGAAGTGGCCGCGGACCAGCTCGGCGACGTCGCGGATCGCCCACTGCTTGTGCAGCGACTCCGTCCCGGGCTCGAGGCCACACAGCAACAGCGGCCCGAGCGAGTCCCCGGCGGCGAGCGCTCCGTGGCTGCCTCCGGGGCAGTGGGTGACGCCGCCCCAGTCGACGAACTCGTACCCGGGCTCGGCCGAGATCAGGACCTCAGCAGCGTGCGGGGCGGTCAGCGCCGCCCAGAGCCGGGCGAGCGCGTCGGGGTACTCCTCCGAGTCGAAGCCGGCGTCGCCGAGCTCGCCGGCGAGCGCCGCCGGGTCGCCCTCGAGCTCCCAGCCTGCACCGCGGCGGTCGCGAACGGACGATCCGGGGCTGAAGCGAAGCCGCTTGCCGGCGCGCTCGACCACCGCGGTCGACTCGGCGGGCGGCGGGCCGTCGCCGGCGCTGCGGATCACCGGCTCGCCGTCGTGCTCGAGCCAGGCGAACAGGTCGATCCCTTCGAGACCGTGGAGACGCTCACGGACACCCGTGTGAAGGCGCGCCGCGGGGCGGCCGGAGCGCAGCACGTAGATCCCGGCCGCCCGCGAGCTCGGGCAGACAGCGAGCTCGGCCCGCTCCGGGTCGGACTGGTTCGGCTGCAGCACCGACCAGCGCTCGCCGAAGTCGGCGGCGAGCGCGACCGGGTGCTCGACCTGGGTCTGCGCGTGGTCGGCGACCACGATCACGGCGTGGGTGTCGAGGAAGGCGTCCATCCCGCCGCCCGCGTCGACGAGCTCCGCGAAGGCGGCGTCGGCGACGGCGACCGACTCGAGCTGCGCCTCCGGCCCGTGCTTGTGGGAGTGGTAGTCGTTGTCGGGCAGCGAGTAGAGAAGGAAGTCGTAGAGGTCGTGCTCGACCAGCTCGCGCCCACAGCAGGCCGAGTACTCGTCGCGCGTCCCCGGGCGGGCCAGCGTCGGCTTACACGGCACCTTGCGGCTCGAGTAGAGCTCGCCGTAGAAGAGCTCGTCGGGTCCCCAGGTGGCGTGCCGGAAGGTCGCCGCGAGCGCGACCCGGCGCAGCAAGCCCTCGAGCCCCATCTCGTGGCGGGTGCGGCCACGGTAGATCAGAAACGGCGTGCAGGCGGTCCGGACGCCGTGGTCGCCGAGCGTCTCGTAGACGGTCTCCACCTCGTCGGAGAGGTGGGCCATGTTCATGTTGTAGACGGTGTCGTAGAGCGAGCGAAAGAGACCGAACGCCCGGGTCGCCTCGAACGAGCTCCCGTACTCGACGTAGCGCCGTTCGGCGCGGTGGTACCAGTTCATGCCGCTGATCCAGTGGCGGTCGGGGGCCACTCCAGTGGTGATCTCGGAGGTGCAGACCGGGGTCACCGACGGAAACGAGGAGACGCAGTCGCGGATCAGCGTGCCGCGGTCGAGCAGGGCGGCGAACGTGGGCGCGTCGCCGTCGGTCGCCGCGCGCTCGAGGATGTCGGTACGGAGCGAGTCGACGACGCAGAGGACCAGTTTGCGGGCGCTCACCGCAGCGACCGCAGGCCCTCGTACTTGCGCCCGGCGCGGTTGCGGCGCGCGAGCCCGAGGTAGACGATCCCGATCAGCGCCACGAGTCCGAGCGGCTGCAGGATCACCGAGAGGCCCGCCGTCGCGAGCGCGGCGAGCACGATGAGCGCCGCGATGAAGCCGCCGCCCTCCGCCCGGGCTGCAGCACCGGCGGCGAAATCGCTGACCACGTAGAAGGAACCGGCCGCGATCGCGGCGCCGACCGGCCAACCCGGCCACGCCGGGTGGTCCTCGGCCGCGAGTGACGCGCCGAACAGCAGCGCGCCGCCCACGATCGCGATCACGAGGAGCACGTTGGCGAAGCCACCGCGACGGCCCGGGGCGCCGGCGAGCGCGCCCGCGGCGACCGCGAGCCCGGCTCCCTGACAAGCTGCGAGGAAGAAATGCATCGGCGCAGCAGGCTACCGAGGCGATGAGCCGGGGAGGGCACGGTCCGTGGGCGTCGCGGGCTCCCACCGAGGCCGACCGGCGCTCGTTCGCCGACGCCTCGACAACCCCCTTCTGGCTCGACTCGCCCGGCCGCCCCGCGGCCCGCCCGCCGCTCGACGGCGACTCGCGCGCCGAGCTCGCGATCGTCGGCGGCGGGCTGAGCGGGCTCTGGGCCGCCGTGCTGGCGCTCGAGCGCCGACCCCGACGCCGACGTGGTCGTGCTCGACTCGGACCGGATCGGGTGGGCGGCGAGCGGGCGCAACGGGGGCTTTCTCTCGTCGTTTCTCACCCACGGGATCGGCAACGGGATGGCCCGCTTCCCCGAGGAGATGGCGACCCTGGAGCGCCTTGGGCTCGAGAACTTCGCGGCCACCGGCGAGGCTCTGGAGCGCCTCGCGAATCGACTGCGACCTGACCACCGGCGGCGATCTCGACGTCGCGATCGAGCCCCACGAGCTCGGCTGGCTCGAGGAGGAGGCCGCCGCCCTGCGGCGATTTGGCCACGACGTCGAACTGCTCGACCGCGAGGCGATCCGGGCGCAGATCGACTCGCCGCTGTTCATCGGCGGCGTCTGGCGGCGCTCGGGGGGCGCCCTGGTCGACCCGGGGAAGCTCTGCTGGGGGCTCGCCGCGGCGGTCGAGCGGCTCGGCGGCCGGATCCACGAGGGCACGGCGGTTCGGTCGCTGAGCGGGCGGGGCGACGGGGTGGCGCTGCGGACCGGTGGCGGCGAGCTGGTGGCCGACCGGGTCCTGCTGGCGACCAGCGCCTTCCCGGGGCTGCTCGGCGCGATCCGCCGGCGGGTGGTCCCGGTGTGGGACTACGTCCTGGTCACCGAGCCGCTCACGGCGGCGCAGCGCAACGCGATCGGGTGGGCGAACGCCCAGGGGCTCGGCGACCTCGCCAACCGCTTTCACTACTCGCGCCCGACGGCCGACGGCCGCATCCTCTGGGGCGGATACGACGCGATCTACCACTTCGCCAACGGCATCGGGCCCGATCTCGCCCAGCGCGAGGAGAGCTTCGCCGACCTCGCGTCGCACTTCTTCACCGCGTTCCCGCAGCTCGAGGGGATCCGGTTCAGCCACCGCTGGGGCGGCGCGATCGACACGTGCAGCCGGTTCTTCGCCTTCCAGGGCACCGGGCTCGATGACCGCGTCGCCTACACGGTCGGGCACACCGGGCTCGGCGTCGGGGCGAGCCGGTTCGGCGCCGGCGTCGCACTCGACCTGCTCGACGGGCGCGCCACCGAGGCGACCGCGCTCGCCGCGATCCGGTCGAAGCCGCTGCCGTTTCCCGCCCGAGCCCCTGCGCTGGGCGGCGATCGAGCTGACCCGCAGCCGGCTCGCCGCCGCCGACCGGCGAGCCGGTCGGCGGGGCCTCTGGCTGCGGGCGCTCGATCGCGCCGGGCTCGGCTTCGACAGTTGAGCTAGCCGCTCGCTCCGGCGTAACGCAGCGAGCCCGGGGTGTCGAGCAGCTCGCCGGTCTCGAGCAGCGTCTTGAGGCCCGAGAGGATCATCGGCCAGCCGCCGTAGACCTCGCTGTTGGCATCGGCCGCAAGGCCCTCGTGGGTGACCCGCAGCCGGCAGGAGTCCCCGACCGGCTCGATCTCCCAGATCACCCGCGACTGGCCCACGGACTTGACCTCGTCGCTCCACAGCGCCGTGAACGTCTGCACGAGCCGGTGCGGCGGCTCGACCTCGACGTTCTCGCCCTCGGAGATCGCGACCCCGGCCGGGTGCACCGCACGGTAGGTGGAGCCGGGCTCCCAGTCGGACTCGATCCCGACCCCGAAGGAGTACTTGGCCCGCATCGCCGGGTCGGTGATCGCCGCCCAGAGGCGCTCCGGGGTCGTCTTGATGTAGATCTCGAACACGGACATCGCTCCGCGGCCATCGATCACGGTGTACGGGTCGTCGGTGGTCATCTAGTCCTCCTCCAGTTGGGTCTTCAACTCGGACAGCGCCGCCGCCCAGGGCTGCGCGTACTTGCTCACCCAGCGGTCGTGAATGAGCCTGATCGGGACGGCGTTGAGGAAGTGCAACTTCTCCCGCCCGCGCCGCTGGGTGGTCACCAGCCCGGCGCCCTCGAGCACCTTGAGGTGCTTCATCACGCCGAAGCGCGACATCGGCAGCCGTTCCTCGAGCTCGCTCAGCGACTGCCCGTCTCGCTCGTACAGACGGTCGAGCAGATCGCGACGGGTGGGGTCGGCGAGCGCCTTGAACACGTCGTCCATATCGAACACTATAGGTGACCAAAAGGTCACATGTCAAGCGAGCTGGTTGCGGTCGGGCTGCAGGTGCGCCAAACTGGCCCCGTGGATCGCACCCCCGATCGCGTCACGCCGGGCGAGGAGACCGCGCCGCACCGGCGCGCCCACACCACGGCGCGCGACCTCGAGCGCTATGCGCGGCTGTTCGCGGACCGAACCACGGTGATGCGATCCTCGGCGATGCGCGACCTGATGGAGATCACCGCCCGACCGGAGGTGATCTCGCTCGCCGGCGGGCTCCCCGACACCTCGACCTTCCCGCCCGAGCGCTTCGCCGCGCAGATGACCCGGATCGCCCAGGAGAGCTCCGCCCAGGCGCTTCAGTACGGGCCGACCGAGGGCTTCGCCGAGACCAAGGAGTGCATCCGCGAGGTGATGGCGGCCGAGGGGATGGAGCCCGACCTCGACGACGTGATCGTCACCACCGGCGGCCAGCAGGCGATCGACCTGGTCGCGAAGACGTTCGTCGACCCCGGCGACGTCGTGATCGCCGAAGCGCCGACCTACCCTGGCGCGGTCCCGGTGTTCTGCTCCTACCAAGCGGAGACGCTGCAGGTCGGCGTCGACGAGGAGGGCATGGACGTCGACGAGCTCGAGCGCCTGCTCGAGCGCCTTGAGCGGCGAGGGCCGCTCGCCGAAGTTCATCTACACCGTGCCGAGCTTTCAGAACCCGGCCGGGGTGACGATGTCCGCCGAGCGGCGTCGGCGCCTGGTCGCGATCGCCCGGGAGCGCGAGTTGCTGGTGGTCGAGGACAACCCGTACGGGCTGCTGCGCTACGAGGGTGAGCCTGAGCAGCCGCTGTACAAGCTCGAGGGCGGCGACTACGTCATCTACCTCGGCACGCTCTCGAAGATCCTCTCGCCGGGAATCCGACTCGGCTGGCTGTGCGCGCCGCCCCCGTGATGGAGAAGGTCGTGCTCGGCAAGCAGGCGACCGACCTGTGCACCTCGACGCTGACCCAGTACTTCGTCCGCGAGTATTTCGCCGAGGGGGCCTGGCGCGAGTACGTCGACGACCTGCGCGACATCTACCGCGACCGTCGCGACGCGATGCTCGACGCGCTCGAGCGGCACTTCCCGGCCGAGGCCCGGTGGTCGCGGCCGGCGGGCGGGTTGTTCTGCTGGGCGAAGCTGCCGGGGTACCTCGACACCACGGACCTGCTCGCGAAGGCGCTGCGTGACAACGTCGCCTTCGTCCCAGGCGCGGCCGCGTACGTGGACGGCCGCGGCGGCTCCGAGATGCGGCTCAACTTCTCGGCCTCGGGCGCCGACGAGATCCGCGAGGGAATCAAGCGAATCGGCGCGGTGATCGCCGAGCAGATGTCGCTTTACGACTCGATCACGTCTGAACACCCTCAAATACCCAACGCTACCGCCCGCCTCTTCCGCTTCGCGTCCGGGGGCGGCCGGGTCAGCCGATGGACGGGCATCCGTGCTGCCGTTTCGCCGGCAGGACCGGCAATGAAGATCGCCGTGCTCACCGGCGGGCGCGGGCTCGAGCGGCAGGTGTCGCTGCGCAGTGGCTCGCGGGTCGAGGACGCGCTCGCGGCGCTCGGACACGAGGTCGAGCTGATCGACGTCGGGGCGGAGCTCGTCCCGACCCTCAAGCGCGAGCGCCCCGACGTCGCCTTCATCGCCCTGCACGGCCCCGGCGGGGAGGACGGCACCGTCCAGGAGCTGCTCGAGATCCTGCGGATCCCGTACACGGGGCCGGGCGTGCGCGCCTGCATGCGGTCGATCGACAAGGTCGGCGCCAAGCACGACCTGCGGGCCGCCGGGGTGCCGACGCCCGACTGGGCCGCGTTCAGCGACATCGCCTTCCGCGAGCTCGGCGCCGCCGAGGCACTGGAGGAGATCGAGGCGGCGCTCGGCTTCCCGCTCGTGATCAAGCCGGCTGCGGGCGGCTCATCGCTCGGGGTTCGCTTTGCCGCGCTGGCCGCCGAGGTGCCGACCGCGCTCGTCGCCGCCTTCTCCTACGACGACCGGGTGCTGCTCGAGCGCCACGTCGAGGGCCGCGAGCTCGCGATCTCACTGATCAACGGCATCGCGTTGCCCGCGGTCGAGGTGATCGCCCGCGACGAGGACCGCTTCAACTACGAGGCGCGCTACGAGATCGGCCGCACCGAATACGTCTGCCCGGCCGAGCTCGGCGCCGCCGAGGGCCCGGTGCTCGACGCGGCGCTGCGCACGTGGGACGTGCTCGGCTTCGACGGCTTCTGCCGGGTCGACATGATCCTCGCCGACGACGGCCCCCAGGTGCTCGAGGCGAACGCGATCCCCGGGCTCACCGACACCTCGCTGCTGCCCATGGCCGCCGAGGCCGCCGGGCTCTCGTTCGAACGCCTCTGCGAGCGGCTCCTCGAGCTGGCGCTCGAGCGTGAGCCCGTCATCGCGCGCTAGGGCTGATCAGCCGCCGAGGCCGAACGGCGAGGCGAGGTCGAGCGCTCGACCGGCGCGGACCCGAACGTCAGTCGATCAGCCGGCGCTCGACCGCCCAGCGGCTGAGCTCGTGGCGGTTGGAGAGCTGCAGCTTGCGCAGGACGGCGCTGACGTGCGCCTCGACGGTCTTCACCGAGATCGAGAGCTCGAGCGCCACCTCCTTGTAGAGGTAGCCCCGGGCGATCAGGCGCAGCACCTCGCGCTCGCGGGTGGTCAGCTGGTCGAGCTCCGGGTCGACCTCGGCCTCGGTCAGCTGGCCGGCGAACGCGTCGAGGACAAACCCGGCGAGCCGCGGCGAAAAGACCGCGTCGCCGTCGCGCACCCGGCGCACCGCGTCCGCGAGCTCCGGGCCCTGGATCGTCTTGGTCACGTAGCCACGCGCGCCTGCGCGGACGACCGCGATCACATCCTCGGCCGCGTCCGACACCGAGAGGGCCAAGAACCGCTGCGCGGGCGCCGTCGCGGCCACGCGGCGGATCACCTCGGCGCCGCCACCGCCCGGCATGTGGACATCGAGCAGGACGACGTCCGGGCGCGCGGCGGTGATCATCCGGACTGCCTCCTCGACCGAGCCCACGTCACCGCGCACGTCGACGAGCCCCTCGAGCTCCGCGCGGACGCCGCTACGGAAGATCGCGTGGTCGTCCACGATGACAACGCTCGGCATGGCGCTCATTCGCCCTCCTCGCCGATCGCGAGCTCGATCTCGGTCCCCGAGCCGGAGCCCGAGCGGATCGTCGCGGTGCCGTCGTGTCGCTCCATCCTGCTGATGATCGACTCTCGCAGGCCGCGACGGTCGGGCGCCACCTGCTCCGGGTCGAATCCGGGGCCGCGGTCGCGGACGAAGACTTGGGCGCGCGCCGGGCTCATCTCGGCGTAGACGGCGATCGGGCCCGCGTCGCCGGCGAACTTGGCCGCGTTGGTGAGCGCCTCGCGGGTCGCCGCAACCAGCGCCGCTCCGCGCTCATCGAGCGGATGGTCGCCGACCGAGACGACGTCGATTGCGACCTCGTGGGTGTCCTCGATGGCGGCGGCGGCGGCGCTCAGCGCAGCGGCGAGGCTGTCGCCGTCGTGGCCCGCGGATCCCTCGAACAGCCAAGCGCGCAACTCGCGCTCCTGACGACGGGCGAGCGCCGCGACCTGGCGCGGGTCGGAGGCATGCTTCTGCATCAGCGTCAGGGTCTGCAGAACCGAGTCGTGAAGGTGCGCGGCGACCTCGGCGCGCTCTTGTGAGCGGATCCGCTCGGCGCGCTCGGCGGCGAGGTTGCGGCCCAACCGCCAGAGGAACGGGGCGAGGATGAGGCTGAGGGCGAGCGCCGCGACGACGATTGCCAGGACCACGTCGCGGGCCTGGCCGAGCGCCCCGTTCGCGTAGAGGAACAGCAGCGCGGCGCCGAGCACCAGCGCGACCCCGAAGCCGCCGCGGTAGAAATCGGCGAGCCCTGACCGCCCGCGATTCCTCGACCGGCGCCTCGTCCCGCCGTCCCTCGTCCGACCCGGCCGCCCCCGAAGGCGAAGCGGAGGGCGGGCGGAACGTCGATATTCGATTGGCGCCACAGCAACGCCGCCCCGGAGGCGGCGAGAATCAGTGGCCAGGCGAGCGCGTCGGACCACCAGAGCCCGACCTCGCGCAGCAGCAGCAGCAGCGCGAGGGTGAGGAACCCGACCCCGGCGGCGACCCGCCAGTTGCGGACCGGGATCCGGCGGACCGCGGCCTCGACCGGGTTCACGTCCCCAGGGGCGGGCTCGGCGGCCCCCTCGTCCATGAAGATCCAGAGGATCACGTAGGCGGCCAGAGCCGCACCGCCCGTGACCACCACCAGGAGGCCGAAGACCACGCGGACGATCACCGGGTCGACGTCGAGCCGAGCCGCGAAGCCGGCGCAAACGCCGGCGACCAGCGCCCGCGAGCGATCGCGCGTGAGCTGCCGAGCTTCCGCGGCGCGGCTAGCGCTCATGGCCGTCCTCGCCGGCGAGCCCGCTGACCAAGAGGATTGTCCCGATCGTCGCCGCGACGAGCGCCCCGACGAGGCCGAGGGTGAGGTCGATCACGTCCTCCTGGTCGAGCAGCAGCAGACCGCCGAGCCCGATGACGACGAGCCCGGCGGTCAGCGAGACGCGGTCGATACGGCGGCTCATCCTCGCCGCGACCCCTTGTCCTGGGAACGGCCGTGGCCGTGGCCGCCACCTGGGGGCGAGGGCGCCTCCGGGGCATCGGGCCTGGCGACCGCGTTCGGCGAGTCGGCGCCGGCCGTGGTCGATGCCCCGGAGCACGCCGCGGTCATTGCGGCGCGCATCTCGTCCTCGTTGTCGTGGGACCGAACCGCGGCCCCTGCCCGTCCAACTCGGCGTCGTCGTCGTTGAGCACCTGCAACTGGCCGAGGTCGACCTGGCCCGTGAGCTCGAGGCGGGGCGTCGCCGCCGCGCCGGCGTTGGCGTCGCTGTGCACGTCGGCGCCCTGGGTCTCGGTCACCGGCGACCTCGAGCGAGCCCGCGCGGGCGTCGAAGTCGGCGGTCACGCAGACGTTCGAGGGCACCCCGACCACGGCCTGACCGATTCCGAGGTCGACGTTCAGGTCGACGACCGTCGCGTCGGTCCAGTCGAGCTGGCGCAGGTCGACGACCAGGTGCCCGATCCCGAGCTCGTAGCCGTCGTCCGGGATCGAGTCGACCGCCAGCGGCCGATATACGCGCTCGCCGATCCCGTCGCCGAAGCTGACCCCGGAGGCGGCGACGGCCCCGAGCGGGACCGCGATCGCGATCGCGGGTGCAATCAGCCAGCGGGCGCCCCCGTTGAAGGCTGCGATCACGAGCAGGGCGCCGATCCCGATCACGACCAGTGCGACGGCCACGCCGTGCCCGGTGGCAGCCGCCCAGGCTGCTGCGAGGGCGACGATCGCCAGGCCGATGAACGCCGCGATCGCGAGCAGGACGGTCGCCGCGGTGCCCCGGGCGCGCCCGGACCCATCGCCGCGGCGCACGAGCAGGATCGCCCCGGCGGCCAGCGCGACGATGAACAGCACCGGGCTGAACCAGAACCCGTGACCCCAGAACGGACCGTCGAAGACCCCCCAGCTCAGCGCGATCACGGCGACGCCGATTCCGACCCCGACCGCGAGCCAGCGCGAACGCTCGACCGGCGCTGGGCGCTGCTCACCGTCCGCCCCCGCGGCGGTCGGGACGAACAGCGCGAGAGCGATGTACGCGACCGCGCCGAGGCCGCCGAAGAACACGGAAACGGCAAACGCGATCCGGACGATGACCGGATCGACGCCGAAGTAGCTGCCGAGCCCCCCGGCCACTCCGGCCAACACGCGGTCGTCGCGGCTGCGGGTCAGGCGGCGGGGCCGCTCAGGCGGTGGCGGTGGCAGCTGCGCGGTTGTTTGCTCATCGGTCATCGGTTGCTCCTCTGGATCGTGGACGATGAGGCCAGGGTCGCGCCGCCAGCGCCCCGCGTCTATTGGGGATCGCCCTTACCGATCCCTGCTCGCTCCCGCTAGGGTGCGCCGCCATGGGCAGGGTCCGTGCATATCTGCGCCGCAACGCACTCGCGCTCGTCGCGCTGTTCATCGCCCTCTCCGGCGCGGCCTGGGCGGCCGGGCTGCCGCGCGACTCGGTCAGCTCTCGCCAGCTGGTCGACAACGCTGTGAAGAGCCGCGACGTGAAGGACAACGGCCTGCGCGGCCCCGACGTCAGGGAGTCCTCACTCGAGCAGGTCCCGAGCGCCGCCAGCGCCGACGACGCCGGGCCGGCTCGGCGGCAACCCCGCGAGCGCCTACCTTCGGTTCGACTCGGCGACGATCCCCTCCGGGACGACGAGCTTCGGCGCCTGGCGGGTGGTCGACGAGGTCGTCGGCTCCCCGGACCTGTACGAGTTCGAGACCGTCTCGCTGCCCGGCCGCGCTCCGGCGCCCATCCTCGCGCCGTCGGTCAACTTCGCCCCGGGAACGGCCGGGGGCGCCGACAACGACGACTCCTGCTCGGGCACAGTGACTGCGCCCACCGCCCCGCCGGCAAGGTCTGCCTCTATCTGAGCGAGAGCCAGAACGTCGACGCGCTCGGCGGTTACGCGGTCTCGAACGTCGGCGCCGACAACGTCTTCGGCTTCACGGTCCGCGCGACGGCCAGCAGCGCCGGGCTCGTGAACGCGGATGGCTCCTGGGCCTACACGGCCCCCTGAGCGCTACTCCTCGCCGGCAGCGAAGTCCTCGGGGGAGACCTCGTCGAGGAAGTCCTTGAATCGCTCGACGACCTCCTCCTGGTCCTCGACCTCGTGCTCGAACTCGATCGAGGACTCGTCGATCACCTCCTCGGCGGCGAAGATCGGCGCCTGGCAGCGGACCGCCAGCGCGATCGCGTCCGAGGGGCGGGAGTCGATCTCGATCTCCGAGCCGTTCACCGAGATCGTGATCGAGGCGTAGAAGGTGTTGTCGCGCAGCTCGGTGACCGAGACGCGCTCGCACTTCGCGTCGAGCTGCTCGAGCATCTCGTTGAGCAGATCGTGGGTCATCGGCCGCGGTGTCTGGGCGCCCTGAAGCTTCATCAGGATCGCGGCCGCCTCCGGGTGGCCGATCCAGATCGGCAAGAAGCGGTTGCCGTCGACGGTCTTCAGCAGCACGATCGGCTGCTTGCCGACCATGTCGAAGCTGACGCCATAGATCTGCATCTGCTGCATGGTGGGCCGTGTACCTCGTTTCCGGGCGTCAAGGACGGTGGGCCGTCCGCCGCGACCCTACGCGGCCATTATAGGTGCGGCCTACCCGGCTTCCGGGCGGGGCAAGCGCGGCGACGACGGGCAACCCGGACGACCGGGACCTGTTCGTTCAGTTCGCAGGCTGACCGGCGGGCGGCGGGTGACGGGGGGCGGTGCGACAATCGCCCCGTGTCGCTCTGTCGCCAGCAGGGGTTCATCGAGGCCCCCGTCGCGGTCGTCTGGGATCTGATCTCGGACGTCGAGCGCCATCCCGAGTGGTGGCCGCGGGTGATCCAGGTCCAGTGCGACGGGCTCGACGAAGGCTGCACCTACCGCCAGCTGACCCAGACGCCGATCGGCAAGGATGAAATGCATTTGCTGATCGCGAAGCGCGATGAGCTTCGAGCCCTGCACATCCGCTGCCTCAACACCGGGACGTTTGTCCGCTTCGAGATCACGGGAGCCCAGGACGGGACCTTCGTCGACGGCGAGATGGGCATGGAGCCGCAGGGGGTCCGCGCCCGGGTGATCGACGCCACCGTAGGGCGGCGCTACTTCACCGACTGGATGAGCAAGACGCTGGATGGCCTGCGCGACGCGGCGCGCGGGCGCGACTGACCGCGCTCCGCCTTCGAGTCTGGAAGAGTTCAACGATGTCCGCCGAGTCCGAGTCAGGGACGCCGTCTGAGCTCATCGACGCGAAGATCGAGGAACTGGACGATTGGCGCGGACAGACGCTCTCCCGAATCCGCGGACTCATCAAGCAGGCCGCTCCCGATGTCGTCGAAGAGATCAAATGGCGCAAGCCGTCGAACCCTTTTGGGGTCCCGGTTTGGTCTCACGACGGGATCATTCTCACCGGCGAGATCTACAAGAACAAGGTGAAGCTCACCTTCTTCCAGGGGGCGTCCCTCGAGGATCCCGCCGGGCTCTTCAACTCCAGCCTCGAGGGGAAGACGAGGCGCGCCATCGACCTTCACAAGGGAGACGACACTGACGGGGAGGCGTTCAAAGCCCTCGTCCGTTCCGCGGCTCAGCTGAACGCGTCGTAGTCCGCGACTGGAGCGCTTCGCGTTCGGGGTGACGGCCGCGCGACGAGGGCTCACGCCAATCGGAGCTTCGAGAACGTCGAATCCCGCGGTACCCCTCCGGCCGACCTGACCGCGGCTGGGCCGCGAGGCGCCGAGTGTGAGCGACGGATGGGCGATCGTGGACTCGAACCACGGACCTCGTCCTTATCAGAGACGCGCTCTAACCAACTGAGCTAATCGCCCGCGCCCTGATTCTAGGAAGAACGGTCGGCGACCGTGCACCGACTAGCCTGCCGCGGGTGAGCCCGCGCCGCCCGGAGATGCCCGCGCTGAGCCGGGAGGACCTCGACCCGGACCCGATCGCGCAATTTCGCCGCTGGTACGCGGCCGCCGAGCGCGAGGCGGTGCTGCCCGAGGCGATCGCGCTGGCGACGATCGGCGAGGACGGCCTCCCCGACGCCCGCATGGTCCTGCTCAAGGGTGTGGATGACCGGGGCTTTCGCTTCTTCACCAACCGCGAGTCGGTCAAAGGGGCCCAGCTCGAGGCGGCGCCGGGCGCGGCGCTGATCGCGTACTGGCGCGAGCTCGACCGCCAGGTGCGCGCCCGGGGGCCGGTCGAGCGGCTCAGCGACGCGGAGTCCGACGCCTATTTCGCGAGCCGCCCGCGCGATTCGCAGCTGGGGGCCTGGGCGTCGCCGCAGTCGACACCGCTCCAGTCCCGCGCCGAGCTCGACCGGCGCCTCGCCGAGGCCGAGGATCGGTTCGACGACGGCGAGGTCGAGCGCCCGCCGCACTGGGGCGGCTACCTGCTGCGCCCGCTGGCAATCGAGTTCTGGCAAGGCCAGGTCGCACGGCTTCACGATCGCTTCCGCTACAGCCGCGACGGGGAGGCCTGGCTGATCGAGCGCCTCGCCCCCTGAGCGCGGTCCGGCTCAGCCGCCGACCCGGTCCGCGAACTCGAGCAGCTCGTCCATGCTCTCGAAGCTGATCTCGGCACGGACGCCCTTCGCGGCCGAGCGCACCCGGACCCCAGTGCCCAGCGCCCGTTCCAATGCGTCCTCGGCGCGCTCGAGCGCCGCTTTCTGATCCGGGTGCGGGACGACCTTCGCCCTCGGCGTTGCCTCCGCATTGCGGGCGCGGCGCTCGGTCTCGCGCACCGACCATCCGGCGGCGACCGCGTCGCGGGCGAGCCGGCGGCGGACGTCGTTGCCCTTCGCGATCAAGATCGCGCGACCGTGGCCCTCGCTGAGCTCGCCCTCGGACAGCAGCTCCAGCACCTCGTCGGGCAGGTCGAGCAGCCGGATCAGGTTCGAGATCGCCGGGCGGGTGCGTCCGAGGCGACCGGCGAGCGCCTCCTTCGAGAGCCCGAGCTCCTCGACCAGCGTCGCGCAGGCGCGCGCCTCGTCGACCGGGTTGAGGTCCTCGCGGGCCACGTTCTCGATCAGCGCCGTCTGCATCCGCCGCGCGGCGTCCTCGTCGCGGACCATCGCCGGCACCGTTTCGAGCCCGGCCTCGCGCGCGGCGCGCCAGCGGCGCTCGCCGGCGATCAGCTCGTAGCGGCCGTCCGGCAGCGGGCGGAGGATCAGCGGCTGGATCACGCCGGCCTCGGCGACCGACTCGGCGAGCGCCGCGAGCGTCTCGGGGTCGAAGCTGCGGCGCGGCTGCTCGGGATTCGGCCGGATCAGGTCGACCGGGACCTCGCGGTACGCGGGGTCGCCGGGACCCGTCTCGGGCAGGATCGCGGCGAGGCCGCGCCCGATCCCCCGACGGCTGCTCACGCCGCCACCGCCGGCTCCGACTCGCGGTCCTCGAGCTCGGCTGCCAGTCGTCGGTAGGCGACCGCGCCGCGGGAGTCGGGGGCGTGGTTGAGGACCGGCAAGCCGTGGCTCGGCGCCTCGGCGACGCGGATGCTGCGGGGGATCACGGTATCGAACACCTGTTCGGGTAGATGCTGTCTCAATTCGGACTCCACGTCCTGGGCGAGGCGGGTGCGCTCGTCGTGCATGGTGATCAGCACCCCGGTCAGAATCAGCGACGGGTTGAGGTTGCGGCGGATCAGGTCGAGCGTCTCCATGAACTGCACCAGCCCCTCGAGCGCGAGGTACTCGGCCTGCACCGGGACGATCACGCGGTCGGCGGCGGTGAGCGCGTTGACGGTGACCGGCCCGAGCGACGGCGGGCAGTCGAGCAGCGTCATCGAGAACCGCTCGCGCACCGGCCCGAGGCCGTCGCGAAGCCGTTGCTCGTAGCCGTCCATGCGCGGCAGCTCGACCGAGGCGCCGGCGAGGTCGCGGTTCGCGGGCACGATCCAGAGGTTGTCGGGACCGGCCGGGCGCGCCGCGGCGGCGACCGAGGTCTCGCCGCAAAGGCAGTCGTAGGAGGAGGCGGAGGCGTCGCGGTCGAAGCCGAGCGCAACCGTGGCGTTGCACTGCGGGTCGAGGTCCACGAGCAGCACCTGGCGCCCCTCGGCGGCCGCGCAGGCAGCGAGGTTGACCGCGGTCGTGGTCTTGCCCACACCGCCCTTCTGGTTCGCGATCGCATAGACGGCGCCCATCCCCGCGAGCCTAGCCAGCGCCGAGGCGTCCCGGATCGCAAACTCCCGCTATCTGCGGAACCGGGTCATCCGAACGGGCGCTTCTTCGCCATGCCGGGGCGCCGGGGGAGGCCGGCCGGGGTCGGCCCGGTCTTCGCCACCAGGTAGAGATGGCGGTGTCGGGAGCCGGCACGCTCCCCGACCGCGTCGACCCGCTCGACCGCCATCGCCAGGCGCTCGGCGGCGCCGGCGAGCTCCGCCTCCTCGCCCTGATCGCGCCGGCCCTTCCAGGCGACCAGGCGCCCGCCCGGGGCGAGGAGCGGGGAGGCGAGCTCGGCGAGCGTCGAGAGCCGGCCGACCGCGCGCGCGGTCACCACCTCGTAGGCCTCGCGCCCGCCCTCCGGGTCCGGGTCGCGGGCCCACTCCTCGGAGCGGATCGCGAGCGCCCGGGCGTTGGCGAGTCCCGCGGCGGCGATCGCCCGCTCGATGAACTCCGCCTTGCGGCCGACCGACTCGATCAGGTCGACCCGCGTCGCGGGCAGCGCCGCCGCGAGCACCAAACCCGGGAAGCCCGCGCCGGCGCCGACGTCGGCGAGGCGGGCCGGCGCGCCCACCAGCTCGAGGCCGCTGAGCGAGTCCTCGACATGGACCTTCCACGCCCGCCTGCGGTCGCGGATCGAGCTCAGCGACGCCGGATCGGCGGCGAGCAGGTCGAGAACTGGATCGAGGCGGCGGCGGAGCTCAGGGTCAGCGTTCAATCAGGCGCCTCAACGGTGGCGCGGCGCGGCGCGGCTCCGCCTCACTCGCCGACCAGGGGCGCGACGATGACGCAACGCTCGGGCTCCTCGCCCTCGCTGAACGTCTCGAGTCCGCGGCGGTCCTTGAGCTGATCGTGGACGATCTTGCGCTCGGTCGGCGTCATCGGCTCGAGCTCGATCTCCTTGCCGGTCTCGAGTGCCCGCTCGGCGGCGCGCTCGGCTTGGCGCTCAACCGTCTCGCGGCGTCGCTCGCGGTAGCCGGAAGCGTCGACCGAGACCCGCTTGCGCTCGCCGTGCTCGCGGAAGGCGATCCGGTAACAGAGCAGCTGCACGGCGTCGATCGTCTGCCCGCGGCGGCCGATCAGCAGGCCGAGGTCCTCGCCCTCGACCCGCGCGGCGATCTCGTCGGGGGTCTCCTCGACCGAGACCTTCGCCTCGAGGTCGAGCGCGTCGATCACCTCGCCAAGCAGGGCCTCGACGCGTTGCGCGGGATCGGTCGGCAGCTCGCTCATCGCCGCTTCTTCTTCTTTCGCGGTGGTGGAGGTGGAGGTGGTTCTGCCTTTTTTCGCTCCTCCGGAGTCGGCGGAGTCGGCATCGGCATGATCCTCTGCACGACCACCTGCTGTCCGAGGCTCCAGAGGTTGGTGGTGATCCAGTAGATCGCGAGGCCGGCCGGCTGGCTGGCGATCACCGGGGCGAACAGCAACGGCAGCGCCAGGAAGATGTACTTCTGCGGTCCGGTCGTCGTCTGCGTCGTCGCCGTCGTGTAGAGGAACGTGAGCATCGTGGTGCTGATGAACAGCACGATCAGCACCCACTTCACCGCGCCCTCGGGCGGGATCAGGATGTCCGGGACGAAGAGGAAATTGACCGCGGCGCCGCTCGACTCGACGTCCTGCTGGAACGTGTCACCGCGCAGGAGCGAGTAGACGGCGATGAAGAACGGGATCTGGAGCAGGAACGGAAAGCAGGAGGCGAGCGGGTTGACCCCGTGCTCCTTGTAGAGGGCGAGCATCTCGCGCTGCTGGCGCTCGCGGTCGTCCTTGTACTTCTCCTGAACCGCCTTGAGCTCTGGCGCGACCAGCTGCATGCGGCGCATCGAGCGGATCCCGGTGAGCGACAACGGCAGCGTGAACAGCCGCACGGTCAGGGTCAGCATCACGATCGAGAGGCCCCAGCTGAGCCCGATCGTCTCGGCGAAGAATTTGATGATCGCCTCGGCGAGGTCGACGAACGGCTGGAAGATGACGAGGACGGCGATCGTGGTCATGCGGCCGCCTTTGGCGCGTCGTGGTCATGCGGGTGGTCGTGATCCCGGAACAGGCGCCGGTCGGCGAGCTCATCGACCCCGCCGTGGCTGAACGGGTTGCAACGGATCACCCGCCAGGCGGCGACGATCGAGCCGCGCACGATGCCGAGCTCCCGGACCGCCTCCACCGCGTAGGTCGAACAGCTCGGGTAGTACTTGCAGCGCGGCGCCAGGTTCGGCGAGATCAGCCATCGGTAGAGGTGCAGCGGAGCCAGGAAGACTTCGCGGATCGCGCCCAAAAACCGCTCTGTAATGCCAAATTCAGAGCGTTTCACGTGTTACGCGGCCTCCGAGCCCGCGTCGGTGAGCAGCTCGCGAAGCGCGGTCTCGACCCCGCTCGTACCCTCACGCTCGACCAGACCTGCAACGTCTGGGCGGGCGACCAGCACGAAGTCGTGCTCGGCGGCAAGCTCGGCGTCGAGGTTCCAGAAGGCCTCGCGCAGCGCTCGCTTGACCGTGTTGCGCTCCACGGCACCGCCGACCTTGCGGCTGACCGAGATTCCGAGGCGGACCTCATCGGCATCGGAACCCGAGCGCGGGAACGAGTAGACGACCAGAAAGCGGTTGGCGCGCGAACGGCCGTCGCGGTACACGCGATCGAAGTCCCCGCTGCGGGAGAGCCGGCCTCGCTTGCGGCGCTCGGCCATCTAGCCGACCCTGGGGACGCCCGCGGTCATCCACGTCACATCGACTACGGCGTCAGCCGCTTGCGGCCCTTGGCCCGGCGGCGCCGGAGCACGTCGCGGCCCGAGCGCGTGCGCATGCGAGCGCGAAAGCCGTGGGTACGGCGGCGCTTGCGCTTCTTGGGCTGCCAGGTGCGCTTCATCGGATCGGCCAGTCTACAGACGGCGCCTCAGAAGGTGGCGCCATCGCCGCGCCGTGCTTCGCGAGATGCGCGGCCAGTTGTTTTCCGCGAAATGCGGGGTGGCCTCGAAGTCGGCCGGGCGCACGAATGTATGGTCGCCCGCGGTGCCTGCGCAGCCCCAAGACGACGACCTGGCGACCCTCTGGGAGCGCGCCCGGGCCGACCTCGCCGCCTCGCTGCCGGCGGCCACGTTCGACCTCTGGTTCGAGCCGGTGAGCGCGGTCGCGGTCCAGGGTGAGACCCTGTTCTTGGCCGCACCAGCGTCAGTCCGGGCCTGGGTGGAGCGTCGCTACGGCGCGCCGAGTGCTCGAGGTCGTCCGCGCCCATGCTCCGGAGCTCGTGGCGATCGCCTTCGTCGACGACGAGCCAACTGCCGCGGCCGCGGCCGCGACCGCGCGCCCCGAATCGCTGCCGCTCGACCCGAACCACACCTTCGAGCGCTTCGTGATCGGCCCCGGCAACCGCCTCGCCCACGCCGCGGCGCTCGCGGTCGCCGAGTCGCCCGGCGACGCCTACAACCCGCTTTTTCTCCACGGCCCGCCAGGGCTCGGCAAGACGCACCTGCTCGGGGCGATCGTCGAATACCTACGCCGCGTCCACCCGGGCCTCGAGATCCACTACACGACCGCGGAGCGGTTCACGACCGAGTTCGTCAGCGCCCTGCGCCGCGAGGGACCCGAGGCGTTCAAGGCCCGCTACCGCGAGCTCGACGCGCTGCTGATCGACGACGTCCAGGTGCTCGAGGGCAAGCCGGCGACCGAGGAGGAGTTCGTCCACACCTTCAACACCCTGCACGCGGCCGGCAAGCAGATCGTCCTCTCGAGCGATCGCCCGCCCGAGGCGCTCTCGAAGCTCGCCGAGCGGTTGCGCGACCGCTTCGACTGGGGTCTGCGAGTCGAACTGGAGGCGCCCGACCTGCGCACCCGGATCGCGGTCCTCTGGCGCCTCGCGTCCGCCACCGCCGAGCCACCCGATCCGCGCGTCCTGCAGGAGATCGCCGCGAATGTGCCCGAGAACATCCGCGTGCTCGAGGGCGCGATGACCAGGGTGATGGCGACCGCGTCGCTGCTCAGCGAACCGCTCAGCTCACCGCTGGTTCGGCGCGCGCTGGGGCGGGCCGAGGACCCGACGCCGACCTCGGAACCGCCCACCCTGAGCGCGATCCAGGACGCCGTCTGCACGGTCAACGGGCTCACCAAGGAGGAGCTCCTGTCGCCGCGGCGCTCGGTCCGGATCACCCGGGCGCGCCAGTTGGCGATGTTCATGGCCCGCGAGCTCACCGGCCTCTCGCTGACCGAGATCGCGCGCGGGTTCGACCGCGACCACACCACCGTCATGCACGCGATCCGCCAGGTCTCGAGCCGGCTCGAGCCGGGCTCGGACACCGCGGTCGCCGTCCACAGGGTCCGCGCCGCCCTGGGGAAAGCGACGGGCGAGGATGATCCGTCCACCGAAGCGGGGCATGATCCACCGCTCGGGCAAGATTGATCCACAGGCTCGCGTCGCACCGCGAAGCCAGATCCGACCACCATCCACAACTATCCCCGAATCAAATACATCTGATCAAAGTAGGAAGATGAGCGACCTTCGATGAAGCTTTCCGTATCCCGTGATTCCCTCTCCGGTGGCCTCCAACTCGCCGGGCGCGCCGTCTCGACCCGCGGCACCCTGCCCTCGCTCGGGGGCATCCTGGTGATCGCCGCTGACGGCTCGCTGACCCTGCGCGCGACCGATATGGAGTTGGCGCTCACCAGCAAGCTCACCGACGCGAAGACCGAGCAGCCCGGATCGGTGCTGCTGCCGGGCCGCCTGTTCGCCGACGTGGTGCGCAGCCTGCCGCCGGGCGAGGTGACCCTCGAGCTGCGCTCCGAGCAGCGCGACGTCGAGATCGCCGCCGGCGGCGCGCGCTTTCACCTCCGCACCCTGCCCGCCGACGACTTTCCGCGCCTGCCGGAGATCGAGGGCGAGAGCGTCCGGCTGCCCGGCGGCCCGCTGGGTGCGACGATCGACCTCGTCGCTCGCGCCGCCTCGCGCGACGAGGTGCGCCCGATCCTCACCGGCGTGCTCGTCCAGGCCGAGGGCAACCGGCTGACCATGGTCGCGACCGACTCCTACCGGCTCAGCGTCAAGCACGCCGAGCTCGAGGCCCCCGTGGCGCAGGCGCTGGAGGCGAACGTGCCGGCGCGGGCGCTCCGCGAGCTCGCCCGCATCATCGGCCTCGTCGAGGCGGAGGAGGTCGAGATCGCCCTCCAGCGCAACCAGGCAGTCTTCCGGGTCGGTGACGTGGTCCTCTCCTCGCGCCTGATCGAGGGCCAGTTCCCGAGTTGGCGGCAGCTGATCCCCGAAACGTTCGAACACGACGTGCGGCTGCCGCGCGAGGAGTTCCTCGAGATCGCGAAGCGGATCAGCCAGCTGGCGCAGCGCAACGCGCCGCTGCGCCTCGCCTTTGCCGAGGGCGAGCTGACGGTCGCCGCCGAGACGCCCGACATCGGCGACGCGAGCGAGGGCATGCCGGCCCCGTACTCGGGCGAGCCGATGGAGATCGCCTTCAACCCGCAGTTCCTGGTCGAAGGGGTCGAGAGCGTCGACACCGAGCAGGTCGCGATCCAGCTCAGCTCTCCGCTGCGCCCCGGGCTGCTGCGCCCGGTGGACGGCGACGACTTCAGTTACCTCGTGATGCCCATCAGGCTCAACGTCTGAGGGGGCGGTCGTGTGGTCGTCGAGTCGCTGAGCGTCCGCGGCTTTCGCAACCTCGCCACCTGCGACGTCGAGCTTGGCCCGCGGATCAACCTGCTCTGGGGCGCCGAACGGGGCTGGCAAGACGAACCTCCTCGAGGCGACCTATGCCGCGCTCGCCGGCCGCTCCTGCAGGACCCGCGACGACCGTGAGACGATCGCCTTCGGCGAGTCGCTGGCCAGGGCGGAGGCAGTGGTCGCCGACGAAGGCCAGCGCCGCCGGTTCATGAGCTCGATCAGCCGCGCCGACGGGCGGCGACACCTGATCGACGGCGCGGCGCTCGGCGCCGACGCCACGGCGCTGCGCCCGCCGCTCGCGGTCTTCATGCCCGACCGCCTCTCGCTGGTCAAGGGCTCACCCGCCGGGCGCCGCACCCATCTCGACGGCTTTTGCGCGGCGCTATGGCCGACCCGCGGCGAGGCGCGGCGGCGCTACTCGCGGGCGCTCGCGCAGCGCAACGCGTTGCTCGGCCGGATCCGCGCCGGCAGCGCCTCGGTCGCGACCCTCGACGCCTGGGATCTCGAGCTCGCCGGCGCCGGGGTCGAGCTGAGCGGGATCCGCGCCGAGGCGGTCGAGCGGTTGGCGCCGCCGTTCGCGAGCTCGGCGGCGTCGCTCGGGCTCGAGCCGGAGCCGCGACTGCGCTACCGGCCGCGCAGCGAGGCGACCGAGACGGCGGACCTGGCCCGCGAGCTCGGCGAGCGGCGCGAGTCGGACATCGCGCGCGGCTACACCGGTTGGGGTCCCCACCACGACGAGCTCGCGCTCGAGTTCGGCGATCGCTCGCTGCGCCGCTACGGCTCCCAGGGGCAGCAGCGGACGGCACTCCTGGCGCTCCTGTTCGCCGAGCGCCGGACTCTGCTCGACGACGGTCGCCCACCGCCGCTCATGCTGCTCGACGACGTCACCTCCGAGCTCGACGCCGACCACCGCGCGCTGCTCGTCGGGCACCTCGCCGAGGGTGGCGGTCAGGCGGTGATCACCGCGACCGAACCCGACCACCTGCCGCGCTCGGTCGAGCGCACCGAGATCTCGCTGCGCGACGGCAGGCCGCTGGCGGCGGCGACCGAGCGGGCGGCGTGACCGAGCGCAGCCGCCCGCGACCGATCGGCGACTCGATCCGGGCGCTGCGCGCCGAGGTCGAGCCGGCCACCCTGCTCGCCGCGGTCCAGCGCAGCTGGGCGGCGGTCGCCGGCGAGCGGATCGCCGCCGAGGCGTGGCCCGTGCGCGAGCGCGACGCCACGATCACCATCGCCTGCGCGAAGGCGACCTGGGCGCAGGAGCTCGATCTGCTTCAGAACGACCTCCTCGCCCGGCTCAACGAGGCACTCGGCGAGCCGCGCGTGCGGCGACTTCGCTTCGTCGTCGGATCGAATCCTTCTCTCGACTCACAACTAGTTCGTGATTTGCAGGGTTTTTGTATCGATGTGCGCGGACTTCCGGGGACCGGTCCTGGTATCCTTATGTGAACTTGTACCCCCGCCCCGAACCGCTGGGTACTCGGCCTCTAGTCGGGCCCGGCGGTCGGGGTTTCTCATGACACCGACCGAAGGGGTCTGACCCGAGTGGCAACCGAGCCGGGAGCCGAGCGCGAAGCTGCGGCGGCTACCAAGAACGAGGATTCGAACGGATACACGTCGGCGGAGATCACCGTTCTCCGCGGACTCGACCCGGTGCGCAAGCGCCCGGGCATGTACATCGGCTCCACCGGCCCGCGCGGCCTCCACCACCTCGTCTACGAGGTCGTCGACAACTCGGTCGACGAGGCGCTCGCCGGCTACTGCGACAAGATTCGGCTGACGATTCATCCGGATAACGCGGTCACCGTGACCGACAACGGCCGCGGGATCCCCGTCGACGAGCACCCCGAGGAGAAGAAGGCGACCGCCGAGGTCGTGCTCACCGTTCTGCACGCCGGCGGCAAGTTCGGCGAGGGCGGCGGCTACAAGGTCTCCGGCGGCCTGCACGGGGTGGGCGTCTCGGTGGTCAACGCGCTCTCCGAGCGCCTCCACCTCGAGATCCACCGCGATGGACACAAGTGGACCCAGGACTACGAGCGCGGCGTCCCGCAGGCGGACCTGAAGCGCGGCGACAAGATCAAGGGCACCGGGACCACGATCACCTTCGTGCCCGACTCGGACGTCTTCGAGACGATCGAGTTCGACTACCAGACGCTCGCCGAGCGGATGCGCGAGACGGCCTTCCTCACCCGCGGGCTCGAGATCTCGCTGGTCGACGAGCGCGGCGCCGGCGAGAAGGACACCTTCCTCTACAGGGGCGGGATCGTCGACTTCGTCAAGCACCTGAACGAGAACAAGGACTCTCTACACCGTAAGCCGGTCTTCTTCGACAACGAGACCGAGGACGGTCAGGTCGAGGTCGCGATGCAGTGGAACTCGTCCTACCAGGAGTCGGTGTTCTCGTTCGCGAACAACATCAACACCCACGAGGGCGGCTCGCACCTGTCGGGCTTCCGCTCGGCGCTGACCCGGACCCTGAACGCCTACGCCCGCAACAAGGGCATCCTGAAGGAGAAGGACGAGAACCTCACCGGCGACGACGTCCGCGAGGGCCTGACCGCGGTGATCTCGGTGAAGCTGGCCGACCCGCAGTTCGAGGGCCAGACGAAGACCAAGCTCGGCAACCCGCCGGTCGAGGGCCTCGTCAAGGAGACCGTCAACCGCAAGCTCGGCGAGTTCCTCGAGGAGCACCCCGCCGACGCCCGCCGGATCGTCTCGAAGTCGGTCGACGCCGCCCGCGCCCGTCACGCGGCGCGCAAGGCGCGCGATCTGACCCGCCGCAAGTCGGCGCTCGAGAACTCGACCCTGCCGGGCAAGCTCGCCGACTGCACGGTCCGCGACCCGTCGCTGGCGGAGCTGTTCATCGTCGAGGGCGACTCGGCCGGCGGCTCGGCGAAGCAGGGCCGCGACCGCAACACGCAGGCGGTGTTGCCGCTGCGCGGGAAGATTCTCAACGTCGAGAAGAGCCGGATCGACAAGGTGCTGTCGAACGAGATGATCTCGGCGATGATCACCGCGATCGGCACCGGGGTCCGCGAGGAGTTCAACCTCGAGGACGCCCGCTACCACAAGATCATCGTGATGACCGATGCCGACGTCGACGGCGCGCACATCCGCACTCTGGTGCTCACCTTCCTCTACCGCGAGCTCCCGGACCTGATCGAGGCCGGGTACGTCTACATCGCGACGCCGCCGCTCTACAAGGTGAAGAGCGGCCGTAACGAGACCTACATCGAGAAGGAATCCGAGCTCGAGGAGCTGCTGCTGCGCGACAAGCTCGAGGGCTTCGACCTTCGCGACGTCGACGGCAAGCAGCACAAGCTGACCACGGCACGCTGGCAGCGGTTCAACCGCCGCTTCAAGGAGTACGAGGGCTGGGCGGACTCGCTGCAGGCCGAGCACGGCCACGACGCGGTGCGCTTCCTCTCCGAGTCGCAGATCCTCGACGAGGGAGCGGCGACCCTGGCCGGCGTCAAGAAGTTGCTCAGCGGCCCCGACCCGGAGGGCGAGCCGTTCGACACCGAGATCCTGTCCGACTCCGATGACGGGCTCGAGGTTCGCGCCGTGCACCGGCGCGACGGCCTCGCGAAGACCTACGACCTGCCCGCGGCGATGTTCACGTCGGGCGACTACCGCCACCTGGTCGAGGTCCACGAGGACCTGCTCAAGCAGGTCGGCCGCCCCCCGTTCAAGATCTCGGGCGCCGAGAAGACCCGCGAGGCGGAGTCGTTCGGCGAGCTGCGCCGCGCGGTGCTCGACCTCGCCCGTCACGGTGTCACGATGCAGCGCTTCAAGGGGCTCGGCGAGATGAACGCCGAGCAGCTGCGCGAGACCACCATGGACCCGGCGACGCGGACCCTGCAGCGGGTCCAGATCGACGATGCGGCGCTCGCCGAGCGGGTGTTCACCGAGCTGATGGGAGACAAGGTCGAACCGCGCAAGGCGTTCATCGAGCGCCACGCCAAGGAAGTGAGGTTCCTCGATGTCTGAGGGTTCGCTCGACGCGCTGACCGGCAACATCGAGGAGCGCGAGCTCACCCAGGAGATGCGCTCGTCGTATCTCGATTACGCGATGAGCGTGATCGTTGGCCGGGCGCTGCCCGACGTTCGCGACGGCTTCAAGCCGGTCCACCGCCGCGTGCTCTACGCGATGCACGACCTGGCGCTGCAGCCGACCCGGCCGTACCGCAAGAGCGCCTTCATCGTCGGCGAGGTGATGGGTAAGTACCACCCGCACGGCGACTCGGCGATCTACGACACGCTGGTCCGGATGGCGCAGGAGTTCTCGCTGCGCTACCCGCTGGTCGACGGCCAGGGCAACTTCGGCTCGATCGACGACGACCCCGCCGCCGCGATGCGGTACACGGAGGCCCGGCTCGCCCGGCTGGCGACCGAGATGCTGCGCGACATCGACGCCGACACCGTCGACTTCGGCCCCAACTACGACGAGTCGCAATCCGAGCCGCTGGTGCTGCCGGCGCGCTTCCCGAACCTGCTCGTCAACGGTTCCTCCGGGATCGCGGTCGGGATGGCGACGAACATCCCGCCGCACAACCTGAGCGAGTCGATCGGCGCCGTCAAGGCCTACATGCAGAACCCCGAGATCGACCTCGCCGGCCTGATGGAGCACATCAAGGGCCCCGACTTCCCCGGCGGCGGGATGATGAGCATGGAGGGCATCCGCGACGCCTACGCCTCCGGTCGCGCCTCCGTCAAGGTGCGCGCCCGGGCCCACGTCGAGCCGCTCAAGGGCGGCCGCGAGTCGATCATCGTCTCGGAGCTCCCGTTCCAGGTGAAGAAGGGCGGCGACGGCGGCCTGATCACGAAGATCGCCGACCTCGTTCGCGAGAAGAAGATCACCGGGATCTCGGACCTGCGCGACGAGTCCGACCGTTCCGGCATGCGCCTCGTGATCGAGCTGAAGCGCGGCGGCGACCCGCCCGAGGTCGTGCTCAACCAGCTCTACAAGCACACGCCGATGCAGAACACGTTCGGCGTCAACATGGTCGCGCTCGTCGACGGTGTCCCGAAGACGCTCTCCCTCAAGGAGCTGATCGAGGCCTACGTCGGCCACCAGCGCGAGGTCGTCACCCGCCGCACCCAGTACGAGCTGCGTCGCGCCGAGGCCCGCGCCCACATCCTCGAGGGCCTGCTGATCGCGCTCGACAATCTCGACGCCGTGATCGAGCTGATCCGCGCCTCGGCCGACACCGACGTCGCCCGCGCGGGCCTGATGGAGAAGTTCGCGCTCTCCGAGATCCAGGCGCAGGCGATCCTCGACATGCGACTCGCCCGTCTGACGGCGCTCGAGTCCGACAAGGTCCGCGCCGAGCACGACGAGCTCGTCGAGACGATCGCCGAGCTGCGCGCGATCCTCGGCGACCCGGCCCGAGTGGACGAGATCATCGTCTCCGAGCTCGATGAGGTCGACGCTCGCTACGGGGACGAGCGCCGCACCGAGCTCACCCACTTCGAGGGCGACATGAACATCGAGGACATGATCGCCGACCAGCAGATGGTGATCTCGCTGACCCACTCGGGCTACGTGAAGCGCCTGCCTCTGGTCACCTATCGCCAGCAGCACCGCGGCGGCGTCGGGGTGATGGGGATGGACATGAAGGAGGGCGACTACATCGAGCACCTGCACATCTGCTCGACCCACGACTTCCTGCTCTTCTTCACCAACCGCGGCAAGGTCTACCGGCTGAAGGTCTATGAGCTGCCGGAGGGCTCGCGGACCTCGAAGGGCCGCGCGCTGATCAACGTGTTGCCGCTCAGCGACTCCGAGAAGGTGATGGCGGTGATCCCGACTCGCGACTTCAGCGAGGACAAGTACCTCGCGTTCGCGACGGCGCAGGGCCTCGTGAAGAAGACCGAGTTCACCGCCTACAACACGCCGATCCGCGCCGACGGGATCATCGCGATCAAGGTCCGCGACGGCGACGAGCTGGTCCAGGTCCGGCTCACTTCCGGCGAGGATGACCTGCTCATGGTGTCGAAGTCCGGGCACGCCTCGCGGTTCAACGAGTCCGCGGTGCGGCCGATGGGCCGCGACACCTCCGGGGTCAAGGGCATGAACGTCGTCCGGCAAGATCGCGGGGGTCGACAACCGCGTCCTCGCGATGGACGTCGCCCGCGACGATTCGCAGCTGTTCGTCGTCACCGAGAACGGCTACGGCAAGCGCACCGCGGTCGCCGAGTACCCGGTCAAGGGCCGGGGGACCAAGGGCGTGCTGACGATCAAGATGACCGCGAAGAAGGGCGGCCTGGCCGGGGCGCTGATCGTCCGTGAGCACCAGGACCTGCTCTTCATCTCCCAGAACGGGATGGTCCAGCGAACCAACGCAGGAGGGATCTCGCAGATGGGGCGCGCGACCCAGGGCGTGCGCGTGATGAACATGCGCGAGGACGACCGCGTGAGCGCGGTCGCGCTGGTCGTCGAGTCCTCCGCGGACGTGGTCGAGGAAGCCGAGTTGGTCGCCGAGGCCGCCGCCGAGGGCGCCCACCCGCCCGCTGACGCCGACTAGCGCGAGGCCGACCGCCTCCCCGTCGCTATATTCAGCCCGGGTGGGGACAAGGTGGGGACCGAGGGAAGACAAAGCGCCGGCCATGGATGACCGCACTTCGATGGGGGCGAACGGGCTGCCGCCGCCGCGGCGACTCGCGTTGCTGTTCGCTCTCCGCCGCAGCGGCACTCGCCGCGCCGGCCACCGCCCACGGCGCCGACCGGATCTACTGGTCGAACTTCAACTCGGGCAACCCGGCGCGGACGATCGCCTACCGGAATCTCGACGGCAGCGGCGGCCTGAACCTGAGCACCGCCGGGGCCACGGTCGACGGCGCGATGGGGATGGCCCTCGACCCGTCGCATGGCAGGGTCTACTGGACCAACTGGGGCGCCGACACCGGCATGGGCCACGGCCACGGGACGACGATCTCCTACGCAAACCTCGACGGTAGCGGCGGCGGTGGTGACCTGCCGATCGCGGCCGCGTTCGTGGTCGGCCCGCACGGGCTCGCGATCGACCCGGTCGCCGGCAAGATCTACTGGCCGAACTTCGGCGACGACGACGGCGTCCACGAGACGGGTGAGGACACGATCGCCTCCGCCAACCTCGACGGGAGCGGAGCCGCGTACGTGAACACGGCCGGAACGAGCATCTCAGGCCCGCGCGGGGTGACGCTCGACCCGGCCGCCGGGAGGATCTACTGGGCCAACTACGGCGACGGGCTCGGGACGACGATCTCCTACGCAAACCTCGACGGCAGCGGCGGCGCCGACGTGGTGACGATGCCGGGAACCGCGACGACCGAGGGCCCGGAGGGGATCGCGCTCGACGTCGCCGCCGGCAGGATCTACTGGGGCAACTACGGTCCCCAGCCGCCGGTGCCGGGCAAGGGCGACACGATCGCCTACACCAACCTCGACGGCACCGGCGACTCGGCCGACCTCGACACGTCCCCGATCGTTCCCGACCGCGTCCATGGCGTCGCGATCGACCCGGCGGAGGGCGCGATCTACTGGCCGAACTACGGCGCCAACACGCTCGCCAAGGCCAACCTCGACGGCAGCGGCGGCAGCCAGATCGTCGCCGACGCTCCGGAGGCGAAGGTGACTTCGGGCCGGTGCTCCCGACCCTGCTCAACAGGCCGCTCGGGACCGGGACGCCCTCGATCGGCGGCAACGCGGCGATCGGCTCGACGCTCAGCTGCGGCCAGGGAAGCTGGGCACCCGACCTGGTCACGGCGCTGCTGTACCGAGCGCCCCAGAGCGTCAGCTACGAATGGACGCGCGACGGCCAGAACGTCGTGGGTGCCACCTCGAATTCGATCGCGGCGACTGCCTCGGGGACCTATCGCTGCCGCGTGACCGCTCACAATGCCGCCGGCGCGACGAGTCAGCTCAGCGACCCGCTGACGATCCCGGCTGCGGTTGAGCCGCGCGCCGCCGCGGTTGAGCCGCCAGCGCCGCCGTCGAACTCGTTCACGATCGGGATGCTGAAGCGCAATACGCACAACGGCACCGCACGGGTCGCGGTGACCGTGCCGGGGCCTGGGACGGTGGCACTGACCGAGGGCAACAAGCTCAAGGCGGTGAGCAAGACCGCGCCCGCCGGGGAGACGCTGCGGCTACCGATCGCGCCCCGCGGCAAGACCTCGAAGGCTCTCCTGCGCCGGGGCAAGGTAAAGCTCCACCCAACGATCACGTACACGCCTGCGGGGGGCACCGCGAACGCCGTGCAGACGGCGATCACACTGAAGGAGAAGGTCCGCGGCTGAACTCGCGGCGCGCGTCAGGCCGGGTTCGGCTCGAGCGCCGCGCGGCCAGCCCCGAGGTACAGCTCGGCCCCGACCTCGCCATCGTCGCGGTCCAGGCTACGGCGCAGCTGCGCGAACGCGGCGAGGCCCAGGATCGCCGGCACGCCGAGCTGGAAGACCCGATAGGCGATCACGGCGGCGCCGGCCACCGCGACCGGCGTCCCGAGCAGGCCGAAGGCGAGGATCAGGCCGCCGTCGGTGCCGCCGACGCCGCCGGGCAGCGGCACCAGGCCGCCGAGCTGGCCGACGGCGTAGGCGAACACGAACGCGCCGATCGACGGCGCGCCGCCGCCGAGCGCCGCGAAGGCGACCGCGAGCGCCGCGACGTCGAGCGCCATGTAGCCGACCGCGCCGAGCGCCACCGACGGCCGTCCCGAGCGGAGCAGCGCCAGCGCATCGCGGATGCCGCCGGCGAGGTGCGCGCGCCCGGCGACGAGCGCCCGCCGCCAGCGCCCGTCGGCCCGGCCCTCGGGGCGGTCGAGGGCGCGTGGCAGCAGCGCGAGTGCGATCAGCGCACCCGCGGCGAGCAGCGCCGGGACCAAGGCCGCCAGGGTGCCGATCCGCCCGTCGAGCACGCCGGTGGCAAGCCCGAGCCCGGCGACCACGACGGCGACGAAGTTGACCGAGCTGGTGACCAGGAAGAAGGCGACCGTGCGCCGGCCCACCCGCTCCGCCGGCATGCCGACGCGGCGCAGCGCCCACGCCCCGAGCGCGAGCCCGCCGGCGCCACCGGTCGGCAACAGCACGTTGGCCGCCTGCTCGGACATCGCGACCTCGTAGCTGAACCGCCAGGAGAGGCGCCGCGAGAAGACGCCGCGGAACGCGGCGACGAAGGCGAGGCAGGAGCCGATCTCGACCGCGGCGGCGAGCGCGATCAGCCGCGGGTCGGCGCCGGCGAGGCGGTCGCGCAGATCGCCGAGGCCCGGGAACGCGAACAGCGCGCCGCCGATCAGCGCGGCGAAGACCGCGATCTCGATCAGCCTGCGTCGTCCCTGGCGTCCTCCGAGCTCCATCCTGGTCTCGAATACGTCGGTGGGGCGTGCGCGGTTCATGTGCTCAGCGTCGTGCATTTGGGCCTTTCGTTACGTGAGACCGGTCACTACGCCGCGAATCATCGGTCGACCCCCGCCGCCTGTCATCAGGGGGCTTCCCCTAGCCCGACCCCTGACGTTCCCGGGTACCCCTAGCCCGACCTCCGCGTCTGCTTCAATCGAATCACCAGAGAAAGGAGGTGGTCCGAAATTGAGTGACAGTTTTCTCGGGACGCTGGAGGTGCGGGGCCGCTAGTCGGCAGCTTCGTCCGCTCGGCGGGTGACCGTCGAACCGGACGGGCGGAGTGCGAGCCGCCTGGCGGAATCCAACCCCAGGCACCGGCGGGTTTCCGGAGGCCGGAACCAGTCCCACCCGGCCGCGTAGATCCGGAACCGGTTCGAAAATTCGCACCTTGGAAGGGCCGCCTCGAGCGATCGGGGCGGCCCTTCGCTTTCTCGGACGCCCGGGGATAGGCTGGCCGCCGTGCAGCAGCTGCATGGACGCAACGCGCTGATCACCGGGGCCGGCGGCGGGCTCGGCCGCGGTCAACCTGCTGCCGCGACGGAGCGACCCTGGTGGCCTGCCGCCGAATGCTGGGCGCGCCCGCGCCCACGTCGTCAACATGGCCGCGCTCGCGGGCAGGTCCCGACGCCTTACGTCCACACCGCGGCGACCTTCCCCGGAGCCGCGCAGAGGCTGGTGCGCCGCAGCGGCGGCCTGGACTCCGCGCGCCAGTTCGCCGAGGCCGAGCGCCGCGGCTGAGCGGTCAGGCGGCGACCAGGTACGGCTCCCAGGCGAGCGGGACCCTCGGGGCCGCGATCCTGATGAACACGGTCGGCCCGGGAGGACGCGGCCGGCTCGCGGGCACCATTGACGCCTCGCGCGGCATCCGGTTGCCCTTCTTGCGGTTGCAGGGGGCGCAGGCGGCGACGATGTTCTCCCACACCGACTGGCCGCCGCGACTGCGCGGGATCACATGATCGACGGTCAGCCCCGACGCCTCGTGGCCGCAGTACTGGCAGGTGTAGGCGTCGCGCGCGAGCACGGCCTTACGGGTGATCTTGCGCCGGTGGACGTCGCGCGGGATGCGGACGTAGCGGATCAACCTGATCACGCAGGGACGCTCGAGCTCGAGCTTCTCCGAGTGCAGCGAGCCCTCGCCGCGCTCGAGCAGCTCGGCCCGAGACTTCAAGACCAGCACCGCCGCTCGGCGCACCGTGCAGACGTTGATGGGCTCGTAACTCGCGTTGAGGACCAAGACCCGCGCGCCCGGGGCCCGCAGGCGCGGGCCGGGCGCCACTACCTCGGGGTCAGCGAGGTCCTCCATCGTGCGCAAATTGTAGATGGGCGGTCGGGCCGCCTTCGCGGTCAGGCGCCGGGGACACTCGCGACCCCGAGCGGGTAGCTGCCGAGCACCCGCACGTTCTCGGCCTTCGCGCGCAGCGCCTCCACCGCTTCGCCGACCGGGCCGTCGTCGACCCGGCCCTCGAGATCGCAGAAGAACATGTAGCGGCCGAGCTCCGCCTCACGAAGCGGCCGCGACTCGATCCGGGTCAGGTTGACGTCGCGGCTCGAGAACTCGGTCAGCGCCTCGACCAGCGCGCCCGGATGGTCGGCGCCGAGCTCGGAGAAGCTGATCGTCGTCTGCCACGGCCCGTCGCCCCCGGCCTGCGTCCCATGCGGGGCCAGCCACACGAACCGAGTCACGTTGGCCGCCTCGTCCTCGACCCCCTCACGCAGGACGACGCAGCCGTAGATCTCGGCCGCCGCCGCGGCCCCGAGCGCCGCCCACCGCCGGTCCGATTCAGCCACCTCGCGGACTGCATCGGCCGTGCTCGGGGCGGCCCGGACCGTCGCCTGGGGCAGCTCGCTGCGCAGGAAGCGGCGGCACTGGGCGCTCGCCTGCGGGTGCGAGACGACCGTCTCGATCGCGGCCAGCTCGATCGGCTCGGAGGCGATCAGGCTGGTCCGGATCGCCTCGGCGAGCTCCCCGACGATCGTCACCGAGGGCGCGTCGAAGGAGAGCGCGTCGAGGGTCGGGCGCACCGACCCCTCGGTCGAGTTCTCGAACGGCACCAGGGCGCGATCGGCCGCGCCGGTCTCGACCGCGAGCACCGCATCGTGGATCGTCGCCATCGGTAGCGGGTCGACCTCGATCCCGCGCGCCGCGCGCCGCAGCGCGTCGTCGCTGAAGGTTCCCGCCGGGCCGAGAAAGGCGATTCGCATCGTCGCGACGCTACAGCCAGGCCGACGCCTGCGCGCGCCGGCTCAGTTGAACGTGACGGTGTAGGTGGCGGCGTTGTTCTCCGCCACCTCCTCACCGGGAACCGGCAGCACCTCGACCTCGAGCGTCAGCGGGACGTCGGTCTCGGGCAGATCGTCGAGCGGTAGCGTCGCATCGTCGATCCCGGAGGCGTCCAGCCGCGCGATCGTGCCCTCGCCCTCGAGCGGCACCGCGCCGCCGCTGAGCGAGTAGCTGACCGCGACCTCCTTCTCCTCCTGGTCGCCCTGGTTCTGGACCTCGACCTTGATCACGGGCGTGTCCTTGCCGATCGAGACCGTGGTGTCGGCGTCGGCGGTCAGCTGGGTGTTATCGATCGACGTGCTCAGGAGCGCCAGTCCGTGGACCCCGTCGGCCGCTCCGGTGGAGCCGGCGAAGGTGCTCAGCACCGTGGTCAGCTGCAGGTGGTCGAGCCAGCGGTCGATGGGCTCGGGGAGAAAGACGCTCTCGGGGATCTCCTCGGAGATGCCCTGGTCGGCGAGGACCTGGTTGATCTCGTCCCGAGCGCGGGCGAAGAGGACGTCGCTGGCGAGGAACTCGCGCATGTCCTCGGCGATCCGGTTGATCGCGTCGGCGCGGCCCTCCTCGCCGAGCGCGGTCGGGATGTCGTCGGCGATCCCGGCGAGCGCGTCGCGGCGCAGCTCGTAGGACTGAACGAGCTCCGCCTGGGCGCCGGCGAGCTCATCGGGCGCGTCGAGCCCCTCGACCCGCTGCAGCAGGGCCTCGGCGGTACCGCGGTCGGACGCGATCTGCGCCTCGAGGTTGAGCGGGTCGGTGTTCGCCGGCGGGTCCTCGAGTCGCTTGAAGAACTCGCTCGAGAGCTGGTTCGTCTGCTCGACGATCGACTTCAGGTCCGTGGCGTAGTTCTCGAACCCGCGTTCCTTGCGGGCGTTCAGGCAGCCCTTGACCGCGAGCAGCAAGAGGATGATCAGGACCACGCCGACCCCGAGCGCGATCACGCGGCGCAGCATCAGCTGACGCTGGCGCTCGGACCCCGGGCGGCGGGGCCCCGAGCCTGATCCGGCCGGTTGGAGTTCGTCCTCGTCGAGGAAAGCCACAATTGATCCGGGTTGGCCTTTCGGCGCGCAGAGTATGAACCCTGCCACGGCCAGATCGCCGGCAGGAGAGCCAGGCGCGCCGCCGAACGGTTCTGGTTGTGGTGCAAGACCTGGTGATGGACCGCTTCCGCGTCATCGAGCGGATCGGCTCCGGTGGGATGGGAACCGTCTATCGAGCCTACGACGAGCGGCTCGAGCGCGAGGTGGCGCTGAAGCAGCTCACCGATACGGACCCGGACCGGGTCCTGCGCGAGGCCCAGGCGGCCGCCCGCCTCAACCACCCGTCGATCGTGACCCTCTACGAGCTCGGAGAGCACGCCGGCCATGCGGTGCTCGTCTCTGAGCTGGTCCCAGGCGACACGCTCGCCGGCCTCGAGGCGCAGGGCCGACTCCACGACCGCGACGTCGCCGAGATCACGGCCGACCTCTGCGAGGCGCTGGCCCACGCGCACTCGCGCGGCGTCGTGCATCGCGACATCAAGCCTCAGAACGTGATCGTCGGCGAAGATCGCAAGGCGGGGCGGCGGGCGAAGCTCATGGACTTCGGGATCGCGCGCATCTTCGGCGCCCCAACCCTGACCGAGGCCGGGGAGGTGGTCGGCACGCTCGCCTACATGTCGCCCGAGCAGGCCGACGGCGAGCTCGCGGGACCGCCGACCGACGTCTACTCGCTCGCGCTCACCGCCTACGAGTGCTGGGCCGGGATCAACCCGGTCGCGAGCCGCAGCCCGGCGCAGACCGCGCGCCGGATCGGCGGCACGATCCCGTCCCTCCGCGAGCATCGCCCCGATCTCCCCGAGGGGCTCGCCGACACGATCGACGCCTGCCTCGAGCCCGAGCCCGAGCTGCGCCCCGGGCCACAGGAGCTGCGCGAATGCCTGCGCGCCGAGCTCCCGGGGCTCGACTCGAACACCCCGCTGCCCGGCCCCTACGGCTACGAGGACGAGCTCGAGCCCGCCGCCCCGATCGGCCGCGTGCGGATCGCAGCGGTAGCGGCGTTGATCGTCGGACTCGCGGTGCTCGCGGTCCCGGTCGGCGCTCCGGGGCTCGCCCTGGTCCTCGCCGCGCTCGCCGTGCCGTCGCTGGTCGCCGGCGCGACCGCGGGCTCACTCGCGCCATTGCTCGCGCCATTGCTCGCAGCCATCGGGATCCCGGGCGCCTCGGCGGCGCTCGGCGCAGCCGGGTTGACCGCCCTCGCCCGCGCCGCGCTCGGCGCTGGGGCGTGGGCGTGGCTGCTCGCGGCATCCCTGGCGCTCGGCGCCGGGCCCGAGCTCGGGATCGGCTCGCCCGCCGCCTCCGGCTGGGCTACCGACGCCTCGGCCGCCGCCGATCAGGTCCTGTCGCCGCTGTTCACGCCCGCGTCGCTGCTCGGCGCCGGCGTGTTCGCGCTCGCCGCGGTGGCGCTTGGCTGGGCGCTGAGCGCCCGCCATCTGCCCCTCGCGCTCCTCGGGGCGATGCTGTGGGCGGCGGGGGTCGACGCGGCGCTGAATCTGGTCGGCAACGGCGCCCTGGGCGGCCATCCGGTCGGGTTGGTCGCGGCCGGCGCGGTCGCCGTCGCGATCGAGTTCGGCCTGCCGCGCGCCGCCGACGCCGAGCTCTCGCAGCCTCCAGGCGCGCCGGGCGGGCGCCGAGCCCTCTCGGGGCGACTCGCGTGAGCTCCGCCCAGGGGGTTGCCGGGTACGGCTTTCGCCCCTCGACTCCGTAGGATTTCCCTTCCCCACCACGGGTATTCGCCGCTTTTGCGTGCCCGAGAGAGACGGAACCATCAGCGTCTTACGCAACCTTGAGCAACGGATAGAGAACCTCGTCGAAGGCGTGTTCAGCCGCGCCTTCTCGTCGCAGGTGCAGCCGGTCGAGATCGCGCGCAAGCTGGCGAAGGAGATGGACGCTCACCGGACCGCCTCGGTGTCGCGCGTCTACGTTCCCAACCAGTACACGATCTGGCTCTCCACCGAGGACCGCAAACGCCTCGAGGGCTACGAGCGCTCGCTCGAGCAGGAGCTGTCGGCGTACCTGCTCGAGCATGCGCGCCGCCACGACTACGCGCTGCTGACCCGGCCCGAGGTCCGGCTCGAGTCCGACGAGCGCCTGCGGCTCGGCGAGTTCGGGATCCAGACGCGCCTGGTGAAGCCGCCGGCGCGCCAGGGCGAGGCGCCCGAGCAGGGCGAGCAGGGTCACACGATGGTCTACACGGTGCCGCCCAAGGACACCAAGTCCCGCAAGCGCCGCGCCCCCGCCGCCCACCTGACCGAGACCAAGGCGATCGTCTCGCTGGACGACCGGCGCTACGTCCTCGACGGCCCGGTTGCCAGCCTCGGGCGATCGCGCGAGTGCGACTGCGTGCTCAACGACCCGAACGTCTCGCGCCGCCACGCGGAGCTGCGCCGTGGCTCGACCGGTGACTGGCAGATCGTCGACCTCGGGTCGACCAACGGGGTGAAGGTGAACGGACGCCAGGTCGACGCCTCGCGGCTCGGTCCAGGCGACGAGGTGGTCCTCGGCACCGTCCGGTTCATCTTCGACATCGAGCAATAGTGGACACTGAGCCGATCGCGGTCGCGCTGAAGTTCGGCTTTTTGGCCGTGCTCTACCTGTTCCTGTTCTGGGTGTCGCGCAGCGCTCTGCGCGAGCTGCGCAAGACCGGCGCGCCGGCCCCGGAGGCGACCGGCTTTCACCCGATCGGGCCCGGCGGGCGCGCAGCGGCGACGGACGCCTGGCTGGTCGCGGTCACCGGCGGCGGGCTGCAGGCCAATGAGCGCTACGACCTGTTCGGCGGGCTCTCGATCGGCCGCTCCGGCGAAGCCGACATCCGCATCGACGACCGCTTTGCCTCGTCGGTCCACGCCCGGGTCTACTCGCGCGGCGCGTCGTACTACGTCGAGGACATGAACTCGACCAACGGCACCTACCTGAACGGCGGCCGGCTGCGCGGCGAGGCGGAGCTCTCCGACCTCGACGAGGTCAAGATCGGCGACACCGAGTTCCGCTTCGAGCTCGAGCTCCCGGGCGGCGGCTGATGGCGTTGCGGGTCAGCGAGTTCGCGTTCCGCTCCGACACCGGCCGCCAGCGGACGGCGAACGAGGACTCCTACTTCGCGCAGGCGCCGCTGTTCGCGGTCGCGGACGGGATGGGCGGCGCCCAGGCGGGCGAGGTCGCATCGCGGATCGCGGCGGAGTCGTTCGAGCCCGCCGTCCGCGGCAGCGAGCCCCCGGAGGCATACCTGCGCTCGATCGCCGAGGCAGCCAACGAGCGCATCCACAGCCTCGCCCAACACGACTCGAGCCGTTCCGGCATGGGGACGACCCTGACCGCCGCGATCGTCGAGGGCGACGAGGTCTCGTTCGCCCACGTCGGCGACAGCCGCGCGTACCTGTGGCGCGACGGCGAGCTGCGCATGCTGACTTCCGACCACTCGCTGGTCGAGGAGCTGCGCCGCCAGGGCCGGATCTCCGACGAACAGGCCGAGGACCACCCGCAGCGCTCGATCATCACCCGGGCGCTCGGGCCCGAGGCCTCGGTCGACGTCGACACGCTCAGCTTCAGCGCGCGTCCCGACGACGTATTCCTGCTCTGCTCCGACGGCCTCACGACGATGGTCAAGGACGACGGGATCGCCGCCGTGATGAGCAGCGCGGAGACGCTCGACGACGCGGTCGCCGAGCTGGTCGCAGGGGCGAACGAGGCCGGCGGGCGCGACAACATCACCGTGGTCGCCTTCCGGCTCGAGGAGGGGGAGGCGGTCGAGGCCGACGACGACGCCACCCTGATCGGCCCGAGCGCCGAGGAGGCCGGGCTGACCTCCGAGCGCGTGCGCGCCGCCGCCCGCGGGCGAGCGGCGAGCGCGCGAGCGGCGAGCGCCGGTGGCTGAGCGCCGCCGCCCGTGGCGCACCGCGGCGAAGGTCCTGATCAGCCTCCTGGTCATCGGCGCGATCGTCGCCGGCGCGATCATCGGCGCCCGCCAGGTCTACTTCCTCGGCATCGACGAGGGCGGTCGGGTGACGCTCTACCGCGGCCTGCCGTACGACCTCCCGCTCGGGATCGAGCTCTACAGCGAGGTCCAGTCGAGCCCGGTGCAGGCGCGATCGATCCCCGAGGAGCGGCGCGACTCCCTCACCAACCACGACCTGCGCTCACGCGACGACGCGATCGACCTGCTCGACGACCTCGAGGCGTCCGCGATCGCCGCCGACGGCCAACCCGACGGGCCAGCAGAACAACGGCAGCGGCCAGAGCAACGGCTCGGGTTCGGGCTCCGGCAACGGCGGCGGCACGAACAACGAGCAACGAGCAACTGAGCGACGGACACGGCAACGGCAACGGCGGCCGCCAGCGCAACGACCGACGGCGGCAGCTCGAATTGAGCGCCCGCAACCGAGAGCTGCTCGCGCTCGTCCCGGTGGCGGTCATCGTCGCGGCGGGCTTCGCGGCGGTCTTCATCGTCAAGGACAACGAGGTCTCGGACGTCAGCCTGATCTACGCCGGCTACTTCCTCGGCCTCTGCCTCGCGGCCCATATCTTCCTGCGGATCCGCCTGCCCTACGCGGACCCGTATCTGTTCCCGCTCTGCGCATTGCTCGCCGCGGTCGGGCTCGTCGTCATCTACCGGATCGACGACAAGCTCGCCTTCGACCAGGCCTCGGTGTTCGTGCTCGGGCTCGTGCTCTTCTGCCTCACGATCGTGCTGCTGCGCGACTACCACGTGCTCGAGCGCTACCGCTACCTGATCGCGACCGCGGGGATCCTGCTGCTGATGGCGCCGTACATCACCCGCAACCCGGTCAACGGCGCCTACCTGAGCGTCGACATCGGGCCGATCGCGTTCCAGCCCGCCGAGCTCGCGAAGATCTGCATCGTCATCTTCCTGGCCAGCTACCTGGCCGAGAAGCGCGAGGTGCTCTCGGTCGCGGCGAGGCGGGTGCTGGGGATGACGATCCCGCCGCTCAAGCACTTCGGTCCGCTGCTGGTGGTCTGGGGAGCGGCGATGCTGATGCTCGTCTTCATCAAGGACCTCGGCAGCTCGCTGATGTTCTTCGGTGCCTTCCTGGCGCTGCTCTACGTCGCCACCGGGCGCTTCTCGTACGTACTGATCGGGCTGGTGATCTTCTTCATCGGCGCCTACGCGATCGGCTCGTCGATCAGCCACGTCCACGACCGCTTCGACATTTGGCTCGACCCGTTCGCCAAGAACGCGCCCGAGGGCGCTGGGCAGGTCCAGCAGTCGCTGTTCGCCCAGGCCGACGGCGGCCTCTTCGGCCAGGGTTTGGGCGAGTCGCTGCTGAAGCTGCCGGGGCCGTTCGCACCTGACTGCCAGCAGCCGTTTCCCGACTGCGGCAGCATCCTGCCCGCCCCGCACACCGACTTCATCTTCGCCGTCGTGACGATGGAGCTCGGCCTGTTCGGCGCCTGTGGGCTGATCCTGATCTACGCGCTGATCGCCGCCCGCGGCTTCAAGACCGCGGTGATGGCCCCGGACGGCTTCTCGAAGCTGCTCGCCACCGGGCTGACCGCGGTCTTCGCACTCCAGGCGTTCGTGATCATCGGCGGCGTCACCAAGGTGATCCCGCTCACCGGCGTGACGCTGCCGTTCGTGTCGTTCGGCGGCAGCTCGATCGTCGCCAACATGATCCTGCTCGCGCTGCTGTTGCTGGTCTCCGACCGCGCCCGGCGGCCGCCGACCGATCCGCTCGACAACGACCCGGTCGACCTCGCGGGGCTGCCGGCGTGAACACCCCGATCATCCGCGTCTACGGCCTCGTCCTCGTGCTGTTCGCGCTGCTCGTCTACTTCACCTCGAAGTGGGCGGTGTTCGACGCCGACGCGCTCAAGGACCGGACCGAGAACCGCCGCCCGCTGATCGAGGAGCAACAGATCCCCCGCGGGACGATCACCAGCTCAGACGGCGTGCTGATCGCCGAGTCGAAGCCCGAGGGCGGGGGCCGCCACCCGGTGTACGTGCGCCAGTACCCGCAGGGCACGCTGTTCGGCAACCCGGTCGGCTACAACTTCGTCGAGGTCGGCCGCACCGGGATCGAGCAATCCGAGAACCGGCTGTTGTCCGGCGAGCAGAACGAGTTCGCGTCGATCATCGACCAGCTCACCAACGACCAGCCCGAGGGCAAGGACATCACCCTCACCCTGGACGCGAACGCGCAGCAGCTCGCCGTGGACCAGCTGCAGACCGCGATCGCGAACACCGCCGGGGCGAGCGGCTTCGGCGGCTCGGTGGTCGCGATCGAGCCGTCCACCGGCGCGGTCAAGGTGATGGCGTCGGTTCCGGGCTACGACCCGAACAACGTCACCGAGCCGGGGGTGCTCGAGCAACTGAACAAGGACGACACCTCCCCGCTGTTCAACCGGCCGACCCAGGGGACCTACGAGCCGGGCTCGACGATGAAGGTGGTGACCGCGGCCGCGGCGCTGGACTCGGGCGAGTTCCAGCCCGATAGCCAGCTGAGTGGCGAGACCGGGCTCGAGATCGACGGCGTCCCGCTCTCCAACGCCGGCGGCGAGACCTTCGGCCAGATCGACATGGACTTCGCCCTCACGCACTCGGTCAACACCTACTTCGCCCAGGTCGGCGAGCAGCTCGGCACCGAGACGATGTTCGAGTACATGGACCGGTTCGGGTTCTTCAAGGACCCGGAGCTCGACTACCCCGACAACCAGATGGCCCCGAGCGGGGTCTACAGCGAGGGCAAGCTGCTCGACGCAGGGGACGCGATCGACATCGGCCGCGTCGCGATCGGCCAGGAACGGCTCCTGACGACGCCGATGCAGATGGCCGAGGTGGCGGCGACGGTCGCCAACGACGGCAAGCTGATGAAGCCCACGTTCCTGCAGTCGGCCAAGGACGCCGACGGGCGCACCACCGACGAGCTCGACCCCTCCGAGCAGTCCGACGTGATCTCCTCCGACACGGCGAACCAGCTGACCGACATGATGACCCACGTCACCGAGGAGGGCACCGCGGCTGGGCTGACGGTCGGTGGGATCGCTTTCGCGGGCAAGACAGGCACCGCCGAGATCGACGTCGAGAACGCGATCAACCGCCCCTGGTTCATCGGGTTCGCGCCTGCGGAGGACCCACAGATCGCCGTCGCGGTGATGCTCGAGCGCTGCCAGGGCTGCTTCGGCGGCGAGGTCGCCGGCCCGATCGCGACTCAGGTGATGGAGGCGCTGATCGGCTGATGGCGCTCGCCCAGGGGGACAGAATCGGCGACCGCTACGTGCTCGTCGCTCGGCTCGGGGGCGGCGGGATGGCCGACGTCTGGCTTGCCGACGACGAGATGCTCGGGCGCCGCGTGGCGCTCAAGTTCCTGCACGAGCGCTTCGCCCAGGACGCCCAGTTCGTCGAGCGCTTCCGCCGCGAAGCGCAGGCCGCCGCCGGCCTCCAGCACCCGAATGTCGTCGGCGTCTACGACCGCGGAGAGACCGAGGGTCGCCACTGGATCGCGATGGAGTACGTCGAGGGCGCCTCGCTCAAGGACCTGATCGGCCGCGGGCTGACCGTCGGCGAGGCGGTCGAGATCGTCCGCCAGGTGCTCGCCGGGACGAAGTTCGCGCACGAGCGCGGGATCATCCACCGGGACCTGAAGCCCCAGAACGTGCTCGTCGACCGGGAGGGACGCGCCCGGGTCGCCGACTTCGGGATCGCCCGCGCCGGCGCCTCGGAGATCACCCAGACCGGCTCGGTCCTCGGGACCGCGCAGTACCTGTCCCCCGAGCAGGCCCAGGGCCTCGAGACCAGCGCCACCTCCGACCTCTACTCGATCGGGGTGATCCTCTATGAGGCGCTCACCGGCCGGGTCCCGTTCGAGGCGGAGTCGCCGGTCGCGGTCGCGCTCAAGCAGATCTCCGAGACCCCACGCCGGCCGTCGGAGCTCAACCCGCAGGTGCCGCCCGCCCTCGACGCGGTGGTGCTGACGGCGCTCGCGAAGGATCCGCTCAACCGCTACCAGTCGGCCGACGAGTTCATCGCCGCGCTTGACGCGGCCGAGGTCGATCCCTCCGGCGGGACCGCGCTCGCCGCCGTGGTCGCCGAGACCCCGGTCGCGTACGAGGAGTGGGTGCCGTGGTACCGGCGCCGCTGGGTGATCGCGCTCGCGGTGATCGCGCTGCTGCTGGCGGCGGTCGCCGCCTTCGCGCTGACCCGGACGAAGAGCGCGAACGTCCCCGCCGTGATCGACGACAGCGTCGCCCAGGCGCGGGCGAAGATCGAGGGCGCGGGGTTCGAGTTCGCCCAGCGACCGGCACCCACCTGCAGCCCGCAGAACACGGTCACCGAGCAGGATCCGGCGGCCGGCAGCGAGGCCGACGAGGGCTCGACCGTGACCGTGACCGTGAGCCTCGGGCTGACGATCGAGGTGCCCGACGTCAGTGGGCTTGCCGAGCGCGATGCCGCGGAGCAGCTGAAGAACGAGCAGCTGCAGCCCGACAGCCAGCCGAAGTCCTCGCGCGACGTCAAGGCGGGCAAGGTGATCTCGACCACGCCCCCTGCCGGGACCGAGGTCGACTGCCAGTCGACCGTGACGATGCTCGTCTCGAAGGGCGCCAACCTGATCCGCCTGCCGGACCTGGTCGGGTCCCAGCAGGAGGTCGCTGAGTCGCAGATCCGCCGGCTCGGACTGATCCCGAACGTCGACACCCGCGACGCCGACGACCCCGAGGGCACCGTGATCGGCCAGGACCCAGGCCCCGGCTCCCAACTGCTGCGCGGCGACGAGGTGACGATCATCGTTTCGAACGGAGCCGGCTCGGTGGTCGTCCCCAACGTCGTCGGGCAGTCCGAGGACTCGGCGCGCTCCAGCCTCGCCAGTCGCGGCCTCTCCGTCGACGTGGTCGAGCAGGACACCGAGGACCGCAGCGAGGACGGGCGCGTCCTGCAGCAGGCGCCGACCCCGGGCTCGCGCGCCCGCAGCGGGGACCAGGTGACGATCGTCGTCGGCGTGTTCACCGAGCCCGAGACGACCACCACCACGGACTCGACCTCGACGACCTCGACGACGACAGGGACGGTCCCCTGAACCAGGCGCCTCAACAGCGGCGCGGCGCGGCTACGCCTCGCAGGCGGGTGGGCGTCATCCGCGGCGGCCGCTCCTCCGAGCACGATGTCTCGCTGCGCTCCGGCGCGTCGGTCGCCGCCGGGCTGCGCGCCGCCGGCCACGAGGTCCTCGATGTGCTGATCGAGCGCGATGGGCGGTGGACGCTCGACGGCGCCGAGGTCGAGATGCGCCCGGGCGCCGGCCTACTCGACTGCGACGTCGCGTTTCCGGTCCTGCACGGCCCGTTCGGCGAGGACGGGAGCGTCCAGGGACTGCTCGAGACGCTCGATATCGCCTACGCGGGGCCGAGCGTGCTCGCCGCCGCGGTCGCGATGGACAAGCTCGTCTGCAAGCGGCTGCTCGCCTTCTGGGACCTGCCCCAGGTCGAGTTCTGCGAGGTCGGCGAGCCCGGCTGGCGCGAGCACGCGGCGGCGATGCCGCGGCCGCTGTGGGTCAAGCCCTCGCGGCTCGGCTCCAGCGTCGGGATCTCGCGCGTGCTCAGCCCCGAGTCCGAGCTCGAGCAGGCGATCGAGCTCGCGCTCGCCCACGACCCGCGGGTGATCATCGAGGCCGACGCCGGCGGGCGCGAGGTCGAGTGCTCGGTGATCGGCAACACCGGCCTCGGCGAGCACTCGGCGGTCGAGACCTCGCTACCGGGCGCGATCGTCACCAAGTCCTCCGATTGGTACGACTTCGAGGCCAAGTACGCCGACGGGGGCATGGAGCTGGTCGTTCCGGCGCCACTCGACCAGGCCACCATCGACCGCGTCCGCGAGCTCGCCGCGCGGGTCTTCGAAGCGATCGCGGGCACGGGCCTGGCCCGCTGCGACTTCTTCGTCCGCGACGACGGCGAGGTGCTGGTCAACGAGATCAACACGATCCCCGGCTTCACCGAGACGAGCGTGTTCGGGAAGCTCTTCGAGGCCAGCGGCCTCCCTTACCCGGAGCTGTGCAACCGCCTGGTCGAGCTCGCCCTCGACCGCCACCGCCGCGAGCGCTCGTACCAGTTCTGAGCCGCCGCGATTAGTTCGCGCCGATCGCGCGGTCTACAGGCCATCACCGACACTGGAGGGAAGCAATGGGAGCCGTACACGTACACGAGTTCATCAGCGCCGACGGCGTCATCGACGCGCCCGTGTGGACGGCCGAGTACGGCTTCGATCCCCAGATGGGTGAGGTCCTCGCCGCGGTCACCGGACGCTCCGCGGGCATCCTGCTCGGGCGGGTGACGTACGAGATGTTCGAGCCGTCGTGGTCGACGCGGACGGTCGAGGACGATCCCGGCGCGCCGTTCTTCAACGACACCACCAAGTACGTCGTCTCCTCGACCCTCACCGAGGCGACCTGGCGCAACTCGGAGATCGTCGGGCCGTACGACCCCGACCGGATCCGACGCCTCAAGGACGAGGTCGACGGCGACCTCTACGTCAGCGGCAGCGGGATGCTGGTCAGGGCGATGCTCGCCGACGGGTTGGTCGACGAGCTGCACCTGTTCGTCTACCCGCTCACCCGCGGATCCGGGCCGCGGCTGTTCGCCGAGGGCGCCGCGCCCGCGAGGTTTTCGCTCGCGGGCTCGGCGACTTACGACAACGGGGTCATCTACCAGGCGTACCGACCGCGGGCCTGACGCTCTAGACGAACCGCTTCACGAAGTCGAGCGCGGCCTGGGCGACCTCGCGCCAGCCGGAGTCGATCGTCAGCGAGTGACCGCGGTTCGGGATCTTCTTGATCTCGGTGACCGCCTCGTTTCGGCTCTGGCGCTTGTAGGAGGCGTTGGCGATCGCCCACGGGACCGTGTGGTCCTTCTCGCCGTCGATGATCAGCAGCGGCCCGCGATCCGGGTTCTTCGGGTCGAGCTTCGCCTCGGTGAACGGGTTGAGGTTCGCGTTCGCCATCTGCATCAGCGCAACCCCTGGCGCGGCCACGTGGTAGGTCTCGTACAGCTGCTTCGCCTCGTCATCGTCGAGCGCGTTCGCCCACCCGTACTTGAACTGGTCGAGCGTCAGCGTGATCGCCTTGCCCTTGTTGAGCGGGTTCTTGAGGACCGGGGCAGCCGAGCGGAGCGCCGAGATCGGGAGCGGCAAGACGCCGCGAAACGGACCCGGGTCGATCCCGACGGTCGCCGCCGAGAGGCCTCGGTCGGCGATCATCTGCGCGAGCAGCCCGCCGGTCGAGTGACCCATGACCGCGGGCTTGGCGTTCAGGGCGCCGATCACCTCGGCGGTGTGGTCGGCGATCTGCTTGAGCGTCTTGCCCGCGAGGACGTCGGGGTTGGCGCGCGCCTCCTCGACCGTGGCCGGATCGTCGGGCCAGTCCGGGGTGACGGCCGCGTAGCCGGCCCCCTCGAAGAACTCCGCCCAGTTGTCCCAGCTGCTCGGCAGCAGCCAGAGCCCGTGGATGAACACGACCGGGGTCCTGCCCGCGGTGTTCGCCGCCTCCACCTGCCCAGCTTCCCGCTCGCTGATCGCCATCCGTGCCTCCCGAGGTCGAATATCCCCGGCAGTATGCCCTGCGACGCTAAGCGCCGTTCAGAGCCACGTCGGAGACCTCCACTCGGCCGCCGTCATCGGCCTCCGCGAGCTGGGTGAACCAGATCAGGTAGTACCTCGCCGCGCCGTTCGGGGTGAGGGCGATCTGCTCCTGGTCGTCGGCGTTGGTCGTCGACCCGATCGGCTCGCCCCAGCCCGCGAGATCGGTCGGCGGGCCGCTGTCGGCGGCATAGATGTCGGCCGACCACCCTCCCTGCGTGGTCCCGACGGTGATGCTCTGGCCCTCGACCGGCTCCGCCGCCTCGACGATCAGCCCGACGCCGTCCTTGCCGGAGAGCGAGAGGTCGGGCCCGGCCGTGTAGGTCTCGGTCTGCCAGGTCGTGTTCGGGATCCCGTCGATCGCGAGCTTGACCTCGTCAGGATGCTCGCCGTCGCCGCCCTCGGGGTCGAAGTCCTGAGCCTCGGTGAGTTCGACCTCGGCGCCGGCGGGCGGCGGGTTGCCCCCACCGCTCGTGTTCTCGCGCTGCTTGTCGCCGCCGCCACTCAACGCCGCGATCACGAGCGCCGCCGCCGTCGCCGCAAGGACGAGCAGGATGCCCGCGATCGATACCCGCCGTGACGGCACCAGGCGCTGGCGGCGCGGAACGCTGTCGAGCACCGTGGTCGCCTCGCCGGTCGAGCGCCCCGCCCGCGCAACCTCGACCTCGAGCGCGTTCTCGAGGTCCGCGAGCATCGCGTTCATGTCCGAGTAGCGCTTGTCGGGCTTCTTCTCGGTCGCCCGCTCGACCACTGCGGCGAGCGCCGAGGAGACGTCGCGACGGCGCTTCTGGACGTCGGGGATCTTCTCGTTGACGTGCTTCATCGCCACCCCGACGAGGTTGTCCGCCTTGAACGGGACCTCCCCGGTCAGCATCTCGAAGAGCACGATCCCGAGCGAGTAGATGTCGGAGCGGGCGTCGACCTGCTGTCCCATCGCCTGTTCGGGCGAGACGTAATCGGTGGTGCCGAGCACGCGCCCGGTCTTCGTCAAGCCATCCTGCTCCAGTTCGCGGGCGATCCCGAAGTCGGTCACCTTCGCCCGACCCTCGGAGTCGATCAGGACGTTCTGCGGTTTCACGTCGCGGTGCACGAGCCGGCGGGCGTGGGCGGCGGCCAGCCCGCGCCCGACCTCGATCGCGTACGCGGCGGCCTCGTCCAGCGGCAGGCCGCCCTGGCGGTCGATTCGCTGCTTCAGCGTCTCGCCGTCGCAGTACTCGAACACGATGTAGGGACGTCCGCCGTCCTCGCCCGGCGTCGATCACCGCGACCACATTCGGGTGGGAGACCTGGGCGACGGCGCGCGCCTCGCGTCGGAAGCGCTCGATCTGGTCGGGCTGATCGGAGATCTCGCGATGCAGGACCTTCGCCGCCACCCAGCGCTCGAGCGTCTCGTCGCGGGCCAGATAGACGGTCGACATTCCGCCGCTGCCGAGCTTCGACTCCAGCCGATAGCGGCCGGAGAGCACTGTCCCGGTCAGTACGCCGGCGGCTCCTGTCGTCGCATCGCTCATTCGCAGACTATTTTCAACCCTCGAGAGGCGCCAGGGTTGCAACCCCCCGCCTGTGCATGATGACCGTCGAGCTTCGCGTCCACACCGACGGGCGGCGCGCACGCACGATCAGGGGCCTACCCGGCCTGCGCGGTGCTATCTGCGCCCTCTGCGGAAGGCGCTGTTCCGCGGCTCCGTTACGCGACCGCGCGGACCAGCTCGACGAGCTGGGGGTCGGCCTTCTCGGGCGAGCCGGAGTCAAACGGCGGTTCGGGGTCGTACTCGATGCCGAGTTGGATCCCGCGCGCCAGGACGTCGCCGAACTCGAGCGCGGTGAGGTGCAGCGCCATGTCGATCCCGGCCGAGACGCCGGCCGCGGTGACGACCTTGCCGTCGACGACGACCCGTTCGGCCACCGGCTCGGCGCCGTACTTGCGCAGTTCCTCGCGGTAGGCCCAGTGACTGGTCGCACGCTTGCCCTCGAGCAGCCCAGCGGCGCCGAGCACCAGCGAGCCGGTGCACACCGACGTAGTCCACTTGCTCGTCTCGTGCGCGCCGCGCACCCAGTCGAGCGTGGCCTGGTCGTCGAGCAGCGGCCGGTTGCCCTCGCCGCCGGGGATCAGCAGCACGTCGGGGTCGGGAAACTGGTCGAGCGTCGCATCGGCGCTGATGCCGAGCGCGCCGGTGTCGGTGCGCTTCACGCCGGTGGTCGCGGAGACGAAGCGCAGGTCCACGTCGGGGATGCGCGAGAGGACCTCGTACGGCCCGATCGCGTCGAGGGCGGTGAGCTTGTCGAACACGAGGATGGCGATCTTCATCGGTCGATCATCGCGGTCTCGCTCCACGTCCACAAGTGGCAGAAATGCCCATCTACGCTAGATTTCTGCCAGATGGCTTCGAAACCGCACCGCGTCGTCGCGCTCTGCCTCGGACGGGTCGTCGCGTTCGACCTCGCGACCCCCGCCGAGGTCTTCTCGCTCGCCTGGACGAGCGACGGGCCGCTGTACGAGTTCGACGTCTGCGCGCCGCGCGCCGGCGCGGCGCCGACCACGACCGGCTTCTCGATCGCCGCGGCCCGCCGGCCTCGAGGCGCTCGACGCGGCCGACACGGTGATCGTCCCGGGCTACCGCGACGTTGTCGACCCGCCCCCGGAGGCGGCGCTCGCCGCCCTGCGGACGACCGCTGACCGTGGCGCCCGGGTCGCCTCCATCTGCACGGGCGCCTTCGCGCTCGCCCACGCCGGGCTGCTCGACGGTCGCCGCGCGACGACCCACTGGTTCTGGTCGGATCTGCTGGCCAGCAGCTTCCCGCGGATCGAGGTCGAGCCCGAGACCCTGTACGTCGACGACGGGCGAGGTGCTGACGTCGGCCGGGCTCTCGGCGGGGATCGACCTCTGCCTGCACCTGGTCCGCCGCGACCACGGCGAGCGGATCGGCGCCCGCGTCGCGCGCGCGATGGTCGCCTCGCCGCACCGCGACGGCGGCCAGGCGCAGTTCATCGAGCGCCCCCTGCCGGCTGCCCACGGGACCGGCTCGCTCGAGCCGGTCCGCACGTGGGCGCTGGACCACCTGACCGAGCCGCTCGACGTCGCGGCCCTCGCCGGCCGCGCCGGGGTCAGCCCGCGGACCTTCGCGCGCCGCTTCGTCGCCGAGACGGGGACGACGCCGCTCAAGTGGCTGCACGCCCAGCGCGTGCTCGAGGCGCGGCGCCTGCTCGAGCACACCGACCTTCCGGTCGAGCAGGTCGCGTCACGCGCCGGGTTCGGCTCGGCGCCCTCGCTGCGCGAGCACTTCCGGCGCGCCACCAAGACGACGCCGACGGCGTACCGGCGCACGTTCTCGTCCGCTCAGCCCGCCCCCGTCGACGCGGGCTGAGCGCGCAACGCGTGAAGGCAACGCCTCCCGGCGCTCAGCCAGAGCGCTCGACCACGGCATCGTGGCCGGTGACCGTCCCGATCCGCTGCGCGGCCGGGTAGTGGCCGCGCAGCAGCTGCAGCGCGGCGTCGGCGTCGGCGTCCGCGATCACGCAGACGAAGCCGCAACCCATGTTGAAGACCTCGTACATCTCGTCCGTCGGAGACCTCGCCGAGCTCGGCGATCAGGTCGAAGACGGCCGGCACCTCGAGTGGTTCGGTGATCTCGAACCCGACCGGGGCGGCGAGCCTCGTCAGGTTGTTGAGCCCGTCGCCGGTGATGTGGGCGAGGCCGCGGACGTCGAGGCCGGACCGGAGCAGCTCGAGGATCGCGGGGACGTAGATCTCGGTTGGTGCGAGCAGGATCTCGCCGAGCGTCCGCCCGAGCCGGTCGTCATCGAGCGGCACCTGACGCAGTGCCCGGCGCGCGAGTGTGTAGCCGTTCGAGTGCAGACCCGAGGATGGCAGCCCGATCAGCGCGTCGCCCGGCTCGGCTCGGCCGCCGTCGACGATCGCGTCGAGGGCGACGAGCCCGATCGCGCTCCCGGTCAGCTCGACCCCCGAGACGATGTCGCCGACCTGGGCGATCTCACCGCCGGGGATCTCGATGCCGGCGCGCTCGGCACCGTTGCGCAGCCCGACGCCGATCGCCCCGCAGATCTCGGGGTCGGCGTCGCGGCAGAGGATGAAGTCGAGCATCGCGATCGGCTCGGCGCCGACGCAGATCAGGTCGTTCACGTTCATCGCGATGCAGTCGATCCCGATCGTCGTGTAGTCCGCGAGGCGTTCGGCGATCATCATCTTGGTACCGACGCCGTCGGTGCCGAACGCAACGCCGGTGCTCTCGTCGATCCGCAGCACGCTCGCGTAGTGGTTCGGCAGCGCGACGACGCGAGAAGGCTTACCGGTCTCGATCAGCTTGAGGCTGCGGACGAGCGCCTCGACCGCGCTGTCGGCCGCGCGCTGGCTGACCCCCGCCTGTGCGTATGCGTCCTTCTGAGGCGGAGCGCAGCGAAGCCGAGCCGCGCCGCCGTTGCGGCGCCGTGCCTGAGTTCATCGCGCCATTCTGACCGCGACGGCGGTCGCGAGGCCAATTCGATAGGCGGCGTACGGCCAGAGGGCGCGGTCGCGCTCGACCAGGCCGATGAGCCGCTGCGAGGCGAGGGTCGAGACGAACGAGGCGCCGATCCCGGCCGCGATCGCGCGCCGCAGCTGCGGCGACGCCCCGCGGCGTCGCAGGCGCGCCCCTTTTAGCGCCGTCGCGCCGACGATCACCGGCAACGCCACGGTGCGCGACAGAAGATTCGCGTGCTCGCGGTCGAAGCCGCGCGCCCGGGCGGCCGTCAGCGTGGCGCCGTTTCGCGACACGCCCGGGATCAGCGCCGCGGCTTGAGCGAGCCCGAGCGCAAGCCCGTCGCCGGGGCCGGCGTCGCCCGGGCCGCGATCCTGGGGCCTGGTGTCGGCGATCAGCATCCCGAGCGCGCCGAGCACCAGGCCGGCGGCGATCGTCCGCGGCCCGCCGAGCCGCCCCTCGATCTGGCGTTCGAGCGTGTACCCCGCGAGCGCGGGCGGGACGAACGAGAGCGCGACGACGGCGGCCCGGCGGCGGTCGAAGGCGGCGATCTCCGCGGCGATGGCCCGCCGCTGGCCGATCAGCAGCGCGGCGGCGGTCCCGGCATGCAGAGCGACCTCGAAGCTCTTGCGGGACTCGGCGTCGAGCTCCTCCCAGCGCCAGCCGGCGAACCAGGGGAGCAGCGACAGGTGCGCGGAGCTCGAGATCGGCAGCAGCTCCGTGGGGCCCTGGACGGCGCCCAGCGCCACCGCGCGGGCGAGGCTGAGGCCGGGAGCGTCGGCGGCCTCGGACACCGGCTCAGGCCGGCTTCGGGGTGCGCCGACGGCGGATCAGCAGGTAGACGATCCCGACCACGATCGCCGCCCCGACCACGTAGTCGAGGTACTCGAGGTTGTGGCGCCAGTCCTCCCAGTTGTCGCCGACCTCGCGGCCGATCAGCGCCAGGGCGGTCACCCAGGGGATGCAGCCGAGGGTGGTCAGGGCCGTGAACCGCCAGAACGGCATCCGGGCGACACCGGCGGGCAGGGAGATGAAGGTGCGGATGATCGGCAGCATCCGGGCGAAGAAGACGGTCGCGTCGCCGTGGCGCTGAAACCACGAATCGGCCCAGTCGAGGTGCTTGTGGTTGATATGGATGAAGCGGTTCTTGTCGAGCACCTCGATCCGGCCGTAGTAGCCGGCGGCGTAAGCGATCCAGGAGCCGACGACGTTGCCGGCGACGCCGGCGACGATCACCCCGAGCAGCGTCATGTCCCCGGTCGAGACGTTGAAGCCCGCGAACAGCATGATCACCTCGCTCGGCACCGGGATGCAGGCGCTCTCGAGCGTCATCAGCAAGAAGACGCCGATGACGCCCACAGCGTCGATGAAGTCGGTGGCGGCGTTCGCGATCGGCTCGGTGATCGAGGCCACGGGCAGCGCCAGGTGGAGGTTGAGCGGGTCCATGCGGGCCGGACACGTTACCCACCCGCGTGCTCGATTCAGCCGTACACTCGCTGCGCATGCAACGTCTGGGCGATCCCGTTTACCGGCGACGGGCGCTCGAGTTCGCCGCCGATGCGCTGCTCTGCGCGGCGGCCTTCGCGCTCGCCTTCTTTCTCCGCTTCCTCGACGACGGCGGCCGCATCCCCGAGCGCTACGTGACGATGCTGCTGGGCTCGGTCGCATTCGTCGGGATCGGCAAGTCGCTGGTGCTCGAGCTGCTCGGCCAGCATCACCAGTGGTGGCGCTACTTCCGGCTCACCGATCTATGGCCGCTGGTGCGCGCGCTCGCCGTCGCCAGCGCCCTGCTCGTGCTCGTCTTCGTGCTCGCGCAGCCCTACCCGGACAGCCTCCCGCGCTCGGTCGTGATCATCGACTTCATCCTCTCCTGCGCCCTGCTCGGCGGCGCCCGGCTCGCGCGCCGATCGCTCGCCGAGCGCCCGCAGCGGCTCGCCCGCGCCCAGCGCTCGCGCAGCGTGCTCGTGGTCGGCGCCGGCTCGGGCGGCCAGATGGTGGTCCGCGAGCTGCAGCTCAATCCGGCGCTCGGCGCGCACGCGATCGGCTTCGTCGACGACGATCCCTCGAAGCGCAACATGCGCGCGGTCGGGCTCAAGGTGCTCGGGACCACCGACGAGATCGGCCGGATCTGCGACCAGCTCTCGCCGGACGAGGTCGTGATCGCGATCCCGTCGGCCCCGGGGATCCTGCGCGGCAAGGTAGTCGCCGCCTGCCGTGAGCGCGAGATCACGGTCCGAACCCTGCCGACCGTGTTCGAGCTCCTGCGCGGCGGCGTTCAGCTCACCCGCCAGCTGCGCGAGGTCCGGGTCGAGGACGTCCTCGGCCGCGACCCGGTGGTGATGGAGCTCGACCGCGTCGGCACCTACCTCGAGGACAAGCGCGTCCTGGTCACCGGCGCCGGCGGATCGATCGGCTCGGAGCTGGTCCGCCAGATCGCCCGCGTGCGGCCGAAGCTGCTCGTCCTGGTCGATCACGCCGAGGACAACCTGTTCGAGATCGACCGCGAGATGACCTCGCACTGGCACTTCACCAAGGTCGAGTCGGTGCTCGCCGACTGCAAGGAGGGCGAGCGGATGCTCGAGATGATGCAGCGGTTCAAGCCCGAGGTCGTCTTCCACGCCGCCGCTTACAAGCACGTCGGCCTGATGGAGGACAACCCGCTCGAGGCACTGCGCAACAACGCGATCGCCACCCAGGTGACGGCGAAGACGGCGGCGGCCTGCGGGGCGGAGCGGTTCGTGCTCGTGTCGACCGACAAGGCGGTCAACCCGCGCACCGTGATGGGGGCGACGAAGGCGATGGCCGAGTGGATCGTCGCCGCGGTCGGGGCCCGCAACCCGCAGACGCGCTTCACGATCGTGCGTTTCGGCAACGTGCTCGCGTCCTCGGGCAGCGTCGTGCCGATCTTCCGCTCGCAGATCGAACAGGGCGGCCCGGTGACGGTCACCGACCCGGAGATGACGCGCTACTTCATGACGATTCCGGAGGCCGTGCAGCTGGTGATCCAGGCCGGCGACCTCGGTACCGGCTCCGGAGAGGTCTTCGTGCTCGAGATGGGCGAGCCGGTGAAGATCATCGACCTCGCCCGCAACATGATCAGGCTCGCCGGCTACGAGCCCGACGGCGACATCCCGATCGAGGTGATCGGCGTGCGGCCCGGCGAGAAGATCCACGAGGAGCTCTTCAACCACGACGAACGCCCGCAGGCGACCACCGCCGAGCGCATCGTGCGCGCCGTGCGTTCGCACCCGCTCGACCCGGACTGGGTCGAGCAGACCGTCGACCAGCTGCTGACCATCGTTGCCTCGGGTGACGAGGCCGGGCTGGCCGACCATGTGGTCGAGCTCATGGGCGGCGACGACACGGCGCGCCACACGCTCGCTTGATCGGCAAGACTTCGCCGCGCTTCTATGACTGACCTGATCGACCGGATCGGGCCCTACCTCGGCATTGCCGCATTCCTGGGGCTCGCGATCCTTGCCTTCCTGATCATCCAGCAGGCCCGCGAGGTCCGACGGCTGCGCGAGTGGGCTGGGCGTGCGCCCGAGCGCGCGGGCGAGGCGGCCGACGCCGAGGCCGCCGTCGCGGAGGCGCGGGGCGAGGAGGTCGAACCGGCCGAGGTCGAGGAGGCCCCGCCGGGCCGGCTCGCGCTATGGCTGCACAGCGTCCGCGACTCGATCGCCGATCGCTACGCCGAGCTGGATCGCCGGCTACCGATCGATCCGCGCTACGTCGGGGCGCTGCTGGTCGCCGTCGTGATCGCCGCCGTCGTCCTCACGAGCGGCTTCGGCCTGATCGGCGGCAGCGACGACTCGGCCGGCGGAGCAGGCGGCAAGCACGCCGGCGGCAAGTCGAAGCCTGACAAGGTCGAGGTGGCGGTCCTCAACGCGACCCAGGAGGTCGGCACGGACGGCACCGAGATCGCGGGCGTCCAGGGTCTCGCCGGGGTGATCGCAACCCAGGTCGTGGATCCGCTCAAGGGGTTCAAGGTCGGCGAGAAGGCCGACGCCCCGGATGGCTTCGACGAGACCACCGTGATGTTCGAGCCCGACTTCGAGGACTCGGCGAACGAGCTCGCCAAGGACGTATCGGACCAGCTCGGCGAGCCCGCGGTGGAGCCGATGATCGGCGACGTCCGCGACCGCAGCGACCGTGCGCCGCTCGCCCTGGTGGTCGGCAGGGACGACGCCGACTTCGGTTCCTAGGCCGTGGCACCCGGCGAGATCCTCGACACCGTCGGCGGCTTCATCGCGCTCGGATCGCTGATCGGGGTGCTGCTGCTCCTGCCCCTCTACCTCTCCCAGCGGCGCGACGTGCATCGCCTGCGAGCCTGGCACGAGCGCGAGCCGGATTACCCGGCCGAGAACCAGAGTGCCAGCGAGCAGCGGCTCGACCGCGCCGAGTCCGAGCTCGAGGAGATCACCGGGGCGACGGCGATCGCCGAGCCCGAGCCGAGCGCGACCCCGGCTGGCGGGATCTCGGCGGCGACCCGGGTCACCCACGAGCGCCCGGCGCTCGAGCGAATCACGATGGAGCGAGCGGCGCTGCAGCCCCACCCGCGCTGGCGGCGCTTCCTCGAGCGCGTGACGCAGCCGCGGGTGCTGGTCGCGATCGGGATCGCGGCGCTGCTCCTCGGCGCCGGCGCGATCTTCGCGTCTCAGCAGCTGCTCTCCGACGACCAGCCGACCTCGGCGCCCAAGGTCGGCCGGATCGATCCCGCCTCGATCGAGGTCGCCGTCCTCAACGGCACCTCGATCAACGGCCTCGCGGGCAAGGTCGCCTCCGACATCGAGGCGAGCGGCTACAAGGTCGGCGCGATCACCAACACCGCGCCCGGGCTCGAGAAGACGGAGGTCATGTACGCGGACGGCCAGAAGCCCGCCGCGCAGAAGGTCGCCTCGGACCTCGGGGTCGATGCGGGTCGACAAGCTCGACCGCAAGCTGCGCGAGCTGGCGGCCGGAGCCGACGTGGTCGTGGTCGCAGGCGAGGATCGCGCTTAGTGAACCGCCGCGTCTCGTTCGGCGCGGCGTTGTTCTTCTGCCTGCTCGCCGCGACCCTGGTCACCGCGGTGCTGGTGGTGCGAGCTCGGACGCCGAACCTGGTCCTGGAGGTCACCGACCCGCCGGCCAGTGACCCGGCATCGCTGCGACCCGGCGGCCCCGGCCCGCGCGCGGTCCCGATCACCTTCTTCGTCCGCGAGTCTGACGACCATGCGCTGGTCGCGATCGTCGACAGCCACGAGGACATCGTCCGCGTCCTCGACCCCGACACCCCGCTCACCAAGCGCGACCCGGTGACCTATCTCTGGGACGGGCGCACCGACGCCGGGGGCACGGCGATCCCCGGCCGATACCGGCTCCTGGTCGAGCTGCCCGGCGAGGACCGCGAGATGATCTGGCCGCGCCGGATCACGGTGCTCGACCCGTCGGGAAGCTCATGACCGCCTCCGCGCTCGAGCTCGCCGGCATCCTCGGCGCCTGCGGGGCCGCCGCCGCCGCGATCGTCCTCCGCGACCGGCGCGCCCGGCTGATCGCGATGGCGGTGGCGCTGGTGATCGCCCCGATCCTCGTCGCCGGCGACGTCTGGAGCGAGTCGCGGGTGATCGATTTCCGCCACAGCCCGGCGCAGATCGGCGGCGCGCTCGTCGTCGGCGCCATCGCGCTGACCGCGCTCGTGCTCGCCTTCCGGCGCTGGCCGCTCGCCTTCCCGGTCGCCGCCGTCGCCGTTCTGCCGCTCCGGGTGCCGCTCGAGATCGGCGACGAGACGGCCAACCTGCTCGTGCCGCTCTATCTGGTGATCACCGCCGGCCTGATCGTCTCATCCCTCACCCCAACAACGAGCAACGAACGACGAACAACGAGCGACGACCCCTGGCCCCAACGCCTGCGCTGGCTCCTCGCGGCCACCCTCGTTCTCTACGCAATCCAGGCCTCCTACTCGGAGGACGTCGCCAACGCGATCGAGAACCTCGGCTTCTTCCTGGTCCCGTTCGCGGTCATGTTCACGCTCCTGGTCGAGGTCGAGTGGACGCGCGGCCTGCTTCGCACGACCCTGTTCGCCGTCGGCGTCGTCACCGTCGGGTGCGCCCTGGTCGGTATCTACCAGTACTTCGCCCGCGACCTGTTCCTGAACCCGGAGCTGTTCGACGCGAACGAGCTCCACGTCTACTTCCGGGTCAACTCGATCTTCTTCGACCCGAACATCTTCGGCCGCTATCTGGCGCTCGGGCTGACGGCGCTCGGCGCCTGCCTAGCCTGGGGCGGCGACCGCCGCGACCTCGCGCTCGGCGCGGCCGCCTTCGCGATCGGGCTCGTCGGGCTCGTGTTCAGCTACTCGCTGACCAGCTTCGCCGCCCTGCTCGCCGGCCTCGGCACCGTGGCGCTGCTGCGCTGGAGCTGGCGCGGCGCGGTTGCCTTCGCCGGGTTCGGGCTGGTGGCGATTGCCGCGCTCGTGATCGCCGGCGGAACCCCGACGAGCGACGTCGAGGACGTCCGCAGCATCGACAGCGGCCACGCCGACCTGATCGAGGGCGGGCTGGTGCTCGCGGGCCTGCGCTCGCCGGCCCCGCCGCCGGCCGATCAGGACGTCGGCAGGCCGATCGGCGGCTATGGCTCCGGATCGTTCGGGCGCGCGTTCTTCGAGCACATCGAGCAGGCGCGGACGACGGTCTCGCACTCGGAGCCCGTCACGGTGGCGGCGGAGCAGGGGGTGATCGGCTTTGCCCTCTACGCGGCGCTGCTGGTCGTCTCGCTGATCGTCATGCTCGGGGCCCGGGCGGGCGCCTCGCTGCCCCGGGCTGCCGTCGGCGCCTGCTACGTCGCGATCGTGATCGGCAGCTTCGGCTACACGGGCTTCACGATCGACCCGGCGACCTGGGCGCTCCTCGCGCTTGGTGTGGCGCTGCGTCGCGGTCCGCCCGGGCCGACCGCGACGATCTCCTAGTCGATGTTCGAATACCTGCGCCGGCTGGCGACGACGGGGGCGGCCTACACCGCCTCGAGCGTGCTCTCGAAGCTGATCGCGGTCTTCCTGCTGCCGATCTACACGGGCGCGCTGTCCCCGGCCGACTACGGCGCCGCCGAGGTGATGCTCGCCTCGGTGATCGCGGCGAGCATCGTGATCCGCCTCGGGCTGATCGAGGCCCTGTTGCGTTTCTACTACCTACATGACGTTCCGTCCGCCTCCTCCGCTTCGCGTCCGGGGGCGGCCGGGTCAGCGGAGGGACGCGCCTCCTCCGCTTCGCGTCCGGGGGCGGCCGGGTCGGCGGAGGGACGTCGCTTTCAAGACCGCGTCGTCTCCACGGGCTTCGCGGCGCTGCTCTGGGCGACGACGCTCGGCGCCGCGGTGGCGCTCGCCTTCGCGACCCCGATCTCGGAGGCGCTGCTCGATCGCCCCGACGCGGAGCTCGCCCGGATCGCGGTCCTCGGCCTGTGGACGCTGACGCTGTGGGAGTACGCGCTCACCCTGCTGCGGGTCGACGAGCGCGCCAGGGCCTACTTCGTGCTCACCGTGCTGAACGTGGTCGCGACGATCCCGGTGACCGTCGTCCTCGTCGTCTTCCTCGACCAGGGAGCCGCCGGCATCCTCCTCGGCACCTTCGGCACCGGGGCCGTGTTCCTTGCCGGGCTGCTGTGGCAGCAGCGCCGCCGCCTCGCCGTGCGCTTCGAGTGGCCGCTGTTGAAGCGGATGGCCCGCTTCGGCCTGCCGACGATGCCGGCCGAGCTCACGCTCTACTCGCTCAACTTCATCGATCGGATCCTGATCGTGAGGCTCGCCGGGCTCGCCGAGGCGGGGCTGTACGCGCTCGCGATCAAGTTCGCGCAGGCGATCAACGTGCTCGCCCGCGGCTTTCAGCTCGCCTTCCCGCCGCTCGCCTACTCGATCGCCGACGACGACGAGGCGCGGCGCGCCTACAGCCTCATCCTCACCTGGTTCGCCGCCGTCTGCGCCTTCGCGGTCGCCGGGCTCTGGCTGCTGGCGCGCTGGATCGTCGACCTGCTCGCGGCGCCCGAGTACTTCGAGTCCTACGAGGCGATCGGGCTGCTCGCCACCGGCGTCTCGCTCTACGCGCTCTACCTGGTGCTCGTCGTCATCCTCGGGCGGACCGGGCGCACCGAGTTCAGCCTCCCGGCCACCGTCGCGGGCACCGTGGTCAACATCGTTCTCAACCTGGTCCTGATCCCCCCGTACGGTTTCGTCGGCGCCGCCGCCGCACTGGTCGCCTCCTACCTGGTCGTGCTGGTGCTGATGTACGTGCTGACCCAGCGCCTGTTCCCGGTCCCCTACGAGTGGGGGCGCCTGGCGCTGTTGGTCGGCGTCACCGCGGCGGTCGTCGTGGGCGGCGAGCTGCTCCTGCCGACCCACGGCTTCGCCGGGCTCGCGCTGCGGACGATCCTCTGGCTCGCCATGCCGGCGATCCTGCTGGCGCTCGGCTTCCTGACCCGTGCCGAACGCGACGGCCTGCGGATGATGCTGAGCCCGGCCGCCGTGCGCGAACGCCTGCGCGCGCTTGCCGACCAGCCCCAGCCCGCCGCGCCCGCCTCCGGAGTCCGACGCCGCCTACTCGGCCGAGGTCTTCGAGGCCGTCCGCCGCGACGAGGACCGGCTGTAGGCCCGCGGCCGAGAGCGTGCCGGCGCGGCGCGGGCCATGCGGTCGCGCGCGCGGCGAGCAGCGCGCCGTGGCCGAGTGTCGCCTGCGACACGGAATGCGGGTCTCAAACGACTTTCGGCAGATCATGTGCGCGTCGAGGCGGCGCCGAGAGGGCGGCTTTCTTCCGCACGGCTCGACCGCTCGGCGAAGGTCCCAGCGCCTCAGCCGACCGGCGTCCAGCGCTCGCCCTCGGCGAGCCGGCCGAACCCGACCCAGAGCGCGTTCATCGCCGCCGCGACCACCTGCTCGCGCGGGACCTCACGATGCTCGTACCACCAGAGCGCCAGGCCGGCGATCGCCGAGCGCATCAGCTCGATCACCATCTCGCGCGCCACCTGGGCGTCGGAGCCGGCGATCGCCTCGGCGCCCGGCAGCGTCGCCAGTAACGGGAGCAGCCCGCGGCTCGACTGCGCCTGGATCTCGCGGTGAGCCGCCTGCACCTCCGGATCCCCGCTCGTGTCGCGGAAGATCATGCGCCACGCGTACGGGTGCGACTCGACGTACGCGAACCAGGCGTCCAGCGCTCGCGGGATCCGCACCTCGGGGGGCTCCTCCCCGCCAAGGTGCTCGGCCCAGACCGAGCGCATCTCGCCGAGGTGCAGCTCGAGCAGCCGCGCGTGCAGCTCCGCCTTCGACTCGAAGTGGTCGTAGACGACGGGCGCCGAGACGCCCGAGCGTCGCGCGATCTCGTCGATCGTCGCCGCGCCGTAGCCGTGCTCGGCGAACACCTCGGTCGCCGCGCGCTCGATCACCTCGCGCCGAGCGCCGGAGCTCAGCCTCGTCCGTGTGGTCATCGAGCCTTCATTCGCGCTAACCTAATGAGCGTTAGGTTAGTCCTCGTCGCCGACGACAAGGAGCAGCGATGTCAGCCCACGCCCAGCCAGCCCGCCGCTCGTTCAACGCGGCCTCGATCGGCTCCTGGACCCCGGCGCAGAAGTGGGTCCTCGGGATCTGCGTCTTTCAGCTGGGCTGGGCCCTGGCCGGGTTCATCGCCGAGCCGAGCCTCGACTTCGGCAACGGCGCCGCGACCGAGACCGTCCTCTGGGTCGACTTCAACGGCGTCCACGCGCTCTCCGGCCTCTTGCTGTTCGGGCCCGGCCTGATCTTCGCGAGCCGCCCGGCGTGGGCGCTGCTGTACGCGTTCGCGGCCGCCGGGGCGCTGCTCGTGACCGGGCTCTGGGCGCTCGCGAGCACCCAACCCGCGTACGTGTTCAGCTTCCCGAACAACGAGCGCGACGCGGTCCTTCACCTGGCGACCGGCCTGCTGTTCGCGGTGGTGGGCCTGGCTCAGCTGCGCCGCGACCGCGCCGCGTTGTAGGCCGTCGCCGCCTCGCGAAGGCCCTCGCCGTGCCCTGGGCGGAACGCTTGGCGCGCGTGGGCGAGGTAGAGGCGCGGGTCGTGGCCGGGCAGCACCAGGGCGGCCAGCGCGCGCACGGCGTAGGGCCAGGCGTTCAGCGGCCGGCAGGCGAGCGCGACCGCAGCGCCGTGGTGCTTTCGAAGGTAGAGGTCGCGCCCACGGTGGAACTCGACGATCCGCCGGTCGCGCGCCGCCAGGTCGGTGGCGAGCTGCTCATGGTGGATGACCTCGGCGCCGGGGACGTGGAGGATCCGCCAGCCCGCGTCGTGCAGCCGCTTGCAGAAGTCCGTCTCGTCCGAGTAGACGAAGAACGCCGGGTCGAGGTAGCCGAGGGCGGATGCGGCGTCGCGTCGCACCAGCATCGCCGCCGACTGCACCCAGCCGACCTCGTGCGGGCGCGGTCGCCGCCGCTCTCGGTGACCAGTGCGCGGTGCAGGAAGAGCGCCGAGGCGAGCGAGGTGCCGACCCCGGGGAGCCGCCAGGCGCAGGGCTGGGCCACGCCCTCGGGGTCGAGCAGCATGGCTCCCGCCGCGCCCGCGCGCCGATCCGCGCGCAGCGCCTCGAGCAGCGCCGCGACGGCGCCCGGCCGCAGCTCCGAGTCCTCGTTGAGCAGCAGGCAGAGGTCGCCGCTCGCCGCCTCGAGCAGGGCGCTGTCGAGCGCCGCCTTGCCCTCCCGGCGCTCGCCCGGCAGCAGCCGCAGCCGCTCGCCGAGGCCGCTCGCCGGAGGCGTTCCAGGCCTCGACCGCGTCGGCCGACCCGTCGTCTGACGCGTTGTCGTAGACGAGCACCTCGGTCTCGAGATCGGCCGGCCCGTGGTCGCGAATCGACCGTAGGCAGGCGAGCAGAAGCTCCCGCCCGTTGGTGTTCACGACGCAATAGCTGAGGTCCATCGGAACAATCGTCCTCGATGCGGGTCCAGATCGTCGATCCCCCGGCCTTCACGCCGCCGTATGACCGCGCCCTCTGCGCGGCGCTGGCGCGCGCGGGCGTTGCGGTCGAGCTGGTCACGAGCCGGTTCGAATACGGGCCGGTGCCCGCGGTCGACGGCTATGAGGTGACCGAGCTCTTTTACCGCCGCTCGACCGCGCGCGGGCTCGAGGCGCCCGCGCGCCGCGGGCTGCGGCTGGCCGAGCACGTCCCCGGGATGCGCCGCATGCGCACCCACGCCGCCGCCGCGGACGTCGTCCACCTGCAGTGGCTCAGCGTCCCCGACGTCGATCGCTATCTGCTGCCGAAGCGCCCGCGCGTCTACACGGTCCACTATCCGCTGCCTGCCTCCGGCCGGGCGCGTCGGCGCCAGCGGGCGCTGCTCGATCGCATGGACGCGGTGATCGCGCACTCCGAGCACGGGGCGGCCGAGCTGCGCGAGCTGGTCAGCGATCCGACCCGGGTGCATCGCATCGCCCACGGCGCCTTCGAGCACCTGACCCACCAGGCGCACGAGGTTCCTCTGCCCGCCGAGCTCGCCGCGGTCGAGGGCCCGGTCGTCCTCTGCTTCGGCCTCGTCCGCCCGTACAAGGGCGTCGACGTGCTGCTCGAGGCCTTCGCCGGGATCGAGGGCGCCGAGCTGTGGGTGGTCGGAATGCCGCGGATGGACCTGGCGCCGCTGCGCCGGCTCGCCGAGCGCTGCCGGGGGACGGTGCGCTTCGTCGACCGCTTCGTCACCGACCCGGAGATCCCCGCCTTCTTCCGCCGCGCCGACATCGTCGCGCTGCCCTACCGGGCGATCGAGCAGTCCGGCGTGCTGTACACCGCGCTCGCGTTCGGGAAGCCGATCATCGCCAGCGCCGTCGGCGGCTTCACCGAGGTCGGCGAGCGCGACGAAGCGCTGCGCCTCGTGGCCCCCGGAGATCCCGCCTCGCTTACCGCGGCGCTCGAGGAACTGCTCGGCGATCCCGGCGGCCCGCGAGCGACTCGCCGCCGCCGCGGCGCGCGTCGCGGCGGGCGAGTACTCGTGGGACCAGGTCGCCGCGCGCACGCTCGCGGTCTATCGCGGGCTCTTGGACCGATAATCGCCGCGATGTCCGTGCTCGAGATTCTCTTCTGGGCCTCGGTGGGGCTGCTCGTCTACACCCACCTCGGCTACCCGCTGCTGCTGCTCGCCCTCGCGCGGCCGCGCCCGCCGGCCCGCCGGCCGGCCGAGCTGCCGTCGGTCTCGCTGATCATCGCCGCCCACGACGAGGCGGACGTGATCGCGGCCAAGGTGGTCAACGCGCTCGCGCTCGATTACCCGCGCGAGCTGCTCGAGGTGATCGTCGCCGACGACGCCTCGGTCGACCGGACCGCGGCGCTCGCGCGCGAGGCAGGCGCCGATCACGTGCTCGAGCTCGAGCGAGCCGGCAAGCTGCCCGCCCAGAACGCCGCCGCCGAGCGCGCCAGCGGCGAGCTGCTGGCGTTCAGCGACGCGAACGCGAGCTGGGACCCCGACGCGCTGCGCGAGCTGGTCGCCCCGTTCGCCGACCCGGACGTCGGCTACGTCAGCGGCCAGGCGCGGCTGCTCGACCAGGGCGGCGCCAACCAGGAGGGCGCCTACTGGAGGTACGAGCTGGCGATCCGCGAGCGCGAGTCGGGCTTCGCCGGGATCACCGCGGGCAACGGCGCGATCTACGCGGTCCGCGCCTCCGCCTACATCCCGCTCGGGCCCGCGTCGAGCCACGACCTCTCGTTCCCGTTCATGCTCGCGAAGCGCGGCCTGCGCTCCGTCTACGCGCCGGCGGCGATCTCGGAGGAGAAGATGGTCGCGACGACGGAGGGCGAGTTCGCCCGCAAGCGGCGGATGATGCGCGGGATCTGGGACGAGGTCGTCGGCGACGGGATGATCGACCCGCGCGGCTACGGCCTGGCCTACGGGTTCGAGATCGCCAGCCACCGGCTGCTCCGCTACGCGTCACCGTTCCTGCACCTGATCGCCCTGATCACGAACCTGGCGCTGCTCGACGCCGGGACGGTCTACGCGATCACCCTCGCGGCACAGCTCGCGCTGCTGCTCGCCGCGGCGCTCGCCGGTCCGCTGCCGCTGGCGCCGCTGCGGATCGCCCGCTACTACGTGCTGATGACCGCCTCGATCGCCGCCGGCCTCTGGGACCGGATGCGCGGCGGGACGCCGGGGGCGTGGGAGAAGGCGGAGGGGACGAGGTGAATCGCCGCTCGCCGCTCGCCGCGCGCCGCTCGCGCGGCCTGCCGCGGTGGCTGGATGTCGCGATCGCGATCGTCGCCCTGGTCGTCTCGGCGCCGGTGCTGGCGCTCGCGGCGCTCGCGATCAAGCTCGACTCCCGCGGGCCGGTCCTCTACCTGGCGCGACGGGTCGGCCGCGACGGGGTCGAGTTCGAGCTCTACAAGTTGCGCACGATGCACACGGGCAACGACCCGGTCGGCGTCGGCACCCCGGTGCTCGCGGGCGACCCACGGGTGACCCGCGTCGGCGAGTTCCTGCGCCGCTTCTCGCTCGACGAGCTGCCCAACCTGGTCAACGTGGTCCGCGGCGAGATGGCGGTGGTCGGCCCGCGGCCGACCCTGGCCGCCCAGGTCGACGAGTACACGCCGCATCAGCGGCGCCGGCTCGAGGTGAAGCCCGGGCTGACCGGGTGGGCGCAGGTCAACGGCCGCGCTGGGATCCCGTGGGACGAGCGGATCGAGCTCGACGTCTGGTACGTCGAGCACCGGACCGCGGCGCTCGACCTGCGCATCCTCGCCCGCACCGCCAGGCTGCTGATCACCGGCCAGGGCCTCTACGGGTAGCGTTTCGCACGTGCCCCGCGCCGCGGTAGAGCTCCGCGACTTCCGCCCCGACGACGCCGAGGCGGTCCACCGCTGGTTCAACGACGAGCGGGTGACCGCCGACCTGGTCGGCAGTCGCGATTCGTTCACCCTCGACAACGCCGCCGGCTGGGTCGCGCGAGCGATGGACACCTCCGAGGACCGCAAGTGGGCGATCACGATCGACGGGGACGACACGGCCGTCGGCTTCGTCGCCCTGTTCGGCCTCGAGCGTCAGCTCGGGCCGGAGCTCGCGGTGCTGGTCGGCGACCCTGGGGCGTGGGGCAAGGGGGTCGCCCGCGAGGCCGAGCGCCAGGCCTGCAACCGCGCCTTCTCCGAGTACGAGGCCCATCGGATCCACGCCGAGATCCCGGCCACCAACGAGGCGGCCCAGAAGGTCGTCACCTACCTCGGCTTTCGCTGCGAGGGCGTCATGCGCAAGGCGATCCGCCGCGGCTCCGAGGCGGTCGACAACCAGGTCTGGGGCCTGCTGCCCGAGGACTTCACCGGGTGGGACTAGCGACCGCGGCGCTGCTCGCCGACGGCGGCGCTGCGGCGTCGGGCGACGAGTTCTTCCGCTCGCCGCAGTTCCTGGCGGCGGAAGGCGCCACCCACACGCTGCGAATCGAGTCCGACGAGCGCACGGCGTTGGTGCCGCTGATCGTGCGCGAGCTCGAGGCGCCGCGCATCGACGCGATCTCCCCGTACGCCTATCCCGGTGGCGTCGTGATCGGACCGGGATCGGCGCCGGCGCCGGACCAGGTCGACTGGAGCGCGACCGGGCTGGTCAGCGTCTTCGCCCGCGAGCGGCTCGCGGGCGAACCCTGGCTGGGTGGCGCGCGCGAACGCTCGAAGGTGCTCGTCCACGACCCGGCGCTCGAGCGCCGGGTACGCGCCCGGCTCGCCGAGCAGGTGCGCGCCAACGACCGGGCCGGCTGGGTGGTGGAGCCGATCTCCGGCCCGGCCAGCGCCACCGCGGACCGCGACGCCTTCGCGGCCGCCTACGAGCAGACGATGCGCCGCGCCGATGCCGCCGAGCGCTACTTCTTCGCTCGCGACTACTTCGACGCTGTGCTGTCGTTCGAGCGCAGCTGGCTGGTGGCCGCGCGCCGCGAGGGCGAGATCGGTGCGGCGGCGATCGCCGCGGTCAGTGACGGGGTCCTCCACTACTACCTCGGGGGCACCGCCGATCGCGCCCGCGACGCCTCGCCGTTCAAGAACGTGGTCGTTGCGATGCTCGACCTCGCCGACGAGCTGGAGCTGCCGCTCAACCTCGGCGGCGGCCTCGTCGCCGGCGACGGGCTCGAGGCGTTCAAGCGCGGCTTCGCGAACGCGGAGCTCGCGTTCTCGACCCACGAGATCGTCTGCGACCCGGACGTGTACGCCGAGCTCGCCGGCGACCGCGATGCCGGGGACTTCTTCCCCGCCTACCGGGCGTAGCCGAGCGGCTACTTCGGCGTCACGCCGCCGCCGGGCGGCTCGGTGACGCCGCCGAAGCGATCGATCCGCGCCTGGATCCGGCTGCGGATCTGCGGGATCATCGCGGCGAGCACGTCGCCCGGGCACGCGGTGAGGCCGACGGTCCCGTGGCCGAACACCCGGTTGAGGCGCACCCGGCGCCCGGCGGGGTAGCGGCTCAAGTCGCCGCCGGCGGAGGTCAGCGTGGTCTTGCCGCTGGCGGTCAGGTGATGCACGGTGAGCTTCCACGCGAGGTAGTTCACGATCGCCTTGGTCGCCGCCTGGGTCGGCGCCTCCTTCGTATGGGTGCCGATCGACGCGACCGCGGTGGTCTGGGCGTTGAAGCCCTGCGCCTGGGCGCCGATCACGGCCTTGCGGATGCCGCCGGCGCGCCCCTGGTAGATGTTGCCGAAGCGGTCGACCAGGGCCTGGTAGCCGATGTCGTTCCAGCCGTTCGCGTTGCGGTGATAGCGGCAGATGCCGAGCACGATCCCTGGCGCCTCCGCCTCCGTGTAGTCGTTGGCGCTGACCGTGTGGTGAATCACCCCGGCCTTCACCGTCCCGTACGCAGGGGCCTCGCGGGGCGGACAGCCGCCGCGGGTCAGATTGGCGCCCCAGTCGGCCCGGGTCACGATCGAGGGCTCGGCCGGCGCCGCGGCGGCCGTCGCCGGCTCGAGGATCGAGGTGGCGCTGATGAAGGCGGAGTTGATCGCCGCACGGGCGCCGTTGAGCAGGCCTGAGGCGGTGCTCGTCGTGCCCGAGACGTTGACGTAGTGAAGGGTGCCGGAGGGCCGCCAGCCGCGAGCGCGGACCTGCAGCTCGTCGGCCCCGCCGAAGTACACCGGGTTGCCGTCCTCGGCCTCGACCCACTCGCTCCACTCGCCGCCGTCGTCGCGGGCGCGCAGCTCGAGCGGTCGCAGCTCGCCCGCGAGCCCGGCGAGGTCGAAGCGAGCGGGCGCCTCGATCGGCGCGGATCGGTAGCTGACCGGTCCCTTGCCGAGCCGCTTCGCGGAGGTCAGCAGCCTCGCGGTCGGCAGGTCGGCCGCCGGCTCGATTGCGCCGAGGCGCTGCTCGAAGTCCACCGCGCCGGGCAGGTACGGCTGCGAGCTGAGCGCCGGCGCCGCCACCCAGACGAACGCGGCGAGGACCGCCGCGGGCAGCAGGTATCGCAATCTGATTCGCTGCATCAAGAGCTCAAACACGCTTCGCCGGGCGAAGGTTCGCCGGCCGAGTCAGGTTTGCAGGTCCGGGTCGGCGGCAAGCCGATCCGGACCCCGATTGGGGAGATTCAGCCCGAGACGGTCATCGGCAGCGGCTCGGGGCCGAGGCCGCGGTAGGTGTCGCGGAAGTCGCGCACCGCGTCGAGGGTGGCGGCGCCGTCGTACTTGGGGCAGCCGAGCAGCTGGGTCCAGGCGGTGACCGCGACGTCGTAGGGCATCTCGGAGTTCGGGAACATCAGGGTCCCGTCGGGAAGCTGGTCGAAGACGCCCTTGAGCGCGAGCTGGTCGGCCTCGGACAGCTCCGGCGAGTACTGGATCTCGATCCGGCCGTGCTCCATCGAGTGAACGAAGTACCAGGTCTCGGGCATCTCGCTGTAGGCGCCGTCGGCGAGCTGCTGGGGGTTGTGGTTGCCCGAGGTCGGCGGGTTGGTGCCGTAGTCGGGGATGTCGCTCTGCTTGGTGACGTGCGAGTTGCCCTCGTCCGGGAGATCGAGCTTCAGCTCGCAGCCGGCCTGCTTGGCGGCGAGCTGCAGATCGCCCTGCTGGATCGCCGGCGGCGGCGTGTCCGGTTCGCCCGTCCGGGGTCGTGTCGTGCAGGTAGCCGCTGTTGACCTGGATGTGGGCGGCCTCGGGGATGTCCTCGCCGTTGACCTGGGCGGTCTTGTCGCCGCCGCTGGAGGCGACGACGATCACGAGCCCGACGACGACGGCGAGCGCGAGCCCGCCGGCGACGACGTAACCGAGGATCAGCCTCCGGCGGTCGGATGAGGCGGCCGCCTGCTCGGCGGCCAGGCGCTCGGCGCGGCGCCGTTCACGTTCGCTCTTGCTCGACATCGACGGCGCAGAGTAGCGGACAACCTTCAGCTGCCCTCAAGGGCTGCCGAGGTCGCTCAGGCGGCCGCTCCCGCGGCGTTCTCCGCCTGCTCGGAGGCGTAAACGTCGTCGATGAAGGCCCCGAGCTCGTCGTCGAGGCGGTCGGGGTTGACGCGCCACTCGAAGATCGACTCGGCGTCGACCAGGCGCGCCCGCGGCATCTCCTCGGCGACCATGTCGGAGTCGGTGAAGGGATGCAGCGGGTCGGCGGGGTGGCCGATCACCAGCGCTGGCAGTCCGATCAGCTGGCGCTCCTCGCGCGGCGGCGCGGTGCGGCCGAACAGGATCCCCTCGAGCACCGCCTCCGAGGCCTCCGGCGGGCGCCGGGTCCAGTCGAGCAGGATGTCGACCAGGAAGTGCGTGCGGGGGATGCGGTTGGTGACCGCGGCGACGCCGCGCAGGGCGGGCTTCGCGACCCGCAGCGAGAGCAGGATCGGGAGGAAGATCAACCCGGCGGCGACCAGGGCGTTGTCGAGCACCGGCATCTCGATGAACAGCCCGCGCGCCGTGCGCGGGTGGCGGGTCGCCAGTTCGAGCGCCGCGTTGGCGCCCAGCGAAGTGCCGCCGACGATCGGGCGGTCGAGCCCCAGGTGGTCGCACAGGGCGGCGAGCTGGTCGCCGAACGCGGGCATGTTGTAGGCGCGCATGTCGGTCGGCATGTCGGAGGCGCCGTGGCCGAGCAGATCGACGCTGATCACACGGATCCCGCGCTTCGCCATCGCCGGAGCGAGCCGGTCGTACATGTGCCGGTTCATCAGCAGCCCGTGGGCGAGCACCAGCGCTCGCTCGCCCTCGCCGAACTCGGCGTAGGCGATCCGATGCCCGTTGAACCGAAACGAACCTTCCCTGGCCGTCACCGGCGGGACTTTAGTGGGCGGCTCGGGCCGATTCGGCGCGCTCGGCGCGCTCCCACGGTTGCGATGCCCGCAGTGCCGCGAGCACGGCACGGGTTGCCGGAGCGCGGTTGAGAGCGTAGAAGTGGACTCCCGGGGCACCCGCCGGCGAGCAGCTCCTCGCACTGCTGGGCGGCGTAGGCGACGCCGAGCAGCGCCTCGGCCTCCTGGTCGCCGCCGAGCGCCCGCATCGCCGACTCGAGCTCGGCCGGGATCGTCGCGTCGCAGAGGTCGCAGATCCGCGCCACCTGGCCGAACGACGTGATCGGGATCACCCCGGGGATGATCGGCACGTCGATCCCGATCTCGCGCGCCGCGGCGACGAAGTCGAAATAGCGGCCGTTGTCGAAGAACAGCTGCGTGATCAGGAAGGTGGCTCCGGCGTCGACCTTGGTCTTCAGGTAGGCGAGGTCGGAGGCGAGGTCGTCGGCCTCCGGGTGGACCTCGGGAAAGCAGGCGCCGCCGATCGAGAAACCGTGGCGCTCGCCGATGAACCCGGTCAGCGCCGCCGCCGAGGAGAGGCCGTCGTCGGGGGGCGTGAAGTTCTCCTCCCCGCGAGGCGGGTCGCCGCGCAGCGCCAGGACGTTGTCGATTCCGATCTCGGCGAACCGCTCGAGGATCGAGGCCAGCCCTTCGCGGGTCTCGCCGACGCAGCTCAGGTGGGCCATCACCTCGAGCCCGTGCTCGCGCTTGATCCGCTCCGAGATCTCGACCGTGCCGTCGCGGGTCGCGCCGCCGGCGCCGTAGGTGACCGAGACGTAGTCGGGCTGGAGCGGCTTCAGCGCCGCGACGGTCTCGAACAGCAACTCGAGGCCCTCCTCCGTCTTCGGGGGGAAGAACTCGACCGAGAACACCGGCCGCTGGTTCGCGAGCAGCTCGTCGATGCGCATCGACGGTGATGGTAGAGCGCTTAGACTCGACGTCATGCCGAGAGACGAAGCGGATCGGCCGGCGATCCAGCTCAGCGGCGTGATCAAGCGGTTTGGCCGAGCGACGGTGCTCGACCAGGTCGACCTCAGCGTCCCGGCGGGCGAGATCACCGTGCTGCTCGGTCCCTCCGGGGCGGGCAAGACGGTCACGATCAGCCACATCGTCGGCCTCATGCACCCCGACCGCGGCCGGGTCGAGGTCGAGGGCCACGACCTCGCGCGCATCTCCGACGAGGAGCTCAACCGGCTGCGCCAGCGGAATGGCGGTGGTGATCCAGGGCACGCTGCCGTTCACCTGCGGGTTGTTCTTCTCGATCAACGTCTACGAGAACGTCGCCTTCGCCCTGCGACAGCGCCATCGCTGGTCCGAGGCCCAGGTGCACGAGGCGACGATGGCCAACCTCGAGATGGTCGGGCTGCGCGATCGCGCTGATGCGATGCCCGATCAGCTCTCGGCCGGGATGGCGAAGCGGGTCGCGATCGCCCGGGCGCTGGCGCTGGAGGCGAGGATCGTGATCGTCGACGACTTCGACTCGGGGATCGACGGGGTGCGGCTCTCGCTGCTCTGCGAGATGCTCGCCGACGCCCAGCGCCAGAGCGGCGCCACCTTCCTCGTCTCCACGCACAACATGAGCGCCGCCCGCCATCTCGCCGACAACCTCGCGGTGATCAGCGACGGGCGAATCGTCGAGAGCGGCCCGGCAGCGGAGGTGTTCGAATCCGATCAACCGCTCGTGCGTCAGCTGATCAGCGGCGCGACCAGCGGGCCGATCACGCTGCGCGACGTCTAGCCGCTACTCGCGCCGGTGGGCGATCTTCGCGGTCGCCTGGGCGGTGGGCTTGACCGAGACGTAGTCGACGTCGACGCGGCCCGGGCGGGTGACGCAGAACGCGATCAGCTCGGCGATGTCGGTCGCGGTCAGCGGGTCGATCCCGTCGTAGACGCCGGCGGCGCGCTCGGCGTCGCCCTCGAAGCGAATCAGCGAGAACTCGGTCTCGACCATCCCGGGAGCGATCTCGGTCACCCGGATCTGCTCGCGGTGCAACTCGAGCCGCAGCGTCTCGGCGATCGCGTGCGCGGCGTGCTTGGCGGCGGTGTAGCCGCCGCCGCCCTCGTAGACCTCGACCCCGGCGACCGAGCCGATGATCACGATGCTCGGGTCGGTCCCGCGGCGCAGGGCCGGCAGCAGCGCCTTAGTCACCCGGACGACGCCGAGCACGTTCGATTCGAACATCTCGCGCCACCGGTCCTCGTCGGCCTCGGCAACCGGCTCGAGCCCGAGCGCGCCGCCGGCGCTGTGGACGACTGCGTCGACCCGCGGCAGCTCGTCGGCGAGCCGGCTGACCGACTCCGGATCGGTGACGTCGAGCGCCAGCGCTCGGCCGCCGACCTCAGCGGCGAGCGCCTCGCAGCGCTCCAGGCGCCGCGCCGCGGCGACGGTCTCGATAGCCGGCCGCCGCCAGCGCACGCACGGTCTCGGCGCCGATGCCGCTCGACGCCCCGGTGACCAGCGCGATCCGTCCGCTCTCGCTCACGGGACGCGAGGCTACCCGCCAGGCGCCACCTGGACCGGGGCGGCACCGCCGTCGCCATGCCCGAATCTCACATCGGGCAGGACTCGGTCCAGCCAGCGCGGTTGCCACCACGCCCAATGCCCGGCGAGGCGGAGCAGCACCGGGAGAAGCAGGAGGCGGATCAGCAATGCGTCGAGCAGGACGGCCACGCCCAGGATCACCCCCATCTCCTTCGGCGGCAGCGGCCCTGAGAGCGCGAAGGTGAAGAAGACGGCGACCATCACAGCTCCGGCGGCGAAGATCACACGCCCAGAGTGGGCGAGACCGCCGACCATCGCCTGGTGTGGATCGTGCGAGCGGTCCCAGTGCTCGCGGGCCGAGCTCGTCGATCTCGCTCGCCGGGCCGACCAGCTGCAGGGCCCCGGGGGCACCGGGCTCGCCGAGAAACCCGGACCGCCCGCCCGGGTAGGGATGGGCGATGGCGGACCTGGAACGATCGGTCGAGGCGACCCGCGAGCCCAGCTTCCTGCTCGCGAAGCCCGAGAAGCGCCTGCTGCGGTGGATCGCCGCGCGGCTGCCGCGCTGGATCCTGCCCGACGACCTGACCGCGCTCGGGGTCTCGGCGGCGCTCGGGATCGCGGTCGCCTACCAGCTCTCCAACGACTCGCTCGACTGGCTCTGGGTCGCGAGCGCCCTGCTCGTCGTGCAGTGGTTCGGCGACTCGCTCGACGGGACCCTGGCCCGGGTGCGCGGGATCGAGCGCCCGACCTACGGCTACTACCTCGACCACCTCGTCGACGCGATCGCGACCGCGGCGATCGGGATCGGCCTCGGCCTCTCGCCGCTGATGCTGCTCTCGATCGGGACCCTGATCGTCGTCGCCTATCTGATCCTCTCGATCAACGTCTACCTCGAGAGCTTCGCCTTCAACCGGTTCTCGATCGGCTACGGCTACGTCGGCCCGACCGAGATCCGCCTGATCCTGATCGCGCTCAACACCGTCGTGGTCGCTCGGCGCCGCGCTCGACTTCGTCGTCGCCGACCTGCAGCTGACCGTCTTCGACCTGATCGGGCTCGCGATCGCGATCACCATGATCGCGCTCCTGGTCGGCCGCGCGGTGCGCAACCTGCGCGAGCTCGCCCGCAAGGAGCCCCCGGCGTCCAGGACCGGCGAGGCGGAGCGCAGCAAAGCCAAGCCGCCGCCGTTGAGGCCGCCGAGTCGCTGCGTTTTCCCGCAGATTGCGGGAATGTAAAAGGTGGCCCCCTTGCAATCCCCGGCGCCCGGTCATAAATTGGTCCTGCGGTTCGGGAGAGAGGAATTCGGCGACGAAAGCCAAGTTGCCGGCCCTCTCGAAGGAGATCGGCAAAGCTTCTATCGCACGCAGGCTACGTGCGAGGGCAGGCAGAGCCAGGTCGCCCCCGGACCGCTTTTCTTTGCTCGGACCGGCGAGTCACTACGCCGCTCTTACCATCGCTCGACACAATGTGCGAGGTGTCGCAAGCACCGGGAGATCTCGACGGAAGGCAGCTGCTGGTCGTCGACGACGAGCCGCCGATGCGCGCTGCGCTCAAACGCGCGCTCGAGCTCGGGGGATTCGACGTCGCGCTCGCGGCCGATGGGGCGGAGGGTCTGAGCACTGCGGCCGAGCTCGATCCCGACCTGGTCGTGCTCGACGTCCTGATGCCGGGGCTCGACGGGCTCGAGGTCTGCAGGGCTCTGCGCGCCCGCGGTGACCGCACCCCGATCCTGATGCTGACCGCTCGCGACGCGGTGTCCGACCGGGTCGAGGGACTCGAGGCGGGCGCCGACGACTACCTAGTGAAGCCGTTCGCGCTCGAGGAGCTGCTCGCCCGGGTGCGCGCCCTGCTGCGCCGCGCCGGCGACACGCCGGGCGAGTGGCCGCTCGCCTTCGCCGACCTGCGGCTCGACCCGGTGACCTATGAGGTCAGCCGCGGTGAGCGCCCGGTCGAGCTCACCCGCACCGAGCACCTGTTGCTGGAGCTGTTCCTGCAGAACCCGCGCCGCGTGCTCTCGCGCGAGGTGATCTTCGAGCGCGTCTGGCAGTACGACTTCGGTCCGGGCTCCAAGGCGCTCGACGTCTACATCGGCTACCTGCGGCGCAAGACCGAGGCCGATGGCGAGCCGCGGCTGATCCACACCGTGCGCGGCGTCGGCTACGTGCTGCGCGAGCCGTGAGCTTTCGCCGCCGGATCGTCCTGCTCTCAGGCCTCGCGGCGGCGATCGCGGTCGCCGGGGTCTCGATCGTCACCTACGTGCTCGTTCGCAACGAGCTCCGCGACCGGGTCGACACCGAGCTGCGCCGCGACGTGACCGAGACGTTCGACGTCCCGCTGCTGAGCTCGAGCGACCCGCCGGCGCTGGAGATCCGGCGCTCCGCGGACGGCGGCCGCTCCGAGCTCGTCCCGGCGGGCGGCACCGGGCCGAACGCCGCCGCCCGTCTCTATCTGCCGAGCGGCCCGCTCGGCGGGCGCAGCGTCTACGCCCAACTCGTCGACGCCGACGGGCCGGTGATCAGGCCGAAGGGCCCGCGCACCGACCTGCCCGCGATCGCCGAGGCGCGGGAGGTCGCGGCCGGCGACCGCGAGCCCTACTTCTCCGAGACCGAGATCGGCGGCTCGCACCTGCGCGTCTACACGGCGCAGATCGAGCCCGGTCGTGCGATCCAGGTCGCCCGGCAGCTGGACGAGGCCGACGACACGCTGAGCCAGCTCGCCGTCGTGCTCGCCCTCGTCAGCCTCGGCGGGATCGCGCTCGCCGGCGTGCTCGGCTACTTCGTCTCGCGTGCGGCCGTCGCCCCGGTCGAGCGCCTGCGCCGCGCGGCCGAGCAGGTCGCGACCACCCGCGACCTCAGCCGCAGGATCGACGTCGGGGGCACCGACGAGCTCGCGGCGCTGGCGGCGAGCTTCAACCTGATGCTGAACGCCCTGGACGAGTCGCTCGACGCCCAGCGCCAGCTGGTCGCCGACGCCTCGCACGAGCTCCGCACGCCGCTTGCCAGCCTGCGCACCAACATCGAGGTGCTGACTCACTCGGACCTGCTCGGAGATAGCGAGCGTCAGGAGCTGCTCGACGACGTCACCGGCCAGCTCGAGGAGCTGACCGAGCTCGTCGGCGACCTGGTCGAGCTCGCCCGCGACGCCGATCACGAGCAGGAGCCGGCGACCGTGCTGCGCCTCGACGTGTTGGTCGCCGAGGCGGTCGAGCGTCGCCGGCCGTCCGCGCCCGGGATCTCGTTCGACCTCGACGCCGAGCCGTGCTTCGTGCGCGCCGCCGAGCGGCGGGTGGAGCGAGCGATCGCGAACCTGATCGACAACGCGGTCAAGTGGAGCCCGCCGGGCGGCACGGTCGAGATCAGCGTCGCCGCCGGCGAGCTCTCGGTCCGCGACCACGGCCCCGGCTTCGCGCCGGAGGACCTGCCGCGCGTCTTCGACCGCTTTTATCGCTCGGCGACCGCCCGCGGTCTGCCCGGCTCCGGCCTCGGGCTCGCGATCGTGCGCCAGGTGGCCGAGACGCAGGGCGGCACGGTGGTCGCCGCGAACGCGGACGGCGAGGGCGCCGTGATCATCCTGCGCCTGCCCGAAGTCGTCCCGGAGTCGGCCTCCGTCCCGGCCTGAGTCTTACCCGATTCGTACCGCCGTCTGGGAGTGCTCTCACCCCGGCCTGGATCAATCCTGCCGCGAACTGTCGATTACGGGGAGGTGCGCCGATGAGCGAGCAGACGCGACGGGGGCAGAAGATCTCGGCGGCCGGCTGATCCGGCCGTGAGGGCCCACGCGACCCTGGACCTGGCGGAGCTCGAGCGCCGCCCGATCCGGGTCGAGATCAGTCCGGCGCCGACGCTGTTCGCGCTCGCCGCCGATGCGGTCGGCGCCCACCGCGGCGCCCCGCACGGGTGGCTCGAGAGCGTCCGAGCCGAGCTCGAGCGCGGCGACGTCGCGGCGCTCAGTCCACTGGCCGTCCGCCCCGGCGGGTTCATCCCGGCGAGCGTGATGCCGCGCCGCGCGCCGACCGCGAAGGCGCTCGGCGAGGAGCTCGACCGGATCGCCGAGCTTCCGGCGCAGGTTGTCCTCGACGACATCTCGTTCGCCTGCGGCGAGCAGCCGGCCGGGCCCTGGGGCGTCGTCGCCCGCGACCCGCGCCGCTGGCTCCCGCGCTACGCGACCGCCCTGCGGCGCGCCTGGAAGGGGGTCGAGCGCCAGTGGTCCGCCGCGGCCGAGCTGTTCGACCGCGAGCTCTCGCGGGTCGGCTCGGCCTGCGTGCGCGGCGCGGTGGCCGAGCTCGTCGGCGGCCTGCACCCGCGAGCGAGCGTCGCCGACGGCTCCTGGATGCTGCCCGACCCGGTGCTGCGCACCCTCCGCCTACCCGAGCGCGGCCTGACCCTGATCCCAATCCTTGGCGGGCCCGAGTCGGCCGGCGCCGGCCTGCACGAGGACGGGACGCTCGACTGGATCGCCCATCCGCTCGCCGATGCCTGGCGCGACCCGCGCGACATCGAGCGCCGGAACGCGGCGCTCGATGCGCTCGTCGGCCAGCAGCGTGCCCGCCTGCTGCGCGAGCTCGAGCGCCCGCGGACGATTGGCCGGCTGGCCGAGACGCTGGTCGCCGTCCCGAGCGCCGCGACCCATCACGTCAGCGCGATGGAGGCCTCCGGCCTGATCGTCCGCGAGCGGCGCGGCCGCACCGTCGTCGTGCACCGGACCGCTCGCGGGTCGCGCTTGGTCGAGCTCTACGAGAGCCACTGACGGTCGCTGCGGGACCCCGCGTCAGTCCTTCAGGGAGGTGAACGCGAGGTCCCAGTTGGCGTTGAACTTGTTGACCACTCCGGCGACGTCGGCGGACTGGATGTTCGCCTGGTTGTCCCAGATGTAGGGGATGATCGGCGCGAGGGCCATGGCCTGGCGGTCGATGTCGCCCCATGCCTGGTCGCGCTTCTGCGGGTCGAAGATCAGCTTCGCCTGATCGATCGCCTTGTTCAGCGCCGGGTCGTCGAGCAGCGACGCGTTCGAGTTGTTCTCCGGGAGGATGTTCTCGCCGTTGAGCGTGGCGTCGAACATCGCCTGGCCGTCGTTGAAGTCCTTCAGCCAGCCGAAGTTCGGGCAGGCGTCCGGGGTGTTCTCCGGCACCCAGCAGAACTTCGTGTACATGACGTCGTGGGTGGCCTTCTGCAGGTTCACCTTGAAGCCGAGCTCCGCGAACTGGCTCTTCACCACCTCGGCGGTATCCGAACCGGGGGGCGAGTCGTCGCCGACCATCGTGATCTCGCAGTCGGAGCCCTCGCACTTGCCGCTCTCGTAGCCGGCCTTCTTCATGTACTCGGCTGCGAGATCGGGGTCGCCGTCGGGGTTGGCGAGGTAGTCGAGGTCCGGGCCCTTGAGGCCGCCGGCCTGCTCGAACCCTGGAAACTCCGGCGGGATGAAGTGCGAGGCCACCGGGCCGGTGAGCTCGCCGCCGCGGGTGTTGCGCAGATCGGTCCGGTTCGCGTTGGCGATCACGGCCTTGCGCACGTTGATGTCGTCGAACGGGGGCACCGTCGTGTTGAGCGCGACGTAGCGGTTGCCGCCGCTCGGGGTGAGCGTGAGCTGTCCCTCCTCACCCGAGGTTGCGGCCTGCTTGATGACGCTCGGCGGCGTGGTGAAGTCGCCGTTGACCATCGCCGAGCCGGCCATGATCTTCTTGCTCGCCGAGACCGTGTCCGAGAAGCCCTCCTGGATCGTGATGTCGTCCAGGTAAGCGGGCCGGAAGTCCGCGGCCGACGCCTTCCAATTGGGATTGCGGACGAGGTGGATCTCCTTGTTCGGCGTGTAGCCGGTCAGGTTGCCCTGGGCGTCGTTCTCGATCATGTACGGGCCCGAGGAGACCTGGTGGTCGCCGTAGGTCGACGGGTTCTCCGCGTCGAACTGCTTCGCGTACTCCTCCGGCACGGGCGCCGAGATCGGCAGCGACAGCGCGCCCTGGACGCCGATCGCGGACGTGTTGTCGAGCTTGATCACCAGGGTCGTGTCGTCCGGGGCGGTGATGCCGCTGATGTCGGGCGCGCCTCCGGTCGGATCGCTCTGCGCCTGCTTCACCGCGTCGTCGAAACCGACGACGCCGTTGAAGTACGTCTGCGCGTAACCGTTCGCGACGCCCGGCAACAGCGCGCGCTCGATCGCGTACTTGACGTCCGCCGCGGTCACAGTGCGATTGACCGGGGGCGAGAACTTGACGTCGTCGCGCAGCTTGTAGGTGATCGTCTTGCCGTCGGCCGAGACCGTCGGCTGCTCGGCTGCCAGCTGCGGCTCGGCGTCGATGTCGTCCGGCGCGTAGGCGACCAGCGGCGACTGCGTCGCGCTGGTGACCATGTAGCCGAACTGGTAGTACGTCGCGCCCGGATCGATGTAGTCGACGTCCGAAGCTGCGAGCACCGTCAGGGCGCCGCCCTGCTTGGCATTCGCGGGCGCCTCGACCGGCGCGGCGAACTGGTCGCTGATCGCCGAGCTGGAGCTGCTGCTCGAATCCGAGTCACCGCCGCACGCGGCGACGAAAAGAGCGGTCGCGATGGCGACGGCGAGGACGATCAGCAGACGGGACTTGGTGAGCATCGGCGGTCCTTTCGCTCGCGAGGGGTTGTCGCGAGGCTGGCGCGCCGCTCGGCACCCGGCAAGGTTTTGCACGTTCTCGCAAATGGCCGTGGACCCCTTGCCGCCGGCCCGGCGAACGCGTTACATCCCTGGGGTGACCGCGACCACCTCGGCGTCCGGCCGCCTCTCTACCTTGCGCCCTGCGGTGAAGGATCGCCGTCGGCTCGGGATGGCCTGCCGCCACGAGTCGTGCGACCGGGGCGCATCCCGGGGAGCGAGCGCCGAGGTGGGACCCCGGCACGAACCTTCGGCTAGCCCGCCCGCCCCCCACAACGAGCGTCCGTACTATTGGTGTCGTGGCGACGGTCCCTGAACTGGACCCGGCCGGTGTGGCGGAAGTTGGTCGGCGGCTGCGGGAGAACATCAAGGCGGCGGTCAAGGTCGACGACGCCGTCGTTCGCGACCTCTTGGTGGCGCTGTTCGCCGAGGGGCACGTTCTGATCGAGGACTACCCGGGGGTCGGCAAGACGGCGCTCGCCCGGGCGCTCGCCCGTTCGATCGATGCCGACTACGCGCGCGTCCAGTGCACCGCCGACCTACTTCCCGCCGACATCGTCGGCACCAACGTCTTCGACCAGCGCGAGACCCGCTTCGAATTCCACCCCGGGCCGGTGTTCGCCAACGTCGTCCTCGTCGACGAGATCAACCGCAGCTCGCCGAAGACCCAGTCCGGCCTGCTCGAGTGCATGCAGGAGCGCCACGTCACCGTCGACGGCAACCAGCATGAGCTGGCGCGCCCGTTCGTCGTCCTTGCGACCCAGAACCCGGCCGAGTACGAGGGCACCTACCCGCTGCCCGAGGCGCAGCTCGACCGCTTCATGGTCCGCGTCTCGCTCGGCTACCCGAGCGCCGCGGACGAGGCGGAGATGCTCGAGCAGCACGCTGCGCACGACCGCGTCCACGACCTCGGGCCGGTTACCGACGTGAACACGGTGCGCGCCGCCCAGGTAGCCGTCGCCGCCGTCCACGGCAGCGAGCCGCTGCGCCGCTACGCGGTCGCGCTTGGCGAGGCGACCCGCACCGACACCCGGGTCGAGCTGGGCGCCAGCCCGCGCGCGGTGCTGATGCTCTTCCGCGCCGCGAAGGCCCTCGCGGCGCTCGAGGGTCGCGACCACGCGCTTCCCGACGACGTCCAGTCGCTCGCGACGGCGGTGCTCTCCCATCGGCTCCTGCTCGCCCCGGAGGCGGCGCAGGGCGATGCGAGCGCGATTGTCGACGACGCGCTCGAGCGCGTTCCGGCGCTCTGAGCGGCCGCCGATGAGCGCCGCGCCGACCGCCGGGATCTTCGGCGCGGCGCTGGTCCTCGCCGGGTTTGGATTCGGCTCGCCGTCGCTACTGGTCTGCGGTCTCGGCCTGCTCGGCCTGGCGGCGCTGGCGCTTGCCTCGGTCTGGCTCGCGACCCCGCGCAGGCTCGTCCGCGAGCCGGGTCCCTCGCGGGTGGTGGAGGGGGATGCATTTCGCTTGCGCATTCGCGCCGAGGGCCGTCGCGTGCCGCTGCCCGGGCGGTGAGCTCACCGACCCGGTGCTCGACGAGCCGGTCGCCGTCGGGCCGCGCTGGGACGGGACCCTCGACCGCGAGGTCCGGCTCGAGGGGCGCGGCCGCCGGCGGATCGCGCCGGCCCGGCTCGTCGTCCGCGACCCGATCGGGCTCTGCGCGCGCGAGCTCGTCTCCGACCGCGCGAGCGAGCTCCTCGTCCTGCCGCGGATCGATCCGGTGCTGTTCGGCGGCCGCGGAGCGGACGGCTCCAACCTGCTCGCCGGGCTCGAGGACGGGAGCCGCGGCCGGAAGGCTCGACTCGCGCGCGATCGAGCTCGAGATCGACGGCCTGCGCGCGTATCGCGAGGGCAGCCCGGCGTCGCGCATCCACTGGCCCGCCGTCGCGCGAACCGGCGAGCTGATCGAGCGCCGGCTGGTCGCGGGCGCCGACACCGCGCCGCTGGTCGTCCTCGACGCGTCGCGCCCGGCCTCGCCGGAGGCGCTCGATGCCGCCGTGCGTGCCGCCGGCTCGCTGTGCTGGCACCTCGCCCGCGAGGGTGGCTGCTCGATCGTCCTGCCCGGCGATCGCCGCGCGACCCCGGTCGAGGCCCAGCTGCGAGGTTGGGCCGCCGTCCACGCCCGCCTGGCACTGATCGAGCCGACCACCACGGCGCCCGCCGTCTCTCGCGTGCAACGCTCGGGCGCGGTCTTCTGGGTCACCGCGCGGGCGAGCCCCGTCCTGCCGAGCGTCCTGCGCCTCGCCTCCGGCCCGCGTTATCTGGTCGGCCCCGGGGTCAGCGGCCGCGGCTCGCCCGCGCTGCTGGTCTCCGGCTGCGAGGGGCGTCGCGTCGGTGCTCGCTCGACCAAGCCGCTGGAGCGGGTCGCTTGAGCGGCGCTGCGATTGGCCTCGAAGCCGGGCCGGCGGGTCTCGCCGGGCGTGGTCGAACCAGCTGCCGCGGTCGCCGAGCGGCCGCTTCCGTTCGCGGTCGAGCTCGGCCTGTTCGTGCTCATCGCGGCGTTCTCGATGGCGTTGTGGGCGCGTCTGGTCGAGCCCTCGTCGGCCGACCGCCAGGCGCTGGCATTGCTGGTGGTCGCCGCCGGGGCGATCGCGCTTCAGCTGCTCGCCCGGATCGGGTCGCGGGGCGGTCGCCGGACCCTCTGCATCGCGGTCGCGTTCGCGACCATGATCGGGGCACTGGTCGCCGCCGGCCTGCCGGCGCACCTGCTCGCGCCGGCCCAGTGGGGTGAGCTGCGGACGCAGATCCAGGGCGGCATGGGCGGGATCGAGCAGGCCGAGCTGCCCTACGCCGGGTCCGACCCGTGGATCCGACTGACCCTGGTGCTCGGCGCCCCGGCGCTGGTCGCCCTCGCGGGGATGATCGCCTTCTGGCCGGTCCGGCGTCGCGGCCCGGCGCGGACGGCGGCGCTCGCCGTGCTGCTGATCGCCTACGGGATCGCTGCCACGCTCGACAACCCCGGGGCGGAGGCGTTCTGGGGGATCGTCCTGCTGGTGCTCGCGGTCGCCTGGCTCTGGGCCCCGCGCCTGCAGCCCGGCCGCCGCGCCGCCGCCCTGGCGGTTGCCTTCGGCGCCGGGGTGCTCGCGCTGCCCGCGACCGCGAAGCTCAACGGGCCGGCCTGGTGGGACTACGAGAACTGGTCGTGGTTCGGCGCCCAGCGGACGGTCAGCTTCGAGTGGAACCACAGCTACGGCCCGCTCGACTGGCCGCGAGAGGGCACGACGGTGATGAGCGTCGACACCTCGGCGCCCCTCTATTGGAAGGCGAGCGTGCTCGACCGCTTCGACGGCTACGGGTGGCAGCGGGCGCTGCCCGGCGACCCGGACGCGGCCCCCGAGGTGAGGGCACGCAGTTCGGTGCCGGGGGGCGCGCTCGAGCGCAAGCACCCGGGCTGGGTTGCCGACGCGACCTTCGAGCTGCGGGCGCTGAGTAGCGACGTCGTGATCGGCACCGGGCTCACCGAGTCGATCGACGGCCTCAGCGGCACCCTGGCGAGCGGCGACGGGACGCTCAGCCATGTCGGCGAGCCGCTCGAGCGCGGCGACAAGTACTCGGTCGTCGCCTACGTGCCGCAGCCGACCCCCGATCAGCTCCGCGAGGCGCCGGTCGCCAGCTCGGAGCGCCGTTTCAACGGATCGACCCTGCTCTCGTTGCCGTCCGCGGACGGGGTGACGCAGGCGCCCGAGCCCGCGGTGCCGATGCCGCTCTGGGGAGAGCGAGACCCGACGACGACCGCCCAGGTGCTCGCCTCGCCGTACGGCCCCACCTACCGCCTCGCCCGGTCCTGGATCGCCGATGCGCGGACGCCCTACGACGCGGTCCGCGCGATTCAGGACCACCTGCGCGGCGACTACGCCTATGACCCGAACGTCCCGCCGCACACGTACCCGCTGCCGTCCTTCCTGTTCGATGATCGGTCCGGCTACTGCCAGCAGTTCGCCGGGACGATGGGCCTGATGCTGCGGATGGTGGGAATCCCGGCCAGGGTGGTCTCCGGCTTTGCGCCCGGCACGCTTGACCCGAGCAGCGGCACCTACGAGGTCCACGACACCGATGCCCATTCGTGGGTCGAGGCCTACTTCCGCGGGATCGGGTGGGTGACCTTCGACCCGACCCCGGACGCCGCGCCGGCTGAGTCACAGCGCCTCGGCGGCGACTACGCCGCCGAGTTCCGCGGCCCGGCACCGAACCCGACCCGCGCGGACGTCACCGGGCAGAGCCGCGGCGGCCGCGTCGACACGAACGCGCCGGCCCCGGTCGAGTCGAACCTCGTCGAGCTCCTGGGCCCCCGCCGGGACGATCGTCCTCGCGGTGATCTGCCTCGCGGCGGGGACCTTCGCGCTTGTCGTCTCGCGCCGCCGCCGCCGGCTGCGCAGCGGCGAGCAGACCGAGGCCCAGGTCGCCGAGCTGACCGAGGCGTTGCGCCGCGCCGGCTGGCGGATCGGGCCGCGAACGACCCTGCTCGCGATCGAGCGGCGCTCGACCGGGTCGGCGCGCGCCGCGATCCGCGCCTACGCGGCCGGTCTGCGCGCGCATCGGTTCGGCCCGACGATGTCGCCTCCGCCCGGTCCGGTCGAGCGCCGCGCCGTTCGCCGGGCCCTCTCCGCCGGCGGGCTGCGCCGCCGGCTGCGGATGCTCGTCTCGATCCCGCCGGGCGGCCCCGCCCGCTCGTGAGCGAGGCACCGCCGCGGTTCTCGGGCGTGCTCGAGACCTGCGTCTATCACCGGCCGGAGCAAGCCGAGGCGATGCGCGCCCTGTACGTCGAGACGCTCGGCCTGCGCCCCGTCTCGAGCTGGCCCGGCGGGTTGGCGCTGCGCGTCGGGGCCGGGGTCGTGCTGCTCTTCGACCGCGAGGAGCTCGACCGGCGCGGAGCCCGATCGCCGATCACGGCCCGACCGGCCCGGGTCACGTCTGCCTGCTCGCCGCTGATCCCGAATCAGTACGACCGGTGGCGTCAGCGGTTGGGCGCCGCCGGGGTCGAGATCACGCACGAGCACGACTGGGAGGGTGGGCGCCGCTCGCTGTACTTCCACGATCCGGCAGGCAACCTGCTCGAGATCGCCGATGGCGATCTGTGGCCTCGCTGAGCGCGTGGCGCCGCGGCCGCGAACCCTCACCGAGGCCGAGCTCAACCGCGCTCTGCTCGCGCGCCAGTTGCTCCTCGATCGCAGCCGCCTCTCGCTGACGAACGCGCTGGAGCGGATCGCCGGAATCCAGGCCCAGTACGCGCCCGCGATGTACGTCGGGCTGTGGAGCCGGATCGAGGGCTTCGAGCGCGAGCAGCTGACCCGGGCGCTCGAGCGCCGCACCGTGGTCCAGGGGACCTCGCTGCGCGCCACGATCCACCTCCTGACGCCGCGCGACTGGTGGGTGTTCTCGGCCGCGACCGTCGAGCGCCGCCGCCGCGAGTGGGTGCGGACACGCAAGCTGGCGACCCCCGCCCAGATGGACGAAGCCGTCGCGCGCGTCCGGCCGCTCTTCGATGATGGCCCGGTCGAGCGGAAGGTGTTGCAGGAAACGATCGGCCTCGGAGCGCCCGGGGTCAGCGGGATCAACGCCTGGCTCGACCTGGTCCGGGTGCCGCCGTCGGGGACCTGGGATCGCCGCCGCGCCGATCTGTTCGCCGACGCCGCCGACTGGATCGGCCCACCGCCTGAGCTCGAACCCGCCGAGGCGACCGCCGAGCTGGCGCGCAGCTACCTGCGCGGCTTCGGGCCTGGCAGTGCCGCGGAGATCGCCGACTGGGCGGGGCTCGGGCTGGTGGAGGTCCGGGACGGCGCTCGAACTGCTCGAGCTGCGCCGTTTCCGCGCCGAGGACGGCGAGGAGCTCGTCGACCTGCCGCGCCTGCCGCTGCCGGACCCGCGGACGCCGGCTCCGGCGCGCTTCCTGCCGACCTGGGACGCGACGCTGCTGGTCCACGCTCGCCGGTCGCAGATCCTCCCCGAGCGACATCGGCCGAAGGTGTTCAGCACGAAGACGCCGCAGTCGGTCGCGACCTTCCTCGTGAACGGCAGGGTCGCGGGCACCTGGCGCTACGAGCAGGGCCGGGTGGCGATCGAGCCGTTCGAGCGGCTCGACAAATCGGCGCGGATCGGCGTCGACGAGGAGGCGGAACGCCTCGCCGCCTTTCACGGCTGAGCGGCGGCTTAGGATCGGCGCGATGTCCGCGATAAGGCTGGCGTCTGGGGCGGGCGTGGCGATCGCCGCGACGGCGATCCTCGCCGTTGCGGCTCGGCGGTGCAGGCGGCGCTCCCGGCCCGAGCGTCGAGGTGGCGACGACCGGCAACGACTCCGAGCTCGTGAAGACGGTCGCGATCACGCGTCGCGCCGGGCGTCGGCCGCGGGTGGCGATGTCGATGCGGCCCGGGCGCCTGCCTGACCTGGCGCGCGGCGATCTGCTGCGGGTCAGCGCCGAGTTGCAGGTGACCAACAACTGCAACTACCGCAGCCCGCGCTGCGTCGGGCCCGTTTACCACTACGACCCGCGGGTGCGCGCCCGGCTGGTCCTGGCCCCGGACGCCGCGACGATCGGGGGGCCGGACGCGCTCCCGCTCGCCGCCCCCGAGACCGAGACCTGCACGCAGCAGCGCCCGGACTTCGAGCATCACTGCGTGCTCGTGTTCAGCGGCGCCGAGCTCGCGATCGGCGACCCGGCGCGGTTGCCCTGCGCGCTCGATCGCTGCCACCTCAACCTCGTCGTCGACGCCCACAATCCCCGTGCCCGGCGCGGGGACCTGCTGATGATTGGCGGCCAGCGCCCAGACGGGCGGATCCCGCAGGACCGGGGACGGATCAACGTCGTTCGGCTGCGCGACGTCCGGGCCAGGGACTATCGAGCGCGAGACGACCGACCACCCGCGCCGCCGCCACCTGCGCCTCGACTTCCACCGCCGGGTCGCCTACTCGCTGCGGCTCGACCGCCTGCGCGACGGCGAACAGCTCGAGGTCGGGGCGACCCTGCGCACCGACATCTCGCGGCTGGCGCTACGCGGTTCGCACGAGCGCCCGGCTCATCCTGGCCGACTCCCCGACCGCGATCCGCCAGGGCAACTTCGTCCGCCACCACGCCCTGGACCGCGGCGAGATCGCCGAGAACAACGGCTCCAACTGCACCCGCGCCGAGCGCGTCTGTACGTACCGCAAGGCCGGCGTGCTGGAGCTGCGCCACAGCGCCGTCGACGGCCATGGCCGGCCGGTGCCGCTCTACGTCAACCTGGTCACGGTCTTCGGCCCGAAGGCCCGCAAAGCGCGCCCGGACGACCGGGTGGCGCTGCGTCGCCGCGGCGGGATCGAGGTCAACCGCTACCCGCCGGCGCTGAACCGCTAGGCCTCAGTGAAGCCGGACATGGCATCAGCTAGGTGGTGGCCCCGGAGGGGGATAGGTGTCCGCCACCCTTCAGTGGAGTGCCGGAGCGTCCGATGGCTAGAGCGTGAACGAGTCAACCTACGACTTCGCGACGCCGCTGCGGGCGCTCTTGGCCGAGGGCGGCTCCGACCTCCACCTGAAGGTTGGCAACCGGCCCCTGATTCGGGTCGACGGGACCCTGCGCTACGTTGACTCGGAGGCGTCGGTCCTCGAGGCGCACGAGACCGAGGAGGTCCTGCATCAGCTGATCCCGAACTCGCGGATCCGCGAGTTCGAGGACCGCCACGAGGCCGACTTCGCGTACGCGGTCCCGGGCCTGGCGCGATTTCGAGTCAACGCGTTCAAGCAGCGCGGGACGATCTCGCTGGTTCTCCGGGTGGTGCCGAGCTCGGTGCCGACGGTGGCCGAGCTCGGCCTCCCCGAGGCGATCACCAAGCTCGCTGACGAGGATCGAGGGATCGTGCTCGTCACCGGCTCGACCGGTTCGGGCAAGTCCACGACCCTCGCGGCGATGGTCGACCACATCAACCGCACCTACCGCAAGCACATCGTCACCATCGAGGACCCGATCGAGTACATGCACGCCGACCGCCTCGCGTCGATTGACCAGCGCGAGGTCGGCCTCGACACCGACAGCTTCCGCACGGCGCTGCGCCACGTGATGCGCCAAGACCCCGACGTGATCCTGGTCGGCGAGATGCGCGACCAGGAAACCGCGCGCGCGGCGCTGTCGGCGGCCGAGACCGGGCACCTCGTGCTCTCGACCCTGCACACGGTCGACGCGCCGGAGACCGTCAACCGGATCATCGATCTGTTCGAGGGCAACGAGCGCCAGCAGGTGCGCGCGATGCTCGCCGGGACCCTGAAGGGGATCGTGTCGCAACGGCTCGTCCGCACCGCCGACGGCGAGGGACGGATGGCGATCTGCGAGATCCTCCGGATGACCGGCCGCGCCCACGACCTGATCCTCGACCCCGAGGAGACGGGGTCACTGATCGACGTGATCGCCGAGGGTGAGTACTACGGGATGCAGACCTTCGACCAGGCTCTCTACCGGGCGGTCACCGACGGCAAGGTGACGATGCGCGACGCGCTGCGGATCGCCAGCCGCCCCCATGACCTCGAGCTGCTGATCGGCACCGGCGGCCATACCTCGACCAACATCGACGACCTCGACCGGTACTCACCGGCGGATCAGCCCGGCTAGGGCAGCCGCTTCACGTACGGCTTCACCTTCGGCTCGGCCGTCAGCTTCGGCGCCGCCGCGCTCTGACCCGAGGTGAGCCCGTCCGCCGCGCTGAGCAGCGCCGCCGCGGTCGCCTCGTCGAGGCCCGGCGCGTACGGGTGCGAGCACACGTCGCTCGGCAGGCGCGAGACCTTGGCGGCGCCCTTGTGGACGATCGCGTCGTCGAAGGCCGCGAAGGTGACCGAGTCGAGCGCGGTGCCGATATGGGTCGTTGTGCGGCCCGGGCAGACGTCCTGGATCAGGATGTTGGAGGCTCCCTCGAGCGCCGAGGTCGGGTGCTTGCCGCCCTGGGGCTGAACCGTTTCGTCGGTGAGCGAGCGCACGGTCGTGTAGGAGACGTTGCCGGGCGTCTCATCGGGTTGCGAGTTGAGGGCGTTCAGCAGGTTGGAGCCCTTCTGCTGCTGCCAGCCGGCCGGCGTGCACGGGTTGGCCGCGGAGCACGGGTTGCCCGACGCCTTGCCGACGTTGCTGCCGTGCTGGGTGCCGGCCGCAGCGAGTACGTCGGAGACCTTGCCGCGCAGATCCGGCCAGTAGGTGAGCGCGAACCGGGGCAACAGCCCGCCCTGGCTGATCCCGAAGACGGCGACCTTGCGGCCCGAATGCGCCGCCTCGCGGCGCAGGCCGTAGACCAAGTACTGGACGGAGACCTGGATGTCGGCCGTGGTGAAGTCGGGGAAGTCGACGTAACAGACCGGATGGCCGTAGGCCTCGAACGCGCCCTCGCCGATCAGGTACGCCTGCTCGCCGCTCGCGCCGGTGCCCGTGACGAGCATGATCGGGGTGTTGGTCGCGTTTTCGACCGGGCGCGGGCAGTGGAAGGCCGCGGCGAGATCGGCCTTCGGCACGGTCAGCTTCGGGCCCGCCGGGGGCTTCGCCGAGGCGGTCGCCGCGAAGGAGAGGGCGATGACGGCGATCAGGGCGACGGCGAGGCGACGGTAGGGCATCCGCTCACCCTACCGGCGGGCGCCGGCCGGCCCGGTCAGAGGACCGGACCGGCGTCGAGACAGCGGCGACTCGAGAGGCAGTGCACGTGGCGACTCGCGGCTTGGATCTGCGTGCCTGCGGATGTAGGTTGACGTCGTCCGCGGCCCGCATGGGCGCGGTTGACCGCCACAGCACGGAGGGGGTAAGCGTGAGCCAGACCGCAATCGACAGCGCGACGGTCGAGCAGCTTCGGTCCGACATCAGCGGGTCGGTGATCGGTCCCGGGGATCCGACGTACGAGGAGGCGCGTCGCGTTTGGAACGGCAGGATCGACCGACGCCCGGCGCTGATCGTGTCGTGCAACTCCACCGATGACGTGGTCGCCGCGGTCCGCTTCGGACGCGACACCGGCCGCCTGATCGCCGTGCGCGGCGGCGCTCATTCGACGCCCGGCTACAGCACCTGCGACGACGGGATCGTGATCGATCTTCAGCCGATGAATGCGGTCGAGGTCGACCCCGAGGAGCGCACGGCTCGCGTCCAAGGCGGCGCGCTGTGGGCCGACCTCGACGCCGCTTCGCAGGCGCACGGGCTCGCCGTCACCGGCGGCCGCGTCTCCGACACCGGGGTCGGAGGGCTCTCGCTCGGCAGCGGCAGCGGCTGGCTGGAGCGGATGTACGGGGTCACCTGCGAGAGCCTGCTTTCGGCGGAGGTCGTCGTCGCCGACGGCACGCGTCGTCACGGCCAGCGCGGACGAGAACGCCGACCTGTTCTGGGGGCTGCGCGGGGGCGGCGGGAACTTCGGCGTCGTCACCAGCTTCGAGTTTCGCTTGCATCCGGTCGGCCCGATCGTGACCGGTGGGATGCTCGTCTATCCGCGCTCCCGGGCTCGCGAGCTGATCCGGCTCTATCGCGACTTCATCGAGGCCGCGCCCGACCAGGTCTGCGGAGGTCTGGCGCTGATCACGGCGCCGCCCGAGGACTTCGTCCCCGAGGATCTGCGCGGACAGCCGGCGGTGGGCATCGTCTACTGCTACGTCGGCCCGCCCGAGGAGGGGGTCGAGGCTCTGCGACCGCTGCGAGAGGCGGCGGAACCGATCGTCGACATGGTCCAGCCGATGCCGTACGCGGCGCTGCAGCAGATGCTCGACGCCGGGAACCCGACCGGAATCCGCGAGTACTTCAAGATCGACTGGTTGCGGGAGCTGTCCGACGATGCGATCGACGTCATCCTCGAGCACGCGGAGGGAATCCCGGCGCCGTTCGGCCAGCTCATCCTCGCCCCGATGGGCGGAGCGGTCGCCCGCACCGACAACAGCGCGCTCGCGTTGACGGTCCCCGAGGCGCCGTGGGTCTACTTCTGCCTGACGATGTGGCCGGATCCGGCTGGGGACGATGACAACGTCGCCTGG